>CAXSDA010000006.1:0-102955 GCA_964236515.1 uncultured Actinoplanes sp.
CCGGACGTGGCGGGGTCGGGGGTGGTGGGGTCGGGGGTGGTGGGACCGGACGTGGCGGGGCCGGGGCTGGTGCGGCCGGGGGTGCGGGGACCGAAGCCGAGGGCGCGGGCCGGGTGCGCGGCCGCCGGGTTGCCGGTGGCCAGCACGACGTTGTCGGCGCGGACGGTGTGGCCGCCGGCCAGGGCGACGGTGCCGTCGGGGCGGACCGCCGTGGCCTTGTCGGCCCGGACCTCGAGGCGGTCGGCGTAGGCCGCTGCGGTGTCGGCGAAGATCTCGCGGAGGTAGCGGCCGTACTCCTGCCGACTGCGGAACTCGTGCGGCTCGGCGCCGGCCCAGCGGGCGAAGTGGCCGGGGTCGTCGGGGTCGGCACTCATCGCGCCGGCGCGGGAGTTGAGCAGGTGCCAGGGTTGGGCGGAGCCGTAGGCGAGGCCACCGCCGGGTTCGCCCGGCTCGATCAGGATCACGTCGTCGCCGGTACATCGAAGCAGTTCCCGGGCGGCGAGGACACCGGAACACCCGCCGCCCACCACCGCCACCGTCCGTCGCACCATGATGCTCCCGTCCTCCGCCGCCAATTCCTATCAACACGATAGGCGAAAGAGGTTAAGAAACGCCAGGGACACGCGCGGACGGCGGCGACGGCGGCCGGTCAGCCGGCGATCGTGACCGGCACGTCGTCGGCCAGGCGGTAACCCAGGCCGTACACGGTGGTGATCAGGTCCTGGCCGTCGAGCTTGGTGCGCAGGCGGCTGACGTGCACGTCCACGGTGCGCAGGGTGGTATGCGTGTGCCCCCAGACCTGGGTCAGCAGCTGCGCCCGGCTGAAGACCTGGCGCGGGTGCCGGGCCAGGAACAGCAGCAGGTCGTACTCCAGCCGTGACAGGTGCAGCGGACGCCCGTCCCGGGCCACCGTGCGCGGCTGAGGCTCGAGGTGGATCCCTGCCGGTCGGCCGGTGTCCCCCGCCTCGGCGGCACCGATGCCGCCGTGCAGCCGCACCTCGGCGGTCCCCCCGGCGACCGCGACCAGCTCGCGCAGCGCGGCCAGCACCCTCTCCCGCCCGGCGGTGTCGGTGCCGTCGATGGTGATGTTCACGGTGACCGGCGCCGATGCGGCCACGGCGCCCGGCAAGGCGGCGCCCGGCAAGGCGGCGCCCGGCAGGACGGCATCCGGCAGGACGGCATCCGGCAGGACGGCATCCGGCAGGACCGTGCCCGGCAAGGCCGCATCTCGCGAGCCGGCGCCCGGGGAATCGGCCGGGGTGGCGGCGGGGACGGGCCACAGATGGCCGGCGTGGGCGCGCGGCTTGCGGGTGGAGCCGCGGCGGTCGGTGACGGCGAGAGCGGACATGGGTTCCTCCATGACGGTGTACAGGGTGGGCGCGCCGGATCTCAGCGGCGCTCGAAGACATTTATCCCATGGGAAAAATAGGTTTACGGGTATGCGGAAAGACCCGTGGTTCACCACTGGATCAGAGGCAGCGCGGACACCGGGCGCTTGCGCATCGCAGCAGATCGATGGCAAGGCGGGTCGTCAGGAGGAGACTCCGCAGCATGATGCCATCGTGGCGACTCGAACACCGTCGGTCAAAGGCCTGTCCACCATGCGGGAATGCGGGCACCATCACGTCGAGCCGGGCGGCCGCAGGGACGGCAGGTTGACCACGACGGCCTCCTGCGTGGTGCGGGCGATCACGACGACCGCCTCGTCGTCCCGGTCGGGGTTCTCCTCGCGGTGCGGCACGAACGGCGGGACGTACACGTAATCGCCGGGCTTGGTCTCCAGCCTGGTCTCGGTGCCCGAATCGATGTCGTGGAAGACGAACACCGGATGGCCGGAGACCACGTAGATGGCGGTCTCGGACTCGCCGTGGTGGTGGTTGTCGCTGGCGGTGGACGCGGCGACATGGGTCTCCCCCATCCACAGCGCGTGGCTGCCGACGGTCCGGACGCTGATCGCCTCGACCCGGAGCATGCCGCTTGTCTGAGCGGTGTCGGCGGACAGGCCGCCGGGCGCGATGTGGTGCAGCTTCTGGTGGAAGTCGTCGGCCATGACAGCACCATACGGGGACCCGTTCATCTTAGCTGCACCCCATAGGTTTACTAGGATATGGGATCGTCATTGACAGCACGTGCCCGGCGACGCAACGTGGTGGGCGGGTGCTCCACCGACCAGCGCACCGCATGAGGGAGAACGCCGTGACCGTCAGCTCCATCGTGGATGCCGATCTCTTCCGGGCGATGCTTCGCCGGCACGCCGCCGCCGTGGTGGTGGTCACCGCCCCGGGCGAGCCACCGGCCGGCTTCACCGCCACCTCGTTCACCTCGGTCTCACTGGACCCGCCGCTGGTGTCCTTCTGCCTGGCCCACACCGCGTCGGCGTGGCCGGCCGTGCAGACCGCCGAGACCATCGCGGTGCACGTGCTGGCCCAGGGTCAGGAACAGGTGGCCCGGACGTTCGCGACGCGCGGCATCGACCGGTTCGCCGCGCACGGCGCCTGGCACTCCGGGCCGGGCGGTGTGCCGCTGCTCGAGGGCGTGCTGGCCACCCTGGTCTGCCGGATCCACCAACGCGTCGAGGCCGGTGACCACACGATCGTGCTGGCCACCCCGGAGAGCGGCGAGCACCTGGCCGACCTGGGCGTGACGCCGCTGGTCTACCACGACGGCCGGTACACCGAACTGCACCACCAGGACGCGGCCGCGTGAGCCGGCCGAGAAGAGATCGAGGAGTCCGATGACCCGCATCGTCGTCGTGTCCGGCAACCCGCGTGCCGGGTCCCGCACCAGCGCCCTGGCCGTCGCGGTCGGCGCCGCCCTGGCCGCCCGGGCCGGGGCCGATGATCCCGAGGTGATCGAGGTCGGCGAGCTGGGCGCGGGGATCCTGTCCGCCCCCGATTCAGTCGCCACCCTGCGCGCGGCCGACGTGCTGGTGGTCGCGACCCCGACGTACAAGGGCAGCTACACCGGGCTGCTCAAGGTGCTGCTGGACCAGCTTCCGTCGAACGGGTTGGCCGGCGTCCGAGCGGTGCCGGTGGTGACAGCCGGGGTGGCCCCGCAGGCGGCCGCGGCCGAGGCGTTGCTCCGGCAGCTGCTCACCGAGCTCGGCGCCGATGTGGCCGACCCGGGCCTGCCGGTGGTCGAGGCCGAACTGCCCGAGACGGCCGCGATCGCGGAGAAGTACGCGGCGGGCGTACCACTGTAGACAACGCACGACGCCCGGCCGGATCTGAGTCCGGCCGTGCGTCGGTGATGCGGTCAGGCAGACGTGTCCACGAGGTCGCCGCTGTTCAGGGCGCCCTTGAGCGAGCTCAGGTCGACGCCCTTGCTCTGCAGCAGCTTGACCAGGCTGCTGGCGCTGGTGGCCTGGCTGGACACGTCGTCGGAGTCCATGTCGAGCAGCTTCGAGACGCTGCTCAGCTTGCTCGAGTCCTGGATGCCGCTGTTGTTGCCCTTCGGCCCGCCCGGCCCGCCCGGCCCACCACCGGGCGGCGGCTTCGGCATTCCCTTGGTGGTGGCGATCTTCTCGGCCATCGCGTCGGCGTCGGTGCCGCTCGCCTTGTCGGCCGGCATGCCGGACTTGATCGCGGCGATCAGGTCGTCGTGCGAGACGCCCTGGGCGGTGGCGACGTCGTCCAGGCTCTTGCCCGACTTGAGCTGTGTCTTCAGATCGTCCTTGCTGAGGCCGAGCTTCTCGGCGACTGCCGCCATCGGGTCCTTGCCCCGGTGACCGTGCGTCTGAGTGGTGGCCGTGGTGGTCACCGCGCTGATCGACGTCATGTGTTCCTCCCTCGCCGGACCGTGCGTCGGCCCGTTCACCAGGAACAGTCGACGCGAGGCTCCAGCTCTTGCGTTCTTTCCTCGCCTTCACAGCAAGACACAGGTTTGTCGCCCCGGGGTTGACAGTCACCCCCGGGGTGACACATCCTTGTCCCATGAGCCGTCAACCCGGGGGTGACACGGGCTGGGACGCGATCCTGGCCCACCGGTCGCCCGACACCCGCGCCGGCGCCGGCGAGCGGTTCGAGGCCGCCGGCGTGGGCCCCGCAGCCGTCCGGGCCGCGCTCGAGGACGGCGGCGACGAGCTGTACGCCGCGGCCGTCAGCGGCGACGAGGACTGGGCGAAGCCGTTCGGCGGCGCCCTCGCGGTGGCTCTGCTGGCCGCCGAGGTGGGCGCGCTGACCGCCCACCTGAGTTCGCGCAGTTCCGCCATCCGGGCGCTGGCCGTCGAGGCCCTCCTCGACGACTACAGCGCCGTCACCGTGGCCGGACGCCTCGGCGTCTCGCGCCAGAAGGTCTACGACATCGCCCGCCCCTCCAGCAGCACCTACATCGATCGCACCCCGTGGAGGAACGCATGAACCACATCGAGGAAGTCGTCGCCCTGCCCGACCCGCAGACCCAGCCGTTGGTTCACCCGCTCGACCTGCCCGAGGCGCCGCACGCTGTTCCGGCGCGGGTGGCTGGTCGGCGCGCTGACCAGCCTGCCGGTAGCCGCCCTGGTCGCGGCCATCGTGGCCTACGCGGGTGGCAACGCGGTCGGGCCGATCGCCGTGTTCCTTGCCCTGGTGGTGTTCGGGGCGCTGGCCCGGCGGTGGTTCACCGACCGGGCCTGGGACTACATCCCGCGTAAACGGCAGGACCGGGAGCGGCCGCTGCCGGGGGCGTGGGAAGTGGGTGCGGGCGCGATCCTGGCCCTGGTGCTGGGCGCGGCGCTGCTGCTGATCGTGTTCCGGCTCGATCGCGACGACGTGCCGGTGGCGGTCCGGTCGTACACGTTCGGCATGGTCGCGGTGGCGGCGGCGCTGGTTCTGGCGGACGCGGTGCGCGGGCTGGTGCAGCGGCGGGCGGTGGCCGGGCTGCCGGGGGTGGCGGTGGTCGTCGCCGCGACCGTCCTGGCGTACGTGCGGTGGTTCGACGGTGACGCCGACGGCGGGCTGCTGGTCTGGGGTGCGGTGACGATGGCCGGGGCCGCCGTCCTGGTCGGCGCGGCCCGCCTGTGGGATCGCCGCCGGACCGCCGCGGCCGTCTGAGAACACCGGCACGGGCCGGCCCTCGGCGAGGTCCGGCCCGGTTCACGTGGGTGAAAGTCAGGCCGGGTTCACCGTCAGGGTGACGCGGCGGACGGCGCTGTTCGGGACGTAGTCGGTGAAGCCGACGGTCACCGTGGCCGCGCCGTCCGCGGCCGGCGTGCCGGAGAGCAGTCCGGACCGGGTCAGCGTCAGGCCGGCCGGAAGGGTCCCGGAGACCACCCGCCAGGCGCCGGCGCGCGGCTTGGTGACGGTGAACTGGAAGGAGTAAGGCTGCCCGGCCTGCGCGGCCGGGAGAGCGGTCGTGGCGACCACCGGCACCACCGCCGGCGGCGACACGAAGAGCAGGCGGTTCGGCGAGCCGGTACCGCGCTTGGTCACCCGGCCGGTGGTGCTGGTGCGGATCAGGTACGCGCGGACCTGCGCCGGCGTCCAGGCCGGGTAGGCGTCCAGGACCAGCGCGGCCGCCCCGGCCACGTGCGGCGAGGCCATCGAGGTGCCGCTCAGCTGGGCGATGATGTCGTTGCGGTTCTTGTACGCGTACGCCGACCAGATGCCCACCCCGGGCGCGAAGATGTCCACCGCCGACCCGTAGTTGGAGAAGCTCGCGCGCCGGTCCCGGCTGTCGGTGGCGCCCACGGTGATCGCGGTGGACACATCGGCCGGGCTGTAGTTCGCGGCGTTCTTCCCGTCGTTGCCGGCCGCGACCGTGTAGGTCACGCCGGACGCGATCGACCGGGCCACCGCGCTGTCGAGCATCGAGTCCCGGTCGCCGCCGAGGCTCATGTTGGCCACGGCCGGCTTGATCGCGTGGCCGGTCACCCAGTCCACGCCGGCCGCGACGGTCTCGGTGTCCCCGGACCCGGCGCAGTCCAGGACGCGTACGGCCACCAGCTGGACCTTCTTGGCCACGCCGAATCGGGTACCGCCGATCGTGCCGGCCACGTGCGTGCCGTGCCCGTTGCAGTCCTGGGCGGTGCTGTCGCCGTCCACGAAGTCGTAGCCGTTCCGGGCGCGGCCGCCGAACTCGAGGTGGGTGATCCGGATGCCGGTGTCGATCACGTACGCGTGTACCGAGCGGCCGTCGTCGGTCGGCGTGAACGTCTTGGACAGCGGCAGCTTGTGCTGGTCGATCCGGTCCAGGTTCCAGATCGGACGCGTCTGCACGTACGTGTCGATGTGCACGCGGTGCACCTGTTCGACCATCGCCACCGCGGGATCGGCGGCCAGCCGCCGGGCCTCGACCGGGCTCAGGTGGGCGGAGAAGGCCCCGATCCCCGCGTACGTCCGGTCCACCTTGCCGGTGGCCAGGCTCTCGGCCGAGGCGACCCCCGCACCGGGGTTCTTCAGCAGCACCATGTAACGGCCCGGGATGGCGCCGGGCGTGTCCGCGCCGACCACCACGCCTTCGGGCACGGCCACCGGGCGCAGGGCGGCGACCGCGCTGGCGGCGGGCAGGAACGGCAGGGTGGCGAGCGCGACGGCGGCGGTCAGCCGGCGGGCACGCGAGACGGAGAACAACGTCACCGGGGGTTCCTTCGGGGTCAGGGAGCGGTAGTCCCTCCAGGTTTCCGGCGCGGCGGTGCGCCGCCGGTCCCCGATCCGGTGCGGTCCGGTTGTAGGTCGAGCGGATTCGGACCACCAATGGTCATCGATCCGTAACAGAGCGTTCCTAGGTTGGCCGAATCCGAGCCGATCCGAGGTGGCCCATGACGCAGGAAGCAGCCGACATCGAGACCGCGGACGCGGACGTCCGCACCGCGACCCACGAAACCCTGGAGGACTACACCCTGCGGTTCGCGCCGCGCAGCTACCGCCGCTGGTCGACCGGGGTGGTGGCGGTCTCGGCGCTGGGCGGGATCGCGTACCTGGCCGACTTCGCGATCGGGGCGAACATCGGCATCTCGTACGGCACCACGAACGCGCTGTGGGGCATCGGCGTCTTCGCCGTGGTGATTTTCCTGACCGGCTTCCCGCTGGCCTACTACGCCGCCCGCTACAACCTCGACCTCGACCTGATCACCCGGGGCAGCGGATTCGGCTACTACGGCTCGGTGGTCACCAACGTCATCTTCGCGACGTTCACCTTCATCTTCTTCGCGCTCGAGGGCTCGATCATGGCCCAGGGCCTCAATCTCGGCCTGCACATCCCGCTCTGGCTCGGCTACCTCGCCAGCACCCTGATCATCTTCCCGCTGGTGATCTACGGGATGAAGGTGCTGTCCACGTTGCAGGTGTGGACGACGCCACTGTGGTTGGTGCTGATGGTGCTGCCGTTCGTCTACCTGGTGATCAGCCACCCCGAGTCGGTCGGCAGCTTCTTCTCGTACTCCGGCGAGGACGGCCACGGCGCGACCAGCCTGGGCTCGATCATGCTGGCCGCCGGCGTCTGCCTCTCGCTGATCGCGCAGATCGCCGAGCAGATCGACTACCTGCGGTTCATGCCGCCGCGTACGCCGGAGAACAACCGCAAGTGGTGGACGGCGGTGGTCCTGGCCGGCCCCGGCTGGGTCATCTTCGGCGCCATCAAGCAGGCGATCGGGCTGTTCCTGGCGGTGTACATCATCGCCAACGTGGCCGGCGGCGCGGGCGTGGCCAACCAGCCCGTCCACCAGTTCCTGGAGATCTACCGCGACATCATGCCGGGCTGGCTGGCGCTGACCCTGGCCGTCGGGCTGGTGGTGATCAGTCAGGTCAAGATCAACGTGACCAACGCGTACTCGGGCTCGCTGGCCTGGACGAACTCGTTCACCCGGGTGACCAAGCACTACCCCGGGCGGATCGTGTTCCTCGCGGTCAACCTGGCCATCGCCCTGGTGCTGATGGAAGCGAACATGTTCAGCTTCCTCAACACCATCCTCGGCTTCTACGCCAACTGCGGCATCGCCTGGATCGTGGTCGTCGCCTCCGACATCGTGTTCAACAAGTACGTGCTCAAGCTGTCGCCGAAGAAGCCGGAGTTCCGCCGCGGCATGCTCTACGCGATCAATCCGGTCGGCTTCGGTTCCATGATCATCGCTGCCGGTCTGTCCATCCTCGCCTTCTTCGGGGCGCTGGGATCGACGCTCAAGCCGTACTCCCCGCTGGTGGCGATCGTGCTGGCGGTGGTGCTGCCACCGGTGATCGCGCTGATCACCCGAGGCAAGTACTACCTGCGCCGTACGGACGACGGGATCGACCTTGCGATGTACGACGAGCTCGGGAACCCGTCGGGCGAACAGCTCACCTGCCACGTCTGCCACCAGGAGTACGAGCGGCCGGACATGGCGGCCTGCGCGACCCACGACGCGTACGTCTGCTCGCTCTGCCTGAGCACCGACAAGGTGGCCGACCACGTGCTCCCGGCGGGGAATGCGGCCACCGGGATCGGCGTTGTGTGAGCCATGAAGGTTCGAAACTCACTTCGCTCGCTCAAGAACAAGCCGGGCTCCGTGCTCACCCGCCGGCGTGGCCGGCTGGTCGTGATCAACAAGAAGAACCCGCGCTTCAACGGACGCCAGGGCTGATCGCGCGCTAGCGTCGATGTACAGCCGGGCCGGGAACCCGCCGCCACGGGTTCCCGGCCTTTTTCCGCGTTCAGGCCCCGCGGGCGTAGAGGGCCAGCCGCACTCGGTTCGGGCTGCCGGTCTTGGTCATCAAGCTCGTGATGTGCGTCTTGACCGTGGTCACGCCGATGTGCAGTCGGTCGGCGATCTCGGTGTTGGACCAGCCCTCGGCCACCAGATCCAGGACGTCCTGCTCCCGGGCGGTCAGGCCGGCATCGGAGGTCCGCGGCGCGGCCGTGCCCGCCGACATCGCCCGGCTGACCAGGCGGCTCAGCACCTCCTGGCTGAACGGGCTCTCCCCCGCAGCGGCCCGCCGGATGCCGTCCAGCAGGTCGGCCGGGGGCGCGTCCTTGAGCAGGAAGCCGCAGGCGCCGGAGTTGAGCGCCGGGTAGAGGTGCTCGTCGTCGCCGAACGTGGTCAGCACCAGGATCCGGGTGGCCGGCCGCTCGGACAGGATCCGGCTGGTCGCGGTGATCCCGTCCACCCCGGGCATGCGCAGGTCCATCACCACCACGTCCGGCAGCAGCCGCGCGGCCAGCGTGATCGCGTCCCGCCCGTTCTCCGCCTCGCCGACCACCTCCAGGTCGGGCTGGGCCTCGCACAGCATCCTCAGGCCGGCCCGGATCAGGTGCTGGTCGTCCACCAGCAGCACGCGGATCACGCCGCCACCGCAGGGGCGGGCAAGGTGGCCGCCACCCGCCAGCCGGTGCCGGTCGGACCGGCCGACAACTCACCGCCGAGCACCGCGACCCGCTCCCGCATGCCGGTGAGCCCGTTCCCGCCGCCGGCCGGCACCTCGTCGGCGACCGTTCCCCGGCCGTCGTCGGCGACCGCCCAGTGCACGGTCCCGGCCTCGACGGACACCGTCAGCCGGGCCAGCGCCGCCGTGCCGGCGTGCTTGGCCACGTTGGTCAGCGCCTCCTGGGTCAGCCGCAGCACCGCCAGCCCGCGCAGCCCGTCCAGCGCGCCGACGGCCGGGTCGACCTCGGCCTCGACCCGGACACCGGCCTGCCGGGCCCGGTCGACCGCCGCGTCCAGCGCGGCCGGCAGGGCCGACGCCTCGATCGCGGTCAGCGCCGGATCTCCCGGCACGCCCTCCGGGGTGCGCAGCACCGCCACCAGCCGGCGCAGGTCGGCCAGCGCGGCCGAGCCGGTGCCGTGCACGTCGTCGAAGACCTCGCGGACCCGCGGGTCCAGCCCCGGCAGCACGTCCCGGGCGACGCCGATCCGCAGCACCATCGACGCCACGTGATGGGCGACCACGTCGTGCAGCTCCCGGGCGATCGCCGCCCACTCCCCGATCCGCGCCTCCCGGTTCTCCGACTCCAGGCGGAGCCGCTGCTTGGCCGCCCGCTGCTCGGCTTGCCCGGCCAGCTCGCGGCTGGTCCGGATAACCAGGCCGAGCAGCAGCGGCAGCCCGGCGAAGATGACATCGCCCCAGACGTTCTTCACCAGGCGGCCCGCGGGGTCGCCGACCGAATCGAACAGCCGCACCGCGAACAGCGAGCCGGCCGCCCACCAGACGATCGGCAGCCGCGGCGCCCAGAGCGTCAGCTCGAGCAGGGCCCAGCCGGCACCGACCTGATTGATCGTCCGGTCGTCGATGAGCACGACGGCCAGTAGCAGGAGGCCGGCCTGGGCGGCGAAGTTCGCGAGCGGCCACCGGTAGCAGACCAGCGCGGTCGTGAACGCCACCACCGCCAGCACCAGTTGCTGGCGGCCGAGCGGGTGGTGGGCGTTCACGACCAGGTAGCTGATGCCGCTGAGGTCGAGCAGCAACCACCGCAGAGGGGTGTCCCGGGCGTCGAACAGCCGCGCCAACCAGCCCATGCCCGTCAGCCTAGGACCTGCAGCTCGCGAACCGGCTCCCCGATCGGCTCGGCGTCGCCGGCCGGCCGCCGCGGCCGCCGTCCAGCCAACAGGACCGCCCCGGTGGCCAGGGCCGTCGCCACCGCCAGGCCGCCGGCCACGGTCAGGGTCAGCGCGTCCGGCCGCAGCAGCGGCTGCCCACGCAGGGCCTGCCACGTGAGCAGGCCGACGACCAGTGCGTACGCGGCGGCCGCCACGCGCAGCAGGCGGACCTTGATGCGGGTGTCGAGCCTGGGGGCGTACCGGATCAGCAGGAAGGCCAGGATCGGCAGCGCCTGCAGGCCGTGCAGCCCGACGAAGTGACCGATGCGCAGGTCGCCGCCGGTCGTGCTCCAGTCGGTCACCGGGAGGCCGGGGCCGCCGTCCCGCACCCCGACCGCGTGCGCGCCGGTGATCCCGGCGATGCCCGGGTCCTGCATGGGCAGCACCATGGGGACGGCCGCGAGCATGCCGATCGCCGACAGACCCAGACCCAGCCGTACGGCCGTGGCCGCCACCCGGTCCGGGATCCGCCGGACCAGCAGCACCAGCGCGATGACCAGATGGGCGGCGAACAGCACCGACACGGTCGCGCCCATCACGTTGAAGACGAGCGCGTTGAACGGCGTGGTGGCGTTGAAGTGGCTCGCCGTGCCCCGGACGACCTGGGTCACGACCGCCACCATCTCGATCACCCCCGCGGCGACCACGGTCGTCGCGGCCCACTCGGCGGTCCGGCTGCGGCGGGGCAGCAACGAGAGCATCCACGCGAGTGCCGTCGCGTACAGCACGAACGACACCGAGAACTTGAACGGCTTGAGCCAGATCGGCGCTCCGGTCACGATCCGCGGATCGGCGAAGATGCCGATCGCGGAGACGAGGGCCAGGACGGCCAACGCCGAGGCGAAGTACATCAGGGGGCGGTGCCAGTGAGCCGCCCGGCGCAGCACGGTAGTCATGTCTGTAGATGCTCGCCGCGCCGGGCGCCCGGGTCGCCGGACCGCAGGCCGCAGTCACGGCTCGCGGTCGGAGGCTTCCTCCTACCCAGGTAGGAAGGGTAAATACTGAGGCGTGCACACCGTCGAGATCCCGGCCGGCCCGGACGGGCGCCCCAGCAGCACCGCGCTCGGCCGGGCGGTGGTGGCCGACGCGTTGCGGGTGGCCGATCCGGCGGGGGCGGCGGCGGCCGAGCGGGAGACCGACTGGCGTCGCCACTACATCCGGCACTTCCGCCGGCTGGTGGAGGCCGGCGTGGCCGACGGGTACGACATCGCCGAGGCCGGACTGGCGTCGCTGCACCGGCGGATGGCAATCGAGATCGCGCCCGGCGGCCATCCACTCCGGACCGAGACCGTCATCGGCACCGGCAAGGCGGAGACCGAGCTGTCGCTGCCCTACCGCGGGAAACGCCTGCGTGGCGACGCGCTGCTGGGACGGCTCGATGCGTGGCTCGACGCCGGCGTGCTCGAACCGTCGGCGGCCGCGGCCGTGCGCGAGGTCGCGGGGAATCCGGAGTGGCTCGACCTGTCCGGCTGGACGGTGGTGGCGCTGGGCGCGGGTGCCGAGATGGGCCCGCTGGCGGCGGTGCTGGGCTGGGGCGGCAGGGTTGCCGGCATCGATCTGCCGCGGATGAGCGGGCGGATCCGCGCGGTGGCGGCGGCCTCCGCGGGCACGTTGGTGACCCCGGCGGACGGGGCCGACCTGGTGACCGGCCTGGCGGCGGTGGCGGCCTTGATCGACGATCTCCCGGGGCGGCTGGCGCTGGGCAACTACGTGTACGCGCCGGGCACCGCTTATGTCCTGCTCTCGGCGGCGGCCGACGCGCTGGCCGTACGGCTGAGACAGCAGCGGCCCGACACCGCGCTGGCCTTTCTGGCCACGCCGACGGATGTGTTCGCGGTGCCGCCGGAGGCGGTGGCGCAGTCGGCCGAGCGGTACGTGCACCGGTCGAGGCGGGTCCGGGTGAGCCAGGCGGTGTCCGGCGGGCGGCTGCTGCGCCGCAACTATCCGGACGGCGGCGACCCGGCCATCAGCGACTGCCTGATTCCACCGCAGGGGCCGAACTACGCGCTGGCCAAACGGCTCCAGCGGTGGCGGGCCACGGTCGCCCGGCGCGACGGCGTGGTCGCCTTCAACGTCGCACCACCGACCCGGACCCGGTCGGTGACGAGCAACCGGCTGCTGAAGGCGGCGTACGCGGGTGCGCATCTGTTCGATGTGGAGGTCTTCGAACCGGCCACCGGCAACACGTTGATGGCGATCCTGCTCGTGCATCAGCTGCGGGTGCCGCGCCCGGCGGCGGCGACGGCCTCGGCCGACGAAGCGGTGGCGGCGGCGCACGGCGGCATCTGGCGCACCGCCTACGAACCGCGCACGGCGCTGAGCCTGGCCGCCGTCCGCGGCTTGATGTCATGACGCTGACAGGGAAACCGTCCGCCGGATCAGCTCGGCCAGGTCGCCGGCGGTCGGACCGGCGGGCACGGCCGGCCGCCAGCCCGTCTCGTAGATCGCCCGGGCCCGCGGTTCGATCGCGGTCAGCGTCTCCGGCAGTGCGAACATCCCGAAGTACGGCCCGGCCACGCTCATCAGCGACGGGTCGGCCTCGACCGCGGCGGTGATCCAGCCCGAGGTCAGCGGCCGGCTGAGGTCGACGTCGGCACCGGACAGGAGCGCGATCTCGTCCGGGTCCCAGGCCATGTGGTCGTCGTACCACGGCTTGATCCACCGGGTGCACCACTCGTCGAACGCGAGCGTGGCCGCGGGCACGTCGCCGTCGTGCTCGGCCAGCAGCCGGACGAACGCCCGCGCCTGCATCAGCCCGGTGGCCAGGCCGCGGCCGGCCGTCGGGTTGGTCGTGCACACGGCGTCGCCCAGATGTACGAGACCCGGGCGCGGCAGCCGGCCGTCCGGCCCGAGTTGCCCGCGATAGGCGTTGTGCAGGTGGCCACCGGGCAGCACCGGCGAGATCGGCCGGGACCGCGCGGGATCGGTCCACTCGGCCAATCCCGGGATGATCCGGACCGCCGCGTCGAAGACCGCCTCCTCGCGCAGGCCGGCCAGGTCCCGGTCGGTGCTGCGCCGGGCGATGACCAGGCACACCGTTCCCGCGTCCTGCAGGAAGATCCCGGCCACGTAGCCGGGGAACCGGGTCATCAGGCCGATCAGGTTGTTCAGCGGGCCGGGGGTGGCGCCCGGGAGCAGCTCGTACTGGCGGGACACGTAGGCCAGGCCGCAGTCGGCGCCCTCGGCCGGCGCCCGGCCGTCCCCGCCCAGCCGGCCGTTGCGCCCGGTCGCGTCGATCACCAGGTCGGCCCGCATCTCGGCGCCGTCCACCCGCAGCCCGCCGGCGGTCACCTCGTCCGCGTGCCCGGCGACCAGGGTGACGCCCGGCTCGGCCACCGCCGCCTGCCGCAGGTGCCGTTCGAACGTGCTGCGCCGGCACTGCCAGCCGACCGCCAGGCCGGCGCGCGGGCCGTCGGTCAGTCGGACCTCGACGGCGCCCGCCGCCAGCAGCGAGTCCCGCACGTCCGGCAGCTCGGCCGTCAGCGCCTCGGCCACCTGGGCCCGCAGGCCGTGCGGGTGGTGGAACTGCATCACGCCGCGCCGTTCCCAGGTGCCGTCGGCGGCCGGCCCCGGGTCGCGGTCGACCACCGTCACGTCGTGGCCGCGCCGCGCCAGCGCCACCGCGGTGAACAGTCCGATCGGTCCCGCGCCGGCGATCGCCACTCTCATGTCACGACGGTAAACGCCTGGTACCAGCCCTTGTCGACGTTGAGTCGGGATGCCGTCAGGACGATACGCTCGGTCGATGACGGTCACCGGGCTGGTGCTGGCGGCGGGCGGCGGAAGCCGGCTCGGCCGCCCCAAGGCGCTGGTGAGGTGGCACGGCCGGCTGCTCGTCCAGCACGCGGTGGGCGCCCTGACCGGGGGCGGAGCCGACGACGTGGTGGTCGTGCTGGGCGCGGCCGCGGGCGACGTCCGTGCGGCCGCGCCGGATCTGCCCCGGACGGTGGACAACCCCGGCTGGCCGACCGGCATGGCGTCCTCGCTGCGGGCCGGCCTGTCCGCGCTGGACGTCACGTTCGACGCGGTGGTGGTCCTGCTGGCCGACATGCCCGGTGTCACGGCCGCGGCGGTCGGCCGCCTGGCCGCTCTGGCCGGACCGGACGCGCTGGCCATCGGTGGGTACGGCGACCGCCGCGGTCACCCGGTGCTGCTCGGCCGCGACCACTGGGCGGGCGTGGCCGCGTCCGCCACCGGCGACCGGGGGGCCCGCGACTACCTGCGCGCGCACGCCGGCCAGGTCGCGGTGGTGCCGGTCGGTGACGTGGCCGACGACTTCGACGTGGACGTCCCCGAACACCTCGCCCGTGCGTGAGATCCTCGGCGACCTGCTGCGCCGATGGAAGAGCGGCGAGACGGCGGGCCTGGCGATCGTCACCGCCACCTGGGCCAGCGCGCCCCGGCCGGCCGGCGCGGCGATACTGGTCGGACCGGACGGCGAGGTCAGCGGCAGCGTGTCCGGCGGCTGCGTCGAGGCCGCGGTGTACGAGCTGTGCCGCGAGGTGGCGGCGACCGGCGCCGGGCGTACGGTCCGCTTCGGCGTCACCGACGACGACGCCTTCTCGGCTGGCCTGACCTGCGGCGGCGTCATCGAACTGGTCGTGCTGCCGGTGTCGGCCACGGCCATGCCCGAGCTGCCGCAGATGGTCGCCGCGGTCGAGGCCGGCGCCCCGGTGGCCCTGCTGACCCGGCTGGACCGGCCCGGACGGCACATCGTGCTGACCCCGGACGACCGCCTGGGCTCGGTCGGCTCCGACCGGGCCGACGACGCCGCCACCGACGACGGGCGCGGTCTGCTGGCCGCCGGCCGGACCGCGGTGCTGCACTACGGCCCGGACGGGGAGCGCCGCGGCGCCGGGCTGGACATCCTGGTGGTGTCGTTCGCCCCGGCCGCCCGGATGATCGTCTGCGGCGCCACCGACCACGCCGCCGCGGTCGCCCGGGTGGGCGCGTTCCTCGGCTACCGGGTCACGGTGGTCGACGCCCGGCCGGTGTTCGCCACCGCCCGCCGCTTCCCGGCCGCCGACGAGGTGGTGGTCGACTGGCCGCACCGCTACCTGACGGGCGAGGCCGCCGCCGGGCGGCTGGACGAGCGGACCGCCGTGTGCGTGCTCACCCACGACCCGAAGTTCGACGTGCCGCTGCTGGACGTGGCGCTGCGGCTGCCCTTGGCCTACGTGGGGGCGATGGGTTCCCGGCGCACCCACGACGACCGGCTGAAACGGCTGCGGGACAGTGACCTGCCACCGGACGCGCTGGGCCGGCTGGCCTCGCCGATCGGGCTGGATCTGGGCGCGCGGACGCCCGAGGAGACCGCGATCAGCATCGCCGCCGAGATCGTGGCGTTGCGCTGGGGTGGCCGCGGGGGCCGCCTGTCCGACGCCGGCGGTCGCATCCACCCGTGAGTTGATCTTCCCGCGGGCGGCCGGAGTCAGTAGGGTTCCGGGACGTGGCTACCCCGATCGTACTGGGCTCCTGGCCCACTCCGCTGGAGGCGGCGCCGCGCCTGGCCGCCGCGCTCAGCCTGGAGCACCTGCTGATCAAACGGGACGACCTCGTCGGGCTGGGCGGGGGCGGCAACAAGATCCGCAAGCTGCAGTACACCTGCGGCGGGGCCTTGGCGGCGGGCGCGGCCACGCTGGTCACCGCCGGGGCGGCGCAGAGCAACCATGCCCGGCTCACCGCGGCCGCCGCGGCCCGGCTGGGACTGCGGTGCGTGCTGGTGCTGTCCGGGGAGCCGTCCCGGCCGTACCGCGGGAATCTGGTTCTGGACACCCTGGCCGGGGCGGAGATCGTGTGGGCCGGCGACCGGCCGCTCGACGCCGCGCTGGAGGAGGAGGCGGCCCGGCACGACCGGCCGTACGTGATCCCGTTCGGCGGTTCCACCCGGGCGTCGACACAGGGCTATGTGGACTGTGCCGCCGAGATCGAGGAGCAGCATCCCGGATTCGACCGGGTGGTGGTCGCGGTCGGCTCCGGCGGCACGATGGCCGGGCTGGTCCGTGCGCTCGGGCCGGACCGGGTGTACGGCGTGGACGTGGGCGCGGTCCCGGACGCCCGGGCGGCGGTGGCCGGGCTGGCCGGCGACGTCGACCCGGCCGCACTGAAGATCGACACCAACCAGATCGGCCCCGGCTACGCCACCTTGACCGAGCGGGTCCGGGAGGCGCTGAAGCTGGCCGCCCGGACCGAGGGCCTCTTCCTCGACCCGACGTACACCGGGCGGGCGATGGCCGGCCTGATCGCCGGCGGCATCCCCACCGAGGGCGTCACCGTGTTCCTGCACAGCGGCGGCCTGCCCGCACTGTTCGCGAAAGACCTGTGAGGCTCAGGAGGAGCGCAGGGCGCGGTCGGTGACGGTCAGCACGGTCAGGACGACGCCGGCGCCGACGATGATCCAGGCGATCAGGTGCACGCCGTGGTCGGAGACGCGGGTGTGGAAGACGATGCCGGTGACGGCCGACGCGCCGATCGAGCCGAGGTAGCCGAACGTGCGCAGCAGTCCCGAGGCGGTGCCGAGCTGCTCGGCGGCTGCCTGGCCGTACAGGGCGGTCTGGTTGCCGGCGCCGGCCGTACCCATGGCGACGCCGAAGACGACGGTGACGACCACGACCCAGCCGATCCAGGCCGAGGCACTGAGCACCAGCATCGCGGCCGAGGCGACCAGGCAGGTCAGGGCGGCGGCGACGACCGGGCCGCGGACGAGGTTACGCTTCGAGATCGGCGCGATGACCAGACCGGAGACCAGCGTCATCGGGAGAAGCAGCAGGCCGGCTTCGGTCTCGGTCAGACCGCGGACGGTCTCCACCCACTGCGTGATCCCGTACAGCACGACGTAGACACAGAGCAGAACAAGTCCGAAGCGGACGTACGTCCGGGTCAGCGCCCGGTTGCTCGCCAGCAGACGGAAGTCGAGGAACGGCGAGCCGGCCCGCAGCTCCCACCACACCAGCGCGATCCAGAGCACCGCCGACATTCCGGCGAGGTACCAGTGGGCGGTGGGCAGGCCGAACAGGAACAACAGCAGCGCGACCATTGCCGCCGCGAAGCCGATGATGCCGGCGACGTCCAGGTCGGCCGCCACCTCCCGGGGCCGCCGGGTGCGATCGAGCGGGCCGTCGGGTGAGACCCAGGCCAGCGTCGCCGCCAGGGCCACCAGGGCGACCGGAACGTTGACGAGGAAGACCGAGCGCCAGCCCAGCGCGCCGACCAGGACACCGCCGAGCGGCAGCCCGAGCGAGGCGGTGGCGATGCCGGCGATCTGCAGGCCGCCGAGCACGCCGCCGGGCGGCTTCTCCAGGCCCGCGTCGCGGGCGCGGCGGCGGATCAGTAGCATGGCCGTCGGATAGGCGCACGAGGTGCCCAGTCCGATCAGGACCCGGCTGATCAGCAGCGCGCCGAGGTTCGGGGCGAAGCCGCCGAGCAGACCGCCGGCGGCGACGAGCCCGATGCCGGCCAGGAACACCCGCCGCGGGCCGAACACCTCGGCCGCCTTGCCCGCCGTCGGCTGGGCGATCGCGCTGGCCAGGTACAGCGCCGTGACCAGCGTGGCGGTCTGCCCGACGGACACGCCCAGGGCGTGGGCGATCGGCACCAGCGCGGTGGCGATCAGCGAGCTGTTGATCGGGTTGAGCGCCGAACCGATGAACAACGGCGTGGTGAACCGCCACGAGAACGCGGTCTCCGGCGGCGCCTGTGTGGTCACAGGAGTTCCGCGAGACGCTCGAGCAGCCGGGCGCCGGCGTCGAGCGTCGCGATCTCCTCGCCGGTGAACGACTCGGCCAGCACCAGGGCGACCCGGTCGACGACGGCGCTGCGACCCGAGCCGACCACAGTCCGACCGGCCGGGGTGAGGCTCAGGATCGCCCGGCGCCCGTCGGCCGGATCCGGCTGCCGGACGACCAGGTCGCGGTGCTCCAGGCCGGCGATCGTGGCCCCCATCGCCTGCGGGGTGATCTGCTCGCGCCGGGCCAGCTCGGCCGTGGTGGCCGGACCGAACCGGTCGAGCCGCGACAGGGCCGTCAGCTGCGGCACGGTCAGAGCGCCCTCCTTCAGCGTTTCCTGGGTGCGCCGCTTGAAGGCGCCGACGCCGACCCGCAGACGGGTGGCGGTCTCGCGGGCGGCAGAAGTCATCCCGGAAGGGTAGACTTCTAAGCTTGACCTTGCAAGTCTGGCCTTGCTATGTACGCGTCCAGGGCGGCGGCGCCGGTGAGAAGGGCGCGGCCGTGGGCCGAGAGGCGTGCCTGCCAGTCGAGCAGCATCGCCTCCAGCGGCTCGACGCCACCGGCCGAGCGGACCTGGGCGATCACCGGCGCGATCTGCGCAAGCCGGTAGCCGCCGCGCCGGAGCTGGTGGGCCAGCCGGGCATCCCGGACGTCGGCCTCGCCGTAGACCCGGTAGCCGGTCCGCGGGTCCCGGCGCGGCTGGACCAGGCCGGCCCGTTCCCATTTGCGCAGGGTGGCCGGGCGGATACCGAGCCGCCGGGACAGCGGGCCGACGAACGTGCCGCCGAACTCCCGCGGCACGGGATTCAGGTCGCGGAGGGCGGCCTCGACCGCCAGCAGGGTGTGGCGGTCGTCGAGCAGCTGGGCGTGGCTCTCGTCGATCAGCTGGAACGCGTCGCCGGCGGCGTCGGAGTTGACCGCCCGCATGATCGCGGTGGCCGTCGCGTGGCCGTGGCCGGGAACGAGGGCGAGGAACGCCCGGAGGGCCTGCGCGTGCCGCGGCGTGTAGGTGCGGTAGCCGTACGGCGTGCGTACGGCCTCGGGCAGGATGCCGGCCGCCTCGTAGTTGCGGATCGCCTGGGTCGACAGGCCGTGCCCGCGGGCCAGGTCGACCGGCCGCAGCCGTACCCCGTCTTGAGGGTTTGGTGCCAATGGTCAGCTCATATCGCAGAGAAGTCTCAACCGGTGGTTCAACGATAGCGTTGAGTCCATGATTAGTGCCCCTTCGGTGATGCGGCTGCTCCCGTCCCGGCCCCGGCTCCTGGCCCTGGGCGAGCCCACCCACGGCTCGGAAGCCCTGCTCGACGTCCGCAACGACCTCTTCCGCCAGCTCGTCGAGCAGGCCGGATACCGGACGATCGCCCTCGAGATCGACTGCCTGATGGCGCTGATCGTGGACGACCACGTCAGGTCCGGCACGGGCACCCTCGACGAGGTCATGACCCGCGGCTTCAGCCACGAGTGGGGCGCCTTCGACGGCAACCGTGAGCTGGTGCGGTGGATGCGGGCCTACAACGACGGCCGGCCCGCCGGCGAGCAGGTCCGGTTCGCCGGATTCGACGGCCCCTTGGAGATCACCGGTGGCGCCAGTCCGCGGCTAGCCCTGACCGCGTTGCACGCCTACCTCGCCGCCGGGGCCGACGCCGACCTGCTGCCGTGCGATGCTCCGACGCTCGACGGCCTGCTCGGCGCCGACGACCGCTGGACGAATCCGGCCGCCATGATGGATCCGGCGCAGTCCGCCGGCCGGACCCCCGACGCCGGGCAGTTGCGGCTGCTGGCCGACGACCTGACGGCGCTGCTCGACGCGCAGGCGCCGCAACTCGTCGCGCCGGAGCGGGCCCGCCTGTCGGCCCGCACCGCCGTCGGGCTCCTGCGCTACCACGCCGCGATGGCCGACCCCTCCCCCGGCCGGCTGGCCAAGCTGCTGGCGCTCCGCGACTCGATGATGGCCGCCAACCTGCTCGCCCTGGCCGCCGACGAAGGGCGGCCGACGCTGGTGTACGCGCACAACGGCCATCTGCAGCGGAGCCGGAGCAGCATGCGGACGGGCGGGCAGCCGGTGTCCTGGTGGAGCGCCGGCGCGATCGCCGATGTCCGCCTGGGTGAGGGGTACGCCTTCGTGGCCACCGCCCTCGGCACGCTCCGGCAGCACGACGTGGGCACCCCGCCCCTGGAGACCCTCGAAGGACTGCTGTATGCGCGGCCGGAGGACGGGTGCGTCGTCGACCCCCGCCAGCTGCCCGACGCCACCCCGCGGGAGTCGCCCTGGTACGGCTACGCCCCGCTCGATCCGGCGCAGCGGGCCGTGATCGACGGACTGGTGTTCGTCCGGGACGCCTAGCAAAGGCGCTACGCCCGGGCCCGCAACCGGCGCAGCATCCGGGCGTCGGCGAAGCCCACCGCCCGCGCCGCCGACTCCACGGTGGAACCGTGGCCGATCAGGTGCTCGGCCCGCTCCACCCGCAGCAACTGCTGGTACCGCAACGGGGTCCGCCCGGTGGCCTGTTCGAACAACCGGGTCAGCGTCCGCTCGCTCACCCCGGCCGTCGACGCGAGGTCGTTGAGCGGCAACGGCTCGGCGAACTGCGAGTCGATCCGGTCCTGCACCCGGTGCACGGCGTCGGACAGGTGGGCACGGTACCGGAGCATCGCGCTGGCCTGGTGGTCGTCGCCGTTGCGGCGGGCGTACACGACCATCGCCCGGGCCACCTGAGCCGCCATCGCCGGGCCGTGCCGGACCGCGATCAGGTGCAGGGCCAGGTCGATCCCGCTGGCGATGCCGGCCGACGTGATCACCCGTTCGTCCTCGACGTAGAGCACGTCCCGGATCACCGTGGCCCGCGGGTACTCGCGGGCGAGCTGGTCCTGCACCTCGTGGTGGGTGGTGCAGCGCCGCCCGCTCAGCAGCCCGGCCCGGGCCAGCGCGAACGCGCCCACACAGACACTGGCCACGGTGCCGCCGGCGGCGTGGTGGGCGGCGATCCGCTCGAGCAGCGCGTAGTCGGGGTACCGGGTGACCCGGCGGTCGGTGCGCCAGCCGAGCACGATCACCAGATCCTCCGGCGAGAGCCTCGGCCAGTCGGTGGTCGCGCTCAGGGCGACACCCTGGTACGTCAGTACCTCGGGCGTGGCCGCGACGTAGGACAGCGCGTACCGGGGCCCGAAGTCGGCGATCGTGGAGAACACCTGCGCCGGTCCGGCCAGATCGAGCAGGTGCAGCTCGGGCGTCAGCACGAACAGCACACGGGTCACGACGGGCTCACGCTCCCAGCTCGTCCGTGGTCCTGATGGTGGCGAACCGGCCGGCCAGCGCGTACTCGGTCCGGCTGACCACGTCCGCCGCCGACAGCGTCCGGGGGTCGTCGAGGTCGTCGCCGGCGTCCCGGTGCGGGATCGGGAAGGTGGCCGTCGCGTCGGTCACGAACGTGACGTCGTACCCGAGGTCGGCGGCCACCCGCGCGGTCGTCTCGCAGCACTGCTCGGTCCGGATGCCGGTCACGATCAGCTCGCGGATGCCCCGCTCGGTCAGCATCTGCTGCAGATTGGTGGTGGTGAAGGCGTTGTGCGAGGTCTTGATCAGCGACGGCTCGCCGGCGGCGGGCTCGAGGCCGTCGATCAACCGGACGTGCCCGTTGGCCGGGTCGAACTCGTCGCCGCTGCCGGCCTCGGAATGCAGCACCCACACCACCAGGTCGCCGCCGTCGCGGGTGGCCTTCACCAGCCGCTGCACGTTGTCGACGACGTCGGGGTTGGATATATGTGCCCACAACGGGCGGACGCGGAACGACTCCTGAACGTCGATCACGAGAAGAGCTTTCGTCATACGCCGATCCTGGTCGTTCCGCCGCCGAAAAGCACCACATCATCGAGGCCGCGACCGGACCGATCCGGTCACCGCTAGCGTGAGCCCATGTCGCTGGACCTGAACCTGCTGACCGCGCTGGACGCCCTCCTGGAGGAAGGGACGGTGGCCGGCGCCGCGGACCGGTTGCGGTTGTCGGCCCCGGCGATGAGCCGCACGCTCGGCCGGATCCGCCGGGCCACCGGCGACCCGATCCTGGTCCGCACGGGGCGGGCCATGACGCCGACGCCGTACGCGCTGGGTGTGCGGGCGGACGTGCACCGGCTGGTCGGCGAGGCGCGGGCGTTGCTCGCCCCGGAGCGGGAACTGGAGCCGGCCGGGCTCGACCGGACGTTCACCGTGCGGTTCCACGACGCGGTCGCCGACGCGGCCGGGCCGGCGCTGCTCGCCGCGGTCCGGACGGCGGCGCCGGGCGTACGGCTGCGGTTCCTGGCCGAGACGGCGACCGACACCGACGACCTGCGTCACGGACGGGTCGATCTGGAGGCCGGATCGGCCGAACCGGCGTCGGCCGGGATCCGCGCCGAGACCGTGGTGCACGACCGGCTGACCGTGGCGCTGCCGGCCGGAGATCCCCGGAAGCGGCTGACCGTCCGGCAGTACGCGGCCGCTGCGCACGTCATCGTGTCCCGCCGCGGCCGCCTGCGCGACCCGATCGACGACGCGCTGGACGAGCGCGGACTGCACCGGCAGGTGGTGGCGTCGGTGCCGACCACCGACGCCGCGCTGCGCCTGGTCGCGGCGGCCGGCCTGCTGGCGACCGTGCCGGCCCGGATGGCCGCGGCTGCCGCAAACCGGCACGGCCTGCGCCTCACCCCGCTCCCCCTGCCGGTGCCGCCCAGCCCGATCGTGCTCACGTGGCCGCAGCGGTACGACGGCGACCGCGCCCACATCTGGCTCCGCGACCAGGCCCGGGCGGCCCTCCACACAGTTGCGTCCAGGTAACTCCACGCCTGCCGAAGTTGCATTTGACGCACCGCGGGCTCCGGACTTGACTGGGCCCATGAACGACGTCATCGAGGCCGTCCGTAAGGCCGGCGCCCGCCTCCGGGATATCTACGACGAGAACGCGCGGCCCGGCGGTCGCGCCGACATGTACCGGGCCGGAGTCTCGCTCGAACAGGACACTGTGGACGCGTTGCGGGCCGCGCTCGACCCGGACGCCCACTGGATCGCCGACGCCGACGAGAGCCGGGTGCAGCCGCCGGGTGACTGGTGGGTGGCCGACGGGGTCGAGGGCGCGGTGAACCTCGTGCACGGACTGCCGGAGTGGGCGGTGACGGTCACGCTGATCCGGGACAACGTGCCGGCCATGACCGTGGTGCACCAGCCGGTCGGTGACCTGACCTGGACGGCGGTGCGGGGCGAAGGGGCGTATCGGAACGGCGTACGGCTGCGGGTGTCGGGCAAGACCGAACTGGACGCGGCCATCGTCACGGCGAGCCAGGCCGGTGGCGATCCGGTGGTGAACCAGCGGTTCGGCGCGGCACTGGCCGCGATGATGGGCCGGGCCCTGTTCGTCCGCAACACCGTCCCGACCACCTTCCCGCTGCTGGCCGTGGCCGAGGGTCACTACGACGCGTTCTGGCAGTACGAACCCGACCTGCCCGGCGTGGCAGCCGGCTCGCTGCTGGTCACCGAGGCCGGCGGGGTCGCCACCGACCTGGCCGGCGGCCAATGGCGGCCGGGGGCCGCCGACGTCCTGATCGCCGCGCCCGGGGTGCACGCGGCCGCGCTGGAGGTGCTGCACCGATGAACATCACCGTGCTCGGCGCCTCCGGCCAGGTCGGCCGGGAACTGACCGCGCAGGCCCTGGCCCGCGGCCACACCGTCACCGCCATCGCCCGCCGTCCGCCGGCCGGAGCCGAGCGGCTCATCCCGGTGGCCGCCGACGTGCGCGACCCCGAGTCGATCGGCAGAGCGCTGGCCGGCAGCCAGATCGTGGTGTCCGGACTGGGCGTCTCGACGGGCCAGCAGCCGGGCGTGCTGACCGCGGGCGCCCGCGCGGTGGTCGCGGCCGCCCCGGACCGGATCGCGTGGCTGGGCGCGTTCGGCGTCGGCGACTCGGCGTCCGCCGCCGGGTGGCTCACCCGCCGGCTGACCGGCGTGTTCCTGCGGCGCGAGCTCTCCGACAAGATGACGGCGGACGAAGCCGTACGGGCGGCGGGCGGCACCGTCTTCCACGTCGCTGTCCTGACCGCCGGGCCCCGCGGAGACGTCTACCGCACGCTCGAACTCGGCCAGGTACCACGGACGTTCCTCCCGGCCAGGGTCAGCCGGGCGACCGTGGCGGCGTCCATGCTGGACGAAGCCGAGAACCCGCGGCACCCCGGCCGTACGGTCGTGCCGGTCACCTGAGCACGTCGAACCGGCCACGTTTCTCAACGGCGAACGTCGCCCAGCGGGAGCGAGGCCAGATCGGCCCGGGTCGGCAGACCCTCGCAGTCGCCGGGGACGGTGACCTGGAACGCGCCGGCGGTGGTGGCGGTGGCCAGCCGGCGGGCCGGGTCGGCGCCGGCCAGCCGGTCGGCCAGGTAACCGGCCACGAACGCGTCCCCGGCCCCGACCGGATCGACCACGGTCACCGGCAACGCCGGGACCTCGTGCCGGGTACCGTCGATGAGGGCCGCACAGCCGCGGGCCCCGTCCTTGACCACCACCTCGGCCGGACCCAGCTCCGCCAGCCCGTCCACGGCGTCCCGGTCGCCGAGGATCAGCGCCGCCTCGTCCGGGCCGGCGAACACCAGGTCGGCCCGGGTCACCAGGTCGCGCAACACCGGCGCGGCGTCGAACCGCGACCACAGCTTGGCCCGGTAGTTGAGGTCCAGCGACACGGTGACCCCACGAGCGCGGGCCGTCTCCACCGCCTGGAACACCGTGGCCCGGGCCGAGGCCGACAGGGCCGGGGTGATGCCGGTGACGTGCAGGATCGACGCGCCGGCGAAGTCGGACGGCAGGTCACCGGGCGCGAGCCGCGAGCCGGCGCTCCCCGCCCGGTGGTAGTCGACGTGCATCACCTCGCCGGACCGGCGGTGCTTGACCATCAGCCCGGTGAACCCGTCGTCGACGATCGCCCGGGTGTGCACACCCTCGGCCCGCAGCCGGTGCGCGATCAGGGCGCCGGTGCCGTCGGAGCCGACCCGGCCGAGCCAGGTGACGTCGCCGCCGAGACGGGCGATGCCGATGGCCGTGTTGCTCTCCGAACCGCCGATGCCGTACGTGAAACTTCGCGCGTACGGCAGGGGGCCGATGCCGTCGGCGGAGATCAGTCCCATCGTCTCGCCGAAGGTGAAGACGCTCATGACCGCGCCGCCGCCACCGCGTCCACCGGCCGCCGGACCCGGTCCCGCAGGCCGTCGAGACCGGCACCGATCAGCGGGCCGCCCAGACCGACGACCGACGCGCCCGCCCGCAACCACGCGGTGATGTCGTCGATGGCGATGCCACCGGTCGGCATGATCCGCACGTCCGGCAACGGCCCGTGCAGGTCCTTGACGTAGCCCGGTCCGACCGCCGACGCCGGGAACAGCTTGACCAGCGGCGCGACCCGGGAGGCGGCCAGGATCTCGCTCGGCGTCAGCCCACCCGGGTAGAACGGCACGCCTCCTTGCCGCCCGACGAGGTCGAGATCGAGCGCCGGGGACACCAGGAATTTCGCCCCCGCCTCGATCGACGCCTCGGCCTGCTCGGCCGTCAGCACCGTCCCGGCGCCGATCACCGCCTCGGGCCACTCCCGGGTGAGACGCGCGATCGCCTCCACCGCACCTCGCGACGTCAGCGTCACCTCGATCCCGGTGACGCCCGCGCCGACCAGCGTCTCGGCGATCGCCGCGAACTCGTCGGCGGACGGCGCCCGCAACACCGCCACCACCCCGCCGGTGATCAGGGCCTCGGAGACGGCGTCGAGCTCCATCATCTGTCCGAGCCCGTATCCCGCGACGCCTCGACCGCCCGGGGCGGCGTGGTCGTGATCGTCAGTTCCTCGCGGATCGCCGCCTCGAACTGCTGCATCACCAGCGGCACCTGGATCAGCAGTTCCCGCCGGTGCTTCTCCGGCTCCACGCCCGGCACCGACGCCGGCCTGGTCCCGCCGTGCAGCTGCTCCATCAGCTTGTGCACGGCCAGCGCGGCGCTGCGCACCGGCCCCGAGGCCAGCAGCCGCACCTGCATCAGCGCGGGGCCGACCTCGTCCAGGTACACGAGCGGGTCGGGTTCCTTGTCGCCGGCGTCGTAGGTGGCCCGCAGCCGGTAGTAGACGCGCTCGAACACCGCCATCAAGTCGACGTACGCGGTCTTGCGCTCGTCGTACCAGCGGCGCGTCCGCCGGGAGCGATCGCGGAGATACCGGTCACGGGCGGTTACGAGCAGCATGACAGCCACTCCGAGCAGGGCAAACACGGCGGCGATGAGGGGCAGCCCCCACCACGGGATCTGAGACACGCGCTAACCGTAGCGAGAGTGGGACTGTGTCGCCTCGCCGCGCACGGGCGGTCCGGAGTTGTTCTCACGAGGCGGGGAAAGGACTGGACGCGATGATGCCCGGGCTTGTAGCTTCCAGCTGACGTGACACCGCCGAGGAGGTGAGACCCATGAACTCTGTATCGATGTGGGTGCTCCCTCGTCCCGTCACGGCCGGGCGATCGACGTAGGTGTCGCCGGGAGCGCCTCGCCCACCGAGCACTCCCCGAAAGGCAACACCCATGCCCTTGGAATTCGACGTGATCATTGCCGGTTGCGGGCCGACCGGCGCGATGCTGGCCGCCGAACTGCGGCTGCACGATGTGCGGGTACTCGTCCTGGACTCCGAAACCGAACGCGCGTCGGTCGTCCGCATCGTCGGTCTGCACATTCGCAGCATCGAGGTGATGGCCATGCGCGGGCTGCTGGAACGCATGCTCGAACGCGGGCGGCGGCGTCCGGCCGGCGCCTATTTCGCCGCCATCGACAAACCCGCGCCGGACAACCTGGATTCCGCGTACGCCTATCTGCTCGGCATACCCCAGCCGGTCATCGTCCACCTGCTCGAAGAGCATGCGATCGCCCTGGGGGCGCAGGTCCGGCGCGGTTGTGCGGTGGCCGGCCTCGAGCAGGACGTCGACGGGGTGACCGTCGAGCTGACCGGCGGGCAGCTTGTCCGTACGCGCTATCTCGTCGGCTGTGACGGCGGGCGCAGCGCGGTGCGCAAACTGCTCGGCGTCGGCTTCCCCGGCGAGCCCTCCCGGATCGACACGCTGATGGGCGAGATGGAGGTGGGCGTGCCGCGGGAGGAGATCGCCGCCAAGGTAGCCGAGATCCGCGAGACCGACAAGCGTTTCAGTTTCGGGCCGTTCGGCGACGGGGTCTATCGCGTCGTGATTCCCGCCGTGCGGGCCGGTGATCGTGCGGCCGCGCCCACGCTCGAGGATTTCCGGCACCAGTTGCGCGCCGTCGCGGGAACCGACTTCGGCGTGCATTCCCCACGATGGTTGTCCCGGTTCGGCAATGCCACCCGGCTGGCCGACCGGTACCGGGCCGGGCGGGTGCTGCTGGCCGGCGACGCGGCCCACATTCATCCACCCACCGGCGGACAAGGTCTCAACCTGGGCCTTCAGGACGCGTTCAACCTCGGCTGGAAACTGGCGGCGCAGGTCCGCGGGTGGGCGCCGGACACTCTGCTGGACACCTATCCGGCCGAACGTCGTCCGGTCGCCGAGGAGGTACTGGACAACACCCGCGCCCAGATGGAACTTCTGTCCCCCGAACCGGGCCCGCGGGCCGTGCGCCGGCTGGTCACCCGGCTGATGGACTTCGACGAGGTGAACCGCCACCTGATCGAGAAGATCACCGCGATCGGCGTCCGCTACTACTTCGGCGAAGGCCCCGACCTGCTCGGCCGCCGCCTGCACGACCTCGACCTGAGTTCGGGCCGCCTCTACGGCCGGATGCACCGCGGCCGCGGCCTGCTGCTCGACCGCACCGGACGCCTGACCACCGGCGGCTGGTCGGACCGGGTCGACCACGTCGCGGATCCCGCGGCGGCACTCGATGTTCCGTGCGTCCTGCTCCGCCCCGACGGCCACGTCGCCTGGATCGGCGACGAGCAGCCGGATCTGGACGAGCACCTCGCCCGATGGTTCGGCGAACCCGTCCGGTGAGTGCGACCCCGCTCTCCGTGCCGCCGGTCCTGGCGGCCAACGTCGTCGGAAGCTGGGGCCCGGACGGGCAGCGGTGGCTGGCGGCGCTGCCCGGGCTGGTCGCGGCGGCCGCCGGGCGATGGCAGCTGACCCTGGGCGAGCCGTTCGAGCTGTCGATGAACTGGGTCATGGCGGCGACCCGGGCAGACGGGTCGCCGGTCGTTCTCAAGCTGGGCGTGCCGGACGGTCACCTGAGCCAGGAAGCCACGGCGCTGCGGGTGTTCGGCGGGCGGGGCGCGGGCCGGCTGCTGGCCGAGGAGCCGGGGGCGCTGCTGATCGAGCGGGCCGTCCCCGGCGAGCGCGCCGCGGCCCTGGTGCCGCAGGACGACGCGGCCGCGACGGAGGCGCTGATGTCCGTCGCGCGGGCGCTGCACGGACCACCGCCGCCCGGGGTGGCCCTGCCGCACCTCCGCGACGAGGGCCAGGCCTTCGGTGACCACCTGGCCCGCTTCCCGGGCGACGACCCGATCGCCCGCCGTCTGGTCGAGACCGCGGCCGGCCTGTTCCGCGACCTGTGCGCCGACCAGACCGGCGACGTCGTGCTGCACGGCGACCTCCACCACGACAACGGTCTGCGCGACGGTCGGGGACGGTGGCTGGCCATCGACCCGTTCGGCCGGATCGGGGACGCCGGCTTCGACTGCGGCCCGATGCTCTACAACCCGGACCCGCGCCGCCGCTCGGCCGACCTGCTGGCGCTGGTCCCGTCCCGTCTGGACCAGATGGCCGACGCGCTGGGCATCCCGCTGGACCGGGTCACCGCCTGGGGCTTCGTCATGGGCGTCCTCTCCGAGGTCTGGAACGCCGAGGGCGACACCCCGGTCGGTACCCGCGCTCTGGACGTCGCCGAACTCCTTCACCCGGGTCCGTACGGGCGGAGCTGATGCACTTCGTCAAACTGGCCCAAGCCGTACCACCGGATGTTGTCGACAGCTGCGTCGATCTGCTGTGGGCCGAGACCGGCGTTGACCGCCACGACAGCTCCACCTGGATCCATCCGGTCGTCCGGGTCGGCGGGATGAGCCAGGAACCTTCGTGAAGGCCGTCAATGCACCGATCCTGCACCACGCCTTCGATGCATTGGTGGGGCCGGGCCGGGCCGGGGGGGGCCGGGCCGGTGGGCCGCGCGGGTTTGTCTGGTCCCGGCTGATGCTTGACAGACCCGTCCGTCCCAGCCGTTGCTTGACGTTGGGCTGAGTTTTCTTTGACCGGCTCTGCCGCGGCCGGGTGGCTCTCAGGTGTACAGATCCTGTTCGAGCTGGTTGATTTTGATGAGTAGGCCGTCGGGGGCGCTGATCTGTAGCTGGCGTCCGAAGCCCTCATCGGTTGTCGGCTGAGCGATCGTAACGTTGGCTGCTCGTAGCCTTGCTTCGACCGTCTGCAGTTCCTCGGTGGTCTCGAAGTTCAGTTCAACCTGGCCCTCGTTCTGCTCAGGGTTCGGCGGATGAGCCAACAGGCTGAAGCGGCCGGGTCCGATACGGAGCATCACGAAGTCACCGTCGCGGCTGCCGTGCTCGACCCGCGCGCCGAGGGCCTCGTAAAAGCCTACGGCAGCGGCCATGTCGGCCACGTGGATCATGGGCTGCAAGCTGACGGCCGGGTCGGCCGGCGGCTGGTCGGTCATGGCGGACTCCTTGTCCAGATGGTCGTGCAGGACGCGAGCAACGAGGTCGGACAAGGTCAGCTGGACGTCGACAGCGTGGTGTTTGATTCGCCTGACCAGTTCGGGGTCGAGGTTGACGTTGAACTGCTGGCGTGAGCCGGGCACATTCTCACTCTGCCAGATAGGTATCTAGGTGTCTAGGTATCTACTCGATAAGCCAAGGACCGGCGCAGGGTCTGATGGAACCTCTCCACCGTTGCCGAATCGGGCGGTGAACTGCCTGCCGTTATCGGTGAGCACCTCCTCCGGCACCCCGAATCCAGCAACGCCGACGCGAACGCGGGACACACGGCGCGGCCGGTGGCCGTCTCCGAGCCGTCCGGGCCGTGACCGGGCCGTCAAACGCCGCCCGGCATCGACCAATAGTGACTGGTACGGGCGTTCGAATGGGCAGCTCATGCCCCGGCGTAGCCATCACTACCTGTGTACGCAGTGCAAATACGGGTAGTGATCCGGGTACTTTCCCCGTGTCGTTCCGAGGCGCGTGAGATGAACATGGTATTCACCTGTCCGCGAGAAGGAGAGAGGGGAACGCCCATGGGTCGCCACGCCGCCGAACGGCCGGCGCCCGGCTCCAGCGGCGCTCTTGCGGGGCGCTCGCTGCAGCATTCCGATCTGTTCGGCCCGAATCAGGCCGAATCCCAGCCCGGGGACGAGCCCACCGTCGTCTTCGAGGACCTGGTGTCGCCGCACGAAAACGCGCTTTACCAGTACGTCTACAAAATCACCGAGGGTGATCCGTCCACGACCGAGTCCGTGGTCAAGGAGACCCTGTACCGCGCCGCGCAGGACCCGGCACGCTACCCACAGAGAGCATCGGCCGTACGGCCGTGGCTGGTCCTCACCGCGCGCGCCGTCATGCGCGACGGTGAGCGCCAGGGGCCGGCCGGCCACGACGACCGGCCGACGGAACGCCACCGGCGGGAGCGCACGCTCGGGGACGGATCGCCGGGCGGCACCACCGTGGTGCGCGCCCTCGACGAACTGCCCGGCACCCACCGGGACATCCTTGTCGAGCTCTTCTACCGGGGAGTGTCCCTGGAGGAGGCGGCCGGAGTCCGCGGAGTGCCGGTGGAGACAGTGAAGTCGCGACTCTACTTCGCCATGCGAGCCCTTCGGGTCGTGCTCGACCAGCAGCTCGCCGACCGGCACGGCACGCCCCCCGACCCGTATCCGGACCAGTACGACGTCCCCTGAGGTTCAGCGCAGAACCACCAGCCCGTCGATGATCGCGAACGGCGTGCCGCCGCCCCGCAACCCGCCCGTACCCCCGCCCGGTGCTGACCACCAGCTGAGCCGCCCGGCCGACGAAGGTCCGGCTCATGGTGGACCCGGCGGCCCGGCTGACTGCGGCCCCGTGCCGCCGAGGAACGCGAAGTAACCCGCACGCCGGGCCGGAGGATCAGGTCTCGACGATCACCACGACCTTTCCGCGGCCGTGGCCGGCCTCCACGGCGGCGTTTGCGGCCACCACCTCCGACAGCGGATAGGCCCGTACGGGCATGGTCAGCACCCCCCGCGCCGCCAGTGCCACCACCTCGGCCAGCCGGGCCGGGTCGCGCGGCGCCCGCACCACCCGCGCCCCCGCGGACGCCGCCGCCCGGTCGTCCACGATCGTCCCGGTCCGCTCCGGCGCGACGCCCAACTCGATCGACTGCGCGACCGCCCGGCCCCCGGCCGCGTCCAGCGCCACGGTCGGCACCAACCCGGTCGCCCGTACGGCGGCGATCAGGTCTTCGCCGTACGTCACCGGCACCGCCCCGAGTTGCCGCAGGTAGGCGTGGTTGCCCGGGCTCGCCGTCCCGATCACCGACGCTCCGGCGAGCCGGGCCAGCTGGGTCGCGACCGTGCCGACCGAACCGGCGGCGGCGTGGACGAGCAGCACGTCGCCGGGGCCGGCGGCCAGCTCGCGCAGCGCCCCGGACGCGGTCTGCCCCGCCGCCACCAGCGCCGCCGCGGTCGGCAGATCAAGACCCTCCGGCAGCCGTACAACCCCTGCGGCCGGCACCACCACCGCCGACGCCTGCCCGTTCAGCATCGTCGAGCCGAGCACCCGGTCGCCGGGCGCGAACCCGTCCACGTCGGCGCCGACCTGGTCGACCACCCCGGCGTACTCCTGCCCGATGGTCTGCGGGAACGTCACCGGAACCCGGGGCATCCGCCCGGACCGGACGGCGACGTCGAACGGCTGCACCCCGGCCGCCCGGATCGCCACGCGGATCTCCCCCGGCCCGGCCACCGGATCGGGCCGGTCGGTGACGTACAGGACCTCGGGCGGACCGTACCGGTCGAACACGGCGGCTCTCATGGTCCGTACTCTGCAAGCTCAAGCAGGCTCGAAGTCAAGATCGCGGCCGATATCCGGGCCCGTGCACGAACCATCTGCACGTGCATCGGGTATAAGTAAGAGGCTGTGGTTTGCTCCCGGCCTTTGCCCGGCCCGCCCCGGCCCGGCCCGTCGACGGAGGTGACGAGTGACCTCGGCTCAGGAGAGCCCGATGGGTGGCCCCACGGCTCTGCGGATCCAGCTGGGCACTCAGCTGCGCCGCCTGCGGGAAGCCAAGGGCGTCACCCGCGAAGCGGCCGGCTATGAGATCCGCGCGTCGGAATCCAAGATCAGCCGGATGGAACTCGGCCGGGTCAGCTTCAAGGAACGCGACGTCGCCGATCTGCTCGGGCTGTACGGCGTGGACGGTGAGGAGCGCGACGCTCTGATCGCGCTGGCCCGGCAGGCCAACAACCCCGGCTGGTGGCACTCGTACGCCGACCTGATCACTCCGTGGTTCCAGTCCTATCTGGGGCTGGAGGAGTCGGCGTCGCTGATCCGGACGTACGAGGTGCAGTTCGTGCCTGGCCTGCTGCAGACCGCCGACTACGCCAAGACGGTGATCAAGCTCGGTCACAAGCGCGCCACCGAGGACGAGATCGGCCGCCGGATCGACCTGCGTCAGCGCCGCCAGCAGGTGCTCGACCGGGACAACGCGCCCCAGTTCTGGGTGGTCATCGACGAGGGGGCGCTGCGCCGGTTGATCGGCGGCGTCGAGGTCATGCGCGACCAGCTCAGGTCCCTGATCGAGTGGTCGGAACGGCCGAACGTCCGGTTGCAGATCGTGATGTTCGCGGCCGGTGCCCACTCGGCCGCCGGCGGGCCGTTCTCGATCCTCCGGTTCGCCGAGCCCGACCTGCCCGACGTGGTCTACTCGGAGCAGCTCACCGGGGCCATCTACCTCGATAAACGGGCCGATGTGGACCACTACGCGATCGCGATGGAAGAGGTGTGCGTCGAGGCCGAGCCGCCCGACGACACCCCCGGCATCCTGAAGGGGATGCTCGACGAGCTCAACTGATCAATTCCGTTCATTAGGCGGGTACTCCTAACGGGTACCCGCCTTTCGTCTACCCGGGGGTCCTCCGTTCAGTGCACACGCGGATGCACGTGCATCTGCTCTTGCTTTTTCCTTTGCAGGGCTGAGACCCTTGTGCGGTGAGCATGGTCAGTCATTTCGCCGAGGATGACTACCTGTACGGGTCGGGCCCGCTGGTGATCCGGGTCGAGCGTGTCGACTGGTCCGATCCGACCGCGTACGACGGCGAGAACTGGTTCCCCATCGAGGGCGTCGAGATGAGCTCCGACGGGCGGGAGATCGGCCGGCGGCAGGTCCTGATCCGGGGCCGCCGTCTCGCTCCGCCCCGGCGCTAGGGTGATCGACATGTCGACACCTGCGATCGAGGCCGCCGAGGCGGCCGGGCTGGCGCATCAGGTGGTCCGGCACGGGCCGGTGGCCGGCGTCGCCGAGGCCGCCGAGGCGCTCGGCGTGCCGGTGGCCGACCTGGTCAAGACCATCGTCGTGCGGCGGGCCGAGGATCAGTACGTGTTCGTCCTCGTCCCCGGCGACCGGGTGATCTCGTGGCCGAAACTGCGGGCCCAGCTCGGCGTCAACCGGCTCTCGCTGCCCGACAAGGACACGGCCAAGGACGCCACCGGCTACGAGCGGGGCACGATCACTCCGTTCGGCTCGGTCAAGCCGTGGCCGGTGGTCGCCGACGACCGGCTGCGCGGCCACTCGATCAGCCTGGGCGCGGGCGAGCGCGGCGTCGCTCTGCTGATCGCCGCCGACGACGCGGTGGCCGCACTGGCCGGCGCGTGGGCGGACGTCACCGACCCGGCCTGAGCCCGATGGTCACTCGCTGACGATCACCTCGACCAGAGCACTGAGCAGGGTCTCCGGAAGGCTCAGGGCCTGCAGCTCGGACACCTTGCGCAGATCGTCGGCGGCGCTGGTGAGCACGGTCCAGGCCGCGAGTTTGCGCTCGTGCTCCCACTGCGCGCGACCGAGGATGTCGAACAGCCGGTCGTTCCGGTCACCGCGACGGGCCGGCCGGATCCGGATCTGCAGCGCGACGCCGGCCGGCACGTCGGCGACGGTGACGCTCGCGCCGGCGACGACGGGCGAAGCCGAAACACCGGTGACCTCGACCTCGCCCACGCTGGACGCGCCGAGGACGGTGACCGTCCAGGACCGCCGGGCCGGGACGACCGCCGGGTCGGAGGCGGCGCCGATGGTCAGGGTCTGCGCGGCGTCGTCCCAGGTGAGGGCCGTACGGGAGACGTGGGCGTCGGTCCCGTCGTCCTCGACCAGGTCGCGGGTTCCGTCCGCGCCCGGCAGCACGAGCAGTTCCAGGGCCTCCGGGTTGACGTCGACGCGTACGGCCGGATCCAGGGTGAGCGGCAGCACCGCCCCGGCCCGCAGCAACGCCGGGATGGACTTGTCGTCGCGGTGCAACCGGATGTAGCGACCGCCCGCGCCGGCCCGGTGGACGGTGCCGGTGAAGATGTCGGCCCAGACGCCCTCCGGGAGCCAGGCCCGGGTCGAGCCCATCAGCGTGGTCTCGTCGCCGGGGTCGGTGATCGGCGCGACCAGCAGCGAATCGCCGAACTGGAACTGGTTCGGCACGTCGTACGCGGCCGGGGACGACGGGTGCTCGTAGTACATCGGCCGGACCAGCGGCTCCCCCGCCGCGGCCCGGTAGTTCATCGAGTGCAGGTACGGCACGAGCCGGTGGCGGAACCGCAGCGCCGCCCCGAACGCGTCCCGGGCCTGCTTCGGGTAGGCCCACGGTTCCTTCTGCAGGAACGGGTTCGAGGACGAGTGCAGCCGGTTGATCGGGGAGAAGACGCCGAGCTGGAGCCACCGGACGGTGAGCGTGTCGTCCCGGACGCCCCACAGGTGACCGCCGACGTCGTGGCTCCACCAGCCGTACCCGATGTTGGACGCGGTGGCGGTGAAGTACGGCTGGAACCGCAGCGAGTCCCAGGTGATCAGGGTGTCGCCGCTGAACCCGACCGGGTACCGCTGGCTGCCCGGACCGGCGTACCGGGAGAAGGTGAGCCCGCGCCGGCCGTCCCGCGCCGAGTCGACGAAGTGCAGGTGGTTGAGCATCCACAGCGGGTCCACACCGGGCACGTTGGACAGATGGCCCTGCTGCCAGTCGACCCACCAGAAGTCCACGCCCTGCTCCTCCAGCGGGCGGTGCAAAACGTCGAAGTACGCCTCGGCGAACCGCTCGCTGGTGATGTCGAACGGCACGCCGAGGTCGGCCGCCGGGTCGGCGCCGAGCGCTCGGGCCATCGCCGGGAACGCGTCCTCGAACGGCTGGACGCCCTCGTGCGGGTGCAGGTTGAGGGTCACCTTGAGGCCGCGCCGGTGCAACTCGGCCAGGAACGCCGCCGGGTCGGCGAAGAGTGAGGGCTCCCAGCTGTAGCCCGTCCAGCCGGTACCGTACTGCGGAGGCACGGACGCCACCCGGTGCCAGTCCATGTCCAGGACGGCCACCGAGAACGGCACCCGCTCGGTGTCGAACCGGTCCATCAACTCCAGGTACTCGGCCGCGCTGTACGCGTGGTAGCGGCTCCACCAGTTGCCCAGAGCCCAGCGCGGGATTACCGGCGGCGCCCCGGATACCGCGTACAGGGCGCGTACCGCGTCCGGGTAGTCGTGACCGTACGCGAACACGTAGACGTCCCGTCGCCCCGGCACCCGGCTGTCGATCCAGCCGGCGTCCGTGAACAGGAACGACGCGCTGTCGTCGAGGATCCCGATACCGTCACGGGACACCACGCCGGGCTCCAGCGGGATGGCGCCGTCGGCCTCGTCCAGGGTCCGCCCGGTGCCGCCGAGCGTCCGCGGGGTGGTGCCCCAGCGCCACGTCGCCCGGTGCTTGCTGACCGCGCCGCGGACGCGTACGGCGAGTCCGGCCGAGCTGAACGGCTGCCGGTCCCAGGTGAGGTGCAGCCGGTCGGTGACGATCTCGAGCTGCTCGTCGGACTGGTGGACGGTGAAGTCCGGCGTGGGGTGGTCGCGGTGGACGGCGAACGTCGACGCCCGGTCCTCGAACCCGCCGTCGTCGCTCCATTCCAACCGGAGCACGCCGTCCAGCAGCACGGTGATCCGCCAGTGATCCCCGGCCCGGACGGAGGCCGGACGCGCGACCGGGCGGGAGTCGGACGGGGCGAAACGACCGGGCATCGCTACTCCAAGTGATGGAACCAGAGGGACGGTCAGTTACCGAATTCGGGTACGACGTAGGTACTTCGCCCGTGGTGGCGGCCTCTTCCGAGGACCAGTCTTGCCTAGGAAAGGAGAGCTGACCATGTGCAAGCACAAGCCGCCCTGCCCCCCGGCGGCCGACTCCGGTCACGACGCGGCCAAGATCGTGGCCACTCACCCTCAGCAGGGGTGGAGCCTTCTGTGTAATGGTGTCGTCACGTTCGATGACACCGGCGAGCTTATGCCGGACGGCCGGTCGATCGCGCCGCATCCCTGCGCCGTCCCCCGATCGGCCGCGCTTTCGGCCTGACCAGCGATCTAATACCGTCATTTCCGACTCCGCACCGACCGGGTCTACCCGTTAACGTGCTCCTATGAGCACCGCCACCTCCGCGCGCAGTGCGCGCGGCAGCCTCCCGGCCGAGGTGACCAGCTTCGTCGGGCGGCGGCACGAGGTGACCGGGGTCCGGCGGATGCTCTCGACCAGCCGGCTGGTCACGCTGACCGGCGCCGGCGGGGTCGGCAAGACGCGGCTGGCGCAGCGGGTGGGCGCCGAGATGCGCCGCGCGTTCCCGGACGGGGTCTGGTTCGTCGAGCTGGCCGAGCTGCGCGACCCCGACCTGGTCGCGGTGACCGTGGCCGAGGCGCTCGGCATCCGGGAGAGCTCGGTGAGCCCGGACGCGCCCGGCCTGGCCGATTTTCTCGCCGACCAGCAGGTGCTGCTCATCCTGGACAACTGCGAGCAGCTGATCGGGGCCTGCGCCGACCTGGCCGAGACGCTGCTGCGGTCCTGCCCGGAACTGCGCATCCTGGCCACCAGCCGGCAGGCGCTGCGCCTCGCTGGCGAAGCCACCCTGGCCGTGCAGCCGCTGTCGGTACCCGACCCGGACGGCCCGTGCAACCCGGCCGAGCTGGCCCGCTACGAGTCGGCCGGCCTGCTGGTGGAACGGGCGGTCGCGGTCGACCCGGACTTCACCGTGACCGACGAGAACTGCGGCGCCGTGGCCCGGCTGTGCACCGCGCTCGAGGGGGTGCCGCTGGCGATCGAGCTGGCCGTGGCCCGGCTGCGGGTGCTGTCGCTGAGCCAGATCGTGGACCGGCTGACCGACCGTTTCCGGCTGCTGACCTCCGGTGCCCGCAACGCGCCGGCCCGGCAGCAGACGCTCCGCGCGCTGATCGACTGGAGCTGGGACCTCTGCTCGGACGCTGAGCGCCGGCTGTGGGCCCACGCGTCGGTATTCTCCGGCGGCCTGGAACTGGACGCGGCCGAGCGGGTCTGCGCCGACGACGCGCTGCCGGCCGACACCGTCCTCGATCTGATCGCGTCCCTGGTGGACAAGTCGGTGCTGACCAAGGCCGGCGACGGTGACTCGGCCCGGTACAAGATGCTCGAGGTGGTCCGCGAGTACGGCGCGGCCAAGCTGGCCGAGGTGGGCGAGACCGACGCGGTGGCCCGCCGGCACTGCGAGTTCTTCGCCGACCTGGTGACCTGGGGCGGCCGGCACTGGGCCAGCCCGGAGCAGCCCGCGTTGATGCTGCGGCTGCATCACGAGCAGGGCAATCTGCGGGTCGCCCTGGAGTACGCGGTCACTGCCGGCCCGGCCGAACTGGCGCTGCGGATGGCGGCCGACCTCGAATACCACTGGTTCATCCGCGGGTTCCTGTCCGAGGGACGGCACTGGCTGGACCGCGCGCTGGGGTTGCCTGCCCCCGACGACTGGCCGCGGGTCAAGGCGCTGCGGGTGAACGCGCTGATCGCCCTGGTCCAAGGGGATCACGAACGGGCCGCGGCGCTGCTGGCCGACGCCCGCAAGCTCGCCGACCGGGTGCCGAACCCGGTCGAGGAGGCGTACATCTCGATCGTCCAGGCCAACCTGAAGGCGTTCTCCGGCGAACCGGCGGCGGCCGTGCCCTTGTTCGCGGCGGCGCTGGAGACGTTCCGGGAGACGGGCGCGCACAGCGGCGAGATGTGGGCGCTGTCCATGCTGGGCATGGCCCGCGGCCTGGCCGGGCGACCGGCCGACGGCTACCCCGACCTGATCTCGGCCCGGGATGCGAGCGCGGCCAGCGGCGACGTGTGGTGGCAGGCGTTCGCCCTGTGGTCACTGAGCGTGCTGCGGTTCGTGGACGGCGACGACGACGGCGCGGGCGCGGCGGCCAAGGAGAGTCTCGAGGTGCGCGCCCGGCTCGAGGACGAGCAGTTCGCGGTCGTGCTGTCACTGGAGTCGCTGGCCTGGGTGGCCGGGCGGCAGCACCGGGACCAGCGTGCGGCCACGCTGATCGGGGCGTCGACGCGGATGTGGCGGGCGATGCACACCTCGCTGTCCGCGTCGACCAGCCTCAACGCATTCCACGAGCAGACCGTCTCGGCCGTACGGGCCCGGCTGGGTCACCGGGCGTACGACACGGCGATGCGCCAGGGGGTGGCCCTGTCGACGCTCGAGGCCGTGGCGGTGGCGCTGGAACGGCCCGGCACCGGGTCCGCCGCGCCGGCGCCGGCCCCGCGATCGAGCGGCGGCGACTTCGGGCTGACCCGGCGCGAACGTGAGGTGGCGGCGTTGATCGCCGAGGGCCTGAGCAACCGGGAGATCGCGGCCCGGCTGGTGGTGGCGCAGCGTACGGCCGAAGGGCACGTGGAGAACATCCTGAGCAAGCTCGGCTTCAGCTCCCGGGCCCAGGTGGCCGGATGGCTGGCGGCGCAGAACCCGCCGCCTTCCTGACATCAGGTGTCAGTCTCCCCGGGCAGGATTCCGGTGTACCGAAGACATCATCGAGGAGGACGTGACGTGCCCGGATTCGCCACCATGGCCATGATCAATGTCGACGCGGACAACCCGGCCGCGCAGGCCGAGTTCTACTCCCAGGTGCTGGGCTGGGAGGTGATGGCCAGCGAGGACGAGTACGCGATGATCGGCGACGGCTCGGTCAGCATCGGCTTCGGCAAGGTGCCCGGTTACTCCGGCCCGGGCTGGCCCGACGAGTCGGCGCCCAAGCGCTACCACCTCGACTTCTACGTCGAGGACCTGGACAAGGCCGAGGAGCAGGCGCTGGCGCTGGGTGCGACCAAGCCCGCCGACCAGCCCCAGCCCGACCGCTGGCGGGTTCTGCTCGACCCGGGCGGACAGCCCTTCGACCTCTGCCTCAAGTCCTGATCAGTACCCGGCGGTGTTCCAGACGGCGGCCCGGGTCGGGGCGAACGGATTGGGCGAGATCTCCCCGATCGCCAGTGGAGAATCGTTGATGTCCTGACCCTGGCTCGTCTCGGCGCCGATCGTGTCGAGGAGGAGCACCCGGCGGCCGCGCCAGACCGCCCCTTTGGTGCCGTTGTCGTCCTGCCGGGTCCCCACCACGTCACCCCGCTCGTTGATGGCCTCACCCCAACTCGTCACCCGCCCGGCGTTGCCCGCGTCGAGATCGGCCAGCACGCCGTTCTGCCACCGGACCGCGTGCGTCGGCCCGTCCGTCGTATCGGCGAATCCGGCGATCTGTCCGCGATTGTTGATGTCGGCGGCCCCGGATTCGGGGCCGCCGAGGGTCCCCCAGGTCGGTCATCCGGCCGTGTCGCCACCGGAAGGCGTGCCAGTCGCCGGTCGCGGTGGTCGCGCGACCGACGACGTCACCGCGGTCGTTGATGGCGGACACCAGCACCGACTCCCCGCCGAGCGTCGGGAGAGCGGTCGTCTTGCCTCGATCCCACACGTAGGCGTGGGCGATGGACGTGTCGGACGAGAAATACCCGGTGGCGATCTGGCCGCTCGCGTTGATGAGAACTTCGGCGCCGAACGAGGCCGGGATGCCGGTGTCGGTCATCACCCCATTCCGCCAGCGGAACACGTGCTCCGAGCCATCGGCCACTGTGCTGTGCCCGGCCACGTCCCCGTTCGCGCCGACGGAGAGGGCGATGCTGCTCGTTCCGCCGAGCGTCCCGAGGTCGGTCATCCGGCCGTGCCGCCACCGAAACCCGTGGTTCGTGCCGTCGGCCAGTTCGCTCTCGCCGACTACGTCACCGGCATCGTTGATCGCCCATGTTCCGGTGAAGGCACCGCCCAGCGTGCCCACGTCCGTGTACTGGCCGTCATGCCAGATGAGATGGCCGACGAACAGCACCACATGGCCGCGATTGTTGACCTTCCAGGCGTTCTGGTAGTCGTCTCCGGGCGGTGAGATGTCTACTCCCGGCACGACCGTGACGATCGCGGCGCGTGCCGCCGCGGGCGCGGGGCCGGCCGCGACGACCCCCATCAAGCCGGCAAGAGCGAGACCGGACACCGCCAGACGGCCGTACCTGAGCGCAGAATGTCCTGAGTGGAACGCATCCCCCATCGACAGTCAACAATCCTGTCTACTCCGCGTCAGCGGTCGGTTACCCGGATCACGTTCTTCAGGCCGGACCAGGTGTCGTCGATCGCGCACACCTTCACGTCCACCCGGCCGTGGGTCAGCACGAACTCCCGGACGACGTCCCCGGTCAGGTCGGTGGGCACGCCGGACGACTTCTTCGACCAGGCGATCCAGAGCGCGCCGGCGGCGGTCGTCCGCGGGTGCAGGACCGGCCACCGCGCCGCCAGCGTCGCGAGGTCCGGGCAGAAACAGAGGATCAGGTCGTACGGCTCGGCGCCGGCGGCCACGTCCAGGGTGAACCCGGCGGGCGCGCCGTCGACCAGCACCGACGCGCCGTCCCTGACGCCGAGCTTGCGGGCCAGCGGCGCCGGCGAATACCCAGCCATGGCCGGAATGGTCGCACACTGTCGACTCCGGGTATGTCACTGTCGGTGTCCTGGTCCTACTCGCCCTTCGTTGGAGCCTCCTGTGCACAAACCCGTCGCCGCCGCCCACGACCTGGTGAGCCGGATCCCGGCCGCCGACGACCGGGCCCGCCGGGACCGGGCCGATACCCTGGCCTGGCTCGACTCCACCGACGACGTCTTCCGCCGGATCAAGCCGGACATCCCGCCCAAGCACCTGGTGTCGTACGTGGTCCCGATCGACCCGTCCGACGGCGCGATCCTCCTGGTCGCCCACCGCAACGCGGGCCTCTGGCTCCCGCCCGGCGGCCACGTCGAGCCCGGCGAGCACCCGGCGACCACGGCGGCCCGCGAGCTGCAGGAGGAACTCGGCCTGACCACCGGCGCCGCCGGAGACCCCGTCCTCCTCAGCGTCACCGTCACCGTCGGCGCCGATTCCGGTCACACCGACGTCAGCCTCTGGTTCCCGGCCACGGTCAGCCGCGACACCCCGCTGCTCCCCGACGCCGGCGAGTTCGCCGAGGTCCGCTGGTGGTCCCCCACCGACCTGGCCGCCGCCGACCCGGCCACCCTCGATCCCCAGATGGGCCGATTCCAGCTCGCGGTCGGCTGACACGCGGGCTGAGCCATCCGACTGGCAGGGACGCGGAGGGGGTTCGAGACATGGATCGGGAGAAGGTCGCGGCGCTGGCGGATGTGGAAGGGGCGCGGTTCGAGGAGGCGTGGCCGCGGTCGAGGGCGGCGACCGCGCGGGCCGGGCGGACGATGCCGCGGGGCCTGCCGATGGCCTGGATGGACGAGCTGTACGACCATCCGCCGCTGTGGGTTTCGCACGGGGCCGGCGCGCGGTTCTGGGACCTGGACGGGCACGAGTACGTGGACATGTACGCCGCGGACATGAGTGCGTTCTGCGGGCACGCGCCCGGGCCGGTCGTGCGGGCCGTCTCGGAGCGGGTCGCGGCCGGGAGCCAGTTCCTGCTGCCGTCCGACGACGCCTTGGTGGTGGCCGAGGCGCTGGCGCAGCGGTACGGCATGGCCAAGTGGCAGTTCACGCTGTCCGCCACCCAGGCGAACGTCGAGGTGGTCCGGCTGGCGCGGGTCCGTACCGGGCGGGCCAAGGTGGTCGTCTTCGACGGGAAGTACCACGGTCACCTCGATTCGACGCTGGCCGTACTGGACGGCGGCGAGGTCCGCCCGGAGTACACCGGCCTGCTGCCCGAAGCCGCCGCCGATCTGCGGATCGTGCCGTTCAACGACCTGGACGCGGTCGCGCGGGCGCCCGCCCCGGGCGACGTGGCGCTGCCGCTGACCGAGCCGGCCATGACCCGGATCTGCGCGCCCTCATCCGGCTGTGCCTGGCCAACCGGGGCGTCTGGGAGTCGGGCCGGTGGCTGGGGCCGACGGTCTCGCTCGCCCACACGGCGGCCGACGGGGACGCCTACCTGGACGTCTTCGAGGAGTTCACCGCGACGTAGTCCGGCAGGGTGATGCGGTCGGCCTTGGCCGCCTGCTTCGCGATGAGGCCGCGCATCGGCCAGCGGGTCATCATGCGCCAGGACAGACTGCGCAGCGCGATCACCGGGCGGGTGCGGGGCGCGAACATCTTCATGCCGCCCGGCGGCAGTTCCTGCGCCGCCGCCACATAACCGCTCAGCGAACGCTGGTAGGCGGCGAAGGCCGCGGCCGGGTCGCCCGGCGACATCGCGAGCTCACCGGCCAGGACGTACGCGGCGACCAGCGCGGTGCTGGTGCCCAGCCCGGCCAACGGGGAACCGCTGTAACCGGCGTCGCCGAGCAGGACCACCCGGTCGCGGTGCCACTGTCCGACATGGACCTGACAGATCCCGTCGAAGTAGAAGTCGGCCGCGGACGGCATCGCGGCCAGGAACTCGTCCACCCGCCAGCCGGCGCCGGTCATCCGGTCGCGCAACACCTGCTGCTGGGCGGCCCGGGAGAGGCGCCCGAGGTCGGGCGAGCGGAACGACAGGCTGGCCTTGGCCGTGCCGCCGCGCTCCGGGCGCAGTCCGGCGACCAGGCCGCCGGGCGCGTTGTACATCAGGAACCAGTGGTCGAGGTCGCCCGGGTCGCGGACCGTGAAGTAGGCCGTGTAGCCGCCGAGGTGGGTGACGAACTCCCGGGCCGGCCCGAACGCCAGCTCCCGCACGCCGGAGTACACGCCGTCGGCGCCGACCACCACGTCGAACCGTTCGGTCGTCCCGGACCGGAACGTCACGTCCACACCGGAGACGTCCGGCCTCAGCTCCGTGATCCGGTCGCCGAACCGGTACTCGGTGTACCCCGCGGTGGCGTCGTGCAGGATCCGGCCCAGGTCACCGCGCGCGATCTCGATCTCGGCGACGATGCCCTCGCCGCCGAACAGGTCGGCCGGCATCCCGCCGATCCGCCGCCCGCGCCGGTTCACCAGCGCGATACCCCGCTCGTCGACCCGGTTCGCCACGACCGCCGGCCGGATGCCCATCCGGTCGGTCACCTCCCGGGCCACGCCGCGGATGTCGACCGCGTGCCCGCCCGGCCGCGGGCCGGCCGCCTTTTCCACCACGACCGCCTCGATACCGTACCGCTGCAGCCAGTGCGCCAGCGCCGGCCCGGCGATTCCCGCCCCCGAGATCAGAACCCGCATCGCTCCCCCATCACCCGTGCGTACGTTGTACAGCCACGGTAGGAAAACCGTTGGAAGAAAGCAAAATGCACTAGTACACTGACGCCTCGTGGACGACCCTCCGTACCGCCGGATCGCCAACGGCATCCGGGACCGGATCACCCGCGGTGAGCTCCGCCCGGGTGATCGGGTCCCGTCCGCCCGGGCGCTGACCCGGGAGCACGGCGTGGCCATCGCCACCGCGACCAAGGCGCTGGCCGCCCTGCAGGGGGAAGGGCTGACGGTGGCCCGGCCGGGCGTGGGCACGCTGGTGGCCGAACGCCGGGTGCGCCGCGTCGAGCGTGAGCTGACCCGCGACCGGATCGTGGCGGCGGCGATCACCGTGGCCGACACCGACGGGATGGCCGAGGCGACGATGCGCCGGATCGCGTCCGAGCTGGGCGTGGCCACCATGTCGCTGTACCGGCACGTGCCGGGCAAGGACGACCTTGTGCTGGCGATGATCGACGCCGCCATCGGGGAGTTCGCGCTGCCGGCCCGCCGCCCGTACGGGTGGCGGCGGCGCCTGGAGATCTGCGCCGAGCTGGAGTGGGCGGCCTTCCGCCGGCACCCGTGGCTGGCGCCGTCGATGTCGCTGACCCGGCCGCAGATCGCGCCGAACGCATTGCGGCTGACCGAGTACGTACTGCAGGCGTTCGACGGCACCCGGCTGACCCCGGACGAGCGCCTGTACGTGCAGATCCTGCTGTTCAGTTACATCCGGGGCGTCGCCAGCGCCTTCGAGCCGGAGGCCGAGGCCCGGCGCGAGACCGGGATTTCCAACGAGGAGTGGCTGAGCACCCAGCACGCGCTGTTCGCCGGCGTGCTCGCCCGGAACGACCTGCCGCGGATGCGTGCACTGACCGAGGCCGGCGGTGGATTCGACTTCGATCTGGAGAAGCTGTTCCGGTTCGGCCTCGGGCGTCTGCTGGACGGGCTCGACGTGTTCGTGAACCGGAAAGTTTGAAGATCCTCGATCTCTGGGTAGATCAGCGCCGCTCTCACCCCAATGATCGAGGAGTCTCCGATGTCGATTCAGGCTGTCTTTTACGTGATCGCGGTCATCCTGCTGGTGCTGGCGGCGCTGCCGATCGGTACCCGCGGTGTGTCGCTGGCTCTGCTCGGCGCCGCATTCGCGCTGCTGGCGTACTCGTGGGGCACGATCACCGGCTGACCGTCCGGCGGTAGATCGCGGCCTGCCACGGCCCCAGGACCAGATCCGGTCCCGGGGCCGCGCTGTTGGTCAGCACCAGTTCCGAGGCCGCCCACTCGTCGGCGGACGGGATCCCAGCGGCCGAGGCCGGTTCGCCGGAGAAGTTCCCGATCACCAGCAGCTCGGTGCCGTCCAGGCTGCGGGTGAACGCGTACAGCTGCTCGTCGTTCGGCAGCAGCATGGTGAAGTCGCCCTCGACCACGGCCCGCTCGCTATGGCGCAGGTCGGCCAGGCGGCGGTAGTAGTGGTACACCGAGTCCGGGTCGGCGACCGCGGCGGCCGCGTTGATCTGCGTGTAGTTCGGGTTCACGGCCAGCCACGGCGTGCCGGTGGTGAAGCCGGCCTGGGGCGAGTCGTCCCACTGCATCGGCGTACGGGCGTTGTCCCGGCTGCGGGCGCGCAGCACGTCCAGCACCCGGTCCGGATCGTGACCCTCCTTGACCACGGCCTGCGCGTACTGGCCGATGGCTTCGATGTCGCGGAAGTCCTCGATCGTACGGAACGGGAAGTTGGTCATGCCGATCTCTTCGCCCTGATAGACGTACGGCGTCCCGCGGTGCAGATGCAGCACCGTGCCGAGCATCTTGGCCGACTCGACCCGGTACTTGGAGTCGTCGCCGAACCGGGACACCACGCGCGGCTGGTCGTGGTTGTTCCAGTAGAGACTGTTCCAGCCGACCTGGGCCAGTCCGGCCTGCCACCGTCCGAGGATGGCCTTGAGCGTGGTCAGCTGCAGCGGGTACAGCGTCCACGGGTCGGCGCCCCGGTCGGCCCAGACGTGGTCGAACTGGAAGACCATGTCGACCTCCCCCCGGGCCGGGTCGGTGAACAGTTTGGCCTCGTCCACGGTGACGCCGGGCATCTCGCCCACGGTCAGCATCGAGTCCCGGCCGGCGAAGACCTTCTCGTACATCTCGTGCAGGAACTCGTGGATCCGCGGGCCGTCGATGAAGCCCTCGGTGCCGGACGAGAAGGACTGGCCGGCCGGAACGGCACCGTCGGGAAGGGACGGCACCTTAGAGATGAAATTGATGACGTCCATCCGGAAGCCGTCCACGCCGCGGTCCAGCCACCAGCGCATCATCATGTACACCGCGTCGCGGACCTCGGGGTTCTCCCAGTTCAGGTCGGGCTGCTTGGGGGAGAAGATGTGCAGGTAGTACTCCTTGCTCGCCTCGTCGTACGCCCAGGTCGATCCGCCGAACGGTGACCCCCAGTTGGTCGGCTCGGCGCCGGGCGCACCGGCCGCCATGTTCTCGCGCGGCGGCCGCCACCAGTACCAGTCCCGCTTCGGGTTGTCCGCCGACGACCGGCTCTCGACGAACCACGGATGCTCGTCCGAGGTGTGGTTGACGACCAGGTCCATCACCAGCTTCATGCCGCGTTCGTGCACGCCGGCCAGCAGGTCGTCGAAGATCTCGAGGGTGCCGAACATGTGGTCGATGTTCTGGTAGTCGCTGATGTCGTAGCCGTTGTCGTCCTGCGGCGAGGGGTAGACCGGGGACAGCCAGATGACGTCCACGCCGAGACCGGCCAGGTGGTCCAGATGGGCGATGATGCCGCGGAGGTCGCCCATGCCGTCTCCGTCGGCATCGGCGAAGCTGCGCGGGTAGATCTGATAGACGACTGCGCTCTTCCACCATTGATCGGTCATGGCTCTTCTCTAACACGTCAACCCGCCATGCGATGGCGTTGCATACTGTTCACGTGATAAGAATCAATTTGTCGGGTTTACGCGTGGCCCTCGTCGGACCGATCGCCTGGCGGACACCGCCCCGGCACTACGGACCGTGGGAGCTGGTCACCAGCCTGCTCTGCGAAGGGCTGGTCGCCCGCGGAGTGGACGTCACACTGTTCGCCACGCTCGACTCGGTGACCGAGGCCGCCCTGGACGGTGTCTGCCCGGCCGGGTACGAGGAGAGCCCGGAGCTCGACGGGCGCATCTACGAGGCGTTGCACGTCTCCCACGCGCTGCGCCGGTCGGGTGAGTTCGACCTGGTGCACAACCACATCGACTGGCTGCCGCTGGCGTTCTCGGCGCACTGCGCGGCGCCGCTGCTGACCACCATCCACGGATTCTCCGGAGCGAACATCCTGCCCGCGTACCGGCAGGCCGACAGCGCGTACGTGTCGATCTCGGACGCCGACCGCTCCCCCGACCTGGACTACGTGGCGACGGTCCACCACGGCATCGACACCGAGGCCCTGCCGTACGCCCCAGGCGGCGACGACCTGGTGGCGTTCGGCCGGATCCACCCGGACAAGGGCACGCACGAGGCGATCGAGATCGCCCGGCGGTCCGGCCGGCGGCTGGTGATCTGCGGGATCGTGCAGGACCAGCGGTACTTCGACGAACTGGTCGAGCCGCACATCGACGGCGACCGGGTGGTGTACCTGGGGTCGGTGGGACCGGAGCAGCGGGCCGGCGTGCTCGGGTCGGCGGCCGCACTGCTGCATCCGATCCGGTTCGCCGAGCCGTTCGGATTGAGTGTGGTCGAGGCGATGGCGTGCGGGACGCCGGTCATCGCGTACCGCAAAGGGTCGATGCCGGAAGTCATCGACGAGGGCGTGACCGGACGTCTTGTCGCCCATGCCGATCAGGCCGTGGACGCGGTCGCGGCAATAGCGGCGATCGACCGGGCGAGGTGCGCGGCGCGGGCCCGGGAACGGTTCGGTGTGGACCGCATGGTCGACGACTACCTGCTGATTTACCGCGATCTGGCCGAATGTAAAGACGTTTCTTGATAGCGTTGTAATGCGCATTCCGCAGTTATCTGCGTATTTGTCGTCGGTGCCGGTGAACGCTGCGGGGAGGCAGCCATCGACTGAAGAAAGGCCGTTCCCATGTCCGCCACGTTCGGTTTTCTCAGTACCTACCCGCCGACCCAATGCGGTTTGGCGACATTCAATGCGGCACTTGCGACCCACCTCAATGCCTCGGGTGGTGCCGGCGGTGTGGTCCGGCTTCTGGCCGGGGACGACAAGGGCGGACTGGAGATCGACCGGAATGCGCCGCGCGTGGTGCACACCTGGCCGACCGACCGGCCCGGCGGCTGGATCGCCGCGGCCAACGTGCTGGACCGGTTCGACGTGGCGATCGTGCAGCACGAGTACGGCATCTACCCGGGCGACGCCGGCAACGAGATCCTGCCGCTGCTCCGCCGGCTCACCGTCCCGGTGATCGTCGTGCTGCACACCGTGCTCAGCTCGCCCGACCCGCTGCAGCGCTCGGTGCTGGAGCAGATTGTGGCCCGGGCGGACGCGGTCGTCACCATGACCGACACCGCCCGGCAGCGGCTGACCGCCGGCTACCGGGTCGAGGTGCGGAAGGTCTCGGTCATCCCGCACGGCACCGCCAGTCACGCCACCGGCCCGCGCGACCACCACGAACGCCCGCTGCTGCTGACCTGGGGCCTGCTCGGCCCGGGCAAGGGCATCGAATGGGCGCTGCGGGCGCTGGCTCAACTGCAGGACATGCATCCGGCGCCGACCTACACGGTGGCCGGCCGAACCCACCCCAAGGTGATCGAGCAGCAGGGCGACGCGTACCGGGAATCGCTGTTGAAGCTGGCTGCCGACCTGGGCGTGGCGGACTCGCTGGACTGGGCCGACCGGTACCTGGACCAGGGCGAGCTGAGCCGGCTGATCCGCTCGGCCGACGTGGTGGTGCTGCCGTACGACTCGACCGAGCAGGTGACCTCGGGGGTACTCACCGAAGCCGTCGGGGCTGGCGTGCCGGTGGTGGCGACCGAGTTCCCGCACGCCGTCGAGTTGCTGGCCGACGGGCCCGGACTGCTCGTACCGCACCAGGACCCGGAAGCGATGGCGGCCGGCATCCGGCATCTGCTGGCCACCCCGGACGTGGCCAGCGGGCTGACCGGCCTGACCGGTGGCCCGACGCTGCGCTGGCCGGCCGTGGCGGCGCGGTACCAGGCACTGGCGTCGCGGCTGCTCGCCGCCCGTACGCCCGCCACCGCGGCCGTCGTCGCCTCGGTTCCGGCGTGAGCGTCGCCCTGCGGCTGGTGCCGCCCCCGGTCCGTCTCGTCGACGCCCCCGAACCCGACTGGTCGCACATCGCCCGGATGTCCGACGACACCGGGCTGCTCGAGCACGCCCGCAACTCGATCGCCCGGCGCGAGCACGGCTACTGCGTCGACGACGTGTCCCGCGGCCTGCTGGTGGCCAGCCGGGAACCGCAGCCGACGGCGCTGGTCGCCGGCCTGGCCGAGCGCTACCTCGGCTTCCTCACGCACGCGCAGAGCCCGGACGGCGCCTTCCGGAACCGGCTCAGCTACGACCGCCGCTGGCTGGACGAACCGTCGATGGGCGACTGGTGGGGCCGGGCCATGTGGGGCCTGGGTACGGCCGCCGGGCGCAGCACCGTGCCGTGGATCCGGGCCGAGGCCCGCAACGCGTTCCGGATCGGGGTCCGGCGGCGCTCGCCCTGGCCCCGGGCGATGGCCTTCGCCGGGCTGGGCGCGGCCGAGGTGCTGCGGGCCGACCCGGCCGCCACCGACGCCGCCGACCTGCTCGGGGACGCGGCCACGGTGATCGGCCTGCCCGGTTCGGATCCCGACTGGATGTGGCCGGAGCGGGAGCTGACGTACGGCAACGGGTCGCTGGCCGAGGTCGTCATCGCCGCCGGGGACCTGCTCGGGGACGAGCCGCTGCTGACCGACGGCCTGCGGATGCTGGGCTGGCTGTGCCGGACGCAGGACAACGAGGGACACCTCTCCACCGTGCCGGTCGGCGGCTGGCAGCCGGACGTGCCGAGGCACCGCTTCGATCAGCAGCCGATCGAGGCGGCGGCGATGGCCGACGCCTGCGCCACCGCGGCCGCGGTCACCGGCGACGACGCCTGGGAGGCGCCGCTGTTCCAGGCGATCGCCTGGTTCCTAGGGGACAACGACACGTCGACGGTGATGTACGACCGCCAAACTGGCGGAGGATATGACGGACTTACCCCTGATGGTCCTAATGTGAACCAAGGTGCCGAATCCACCCTCGCTCTCCTCTCCACGCTGCAGCACGCGCGAGCGCTGGCGACCCGGAGTGCGACCCGACCGTCAGGCGGCCTCGCGTGACCGCAACGATGAACTCCACCGGCTTCATCACCCGACACGACATCACCATGGCCCCGGACGACCGGCGCGTGGTGATCAAGCTGTTCGTGCCCGGCGAGGACGCCCAGCTGGCCCAGAACCGGACCTCCGGCCTGATCGAGCGGATCCTGCAGCTCGACGACGACGAGATCGCCCGCCTGCTGGACGACGTGCTGACCCGGTTCGTCGACCGCCACCACGACGTGCAGGCCATCTTCCAGCACCATTACGACCTGGTCAGCCACCGGGTGCCGGCCGAGATCGAGCTGTCCCCGGCGGCGCGCACGCTGATCGGGGCGTACTTCAGCCACGAGTTCGCGGTCGAGGCGGCGGCGCTGTGCAACCCGTCGATGGTGGTCCACCCGGATCAGGAGGACCTGCTGCCCGGGCAGTCGCGGGTGGCGATCAGCCTGCGGCAGATCGGCGAGGGCCACATCTCGTCCATCGGGTTCTGCACGGCGATCCTCGGGCCCGGCGACCGGATCGAGGTCGAGGAGCGGACCGGACCGCTGATGATCGGGCCCCGGACCGGCGCCCGGCATCGGCGGGAGATGCTGGCCGCCGGTCTGGCCGAGGCGGGTGTGGACAACGAGGCCTCCGCGTACGTGCTGTCGGCGCTGCCCGAGCGGTACGACGACGACGAGTTCGAGGAGATCCTGGCGCACCTGCCGGGCGAGCTGATGGCCCGCCCGACGACGTCCGACGCGCTCGAGGCGATCCGCCGGATCGTGGCCACCGATTACGCCGTCACCTTCCCGGCGACCGTGCCGCTGGGCCAGCGGGTGCTCTGGCCGGCCACCCCGGCCGAGAGCAACGGCATGGAGGACGCCCGGTTCGTCCACTTCACCGACGCCACCGGCAAGGTCATGTACAAGGCGACCTACACCGCGTACGACGGCCGGCAGATCGGTGGCCGCCAGCTCGTCACCCGCGACCTGCGGCACTTCGAGGTGACCGCGTTGCGCGGACCGGCCGCCCGGAACAAGGGCATGGCGCTGTTCCCGCGCCCGGTCGGCGGCCGCCACCTGGCGCTGTGCCGCTCGGACGGCGAGACGCTCGGCCTCTCCACCCGGGACAACCTGATGCAGTGGCAGTGCGCGGTCCCGCTGCTGGTGCCGCACCGGGGCTGGGACCTGATCCAGGTGGGCAACTGCGGTTCGCCGATCGAGACGCCGGCGGGCTGGCTGGTGCTCACCCACGGCGTCGGCCCGATGCGGCGGTACGCGATCGGCGCCATGCTGCTCGACCTGGACGAACCCGAGCGGGTGATCGCCGACCTGCCGCAGGGGCTGATCGACCCGGACGAGGTCGAGCGCGAGGGCTATGTGCCGAACGTCGTCTACTCGTGCGGCGGGCTGGTGCACGAGGGGCGGTTCTGGCTGCCGTACGGGGCCAGCGATGTGCGGGTGGGCTTCGCCAGCGTCGAGCTGGACGAACTCATCGCTCGGATGGTGCCGACGGGTCGATGACGGGCTGGACCGGCTCGGGCGGCGCCGGCGGTTCGACCGGCGCCGCAGGTCCGCCCATCGGCTGAGGCTCGTCCCGGCCGCGTCCGCGCAGGGCGTAGATCCCGGCCAGGACCGTGCCGACGCAGAGCGTGGCCGCGCTCAGCCCGAGCGACCAGTGGATGCCGACGATCGCGCCGAACAACCCGACCGTCACGCCGCTGCCGAACCGCAGCCCACTCGCCGACATGCTGTACACGCCGATCACCCGCCCCCGCTCGGCCGGCGGGGCGAGCAACTGCACCACGGTCTGCCCGATGGACATCGCCGCCAGGTTGGCCACTCCGCCGACCACCAGCAGCGCCACCGACAGCGGATAACTCGAGCTGGCCGCGAAGAAGACCGTGCTGACGCCGTACACCCCGGTGCTGACCACCGCAGCCAGGACGTTCGGCTTGATCCGGCCGGTGGCTTCGAGCAGGATCCCGCCGATCACCCCGCCGGCGCCGTTGGCGAACAGCAGGACGCCGTACGCCGTGCCCGCACTGCCCGCACCCAGGTCGGACGCGAAGATCGGCATCGACGACTGCATGGACGCGCCGATGAAGAAAGATCCCAGGCCACCCAGAATGATCATGCTGACCAGCGTGTGGTTGCCGCTCACCTGACGCAGCACGCGCACCGAGTCGACCAGCCCGACCCGCGGCCGGCGCACACCACCATCGCGGGTGTGACCGGTGAACTTCGTCCGGAACAGGAACAAGGTCAGCGGCAGGTAGATCGCGATGTTGGTGAAGATGCCGGCCGTCGGGCCCAGCCCGAGCAGCAGCGCCGACCCCACCACCGGGCCGAAGAGGATGCCCAGGCTACGGAAGGTCGCGTTGAGCCGGACCGCGCTGGGCAGGTCGGCGTCCCCGACGAAGTCATGCAGCATCAGCTGCTCGCCCGGCCCCCACAACGCGCCCGCCAGCCCGTGCAGCACCAGCAGGAGGCACGCGTGCCAGATCTGCAGCGTCCCGGTCAGGAACAGCACGCCCCAGCCGGCCGACACCAGCATGAACAGCACCTGCGCGGCCTGGATCACCCGGCGGCAGTCGTACCGGTCGGCGAGGCCCCCGAAGTAGACGCTGAACAGCAGGAACGGCACCCAGTGGCTGATCACCTCGAAGCCCGCCAGCGCCGGCGAGTGGAACTTGTTCCAGAGCACCCAGTACGTGATGACGTGCTCGACGTTGTCGGCCATCATCGCCAGCGCCGCCCCGAACAGGTAGGGGCGGCAGTCTTTGTTTCGCAGCGCGGCGAACTTGGCGGGTGCCGTGGTCATGGTGAAAACAGCCTGCATGCCGCAGCCGGGCGACGCATGCGGGAGTGACCATTTACACGTTCGGTACGTTGATGACCATGAATGCCCCCCACCTCACCCGTCGTTCCGTGCTCGGTCTCGGCGCCACCGCCTCGGTGGCTACCCTGGCCGGCGTCTCCGCCCGCGCGTCCGCCTCCACGTCCGCCTTCACGAATCCGCACCGTTTCGTCCTCGGCGACTACACGTCGAGCGGCGGCCCCGGGGTCGCCACCGGCACCGCCGACCCCGCCACCGGCGCGCTCACCGTCACGCGGGCGACGACGGCCGTGGCCGAGCCGTCCTGGATCGCCGCCGGGCCGTCCGCCCTCTACGCGATCAGCGAGCAGGACGCCGGCACGGTCAGCACGCTCGACCCGGACACCCTGGCCGTACGGGCGACGGTGCCGACCGGTTCCGGGCCGGCCCACGTGGCCGTGCACCCGTCGGGCGGGCACCTGTTCGTGTCCGCGTACGGCGGCGGCACGGTCTCCACGCACCCGATCGCGCCCGACGGCACCGCCGGCCCGCCCACCGACACCCGCTCCCAAGGGGCCGGGTCGCACGCCCATCAGGTGGTGGTCGACCCGTCCGGCGCGTACGTGCTGGCGGTCGACCTGGGCCGGGACTCGGTGTTCGTCTACACGCTGACCGGCGACCGGCTGGTCAAGGTCCGGCGGGTCGCGATGGCCCCCGGCAGCGGGCCCCGCCACCTGGTCTTCCACCCGAACGGCACGGTCGCGTACCTGGCCAACGAGAACAACTCGACGGTCACCGTCTGCGGCTGGGCCGGCAGCGTGCTGACCACCCGGGCCGTGCTCCCGGCGGCCGGCGCCGTCGCCGGGGTGACCAACTATCCGGGCGAGATCGCGCTGTCCGCCGACGCCGCGTACCTCTACGTCAGCAATCGGGGCACCGACACGGTGGGCGTGTTCGCGGTCAGCCCGGACGGCGGCACGCTGACCCGGGTCGCCGGCCCACCGTGCGGCGGCGTCTGGCCCCGGCACCTGGCCCTGGACGCCACCGGCCACTGGATGTACGTCGCCAACCAGCGGTCGGGCGCGGTCACCGCCCTGCCGATCGACCCGTCCACCGGCATCCCGGGCGCGGTCGCCGCGACCCTGCCGGTGCCCGGGGCGGCACAGGTGCTGCTGCTCTAAACGGTGCCGGCTGCCACCCAGATGGTCAGGACGGCCAGGAACTCGCCCCGGCGGCCGGCCTCCGCCACCTCGCTCAGCCACCGGTCGCGCAGCCCGTCGGCGCTCATGAACGCCTCCGGGGGCACGGCCGGGTTGACCATCGGCAGGACCACGGCGGCGCTCTCCGGGTCCTCGAAACAACAGGTCACCGGCGTGACGTCGAGATCGCGGAGGCCGGCCGAGACGAGCCGGCGCCGCAGCGTACGGCCCATGTCGCTCTGATGGTCGCCGATCCGGTCCCGGGTCCGGGCCAGGACGGCCGCGGCCAGTTCCGGCGGCATCCCGTCGAAGGCCAGCGAGTCCCAGTCGGTGTCGATCAGGCAGACCCGTCCGCCGGGGCGGGTCACCCGGATCAGCTCGCCGATCGCCCGGCCGGGGTCGGCGACGTGCTGCAGCACCCGCTCGCACCAGACGCCGTCGAACTCGCCGTCCGGGAAGTCCAGGGCCGAGACGTCGCCGACGATGTACGAGGCGCGGCCGTCCGGATCCCGCTCGCGCGCCGCGGCCAGCAGGGTCTCGGCGAAGTCGAGCGCGGTGACCTCGGCGGACGCGTCCGCCAGCATCCGGGCCACCTCGCCGGTGCCGGTGCCGGCGTCCAGCAACCGCTGCCCGGCCGCCGGGCGCAACGCCGCGAGCGCGGTCCGGCGGACGCGCCCGATCTCGGGGTGGCGGCTCATCGCATCCAGGCCGGCGAACAGCAGCGCGTGCAGATCGGGCGGAGCGCTGTCGATGTCGGCGAACGGCGTGCGCTCGGTCTTGGCGGCCATGCGGCCATTCTGTGCGGCTGTCCCGGGCCCGGCCCGGCGCTGGTCAAGGATCCGACAACAAACTCGGTATCAGCGGTTCGCGGCCGATGGGGACACTGTGACATCGCCGCGTCGCTGGCTGCCGGACGGGCTCCCGCCTCGGCGACGCCGGAACTGCTCCGGACGGACGTACCCGATCACCGGCTGACCGTGGACGCCGGCGGCGACACCCCGGCGATGACCCGGAACGAGCTGGCGACCTGGTTGGTGCGAGCCCCGGCCGCGGCCTGACCACCTCATCATGTCCCGGTTCGTGCCGAACAGGCAGACGTGAGTCGTCTCCACGCGCTGATCCCGCCCGGCCGGCTGGAGCGCATCCGGCTGGCCTCGGTGATCTTCGGCATCATCGCGCTGGCCGGACAGGCGGCGGTGGGCCTGGACGACAGCACGCCGGACTGGATCTGGCCCGCCCGGGCGGCGCTGCTCCTGGTCGCGGTCATCTTCGTGGCGACCTACCGGCGCGGGCGCGGCTGGTGGTGGGAGCCGATTCTGCTGCCGACGCTGACCCTGGGCGTGGCGACCACGCTCGACCAGCCGGTGGCCTCGGTCGGCATGATCATCGCGGCCATCGTGGTGCCGTCGCTCTACGGATCGTTCACCTCGTGGGCGGTTCGCTCGCTGACCAGCCTGACGGTGCTGCCGCTGGCCATCGCGATCACCCCGGTCGGCCTCGACCTGGCCGGGTCCGACGTCTCCGTCGCCCTCCTCGCGCTACCGCAGATCGTGCTGATGGCCGTACTGACCCGGGCCATCTACGGCGCGCTGGTCGAGCAGGAGCGGGCCGCCGCCCGGGAGATGGCGGTGGCCCGGGCCGGTACCCGGATGGTCGTCGCCACCCGGCTGGACGAGATCTTCCAGATCGGTGCGGACGCGATGCAGGAGGTGGCGGCGCACTCCCCGGGAGTCGCGATGGTGCTGCTGGAACGCCGCCGCGACGGGGCGGTGGTGGTGTCGGCCGCGGGCCTGCCCGGGCGGCCCCCGCGGCGTGTCCTGCCGGAGGCGGCGCTGACCGATCCGGAGGCGGAGTTCGGCTCGGCCGCGCCCGGGTACCGCGCCTGGTGCGTCGAGCCGCTGCCGTCCGGGCGGATCATGGTGATCGGCGCGCGCCGGCGGATGCCCGCCGGGCTGCGGGAGGCCATCCGGACGCTCAGCGCCCAGGTGCAGCTGGCCGAGACCCTCCGTCGCTCACACGACCAGCTGGAGGACCGGGCGAACCACGACCACCTGACGCGGCTGCCGACCCGGGCCAAATTCTTTCGCACCGTCGACGACGCCGTCGAACGGGACGAGCCGGAGACGGTCGCACTGCTCACCGTCGACCTGGACGACTTCAAGCGGGTCAACGACACGTACGGCCACGCTGCCGGGGATGAACTGCTGGTCGAGGTGGCCGAGCGGCTGGCGCACGCCGCCGGCCCGGTCGGGCTGGCCGGCCGGCTCGGCGGCGACGAGTTCGTCGTGCTGCTGAGGGGGCTGTCCGTACCGGCCGACGCCGAGCCGATCGCCGAGCAGCTGTGCGCCCGGCTGGCCGCGCCGGTCACCTTGAGTGCGGCGACGGTGCGGGTGGGCGCCAGCATCGGCGTGGCACTGACCGAGCCCGGCGTCGGGGCGACCGAGCTGACCCGGCGGGCCGACATCGCCATGTACTCCGCCAAGGCCCGGGGAAAGAACCGGGTGGCCATGTTCACCACCGACGAGCACGGCGAGGCCGCCCGCTTCCGCACGCTGGAGAACCAGCTGCGGGACGCGGCCGGCCGGGGCGAGATCGCGGTGTCCTTCCAGCCCTACCGCGAGGTCGGCACCGGCTGGATGACCGGGGTCGAGGCCCTGTTCCGGTGGCAACCCCCGGGTCTCGCCGCGGTCAACTGCCGCGAGCTCCTGATGCTGGCCGAGCGCGCCGGCGAGCTGGCCGCGGTGACCGCCCACGTGCTGCGCATGATCACCTCGGAGGTGGCCCGGCTGGACGACCGTCTCCCCGTCGGGCTCAACGTCGGCGGCCACCAGATTCTCGACCCGCGGTTCACCGAGGCCGTCCTGGCCACCCTGGCCGGGTCCGGACTCGCGCCCGGCCGTCTGGTGCTGGAACTGCTCGAGTACGAGCACCTGAACGACCCGGCGGCCCGGGCGCAGCTGGCCCGGCTCACCGGTCACGGGGTCCGGCTGGCCCTCGACGACTTCGGCACCGGCGACATCGCGCTGCCGGCGTTGCGGGCGTTCCCGGTCCATCAGCTCAAGATCGCCCCGGAGTTCCTCGACGACGACCCGGGGACGCTGGAGCTGATGGTGTCGATGGGTGCCCTGCTGAACGCCCGGACCGTGGTGCTCGGAGTGACCACCGACGATCAGCTCGGGCGGGCCCGGGCGACCGGCGCCGACGCCGCGCAGGGCGACCTGGTCGCACCGATCGTCGACGCGACCCAGCTGGCCGAACTGCTCGCCGGTCAGGGCGTGCCGGCCCGGTAGCGGTCAGTCCAGGCAGAACTCGTTGCCCTCGGGATCGGCCATCACGAGGTGGCCGGCCTCGAGCGGCGCCCGCGGCTCGAACCGCTGCAGCCGGGATGCGCCTAGTTTCTCCAGCCGGCCGGCCTCGGCCTCGAGCGCGGCCATCCGGTCGTCGCCGTCCAGCCCGGGGGCCGCCCGGACGTCGAAGTGCATCCGGTTCTTCGCCGTCTTGGCCTCGGGCACCTTCTGGAAGAAGATCCGCGGGCGGCCGCCGGACGGGTCGATCACGGCCGAGGCGTCGTTACGGTGCTCGGCCGGCACATCGAACGCGTCCAGCGCCTCGACCCAGGTCTCGTACCCCGGCGGGGGCGGCTGCACCTGATAGCCCAGGGCCTCGGCCCAGAACGCGGCCTGGGCGCCGGGGTCGGCGGCGTCGAGGGTGATCTGCAGGTCGTGAGTCATCCGGTCAGCATTGCGCACCCGGCGGCCAGATTCCGACCTATTTCGCGCGCAGGCCGCTCAGGGCCACGGCCAGAACGCGGTCGCGCTGGGCGTCATCCAGGTAGGCGGCCGCGGTGATGCCGCTGACCAGCCGCAGGACGTCGTCGAAGGTGATGTCGGTGCGGACCGCACCGGTCTTCTGGGCGCGTTCGAGCAGCGGCTCGCCGGCCTCGTACATGGCCGTACGGCAGGACCGGAAGATCTCCGAGTCCCGGTTCAGCGCCTCGTAGATGGCCCGCTTGGTCGCCGCGTACCCGACGAAGCGGTCCAGCCAGCCGGTCAGCGCCTCCCACGGCGGCTCGGCGGCGAGGTCGTCGGCGACCTGGCAGAGCTGTTGGATCTCGTTGACGTACACGCTCTCGAAGAGGTCGCGACGGGTCGGGAAGTTGCGGTAGAGCGTGCCGATGCCGACCCCGGCCCGGCGCGCGATGTCCTCCAGCGACGCCTCGGTCCCCTGCTCCCCGAACGCCTCCCGGGCGGCGGTCAGCAGCGCGTCGAAGTTCCGGCGGGCGTCGGCCCGCTGCGGCCGGCGCACCTGCGGCGTGGTCATGCGACCCTCCCCACGCTGTCCCGGTTGCAACCGGAGGCACCCCTCCACTAATGTGGAGGCATGCCTCGACTTTATCAGACCTCACCACGGGCGACCTTCGTGGTGCTCGCGGCGGCGGCGGCCGCCTTCTCGCTGATGCAGTCCCTGGTCACCCCCGTCCTGCCGATCATCCAGCACGACCTGCACACCAGCACCGCCACGGTGACCTGGGTGCTGACCGCGTGGCTGCTGTCGGCGTCGGTGGCCACGCCGCTGCTGGGCCGGGTGGCCGACATGATCGGTAAGGACCGGACGCTGCTGGTGGCGCTGGCCGCGATCGCCGGCGGCTGCCTGCTGGCCGCCCTCGCTCCGACCATCGGCGTGCTGATCCTGGCCCGGGTTCTGCAGGGTCTCGGCGGCGCGGTGTTCCCGGTGTCCTTCGGCATCATCCGCGACGAGTTCCCGCCGGCCCGCGTGCCCTCCGCCGTCGGGGTGCTGTCCGCGGTCATCGCGACCGGCGGCGGCCTCGGCATCGTGCTGGCCGGTCCGATCGTGAACGCGCTCAACTGGCGCTGGCTGTTCTGGATCCCGATGATCGTGGTGGCGGCGGTCGCCCTGCTCGCCCTGCGCGTCGTGCCGCCGTCCCCGGTCCGTACGCCCGGGCGGGTCAACTGGCTCGCCGCCGGGCTGCTCGCCGGATGGCTGGTGGCGCTGCTCCTGCCGCTTTCCGAGGCGTCGGCGTGGGGGTGGGGCTCCGGCCGTACGGTCGGATTGTTCGCCACCGCCGCGGTGCTGCTGGCCGGCTGGTTCACGGTCGAGACGCGGTCGGCCAACCCGCTGATCGACATGCGCCTGATGCGGCGGCCCGCGGTCTGGACGACCAACCTGGCCGCGCTGCTGTTCGGCGCCGTGATGTTCGCGGTGTACGCGTTCCTGCCCCGGTTCATGCAGATCCCGTCCGCCGCCGGGTTCGGTTTCGGCGCGTCGGTGACCGTCTCCGGTCTGCTGATGCTGCCGATGCTGGCCACGATGGCGCTGTCCGGCTCGGTGAGCGGCCTGATCGTGCATCGGATCGGCAGCCGGACGCAGCTGATCGCCGGGTCGGCGCTGACCGCCCTGTCCTGCGCGCTCTTCGCCACGCTGGACGGAAGCCGGCTGGTCGTGACGCTGGCCGGCGCGGTCTTCGGACTCGGGCTGGGCCTGGGCTACTCGTCGATGGTCAACCTGATCGTACAGAGCGTCCCGGCGGCCCAGACCGGCGTGGCCAGCGGCATGAACACCAACATCCGGACCATCGGCGCCTCGATCGGCACCGCGTTGTTCGGCGCGATCGTCTCCGCCCACACCCCGTCCGGCGGGCTCCCGGCGGAGTCCGGCTACACCACCGGCTTCGCGTTGCTGACGGTGATCGGAGTGGCCGCGACGGCGGTGGCCTTCCTGGTGCCGGCCACCCGCCGGACGGCGGTCACTCCAATCCCGGCGGCGCTGGAGGAGCTCAGTCCCGTCGAAGCGTGAGCAGATCGGCCACGATGCGGTCGAGGAGCGTGGCCATCAGCGAGAGGTGGCCCTCGCCGGGCTCGAGGTGGACCTGGGCGCCCGCCACGTGCGCGGCGAGCCACTTCCCGTGGGCGTAGGGCACCATCCGGTCCTGGTCGCCCTGCCAGAGCGCGACCGGTGCGGGGTAAGGGTCGAGCGGGAAACCCCAGTCGGCGACGAAGGCGAGGTCGTCGTCGCGCCAGCCGGCCACCCCGCTCGACATGGCGGCGTGGAAGCTCGGCGCCAAGTGGTCGGCGAAGCCGGTGGCCAGCACCTTCTTGTCCACGTCGGACACCAGGTCGCCGAGCGCGCCGGCGATCTGCTCGGGTGTGACCGTCTCCAGCGCGGGGCGCTCGGACTCCAGGTACGCCGTCAGCTCGGGCACGCCGGCCAGAGCGGCGCCGAACTCCTCGAGGTTCTCCGCGCCCATGCCGTCCAGCCAGTCGAGTCCCTCGGCCCGCCAGGGGGCGACGCCGGCGATGGTGGCCACGGCCCGGCACCGGTCCGGCAGCAGCGCGCCGCACGCGAGCGCGTGCGGGCCGCCGCCGGACCAGCCGATCGTGACGAACTCGCCGGCGCCGAGCGCGTCGAGCAGGTGCGCCACGTCGGCGGAGACATCGGCGACCGTACGACCCGGATTCTCGGTCGAGGCGCTGTAGCCCGGCCGGGAAAGCATCACCAGGCGCAGCCCGTGGTCGCGGGCCACGTCGAGAAGCTCCGGGTAGAACTGGGCCGCGCCCGGCGTGCCGTGGTGCAGGACGAGCGGCAGCCCGCCGGGTTCGCCGTCCACCAGGTACTCCAGGGTGCGGCCGTCCGGCAGTTCGAGGGTGTCAGGCATGCCCCCGAACTTATCCGAACGGCGACAGGTTGAGAGTGACGGAATTCGGCGCGGAATCCTGGATGAACGCCGCGAAGTCGGCCACGTCGTCGAAGGCGAACCCGTAGACCTTGCCGTCGGCGTAGTTCTCGTGCAGCACCCGGCTGTAGTGGTTGGTCACCGCGTCGGTGTAGAAACCGCCGGGATCGGTCGCCGGCTGGTCGGCCGAGGTGAGCAGCGTGGACCGGTTGTAGCCGGCGCCGAGCACCGCGGCCACCGGGCCGGTCACCCCGTCGTTGGGCGCGGCCAGGGCGCCGTCGCAGAACAGGATGTCGCGGGTGCTGGGCCGGGCCATCGCCGCCGCGCCGTTGTCGAAGACCAGACTGCTCCCGGCCGTACGCCCGGTGAAGGTCCCCGCATTGGTGGTGATCCGCAATGTGTCCGACGTGTACCTGTCCAGCACCCGGTCGACGTACGGGTCGAAGAAGGTCGAGGAGAACCGCCCCGACTCGACGCCGTGTCCGGGCGCGATCACCCGTCGGTCGTCGACCACCAGGTCGGCGAACCCGTCCTGGGACTGGACGCCGCTGAAGATCGCGGCCCGGCCGCCCGGCTTGAGCACGCCCGTGGTCTGCGTCCTCGAACCGGTCAGGGTGATGTCCGACGGCACGCTGAACATGTCCACGGCGGTGGTGTTGCAGAAGAATCCGGCGTCGTTGAAGGTGAACTCGAAGACGTCGTAGAGCACGCCGAAGGCGGCGTCGGAGTCGACCCAGCCGGCCGGGTGCTGCAGCGCCGCACGACCGGCGCCGTCCGCGACCACCGGGAAGGCGAGCTTGTCGCCGAGCGAGAAGTAGACCCGGCCGGACATGTGCGACAGCGCGATCGGGCTCCCGGTCAGCGGCAGCGAGAAGTCGGCGCCGTTGTCGGACAGTTCGACGGCATGGAAACCGCCGGCCGTGATGACGCCCTGGCGGCCGCTGTCCAGGTTGGTGCCGACCACGTAGAGATGGATGTCGCCGTCACCGAACGTGCCGGTGTGGTTGGTGACGGTGAGTGGAAGTGTGGTGGCCGCGTCGGCCCGGGCCAGGGAGATCAGCGGGACCGCGGCCACGGCGGCGAAAGCGCCGCCGAGCAGGGAACGGCGTGTGACAGTACGCGAAAGCAAGAGTTCGCACCTTCCGGATCGGGGGGTCATGGCGGTGGCCCCTCTTGCATCGATGGCCGACGGTACTCCCGAGAGAGCGCTCTCGCCACCGGACCGATCGTCACCGCACGTAGAATCGCGTCCATGACAGTGCGTTTCGGTCTCGTCGGATACGGCCTCGGTGGCCGGGTCTTCCACGCCCCGTTCCTGGCCGCGGCGGCCACCATCGACTTCGCCGGGGTGGTCACCACCAACCCGGACCGGCGGGCTCAGGTGGCCGAGGCCGGGCTGACCGCCTACGACGACCTGGCCGCCATGGCCGCGGACGGCGTCCGGGCGGTGACCGTCTCCACGCCGGCGCCGACGCACGCCGATCTGGCCCGCGAGGCGATCGCGCTGGGGCTGGCCGTGGTGGTGGACAAGCCGTTCGCGCTCGACGCCGAGTCCGCCCGCGAGGTGACGGCGGCCGCCGCGGACGCCGGCGTGCTCCTCAGCGTCTACCAGAACCGGCGCTGGGACTCCGACACCCGGACCGTGGCCCGGCTGATGGCCGACGGCACGCTGGGCGAGGTCCGCCGGTTCGAGTCCCGGTTCGAGCGGTGGGCCCCGGACCGCGACCCGTCCCCGGCCGGCGGCGGCACGCTGCTCGACTTCGGCTCGCACCTTCTCGACGGCGCACTGTTCCTGCACGGCCCCGCGACCCGGGTGTACGCCGAGGTCCGCGGCCGGGGCGACCTGGACGACGACGTGTTCGTGGCGCTGCACCACGTCAACGGCGTCGAGTCCCATCTGTGGGGCAGCTGGCGCCAGGCCGCGCCGGGCCCGCGGCTGCGCGTCACCGGCACCACCGGGACGTACATCGTGGACGGTCTCGACGGGCAGGAGGCGCTGCTCAAGGCGGGCCGGACGCCGGCCGCGCTCGGTGACCGGTGGGGCGTCGAGGCCGAGCACATGTGGGGGCGCCTCTACCGCGGCACCACCGGCGCGGTGATGCGGAGCGAACGCGGCCGGTGGGACCTGTTCTACCCGGCGTTCGCCGACGCGGTCGAAGGCCACGGCGGGGTGCCGGTCGACCCGCACGACGCCATCCGCACCATGGACGTGCTCGACGCCGCCCGGATCAGCGCCCGGACCGGTGAGACCGTCAACCTCTAGCCCGGTCCTGCACCGCGTGGAGCGTGTGCCGGAAGCCCACCAGCTCATGCCCGACCACTTCGACGATCGCCCCGACGGCGACGAGCGCCACCACGGCGACCAGTGCGGTCAGCTGCGACGGCTCGGACACGTCGACCGGTCCCCCATTCCCGGCGGCGGCGACGGCCACCGCGGCGCCGAGCGGGAGGAGGGAGAGCACGAACAGCGGTACGTGGGTCAGGTCGTACGCACGCGTCAGCACGCTCCAGGTGACGAAGATGGTCGCCAGGATGCACGCCACCGGCACGGCCAGGCTGAGGGCGATGCCCAGCAAGGAGAGTTTCCCGTCCTCCACCGCGGTGGCGGCCACCCGCAAACCCGCGCCCACGGCCGCGATCGCCCCGAACATCGGCAGGTGAGCGTATCGCCACGCGAAGGTCCGCCCCGGCCATCTCCGCAGGATCAGGCCCGACGGGATGAGGAAGTACGCCCACCACAACGCGGCCGCCAGAAGCAGGCCCGACGACGCCAGCACGACCGCGGCCACCGACCAGCCCTTTTCCTGGACGAGCGCACCGACCGCCGCCGTCGTCGTCGCGATGACCTCCCCCAGTGTGATCAGGGTGAGGAGACCGAACCGTTCGGCAATGTGCCCGGCGTTCCACGGTGGCCGGCCCAGCCGCGACTCGATCAGGACGGGCGCCACCATTTCGGCCAGGGCCAGCCCGGCGAGAGCGATGACCGTGAGGATCAACGGAAGCGGGAGAACGGCCGTCAGGACCCATCCCGCCTGGGCCACCGCGATGGTGACCGCGTACGTCACCGCGACCCGGCGGTGCTCGGGATCCTGCCGCGCGGCCCGTAGCCACAGGGCGATCAGGGGGACGCGCATGACGACGTAGCCGACGACCATCAGCACGTTGTTGGGACTGGCACCGTCCGCGGCGGACGCAAAACTGACCGGCAGGCCGAAGGCCAGGATGAGGACGCCGACCATCTGAACGATCGTCGCGATCCGGAACAGGGCATCGTCGTTGCCGTACGCCGACGTGAACCAGGTGAAGTTCAGCCACGCCCAGGTGATCGCGAAGACGGCGAAGACATAGGCGCCGAGCGACGGGACCGCGTGACCCTCGACGATCTGGTGGGCGAGCTGCTCCGCGGCGACGGCGAAGGCGATCACGTAGGTCAGGTCGTACAGCAACTCCAGCGGGGTCGTCGACCGGTCCCCCTCACGGGGATTCCGCCCGGTCATCGGCCGTAGGCGATGGCGGAGCTCGTTTCGCAGGTCCTGCTCCAGTTCGCGATCCGGCCGGCTCATCGGTCTCCCCGGGACAGCAGGTCCGCGAGCGGGGTAGCCGGATGGCCGGTGAGCGCCGGGACGTCCGGGCTCACCGCGGCCAGTTCCCCCGCGGCCACCGCGGTGTACGTGCTGACCCAGGCGTCGACCTGCCAGTCCGGGGCCTGATACACGGCTCGGGACGCGTACGCCTCCTCGATCGTCTCGTCGTGGTAGTGGACGCGACGGCCGGTGAGCTCGGTGATCAGCGCGGCCGCCTCGGCGAAGCCGATCGCTTCCGGACCGGTCAGGTCGTACGTCCGCCCGGCGTGCGCGGCCGGGTCGAGCAGCACCGCCACCGCGGCGTCGGCGATGTCGTCCTGGGCCACCAGAGCCGCCCGGCCGTCCCCGCCCGGCCCGCGGATCACGCCGTCGTCGCCGACCATGAACGGCAGGAAGTCGGCGTACAGGTTGTCGCGCAGGAACGTGTGGGTCAGTCCCAGCGCCTTGATGTGTTCCTCGGTCGCCCAGTGGTCGCGGGCCAGCGTGAACGTCGAGTCCGGGGTGGCGCCGACGAACGAGGTGTAGACGAGGTGCCCGACGCCGGCCGCGGCGGCCGCGTCGGCGAAGGCCCGGTGCCGGTCGACCCGGTCGGGCGACTCCGAGGCGGACACCATCAGCACGGTGCCCGCCCCGGCCAGAGCGGCCCGCACCGACTCCGGATCGCCGTACTCGGCCACGGCCAGCTCGGCGCCCGCCAGCTCGGGCGCGCGGGCCGGGTCGCGCACCAGCAGTCGTTGTGCCACCCCGGCGTCGGCCAGTTTGCGGGCGATCCGGCCACCCAGGCGCCCGGTGGCACCGGAGATCACGATCATGTCCCTGCCCTCTCAGTCGAGCGGTCGTACGTCGTCGCCGCACACCCGGGCGGTGGCCAGCACGTCGGCGAACCGGCCGGGATCGAGGTCGAGGCCGCCGGGGATCCAGCCCGGTTCGGCGGTCCCGTCGGCCGACGTCATCGTGGTGAGAACGTCGGCCGGGGTCAGGCCGGCCCGTTGCAGCGCGCGGATCTCCCCCCGGTTGACACCGGCCGGCAACGGCCCGTTGCCCAGATCGGTGCCGTACCGGACCGTACCGCCGGCGTCGGCGAACCGCCTCAGGTTGCCGACCGCGATCTCCTGGGCCGCGCTCCCCCGGTGAATGTCCAAGGTGCTGATCCACGCCATCCGCATCGCCGCCGCGCGGACCAGGCCGGGGTCCAGTTCCTCGGTCCACGGCGTGTGGGCCAGCAGGTCCGCGCCGGCGTCGTACGCGGCCGCCACCGTGCCCGGTCCCTCGGCGTGCACCACCAGCGGCACTCCGGCGGCGTGGGCGGCGCCGGCCACCGCGGCCAGCGTCGCCGGATCGAGCATCGGGCCGCCGGCGTGGGCGGTCGCCTTGATCAATGTCGCCCCGCCGGCCACGGCCTCCCGGACCGCCGCGACGGCGTCGTCCGCCGACCGTAACGACCGCCAGCTCCCGGCCGGCGCCCAGGACCGGTCGCCGGGATAGCCGCCGGGTGCGGTCAGGAACGGCCCGGCCCAGCGCATCGCCGGCATCCCCGGCCGTCCGGCCAGCGCGGCCACCGCGGCCGGATTGCCGCCCAGATCCCAGACCGCGGAGATGCCGCCGCCGCGGACGGCCGGCAGGTGGACCAGGCCGGAGTGGACGTGCGCGTCGCACAGCGGCGGCAGCAGCGTGCCCGGGAGCTTCCGCCGCGGGGCGCCGGCCGGGATGTCGGGCACCGGCACCAGCGACCGGTCGGCCAGTCGCAGAGCCACGCCGGTGTGCAGCCGCCCGTCCGCCCAGATCGAGTCGGCGATCAGGTGGTCGGCGGTCACGGCTGCTTGTCGACGAGGTCGCGGAGCACGGTCAGGCCCCGGTACACCTCGGCGAAAGTCGTGCTCAGCGGGGCCATGCCGATCCGCAGGCCGTCCGGCTGCCGGTAGTCCGGGATCACCCCGGCGTCCCACAGCGGCGGCAGCAGCGCGGCGAACCCGGGCCGGCTGAGCGTGACGTGGCCGCCGCGCCGGTCGGGGTCGCGCGGACCCGCCACCCGTACGCCCCGGGGCGCCAGCCAGTGGTCGGCGACCTCGGTCACGTACGTCGTCAGCCGCACCGACTTCGCCCGTACGGCCTCGATCCCGGCCTCGGCCAGGACGTCCAGATTGGCGTGCAGCGGCACCATGCCCAGGATCGGCGGCGTGCCCGACAGCAACGCCCGCACCCCCGGCGCGAAGGCGTGCTCCGGACCCATCCGGAACCGGTCGGCGTGGCCCATCCAGCCCCAGATCGGCTGGCGCAGCTCGTCCTGCAGACCGGTCCGCAGGTAGGCGAAGGCGGGCGCGCCCGGGCCGCCGTTGAGGTACTTGTAGGTGCACCCGACGGCCAGGTCGGCGCCCCACGCGTCCAGCTCGACCGGCACCGAACCGGCCGAGTGGCTCAGGTCCCACAGCACCAGCGCGCCGGCGTCCTGCGCGACCCGGGTGATCGCGGGCGCGTCGGCGATCCACCCCGACCGGTAGGCGACGTGGCTGAACAGCACCAGCGCGGTGTCCGGCCCCGTCGCCGCGGCGACCTGGTCCGCGGTGATCCCCGCCTCCGGGTCGGTCTCGATCCACACCAGCTCGAGGTCACGCTCGGCGGCGATGCCCTCCAGCAGGTACCGGTCGGTCGGGAAGTTGTCGGTGTCCAGCACCATCTGCCGCCGCCCGGGCCGGGCGTCGACGGCCGCCCGGGCCAGCTTGTAGAGCAGCACGCTGGTCGAGTCGGCGATCACCACCTGCCCGGCGGCGGCGCCCAGGGCGGTCGCGCCCAGCCGGTCGCCGAGCTGCTCCGGCCACTCCAGCCAGCCCTCGTCCCAGCCCCGGATCAGGCGTCCGCCCCACTGCTCACGGATGAAGCGGTCCATCAGCTCGGCGGTCGCGGTCAGCGGGCGGCCGAGCGAGTTCCCGTCCAGGTACGCGTCCACGTCGCCCGGCAGGAACCTCTCGGCGAAGGACGCCAGCGGGTCGGCCGCGTCCAAGGCCCGCGCCCGGTCTCCGAAGGTCACCGGGGCACTCCGATCTCGGTCCGGACGGCGTACAGCTCCGGGAAGAATGTCAGGTCGAGGGCGGCCCGCAGGAACTGCACCCCGCTCGACCCGCCGGTGCCGCGCTTGAACCCGATCGTCCGTTCCACTGTCTTGAGGTGCCGGAACCGCCACAGCTGGAAGTTGTCCTCCAGGTCGACCAGTTCCTCACACGTCTCGTACGCCTCCCAGAACGTCTCGGCGTGCTCGTAGATGTTCACGAGGACCGGTACCAGGTCGGCGTTGTAGCGGTACGGCAGCGTGACGTCGCGCTGCAGGATCTCGACCGGTACGGCGTGCCCGTGCCGGGCCAGGTAGCGCAGGAACTCGTCGTACACGCTCGGGGTGTCCAGTGCCTCCTGCAGCAACGCCTGGGCCGTCGGGTCGTCGTCGAAGATCGACAGCATCCGCACGTCGGAGTGGCCGAGCAGGAACTCCACCGCCCGGTACTGGTACGACTGGAAACCCGAGCTGGTGCCGAGGAAGCTCCGGAACTCCGAGTACTCGCTCGGGGTGAGCGTGGCCAGCACCGACCACTGGTCGGTGAGCGTCCGCTGGATGTGCTTGACCCGGGCCAGCCCCTTGAGCGCCGGGCGCAACTCGTCCGCGGCGAGGTGGTCCAGCACCGCCCGCAGCTCGTGGAGCACCAGCTTGAGCCACAGCTCGCTGGTCTGGTGCTGCAGGATGAACAGCAGCTCGTCGTGGTGCTCGGGCCGGCTCACCGGGTGCTGGGCGGACAGGATCTCGTCGAGGTGCAGGTACTTGCCGTAGGACAGGTTGACCTTGAAATCGTTGACGATTCCGTCCTCGAGTTCGCGTTCATGACGGGTCGGCATTGACCGCTCCTTGGCTGACGATGATCCCCGGGACCCCTACCGTAGCCACCGCCGCGGCCGCGGCTGTCCGGGTTGATCGACCGGGCCCCAGTAGACCCAGGCGCCGTCGAGCCGCACGAAGCGGCTGCGCTCGTGCAACTCGCCGGGCTTGCCCCGGACCCGGTAGCGGGCCCGGAACTCGACCTCGCCCTCGGTGTCGAACATGCTGCCGCCGCTGGCGCCGAGCACCTCCAGGCCGGTCCACCGCCACCCGCGCTCGGGATCGACCCGCCGGGGCCGGGTGTCGGGATGCCACGAGCCGAGCAGGTAGGCGGACTTGTCCAGGGCGAACGCGCTGTACCGCGACCGCATCAGCTCCTCGGCGGTGGCGGGCGGCCGGCCGCCGTGGGCGCGGCCGCAGCACTCGTCGTACGTCTTCCCGGACCGGCAGGGGCACATCCCCCTATTCTGCGAGGTCCACCGGAAGCCCGAACGCGGGGAACAGCCCCTGGTCCTGGAACACCGTGCAGCGGGTGATCGCGTCCCCGACGACGGTGAAGACCTGCAACGTGTGGGCGTGGTATCCACCGCCCGGAGCGAGCGCCCACGCGGCCAGCGCCGGCTGGCCGTTGGCGCCGATCGGCCGCATCCGCCAGTCCAGGCCGCGCATCAGGTAACTGCGGGCGAGGAACCGGGCGTACGCGTCGCGCCCGGCGTACCAGTTGAGCACCGGCGGCATCTCCAGCACCGCGTCGGTGACCAGCAGGCTCCGCAACGTGCCCAGGTCGGCGCCCAGGAAGGCGGCCATGTACCGGTCGACCACGGCCCGGCCGCCGGCGTCGGCCGGCTCGGTCAGCGCCTCCGGGTCGGCGTCGGCGATCCGCGCCCGGGCCCGCTGCAGCCCGCTGTTGACCGCGGCCACGGTGGTGCCGAGAGCGTCCGCGACCTCGGTCGCCGGCCAGTCGAGGACCTCCCGCAGGATCAGGATGGCCCGCTGCCGGGCGGGCAGGTACTGGATCGCGGCCACGAACGCCAGGCGCAGCGTGCCCCGGGCGGCGGCCACGTCGGCCGGATCGGCCGGGAACGGTTGCAGCCACGGCACCTCGCGGCCCACCGTCATCGGGGCCTGCGGGTCGTCCAGCGCCTCGACCAGGCCCGTCGGGAGCGGCCGGCGGTCGCGGCCCCGCAACGCGGACAGACAGGCGTTGGTCGCGATCCGGTACAGCCACGTGCGCACCGAGGCACGGCTTTCGTCGTACGTACCGAAAGATTTCCACGCGCGCAGCAACGTCTCCTGCACCAGGTCCTCGGCGTCGTGCACCGATCCGGACATCCGGTAGCAGTGCACCAGCAATTCCCGGCGGTACGCGCCGACCAGTTCGTCGAAATCCGTCACGTCCCATACCTACCGCCACGGCCGGCGAAACTCATCGCGGCCGGGCCGATGAGTTCCCGCGATCGCGGCGGTAGACATCGGCATGACGACTGTCGAGGACCTGTTGCAGCAGACCGTGGCCGCGTGGACGGCGCACGACGCCGATGCGTTCGCCCAGCTCTACACCGCCGACGCCACGGTCACCCTGGCCGACGGCACCTACCTGCGCGACCGGGAGCAGATCCGGGCGTACATGTCGGCCGGGTTCGCCGGCCGGCTCCGCGGCACCACCGGCCTGGACGAGGTCGAGTCGGTCCGGTTCGCCGGACCGGACGCGGCCGTGGCGATCAGCCGCAGCGGTTTCACGCCGCCGGTCGGAATGGTCCGGCGGGCCACCTGGACGCTGGTGCGGGAGGCCGACGGCTGGCGGGTCGCGGCGTACGCGAACTGCCCGCTAGTCGACTGAGTCTTGCAAGATACTGCAAACGGCGGTAGCCCGCTTGCAGCCGCCGACGTAGGATCACGCCGTGACCAAGCGACTGGCCGAGGTGGCCAAGAAAGCCGGCGTCAGCGAGGCGACCGTCAGCCGGGTGCTCAACGGCCGCAGCGGCGTGTCCGAGTCGACCCGGGCGTCCGTGCTGACCGCCCTGGACGTGCTCGGCTACGAACGCCCGACCAAGCTGCGGGGCGAGCGCGGCCGGCTCGTCGGCCTGGTGCTGCCCGAGCTGCAGAACCCGATCTTCCCGGCGCTGGCCGAGGTGGTGACGGCGTCGCTGGCCCAGCGGGGCTTCACCCCGGCCCTGTGCGCCCGGACCATCGGCGGCGTCCCCGAGCAGGACTACATCGAGATGTTGCTCGACCACCAGGTGTCCGGTGTGGTCTTCGCCGGCGGGTCGTACGCACTGGCCGGCGCCGACCACGCCCACTACCGGCGGCTGCTGGACCGCCGGATGCCGGTCGTGATGGTCAACGCCGGCGTGGACGACCTGGGCTTCCCGCACATCTCCACGGATGACGCGGTGGCGGTGGAGCAGGCGTACGGGCATCTGCGCTCCCTCGGCCACGAGCGGATCGGCATGGTGATGGGCCCGGAGGACCACATGCCGTCCCGGCGCAAACTGGCCGCGGTGGCCAAGATCGCCGGTTGGGCCGGTGACGCCGACTGGGTCGAGCGGACCAACTTCTCGATGGAGAGCGCCCGGCTGGCCGCGGGCCGGCTGATCCAGCGCGGCGTGACCGGGATGATCTGCGCGTCCGATGTGCTGGCTCTCGGCTCGATCCGGTCCGCGCGCCGGCTCGGACTGGACGTGCCGGGCGACGTGTCGGTGGTCGGCTTCGACGACTCGGTGCTGATGACCTGCACCGACCCGCCACTGACCACGGTCCGCCAGCCGATCGAGATGATGGGCCAGGCCGCTGTGGACCTGCTGGTGAACCAGATCGAGGGCAGCGGGGTCGCGCCCGACGAGTTGCTGTTCGAGCCGGAACTGGTGGTCCGGGGATCGACCGCTCCCGCTCCGGGTCGCTGACCAGGGCATACACGAACGCCGAAGGGCGAGCCGCGACGGCTCGCCCTTCTTTGTGCCCGCGCTCACAATCGTCGACTTTTTTCTTTCTTCAGTTCACTTCTTGCGGGACCGGGTTGGACTTTGTATCGTCATCGCACCGAAACATTGCATCGATCGCTCTGATCCTGGATCTCATCGATAGACACGTTCCCGAAGGGATGGACCGATGTCCGTACCGCAGTACCGGAAGGTCGCGGCGGCCGCGCTCGCCGCCGGCCTCGGGCTCAGCCTCGCGGCATGCTCCACGAAGGCCAACGACTCCTCCAGCACCGCCTCCGGCAAGACGGTCATCACGGTCGACTGCCAGCCGGACGGTTCGCAGAAGGAGCTGCTGGCCAACTGGAACAACGACGTCGCGGCGTTCGAGAAAGCCAACCCCGACATCACGATCAAGAGCGTCAGCGTCGGGCAGCAGTGCAACAACCCGCCCGACTTCACCGCCCGCCTCACCGGCGGCACCATGACCGACGTCTTCTACGGGTACATGACCGACCTGCAGCAGGTGCTCGACTCCGGCCAGGCGATGGACATCACCTCGTACCTGACCAAGGACACCGTCCCGACCTGGGACAGTATCGACCCGGCGATCAAGCAGGTCTTCACCGACAACGGCAAGATCTACGCGGTCCCGACGAAGAACTACGCGATGGGCCTGCTCTACAACAAGACCCTGTTCACCAAGGCCGGGCTGGACGTCAACAACCCGCCCAAGACCTGGGCCGACGTCCGTACGGCGGCCAAGAAGATCGCCGCGCTGGGTGGCGGCGTCGCCGGTTACTCGGACTACAGCGCCGGCAACACCGGCGGCTGGCACTTCACCGCCGAGCTCTACGCCCAGGGCGGTCAGATGCTGTCCACCGACGGCAAGAAGGCCGACTTCAACAACCCGATGGGCAAGCAGGTCCTGCAGAACCTCAAGGACATGCGCTACAGCGACAACAGCATGGGCACCCGTCAGCTGCTCGGATGGCCCGACCTGCTGACCAACGCCGCGGCCGGCAAGGTCGGCATGTTCATCGGCGCACCCGACGCCACCACGGCGATCGTCACCCAGTTCAAGGGCAACTACCAGGACTGGGCGATGGCCCCGATGCCCGGCCAGGACGGCGCGGCGAAGGGCACGCTGGGCGGCGGCGAGGGCTACTTCTTCAAGAAGGGGCTCACCGCGGACCAGGTCAAGGCCGGTCTCAAGTGGATCGCGTACGAGAAGCTGACGCCCGGCAAGGGACAGTTCGACTACGCCCGGGCCAAGCCGCAGAACCAGCCGGTCGGCCTGCCCGAGCCGCAGCTGTTCGCCAACGGCAGCGCGTCCGGCCAGCAGGACGCCACCCTGAAGAAGGCCAGCGCGAACCTGCCGGTCGAGAACTTCCAGCTCTTCGAGTCCGCCCCGGTCACCATCAAGGGCGAGCCGAAGAACGCGCAGGCGATCTACGCGGTGCTCGACGGCGCGATGTCGGGTGTGCTGACCAAGCCCGACGCGAACGTCGACAACCTGCTCAAGACGGCCGACACCAAGGTGAACCAGCTCCTGGCCACCGCCGGTAGCTGACCCGGCCCGGTGTGTGCGGGGGCCGGCCCTCCGGCCCCCGCACCTCGACTCTCCTGGAGCATCTTTTGGCCACCACCATCGCCCCGGAAGCCCGGCCGGGTCGTTCCGCCTCCGTCCCGTCGACCGCACCCCGGCGCATGACCCGCCGGGGCCGCAAGATCCGGGACAACCTGACCGGCTACGGATTCCTCATCGGAGCGGTCTTCTGCTTCGCCCTGTTCTCCTGGTACCCGATGATCCGCGGCGTCGTGATGAGCTTCCAGCACACCCGGCGCGGGGTGACCACCTGGGTCGGCTGGGACAACTACGTCCGCATCGTGCAGGACCCGAGCTTTCTGATCGCCTGGCGGAACACCTTCTACTTCACCGTCCTGGCGCTGGTCCTCGGCTATCTGGTGCCGTTCTTCGTGGCGATCCTGCTGAACGAACTGCGCCACGCCAAGGGCTACCTGCGGATCCTGGTCTACCTACCGGTGATGCTGCCGCCGGCCTCGGCGCTCTTCCTGTTCAAGTACTACGCGTACGACCCCAGCAACGCCGGTCTGTTCAACGCGATCCTGCACGGCCTGCACCTGCCGACCTCGCAGTGGATGCAGTCGTCGACCGCGACCGTCCCGGCCATGGTGCTCGCCTCGACCTGGATGAACATGGGCGGCGCGGTCCTGATCTATCTGGCCGCCCTGCAGAACATCCCGGGCGAGCTGTACGAGGCGGCCGAGCTCGACGGCGCGAGCATCCCGCGCCGGATCTGGAGCGTGACCGTCCCGCAGACGCGGCTGATCCTCGCCCTGCTGGCGATGCTGCAGATCGTGGCGACCATGCAGCTGTTCATCGAGCCCCTGATCCTCGCCAACGGCGCCGGCACCCAGGACGCCGCGACCTCGGTCGTGTACCTGATCTACCAGCACGGCTTCTTCCAGAGCGACCTCAACGGCGCCGCCGCCCTCGGCGTGATCATGCTGCTGGTCCTGGCCGCCTTCTCCGCCGTGTACGTACGCCTGACCACGAAACAGGAGGACTGATGGCCTCGGCTTCCGGGACCCGGACCCTCATCTCCGACGCGCAGCTGAGGCGGGGCAGGGGAAAGGCCCTCTACTGGACGGTGCTCATCGCGGTCATCGTGGTGTTCACGCTCGTCTTCATCGGACCGCTGTACTGGATGGTCACCGGCGCCCTGAAGTCGGCGCAGGAGGTCGCCCAGGTTCCGCCGACGTGGTTCCCGAAACACCCCGACGGCCAGAACTACGCCGACGCCTGGAGCGACCTGAACCTCGGCAAGCTGATGTTCAACACGTTCTACTATGCCGCCGGCGCGGTGGTGCTCCAGCTCATCTTCGACACCGCCGCCGCGTACGCCCTGTCCAAGCTGCGCCCGATGTTCGGCAACCTGGTCCTCGGCCTGATGCTGGCGACGCTGATGATCCCGGCGATGGTGCTGATCGTCCCGCAGTACGTGACCGCCATCAGCCTGCCGATCGTGCACATCAGCCTGCTCGACTCGCCGTGGGCCCTCTGGCTGCCGCTGATCGCCAACGCGTTCAACATCTTCCTGCTGAAGCGCTTCTTCGACTCGATCCCGGAGGATCTGATGGCGGCGGCCATGGTGGACGGCGCCGGTCCGCTGCGGACGCTGTGGTCGATCATCCTGCCGATGTCCCGGCCGATCCTCGGCGTGGTCGCCATCTTCGGGGTGACGGCCGTCTGGAAGGACTTCCTCTGGCCCAAGCTGGTCCTGCCGTCACCCGAGACCCGCACGCTCAGCGTAGGCATCTACGCCTTCTCCGGTGGCACGCCGATGAACGTGGTGATCGCCGCCTCGGTCATCGCCGCGATCCCGACCGTCGTCATCTTCCTGCTGTTCCAGCGGAACATCATGGCCGGCCTGACCACGGGCAGCCTCAAAGGCTAGACGGCACCACCTCCCCACAAAGCTCACATCCCGAAAGCAGGTGCTCGTGTCCACAGCAGATGGTGGTCCGTGGTGGCGTAGTGCGGTCATCTACCAGGTGTACCCGCGCAGCTTCGCCGACTCGAACTCCGACGGCATCGGGGACATCGACGGCATCCGCAGTCACCTCGGCCACCTGACGGACCTCGGCGTCGACGCCATCTGGATGAGCCCCTGGTATCCCTCCCCGATGGCCGACGCCGGTTACGACGTCGCCGACTTCCGCGACATCGACCCGGTCTTCGGCACGCTGGAGGCGGCCGAGGCGCTGATCACCGAGGCGCACGCGGCCGGCATCCGGATGATCGTCGACATCGTGCCCAACCACATCTCCAGCGAGCACCCCTGGTTCAAGGCGGCCCTGGCCTCGCCGGACGCGCCGGAACGGGACTACTTCTGGTTCCGGCCGGGTCGCGGGCCGGACGGCGCCGGGATGCCGACCGACTGGCGGGGCGAGTTCGACGGCACCACGTGGACGCGCACCCCCGACGGCGACTGGTACCTGCACCTGTTCACTCCGCAGCAGCCGGACCTCAACTGGGACCACCCGGACGTACGGGCGGAGTTCGAGGACATCCTGCGGTTCTGGTTCGACCGGGGCGTGGACGGCGTCCGGATCGACTCGGCGGCGCTGCTGCTCAAGGATCCGGCGCTGCCCGAGGTGATCGACGGGACGCCGCACCCGTTCCACGACCTGGACGGCGTGCACGAGGTGTACCGGTCGTGGCGGCGGGTGGCCGACTCCTACCCCGGCGACCGGGCGCTGATCGGCGAGGTGTGGATGCCGGAGGTCGACCGGTTCGCCAACTACCTGCGGCCGGACGAACTGCACGCCGCGTTCAACTTCGACCTCCTCGGCTGTGCCTGGGATCCGGGCCTGATGCGCGCGAGCATCGACCGGACGCTGCACGCCCACGAGGCCGTCGGCGCGCCGGCGACCTGGGTGCTGTCCAATCACGACGTCACCCGGCACGTCACCCGGTACGGCCGGACCGAGACCACGTTCAGCTTCGCCATCAACCTCGACGGCACGCCGTGCGACCTCGAACTGGGCACCCGCCGGGCCCGGGCGGCGGCGCTGCTGTCGCTGTCGCTGCCCGGCGCCACCTACGTCTACCAGGGTGACGAACTGGGCCTGTGGGAGAACGAGAACATCCCGGTGGAGGCCATGCACGACCCGATGTACGCCCGGCGCGGCCACACCCGCGACGGCGCCCGGGTGCCGCTGCCCTGGAGCGGCGACGAGCAGCCGTTCGGCTTCTCGCCACCGAACTCGGTCGAGCCGTGGCTGCCCCAGCCGGCCGAGTGGAAAGACCGTACGGTCCAGGCCCAGACCGGCGACCGGAACTCCATGCTCGAGCTCTACCGGGCGGCGATCCACCTGCGCCGCTCCGAGCCGGGCCTGCACCAGAACTCGATGACCTGGCTGTCCCTGGACTCCGAAGCCCTGGCTTACACGCGCGGCCCGGATTTCGCCTGCGTCGTCAACCTGTCCGGCCGCCCCATCGCGCTGCCGGAGTTCCGTACGTGCCTGCTCGCCAGCAGCCCGCTCGACGGTGTCTCACTCCCCCCGGACACCACGGTCTGGCTGCGCCTGCGCTGACCGCGCCGGTACCGCACCCGCAAAGGAGGACTCGCAAGGAACATTCGGGGGCTGGCCACCTGATGGAAGGATCCCCATGGCCAACCGATCCGCTCCGCGCACCACCCGTCGTCACCGACGCCCGCTGGCCATCCTCGCCGGCAGCGCCATGGTCGCGGCGACGATCACCGCTATCACCTGGTCGGCCTCACCTGCGAGCGCTGCCGGCCTGTCACCGTTCGACATCGCCGGCCGCGGCGCCACCGTTCCGTTCGTCGAGCAGGAGGCCGAGAAGGCCACCTTCACCGGCACCAAGATCGGGCCGACCCGGTATTACGGCCAGCTCCCGTCCGAGGCGTCCGGCCGCGAGGCGGTGACGTTGAACGCCGTCGGCCAGTACGTGGAATTCACGCTGACCCAGTCGGCCGACGCCATCGACTTCCGGTACAGCCTGCCGGACACCGCGGACGGCCAGGGCCGTGACGCGACGATCGACGTCCGGGCCAACGGGAATCTCGTGAAGACCGTCCCGGTGACGTCGAAGAACGGCTGGTTCTACGGCGGCTACCCGTTCAACAACAACCCCGGCGACACCAACCCGCATCACTTCTACGACGAGGCCCGGACGCTGTTCGGGACCACCTACGGGGCCGGCACGAAGATCCGGCTGCAGGTGAACTCGACCGCGCAGTCCCCCAGCTTCACGATCGACCTGGCCGACTTCGAGAACGTCCCGGCCCCGATCGCCAAGCCGGCCGGCGCCATCGACGTGGTGGCCGACTACGGCGCCGACCCGAACGGCGGCACCGGCGACAACACGGCGAAGTTCCAGGCCGCGGTCAACGCCGGGCAGGCCCAGAACCGGCCGGTCTACATCCCGGCGGGCACGTACAACCTCTACGACCACGTGGTCGTGGACGGCGTGACCCTGGCCGGTGCAGGACCGTGGTACTCGGTGCTCACCGGCCGGGATCCGGTCAACCGCAACCGCGCGGTCGGCGTCTACGGCAAGTACGTGTCCGGTGGCGGCTACACCGGCGCGATCCGGCCGCAGGAGGCCGGCGGCCCCAGCCGTAACGTCACGCTCAAGGACTTCGCGATCATCGGTAACATCCAGGAGCGGGTCGACGACGACCAGGTCAACGCGCTCGGCGGGGCGCTCTCGAACTCGGTGGTGGACGACCTGTGGTTGCAGCACACCAAGGTCGGGGCCTGGATGGACGGTCCGATGGACAACTTCACCATCAAGAACAGCCGGATCCTGGACCAGACCGCCGACGGCGTGAACTTCCACTACGGCGTCACGAACTCGACCGTGACCAACACCTTCGTCCGTAACACCGGCGACGACGGGCTCGCCATGTGGGCGCAGAACGTCGCGAACGTGAACGACTCGTTCACCCACAACACCGTGGTGGCCCCGATCCTGGCCAACAACCTGGTCAGCTACGGCGGCCAGAACATCACCATCTCCGACAACGTCGCCACCGACACGATCACCAACGGCGGCGGGATCCACATCGCCAACCGCTACCCCGGCGTGCAGGGCGCGACCGGCGTGTCGGGCACCTGGACGGTCGCGCGGAACACCCTGATCCGGGCCGGCAACTCCGACTTCAACTGGAACTTCGGAGTCGGCGCGATCTGGTTCGACGCCCTCAACGGGCCGTTCAACAACCCGACGATCAACGTGACCGACGCCGACATCTACGACAGCTCCTACGAGGCGCTGCAGTGGATCGAGGGCAACACGACCGGCATCAGCCTGAGCAACATCAACATCATCGGTGCAGGCACGTACGCCCTGCAGGTCCAGTCCGGATCGACGGTGAAGTTCACCAACGTGAAGGCGTCCGGCATCGCGCAGAACCCACCCAGCTACAACTGCGTCGGCGGTTCGTTCGTCATCCAGGACGGCGGGGGCAACTCCGGCTGGCAGACCACGTCCTGCACCGGGGTCTGGCCGACGCCGCAATGGACGTACACCACCACGCCCGGCGGCGGCGGTACCACCACCCCGCCCACGACCCCGCCGACCACGCCGCCCACCACGCCGCCCACCACGCCCCCGACCACGCCGCCGACCACCGGCAACCTGGCCCAGGGCAAGCCGGTCACCACGTCCAGCAACAACGGGCCGTACGTCGGGGCCAACGCGGTCGACGGCAACCAGGCGACGTACTGGGAGGGCACGAACGGTTCGTTCCCCCAGACGTACACGGTGGATCTGGGGTCATCGCAGAACGTCGGGAAGCTGACGCTGAAGCTGCCCACCGGGTGGGAGACGCGGACCGAGAACATCGCGGTGTCCGGTTCGGCCGACGGTTCGGCGTTCTCGTCCCTGGTCGGGGCGACCGGATACACGTTCGATCCGGCCTCCGGCAACACGGTGAACGTCACGCTCCCGGCCGGCAACCGCCGGTACCTGCGGCTGACGTTCGCCTCCAACACCGCCTGGGCGGCGGCGCAACTGTCCGAACTGGAGGCCTACACCGGTGGTGGCACGACAACCACCCCGCCGACCACACCCCCGACGACTCCGCCGACCACGCCGCCCGCCACCGGCAACCTGGCCGTGGGCCGGCCGGTCAGCGCGACCAGCCAGGCCGACGTCTACACCCCGGCGAACGCGGTCGACGGCAACGCCAACACGTACTGGGAGAGCGCCAACAACGCGTTCCCGCAGTCGCTGACCGTCGACCTCGGGCAGAACCGCTCGGTGTCCCGGGTGGTCATCAAGCTGCCGCCGGCCGCCGCGTGGGGCACCCGCACCGAGACGCTGTCCGTCCTGGGCAGCACCGACAACAGCACCTTCGGCACGGTCAAGGCGAGCGCCGGGTACACGCTGAACCCGGCCACCGGCAACACCGCGACCATCACCTTCGGCGCCACCTCGCAGCGCTGGCTGCGGCTGACGTTCACCGGTAACACGGGCTGGCCGGCCGGCCAGATCTCCGAGTTCGAGGTCTACACCTCCTGAGCCGGCGGGGAGGGTGCCACACCACCGACTGGCGCCCTCCCTGCCTTCCACCACTCCCGTACGACCTCCTGGAAGAGGTGCGCTCCCGCCATGTCCATAATCAGACGAAAAGTACTAGCTGCGGTCGTGTCCGCGGGCGTCGTCCTCGCCCTCGTGCACGCGCCCGCGGCCGAAGCCGCCGGTCCCAACCTGGCCGCCGGCAAGACGTTCACGTCCAGCAGCTTCAACGACGTGTACCCGGCCGGCAACGCCGGTGACGGCAACGCCAACACGTACTGGGAAAGCCAGAACAACGCGTTCCCGCAGTGGCTGCAGGTCGACCTCGGCTCGGCCGTCGCGGTCAACCAGGCGGTGCTCAAGCTTCCCCCGGCGACCGCCTGGGGCGCCCGCACCGAAACGCTGTCGGTGCAGGGCAGCACCACCGGGAGCTCGTTCAGCACGATCGTGAACAGCGCCGGCTACGCGTTCGACCCGGCGTCGGGCAACACCGTCACCATCAACTTCGCCTCCACCACGACCCGGTACCTGCGGCTCAACGTCACCGGCAACACCGGCTGGGCGGCCGGACAGCTCTCCGAGTTCGAGGTCTACGGCCCGGCCACCACCGACACCCAGGCGCCGTCCGCGCCCGGCAGCCTCGCCTTCACCCAGCCGGCCAGTGGCCAGATCCGCCTGACGTGGAACGCCTCGACCGCCAACATGGGCGTCACCGGGTACGACGTCTACGCCAACAGCTCGCTGCTGACCAGCGTGGCCGGCAACGTGCTGACCTACACCGACATGCGGGCCGACAGCGCCACCGTCTCGTACTTCGTACGGGCCAAGGACGCCGCCGGTAATGTCTCCGGCAACAGCAACACGGTCACCCGGACCGGGCAGTCCGGCGACACCACCGCGCCGACCACGCCGGGCACGCTGTCCTACACCCAGCCCGCCGCCGGGCAGATCCGGCTGGCCTGGGGCGCGTCCAGCGACAACGTGGGCGTCACCGCCTACGACGTCTACGCCAACGGCACGCTGCTCACCAGCGTCGGCGGGACCACGCTGACGTACACCGACAGCCGACCGGACTCGGCCACCGTGGCGTACTACGTCAAGGCCCGGGACGCGGCCGGTAACACCTCGGCGGCGTCGAACACGGTCACCCGGACCGGCACCAGCACGCCCGGCGGCAACCTGGCCGTGGGCAAGCCGATCGAGGCGTCGTCGAGTGTGTTCACCTTCGTCGCCACCAACGCCAACGACAACGACACCAGCACGTACTGGGAAGGAAGTGCCTACCCGGCGACCCTGACGGTGAAGCTGGGCGCCGACGCCACCACGCAATCGGTGGTCGTGAAGCTCAACCCGGACTCGATCTGGGGCACCCGGACGCAGACCTTCTCCGTCCTCGGGCGGGAGCAGAGCGCGACGGCGTTCAGCACGCTGGTCGGCTCGGCCACGTACACGTTCAACCCGGCGACCGGTAACCAGGTGACCATCCCGGTCAGCGCCACCGCCGCCGACGTCCGGCTGAGCTTCACCGCCAACACCGGCGCCCCCAGCGGCCAGGTGGCCGAGTTCCAGGTGATCGGCGTTCCGGCGCCCAACCCGGACCTGACCATCTCGGCCATGTCGTTCTCGCCGGCCACCCCGGTCGAGACCGACGCGGTCACGCTGTCCGCGACCGTCCGCAACGCGGGCACAGCCGGCAGCCCGGCCTCGAACGTCAACTTCTACCTCGGCACGGCCAAGGTGGGCACGGCCGCCGTTCCGGCACTCGCGGCCGGAGCGTCGACCACCGTCACAGTCAATGTCGGCGCGCAGACCGGCGGCACGTACACGCTGACCGGCAAGGTGGACGAGGCGAACACGGTCATCGAGACCAACGACGCCAACAACTCGTACACCAACCCGACGAGTCTGGTGGTGAACCCGGTCGCCAGCTCGGACCTGGTCGCCTCGGTGGTCAGCTGGTCGCCGGGCAACCCGTCGGCCGGCAACACGGTCACCTTCTCGGTGACGCTGAAGAACCAGGGCACGGTGGCCACCGCCGCCGGCGCCCACGCAGTCACGCTGACCGTGCTCAACGGCAGCACCACGGTGAAGACGCTGACCGGGTCGTACACCGGGACGTTGGCCGCCGGCGCCTCCTCGCCGGCGATCAACCTCGGCACCTGGACCGCCGTCAACGGCAAGTACACGGTGCACACCGTGGTCGCCGTGGACGCCAACGAGCTGGCGGTCAAACAGGCCAACAACACCAGCGACAAGTCGTTCTTCGTCGGCCGCGGCGCCAACATGCCGTACGACATGTACGAGGCCGAGGACGGCACGGTCGGTGGCGGCGCGCAGGTCGTCGGCCCCAACCGCACCATCGGCGACCTCGCCGGTGAGGCGTCCGGCCGCAAGGCGGTCACGCTGAACCAGCAGGGCGCGTCGGTGTCCTGGACGCTACGGGCCAGCACCAACACGGTCGTCGCCCGGTTCTCCATCCCGGACGGCACGGACAGCTCGATCAACGTGTACGTCGACGGCACCCTGAACAAGACGCTGCCGCTGACGTCGAAGTACGCGTGGCTGTACGGGGACGAGACCGCGCCGCAGAACTCGGGTTCCAACCCCCGGCACATCTACGACGAGGCCAACATCATGCTGTCCGGCACGGTCAACGCCGGTAGCGTGATCAAGCTGCAGAAGGATGCCGCCAACACCGGCAACATCGCGATCGACTTCATCAACACCGAGCAGGTCGCGCCGGTGGCCAACCCCAACCCGGCCACGTACGTGGTGCCGGCCGGCTTCGACCAGCAGTCGGTGCAGAACGCCCTGACGGCCGCGGCCAACGACACCAGCAAGGCCGGCGTCTACCTGCCGGCGGGCACCTACGCCACGCAGAACAAGTTCCAGATCTCCGGCCGGGCCATCCAGGTCGTCGGCGCGGGGCCCTGGTACACCCGGTTCCAGACCCCGCAGGACCAGTCCAACACGGACGCCGGGTTCACCATTCAGAGCACCGCCAACGGCAGCACGGTGAAGAACCTCGCGTTCTTCGGCAACTACAACATCCGGATCGACGGGCCGGGCAAGGTCTTCGACCTGGCCGGAGCCTCCGGTGACACCATCGACAACATCTGGGTCGAGCACACCGTCTGCATGTACTGGGGCGCCAACACCGACAACATGGTCATCAAGAACTCGCGGATCCGGGACACGTTCGCCGACGGCATCAACATGACCAACGGCAGCACCGGCAACCTGGTCGACAACAACGACGCCCGGGCCACCGGGGACGACAGTTTCGCGCTGTTCTCGGCGATCGACGCCGGCGGGTCCGACGAGATCAACAACACCTTCTCCAACCTGTCCACCACACTGACCTGGCGGGCCGCGGGCGTCGCGGTCTACGGCGGGTACGCCAACACGTTCAAGAACATCTACATCGCCGACACCCTGGTCTACTCCGGAATCACCATCAGCTCGCTGGACTTCGGATACCCGATGAACGGTTTCGGGGCCAACCCGCCGACCGTCTTCGACAACATCTCGATCGTCCGGGCCGGTGGGCACTTCTGGGGCGGGCAGACCTTCCCCGCCATCTGGATATTCTCCGCGTCGAAGGTATTCCAGGGTATCCGGGTGAGCAACGTCGACATCGTCGACCCGACCTACTCCGGGATCATGTTCCAGACCAACTACGTGGGGGGTCAGCCGCAGAACCCGATCACGGACACCACGTTCACCAACGTGTCCATCTCGGGGGCGCAGAAGAGCGGTGACGCGTACGACGCCAAGTCCGGCTTCGGCATCTGGGCCAACCCGCTGCCCGAAGCTGGTCAAGGCCCGGCCGTCGGCTCGGCCACCTTCACCAACCTGACCCTGTCCAACAACTTCAAGGACATCGAGAACCCGACCAGCACCTTCACCATCGTCCGCAACTAGGGCCCGCCGAGAGCCCGCACTCCATCCGGGGTGCGGGCTCTCTTCCGTTCACGAACTCCCCCGCCGGCTCTCATGCTCCGGGCAGCGACTCGATGAGGTCGGTGGCCGCGCGGACGCCGCCGGCGGCGGTCATCGCGGCGCCCAGTCCGGCGGCGCGGGCGCGGAAGGACGGGGTCGCGCGGATCTGGGCCACGGCGGCGCGGATGCGGTCCGGGGACGGGTGGCCGGTGCGCAGGTCGAGGCCGGCGCCGGACCAGGCCACGCGCCGGGCCACGTCCGGCTTGTCCAGGGAGTCGCCGGCCACGATCAGCGGGACGCCGGCCTCGGTCGCGGCCAGCACGCCGCCCCACCCGCCGTTGGTGATCATCACGTCGACCAGCGGCAGCAACTGGTCGTGCGGCAGGAACGAGGCGGCCCGGGCGTTGGCCGGCAGCGGGCCGAGGGTGGACGCGGCCGCACCGCCGGTCGTGACGACCACGAGAACATCCTCATCGGACAGTGCGTTCAGGGACGGCCGGATCAGGTCGGCCGGGTTGACGTCCAGGGTGCCCTGGGTGACGTGCACGACCGTACGGCCGGCGGCCCGGGCCGCGAGGACGTCCGGCCACCACGCCGGCAGCAACACCTCGGCACTCGCCGGAGCCGGCGCGGCCAACCGGCCGACGTAGTGCACCCGGGCCGGCAGATCGGAGCGGGGGTAGTCGAGTCCGGGCACGCCCTGGGCCAGCACCAGGTCGGGTGAGTGGGTCGGGTCCATCAACCGTCGCGTGTGGATGGGGGCGAGCCCGACCGAGTGGCGCATCCGGTTCAGCCGCCGGTCGACCACCGACCCGGACAGCGGCCAGATCACCGAGTTGAGCGCGGCGTCCCGGATCTTGCCGGCCCGGCCGGCGGCCGGCGCCAGGCCCGGAATGGGCAGGTCGCGGCTGGTCAGCAGCAGCGGGATGACCGCGACGGAGGCGTACGGGACCTTGCGGGCCTCGGCCGCGATGCCCGCGCCGAACGCCAGCTGATCGGTGACCAGCAGGTCGAACGGTTCGGCCGCCATCAGGTCGGCCAGCTGCCCGGGCGCTGTTCCGAACAGGATGTACGTGCCGTTCGCGGTGCCGCCGCGCATCCCCTTGCCGTTGCCGATCTTGGGGAACGTGGCCGCCAGGTCGGCGTCGTCGAAGTCGGTGGCGTGGGTCCAGGGCAGCCAGCTCGCCCCGGCCGCGGCGAACCGCTGCCCGTACTTCTGCCCGGTGTACGCGACCACGTCGTGACCGCGATTCACCAGTTCACCGGCGATGGCCGCAGTCGGCCCGACGTGACCGGCGAACGGCAGCGACGCCACGAGGACCCTCATCGGTTCAGCCTTCCCTCGGGAGCAGGCACGGACGACGTACCTCAGGCCATTTTGCGGTCGACCGGGCCCGAACCGCACCGTGCCCGCCACCACATCCTGATTGATGGCAATCGTCCGTTTCCCGGCCCCGGGTGGGCAGCGCGTCGATGGGAACAGGGCATGCTTGACCGGCAGACGAAATGGGCACGTGACATGTTCGGCACACGCAATGGCGAGGCTCCGGCGTGAGATCCGACGAGTCCCCGACGGTAGAAGGCGGTCCGATGACGGAGTCACTGAAGGTGGCCGAGGACGACGATACGGCCGGCGCCGGCCTGACCCTGGGTGTCGAGGAGGAGTTGCATGTCGTCGATCTGACCACTCGGGAACTGGCCCCGCGGGCACCGGAGATTCTGGGCGAACTCGACCCGGCGCACTACTCCGCCGAGCTGCACCGGTCCGTGGTCGAGACGAACACGCCGGTCGCGACGACCCTGGACGGGCTGCGTGACGCGATCGCGTCCTGCCGGCGCGAGGCCGTGACGGTGGCCGAGTCGATGGGCCTGGGCCTGGTCGCGGCGGGCACCGTGCCGCTGGTCGACCTGGATTCGCTGCCGGTCACGCCGACCTCGCGCTACCGCCGGATGCTCGACGACTACCAGATGCTGGTCCGGGAGCAGCTGATCTGCGGGGCCCAGGTGCACGTCGGGGTGCCCGACCGGGACGAGGCGGTGTCGGTGGCCCAACGGGTTGCGCCGGCCCTGCCGGTGCTGCTGGCGCTGTCGGCGAGCTCGCCCTACTGGATGGGCGAGGACTCCGGGTACGCCAGCACCCGCTCGCTGATCTGGTTGCGCTGGCCGACCGCGGGCGACAGCGGCCCGGTGGCCGACGCCGCCGACCACGACGCCCTGGTGGCCGACCTGATCGCCTCGGGCACGATCACCGACCCGAAGATGGTCTATTTCGACGTCCGCCCGTCGGCGCATCTGCCCACCGTGGAGTTGCGGGTGACCGACTCGTCCCCCGACGTGGACACCGTGGTGCTGCTGGCCGGGCTGTTCCGCGGGTTGGTGCGGCGCGCCCAGATGGACTATCGCGCCGGAGCGCCGCTGGTGCCGACCCGGCCGCCGCTGCACCGGGCCGCGATGTGGCGGGCCGCCCGCTCCGGGCTCGAGGGCGACCTGCTCGATCTGCCCCGCTCCCCCGTCCCGGTGCCGGCCGCGGTCGCGGTCGAGCGGCTGGTCGGCGATCTGCGGCCGCAGTTGGAGGAGCTGGGCGACTGGGACCAGGTGTTCGACCTGTCGGTGCAGCAGCTGAGCCGGGGCAGCTCGGCCGCCCGGCAGCGCCGGGCGTTCACCCGCCGGGGCCGGCTTCCCGACGTGGTCGACCTGGTGGTCGCGGACACCCGCGGCGGCGCCACCGGGTTCGGGCCGGAGGGCCAGACCCTGCCGGCCGGGCTCACCCCGTACGCCGCCCCGGGCGACGAGGCCTTCCCGGACGGCGAGGTCACGCCCGGGTACGCCGGGATCGTCAACGTGCTGGCCGCGCTCGGACCGGCCGGGCTGCGCCGCCGCGAGGACGCCAAGGACGACGAGCAGCGCGCCCGCGGCATCACGTTCAGCGTGGCCGGCGAGGCCGCCACCCGGCTGTTCCCGTTCGACCTGGTGCCGCGGATCGTGCCCGCCCGCGACTGGGAGCAGTTGCAGGCCGGGCTGGTGCAGCGGGTCAAGGCGCTCGACCTGTTCGTCAACGACGTGTACGGCGACCGGCAGGTGGTCGCCGACGGCGTGGTGCCGGAGTGGGTGATCAACGGCTCACCGGAGCTGCGGCCGAGTGGCGCGCTAGTCAGCCGGCCGGGCATCCGGGCGCAGGTGGCGGGCGTCGACCTGGTCCGCGACGGCGACGGCCACTGGTGCGTGCTCGAGGACAACCTGCGGGTGCCGTCCGGGATCGCGTACGCCATGCAGAACCGCCGCCTGGCCGAGACCGTGCTGCCCGAGCTGCCGCGACCGGCGGATCTGCTCAGCGTGGAGGGCACGCCGGCGCTGCTGCGCGAGGCCCTGCGCGACGCCGCCTACCCGGCGGCCGGGGACGACCCGGCGGTGGTGGTGCTCAGCCAGGGGCCGGAGGACTCGGCCTGGTTCGAGCACCGGATGCTGGCCGAGGAGATGGGCGTGCCGTTGGTCCGCTCGACCGAGCTGCTGGTCGACGACAACGTCGTGCACCGGCTGGTCGGCGGCAAGAAGTACCGGGTCGACGTGATCTACCTGCGGATGGGTGAGGACAGCCTGGTGCACTCGCCCGGCGCGGACGGCATGCCGCTGGGCCCGAGCCTGGTGCACGCGCTGCACGCCGAGACGATCGTGCTGGCCAACGCGCTCGGCAACGGGATCGGTGACGACAAGGCCGTGTACGCCTACGTGCCGAAGTTCATCGAGTACTACCTGGGCGAGAAGCCGCTGCTGGCCGACGTCACGACGTACCTCTGCGGCCTGCCCGAGCAGCGGGCCGAGGTGCTCAGCCGGCTGCCCGAGTTGGTCTGCAAGCCGGTCGACGGCTACGGCGGCGACCGGATCGTGATCGGCCCGCACGCCACCGAGGACGACCTGGCCGCGGTGCGCCGGCAGATCCGGGCGGCGCCGCACCGCTGGGTCGCCCAGGAGGTCGTCGACCTGTCCACCCAGCCGGTGTTCGACGGCCATCAGCTCGCCCCGCGTCACGTGGACCTGCGGGCGTTCGTGTTCAGCGGGCGGCGCGCGGTGGTGGCACCGGCCGCCCTGACCCGGGTCGCCCCGGCGGGCAGCATGATCGTCAATTCGTCCCGGGGCGGCGGCTCGAAGGACACATGGCTTCTGGGCTAAAGCGTTCATAAGCTCGATACGCCGGGGAAACGTACGACCGGGAGGTTGGAACGATGTGTGGAATCGGCGGCGAGCTACGGTTCGACGGCCGGGGGGCGGACACCGACGCGGTCGGCCGGATGCTGCCGTGCATGCAGATGCGGGGACCGGACGGTGAGGGGCTCTGGCACCGCGGCCCGGTCGCGTTGGGGCACCGCCGGTTGAAGATCATCGACCTGTCCGAGGCCGGGGCCCAGCCGATGACCGACGAGGAACTGGGCCTGACCCTGGTCTTCAACGGCTGCATCTACAACTACCAGCAGCTGCGGGACGAGCTCCGGACGTACGGCTACCGGTTCTTCTCCACCTCCGACACCGAGGTGATCATCAAGGCGTACCACCGGTGGGGCGCCGACTGTGTGTCGCATTTCCTGGGCATGTTCGCCTTCGCGATCGTCGAGCACGCGACCGGCGTGGTCACGCTGGCCCGGGACCGGCTCGGCATCAAGCCGATGTATCTGGCCGAGACGCCGGGCCGGCTCCGCTTCGCCTCGAACCTGCCGGCGCTGCTGGCCGCGGGCGACGTGGACACCAGCCTCGACAAGGTGGCGTTGCAGCACTACATGACGTTCCACTCGGTGGTGCCGGCGCCGCGGACGATCCTCACCGGGATCCGGAAGCTGCCGCCGGCCACGGTCCGGATCATCCAGCCGGACGGGACCGGCACCGAGCGGATGTACTGGGAGGCGGACTTCACCCGCACGCTGACCATGTCCCGGAAGGAATGGGCGGACGCGGTCCACGAGAAGCTGAAGGTGGCGGTCGAGCGGCGGATGGTGGCCGACGTGCCGGTCGGTGTGCTGCTCTCCGGCGGGCTCGACTCCAGCTACATCGTGGCGCTGCTGGCCGAGCAGGGACAGCGCGGGCTGACCACGTTCAGCATCGGCTTCGAGGCGGCAGCGGGCGAGGAGGGCGACGAGTTCGCGTACTCGGACATCATCGCCCGGAAGTTCGGCACGGACCACCACCAGATCCGGATCGGGCGCGAGCGGTTCCTGCCGGCCGTCGACCGGACCGTGACCGCGATGAGCGAGCCGATGGTCAGTCACGACTGCGTCGCCTTCAACCTGCTCAGCGAGGACGTGGCCAAGCAGGTCACGGTGGTCCAGTCAGGACAGGGCGCGGACGAGATCCTGGCCGGGTACAGCTGGTACCCGCCGCTTGAGGGCGTGCCCCGGGACGAGGCCGTCGACGCGTACGCCCGGGAGTTCTTCGATCGGCCGCACGAGGAACTGACCCGGCAGCTCAACCCGGAGTGGCTGATCGGCGACGACGTCAGCCGGGAAGTCGTGGCCGCCAGTTTCGGCCGGCCGGGGGCCACCACCGCCGTCGATGCGGCGTTGCGTCTGGACTCCCAGGTCATGCTGGTCGACGATCCCGTGAAGCGCGTGGACAACATGACGATGGCGTGGGGACTCGAGGCCCGCGTGCCGTTCCTCGATCACGAGCTGGTGGAGCTCGCGGCCGCCTGCCCGCCCGAGCTGAAACTGGCGCACGGCGGCAAGGGCGTGCTCAAGGACGCGGCCCGCGGCTCGGTGCCGGACGAGGTGATCGACCGGACCAAGGGTTACTTCCCGGTTCCGGGCATCCGGCACCTCGAAGGGGCGATGCTGGACAAGGTGCGGGACGCGCTTTTCGCGCCGGCGGCGCAGGCCCGGGGACTTTTCCGGCCGGACTATGTTGACGCGCTGCTGAAGGACCCAAATACTCCTCGGACGACCTTGGGTGCGAATCAGTTGTGGCAACTGGCGCTGCTGGAGATGTGGTTGCAGGACAAGGGGGTCTGATTTGAGCGGTCAGCTCAAACGGGTCGACGTGACCGTGCTTCCCGTCGGCTGGACCACCCGGGGGAAACTGTCCTCCGAGATCGCCGGCAGCTGGTCCCCGGCGCTGTCCCCGGACGGCCGGCACGCCGCGTACGTGTCCGACCGCAGCGGCTCCCCGAAGGTGTGGGTGCAACCGGTCGGCAGCGAGCTGACCTTCCTGGTCGACACCGGCGAGGAGCCGGTGGTGGCGGTGGACTGGTCCACCGGCGGCGGCTGGCTGGCGGTCCAGATCGCCCCCGGCGGCGCCCCCCGGCACGAGTTGTGGCTGGTCCGGCCGGACGGGTCGGCGCTGCATCAGGTGGCCGGCTTCGGCGCGGACACCGCCGACAATGTGCGCTGGCTACCCGGCCGGTCGCTGCTCACGGTGACCGAGAACCTGACCACCACGTACCTGGTGGACGTCGAGTACGGCACCCGCGAGGTGATCGTCTCGGGCGACCTGGTGGCCCTGCTCGACGTGACCCCGGCCCGCGACCGGGCGCTGCTGCGGCTCGGCCCGCGCGGCGCCCGCTACATCGTGGTCCGCGACCTGGCCACCGGCGTCGACGAGTACGTGACCAGCGGCGAGCAGGCCTGCTTCGGGCCGGACCACCGGACGGTGTACGCCCGGAGCGACGCCGGCGAGTACCCGGTGCTGGTCAAGGTGCTGGACGGCACGGTCGAGGTGATCGCCTCGTCGGACACGGCCGAGGTCGAGTCGTTCGCCCAGGCGCCGGCCGGCAACCAGATCGCGGTGCTCTGGAACCAGCGCGGCGGCCTCTCCGAACTGGTCATCCTGACCCCGATCGGCGCCCGCGTGGTCGAGCGGCTGCCCGGCGGCGTGCTCAGCGGGCTGTCCTGGTCGGCTGACGGGTCGACGCTGGCGTTCACCGCCGAGGGGCCGGGTCAGCCGCACGGGGTGTGGACGCTGGACGACGCCGGGATGCACGTGGTGTCGGGCGTGCCCGCCGACCCGGCCGCCTTCCCGCCGACCCTGCGCACGTTCCGGGCGCACGACGGGCTCGAACTCACCGGCTGGCTGTTCCGGCCGCGTACCCCCGGGCCGCACCCCACCCTGCTGTGGTTCCACGGTGGCCCCGAGGCCCAGGAACGTCCCGGCCACGGCCCGCTGTTCCAGTCGTTGTGCGCGCAGGGCATCGCGGTGTTCGCGCCCAACGTCCGCGGGTCGTCCGGCTTCGGGCGCACGTTCGTGAACGCCGACAACGGGCCGCTGCGGTACGACGGGATCGCCGACGTGGCGTCCTGCGTCGCGTACCTGCGGGAGGCCGGTTTCAGCAACCGGGTCGGGATCATGGGCCGGTCGTACGGCGGCTATCTCACCCTGGCCGCGCTGGTCACCTACCCGGACATGTTCGCCGTCGGCATCGACGTCTGCGGCATGTCCAACTTCGCCACGTTCTACGAGCACACCGAGCCGTGGATCGCCGCGGCCGCCGTCGGCAAGTACGGCGACCCGGTCACCGACGCCGACCTGCTGCGCGACCTGTCCCCGATGACGCACGTGGACCGGCTGACCACGCCGCTGATGGTGGTGCACGGCGAGAACGACAGCAACGTGCCCGTGATCGAGGCCGTGCAGCTGGTCGAGGCCCTCGCCGAGCGCGGTGTCGAGCACCGCTACCTGCTCTTCCCGGGCGAGGGCCACGAACTGCTGCACCGGTCGTCGCGGCACGAGTACCTGCGGGCCACGGTCGGCTGGCTGGTGTCACACCTGCGCCGCGAATAGCGTGACAAGCCGCACGCCCGATTTGTGACCGCGATCGCTGTCCCGCCCGATCGCAGAGTGGAACGTTATAGCGACGACGACGCAACGAGTGGAAGGCCGGCCATGTCCCTGCGGGCCTGGGGTGTGTGGGCCGTCGGCCTGTCCGCCTACATCGTCGGAGTGCTGCACCGGACCTCGCTCGGCGTCGCCGGCCTGGACGCCCAGCACCGGTTCGGCGTCGGCGCGGGCGCGCTGGCCAGTTTCGCCGTCCTCCAGCTTCTCGTCTACGCCGGCCTGCAGGTACCGGCGGGCGTGCTGCTGGACCGGTTCGGGTCGCTGCGGCTGGTGGTCACGGGCGCGCTGATCATGGCCGGCGGCCAGACCCTGATGGCGGTGACGCACGACGTCAGCGGCGCGGTGATCGCGCGGGTGCTGGTCGGCGCGGGCGACGCGATGACGTTCATCAGCGTGCTGCGGCTGGTACCCCAGTGGTTCCCGGCCCGGCGGGTGCCGGTGCTGACCCAGCTCACCGGCATCACCGGCCAGATCGGTCAGGTGCTCAGCGCCGTACCGCTGGCCGCCGTGCTGGCGCAGCGCGGCTGGACCCCGGCCTTCCTGGGCACCGCCACCCTCGGGCTCTTCGTGGCCATCGTGGCGCTGGTGGCGTTGCGGGACACGCCGCAGCGCCGGGTCAGCACCGGTCCGGCGATCACGTTCGCGCAACTACGGGCCGACCTGACCGGGGCGTGGCGGCATCCGGGCACCCGGCTGGGACTGTGGTCGCACTTCACCACCCAGTTCACCGGCACGGTCTTCGCGCTGATCTGGGGCTTCCCGTTCCTGATCGCCGGCGAGGGACTGGCCCGGGAGACGGCGAGCCTTCTGCTGACCGCGTACGTGCTGGTCGGGATGGCCGCCGGTCCACTGATCGGGGTGCTCGTGCAACGTCACCCGCTGCGCCGGTCGTGGCTCGTGCTGGGCATCGTGGCGGTGACCGTGGCCGGTTGGACACTGGTTCTGGCGTGGCCCGGGCGGGCGCCTCTGCCGGTGCTGGTCCTCCTGGTGCTGGCGCTGGGGCTGGGCGGGCCGGGCTCGATGATCGGGTTCGACCTGGCCCGGACGTTCAACCCGCCGAACCGGCTGGGCACCGCCACCGGCATCGTGAACGTCGGCGGGTTCGTCGCGTCGCTGCTGACCATCCTGCTGATCGGGCTGATCCTGGACGCCCGCACCGGCGGAAGCGCCAATTACGGCATCGGTGACTTCAAACTCGCCCTGTCGGTGCAGTACCTGGTGATCGCCGTGGGGCTGGTGGGTATCCTTCGGACCCGGCGCCTGGCCCGGCGGAGACTGGCCGAGCAAGGAATCGTCGTACGCCCGATCCGGGAGGTCCTGGCCGAAAGGCGGGGGTTCAGCCGTTCCGGCGCCGGTAAAGGTAACGGGCTTGAGCGAGAGCCCGCGAGCGTGACTAGAGGAGGACATGACTGAGCAGGCACCGGACCGCGTGTGGTCCGGCATCGACGTTTCCAAGACCATTGCCGGCGCTCTGGCCGCCGTGTGCGCGGCCGTGATCGGCTCGTTCCTGGGGGTGGCGGGCACCCTCGTGGGCGCCGCTGTCGCCAGCATCATCGGCTCGGTCGGCACCGAGATCTGGGCTCGTTCCATCAAGAAGGGACGAGAGAAGCTCCAGCCGACCTTCGTCAAGGTGCCGGCGGCGGTGGGTACACCCGAGGTCGCCGCGGCTACCGGGGACGACTCGCCCTCGCACACCGTTCCCGGCGCGCCGAAGAAGCAGATCCGGTGGAAGCGGGTGTTGCTGGTGGCGGGCGTGGCGTTCGCGCTCGCGATGGGCTCGCTGACCGTGTTCGAACTGGTCAGCGGCAAGTCGCTGGCGGCCGCGGTGGGCAACTCCACCGGAGCCACGTCGACCGTCGGCGGCCTGCTGAACCCGGGCACCGCCACCAAGACGACGCCGGCGGTGACCACCACGCCGACACCGACCGTCGCGCCGACCACCGATTCGGGCACGACGGCGACCGAGGCTCCGGCGACCGCCGCACCGACGTCGCCCGCCGACAACGGCTCGACCGACGGCAACACCGAACCGACCACCGCGCCGGCCACCCAAGCGCCGGTCCAGTCCCCGCCGGCCGCGGATTCCGGGCCGGATCAGCAAGGTCAGGGTGGCGGCGCCCCGACGCCGTAGGAGGAGCGTGATCGTGAACGCCAACGAGATCTACATCGAAACTCTAGGGCGCCTGCCCGGTCTCATCGAGCGGGCGGTGAAGGACCTGAGCCCGGAGCAGCTGCATCAGGCTCCGGCCGACGGCGCCAACACGGTGGGCTGGCTGGTCTGGCACCTGACCCGGATTCAGGACGACCACGTGGCCGACCTGATCGGCGAGGAGCAGATCTACCTGACCGGGGACTGGGGGCCGCGGTTCGGTCTCAAGGCGAGCCCGTCCGAGACGGGTTACGGCCACAACCCCACCCAGGTCCAGGCCGTACGCCCGGAGAGCTGGGAAACGCTGGTCGAGTACTACGCCTCGGTGCACGAGCGGACGGTATCCTTCGTCCGCGGGCTGACCGAGGCCGACTACGACCGGATCGTGGACGACGCCTGGGACCCGCCGGTGACCCTGGGCGTACGGCTGGTCAGTGTGCTGAACGACGACGTGCAGCACGCCGGGCAGGCCGCGTACGTGCGCGGCCTGCTCTGATCCGGGTGATCGGCTAGATGGACGACGGCTCGGCGATGGGCAGACGAACCAGGAACCGCGTGTCGCCGGGCTTCGACTTCAGGAAGATGTCTCCGCCGTGGCCGTTGGTCACGATGCGGTACGAGATGTCCAGGCCGAGCCCGGTGCCCTCACCCACCGGCTTGGTGGTGAAGAACGGCTCGAAGACCCGCTTGCGCAGTTCCTCGGGCACCCCGGGGCCGGTGTCGCCGACCGAGACGACCACGTAACCGTCGTCGCGGTACGTCTTGATGGTCAGCGTGCCGACGCCGCTCATCGCCTGCACCGCATTGTCGATCAGGTTGGTCCACACCTGGTTGAGTTCGGCCGGCTGGGCCGGGATACGCGCCAACTCACGGTCGTAGTCCTTGACGACCTTGACCCCGTTGCCGATCTTGTGGTTGAGCATCACCAGCGTGCTGTCGATGCCGGTGTGCACGTCGATCCACTGGTGGGCGGCCCGGTCCATCTGCGAGTACTGCTTGGCCGCGGACACCAGCGACGACACCCGGCCGGTGGCGTCCTCGATGTCACTCATCAGCTGCTCGGTCTCCAGGGCGTACGCGATCCAGTGCACCGCCTGGTCCAGCAGGCCGGTGTCGACCCGGGCCTGAATCTCCTCCAGGCAGTCGACGTCCAGGCCCCCCTGGGCGAACACCGGGGCCGTGTCCCAGGCGCCGGTCACGCCGTGCTGGTCCATCCAGTCGCCGAGTTCGTCCTCGCGGTCGGCGGCCTGCATCGCGCTCAGGGCCGGCGCCTTGGCCGCCCGCTCGATCACGTCCTCCTGCAGGTCGACCAGGGCGTTGAGCTTGTCCGGGGCGACCTTGCCGGCGGCCAGCATGCCGAGCTTGTGCCGCATTCCGGCGACCCGCTGGCGCAGCGCCCCGGTGGCCCGGGAGGCGGCTGCGGCCGGGTTGTTCAGCTCGTGCATCAGGCCGGCCGAGAGCGCGCCCAGCGCCTGCAGGCGCTGCCGCTCGCTGACCGCGGCCTGCCGTCCCCGGATGCCCACGGTCAGGCCCTCGAGGAGGTGGATGGCCATCGGGAACCACTCGCGCATGACGTGGCCGAAATCCTCGGCGCCGAGCACGAAGAAGTCACTGTCGTCCAGAGCCCGCATCGAGGACATGTACTGCCGGGGAACCCCGTCGTCCCGCAGGTAGGCCTGGGTGGCCCCCATGTACACGCCACGCTGCTCGGTGCGCTGGGTCACCACCTCGTCGCCGTTGACCGTACTGAACATCTGGATCGTGCCGCTGAGCAGCACGAAGAACTGATCGGCGGGGTCACCCTCGCGGAGCACCAGACTGCCGGCCGGGGCCCGCAGCGTGCAGCCGCGCTCAGCCAGCCACGCGAGCTGCTCGTCGGACAGCTTCTCGAACAGGAACAGCGTCTTCAGCTCGTCCGTGGTGAGCTGCCCCGGCTCACACGGCTGCAGCTGCACCGACCTGATGTCAGACATCTCTTACTGCGCCTCCAGGTACCGATGAACCAGCGTGACGGCCATCGCGCCCTCGCCGACCGCCGAGGCCACCCGTTTCACCGAGTTGGCCCGGACGTCGCCGGCGGCGAAGATGCCGGGAACACTGCACTCCAGGTAGAACGGATCCCGGTCCCGATCCCATCCCGCTGGACGGGTGCCGTTTGTCAAAAGATCGGGCCCGGTGTAAACGAACCCCTTCTCGTCGCGCGCGACCGCGGTGCCGAGCCAGTCAGTCCGCGGCTCGGCCCCGATGAACACGAACAGGGCGCCGCATTCGACGGTCGACTCCTGCTGGTTCTTGCCGTCGCAGAGCGTGATCGACTCCAGCCGCCCGTCGCCGTTCGCCGCCAGCACCTCGCAGTTCGTCCGGACGTTGATGTTGTCGATCCCGTTGAGCTGCTGGATCAGGTAGTACGACATCGAGGCCTCGAGCGAGTCGCCGCGCACCAGCAGGGTGACCGAGCGGGCATACTTCGAGAAGAACAGCGCCGCCTGCCCGGCCGAGTTGGCCCCGCCGACGATGAAGACGTCCGTGCCGGCACAGGCCGGTCCCTCGGTCGACGCCGAGCCGTAGTAGACGCCGGACCCGGTCAGCTCGGCCACCCCGGCCGCGGTCAGCGGCCGGTAGGCGACGCCGGTGGCGAGCACGATCGAGTGCGCGGACACCTCCGCGCCGTCGTCGAAGGTGAGCGTGCGGGCCGAGCCGTCCAGCCGCAGCCCGGTCACCTCGCGGGTGTTGAGCACCTCGGCCTCGAACTTGCCCACCTGGCGCCGGGCCCGGGTGGTCAGGTCGCTGCCGGAGACGCCGTCGGGGAAGCCCAGGTAGTTCTCGATCCGCGAGCTCTGCCCGGCCTGGCCGCCGATGGCGGTCCGCTCGACCAGCAGCGTCCTGAGCCCCTCGGAGGCGCCGTAGACGGCCGCGCCGAGCCCGGCCGGTCCGCCCCCGACGATGATCAGGTCGTAGAAGTCGCGCCCGGCGGAGGTGGACAGGCCGGCCGCCTCGGCCACCTCGCTGGTCGTCGGCTGGGACATCGCGCGGCCGTCGGCGGTGACCACCAGGGGCACCGACTCCGGTCCGACGCCGGCCGCGTCGAGCAGCCGCCGGCCCTCGGGGTCGTCCGCGGCCAGCCATTTGTACGGCACCAGGTTGCGGGCCAGGAAGTCGCGGATCGCGTACGACGGCTCGCTCCAGCGGTGGCCGACCACCCGGATGTCCGCGACCTCCCGGTCGCCGGTGGCCGACCATGCCTCGATCAGGGCGTCCAGCACCGGGTAGAGCTTCTCCTCCGGCGGGTCCCAGGGCTTGAGCAGATAGTGATCGACGTCGACCACGTTGATCGCCTGGATCGCGGCGTCGGTGTCCGCGTACGCGGTCAGCAGCGCGCGCCGGGCGTGGGGGAACAGGTCCATCGCCTGTTCCAGGAAATCGATGCCGTTCATCTGCGGCATCCGGTAGTCGGCCAGGATGACGGCGACCCGGCCGCCGCGCAGCTTGATCTCGCGCAGCGCCTCGAGGGCCTCGGCGGCCGAGGAGGCCCGGATGACGCGGTAGTGCTCGCCGTACTTGCGGCGCAGGTCACGGGCGATGGCGCGGGAGACGGAGGGGTCGTCGTCGACGGTCAGGATCGCGGGATGGCCCATGTGTCACAAACCTCAGGTGTGCGAGTAGGTCTTGGCGTCGGGAACCTCGAAGGCCACGTTGTCGATGTAGCACCACCACCAGTTCTCGCCCGGTTCGTACGACTGGACCAGGGGGTGGTTCTCGGCGTGGAAGTGCGCGGTCGCGTGCTTGTTCGGCGACGAGTCACAGCAGCCGACGTGGCCGCAGGTCTCGCACAGGCGCAGGTGCACCCAGCGTGAGCCCATGGCCAGGCACTCGACACAGCCGTTGCCGGACGGCGTGACGTCTTCGGCCTGGTCCATGTGCGTGCAGATGGGATCGGTCATGAATCGCTCCCTTTCACGATCAGGTCGGACCACTCGGGGTGGCGCTCGACGTAGCTGGTGACGAACGGGCAGGTGAGCTTCACCGGGGTCGAGCGGCGCCGGGCGTCCGCGAGGGCGCCCCGGGCCAGCCGCCCGGCCAGCCCCCGGCCCTCGTACGCCTGGTCGACCTCGGTGTGCTGGAGCTCGATCACGTTGTCCAGGCGGCGGTAGTGCAGCACTCCGGCGACATCACCGAGCACCAGGATCTCGTAGCGGTTTTGTTCGAAGCTGTCGACCACCGTAGCTCCGGAGACGTCACCGCCGCCCACCTGCGCGCTGCCCTCGACCCGGAGCTTGCGCCGGGCGCGTTCGTAGAAGGTGGTGCGGCCGAGCCGGACGACCTGGGCGGCGGCCGGCATCGGGGTGATCTTCAGCCGGTCGCCGCCGGTCACGTAGCCCTGGATGATGCCGTCCACCTCGACCGCCAGCCGCCCACTGGACGGCAGCACGTCCAGTTCCAGGGCCTCGGCCGCCGACAGCATCAGCGAGCGGTTGAACGACGAGTGCGCGGCCGACGCGCTGACCAGCAGCCCCTCGATGGTCGGCGACACGATCGGGCCGCCGGCGGAGAAGCTGTACGCCGTCGACCCGGTCGGCGTGGCCACGATCACCGCGTCGGCGGCGTAGTTGACGAAGTTGTGGCCCTCGACGTTGATGCCGACCGCGGCCAGCCCGTCGCCGGGGTTGCGGACCAGCGCGATGTCGTTGAACGCGGACACCTCGTTGCCGCCCGGCAACCGGGTCCGGACCGCGGTGCGCGCCTCGACGGTGAACTTGTGCTGGTCGATCGCGGACAACGCGCTCGGCAGGTCGGGCAGGTCGACCTCGGCCAGGAAGCCCAGCCGGCCGACGTTCACCCCGAGAACCGGCGTCTTGCGGCCCTCGACCAGCCGCATCGTGCGCAGCATGGTCCCGTCGCCACCCAGGCTGACCAGCAGCTGGGCCCGGTCGATCATCTCGGCGGCGTCGACCGCCACGGCGTCGCAGTCGATCCGGTTGATCTCGTCGTGCAGCCCCAGGACGGTCACGTCGCGGGACTTCGCCCAGGTCACGATGTCGTCGATGGCGGAGCCGCAGTCGCGTCGCGGGTGCAGCACGAGCCCCACGACGTTGATCATGCCCATGCCGCTCTCCCACCCGTCAGCGCACGCCCCGGTGTAAAGCCTTGCACGTCGGCACCGGTTCCGCGAACCTCCGCCGGTCGTACGCCCAGGGTCGCGTCCCGGTGTTTCCGGCCAGTTTCTTGACACATTGTTCATCCATCGACAGACTCCTATGCGGAGAGCGCTCTCCTTCCGCTGACACCCACCCGTCGGCACGGCCACCCCCATCGGCCGTGCGTGGAAGGAATCCCCCAATGTCTCGAACCGTCAAAGTGCTCGCCGTCACCGCGGTGGCTCTCACCGCGGTCGGCGTCACGCCGTTCCTCAGCTTCGCCGCGGAAACGCCGAAACCGGCGCCGGCGCCCCTTTCCCTGGACATCGCGCCCGGAATGCTGACCGCGATGAAGCGTGACCTTCATCTGACCGACGCGCAGATCGCCACCCGGCTCCGCACCGAGGCGGGCGCCCCGGTGATCGAGAGGAACCTCCGCCGGACGCTGGGCAGCCGGTTCGCCGGCGCGTGGATTCCGTCCGGGGCCTCCCGGCTGACGGTTGCCGTGACCGACCCGGCGCTGGCCGCCTCGGTTCGGGCCGCCGGTGCCGACGTGTCGGTCGTGGCGCGCAGCGAGAGCGCGCTGTCGGCGTCCAAGGCGGCGCTGGACAAGCACGCCCAGCAGGCCGGCTCGGTCCGCGGCTGGTACGTCGACGTCGCCGCGAACAGCGTGGTCGTGATGGCGAAGTCCGGCGGCGACGCCGCAGCGCGGTCCTTCGCGAAGGCCTCCGGCGCGGGCGCGGTCGCGGTGGTGACCTCGGCCGAGGCGCCGCGCCCGATGTACGACACCCGCGGCGGCGACCAGTACGTGATCAACGGCAACACGCTCTGCTCGGTCGGTTTCGCGGTCGCCGGCGGATTCGTCAGCGCCGGCCACTGCGGCACCGCCGGCAGCCCGACCCTCGGCTACAACAACGTCTCCCAGGGCACCTTCGCCGCGTCCGTCTTCCCCGGCAACGACTGGTCCTGGATCCAGACGAACGGCAACTGGACCTCGCAGCCGTGGGTCAACAACTACGCCGGCGGCAACGTGACCGTGGCCGGCTCGCAGGACGCCGCGGTCGGCAGCTCGGTCTGCCGCTCCGGCCGTACGACCGGCTGGCGCTGCGGCACGATCCTCGGCCGCAACGAGACCATCGTCTACAGCCAGGGCAGCGTCTCCGGACTGACCCGCAGCAACGCCTGCGCCGAGCCCGGCGACTCCGGCGGCTCGTGGATCTCCGGCAACCAGGCGCAGGGCGTCACCTCCGGCGGCACCGGCAACTGCACGTCCGGCGGCACCATGTGGTTCCAGCCGGTCAACCCCATCCTCCAGCGGTATGGCCTGTCCCTGACCACCTCCGGCGGCGGCGGCTCGGGCAACGCGGTGGTCAGCAACTGGAACGGCAAGTGCGTGGACGTGCCCAGCGGGGTCTTCAACGACGGCGTACGGCTGCAGATGTGGACCTGCAACGGCAGCGCGGCGCAGCAGTGGAGCTTCGTCAACGGCACCCTGCAGACGTCCAACAACAAGTGCATGGACGTGGCCGGCGGCGGAACCGCGGCCGGCACGCCGATCCAGATCGCCAACTGCAGCGGCAACCCGGCTCAGCAGTGGGTCCTGTCGGCCGCCGGCGACCTGGTGAATCCGCAGGCGAACCGCTGCCTCGACATCAACGGCTGGAACGGCAACGACGGCGCCAACCTGATCATCTGGGATTGCACCGGGGGCGCCAACCAGAAATGGCACCGCGCATAGAAAAAGTGTTATTGCGCCGCGTGACCTGAAATGAACTTTAATGACGGCCTGATGGAAAGAGCACCCAGTTAGGAGTCCCGATAATGGGCGGGTCCAACGACCCACCCACTGCTGGAGGCTCCGCCCTGATGCGCCGCAAGCGAACTCTGATCCTTTCCGTCGCCGCCGTCGTGGTGGCCGCGGCCACCGCCTGGATCGCCATTCCGGCGTCGGCGGCCGCGGCCACCGCGAGTTTCACCAAGACGTCCGACTGGGGTACCGGCTGGCAGGGGGCGGTCACCATCGACAACTCCGGCACCTCCGCCCTGACGTCCTGGAAGGTGGAGTTCGATCAGCCGGCGGGCGGCACCATCGGAAGCTTCTGGGACGCGGACCTGACCTCCTCGGGCACCCACCGGACCTTCACCAACCGGTCCTGGAACGGCAGCGTTCCGGTCGGCTCGAAGGTGACCTTCGGCTTCATCGGATCGGGCGGCCCGCCGGCGAACTGCAAGCTCAACGGCGCCCCCTGCGGCGGTGGTGGTGGGGGCTCCATACCCACCGTGGCCCCCACCACCGCCGCGCCCACCACCCCGCCGGCGCCGCCGAAGCCGACGACCTCGGCCACCACCGGCGCTCCGCCGGCGACCAGCGCCCCGGTGCCGCCGAGGTCGAACCAGTTGCCGCTCACGGTCACCAACAACACCGGTCGCAAGGACGCGGTCTACCTGTACGTCCTGGGCACCAACCTGAGCACCGGCAAGCTCGGCTACGTCAACACGGCCGGCGCCTTCACCGCGTGGAGCGGCGGCGGAACCGTGCCCGTACCGGCGCCCGACGTCGCGCTGCCCGGTCCCGGCAACGGCGCCAGCACCACCATCGAGGTGCCGAAGGGCCTCTCCGGCCGGCTCTACATGTCGTTCGGGCAGAAGCTCGACTTCCGACTGACCACCGACGGCCTGGTGCAGCCCGCGCCGTGGGCGGGCGGCGACCCGAACCGCGACATCCTGTTCGACTGGAGCGAGTTCACCCTCAACGATTCCGGGTTGTGGCTGAACAGCTCGCAGGTCGACATGTTCGCCATCCCGCACATCGTCAGCGTCCAGGACGGCAACGGTACGACGAGCAGAACCGGTGAGCTCAGGGCGGGCGGACGGCAGCAGGTGATCACCGCGATCAAGGCCCAGCCGGACTTCGCGAGGAGCGTCTACACCCGGTCCGACGGAACGGTGCTGCGGGTGCTGGCCCCGGGCAAGGCGGCTGATGCCGGGCTGATGAGCGCGACCTACCTGGACCCGTACATCAATTCGGCCTGGGGCGCCTACACCGCCAAGGCGCTGACCGTGGTGCCGTTCGGTGACCAGCCGTCGGTGCGCTTCACCGGGCGTACGGCCGGGAACGTGATGAGCTTCACCGACACCTCCGGCCGCACGGTCGCCTCGTTCCCCAAGCCGTCGACGGCCGACGTGTGGGGCTGTGACGGCGCCCTGGGCGCACCCAACGACCAGGTGGTCGGGCCGATCGCGCGGACGCTGTGCGCGGCGTTGCAACGCGGCACGCTGGGCACCCTCGACACCCAGCCCAGCGGTACGGCCGCCGACTTCTACAAGAACAACCCGACCAACCAGTACGCCAAGATCATCCACGCGTCGATGCTGGACGGGAAGGCGTACGCCTTCGCCTTCGACGACGTGCAGAACCAGGAGTCGCTGGTGCACGCCGGCGACCCGCGGGCGGCCGGAATCACGCTCACGCCATTCTGACTCCGCTAATGGAAGAATGCCCGGCCCGCAACCGATTTCTCGGAGGCGTGCCGGGCATTTAACATTCGCGCAACCTGCCATTTCTGGCCGGTGTGACGGCCAACACCAAAATGGCGTCCTGGGAATCGGCTGAGCACGGCCGAACTTGTCATACCTGTGCTGGACGATGTCCAGAGTCCCAGAACACGCTTCAGATGAGGTACGTCATGACGCTCGCGCCCGACCGGCTCGACACCAGCTCCGCCGTCACCCCCGGCGATCTCCTGCGCCCGCGGGAGCGTCTGCGGCTGGTGCTGGTGCTCGGGGTCCTGATCGCGATCGGCCCGCTGACCATCGACATGTACCTGCCGTCGCTGCCGACCATCACGGCGGACCTGCACGCCACCGCGGCCGCGGTCCAGCTGACGCTCACCGGCACGCTGGCCGGCCTGGCCCTGGGTCAGCTGCTGATCGGCCCGCTGTCCGACGCGGTCGGCCGGCGCACGCCGCTGCTGATCGGTATCGCCGTGCACATCCTGGCCTCGGTCTTCTGCGTGCTCGCTCCCAACCTGGCCGTCCTCGGCACGCTGCGGGTGCTTCAGGGCCTGGGCGCGGCGGCGGCCGCGGTGGTCGCCATGGCCGTCGTCCGCGACCTGTTCTCCGGCCTGGCCGCGGCCAACCTGCTGTCCCGGCTGATGCTGGTGATGGGCGCCGCCCCGATCCTGGCGCCGACGCTGGGCGGTCTGGTGCTGCGCTACACGTCGTGGCGCGGCGTGTTCGTGGTGCTCGCGCTGTTCGGCGTCGCGATCATCACGGTCACCGCGCTCGGCCTGCCCGAGACCCTGCCGGCCGAGCAGCGCCGCAACGGTGGCGTGGTCGGCACGATCCGCGACTACGGCCGGATGTTCGGCGACCGCCCGTTCGTCGGCCTGATCCTGGTGGCCGGCCTGGCGATGGCCGCGCTGTTCGCGTACGTGTCCGGCTCGTCCTTCGTCTACCAGGACCAGTACGGGTTGAGCGAGCAGCAGTTCGGGCTGGTGTTCGGGGCGGGCGCGATCGGCCTGATCACCGCCACCCAGCTCAACGTCCGGCTGCTGCGCCGGTGGACGCCGGCCCAGATCCTGGTCGTCGCGCTGTCCGTGGGCGCGGTCGCCGGCGCGGTGCTGCTGCTGGACGCGGTGACCGGCTT
>CAXSDA010000006.1:102965-118542 GCA_964236515.1 uncultured Actinoplanes sp.
TGCAGGGCCGCTCTCCGGCGGGAGCCGCGGATCGCGATCTCCGCCGGCACGCTCCTTTACAACCAGCGCACCCTGCCCGCCCGCGTCACCCGGCTGACGCACGCGGCGGGCGGGTTCAAGCTCGGCCTCGCAGGCGGCTACACCTCGGCCACCCTCGACACGGCCGGCCGGCTGCAATCGGCCACGATCGAGAGCGGCTTCGGCGGCATCTACGGCGTCATGCTGCCGCTGTGGGTGGTCCTCGCCGGCGCCGGCCTCTCCTTCCCGAACGCGCCGGCCCTGGCCCTGTCCCGCCACGGGGAGGCCGCGGGCACGGCGGCGGCGTTGCTGGGCGCGGTCCAGTTCGGCGTCGGCGCGCTGGCCGCGCCGCTGGTAGGCGTGCTCGGCGTGGGCGCGGTCGGCATGGCCCTGGTCGTCTTCGGCGGCATGGTCGCGGCGACGCTGGTGCTCACCCTGGTCGTCCGCCCCTGGACCCTGCCGACGGAGGACCTCGACCCCGCTCTCGCCGTGGCCCATTGACAGGTCGCGGTCCGCTCGGAACTGGTGTCTGGTCAGCGGCAGCGGCGTACGGAACAATCCGATCATGCAGACGTCGCGCCGCTGGGCCTGGTTGGGTGTCCTCGTCATCGGTCTGGGCCTGTACCTGATCGTGCTGCACACCCTGGTCCGCACGCAGAACCCGAATTTCGTCCCGGCGCTGATCCTGCTCGGTGCGGCGGTGGTTCCGCTGGCGTTCCTGACGTTCGCGCAGGCGCGCACCGGCCGCTGGCAGGTCCCGGCGAGCTCGCTCCTCGTCGCCGTGCTGTTCGGCGGCGTGATCGGCACGGTGGTGGCCGGCACGCTCGAGTACGACTCGCTGCGCCGGCTGGGCATGCTGCCGATGATCCTGGTCGCGATCATCGAGGAGGCGGCGAAGCTCATCGTCCCGGTGATCCTGCTGGTCTGGATCCTGGCCCGCCACGGCCGCCGCCTGCCCACCGACGGCCTGGTCATCGGCGTCGCCGCGGGCATGGGCTTCGCCGCGCTGGAGACCATGGGCTACGCGTTCACCGCGCTGCTGTCCTCGCAGGGCAACATCGGCGCGGTCCAGGAGACCCTGTTCATCCGCGGCCTGACCTCCCCGGCCGGTCACACGGCCTGGACCGGCCTGACCGCCGGCGCCCTCTGGGCTCTGGTCGCCACACCCAACCTCCGCCACGCGCTGACCTTCATCGGCACGTTCATCGGCGCGGTCATCCTGCACACCGCCTGGGACACCTTCTCCGGCATCGTGCCGTTCATCATCCTGGCCGTCATCAGCCTCGGCTGGCTGTTCATCGAGCTGCGCCGCTACCGCGCCTTCGACGAACTGACCGACCGCCGAACCCCGCTGTCCGTCTGATTCCTGAACCCTGGTGGGGCTCGACGTGATGCACAACCGCGCAGACGGCTCCTCCTCGCCCGTGGGACTGCGGTTCGACACACGCGGATCCGACTCGCCGACAGTCGACAGTGTGTGGACCTGCACGAGCGACCAGGTCACCACGATGACGTCCGTCGCCGGGCCTCGTCGTCGAGGTGCTGCGGGGTGACCGTCCCGCAGGGGTAGCTCTCCGACGCCGCTGCGGTGCTCCTCCCCCGGGCCGCCGCCGGGTGAGTCCACCACGGCGTCGAGCGACATGAAACCGGTGTAGACCAGGTCACGTACGGTGCCGTCTCCCTTTGCTAGGGCCAGTTGCCTGATTGACGCTAGATCACGGCCGCGGCGGCCGTCTTGGACGGAAACGACAGCGGTCCGACGAACGCCTGCGGCCCGGCTGATGCCACCGCGAGCGCAGCCGACCGGGCGCCGTACTAGGCTGCGCGGCCATGGTGGATGTCCGGACCGGTGGCGCCGAGCTTGCGCGTCCTCTCCTCGACCCCCTCTGTGTCCTGTACGACGAGGTGTTCGCGGAGCCCTCGTTCGTCTGGCGCGACCGTGAGTCCGAGCTGCACCGCGCGCATCTCCGCGGTCTCCTGGACGACGAGACGTTCGGCATCGCGGTGGCGACGGCGGGCGAGGAGCTGATCGGATTCGCCTACGGCTTCACCGTGCCGTCCGACACCCTGCTCTGGTCGGACCTGATCGAGCCCGTGAGCCCGGAACTGACCGATGAGTGGCCGGGCCGGACGTTTCTGCTCTCCGACTACGCCGTCCGGTCGTCGTGGCGAGGGCGGGGAGTGGGCCGGAAGCTGCACGATGCACTGCTGCGGACCCGCTACGAACAACGCGCGGCGCTGACCGTGCAGCGAACGGCGGTCCGTACCAAGCGGATCTACGAACACTGGGGCTGGCGCCCGGTCGGGCAGGTGGAGGGCGGCCCGACGGCGACCGCACCGGTGTTCGACGTCTATCTGCGCGCCGATCCGTCGGCGACCGGCTGAATACCACGGGGCGGCACGTCCCCGATCTCCTCGTCCGGCGGATCGCCCGGGCCGGGACGCCGCTGCCCCAGAAGTCGTGGACGACCGGTTCGAGGTGCCGCCCACCGACCGGCCGGGCCTTCGTCGCCGTGCAGAAAGTCCACGTCGACCTCAACCGGGTGCCTCACCTAGCGGGATTTGCCACCCGCCGTCACGTACGCGGCCTGCGCCCGGGACGCCAGCGCCGGCGACCCGCACGCGGCGGCCCGGTCCGTCCCCTCACGCAGCACCCGGCGCGCCTGCGGCTTGCGGCTTGCGGCGGTGAGCAGCACCCCCCAGTCGACCAGGGCCTGGGCGTACTCGAAGCGCCGGGGCGACGACCCCAGCAGCCGTACGGCCTCCTCCAGCGACCCGATCCCGGCGGGCGCGCTCAGCACCGTGCCGCAGACCCGCAGCGCCCGGCCCAACGCCGACGGCCGACCCAACACTGACGGCCGGTCCAGCGCCGGCAGCCGGCCCGTCATCGCCGGGTGGCCGGGCGACGCCCCGGCCCGGCGGCACAGCGTCACCTCGGCCTCGACCAGCCGCAGGGCCGCCTCCCTGGTGCCGATGAGCGCCAGCACCGCGGCCGCCGACGAGCGCCAGGACAGGACGGCCGGCCGGTCGGCGTTGCGCGCGGCGAGCTGCTCCCCGCAGTGGAAGAAGTCGGCGAGAGCCTCGGCCGGGCGACCGGCGGCGGCGTGCAGCTTGCCCCGGACGTACCGGAAGGACACCATCCCGGCGGGCGCCTCACCGAAGTCGGCCAGCAGCGCGTCGGCGTCCTCGAGGTCGCCGATGTCGACCAGCACGGCGATCCAGCGGGCGATCGCCAGCGCATACGGGTCGCCGCCGTCCGGGTTCAGCAGGGCGGTCGCCGCCCGGCTGTCGCGTTCGGCCGCGGGCAGGTCGCCCCGGCGCCGGGACAGGGCGCCGCGCAGGGACAGGGCCGCGCCCCGGGCGCCGGGCGCGGACCAGCCGGCCGCCCGGCCGGCGGCCAGGTCGCAGGCCGACCACGCGGCGTCGAGGTCGTCGGTGTCGGCGACCAGCGCGACGGCGCGCAGGTAGCGCGGCATGTCGCCGGGATCGGCGGGCGGGAGTACCGGCAGCGGGCGTCGCGGATGCGGGGGAACGCCGGACCGGGTGGTGATGTCCCGGCTGGAATCCGCCAATCCCAGCCAGTCGTCACGGACCGTCATACACCGTGTGTACCCGCTCCGGGCGTCGGCCTACCACAGAAATCCGCGGTGGATCGCACCCTCACCCCGGAACGGAAGCCCGGGACGCGAGCGCGAAGAAGTGATCGAGCGCATCGTCGTAGCGGCTCAGGTCCCAGCCGGCCGCGGTCAGCAGCGGGCCGAGGCGACCGGCCGACAACGGCTCGTCCGGCCGCAGCGAGCGGCCGTGCCGGGCGGCCAGCGCCGCGCGGCCGGACGGGTGGAAGACGGCCAGCCGGCCGCCGGGCCGGACCACCCGGGCCAGCTCGGCCAGCCCGGCGGCCGGGTCGGGCAGGTGCTGGATCAGGCCGGCGGCGAAGACGACGTCGAGCGACGCGTCGCGCAGGGGCAGCCGGCGGGCGTCGGCCAGAGCCAACGCGGCCACCGCGTCGCGGCCGGCCCGGCGGGCTTCGGTGAGCATGTCCGGCGTCAGGTCGAGCCCGAGCACCCGGCCGGTCGGCCCGGTCGCGGCCGCCAGCGCCGGGAGGGCCCGCCCGGTTCCGCACCCGATGTCGGCCACGATCGCACCCGGGCGTACGCCCGCGTCGGCGACGGCCCGAGCGTACGCCGGAAGATCGTCGCCGAACTTGGTGTCCCAGTTGGCTGCCCGGACGCCGAAGAACGCGCGGCATTCGCTGACGTACCAGCGCGAAGGGTCAGCCAGATCGGAGCGGATGCGGCGGATCACCGGCCACGCCGGATCGTGATGATCGATCACCACGTCGGCGTCGACCTCGGCGTCGCCGGGTGAGGACCGGCCGCGCAGGAAGATGATCAGATCGCCGGACCCGCCCGGCTGAACCGTCACCGAGGCGGCGACATGAAGCCGCAGCGCGGACGCGAACGACGACGCACCGCTCCCCTGTACCACGACCGAGCGGAGGCCGCGGTCGGCGACGATCCCCGCCAGCAACGACATCACGTCGGTCATCCGGTCGGCCACGGTTCCAGCATGCAGGTGCGGGGGTGACAACGGCAACGGTTCGGCATCTGCCGGACGCGGAGAGCTATCCCGCTGGATTCTGCGGCTCTAGGCTGATCTTCGTGACGACATACCGGCTCGGCGAGGCGGCGGAATTGCTCGGGGTCAGCGTGGACACCGCGCGGCGCTGGGTCGACGGGGGACGCCTGCCGGCCGAACGCGACGACAACGGGCACCGCAGCATCGCCGGGGCCGACCTGGCCGCGTTCGCGCGGTCGATGGCCGACGATCCCGACGTGGGGTCGCGTCACTCGTCGGCGCGCAACCGCATGCGGGGCATCGTCGTCGCCGTCACCCGGGACACGGTGATGGCGCAGGTGGACATCCAGGCCGGACCGTTTCGGGTGGTGTCGCTGATGAGCCGGGAGGCCGCCGACGAACTCGGCCTCGAGGTGGGTACGACGGCGACCGCAGTGATCAAGTCCACCAACGTGGTGGTGGAACGAGGAGACGACAAATGAAGGCTCGGGTTCTGACCGCGCTCGCTCTGACCGCGGTCCTGATGAGTGCGTCCGCCTGCGGCGGCACCGACGACACAACGACACCGGCCGCCACCCCCAGCAGCGCGTCCGGCGTCTCCGGGGCGCTGACCGTGCTGGCGGCGGCGTCGCTGACCGAGACGTTCACCCAGATCAAGAAGGATTTCGAGGCGGCCAACCCGGGTGTCAAGGTGACCTACTCGTTCGGCGGCAGCTCCGGCCTGGCTCAGCTCATCACCTCCGGCGCGCCCGCCGACGTGTTCGCTTCGGCCAGCCCGGCCACCATGAAGACCGTCACCGACGCCGGCGACGCCACCGGCACGCCGGTCAACTTCGCCAAGAACCAGCTGGTCATCGCGACCGCCAAGGGCAACCCGAAGGGCCTCACCTCGCTGGCCGCGCTGGAGAAGCCGGGCATCAAGGTGGCGCTCTGCGCCGTGCAGGTCCCGTGCGGCGCGGCCGCCAAGACGGCGCTGGCCAAGGCCAACGTGAAGATCACCCCGGTGACGCTGGAGCAGGACGTCAAGTCGGCACTGTCCAAGGTGAAGCTGGGCGAGGTGGACGCGGCGCTGGTCTACCGCACCGACGCCAAGGCGGCGGCGAGCGACGTCGACGGGGTCGAGTTCCCCGAATCGGCGAACGCCATCAACGAGTACCCGATCGCGGCCCTCAAGGGTTCGAAGAACGCGGCCGCGGCGGCGGCGTTCGTCGCCTACGTGCAGAGCGACCCGGCCCAGAAGGTGCTGACCGACGCAGGGTTCCAGAAGCCCTGAGACGGACAGGTGAGGCACCGCTGATCCTGGCGGTGCCCGCGCTCGCGGGCCTGGTGTTTCTGGTTCTGCCACTGGCCGGGCTGCTCGTCCGGGCTCCCTGGTCGACCCTTCCGCAGCGGCTGACCGCACCGGGCGTCCTGACCGCGCTGCGGTTGTCGCTGACCACGGCGACGCTGGCCACCCTGGCCTGCCTGGTGCTGGGCGTGCCGCTGGCCTGGCTGCTGGCCCGCACCCGGCTGCCCGGCCGCCGGTTCATCCGGGCGCTGGTCACCGTGCCGCTGGTGCTGCCGCCTGTGGTCGGCGGGGTGGCGCTGCTGCTGGTGTTCGGGCGGCGCGGGCTGCTCGGCGGGTGGCTGGACTCGACGTTCGGGGTGAGCCTGCCGTTCACCACCGCCGGCGTGGTCGTGGCCGAGGCCTTCGTGGCCATGCCGTTCCTGGTGATCAGCGTCGAGGGGGCGCTGCGCGGGGCGGACGCGCGGTACGAGGAGGCGGCGGCCACCCTCGGGGCCGGCCGGTGGACCGCGTTCCGGCGGGTCACGCTGCCGCTGATCGGCCCCGGGGTCGCCGCCGGGGCGGTGCTGTGCTGGGCCCGCGCGCTGGGCGAGTTCGGTGCCACGATCACCTTCGCCGGCAACTTCCCGGGCACCACACAGACCATGCCGCTGGCCGTCTACCTGGCCCTGGAACAGGATCTGGACTCGGCCATCGTGCTCAGCCTGGTCCTGCTCGTGGTGTCGGTGACGATCCTGGTGGCGCTGCGGGACCGCTGGCTCACCGGGACCACGGCATGAGCCTGGACGCCCACCTGCGGGTCGAACAGTCCGGGTTCACCCTGGACATCGGGATGACCGTGGCCGACGGCGAGGTGGTGGCGCTGCTCGGCCCGAACGGCGCCGGCAAGTCGACGGCCCTGCGGGCTTTGGCCGGCCTGCGGCCGTTGGACGGCGGCCACATCGTCCTGGACGAGCGACGGCTGGACGACCCGGCGACCCGCGCGTTCACCCCGCCCGAGCACCGCCGGATCGGCGTGGTGTTCCAGGATTACCTGCTCTTCCCGCACCTGTCGGCGCTGGAGAACGTCGCGTTCGGACCGCGCTGCCGGCACGTGCCGCGGGCCGAGGCCCGGCAGCGCGCGGCGCACTGGCTGGACCGGGTCGGCCTGGCCGAGCACGCGGGCAAACGGCCGCGTCAGCTCTCCGGCGGGCAGGCGCAGCGGGTCGCGCTCGCCCGGGCGCTGGCCACCGATCCCCGGTTGCTGCTGCTGGACGAGCCGCTGGCCGCGCTCGACGCCCGGACACGCCTGGACACCCGCGCCGACCTGCGCCGCCATCTGAGCGAGCACCCGGGGGCCGTCGTCCTGGTCACGCACGACCCGCTGGACGCCATGATGCTGGCCGACCGCCTGGTCATCGTGGAGGACGGCCGGGTCGTGCAGACCGGCGACGCCGCCGAGATCACCAGCCGGCCCCGTACCGACTACGTGGCCCGGCTGGTGGGCCTCAACCTGTTCCGGGGTCGCGGCGACGGTCCGGTAGTTCGGTTGCCCGGCGACGTCGCGCTGACTCCGGCGGCGACCCCGGCGCCGGGCGACGTGTTCGTGGTGTTCCGGCCGTCCGCGGTCGCACTGTCCGCTCAGCGTCCCGACGGCACGACGTGCAACTCCTGGCCGGCCATGGTCCAGACGGTGACCCGGCATGGCGACAACCTGCGGATCGAGTTGACCGGGCCAGTCGCCGTCGCCGCCGACGTCACACCGTCGGCCGCGGCCGGTCTGCAGCTGCAGTCCGGCCGGGAGGTCTGGATCACGGTCGACGCGGCCGAGACCGTCAGCTATCCAGCGTGAGAACCCCGTTGGCCGGACAGCGCAAGTACCGCTGATTCCGTATCATCCTGCAGCCGCGAGTGCGCGTTCCCCAGTTCGGCGACGATCGATCCGAAACGACCACAGCCGGTATTGACAACGGTTCATCGGTTGATAGAGTCGATGTTGTAGTTACAGCGGCGCACATGGCCAATGGCACTACACGGGGGATGTGCCGAAGTGGAACCATAATCGCATTGCCGCTGTTCACGTCATTTCACGGCTTGAGAGCCGAGTCCAGTCCGCCCGGTTTCGCCTCATGACTCTGGCTGCGTCGGACACATCTCCCTCCATGGCATCTATCTGATGCTGATTGTGTGCTCGATCCCTGGAGGAGCCTTGTCCAAACTCACATTGCGGACCGTCTTCGCAATGACGTTGGGGGCAGCCGTGGTGCTGATAGCCCCGGGCGCGGCGTATGCGAATGCGTCCGCACCGTCATGCGTAAAGCTCGAGCCGAAGAGCTACTGGTCGTCCAAGGTAACCGTAGACAACAATTGCCGGACGTACGAGAACGTCACGGCGGATGTCCGTTTGGCACCCGATCCGGACTGCAAAAACATCGCCCCGTTCTCCAAGGGCACGCTCGATCTTGGGGTTTGGGGCCCAGGCGCCACGATCGACGGCATTGTTCTCTGCTGACCGCCTTCACATTAAGGATTCGACCATGAGAATTGCCAAAAGTGTTCGCTGGATCATGACGGCCATGCTCGTGACCGTGCCGGCTCTCGCCCTCGATGCCCACGCCGCCGCTGCGTCCGAAGACGGCTACTACACTCCGTCGGAGTGTCTCGACGGCGACGGCGGACCCCACGATCTGGTCCAAACTTGGATCTTGTCGTCTTCCAACCCGGACCAAAGCATCCAATTACGCTGCGGTGACCCGACCAAGGGCGTGCTGCACATCGACCACGACCACCCGATCACCAGCGACGCCAAGTTCTTGACGTGCCTGGACAAAGTTTTCTTCCGCGGGCACGCGGCCGGCGCCGGAACGTCGGCGGGCACAACGCAGTGGAAGTATTCTTTCACCGGCGGTACCGCAACGGCGGTCTACATCAACAGCACCGGTGACATCTTGACCGCATACGCCTCCGGAAACACGAAATCCAACAATTGGACAGCCTGCGCCAGATGAGAAGTGAGCCATGACCGATCCTCGCGTCGAGGGAATCGAGATACACGTCAAATTCGAGCGAGGGTGGGCCGACCTCGAAATAGTCACGGGCAGGGGAGACTTCACTGCACGGGCCACCAATATCATCGACGCCTTCGGTGAACTGGTGGCCGCGTGTGCGCAACTGTCCGACGGCCGGTTCTGCGTCAGCAGTTTCTGGGGGCGCGAACCGGGCGGCGTGTTTTTGGACCTCTTCCGGGACGGGAACGACCGATTGGCGCTGGCCGTCCACGAGGCGGGGAATCCAGACTGGCTAGGTGGTCCTGTGGCCTGGGTTCCGGCGCGGGCGGCCTTGGTCTTTACGGCTACGATCGATGTCGGCGTTTTCGCGTGTGCCTTCGCCCAAGAGCTTCACCGAATCCGGCGGCGCGACGTCGACAGTTCTGGATACATGCCTCAGTGGGGATGGTCATTTCCGGAAAGCGATTACCGCATCATTGAACGCTTCGGTGTGAGACACGGTTACCGGCCTGAGCCGGCATGACTCAGGCGAGACGGTGGACGAGTAGTTGACGGTGCCCGCATGTGCGGGCACCGTCAACGCACGATGTGATCGCCGTCGCTGGCCGGGCCGATCGCGGTGGCCCGTCGGCGTCACTTGGCGGCGCGGCCGAGACACATCCGTGCCAGAGCGCACGGCTCGGGCATCACACAGAGCCACGTGTCCGGCCCGAAATGTTGTGCCATCGCGATCGATGATCTTCGCATCCCCGGTCGCCTCTGCCATCATGTCCGCAGCGAAGGGACGTGCATGCGCGGTGTCGTACGGGCCGGGATCAGCCTGGCCGTCGTCGCTCTGACGGCGGTCGTACCCCGAACCGCACTCGCCGCCGCGCCGATTGCCCCCGAATTGCCCACAGTCACCCTGATCTCCGGTGACCGTCTGCTGATCGCTCCCGACGGCGCCTCTGTCTCCCGGTTGCCCTCGCCCGGCCGCGACGACGTGCCGCTGTTCTCCCGCTTCACCGGCGGGCGGCTCGAGGTCGTGCCGGCCGATGCGTTGCCGCTGCTCGACGCCGACCGGCTCGACCACCGCCTGTTCGACGTCACCGAGCTCATCGCGGACGGCTACGACGACACCGCGGGCGGACTGCCGCTGATCGTCACCGGCGCCGGCGCCGGCCTGGCCGCGGCCGCGGGGGGAGCGCCGCTGCAGCAACTGGAGAGCTTGAACGCCGTGGCCGTACGCGTTCCACCCGCGGCCACGACCCGCATGTGGTCGAGACTGACCGACCCGGCGGCCGCGTACGGGAAGGTCTGGCTGGACGGGATCGCCAAGCCCAGCACCGACGTCAGCGTGCCGCTGGTGGGCGCGCCGGCGGCGTGGGCGGCGGGCTGGACCGGCGCCGGGGTCGGCGTCGGCGTGCTGGACAGCGGCATCGACGCCACCCACCCCGACCTGGCCCCGCAGATCGCGGCCGCGGTCGACTTCACCGGCGCCGGCGACACCGCCGACCGCAGCGGCCACGGCACCCACGTGGCGTCGATCATCGCCGGCAGCGGCGCCGCCTCGGGCGGCCGGTTCCGGGGAATGGCCCCCGACGCCCGGCTGTACAGCGCGACGGTGTGCCGCAACGGCCGCTGCCCGGAGTCGGCGATCCTGGCCGGCATGCAATGGGCGGCCCGGGACGAGAATCTCAAGATCGTGTCGATGAGCCTCGGCCGGCGCGACGAACCCGGCGACGACCTGCTGGAGCAGGCGGTCGACACGATGACCGCCCGGTACGGGACGTTGTTCGTGGTGGCGGCGGGCAACGCGGGCGAACGGGTCACCTCACCCGCGTCCGCTGACGCCGCTCTCGCGGTCGGCGCGACCACTTTGGACGACCATGTGGCGTCCTTCTCCGACGCCGGCCCGCGCGCCGGCGACAACGGGCTCAAGCCGGACCTGGCCGCGCCCGGGGTGGGCATCGAAGCCGCCCGGTCGAGCACGTCGGCGCTGCCCAAGGCCGGTCCCGGGGGCCGCTACACGGTGCTCTCGGGCACGTCGATGGCGGCGCCGCACGTGGCCGGGGCGGCCGCGATCCTGGCCCAGGAACATCCGGACTGGACGCCCGGGCAGCTCAAGGCGGACCTGATGAACGCGGCCACCCCGATCGCCGGGGCCGGACCGGACCAGGTCGGCGCCGGGCGACTGGACGTGGCCAAGGCGGCGGCCGCGACCGTGGTCGCCGTACCGCCCAGCCTGTCGTTCGGGTCGCAGTCCCGGGCCGGGACCATCACGTACCGCAATCTCGGTCCGGCGGCGGCGACTCTGACGCTGAACGCGCCGGCCGGGACGGCGTTGACCGACCACACCATCACCGTGCCGGCTCGGGGAGACGTCGAGGTCGGGGTGAGCGCGCCGTCGTCGGACCGCCGGATCACCGGGACGGTCACGGCCACCGGCGGCGACATCTCGGTCCGGACGCCGTTCGAGGTGGAGCGCCCCGTCCGGATGTACCGGCTGACCGTGCGCTGGACCGGCCGCGACGGGCAACCGGCCACCGGGGCGTACGGCGGTGTCTGGGCCGGGAAGACCTGGATCCGGCTGCCCGACGACGGCGGCACCGGCACGGTCGATCTGCCGGGCGGCACGTACGCGCTCGACGCGGCCATCCTCGGCGGCACCGGCCCGGCCCTGCTCGATCAGCCGGCGCTGCGGCTGGACCGGGACACCACTGTCGAACTGTCCGCCGCCGACACCCGCCCGATCGCCGTGCCCGCCCCCGCCACGCCGGTGTTCGCGCAGGTCGGCTACCGGTTGCCGGGCGGCGAAACGGGGTCGGTGACCGCACGCACGCTGGACGGCTGGTCGATCGGGCATCTGGGCGCACCGGTCGCGGGCGTGACCACCACCGTGGCCGGGGCGTGGTCGCGCACGCCGGGCGAGGTCTACGCCGGAGCGTGGGCGGCGGACGGCGCGTACCCCGACGGCTTCGCCCGCCCGGTCGCCGGCCTGGCCACCGTCCGCCGGACCTTCGGGACGACCGGCCCGGTGGCGCTGTCCTACACGATCGGCCCGGTCCGCGCGGCCGGGTACGCCACCACCGCGCCGGGCGTGCGGACGGAGTTCCTGACCACGGCCGGCGGCGTGCGGTGGACCGCGCGCAGCGGCGCCGCCAGCGGCCCGCCGACGGCCTACGCGGACGGTCAGCACGCCACCGACTCCTGGGACGCGCCGGTGTTCGGGCCGGCGTTCCCCCCGGCCAATCCGTGGGGCTCCGCGGTACGCCGCGACGGCGACACGATCACGGTCGACCCGTCGTGGTTCTCGGACGGCAGCGGCGCCCACGGCGGCCCGGACAGCACCGCCCGCCACCGTCTGGTGGTCACCCGGGACGGCACGACGGTCGCCGACGTGACGTCGGCGAGCGTCAGGGTGCACGTCCCGGCGCAGGCCGCCACGATCACCGTCACCGACGACAGCACCCGGACGGCGGCCTGGTCGACCCGGACCCGCACGTCATGGACGGTCCGGTCGGCCCGCGGTTCCGGACCGCTGCCGGTATCGGCGATCCGGTTCTCGCCGGGGCCGCAGGGCGTGCTCATGTTCGCCGTCCAGCGCCAGCCGGGGGCGCCGGCCGGGACGACCCGGACGTACGGGATGCAGGTGTCCTACGACGACGGCGCCACGTGGCGGGCGCCGCTGTTCACCCGGCTCGGCGACGCCGGAGTGGCGGTGCTGCGGCCGCCGGCGGGCTCGTACGTGTCGCTGCGGGCGTCGGCCACGGACGGGTCCGGCAACCGGGTCGATCAGACGGTGATCCGTGCGTACCGCGGATAGGTTGGGTCGGTGGATGCGCTGGAACTGACCGACTACCGCGAGGCCGTGGCCCGGATCTATCTCGAGGCGGCCGATCTGGACGACTTCCGGAAGCGACGGGACCGCCTGTTCGCGACCCATCCGCAGTCGGCCGTCCCGGCGGCGGACCGGCCGTCGTTCGCCGGGCTGAAGTACTTCCCGCCGAACCCCGGCATGGTCGCCGACGTGCCGATCCGGCCGGCCGAAGGCGCGATCGACATCGACACCGGCGGCCCCGACGGCGTGGTGCACTACACCCGCGCCGGCATCCTGGAGACGCCGTGGGGCGAGCTGTCGTTGTGGTGGATCGCCGCGTACGGCGGGGGCCTGTTCCTGCCGGTTCGCGACACCACCTGCGGGCCCGACTCGTACGGCGGCGGCCGGTATCTGACCGACACGGTCAAGGGCACCTTCGGCCGTGGCGTCCAGCCGCTCGGCGGCGACCGGGTTCGCCTCGACTTCAACTACCTCTACAACCCCAGTTGCGCGTACGACGACCAGTGGCTCTGCCCGCTGGCCCCGCCCGAGAATCGGCTCGACATGCCGATAATGGCGGGTGAACTGAAATATCACTGAAGGGGCTCAACCGTTCGGCCGATGCCCCGGTCATCTTTTATCAAATACTTACACCTAATCGCCACCCAAATGGGGTAACGAGACATAAACAACCGACTTGTCTAGTTCCGAGATGATCGTCTAGTGCTTGTCATGACCGAGCAATAGATGGGAATCCCCGTGAACAGGGCAACTCGTGTTCTTCTCATGTCCGGTGTCGCGGTCGCGGCCGGCATGGCGTTCAGTGCTCCGGCGATGGCGGCCACGTCGACGCCGAGCCACACCAGCTCCGTCACCCAGGTGGCCCCGCGCCACACGTGGTCCGAGGGTCACTACTGGTCGTACACCCGGTGCGTCTCCGAAGGCCGGCGCGGCGTCTTCCAGGGCGACTGGGACCGCTACCGCTGCGTGCGCACGGGTCGTGGTTTCGAGCTGATCGTCAGCGAGGACAGCTGGAACAACGGTGGCTGGAACCATGGCGGTGGCTGGAACCACGGCGGTGGCTGGAACCACGGCGGCGGCTGGAACCACGGCGGTGGCTGGAACCACGGCGGCAGCGGCAACCACCCGCGGCCGCCGATCAACCACATGCCCCCGCCGCCGCCGGTTCAGCAGGGTATGTAGCAGTCACCAGCACTGATCAGTAGGAAAGTAGCGGGCCCCACCCGGGCAGGGGTGTGGCCCGCTTCTTTTCAGCCAATTCACAACTGAGTGACGCACATTGGTGGAGTGTTCGTTTTACTCGGCCTGATAAGCCTCATCCTGTTGCTCTTCCAGCTCGTCCTGGTCGCCCGCGCGATCCTGGACTGGAGCGTCGTCCTGGCCGGACCCAGCACCGTGGGCTCGTTCCGGTCCAGGTTGACGGTGGGCGTCTACCGCATCACCGAGCCGGTCCTCGCCCCGATCCGCCGGGTCATCCCGCCGCTGCGCGTGGGCGGCACCGCCATCGATCTGTCGTACATCGTGCTGTTCGTGGCCATCACGCTCATCCGGGCGGTCATCTCCTGATCGCCACGTGCCCGTCGGCTACCGGACAGACTCCGGTCACGGACGGGCACGAGGCTTCATCGAGTGACACCACTCGATCGCCGCCGGTTCCTGGCCGGCACGGCCGGCGCCGTCGTCGTCGATCCGATGAGTTTCCGCGCGGCGGCTCCGGGCGTCACCACGACCCGGACGCTGACCGGCACCATCGCGTACGGCGCCCCGGACTGGGTCTACATCCCGCTGGAGATCCCGGCCGGCGTGAACCGGCTGACCGTCTCGTACGGCTACGACCGTCCCGCGCCGCCGCCCGGGCAGGCTGGCAACGCGCTCGACATCGGGTGTTTCGACGCCGACGGGTACGAGCTGGGCAACGACCGCGGCTTCCGGGGCTGGTCCGGCGGCGCCCGCACCGAATTCACCATCGCCAACTCCGACGCCACCCCCGGATACCTTCCCGGCCCGGTGAAGCGGGGCACCTGGCACGTCGTCGTCGGCCCGTACACCGTGCACCCGCAGGGCCTGAACTGGACCGTGACCGTCACGCTGACCTCCGGCCCGGACGGCCCGGCGTTCGCCCCGAAGCACGCCCCGCTGCGGGCGGCGGGCCGCGGCCACGCCTGGTATCGCGGCGACATGCACCTGCACACCGTCCACTCGGACGGCAAGCGGCTCCCGGCCGAGGTGGCGGCGGGCGCGCGGGCGGCCGGGCTCGACTTCATCGTCCCCACCGACCACAACACCTCCAGCGCCGCCGGTGTGTGGGGCGAGTTCGCCGGACCGGATCTGCTGATCATCGACGGCGAGGAGATCACCACCCGCAACGGCCACTACACCGCGCTCGGCCTGCCCGCCGGCACCTGGATCGACTGGCGCTACCGGGCCGTGGACGGCGGGCTGGCCCGGTTCGTACAGCAGATCCACTCCTCCGGGGGCCTGGCCGTGGCCGCCCACCCCAACTCCACCTGCGTCGCCTGCGCCTGGAAGTTCGGATACGCCGGCCTGGACGCGGTCGAGGTGTGGAACGGCCCGTGGACGCCCGACGACGAGGCGGTCGTGGCCGCGTGGGACAACCTGCTCGTCGCCGGTGCCCGCAGCGGCAACTGGATCCCGGCCGTGGGCGACAGCGACGCGCACAGCGAGCCGCAGGTGATCGGCCTGCCCCACAACGTCGTCCGGGCGGCGGATCTGGACAAGCGGTCGATCCTGGCCGCGGTCAAGGCCGGCCGGCTGTGGATCGCCGAATCGTCCGCGGTCGGTCTGACGTTCACCGCCGCCGGGCTGACCCGGACCGCCGGCATCGCCGACCGGCTCTACGTCCAGCCCGGGATGATGGTCAAGTTCCAG
>CAXSDA010000006.1:118552-143852 GCA_964236515.1 uncultured Actinoplanes sp.
ACGTGGGCGACGGAGACCCGGTGACGGTCAAGCTCACCGTGACCGGTGCCGCCGGGTGCCAGGTCCGGCTGATCACGGACGAGGGCGTACGGGTCACCGGCACCCTCCCCGGCGACGTCACCTGGACCACGACACCCCGCAATTCCCGGTACGTACGGGCCGAGGTCCGACGCACCGACACCGGCGCGATGGTGGCGCTCACCAATCCGATCTTCCTCGGCCGGCTTGGAGGCCACCGATGACCACCAGACGACAACTCCTCACCGCCACCGCGGTCGCCGCCGGCGCCGCCGTCCTGCCCGGCGGTCTGGCCGAGGCCCACGGGCGGAACCCGTTCGCGCTCGGCGTGGCCAGCGGCGACCCGCTACCCGGCTCGGTCATCCTGTGGACCCGGTTGATCACCTCTTCCCGCCGGCCGGTCGAGGTCGGCTGGGAGGTGGCCTCCGACGAGCGGTTCCGCCGGATCGTTCACCGTGGCCGGACGCTCGCCCACCCCGAACTCGCCCACTCGGTGCACGTGGACGCCCGCGGGCTCGAACCCGGCCACGACTACTTCTACCGCTTCCGCGCCCTGGGCGAGCTGAGCCCAGCCGGACGGACCCGCACCGCCCCGGCCGCCGGGCACATCCTGTCCCGGCTGCGTTTCGGCATCGTCAACTGCCAGGACTTCCAGAACGGATACTGGCCCGCCTACTCCGGGCTCGCCGCCGAGGACCTGGACGTGGTGCTGCACATCGGCGACTACATCTACGAGTACGACCCGTCCAGCCGGTTCGCCGACCGCCGGCACACCACCCCGCAGACGCCCGGACTCGATCAGCTGGTCACCCTGGACGACTACCGCAACCGGCACGCCCAGTACAAGGGCGATCCGGCGCTCCGGGCCGCGCACGCCGCCTTTCCCTGGATCGTGACCTGGGACGACCACGAGACGGAGAACAACTACGCTTCGCTGGTCGACGAGATCGACGACTCCGGGGCGAAGAAGCAGACCCCGGCCGAGTTCGCCCGGCAGCGGGCGGCCGCGTATCAGGCTTACTACGAACACATGCCGATCCGCGCCGACCTGCACCCGGGAAGCCCCGATCTGCGCATCTTCCGCCGCTTCGACTACGGCCGGCTGGCCCGGTTCAACGTGCTCGACACCCGCCAGTACCGCACCGACCAGCCCGGCGGATTCCCGGGCGACTTCGGCCTGGCTGAGGCCGGTCTGGCCAACACCGGCGGCACGCTCACCGGCGCCGACCAGGAGCGCTGGCTCAACCAGGGACTGGACTGCTCCCCGGCACGCTGGAACGTCGTTGCCCAGCAGGTGATGATGAGCCGGACAAAGTTCCCCAACCCGACCGGCGGCATCCCGGCCGTCGTGGCCAACCTGGACCAGTGGGACGGGTACGCCCCGCAACGGACGCGCCTGCTGACTCACCTACGCGACGCCCGCGTGGCCAACCCGGTGATCCTGGCCGGGGACATCCACTCCACCTGGTTCAGCGAGCTGCGCACCGACTTCGACCGGCCGGAACTGGCGCCGGTCGCGGTGGAGTTCACCGCCACATCGGTCAGCTCGGACTTCCCGATCGCCTTCGATGCCCCGCTGAAGGCGCTCAACCCGACGCTGAACCCGCACGTGCGTTACTTCGACGGGTCGCGGCGCGGATACCTGCGGTGCACCGTGGACGGTTCGGCGTGGCGTACCGATGCCCGGACGGTGGAGACCATCGACGTCCGGGACACCCCGGTCACCACGACCGCGTCGTACGTCGTGGAGGCCGGCGCCTCGACGCTGCGGCCCGCTTAGTCGCTCGGGCACTATCCCCGGACCGCCGCCACCGCCCGGTCGTACAGCTGCTCGATGTCGGCCTCGCCGTCCGTCCGGACCCAGGCCTCGGTGGCGGTGTCGAGGCAGGTGAGCGCGCACGCGACCAGCGCCCGGGCCCGGGGATCGGGTCCGGTCACCGGGGACAGCCGCTTGTCGATCTCGGGGGCCAACAGGTCCAGCCACTCCAGCTGTTTCTCCAGGTGGCGGGCTCGCAACGACGGGGTGTCGTACAGCATCCGGGCCAGCTTGAGGATGCGGGTGAGCGAATGGCCGGGCTCGTCGATCATCGCTCGCAGCGCGGCCCGCAGGGCGTCCCACGGCGGCTCGTCCGCCGGTCGCGCGGCCAGCCGGGCCTGCACCGCCCGGCCGGTCTCGCGCAGGTTCCCGAGGACCATGTCCTCCTTGGTGTCGAAGTACCGGAACAGCGACCGCCGCGAGACCCCGGCCGCCGCGGCGACCTGATCCATCGTGGTGACCTCGAAGCCCTGCTCGAGGAACAGCCCGACGGCGGCGGCGGCGATGTCTGCCTGCACGGCCCGGCGCGTGCGCTCCCGCAGATCCATGAGACGCACACTACACCCGGTGCCATCTTGGCACTTGGTGTCATAGTCGGCGTAGAGTGCGGCTCATGACACCTGTGGACTACCGGACCCAGACCACCCTCATCACCGGCGCCAGCGCCGGCATCGGCGAGGAGTTCGCCCGGCGGCTGGCCGCCCGCGGCTCGGACCTGGTGCTGGTCGCCCGGCGTGCGGACCGGCTGGACAAACTCGCCGCCGACCTCGAGGCCGCGCACCGCGTCCGGGTCACGGTGATCCCGATGGATCTCAGCGCGCCGTCGGCCGGTTCCCGGCTCAAGGCCGAGACCGACCGGCTCGGCCTGCAGGTGACCGGCCTGATCAACAACGCCGGCTTCGGCACCCACGGCCCGTTCCAGGACGAGGACCCGGCGCGGCTGCAGGACGAGATCGCGGTCAACATCGCCGCGCTGGTCGACCTCACCCGCGCGTACATCGGCGGCCTGCGGGCGGCGGGCTCCGGCGTGCTGGTCAACCTGTCCAGCCTGGCGGCCTACCAGCCGATCCCGAAGATGGCCGTGTACGCCGCGAGCAAGGCGTTCGTGCTCAACTTCACCGAGGCCCTGTGGTACGAGGCCCGCGGCACCGGCCTGCGCGTGACCTGCCTGTCCCCCGGCGCCACGAGCACCGAGTTCTTCGACGTGCTGGGCTCCGACACCGACGGGGGCACGCCCCGCCAGACCGCAGCCGACGTGGTGACGACGGCTCTGCGCGCGCTGGACCGCCGCACGCCTCCGCCGAGCGTCGTGTCGGGTCGCTTGAACCGGGTACTGGCGTCCGGCTCCCGTCTGCTCCCCCGCCGCGCCGCCCTGCTCGCCGCCGCCACCCGGGCCTGAGCGACCCGCCGCCCCCTGAGCGACCCACCGCCCCTGAGCGACCCACCGCCCCTGAGCGACCCACCGCCCCTGAGCGACCCGCCGCGCGCGAGCGAGCCGCGCGCCTCAGCGACCCGCCCCTACGCCGGATTCGCCCTCAGCTCAACGAAAATGGCAGGCGATCCGGCCGCCGGAGCGCCAGACTGACGGCGCCGCCGACCAGCGGCGGCGCCCTATGACAAATGTCAGTGGCTGAGTGAGTGCTCGCTCAGTAGGATGTGAGTGTGACATCCACCCAGGGAATCCGCCGGCGGCGGGTGCCGGCCATGGCGCCGGACGAGCGGCGGGCGGCGCTGATCGCGGCGACCGTCCCGCTGCTGCGTGAGCACGGCATGGACGTGACGACCAAACAGATCGCGCAGGCCGCCGGGGTCGCCGAGGGCACCATCTTCGGCGTCTTCCCGGACAAGAACTCGCTGCTGCAGGCCGCGCTCATGGAGGTCCTCGACCCCGACCGCTCGGTCAACGCGATGGCCGGCATCGACCCGTCGGGCGACCTGCGGGCCCGGCTGACCGAGGCGGCGGACAAGCTGAGCCGCAGCTTCCGGGACAACGCGCCGATCTTTGCCGCCATCCGCACGCTTGCGTTCACCCGCGAGGACCCGGCCTTCCGTGAGCGGATGCTGGCCGGCCGGACCGGGACGATCCAGGCCCTCACCGAGCTGATCGGGCCCGACCACGACCAGTTGCGTCGCGACCCGTCCGAAGTGGCGGGCTTTCTCCTGATGCTCATCGGCGCCACCAACCACGGCGCCTTCGGCGGCACCGACCGGTTCGACGCCGGCGAACTGGTGTCCCTGGTGCTGGACGGCCTGCTCATCCGAAACGACGACCACGACGACAATGTCAACGACGACAACCACGGGGGTCCCGCGCGGTGTTGATCCAACTGCTTCGCGTCCACCTGCGCCCGTACCGGAAGGCGATCGGCCTGGTCGTGTTCTTCCAGTTTCTGCAGACGCTGGCGACGCTCTATCTCCCCACCCTGAACGCCGACATCATCGACAAGGGCGTGATTGTCGGCGACACCGGTTACATCATGCGGATCGGCGGCGTGATGCTCGGCATCACGCTGCTGCAGGTCGCCACGCAGATCGTCGCCGTCTACTTCGGCGCCCGGACGGCCATGGCGGTCGGCCGGGACGTCCGGAGTGCGATCTTCTCCCGGGTGCAGGACTTCTCCACCCGCGAGGTCGGCCAGTTCGGCGCGCCGTCGCTGATCACCCGTACGACCAATGACGTGCAACAGGTGCAGATGCTGGTGCTGCTCACGTTCACACTGATGGTGGCGGCCCCGATCATGTGCGTCGGTGGCATCGTGCTGGCACTCAACCAGGACGTACCGCTGTCGTCGCTGATCCTGGTGATCGTGCCGATCCTGGTCGCCGTGGTCGCGCTGATCGTCAGCCGGATGCGGCCGCTCTTCCGGTCCATGCAGGTACGGATCGACAAGGTCAACCGGGTGATGCGCGAGCAGATCACCGGCATCCGGGTGATCCGCGCGTTCGTCCGCGACGAGCGCGAGCAGCTCCGGTTCGGCGAGGCCAACGACGAGCTGACCGACGTGTCGCTGCGGGCCGGCCGGGTGATGGCGTTCATGTTCCCGACCGTGATGCTGATCGTGAACGTGTCCAGCATCGCCGTGCTGTGGTTCGGCGGCCACCGCATCGACAGTGGCGCCCTGCAGGTGGGCGCGCTGACCGCGTTCCTCAGCTACCTGATGCAGATCCTGATGTCGATCATGATGGCGACCTTCATGTTCATCATGATCCCGCGGGCCGAGGTCTGCGCCGAGCGGATCACCGAGGTACTGGACACCGAGTCGTCCGTGGTGCCGCCGCTGGCGCCGGTGCTCGAGCTGCGCCGGCACGGCTACCTGGAACTGCGCGGGGTCGGCTTCCACTACCCCGGCGCGGACTCGCCGGTGCTCTGCGACATCGACCTGACCGCGCGGCCGGGCGAGGTGACCGCGATCATCGGCAGCACCGGTTCGGGCAAGACCACGTTGCTGAACCTGGTGCCGCGGCTGTTCGACGCCACCGACGGGCAGGTGCTGGTGGACGGCGTCGACGTCCGCGAGATCGCCCCCGCGCTGCTGTCGAGGACGGTCGGCCTGGTGCCGCAGAAGCCGTACCTGTTCACCGGCACGGTCGCGTCGAACCTGCGGTACGGCAACCCGAACGCGACGGACGACGAGCTGTGGCGGGCGCTCGAGGTGGCGCAGGCCAAAGGTTTCGTGGAGAACATGGAAGGCGGCCTGGACGCGTCGATCGCGCAGGGCGGCACCAACGTCTCGGGCGGACAGCGGCAGCGGCTCGCGATCGCCCGGGTGCTGGTCCACCGGCCGGAGATCTTCCTGTTCGACGACTCGTTCTCGGCGCTCGACTACGCCACCGACGCCGCGTTGCGGGCGGCCCTGACCCGGCAGACCGCGGACGCGACCGTGATCATCGTGGCCCAGCGGGTCAGCACGATCCGCGGCGCCGACCGGATCATCGTGCTCGACGACGGGATGGTCGTCGGCACCGGAACCCACGACGAACTCATGGACTCGAACCCGACGTACCGCGAGATCGTTCTTTCGCAGCTCACGGAGCAGGAGGCGGCGGCATGACGCGGCCCGTAGGACCACGGCCGATGGGCGGACCGGCCGGCCGGATGATGGGTGGGCCGATGCCCACCGAGAAGTTGCAGGACTTCAAGGGTTCGACCAGGCGGCTGCTCGCCCGGATGAAGCCGCAGCGGCTCTACGTCGGCGTGGTGCTGCTGTTCGGCATCGCCAGCGTGTTGCTGTCCGTCCTGGGCCCGAAACTGCTGGGCAAGGGCACCGACATCATCTTCACCGGCGTGGTCGGCAAGATGCTGCCGACCGGCGTCACCAAGGCGCAGGCGGTGGCGCGGCTGCGCGCCCAGGGCAACACCAGTCAGGCCAATGTGCTCAACCGGCTGGACGTCGTCCCCGGCCGCGGCATCGACTTCGCCGCGCTGGAGCACCTGCTGCTCTGGGTCGCGGTGGTGTACGTGTTCGCCTGGGTCTTCGGCGTGCTCCAGGGCCGCCTGACCGCCCGGGTGGTGCAGATGACCGTGTACCGGCTGCGAAGTGACGTCGAGGACAAGCTGTCCCGCCTGCCCCTGTCGTACTTCGATCAGCAGCCGCGCGGCGAGGTGCTGAGCCGGGCCACGAACGACACCGACAACATCTCGCAGACGTTGCAGCAGACGTTCGCGCAGCTGATCACGTCGGTGCTGACGGTGATCGGCGTGCTGGTCCTGATGTTCTTGATCTCCCCTCTGCTGGCGCTCATCGCGCTGGTCACCATCCCGGTGTCGGTGCTGCTGACCACCCGGATCGGCAAGCGGGCGCAGCCGCAGTTCGTCGCCCAGTGGGGAACGACGGGCAAGCTCAACGGTCACATCGAAGAGATGATCACCGGGCACGCCCTGGTCAAGGTCTTCGGCCGCCAGAACGAGGCGATGGAGACCTTCGACCAGCACAACCAGCGCCTGTACGAGTCGGCCTTCCGCGCCCAGTTCATCTCCGGGCTGATCCAGCCGGCCATGATGTTCATCGGCAACCTGAACTACGTGCTGGTGGCGGTGGTCGGCGGCCTGCGGGTGGCGTCCGGTTCGCTGTCGCTCGGTGATGTGCAGGCGTTCATCCAGTACTCGCGGCAGTTCAGCCAGCCGCTGACCCAGGTGGCCAGCATGGCCAACCTGATCCAGTCCGGGGTGGCGTCCGCCGAGCGGGTCTTCGCCCTGCTGGACTCGCCCGAGCAGACCCCCGACCCGGCCGAGGCCGACCTGGGTGCGGTGGCCGGCCGGGTCGCCTTCGAACACGTGTCGTTCCGCTACAAGCCGGACCAGCCGCTCATCGACGACCTGTCGCTCGGCGTCGAGCCGGGTCAGACGGTGGCCATCGTCGGGCCCACCGGCGCCGGCAAGACCACGCTGGTCAACCTTCTGATGCGGTTCTACGACGTGACCAGCGGGCGGATCACGCTGGACGGGCGGGACATCGCCACCATGCCGCGCGAGCAACTGCGCGAGCACATGGGCATGGTCCTGCAGGACACGTGGCTGTTCGGGGGGACGATCGCGGAGAACATCGCGTACGGCGCCGACTCGTTCGACATGGACGCGGTGACCGCCGCGGCCGAGGCGGCCCACGTCGACTCGTTCGTCCGCATGCTGCCGGACGGCTACGAGACGGTGATCGACGACGAGGGCTCGAACGTCAGCGCCGGGCAGAAGCAGCTGATCACCATCGCCCGGGCGTTCCTGGCCGAGCCGAGCATCCTGATCCTGGACGAGGCGACCAGTTCGGTCGACACCCGGACCGAGGTGCTCATCCAGCGGGCGATGAACACGCTGCGCAGCGGCCGGACGAGCTTCGTCATCGCGCACCGGCTGTCCACCATTCGCGACGCCGACGTGATCCTGGTGATGGAGCACGGCGACATCGTCGAGCAGGGTACGCACGACGAGCTGATCGCGGCCGACGGCGCGTACGCCCGGCTCTACTCGGCCCAGTTCGCCCAGGCCGTGGCCGAGGTCGACTGACCGGGCCGTACCGATGGAAAGGGGACGGCCACTCGGCCGTCCCCTTCTCCGTCATCCCATGGAGATCAGGCGATGATGACCCGCCTCGCCGAGGACGCCCCGCCGATGATCCCCAGCGTCGTGTTCGTCAGGACGGTCGCCCGGTAGGTGTACGCCGCCTTCGAGGTCAGCCCGCGCAGCACCAGCGAGTAGGTCCCGGCACTGGTCAGCTTGCCGGTGCTGACCGTCGTCCAGGTGCCGTTGGCATTCAGCCGCTCGAGAGCCACGGTCTGCCCGGCCGTCCTCGGGTTGCCGGTCGCGGTCAGCGTGACCGTGCCTTTGGCGCCGGAGACGGCGGCGATCGCCGGGGCCGCCTGGAGCTGGACCCCGCGGATCGCGGACGTCCGCCCGTTGACGACGACCTTGAAGTTGTAGCCGCCGTCGGTGAGCGTACGGGTGAAGGAGTACGCCCCGTTGGTGCCGGCCGTCATGGACTGCACCATGGTGTACAGGGTCGGTGTGGACATCGGCGCGGCCCACAACTGGACGAGGCCCGACTCCACATTGGTCGCTCCGCTGAGCGTCACCGGGCCGGCGCCGATCCGGCTGGCTACCACGGTCAGGGTCGGATCGGCCGGCGCGTCGTTGTCGTCGATCGTCGCCGTGCCGGTGCCGTCGGCCACCGTGACCGCGCTCGGCGACGGGGTGCCGAGCCGGACGGTGAACGTCTGGTCGGGCTCGGACAACTGGTCGTCGATGATCGGCACATTGATCGTGGACGATGTGTTACCCGCCGCGATGACGGCCGAGGAGTTCCGGGTCGTGTAGTCCTGGCCGGCCCTGGCCGTCCCGTCCACGGTCGACCACGGCACCGTGATGTCGTAGCCCGCAGACGTGGTGCCCGCCGGGAAGTTCAGCGTCAGGTCGAGACTGATCGTGCCGTCGCCCTCACCGACGGACTCGTCGCTGACCGACACGGTCGGCGGCAGGTTGCCCGGATCGTCGTTGATCCGGTAGAACGCCGTCCGTCCGCCGGCGTCACCCTTGATCGTCTCGACCAGCTCGTCGACCTCGTCGGTCGTCAGCAGCAACGTGCCGAAGTCGACCGGGCTTCCGGTTGTCGATCCCGCCGGCACGACCGGCGTCACATTGCTGTCGTCCCAGTCGGCCGGCTCGGCGGCCTTGTTCGAGCCGCTCGAGTCGCCGGTGAACGTGATCGGAATCGTCGCGTCGACCTGAGTGCTGCCGACCACGGTGCCGAGCAGGGTGACATCGTCGCCCTCGTTGCCGGTGACACCGTTCAGGTTCACGGTCGGCACCGCGTCGTCGTTGGTGATGGTGAGTGTGGCGGCGGCCGGCGGGCCGGCGGCGTCGCGTTCACCCGGGGCGAGGGCCACGTTCAGCGTCGCCGTCTCGTCACTTTCGTAGACCGCGTCGTTGTTGATCGTCACCGGGACGGTGACCGACCGGTCGCCCACGGGAATGGTGTATGTGGTAGCCGGCGGGTTGAAGTCGTTGCTGCCCACGCCGGTACCCGCATCCACCGCCGTGCCGTCGGTCATGCCGACGGTGAACGTGACATCGTCCTGGGCCGGCGGCCCGGTCAGCGTGATGACGAAGGTGGCCGGTCCCGCGTTCTCCGCCTTCGACACGTCCGCCACCGTGAACCCGGGACGTGCCGCCGCCGCGTCATTGTCGATGATCGTCACCGTGCCGACGGTGTTCAGCACCGCGGCCTCGCCCGGTGTGTGTGCCGTGGTGGTGACGGTGAACGTCTCGTCCGGCTCGTCCCGCGTGTCGTCAGTGATGCTGATCGGGATCGATGCGTGGTCCACCCCCGCTCCGATGGTGACCGAACTGGTCACCGCGGTGTAGTCGGAGCCGGCCAGGGCCGTGCCGTTGGCGGTGGTGTAACTGACCACCGTGTCCCGGGCCGTGGACGTCGCGTCGTTACCGGCGCCCCAGCTCAACGTCACCGGAACCTGCGCGGTCACATCCGCCTCGCCAACCGTGACGTCGCCGATCGAGATCGACGGCGGCAGGTCGTTCGGATCGTCGTTGATCTTGTAGGTGGTGGTGGCGCCGACCGTACTCGGCCCGGTCATCTGATTGACCCGGATGGTCTCGACCGGCTCGTCGATGTGGTCCGCCGTCAGGTGGATCGACCCGAAGTTCACCCGGGCACCGGTCGCGGTGCCCCCGGGCACGACCGGCGTCACGCCGGTGGTGCCGTAGTCCAGCGACGACGCCGGGCTGTTCGACCCGGTGCTGTCGCCGGAGTACACCAGGTTGTAAGTGACGTCGCGCTGCGTGACACCGGTCACCGTGCCGATCACCGACACGTCGTCGCCCTCCGTCCCCGACGCCGTGTTCAACGCGATGGTCGGCACCGCGTCGTCGTTGGTGATGGTGAGTGTGGCGGCGGCCGGCGAGCCGGCGGCGTCGCGTTCACCCGGGGCGAGGGCCACGTTCAGCGTCGCCGTCTCGTCACTTTCGTAGACCGCGTCGTTGTTGATCGTCACCGGGACGGTGACCGACCGGTCGCCCACGGGAATGGTGTATGTGGTAGCCGGCGGGTTGAAGTCGTTGCTGCCCACGCCGGTACCCGCATCCACCGCCGTGCCGTCGGTCATGCCGACGGTGAACGTGACATCGTCCTGGGCCGGCGGCCCGGTCAGCGTGATGACGAAGGTGGCCGGTCCCGCGTTCTCCGCCTTCGACACGTCCGCCACCGTGAACCCGGGACGTGCCGCCGCCGCGTCATTGTCGATGATCGTCACCGTGCCGACGGTGTTCAGCACCGCGGCCTCGCCCGGTGTGTGTGCCGTGGTGGTGACGGTGAACGTCTCGTCCGGCTCGTCCCGCGTGTCGTCAGTGATGCTGATCGGGATCGATGCGTGGTCCACCCCCGCTCCGATGGTGACCGAACTGGTCACCGCGGTGTAGTCGGAGCCGGCCAGGGCCGTGCCGTTGGCGGTGGTGTAACTGACCACCGTGTCCCGGGCCGTGGACGTCGCGTCGTTACCGGCGCCCCAGCTCAACGTCACCGGAACCTGCGCGGTCACATCCGCCTCGCCAACCGTGACGTCGCCGATCGAGATCGACGGCGGCAGGTCGTTCGGATCGTCGTTGATCTTGTAGGTGGTGGTGGCGCCGACCGTACTCGGCCCGGTCATCTGATTGACCCGGATGGTCTCGACCGGCTCGTCGATGTGGTCCGCCGTCAGGTGGATCGACCCGAAGTTCACCCGGGCACCGGTCGCGGTGCCCCCGGGCACGACCGGCGTCACGCCGGTGGTGCCGTAGTCCAGCGACGACGCCGGGCTGTTCGACCCGGTGCTGTCGCCGGAGTACACCAGGTTGTAAGTGACGTCGCGCTGCGTGACACCGGTCACCGTGCCGATCACCGACACGTCGTCGCCCTCCGTCCCCGACGCCGTGTTCAACGCGATGGTCGGCACCGCGTCGTCGTCCCGGATCGTCAGCGTGCCCACCTTCGGCACGCCGACCGCGTCCCGCTCTCCGTCAGCCAGCGCGACGCGCACCGTTGCCGTCTCGTCGCCCTCATAGACGGTGTCCGGGTTCACCGGTACCGCGATCGTGCCGGTCAGCGAACCCTGCGGAATCCGCAGCGTGGCCTCCGGCGCGTCGTAGTCGTTGCTGCCCACGCCGCTGCCCGCATCGACCGCCGTGCCGTCCGTGGCCGAGATCGCGAAGTCGACGTCATCCTCCGCGGCCGAACCCAACGTCACCGTGAACACAGCCGGCCCGGCCGAGTCCTCGATCTTCGTCACGTCACTGATCGCGAAACCGGGCCGGCTCGCACCCTGATCGTTGTCCACGATCGTCACGGTGCCGGTGGACCGGATGATCGCCGCCTCCGGCGGCGACACCGCGGACGCCTTCACCGAGAACGTCTCGTTCAGCTCGTTGCGGCTGTCGTCGATGATCTGCACGGGGATCGCGCCGGTCAGCGTGCCGGCCGCGATCGTGATGCTGCCGGTCGACACGGCCGTGTAATCGGACGGCGCCACCGCGGTGCCGTTCATGGTCGCGTAGGTGATCGTCGTCGGCCGGGTCGTCGACGTGGCGTCGTTGGTCGCCGGGTCGAACGTCAGCGCGACCGGCACCTGGGCGGTCCCGTCACCCTCGCCCACCGAGAAGTCCGTCACGGACACCGACGGCGGCAGGTCGTTCGGGTCGTCGTTGATCTTGTAGATGGGGGTACCGGTGGTAATCGGGGTGCCGATCGCGGTCACCGTCGCGCGGACCGCCTCGACCGGTTCGTCGATGTGGTCGTTGGCCAGCCGGAACGTGCGCAGTGTGACCGGCGTGTTGACCGCGGTGCCGGCCGGGATCACGCCCGTGCCGCCGGTGTCCACGTAGTCGTCCGCCGTGGCCGCTACGTTGCCGTTGCTGCTGTCGCCACTGAGCGCCAGGCCGAAGGTGAGGTCGGCCTGGGACAACTCGTCCGACTTGGCGATCACCGCGATGTCGGTGCCCTCGGTGCCGGACTCACCGTTGTTGTAGGTGATCACCGGCGGGGCCTCGTCGTTGCGGATCATGATCGTGCCCGGCGTCGGGCCGCCGACCGCGTCGTCCTCGCCCGGGGCGAGCGAGACGGTCATGACGGCCGACTCGTCGTCCTCGTAGATCAGGTCGCCGTTGATGGTGACCGGGATGGTGACCGAGCGGTCTCCCGCAGCGATCGTGTACGTGGTCGACGCGCCGTTGAACGTGTAGTCGTCGTGGCCGGTCGAGCCGGGGCCGGTGGTAGCTGTGCCCGCGGCCACGGCCGCCCGGAACGAGACGTCCTGGGTGGTCGGGTTGGCCAGCGTCACGACCACGTTCGCCGGGCCGGCCACGTTCTCCGGCCGGTCGACGCCGGTGACCGTGAACGTCTGCCGCTGACCCAGGTCGTTGAGCAGGATCGTCACCGTGCCGGTGTCCCTCGTGACCTCAGCCTCGGACGGTACGTGCGAGGTGAGGGACACACCGAACGTCTCGTCCCGCTCGTACACGGTGTCATCGGTGATCGGCACGCTGATCGTGCCGGACAGCAGGCTGTGCGGGATCGTGACCGAGCCCGTCGTGGTGCCGGTGAAGTCGGAGCCGGCCTTGGCCGAACCGTCCACGGTCTGGTAGTTCACCACGGTGTCCCGATCGGTGGACGTTGCCCCGTTGCCGCCACCGAACGACAGCGTGACGGGGACCTGGGCGTTGCCGACGTTCTCCGGGACCGAGAGGTCGCCGATGGAGATCGACGGCGGCTTGTCGTTAGGGTCATCCGTGATCGTGTAGGTGCTGTTCTGGGTCGTGACCAGGCCTGCCCGGTCCACCACGTGAACGCCGATCACCTCGTTGTTCTCGTCGATCGCGTCGTCGGAGTAGTTGATCGTCGACAGCGTGAGTTCCGTACCCGACGGCGTGCCACCCGGGATCGTGCCGGACGTGGAGCCCGCGACGTAGTCCTCCGGCTCGGCCGGGTCGTTCGTCCCGCTGCTGTCGCCGGAGAACGTCAGATCGAAGATCATGTTGGCCTGCGCCACCCCGGTCGGGGTGACCTTGACGCTGACCGTGCTGTGCTCGACGGCGGACACCGAATTCACCGAGATCGTCGGCACCGCGTCGTCGTTGAGGATGGTCAGCGTCGAGTCGTCGGTGCCGGTGACCGCGCCGGTCTGGCCGGCCGGCAGCGCGACGTGCAGCGTCGCGGTCTCATCGGTCTCGTACACCTGGTCGTTGTTGATCGGCACGCTGATCATCGCGGACGTCTCACCCGCGTGGATGGTCACATGAGCCGGCGGGCCGTCGTAATCGTTCGCGCCGGCGAAGCTGCCGCCGTCGACCGCGGTGCCGTCCGACATGCTGACGTCGAACGTCACGTCCTCGGTGCTGGTGTCGCTGAGCCGGACCTGGAAGTTCGCGTGGCCGGAAGCGACGTTCTCCGGCTCGCTCACGTCGGCCACCGAGAACGTCGGCTTCGCGCCGGTGTCGCTCTCGGCGATGGTGATCAGGCCGGTGTCGTCGGTCAGCACGGCGTCGCTCGCCGTGGTGTCCGTCGGGTGCACGCCGACCGCCTTGACCGAGAACATCTCGGCCGGCTCGTAGATCGCGTCGTCGACGATCGGCACGTCCGCGGTCAGCGACGTCGTGCCCGGCGAGAACGTCAGCGGCTGGTTGTTCCGGGCCGTGTAGTCACCAGGCGCTTTCGCAGTGCCGTCCATCGTGGACCAGTTCACCACGTACGTCCGCTCGGTCGACGTCGCGCCCGAGTCGAAGACCAGCCGGACCGGAACGCTCGCGGTGCCTACACCTTCAGTGGTGGACAGGTCGTCGACATACACCTTCGGGCCCATGTCGTTCGGGTCGTCGGTGATGGTCTGGAACGCCGCGTTGGTGGCGATCACCCCCCCGCCGTTCAGCGTGACCCGGAACGTCTCGTCCGCCTCGTCGATCGTGTCGGCGTTGAGCGTGACCGAGCCGAGCGAGAGCAGCGTGGCGGTGTTGTCACCGGCCGGGATCGAGGTGAGCAGACCGGTCGCGTCGAAGTCGGATCCGGCGGCCGCGACACTGCCGTTGGTGGTCATGCCGGTGGCGGTCAGGGTGACGGGGATGGCGTTCTGAGCCACGCCGACCACGGTCGCGGTGATCGCGAGCGGGGCACCCTCCGGGCCTGAGCCCGGCCGTACGGTCACGGTCGGCGCCGGATCGTCGTCCGTGATGGTCAGGGTCGCCGTCTGCTCCGCACCGGTGGCGCCGTCGTCGTTGTTGTGCCGGCCGACCCGGAACGTCGCGGTCTCGGTCGGCTCGTACACGGTGTCGTTGTTGACCGGCACGCTCACGGTCACGTGGTCGGCGCCGGCGGGAACGGTCGCGGTGGCGGCCGGGGCGTCGAAGTCGTTCGTGCCCAGGATGGTGAGGTTGTCCTTTGCGGTGCCGTCATCGACGTGCACGTCGAACACCACCGGGACCAGCGTCTCCGCGGTCAGGTCGATGCGGAAGTCGGCCGTGCCCTGATCGCCTTCGTGGAACGTGACCGGGCCACGGATGCTGAACGACGGCTTGTTGCCGGCGTCGTCGTCGAGGATGGTGACGGTCGCGGTACCGCGGGAGATGACAACGTCGCTCGGCGTCGCGGACACAATGCCGGCGGTGAACGTCTCGGTCCGTTCGAAGGCGTTGTCATTGATCAGCGGCAGGGTGAACGAGCCGTCCGCTACGCCGTTGGTGTAGTCGTTCGGATGGAACGTCACGGTAGGCGCGGACCCCCCGGTACCGAACGCCGTGTAGTCGGACCCGGCGTGCGCGGTGCCGTCCGTCGCGCCGAGGACGGCGGTGACCGTTCGCTCGGTCGACGTGGCGTCGTTACCCGGCTGCCCGAACGACGAATGCAGGACGAGGTGATCGTTGCTGTCGTTCTCGTTGACGGTGACGTCGTCGACGGAGACCGACGGCGGCAAGTCGTTGGCCGCGTCCAGGATTGCGACGTACGCGGTGCCGGTCGCGATCACACCGCTGGTCACCTCGACCTTGACCTCCTGAGTGTCCTCGTCGATCTGGTCGTTCTGGATCAGCAGGTCCCCCAGCGGCACGGAGGACGCCCCGGGCGGGATCGACGTCGCGGTCAGCCCACTACCGTCGAAGTCGGCGTTGTCCGCGGCGACGTGTCCGCTGTACGCGGCGCCCGTCACGGCCACCGTGATCGGGATGGCCGCCTGAGCCACGCCGGTGACCGTGGCGGTCATCGGGATGGTGTCGCCCTCGTTGGCGTCACCACCGCCGGTCAGCACGATCGTCGGGGACGTGTCGTCGTTGTTCAGCCTGAGCGTCGCGTCCCGGGTGCCGCTGGTGACGTTAGTGTCGCCGACCTGCGTCGCGACGTGGATGGTCGCGGTCTCGTTGGCCTCGTACACCGTGTCGCCGTTCACCGTCACCGGGATGTCGACGCTGGTCTGGCCGGCGGGAATAGTCGCGGTGGCCTGCGGCGCGTCGTAGTCGTGGCTGCCCGGGCCGCTGCCGTTGCTCTCGGCGGTGATGTCGAGGGCGGTGACGTCCAGCACGATGTCGACCGAGCTCGGGTTTGAGATCGTCGCGTGGAACGTGGCCACGTTCGACGTGTTGCCCTCGGCGCCGATGATGTCGGTGACCGGCTGCAAGGACGGCTTAGCGTCGTCGTTGGGGATGGTGATCGCGGTGTCGCCGAGCGATCCGCCCGCGTGCAGAGCCGTGTCCAGGTCGGACAAGTTGATCTTGAATTGCTCGTTCGGCTCGTACGTGGTGTCGCCGTTGATGCCGACGGTGAACGTCTTGGTCAGATCACCCTTGTTGAACGTCAGCGTGCCGCCGGTGTTGACCGCGAAGTCCTGGCCGGCGATCGCCGTGTCGCTGTTGACCGTGTAGCCGACGTGCAGCACCCGGCCGGACGGCCCGTCGAGCGTGACGGTGAACGTCTTCAGCGTGGTGCCGGAGTCACCCTCGGTGACCGTCGTCGGCGTCAGCGTGGCGGTCGGCGGGTCGTCGTCGTCGCTGATGCCGCCGACGGCGGACATCGTGCCGCTCTCCGCGTTGACCGGCGACGTCAACGTCAACGTCAGCGTCTCCGGGTTGACCTCATTGACCGTGTCGGACAGGGTCGTCACGTCGACCGTGTGGCTGGTCGCGCCCGGGCTGAACGTGACCATCTGCTGGTTGATCGTGGTGTAGTCCTGACCGGCCGTGGCCGTGCCGTCGGACGTGGTCGCCAGCACCGTGACGGTCTGGTTGGACCGCGACGTCAGCGACACCGTGAACGACAGCGGGGTGCCCTCCAGCGTGGCGCCCGGCGCGCTCACACTGAGCGTCGGCCGCACGTCGTCGTCGGAGATCCCGATCGACAGATCCGGGTTGGTGCGTTGCTCGCCATTACTGCCGACGCCGCTGATGACCTTGAAGTACTCCAGGTCGGCGTCGTCATACGTATCGTCCGTGATCGCGATCGTCGATGTTCCACTGGGTTGCCCGGCGTTGATCGTGATCGAGCCGTTGGGTACGGCGGTGTAGTCCTCGGGCGCCACCGCGGTGTTGTCCTGAGTGTGGAACGGGATCGTCACCGCCCGGCCGCTGACGGCCGACAGCGTAGCGGTGACTGTCACGTTGCCGACGCCCTCGCCGACCGGGTTGGTGGCGGTGGTCAGCGTGTACGTCGGCGTCGGGTCGTCGTCGTCCAGCATGCCGTTGCCGGTGGTGACCGTGGTGGGGCCGTTCTTGACGACGACGCTGAAGGTCTCGTTGTCCTCGTCCAGCGTGTCCTGCAGCCCTTGGACGACGATCCGCTTGACCACGTCCCGGGTGCTGCTCGCCGGGAACGAGACCGTGCCGCTGACCGCGGTGTAGTCGGCGCCCGCGGTCGCGGTCCCGTCCACCGTCATGTACGTGAGGTCCAGCGGGCTCGACGTCCAGCCCCCGGTACGCCGCAGGTCGAAGCTGAACGTGTCGCCCTCGCCGGCCTCGATGTCCGCGGCGAAGTCGACGTCTCCGGCGGCCGCTTGGGCCGGATGCGCGATCACCAGCGCCGGCACGAGGCCGATGGCCAGAGCCGCGACGATCGACAGGATCAGCCGCAGGCGGGTGGTGGGCCACCAGGCGGACGGCGATCGGCCGGTAGATGCATTCGCCGGTAGATAGCGCATGTTTTTCCTGTTCTTCGGCGGCTGGGCTGCCTCCGGGTAGGAGGCCCCTGGCTTTGCGTCCCCGTCTCGCGGCGGGTTTGCCATTTTCGGGTGGCGGAAGGACCGCTCGGGCCGGCGCCCACTGAGGCTGCGCCGTCCGTAACTTAACCGTCCTACTCAGGGCATATGGCCGGAATGCAGCTTTCCGGAATGCGCCGAGGGATCCTCAGCGCGTCCGTCGCAGAAGTTCGCTCCGGATGGCGTCGCCGCGCTCAGCTAGCGCTCGACCGCCGACAAACCGTAAACAATCCCACTTAATCTTTTCATTGACAAGTTCACAGTGGTAACTTCCCGGCGCTCCCACTGCACCCTCTGGATGGGGGGCGCCTGCCTCGGGGCCGGTCTGCTCGGCGCCGGCATCGGGCTGATCGCCGCCGATACGAACTGATTCACGGACTGTCCGCCTGCCCGTCACCTCACGGTCGCGTTCGGCTGATGGCCTGTTCTGCGCATACCTCATAGATATTGGAGTGCGCATTCATGAATGTTCTGCGTTCCCGCGGACGCCAGGCGGCGTTCGCGACCATCGCCCTCGCGGTCGTCGCCCTGCCGGCGGCCGCCGTCGCCGGTGACTCGCATCCCGACCGCACTCAGGCCGCCAAGCACGCCGTTCAGGGCGGCCAGGCCCGCAACGTCATCCTGCTGCTGGGAGACGGCATGGGCGACAGCGAGATCACCATCGCCCGCAACTACCAGGTCGGCGCGAACGGCCGCCTGGCCATGGACAAGCTGCCGCTGACCGGCGCGTACACCACGTACGCGGTGCAGAAGGCGAACCCGGCGCTGCCCGACTACGTCACCGACTCGGCCGCGTCCGGCACGGGCTGGGCCACCGGTCACAAGACGTACAACGGCGCGATCTCGGTCCTGCCGAACGAAAAGCCGGTTCCGACCATCCTCGAGCTGGCCAAGAAGGCCGGGTACCGCACCGGCGACGTGAGCACGGCCGAACTCCAGGACGCCACCCCGGCCGTCCTGGGCTCGCACGTGGTCAGCCGGGACTGCAAGGGCCCGGACGCGATGGCCACCTGTGCCGTCAACGACAAGGTCAACGGCGGGGCCGGCTCGATCGCCGAGCAGCTCGTGCAGACCCACCCGGACGTTCTGCTGGGCGGCGGCAAGCAGTACTTCGACCAGACCGTGAAGGCCGGGAAGTACACCGGCCTGACCGTGCTGCAGCAGGCCCAGGTGAACGACTACCAGATCGTCACCGACGCGGCCGGCCTGGCTGCCGCTTCGGCCGCCAAGCCGATCCTGGGCACGTTCGCCAAGAACAACATGGACCTCGAGTGGGTCGGCCCGACCCCGACGATGACCGGCACCGCGCCGGCCACGTGCGCGGTCAACACCGCCCGGACGGCGACCCAGCCGCACCTGGTGGACATGGCCGCCAAGGCGCTGACGGTGCTGGACAAGCAGACCCGCAACAGCCGCAAGGGCTTCTTCCTGCAGATCGAGGGCGCCTCGATCGACAAGCAGGACCACGCCGCCAACCCGTGCGGCCAGATCGGTGAGACCGTCGCGTTCGACGCGGCGATCAAGAAGGTGCTCGACTACCAGCGGTCCCACCCGGACACCCTGGTCGTCGTCACCGCCGACCACGGCCACACCAGCCAGATCGTGGAGTCGGCGACGCTGGGGTACACCGCGACGCTGATCACCCACGACAACGCCACCATGACGATCAGCTACGCGACCGCCCCGATCACCGGTTCCCAGCAGCACACGGGCACCGAGGTACGGATCGCCGCCGGTGGCCCGCAGGCCGCCAACGTGCTGGGCGTCACCAACCAGACCGACCTCTTCTTCACCTTCCGGCGGGCCCTGGGCCTCTAGTCACGCACCATCGTCAGGGCGAGCCGTGGGCACCGGTCCACGGCTCGCCCGGCAAGACCTTCCAGATCCTTCGGTACGGACGGATCCCGTATGACCGGGTAGCCCCAGTCGTCCTCGGTGATCCGTTCCGGCAGCAACTCCGCGCACACCCCGCGGCCGTCACAGGCGGTCCAGTCGACGTGCAGTCTCATCGGGCTCCCCCATCGGTGGTGGCCAGGCAGCGTCCGGTCCGATGCGCCTGCACGTCGTCGGCGAACGTCCGCATGGCACTGGCGATCATCCGCGCGGTGCCGTCCGGGTGCCGGCAGGCGCCCCGGCCGGTGACGAGCGCGGCCAGGCGCTCCACCTCGGATTTGTCGGCCCGCCCGGCGACCAGCGCCCGCAGCGTGTCGGCCATCCGCGGCAGGCCGTTGACGCACGGCCCGCACTGGCCGGCGACCTCACCGGCCAGGTAACCGGCGATCCGGGCGGTCTCGGCCAGCCCGCAGACGCCGGCCGGCAACGCGATCACCACGCCGGCGCCCGGGCTCGCGCCGTAGGGCGCCAGTGCCGCCCGGCTGACCGGCAGGCCGAGGTCGGCCGGCACCCAGCCGCCGTGGTAGCCACCGATCAGCACCGCCCGCAACGGCGCCACCGGCCCCCCGGCGGCGGCCAGCACCTCACCCAGCGGCGTCCCGTACCCGGCCTCGACCACGCCCGGCGCCGCCACCGCGCCGCTGACCGTGGCCAGGAACGTACCCGGCTCGGCGGTCGTGCCGGCCTCGCGGAACCAGGCCGGCCCGTACCGGGCGATCAGGGCGATGTGCGCGAGCGTCTCCACGTTCTGCACCAGCACGCCCCGGCTCGGCAGCCGGACCAGCTTGTCCGCCGGGCGCGCGGCGCAGCCGTCGACCGCCGCCGCCACCGCGGTCTCCTCGCCGGAGATGAACCCGGCGGGTGCGGTGTGGACGGTGACCCCGTCGAACGCGAACGTTCCGGCCTTCACGTACAGGTGGGTGCGGCGGGCGTCGAGTGCCGACGCCACCAGCCGCAGCCCGTCCCGGACCAGGTCCGGGCGGCGGGTCAGGAGCGTCCGGTCCTTCGCGCTGGCCGGTTCGCCCTCGGCGCCGTTGCCGATGACGACCGGCCGGCCGGCGAGCGCCGCCAGCTTGCGCCAGACGGGGAAGCCGGCGCCACCGCGGCCGGTCAGCCCGGCGTCGCGGAGCAGGCCGATGAGCTGGTCCCGGCTCAGTGCGGGCAACGGGGTGCGGCCGGGTTCGGCCAGCAACCGGCTGATCCCCGGCGGCGCCACGGTCGTGCCGGTCATGAGTGCTCCTTCATCGGGTCGGTTCCAGCACCCGCGGCCGGCGGGCGAAACGTTGCGGGAAGCGGGCGAACGATGGTGAGACCCGCCAGACGACCGCGGCCACCACCGCGGCGGCGCAGGTCATCGAGATCGCCCACAGCCACCAGGTGCCGTTGTCGGTGCCGTTGCCCAGGCCGTGCAGCAGCGCGATCGGCCAGCACAGGTAGGCCAGCCAGTGCACGATCCGCCACGAGCGCGCACCGATGCGCTGCCGCAGCAGGCTGGTCACCACGATGGCCACGATCAGGTCGAGCCCCACCGTGCCGAGCCCCTGCCAGAACGGCTGGTAGTTGCCGGCGAAGGGCAGGACCAGATCGACGAGCCGCAATTGCGCGTACGGGTCGAACAGCAGACTGAGCACGTGGAAGCCGAGGAACACGACGGCCAGCAGCGCGGCGTTGCGATGCAGCAGGTTCACCGCGAACCGGGGCAGCCCGAACGCCGTCCGGCCGGACCGGGAGCCGATCCCGAGCGCGACCACGACGGTCAGCAGCACCAGCGTGACCAGCCCGGAACCGCGGCCGAAGTACCAGAGCGCGTCGGTCACGACGGCCACCCACCCAGGCGGAGCACGTCCCGGTCGGGCGTCACCAGGCGGGCCGGGACGCCGGCCAGCAGCACCGGGGCGTCGTGGCCGCGGACGATGGCCGCCGTGGTCAGGGTGTTGGCGCGGACACAGGAGCTCGCGGCCACGGACACGGTCCGCCACACCCGCGGGGCCGGGCGGCCGGTCCGCGGGTCGAGGATGTGGTGCACCAGCTCGCCCGGCCGGCCCCAGGTGCGGACGGCCGTGCTCGAGGTGGCCATCGCGGCGCCGGCCGGCAGCCGTACGGTGCAGTGCGGGTCGCCGGGGCGGTCTTCGACCCGGACGCCCCAACCACTTTCTCTACAGGGACCGGCGGTGGCGATGTCCCCGCCCAGCGCGACCAGCACCCCCACCCCGAGCCGCACTGCGATCAGCGCGGCGGCCCGGTCGGCGGCGGCCGCCTTGGCCGTCGCCCCGAGGTCGAGCAGGACGCCCGCCGGCACGGTCAGTTCCTGGTCGCGCAACTCCACGGCCCGCCAGTCCGGCGCCGGGAAGACCCGGACGGACGGCGCGACCCGGCGCCCGGTGATGGCGGCGAAATCGCGGTCGTAGCCGAGCCCGCACATCGCCGCGCCCACCGTCGGGTCGACGTCACCGCCGGTCTGCGCGGCGGCGTCGAGGGCGGCGGCGACCAGGTCGGCGAGCAACGGGCTGACCGTGGTGGGCCGGCCGGAGCGGCAGGCCCGGTTGAGTTCGGAGTCGGGACGGAAGCGGCTGCAGGCGGCGTCGACGGCGGACAGTTCGTCCCGGACGATGACCGTCGCCTCGTCCAGGGCGGCCGGGTCGGTGACGACGATCCGGGCCACGGTGCCCCAAACCGTCCACTGCGCGGTATCCGCCCGTACGGGCAGGGTCTCGATGAGCGGCATCTCACGACCCCCCGGAGGTGGCCTGGCCGGAGTCGTCGCTGCCGGTGGACAGCTGCGGCGAGGTGCCCGGGCCGCCGCCGGAGCTGCTGCTGCCGGAGCTGCTGGTGGATGAGTCGGTGGTCGTGCTGCTGGTCGCCGTACCACCGGTGGTCCGGTCGGCGGCGTGCGCCGCGATCCCGATGCCGATCGAGCCGGCGAGTCCCGCGGCGATCAGTGAAGCGGTGAGCACCGTCGTCCGGCGCAGGCCTTGGTCCCGGTTCATCCGTCGCCTCCACGTTGGTTGACCTCTCAACCAACATGCCGGACCGGCCTCTCCGGAGCCTGTGCCGTCCCTGAGGTGTTCCTGTGAACCTTCAATCCCACCGGAAACACTTCGCGGCGGCGGTCAGCGCGACCACCGCCCACAGCGTCAGGCTCAGCCAGATCGCACCCGGGATGGTGACGCCGTACGTGAGCGCGTCGCGCAGCGCCGTGGCGTGCGCCGCCAGCGGCAGTAGGAACCAGCCGGCCGCGCCCAGGCTCGGCTGGGCGAACATGATCCCGCCGGCAGCCAGCATGACCACGTAGATCAGGGTGGCCGCGGCCGTCGTCGTCTCCGGCTTGAGGATGCTGGCGATCACCAGCGCCAGACCGCAGTACGCGGCGGTGGCCAGCACGGTCACGCCCAGCGCGGGGACGATCCGGGCCAGGTCCGGTCGCCAGCCGACGGCCACCCCGACCAGCGCGAGCACCAGCACCTGGGCCACCACCAGGCACAGCACGGCGGCGGTCTTGGACGCCAGCAGCCCCGGCCGGGTCAGCGGGGACGCGCCGAGCCGCTTGAGGACGCCGTAACTGCGCTCGTACCCGGTGGTGATCGCCTGCCCGGTGAACGCGGTCGACATCACCGTCAGCGCGAGCACGCCCGGGACGACGTACCCCAGGCGGTTCCCGGCGGGCAGCGTGGTCGCGTGGGTCAGGCCGGCGCCGAGCAGAACCAGCAGCGGTACGCCCATGGCCAACACCACAGCCTCACCCCGGCGGGCGGTGAGCACCAGTTCCATCCGGATCTGCCGGCTCAGGACGGTACGGGGGGCGGCGCGGCCGGGGGCGGGGGTGAAGGTTCCGGTCACCGGCGCACGGGTTCCTTCGTGCTGGTCAGGGCCAGGTAGACGTCCTCGAGCGTACGGCGGCGGCTGTTCACCGCGGTGACCTGGGCGTTCCGGGCCGCGAACCAGCCCAGCACCTCGGCCACGCCGGCGGCGTCGAGCGATCCGGTGACCTCGTACTCGCCGGGTGCCGTCTCGGTGACCTTCGCGGTCCGGGAGGGTTCGAACGTCAGACCGGACTCCGCCCGTACGGCCAGATGGTCCATGCCCGCGGCCGCGGTGAGCTCCGCCGGGGTGCCGGCGGCCGCGATCCGCCCGGCGTTCATGATCACCACGTGGTCGGCCAGGCGCTCGGCCTCGTCCAGCAGATGAGTGGTGAGCAGCACCGAGACGCCGTCGGCGCGCAGTTCCTCGATCAGGCGCCAGGTGGTGTGCCGGGCCTCGGTGTCCATGCCGGCCGTGGGCTCGTCCAGGAAGACCAGCTCGGGCCGCCCGACCAGGGCGACGGCGAGGGCCAGGCGCTGCTGCTCGCCGCCCGACATCCGGCGGAACCGGGTGCCGGCCACGGTGCGCAAACCGAGACGGTCGAGCAGCATGCCGGTGTTCAGCGGATGCGCGGCGAAGCCGGCGAACAGGTCGAGGATCTCGCCCGCGGTCGCCCACGGGTAGACGCCGCCCGACTGCAGCATGATCCCGATCCGCGGCATCAGCTCGTCGTGCTCGGTCACCGGGTCGCAGCCGAGCACCCGGGCGGTGCCGGCGGCGGGCCTGCGAAAGCCTTCGCAGACCTGCAGGAGGCTGGTCTTGCCGGCGCCGTTGTGCCCGAGCAGCGCCAGGATCCGGCCGCGGGGCGCGACGAGGTCGACGTGGTCCACGGCGACCTTGTCGCCGTAGCGCACCACGACGTCCCGTACGTCGACGGCGTCCCCGGTCCCGGCCATACCCACCCATCGTCTCCGGGCTGATCCGCCCGCTGCCGCCACCTTACGTGGCCTTCCCGGCGATCCTCCGCAGCCGCATCCCCGGCCGCGCACCCGGGGTCGGTACTGTGCCCGGCATGACCGAACGACCCGTGGTGGAGATCTGGACCGACGGCGCGTGCGTGCCCAATCCCGGCCCTGGCGGGTGGGGTGCGGTGCTGCGCTTCGGCGCGTCGGAGAAGGACCTCTGCGGCGGCGACACCGGGCCGACCACCAACAACCGGATGGAGCTGACCGCGCCCATCCAGGCCCTGGTCAGCCTGACCCGCGCCCCGCTGACGGTGATGCTCTACACCGACAGCATCTACGTGCGGGACGGCATCACGAAGTGGCTGCCCCGCTGGAAGGCCAACGGCTGGCAGACCTCAGCCAAGCAGCCGGTCAAGAACGTCGACCTGTGGCAGCGGCTGGAGGAGGCGGTCCGCCGCCACGACGTCCACTGGCACTGGGTCAAGGGCCACAACGGTCACCCGGAGAACGAGCGCGCCGACCGGCTCGCCGCCCGCGGCCTACAGGAATGCCTGTCCGGCACCGGTGTGCCGGCCGCGGTCGCGACACCGGCCCCGACCCTGCCCGCGGCCCTCTTCTGACCGGCGTCCGGGTCGAGGTCGAGGGCACGACCGCGGTCGGCACCCGCACGGTGGTCGAGAGCAACCTGCCGCCCGAGATGGACGTGCCCACCATCCGCCTGCGCCTCGACACCTGGAATGGGCACGGTCAAGGTCCACCGCACCGGCGACCGTCCCGGGCTCGGCTACCCGGCCTGACGTCCGGCGGATCAGAGACTCAGGGCGCGGAGCGCACGTAGAAAGGCCGCGCGATCGGCGGCCGGAAGCGGAGCCAGAAGGCGCTCCTCCGCGGCCCGGATCTCGGTCTGGACGGCCGCGTGCCTGTCCCGCCCGCCGGCGGTCAGGTCGAGCAGGTGGACCCGGCGGTCGTCCGGATCGGGCGCCCGCGTGATCAGCCCCTGCGCCTGCAGCGTGTCCAGCACCGCGATCAGCCGCGTCTTGTCCGCCCCGACCACCCGGGCCAGCGCCGCCTGCGCCCGTCCCGGCCAGCCGTCCGGGAGGTCCTC
>CAXSDA010000006.1:143862-154454 GCA_964236515.1 uncultured Actinoplanes sp.
GCCTTCACCCGCATCGTCATCGTGCTGTCCCTGCTGCGCAGCGCACTGAGCACGATGTAACCCCACATCGACACCTCGTGGGCCGCCAGGATCGGCTCCTCCATCGCGATCAGCGCCCGCCCCAGCCCCATCACCATCGCGCCGAGATCCGGCCGCCCCTCACCCGGGGTCTCGTGCGTCACCGGACGACCCTAACGCTTGACTTACCGTACGCTCAGGAAGATCGTAAGCGGATGCATACGATTATGCCCCTTGCCGAAGCGGACGCCGTCGCGGTCCGCGCCAGTGTCGACGTGGCCGCCGCGGTGACGCCGGCCGATCTCCGCCGTCCCACCCCGTGCCGGGACTGGGACCTGGGCGCGCTGCTCGCGCACATGACCACCCAGCACCTCGGCTTCGCCGCCGCGGCCGCCGGGCACGGCGCCGACCCCGCCGTCTGGCGCACCGTCGAACTCGGCGACGACCCCGCCCGTACGTACGCCGAAACCGCCGACCGCGTCCTCGCCGCCTTCGCCGCCGACGGTGTGCTCGACCGGCCGTTCGCGCTGCCCGAGATCTCCACCGACATCGAGTTCCCGGGACGCCGGGCGATCGCCTTCCACCTGGTCGACTACGTGGCCCACGGATGGGACGTCGCCACGTCGCTGGGTGTGCCGTTCCACCTCCCGGAGTCCGTGCTCGAACTCGCCCTGCTGGTCGCCGAAGCCGTCCCGGCCGGTCCGGCCCGTACCGCGCCCGGAGCGGCGTTCGCCCCGGTCGTCCCGGTCGGGGACGACGCCGGCCTCCTGACGCGCATCCTGGCTCTGCTCGGACGCGCCTGACCTCGAACCGCGGCCGGGAACTGTCGTACCCCTCTGCTGGAATCGACGCCATGACCGCGATCGACCCCTTCACCATCGACGTCGCCGACGCCCAGCTGGACGATCTGCGCACGCGGCTCCGGGCCGCGCGCTGGCCGGAACCGGCCACCACGAGCGGCTGGGAGCAGGGGCCGCCGGTGGACTACCTGCGCGACCTGTGCGCGTACTGGGCCGACGGCTACGACTGGCGCGCGACCGAGTCCCGGCTCAATCGCCTTCCCCAGTTCCGTACGGCCGTCGACGGCGTCGGCGTCCACTTCGTGCACCTGCGCTCGCCCCACCCGGAGGCGACACCACTGGTGATGACCCACGGCTGGCCGGGGTCGTTCGTCGAATTCGAGCGGGCGATCGGCCCGCTGACCGAGGGCTCGCCGGCATTCCACGTGGTGTGCCCGTCCCTGCCGGGCTACGCGTTCAGCGACAAGCCGGCCGGCCCGGGCTGGACCGTCGAGCGGATCGCCGACGCCTGGGCCACCGTGATGACCCGGCTCGGGTACGACCGGTTCCTGGCTCAGGGACACGACTGGGGTACGAGCGTGAGCACCGCGCTGGCCCAGCGACATCCGTCCCGGGTGCTGGGCCTGCACCTCGTTCCGCCGCTGGTCGCGCCCGATCCGACGACGTTCGGCGACCTGACCGACGCCGAGCGCGCGGCCCGGGCGGCGCTGGACGTCCACGACGACGGATACTCGCTGGAACACCGGACCCGGCCGCAGACCATCGGCTACGCGCTGGTCGACTCCCCGGTGGCGCTGTGCGCCTGGATCATCGAGAAGTTCGCGGCGTGGAGTGACTGCGACGGCGATCTGGGATCGGTGTTCAGCCGTGATCAGCTGCTGGACAATCTGATGCTCTACTGGCTCCCGGCCACCGGCGCGTCCGCCGCCCGGTTGTACCGGGAGAGCATCGGCGCGGTCGAGGCCCGCTTCCGGTCGGGCACCACCGACCAGATCACCGTCCCCACCGGCGGCTCGATCTTCCCCAGAGAGAATCCGCGGCCGTCCCGGCGGTGGGCCGAGCGGCGCTTCACTGACATCCGATACTGGTCCGAACCCGTGCGCGGCGGTCACTTCGCCGCCTTCGAGCAGCCCGGACTGTTCGTCGACGAGGTTCGCGCCTGCGCCCGAGCGCTCGGGCTCGGTGGGGATACTCCGATCAGGTGAGACCGCTGGTTCCGGCGACAGCCACCCCTTAGCGTGTCGTCATCTGCCCGGCATCGCTGGGCATGTCGCTCCAGACCCCGGCGGCAGCCATCTGACGATCGCGCGCCCCTGGAGCCGGCATGCACCGTTTCGCTCGGGAACCCATCGACGTCCGCCACCTCGTCGAGGCCGCCGGCTCCAGTCGATCACTCCGGGACGACAGCGGCTCCACCGAGGATTCACGGTCGATCGAGGCGATCTCCGGCGGCAGTCGGCCGGCGTTCGCCGCCCTGTTAGATCGCACGTCCGGAGCGGTCCGGGCCGCACCGGCCGGCCGTGTCCGGCACCCGGCCCGGGCGGCGGAGGTGTTCGCGGCGACCTATGTCGAGGTGTGGTGGCTGGCCGGTTGCCACGTCGCGCCGACCATCGACGTGCTGGGCTGGATCACGTGCATCCTGCGGCGCCGGATCGCCGACGCTCAGCTCACGCCGGAGTGCGGCGCGACGGGACCGGCGACCCTGAACGGCGACCTCCGGCCCAGCTACCTCGAGCTCGAGCTCGTGGCCCTGCTCGGACGCCCGGTCGACCACCTCACCCGAGACTGACCGCGGACCCGGTTCAGCCGTTCTCGGGCTGAACCAGACCGGGAACGCTCGTCACGTCGGCGACGACCTGATGGGCGACCTCGGTGAGCCGTCGGTTGTTGGTCCGGGCGTACGCGCGGATCAGGCTGAAGGCCTCGTCGAGGGTGATCCCGAGGGCCTGCGCCAGAGCTCCCTTGGCCTGCTCGATGACGATCCGGCTGTTCAGCGCTCCCTGCAGTTGTTCGGTCAGTGCCTCGCCGCGGCGGATGGCCCGCTCCTGTATCAGGCCGATGGTCGCCACGTCGGCGAGCGCCTGCACGATCGGGACGTCGCCCTCGGTGAAGTCTCCGCCGCTGCTGTCGCCGAAGATGTTCAGCGCCCCGATCACCTGGTTGCGCAGGCGAAGCGGGAAGGCGTGCACCGACCGGAAACCCGCCTCGGTGGCCCGCGGCGCGAAGTAGGGCCAGCGGGTCGCCGCCGCCCGCAGATCGATGTTGAAAACCGGCCGACCCGTGTGGAACGCCTCCAGGCAGGGTCCTTCCCGGTTCTGCAGCTGGAACAACTCGACCATGCGGACGTTCTCGTCGGAGCCGGCCATGAACTCGAGCCGCCCGCGCTCGTCAGCCAGCAGCAGACCAGCCGCGGACGCGCCCACCAGGCTCCCGGCGCGGTCCGTGATCATGTGCAGGAAGTCCAGGAGGTCGAAGTCGTCGACCAAGGTGTCGGCGACCTCCACGAAGATCGCGGCCAGTCGCTCAGGCGAAACGGTGCCCATGCCCGACCTCCCGGTAGCTTCGAACCGACCATCCGCTCATTCGTCGTCTCCATCCAGTCGCAACCTTCGATTGACCACATCGCGCGCGACATCCGCGAGGCGCCGGCTCTCGGCGTAGGCGTACGCCCGCATCCGCACCAGGGCTTCCTCGATGGACACCCCGAGCTGCACCATGACCATTCCCTGGGCCTGGAACAGTTCGGCCCGGTGACCGACGTCCAGCATCGGAGTGCCGTCGGAGTCGGGCGACAGGTGACCCTCCTGCAGGGCGAGCAGTGCTTCGACGGTGACCTCGGCGAAGCCGAAGGCCGTCCGGAGTTGGGCGTCGCTCAGCGGACCCACCCGGCTGCGGAAGACGTCCATCACCCCGAGCCGCACCGCGCCGATCTGCAGGGGAAACGCGAAGACGGCGCGGACACCGCTGTCGTGGGCGGCCGGAGCGTAGACCGGCCACCGGTGGGCGGCGGCCTCGGAGAGGTCGGCGGCGAGCACGGGCCGGCGCGCGGTGAAGGCATCGATGCAGGGTCCCTCACCCAGGACGAACTGCAGCTCCTCGATCCGCTCACTTACCGGGTCCGACGTGGCGCACACCCCCCTGGTTCCGTCGGCTGTCATGACGCTGATGCCGGATCCACTGGCGGACAACGCCGCGGTGACGGCCTGGCAGATCCGCGGCAGCAACTTCAGATGATCGGGCTGCCGGTCGATCAATCCTTGTACGGCCGACCGGATGTCGTCCGGCCCGACGGGTGGGGTCATGGAGACGAGCGTCTCTGTGGCGCCATCCGGCCGCGAATGATCAACAGCACAGCTGCCCCTTCCCGTCACACTCGCCAAGGGCCAGGGCAGCATGAGCCAACTCCTTGCGGGGGACGATACTCCGGTACTGACGCCGCGCGCCGTTCATCCGGCCACTCCCGGCGATGGAGATCCGATGACCGGGTACGCGCCGGCACGGATCGGGCCGCGCGCGCTGCTGACGGTGCGATCGCGACGGCCGGACCGCTGAGCACGGCACCGTTCCATGAGTCCACTTCGGACCGGGGGTGACAGGTCGGCGCGGCCGACGCGCCGGCGGAATCGTGAGGTTTGCCGCTCCAGACCTCGGTGGCGTGTCAGGTCGTCCAGGCGCCCCATTGGCCCGCCGAGGTACCCCCGATGGTGATCACCACCGCCCCTGTCCTCAGCCGCTCCCGCCGGGCCGCGAGGGTGCGGCGGCGGCGCAACGTCCGTTTGCGGGCCCTGTGCCGTGATCACGCCGGCCCGCTGACGTTGCTCGCGTTCATCCTGGTGAGCGACGCCGAGGCCGCGGACGAGGACGTCGCCACCACGATCGCGGCCGCGCACCGGGGCGTGGCCCGCAGCGCCGGGGCGTGGCCCGCAGCGCCGGGGCGTGGGTCCGCTGTCTCCGCACCCGGTCCGTCTACCGGCGTTGCCTGGGACGCCTGGCCACCGGCGAGCGCTTCCCACCGCTGGAGCCGCCGGAACCCGGCCCCACGGACCGTCTGCCGTTCTGGCGCGACCTTACGGCCGAACAGCACGCCATGGCGGCGCTGACGGTTCCCGGCGGCCACACCCTGGACGAGATCGCCGTCACGCTGGGCAAACCGGTCCTGACCGTACGGACGGAGAGGACGCACGTGGTGGTCCAGGCCGCGACCACGCCGGATTTTACGGATGAAGCGCGGTTCGACCGCATGCGGGTATGCGGCTAGGCTCTGGGGCAGCGGTCCGTCGGATCGCCGCCCAGGACCCCGGCAGCAGCACCAGCGCCGGAGGCCGACGATGCGGCAATTATCCTGGTTCCCTTGTTCGATCACGGTGAATGCTGCCCCCGGCAGCCTTCGCGCCGACGTACGGATGAGTGGCGAACTGGATCTCGTGGCCCTACCGCAGCTCCGGGACGCGCTGCAGGCCGTTCTGGCGGCCGCTCCGAAGGGGATCTTCGTCGATCTGGCCGGAGTCACCTTCGCCGGATCGGTGCTGCCGAACTTCCTTGCCGAGGTGCACGCCCGCATGCCGCGGGGGACGTCCTTGGTGGTCTGCCGACCCACCCCGCCGATCCAGGCGGTCCTGCACTCGGCCGGCGTGTCGCAGCTCATGACGATCCGCGCCGGACCTCTGCACTGAGCCGGCCGCCGAGGTACGCGGTGGACACCTTCTTCGGCACGCACATGCACCAGGCCTCGACGACCAGTTCCTCCATCTGCCTCCGATCGAGGGCCTCGAGCCGCGCCTCGACCCACTGGAAGCGCAGCTCGGACGGCCGCGGCAGGAAGAAGACCGCCGGCTGGGCGGCGATCAGCGAATCGCGCTCGTCCTTCGGGAAGCCGAAGCCCATCTCGGTCTCGTCGTGGGAGAACGCGACGTAGACGATCTTGCCGACGCGGAATTTCACGCGGTCTCGAATGAGGTGCTCGGAGCTGCGTGGGAGCGGGCCGGCGACGCGCCGGACGTCATCGACGGTGACCATGAACGGACGGTACCGCCGGGGTACGACAAGTTCGGCCGTTCGTCAATCGGTCGCGGATCGGTCGGCTCCGGATCGGTCGGCTCCGGATCGGTCGGCGGGGAAGGCGGAGCGCGGCTTCGGTACCGGCCCTCCGGGCAGACGGGCGGTCGGATCGTCGGCCAGTCCCTTCCCCGGCCGGTTCGGTACCTTGGCGCGGAACACCCGGTCGGGTGGGAGGCGGTAGGTCACGGCCTGGACGAGTTCGTCGGGGACGGTGTGCCGCCCGGACGACTCCGGTTCGGGTGCGGGAACCGCCGAATCTGGGCCGTCACTATCGGTATCCGGGCTGTCGCTTTCCGCATCCGGGGCTGCGTGCGAGGAAGCCGCCTGTGCAGCCGTCAAGGAAGCCGGCGGGAGGGCGGGTGAGGAGGCCGGTGAGACGACCAGCGAGTCGGCTGGCGAGTCAGCCGGCGAGGCGACCGGTGACACGACCAGCGAATCGGCTGGCGAGGCGACCGGCGAGGCGACCGGCGAGGCGGAAGAGGCAGAGGGCTGCCGGTCACGGGGGGTCGAGGAGCGGCGGAGCGGGCGGGCCGCGGCGTCGAGGCGGGCGTTGGGAACGGGGAAACAAAGCGGCACCACATCACCGTCCCGTTCACCTCCGGACGCCGGGCGGCCGGTGATGAAGTGAGAGGCGGAGTTGGTCCGGACCGGCACCGCGCTGCTGGGGGTGCGCGGCGCCGGCGCGGGACGGTCGGCGGCGGGCGCCGGCGGCATCGGGGTGATGTCACCGCCGTCGGCGGGTGCGCCGCGGACCTCGGCCGATCCGCGCACGGCGGCCCGCCGCGGTCCGATGACCCGGGCCGCCAGGGTGAAGACGCTCCGGGTGGCGGTGTCGTAGCCCTCCCGGTAGGCCTCGTCGCGGTCACGGCCGGCGCGCCACTTCTGGTGCAGCCGTCCCCCGGCGTACCCGGTGACCGCGACCACCAGCGCGACGAGCGGCAAGATGAGGGCAAGGCTCCCGGGGGTGGTCATCCGCTAATTGTGTCCACATGGATAGATCGGGAGCTATTGCCCGTTTGACGTAACCCGAACGATCTAACCCACGGGTTCACCGTGGCCGGCGATCCAGGTGGCGATCTGCGTACGCCGGGAGAAGCCGAGCTTGGTGCGGATGTGCTCGACGTGCGCGGCGACCGTCTTCGGCGAGATGTACAACGCGGCGGCGATCTCCCGGTTGGTCGCCCCGCGCCCGACCCAGGTCGCGACCTCCATCTCCCGCGCCGACAGAAAGCCGCCCGGAGCAGGCACGGAGGCACCCGGAGCAGATACGAAGGCACCCGGAGCAGGCACGGAAGCGGCCCGAGCGAGCATGGAGGCGCCCCGAGCAGGCACGGAGGCACCCGGAGCGGCCGGCGGGAGCGAGGACACAGGTCCGAGCGCGGCATCGGTCAGAGATCGGGCCCGGGCCGCGAAGACGGCGGCGTCCCCCGGCCGGCGCGACCGCGTCGCACACCGGGCTTGATCGAGCAGTACGTCGACCCGTTCGGGGAACCGGTCCCGGGACGCCCACCCGGCGTCCGCCCGGGCCAGCGCCTCCCGAGCCTTGCCGGTCTGGCCCTCGTGCAGGAGCAGCAGCCCGGCCGCGTGGTCGAGCGCCGGCAACGTGCCGGGGATCGACCGCTCCCGGACCAGGCCGGAGGTCCGCGCGACCCAGTCCCGGGCGCCGGTCAGATCGGACCGTCCGAGGTACGCCCGGGTTCCGGTCACCACATACGGGAACAGGTAGGCGACGTCCCCGACCCGCGCCGACGCCTCGTACCCCCGCTCGCACCACGCCACCGCTGCCGGGTGATCGCCGCGCCGCAACGCCACCGCGGCCAGCCCCCACCAGGCCGGCGACATCCGCTGCAGTTCGGACATCAGCCCGGCCGCCTCGGTCAGCAACGCCCCGGCGTCGTCCAGCGCGTCCCGGCCGAGCGCGAGGTACCCCAGCACGTGCAGGGCGGTGATCCGGGTGGTGAGGCCGCCCGTCCCGTCGGCCAGCACGTCCTGCGCGAGGTCGGCCGCGGCCGCCCAGTCCCCGGTCGCCCACCGCACGTGAGCCAGATGCGCGGCCATGTAGTGCCGGTCGTTGACCAGCTCCACCCGCTGCGCGTACGCCATTCCCTCCGTCAGCACCCGCACCGCCAGGTCGTACTCGACCAGCACCGACGCCGACGTGCCGAGCATCCGGTACGCACGGGCGGCCTGGCCCTCCCGCCCGGCGTCGACCGCGCGGCGGATCGCGTCGGACAACATCCGGCCTCCGTCATCCGTCCGCCCCGCGAACAACAGCACCGATCCGAGCGTGGCGTCCAGGTCGTCGCGCACGGCGCCGGCCGACGTCATGATCGACTGTGCCTGCTCCCCGTGGTGGATCGCCTCGGTGAGCCGCCGGTCCAGCATGTACGCGTTGGCCAGCCCGGCGTGCACCTCGGCCCGGACCTGGCGTACGCGATCGGACCCGGGCCGGTCCGCGATCAGCGCGAGCGCCTCGTCCAGCCGGGCGACGCGCGCGGTCAGGTCGTCGCCGAGCCGGTGCCGGACCTGGACCAGCGGTGGCACCACCCGCATCGCGCCGATCGGGTCGCCGAGGTCGAGCCGCAGCCGGTGGGCCGTCTCGTACGCCTCGGCGGCGGCCGCGTTGTCGTCCACCGCCGCGAGTTCGGCGGCCAGCGCTGCGGCCAGGTCGGCGCGCTCCGCCACGGGCAGGTCGCCGGGTACGGTCCGCATCGCCCGCCGGTACAACTGGACCGCCTCGCCGTGGGCGGACATCGCGCCGGCCGCGGCGGCGCCGGCCCGCGCGTACCGGAACGCGGCCACCGGATCCCGGGCCCGCTCGTACTGGTCGCTGATGAAGGCGTCGGCGAAGCCGGCCCTGACCGCGGCCGCGGCCGCCCGCGCGTGCAACTCCCGCCGGCGGTGCGGCGCGAGGTCGGCGTAGAGCGCGTCCCGGATCAGCGCGTGCCGGAAGTCCCAGGTCGACCCGGCCCGGGCCCGCACGAAGAACCGGTCGGTGAGCTCCCGCAACCCGGCGTCGATCACGTCCGGCGGGTCACCGCTGACCGCAGTCAGCAGATCAAGGTCGAAGTTCCGTCCCAGTACGGCCGCCGCCCCGGCCACCTCGCGCGCCGCCGGACCGAGTTGATCAGCCCGGGCCAGCACGGCGTCGGCCAGCGTGTCCGGCACCGACTCGGCCCCGTTGACGGCCAGGAACTCCTCGACGTGCAGCGGAATCCCGTCGCTGCGGGTGTACACGGCCGCCGACACGTCGCCGGGGGCGCGGGCGCCGGAGATCGCGGAGACCATCGCGTGCGTGTCCGCGGGGCTGAGCCGGGCCAGCCGCACCTCCTCGGCTTGCCGCTGGGTGAGCAGCCGGCCGCGCCAGTCGCGGGCCGGCACGCGTGGATAGAGCTCGTCGCTGCGGTACGTGCCGACCACCATCAGCGGGAGCTCTCGCGCCCGGCGCCCGATCCGCCCGAGGACCTCCAGCGACACGTCGTCGGCCCAGTGCAGGTCTTCGAACCAGAGCAGCAGCGGTGTGCCGGCCAGCGACCCGATCAGCTCGGCAACCTCGGTGACCAGCAGCCTCCGCGAGCCGCCGGCGGACTCGCGGATGCGCGCGGCGATCCGTTCCCCCGCGGTCCGGGTGTCCGCGTGCCGGCACAGGTCGGCGGCGAGGTCGATGAGCAGCCCGCCGGCGACCTCGACGTCCCCGGCGGCGGACCCGGCGCCGCGAACCCGGAACCCGGCCGTGACGGCGAGATCGAGGATCGCCCCGAGCAGCCGGGTCTTGCCGATACCCGCCTCGCCCGCCAGGAACAGCAGCTCCCCACCGGCCGCCACCGGAGCCGACGCAAAGAAGGGCGCGGAGGGCGACGACGGCGGGGCCGGCGCGGACGCCGCCGCGGCGGTCAGACGCCGGCCGGCGAGGGCCAGCAGGTCGTCCCGTCCGATCAGCACCGGGCTGACCGGCCCGCGGTCCGCCAGGGTCATAGAGCGACTTTAGGTGAGTCCGGCGCGGGCTTCCTAGGTGCAATGACCGATGTCCACCTCCACCGACCGGCGCAGAGTCAAGGACAGGTCAACCACCCGAGCATGAAGGAGAACGGTCACCATGGCGAAGTTCATGGACGTGCACGAAGGCTTCGTCGGAATCACCGCCGAGCAGCTGGACGCGGCCCACCAGGCCGACCTCAAGATCGAGGGCGAGGAGGGCGTGCACTTCGAGAAGGTGTGGCTCGACCCGGAGTCGGGCAAGGCGTTCTGCCTGTCCACCGCCCCGAGCAAGGAGGCGATCATGCGGATCCACGAGCGCACCGGCATCCCTACGGCCGAGGTGTACGAGCTGAGGTTCGAGGCCTGACCGAAACCGGCCGCCGCCGCCCGGGTGTGGGGTACCGGGCGGCAGCGGCGACTGTGGGGGAGCTGTCAGCGGCCCTTGAGCTTGCGCCATCCGCCGGCGCGGTTGTTCGCGATGATCTGCCGGAACATAGCCAGCAACGGCTCGGCCGGCACCGAACCGCCCTGTGCCACCGCGACCGTCCGCGCGCTCTGGTTGTCGTGGCCGCCGGTGATGATCCCGTCCGGGTCGGGCACGATCGCGCCGTCGTAGAGGAACACGTTGACGTGCGTCTTCGCCGCCAGCAGGGCGCAGATGTTGCCCTGCAGCACGAAGTACGGCTGCACGGTCCGCTTGATCGTCTCTTCGACCTCCGGATCGGCCGCGTGCACCAG
>CAXSDA010000006.1:154464-216400 GCA_964236515.1 uncultured Actinoplanes sp.
GCGATCGGCTTCTCGCACAGCACCGCCTTGCCGCCTTCCGCCGCAGCCTCGACCGCCGCGCGGTGCAGGTGGTTGGGCGTCGCCACATAGATCGCGTCGACCTCCGGATCGGCCGCGTGCACCAGTTCGCGCACCTCCCGGCAGATCTCCTGCTGCCAGTCCGGCAACGACGAGATGTACGCGTCCACCCGAGGATCGGTCATGCCGAGGAGACTACGGTCCCGTGGCATGACCGTTGTCGGGATCGTCAGTCCGGGACAGATGGGTGCGGGCCTCGGCCGGGCATTGCAGGAAGGCGGCGCGCGCGTGGTCGCCACCACGGCCGGCCGCAGCGCCCGGACCGCCCGGCTGGCCGAGGGGCTCGAGCTGCTGCCGTCGCTGGCCGACGTGGTCGCCGCGGCCGACGTGGTGCTGTCGGTGACACCGCCGGGGCAGGCGCTGGCGTCGGCCCGGGCGATCGCCGCCGCGGCCCGCGTGTCCGGCGCCTCGCCGCTGGTCGCCGACCTCAACGCCACGTCGCCGGAGACCATACGCGCGGTGGTCGAGGCGAGCGGTCCGCTCCCGGTGGTCGACGGGTCGATCTCCGGTCCGTCCCCGACCGTACGGCCGGGGGCACGCATCTATCTGTCCGGTGACCGGGCCGGCGAGGTGGCCGCACTTCCCTGGGCCGGTGCGGTGGAACCGATCGTGCTGGACGGCGGGATCGGCACGGCCAGCGCGCTGAAGATGTGCACGGCCAGCGTCTACAAGGGACTCAATGGGCTGCTGACCCAGGCGATGCGTACGGCCGGGGCGTACGGCGTCCTGGAACCGGTTCTGGCCGACCTGGCCCGCAACGGCCTGGACGATCCCGCCGGGGTGGCCGTGTCGGCGACGAAGGCCTTCCGCTTCGTCGACGAGATGCACCAGATCGCGGCCACCCAGCGGGGCGCCGGCCTGACCGGGGCGCTGTTCGAGGCGTTCGCGCTGGTGTTCGCGGACGTGGCCGGCACCCGGCTGGCCGACGGCCATCCCGAATCGGTGGCGGCTGCTGACCCGGCACACATCGTGGCCGCCCTGGCCCAGCGCGCCCGCGCTGAATAACGCCGGACGACGTCGAGCAAGGCCCGCGCAACGTCGGGCGGGCCTTCCTCGACCTCCTGACGGATTAGTCGGTCACGTCCGCGACGACCACCGCGATGTTGTCCGGCGCGCCGGCCTCGAGCGCGAGCCCGATCAGGGTCTCCACGACCTGCCCGGGGTCGCCGGCGCCCAGCGCTCCGGCCACCGCGGCCGGATCGACCACCGCCGACAGGCCGTCCGAGCACAGCAGGTAGCGGTCGCCGGGCAGCGCGGTGCGCAGTGAGATGTCGGCCTCACCGCGCGCCCCGACCGCGCGTACCAGCAGCGCACGGTCGGGATGGGTGGCGGCCTCGGCCGGGCTCAGCGAACCGGCGTCGACCTGGCTCTGCACGTACGTGTGATCCGCCGTGAGCCGGAACAGCTCACCCCCGCGCCGTAGGTAGGCGCGGGTGTCGCCGACGTGGATCAGACCGAGCTGCGACCCCGACCGCAGCACCGCGGTCAGCGTCGTGGCCGGCTGGTCGTCGTCCTCGGCGGCCAGCGCCCGGACCGCCTCCTCGGCCGCGCGGGCCGTCTCCACCAGATCGTTCAGGTCGGTCAGCGGCCGCTCGCGCACGGCCGTCACCGCGGCTTCGGCGGCCGCGGCGCCCCCGGATCCGACGCCGTCGGCCACCGCCAGCAGCGTGCTCCCGGCGTACGCGTGGTCGTCGTTGGTCGGCCGCACCAGCCCCTTGTCGGTACGGGCGGCGAAACGGAACTCCATGGTCGTGCTCCTTCCGGACAGTTCGTCGACGAGGAGTGCGGCGAGCCGGCCACGCGTGGCGGTCGCGGTGCGGACCTGATCCCAGTACGCCCGTACGGCCACGGCAGCCTCATCCGCCGGCTGGACCACCACCTCGGCGATCCGCGCCAGCGGCATCTCGATCCGGCGCAGCTCGGCGATCAGCCGCGCCCGGCCGAGTTGCGCCGGGTCGTAGAAGCGGTAACCGGAACCGGCGTCGACCGCGGCCGGCGACAGCAGCCCGAGTTCGTCGTAGATCCGCAGAGCCTTGGGTGTGAGCCCGGCCCGGCGGGCGAACTCGCCGATGGTCAGCATCTCCCCCTCCTCGTGCCGGCGTCCTTGTCGCCGGCCATCACGACTCTCGGGCTTGTCCCGGCGGCAAGGTCAATGATCGCGGGCGATGTCATACTGTCGTCCGGTCCGCCTCGTCCTGTCGTTCCCGGTCAGCAGAGTCTTCGGAGCGCCATGTCCGCACCCCGCCTTGTCTCCGACCGCCGACCGACGTTGACCCAGGTCGCCGCGCTCGCCGGGGTCAGCCTGAAGACGGCGTCGCGGGCGCTCAACCGCGAGCCCAACGTCGCCGAGGCCACCGGCCGCCGGGTGTACGAGGCCGCCGACTCACTCGGCTACCGCCTGAACGGGATCGCCCGGGAACTGCGCCGCGGCGCCACCTCCGCGCTGGTCGGCCTGATCAGCGGTGACCTGCGCAACCCGTTCTACTCGGCCGTGGCCAGCGGCCTGGAACGCGAGCTGCGCCAGCACGGCCTGCAGCTGGTCACGGCCAACAACGACGAGGACGCCGAACTCGAGCGCGCCCTGGTCGACGCGTTCCTGGAACGCCGGGTCCGCGCCCTGATCGTGGTGCCCACCGGCGACCAGCACGACTACCTGGAACTGGAAGGAACCCGCGGCGTGCCGATGGTGTTCCTGGACCGGCCGCCGGACGGCCTGGTCGCCGACGCGGTACTGATCGACAACACCGGCGGCGCCCGCACCGCGGCCGAGCACCTGCTGGCCGCCGGTCATCGCCGGATCGCGCTGGTCGCCGACCTGGCCCGCACGGCGCCCCAGCGCGGCCGCATCGAGGGCTTCGTGGCGGCGATGGCCGCCGCCGGCAACACCGCCTGGAAACCCTTCCTGCGCACCGACGTGCACGACGCCGTACGGGCGGAGGCCACCGTGCGCGACCTGCTCGCCCGCGACGACCCCCCGACGGCGCTGCTGACCGCCAACAACCGGCTGACCACGGGCGCGCTGCGGGCCCTGCGCGACCAGCCGGACCCGCCGGCCCTGGTCGGCTTCGACGACTTCGACCTGGCTGACGTACTGGGCACCACGGTGATCGCCCACGACCCGGTGGCCATGGGCCGCGAGGCGGCCCGCCTCGCCGACCGCCGCATCCACGGCGACCACGGCCCCGCCCAGACCATCATCATCCCCACCACCCTGATCCCCCGCGGCTCCGGCGAACGCCCGCCCCACTGATCCGCCCGAGCCAAGACTCCCAGGTGACCCGTAGGATGCGCCGGTGACCGCGGAGATCACCGACCCCGGCGAGACCCCCATCCGGCGCACCGACGTGACCATCGCGTCGGCCGCCGAGACCCGCCGCGAGGCCCACGCCGCCGCCCGCCGCGCCGAAATCACCCTCCAACTCGTCGCGATCACCCTGCTCTGGCTGGTCCTGGTCTCCCTGCTGCTCGGCTTCGGCCTCACCACCCACGACCCCGCGACGAGCAACGTCCTGGCCGCACTGGTCGCCGTGGTCCTGCCGTTCACCGCCGCGGTGCTCGCCACCAAGGCGAAGATGCCGATCCTCGGCGGTGTCTACGCCGCCCTGACCCTGGCCGCGGCGACGCTGGTGGTCCTGGTGCCCGTACTCGGGATCGTCTGGTGGATGACCTGACGGGCCATTCCGGCCCGGTGAAGCGTGTCTGAGCCGGGTCGGTGCCGGTCCGGGTCGGGACGACACGGCCCGGCCCGGCGCCGCTGGCGGCAATCGGACGCCGCGTTCCTTCGGGCGTGAGGACGATTCCGCACCGTCCTGGGGGTGCAGGCCTGCGGCTCGGACGTCTACCTGCTCCGGCAACGCCCACCGCCGGGGACGGCAATTCCGGCTCGCCCACCCGCGACGGCCCGTCAAGCTCCCCCGCTGAGGTCCCCGACGGCGACCAGTGGTAGCGGCAGGTGAGGGGCGGGCACCGTGGCGTGCCACTGGTACGCCAGTAGCCCAAACCGGGTGCCGTTACCTCGCTGGTGTACCACTGGAGCGCGCCACTGGTACGGCAGGTGAGGGGCCGGCACCGTGAGGTACCACTGGTACGCGAGCAGCCGAAACCGGGTGCCGTTACCACCGAGGAGCGTGCCGGGGGCAACCGCCGGGAACCATCCGGCTGAGATCACCTCGGTGTCACGCCCGCTGAAGATCCTCTGCGCTCACAGGCCCGGGCCTTCGGTGGGAACCTCCGCGATGGCCCGGTCACCGACGGCGGCTATTCATCCGGTCCGGAAGGAGACGACCGGGTCGTGGGATCGGGCGGCCGGAGGCAGAATGATCGGATGGCCGCGAAGAGTGGGGTGGAGCGGGACGGCGTCGCGCTGACGAACCTGGACCAGGAGGTCTTCCCGGACGCCGGGGCGACCAAGCTCGACCTGATCGACTACCTGGACGCGATGCGCGACCGGATCCTGCCGGTGCTGCGGGACCGCCCGCTCTCGGTGGTCCGGGTGCTGCGCGGCCAGGACAAGTTCATGCAGAAGAACCTGCCCAAGTACACGCCGGAGTGGGTGACTCGGGTCCCGGTGTGGGCCGAGGCGTCGCACCGCGAGGTGTCGTACGCGCTCTGCAACGACCGCCGGACCCTGCTGTGGTTCGGCAACCAGCGCGCGATCGAGTACCACCCGACGCTCGGGCTGGCCGGACAGCAGTGGCCGACCCACCTGATCATGGATCTGGATCCGCCCGAGGGGGGCTCGTTCGATCTCGTCGTGGCGGCCGCCGGGCTGATCAAGCGGGTGCTGGACGACATCGGCATGGCCGGCGCGGTCAAGACCAGCGGCTCCAAGGGGGTGCACATCTTCGTGCCGCTGGCCGAGGCCGCCGTGGAGGACGTCGCCGCGGCCACCCGGGCGCTGGCGGCGCGGGCCGAACGGCTCGATCCGGAGCTGGCCACCACAGCGTTCATCCGCGAGGACCGGCACGGCAAGGTGTTCCTGGACTCGACCCGGGCGGGCGGCGCGACGGTGGTGGCCGCGTACAGCCCCCGGGTCCGGGAAGGACTGACCGTCTCGTTCCCGGTCGCCTGGGACGACCTCGACCGGGTTCACCCGCGCGACTTCACCGTGCACACCGCCCCCGGCCTGCTCGGAAAGAAAGATCCCTGGGCCGAGGCGATGCCGGCACCGCAGGCTCTCGACCCCGGCCTGGTCGAGGAGGGCCACACCATCCCGATCGCCCGGGTCGCTGCGATGCACGAGGGCAAGCGCCGCGCCGCGAAGGCCCGGAAGGGCTAGAGCGGATCGGCGCGCATCCGCCACGCGTCGCCGATCAGCTCGGCCAGCCGGGACACGGTGACCTTGTCCAGCCGCAGCATCACCAGGGGCAGGCCGTCGTAGCCGCGGTGGGTGAAGAACAGCTCGGGCTCGCCGAGCACCAGCGCCTGCTTCTCCAGCTCATCGCCGACGAACAGCACCGCGATGTCGGTCCGGATGGCCCGCCGCTGACCGGGCTTGCGCTCCGGGTAGGACCAGACGAACCCCTGGTTGTGCACCCGGAAGTCGAAGCCTTCGCTCTCCATCTCCACGACGTCGGGCAGCGCCGTGGCCAGGCGCCGGACGTCATGCTCGTCGGCCATGCCGGACAGGTTACGGCGTCACGCGCCGGCTCGGCGGAGCCGTTCGGCCGCCTGCTCGGCTGCCACTCCGGTGACCAGTTTCGGCCGGTCCCCGACGACCTCGTTGTTGGCGTTGTTCAGCCCCAGCCACAGTCCGGCGGCCCAGGCGACCTCGAGTTCCTCGTCGCTGAACGGGCGGCGGGCGGCCTGGTACGCGTCCAGGAACGCCGCCGAGCTCTCGATGGGCGACAGCGTCGGCTGGCCCCAGCTGGCGAACGCGCCGCTGGCCGCGCCGGCCAGTGCCGCCTCGGACAGCCAGGCCAGGCTGTCCCAGTCGTGCACCGCCCAGGGCTCGTCGCCGTGCCAGCGCAGGTTCTGCGACTCCCAGTCGGCGTGACCCACGATCAGCGGTAGCCGGGCGACAGCCAGCCGGGCGACGACCCGCGCGGCCGCGTCCCTCAGGACGGCCGGAACCGCGGCCCGGAACGGCACCGGGTCGTCCCAGCGCACCCATTTCGGGTTGGGCAGCGGTGGCTCCAGCGAGCCCGGGGCGGTCCCGCCGATCGGCAGGTCGGCCGTGATCGTGATCAGCCGGGCCAGCAGCCGGGCGTACCGGACCGCGGTGGCCGGGTCGTCGCGGTGATCGAGGTCGCCGCCCGGGCGCCACCGTTCGGCGTGCACGGCCCGCCCCTGGGAGACGGTCATCCCGGTCAGCGGGGCGGCGCACGGGAAGCCCTGCTCGGCCACCAGGCGCTGGACCTCGACGCAGGTCGCGGCGCGACCGTCGTCGTTCGGCCGGGCCTTGACCGCCACCTCCCGGCCGTCCTCGAGACGCAGCCCGTAGACCTCACTGACCTGGTGGACATGGAGCAGCACGGCGGCCGGGCGGGCGCCGAGATGGTCGTCGCACCACTCGGGCAGCCATCCGGGGAGATCCATCGGGTCATGCTATGACATCGATGTCAATCAACTCTGCCGGAAGCCTTGCGTATCGATACAAGTACGCCCGACGATGTGTCGCGACTGTTACGCGCACCCCGTACCGAAGGAGAAGGCATGCATCGGCCTCGATGGGGCGTCGCCCTGCTGCCCCTTGTTCTGGTCGTCGCCGCGGCCATGATCGCGAACCCGGCGCACGCCGCCGCGGCGGACGGCTTCTCCTCGTCGTTCGAGACCGGCGATCCGCAGCCGACGTGGAGCGACACTGTCGACACCGACGCCGCCGGGCACGACCGCAGCAGCGGCGTCGACGGCAACGTGGTGACCGGCATGCCCGGCTCGCTGCGCGCGGACGTCCTCGCGATCGCGGTCGACGCGCAGCCCAACGCCAACGAGAACGGCAACAACCTCAACGACGGGGACTCCGCCACCAAGTGGCTGGTGGACACCCCGACGAGCTGGGCGCAGTACACCCTGAACGCCCCCAGGACCGTGGTCAAGTACGCGCTGACCTCGGCCAACGACTCCCCCGAGCGCGACCCGAGCGACTGGACGCTGGCCGGCTCGTCCGACAACGGCGTCACCTGGACCACCGTCGACAGCCGGACCGGGCAGAGTTTCGACCAGCGGTTCCAGACGAAGACGTACGACGTGGCGACTCCCGGCGAGTTCACCGTGTACCGCCTCACCATCACCGGCCACCCGTCCGGGAACCTGACCCAGCTGGCCGAACTGGAATTGGCCGACGGCAACGTGACCGCGCCGCCGGCCGGGCCGATGCAGAGCCGGATCGGCACCGGGCCGGCCAGCTCGCCCACGGCCAAGGCGGGCGCCGGGTACAGCGGACTCAAGGCGTTCCAGATCAGCGGGCGGCACACCGCGGCCGGCCGGGCGTACTCGTACAACAAGGTGTTCGACGTCGATCTGGCCGTCACCGCCGACACGCAGCTGTCGTACCTGGTGCTGCCCGAGTTCAACCGCGACGACCTGAGCAACCCGGCCACGTACACCGCGGTCGACCTGGCCTTCACCGACGGGACGTACCTGTCCGACCTGAAGGCGAAGGACCAGCACGGCGTGGTGGTCAGCCCGGCCGCCCAAGGTGCATCGAAGACGCTGTACACCGCGCAGTGGAACAAGCGGACCAGCCGGATCGGCGACGTGGCCGAGGGCAAGACGATCGACCGGATCCTGGTCGGGTACGACAAGCCGGCCGGTCCGACCACGTTCCGGGCGTGGTTCGACGACATCGCGATCGCGAACGCCGCCGCGCCGAAGCCGAAGAGCCACCTGTCCGACTACGCCGAGACGCGGCGGGGCACGCTGAGCTCCGGTGACTTCTCCCGTGGCAACAACTACCCGGCGACCGCGGTGCCGCACGGTTTCAACTTCTGGACCCCGGAGACCGACGCCGGCTCGACCAGTTGGCTCTACCAGTGGTCGCGGCAGAACAACGCGGACAACCGGCCGGCCATCCAGGCGTTCGCCGCGAGTCACGAGCCGAGCCCGTGGATGGGTGACCGGCAGACGTTCCAGTTCATGCCGTCGGACGCGGCCGGGGTGCCGAACGCCGACCGTACGGCCCGGGCGTTGCCGTTCTCGCACGACAACGAGATCGCCAAGCCGTACTACTACGGGGTGACGTTCGACAACGGGATGAAGACCGAGCTGGCACCGACCGACCACGCCGCGCTGCTGACGTTCACCTTCACCGGGGACAGCTCGAACCTCATCCTGGACAACGTCAACGACAGCGCGTCGTACACCATCGACGCGGCGAACCAGGCGATCACCGGCTGGTCCGACGTCAACAGCGGCAGTCTGTCGGCCGGGTTCACCCGGATGTTCCTGTACGCCACGGTAGACACCCCGATCGCGTCCAGCGGCATGCTGCCGACCGGCAACCGCCCGTCCACCGGTTACCTGAAGTTCGACACCTCGGCCCAGAAGACGGTCACCATGCGGGTGGCCACCTCCCTCATCAGTGTGGATCAGGCCAAGCACAATCTCGACCTCGAGATCGCCCCGGACGCCACGCTCGACCAGGTGCGGGCGGCGGCGCAGAAGCAGTGGGACGACAAGATGCACATCGTCGAGGTGCAGGGCGCGTCCGAGGACCAGCTGACCACCCTCTACTCCAACCTGTACCGCCTGTTCCTCTTCCCCAACTCCGCGTACGAGAACACCGGCACCGCCGCCGCGCCCGTGTACAAGCACACCGTCCAGTCGGCGGTGACCAGCCCGGCCAGTTCGGCCACGGCGACCGGGGCGCCGGTCAAGGACGGGAAGGTGTACGTCAACAACGGGTTCTGGGACACGTACCGGACCACGTGGCCGGCGTACTCGCTGCTGACCCCGACCGAGGCCGGCCAGATGGTGAACGGGTTCGTGCAGCAGTATCAGGACGGCGGCTGGATCTCGCGCTGGTCGTCCCCCGGCTACGCCAACCTGATGGTCGGCACCAGCTCCGATGTGGCCTTCGCGGACGCGTACCTCAAGGGGGTTCCGGGGTTGAACGCGGAGGACGCGTACGCCGCCGCGATCAAGAACGCCACGGTGAGCCCGCCCAACGACAACGTCGGCCGCAAGGGGCTGGCCTCGTCCATCTTCAAGGGCTACACGCCGGACAACGTGACCGGTGAGGCCATGTCGTGGGCGATGGACGGCTACATCAACGACTTCGGCATCGCCAACATGGCCACCGCACTGGCGGCCCAGGGGGGTGCCAAGGCGCAGCAGTACCGCGACGAGGCCGAATACTTCCGCAACCGGGCGCAGAACTACGTGAACATGTTCGACCCGTCGGTGCAGTTCTTCCAGGGCAAGGACTCATCCGGCAACTGGCGCCTCGACGCGGACAGCTACGACCCGCGGGTGTGGGGCTACGACTACACCGAGACCGACGGCTGGAACATGGCGTTCCACGTGCCGCAGGACGGGCAGGGACTGGCCAACCTGTACGGCGGCAAGGCGGCGCTGGCGCGGAAACTGGACACGTTCTTCGCCACGCCGGAGACGGCCACGTTCGTCGGCTCGTACGGCGGCACGATCCACGAGATGCTCGAGGCGCGTGATGTCCGCATGGGACAGTGGGGCTTCAGCAACCAGCCGTCGCACCACATCCCGTACATGTACGACTACGCCGGTCAGCCGTACAAGACGCAGGCGCTGGTCCGCGAGGCGATGTCGCGGCTGTACGTGGGCAGCGAGATCGGCCAGGGTTACCCCGGCGACGAGGACAACGGCGAGATGAGCGGCTGGGGTGTGTTCAGCGCGCTCGGGTTCTACCCGCTGCAGATGGGCAGCCCGAACTATGCGATCGGCTCGCCGCTGTTCACCAAGGCCACGGTGAACCTGGAGAACGGCCAGCAGATCGTCGTCAACGCACCGGGCAACAGCGCCACCAACGTGTACGTGCAGTCGCTGACGGTGAACGGGAAGGCGTACACCTCGACCTCGCTGCCGCACTCGCTGCTGGCTGGCGGGGCCACGCTCGACTTCACCATGGGGTCTTCGCCGTCCGCCTGGGGCACTGGGGCCGACGACGCCCCGGCGTCGATCACGACGGGAACGGCGGTGCCGACGCCGCTGGCCGACCTGACCGGCACGGGCCGGGGCACGGCCAGTGACGCGACGCTCGTGGACAACACCTCGGCCACCCGCGCGGTGTTCCCGTCCCGGACGCCGACCTGGTCGTACACCTTCAACTCGACCGGCGAGAAGGCCGAGTACTACACGCTCACCTCGGGCGTGGTGGCCGGCGACCCGACGGCCTGGCGGCTGCAGGGTTCGTACGACGGAACCACCTGGACCACCGTCGATGAACGGTCCGGCCAGACCTTCCCGTCGCGGCTGCAGACGCGGCCGTTCAAGGTGACCAAGCCCGGGGCGTACAAGTACTACCGGGTCGCGGTCACGGCCAACACCGGCGAGGCGAGCACCACGCTGGCCGAGGTGGAACTGCTCGGGCACGCCCAGCCGGCCTGCACCACCACGATCGGCGACACGATCAAGGGCTCGATCACGGTCAAGTCCGGGGTCACCTGCCTGACCGCCACGGCGTCGGTGAGTGGCGACGTGACGGTCAAGAAGGGCGCGTCGCTGCGGATCCTCGGAGCGACGGTCAAGGGCGACGTGACCGCCACCAACGCGGCCGCGGTCTCGGTGCTCGGCGCCACCGTCAACGGCAACCTCAAGGTCACCGGGTCGGGCCCGGTCAGTGTCGAAGCCGGCCACGTCGGCGGCACGGTCACCCTGGGTTCGAACGCCATCTCCACGCTGGTCTCGGCCAACACGATCAAGGCCGACCTGAAGTGCTCGGGCAACACCCCGGCACCGGTGGACAACGACCTGCCGAACACCGTCCGGGGCAGCAAGACGGGTCAGTGCAAGGCGCTCTAGGCTCATCACATGTCAACTGATCAACGGTGGGACGCGGTCACCGGCACCAACCTCGGGACGCTGGCCACGATCAAGCGGGACGGGCGGCCGCAGCTGTCCGACATCAACTACACGATCGACCCGGAGACCCACGTCATCCGCATCTCCACCCGCAGCTCCCTGGCCAAGGCGGCCAATATGCGGCGCGACCCGCGGGTCAGCCTGCACGTCGGCGCGCCCGGCGGCGCCGGCTACGTCGTGGTCGAGGGGACGGCCGAGCTGTCCCCGGTGTCGGCCGACGAGCACGACGCCACCGTGGAGGAACTCGTCGAGGTCTACCGGCTGATCGGCGGCCAGGAACACCCGGACTGGGACGAGTACCGCCGGGCCATGGTCGCCGACGGCCGCGTGGTGCTGCGGATCAACCCGGAGAGGTTGTACGGCTGGGTGATGGGCTGATGGCGTCGATCAAGGATGTGATCGTCGACTGCGCCCGGCCCGCCGCGCTGGCCCGGTTCTGGGCGCAGGTGCTCGACGGGTACGCGGTCGCGCCGTACGACCAGGCCGAGCTGGACCGCCTGCGAGCCACCGGGATCGACGACCCCGAGGACGACCCGACCGTACTGATCGAGGCCGGCCCGGGGCGTCCCCGGTTCTTCTTCGTGCTGGTGCCCGAGCCCAAGACGGTGAAGAACCGGCTGCACTTCGACCTGCGCGCCGACGACCCGGCGGCCGAGATCATCCGGCTGGTCGGTCTGGGCGCCCGGGTCACCTCCGAACAGGACCGCCTCACCGTCCTGGAGGACCCCGAGGGCAACGAGTTCTGCCTGCTGAACTAGCTCGGGTCGATCAATTCGGCCAGCGCGTCCGGCCGGTCGATCGGCACCAGGTGACCGCAGCGGTCCAGCACGACGCCGCGCAACCCGGCGCCCGCCAGCGGTTCCAACTGGCGGTGCAGCCGGTCACCCACCACGCTGCCACCGACGGCCACTGTCGGCACGGCCAGCTTTCCGCTGATCTCGTTCCGCGCGCGGTAGAAGCCGAACCCGCGGCGCAGACGATCGGTCCCGGTGTACGCCCGGACGAACGCATCCCGGATCTCCGGAGGCACCCCGGCGTACGACCCGGTCCGCAGGAAGAAGTCGAGGTACTCCCCCTCGTGCCCGGCCAGCACGGTTTCGGGCAGCCCCGGTACGGAGTGGAAGCCGAACCACCACGGCGGCTGATCGAACCCACCGGGCAGGAGACCCTCCATCAGGATCAGCCGTCCAACCCGGTCCGCAAACTGCGAGCCGAGCACGAACCCGGTCGGCACGGACGCGTCGATGGCGGCCACGTCGGCCGACGGCAGGCCGAGCGCGTCGAGCAGCCCGACGACGTCGGCCGCCTGGGTGACCGCGTCGAATCCGTCCTCGGCCGGCGCGCTGTCGCCGATGCCCCGCAGGTCAGGCGCGATCACCCGGCGGTCCAGCGGCGGCAGAAGATCCCACAGCCTGGAGGTGTGCGGCCAGCCGTGCAGCAGCACGAGCGGCCGGCCGTGGCCAGTGACGCGGACGTGCAGTTCGGTGCCGTTGGTCGCGATCTTCACGAGGCCTCCCGGGCGGGTTACCGTTGGTTACCACAGCAACGATGGAGACTTCGGAATGGCCGATCAAGACCGCACTTCGCCGGGACGAGGTGAGCGCGGGGTAACCGGGGACCTGTTCGACCCGGCGTGCCCGACGCGGCAACTCCTCGACCGGATCGGCGACAAATGGACGTCGATGCTGGTCAAGACGCTCGCCGTCGAGTACCCGGGCGAGATCGGGTTCGCCGAGTTGCGCCGCCGGACGCCCGGCATCTCGAACAAGATGCTGGCCCAGACGTTGCAGCGGCTCGGCCGCGACGGCCTGGTCGCCCGGCGGGTGGAACCGGCCGTCCCGCCGCGGGTCTACTACCGGCTGACCACACTCGGGCGGTCGCTGGACGAGCCGCTGGCCGCCGTGCGCGCCTGGGCCGAGGCGCACATGGCGCAGATCGACCGCAACAATCAGGACAACGTCAGCGCGTAGAGGTTCACGCGTGGGTCGTTCGGAAGGGTCAGCGACCGGATCTGTCTGCCCGCCGGGACCGGGAGGGTCGCCGCGTACAGGTTCACCGGCGGGCCGTCGACACCCTGGCCCGCCTTGATCCGGTGCGGCAGGGCCAGCACGGTGGTCGTGCCCGGAGCCGCCGTCCCGCACCAGTCGGCGATGGTCACCGTGGTGCCGGCCGTGGTGCCGTCGGTGTAGCCGATGGTCAGCGCCGCCGTGACCGGGCCGTCGTACGCGGTCGCCACCAGGTTCAGCGCCGTGTACGGACCGGCCGGCAGCAGCAGCGACTGACCGGTGGCCGGCACGAAGTTGGGAGCGGTGCCGGTCGGGTCGGGAGCGGCGTACGTGACGCCATCCCACGTCACCGGACCGGCGGCCGGCAGCAGGTCGGCGTCGTAGCTCCAGCCGCCGCCGTCGAAGTTCCCCTGATCCGGGGCGGCCACGGTGGCCGTGCCGTCGGCGGTGCGCTCCCCGGCCAGGTCGACCGGGCAGGACGGACCCGGTGTGGCGCACGTCAGCGGCGCGGCGACCGTGGCCGTGGCGGTCCGGGTGACGGTGTTGGGGCCGGTGACGGTCACCGTGACCGGATAGTGGCCGGGGGCGACCGAGGCCGGTGCCGTCACCGTGACGGTTGCGGTCGCCGAGACCGGCAGCCGGCCGGACACGACCGGGAGGATCCGCGGCGACACGCGGATCGTCCAGCCCGCCGGGCCGGTGGCGGAGACCCGGGGCGCGGCGATCATCGGCGCCTGCGCGACCACGTCCACGGTGAACGCCGCCGCGGCCGAGGGGTCACCGGCCGGCAGCGCCGCACTGCCCGGCCGCAGCGTCGCATCGACGTGGCGCCGGCCGTCGGCGGGCGCGTGGTTCACCGACGGCGGTTGAGCCGTGGCCGACGTGCCCCAGCCGGACGGCGTGCTCCCGACCGTGTACGCCAGCGTCCCGCCGCGGGCCACGTCCGACCACCTCACCCACGTCCGGGACTCGGACCGGCCGTTCAGGCGGGCCCGCTGCACGTAGCGGTGGTCGTCGGTCACCCCGGGCGCGGTGATCCGCAGCGGCTTCCCGGCGGTGCGCACGGTCGCCGACGGGAACTGCGGACTGGACACGGCCAGCACGTTGCTGCCGCTCATCGTCGGGTAGAGGCCGAGCGACGAGAACACGTACCAGGCGCTCATCGTGCCCAGGTCGTCGTTGCCGGTCATGCCGTCCGGGCCGGTGGTGAACAGCGTCATCGCCGCCCGTACGACCGTGGCCGTCTTCGCCGGGTCGCCGGCCCACAGATACATGTACGGGGCCAGCAGGTCGGGCTCGTTGTTCGGGTTGTAGGTCGGCTTGGCGTAGTAGTCGTAGGGGCTGGCGATCCAGTCGGTGCGGGCGGTGCCGGCGGGGTCGGTGAGCAGCTTGTCGTACGCGAAGAACGAGTCCAGCCGCTTCTCCGTCGCCGCCCGGCCGCCCATCAGCGACACCAGCCCGGCCGGGTCCTGCGGCACCAGCCACTGGTACTGGTACGCGCCGCCCTCGTGGAACTGTTCATCCGCGGCCACCGGGTCGTACGGCGTGAGCCAGGTCCCGTCCACGGTCCGCGGCCGGAACTGCTTCCCCGCCGAGTCCCAGAGATTCCGGTACCACTGGCCCCGGCCGGCGAACATCCTCGCGTCGTCGGAGTGGCCCAGTCCGGCGGCCATCAGCGCCAGGGCGGCGTCGGCGGCCGAGTACTCCAGTGTGGCCGAGGCCGGGTGGGTGCAGTCGTTGTCGCCGCCCTTGGAGCGGCAGTCGGTGCCGACGGTCAGCCCGGACGGGATGTAGCCGCGCTGCTGGTAGAAGTCGATGCCCGTACGGCCGTTGTACGGTGACGCTTCCGGCGGCTGACTGGTGGCGTTGGCCTTGAGGAGCGCGTACGCCTCGTCCTCGTGACCGCGCAGCAGGCCCTTCGACCAGGCCTCGACCAGGAACGGGGTGACCGGGTCGCCGGTCATGATGTTGGTCTCGCTGTTGGCCAGCGCCCAGCCGCCGTCCCGCCCGATCGCGACCACGCTCAGCGCGACGCCCTCGGCCACGTCCGGGCGCAGGAGTTCGAGCAGCTGGTTCTGCGGGCGGTAGGTGTCCCACAACGAGAAGTTCTGGTACGGCGTCCAGCCGTCCGCGGTGTGCACGGCCCGGTCGAAGCCGACGTACGAGGAGTCCACGTCGCCGGCCAGGTTCGGGTGCAGCAGCGAGTGGTACAGCGCGGTGTAGAAGACGCCCTGCCGCTCGGCCGTCCCGCCGCCGATCTCGATCCGGTCCAGCTCCCCCGCCCAGGTGGCCCGCAGCGCGGCGCGGGTGGCGTCGAAGTCGTAGCCGTCGCCGGTCTCCGCCGCGAGGTTGGCGCGGGCGCCGGCCGGCCCGGTGTAGGACAAGCCGACCTTGACCACGACGTCCCGGTCGGCGGTCGCGTCGAACGTGACGTAGGCGCCGTTGCCCCCGGTCCCGGCCGCGTCCCGGCTCCCGGCAGCCACGGTCGCGCCGCGCCACGTGCCGAAGGCGGCGAACGGGCGGTCGAAGCTCGCCGTGAAGTACACGGTGTGGTCGTCCTTGCCCGCGCAGAAGTTGCCGGCGTGCACCCGGCCCTCGAGCGTCCGGTCGCCGACCACGTGGATCTCCGAATCGAACACCGTCTGGTTGGCCCGGCCCGTGTTGAACAGGACGTTGGCGGCGCCGGTGGCCGGGAAGGTGTACCGCTGCCAGCCCGTACGGGCGGTGGCGGTGAGCTCGGCGGTGGTCTGATAGCGCGACAGGCCGACCCGGTAGTAGCCCGGCGACGCCTGCTCGTCCGCATGGTCGAACGCCGACTTGTACCCGTCGGGATCCGTGCTGGTCACCGCGCCGGTGGTCGGCATGATCGGCAACTCGCCGGCCACCCCGCAGCCCACGCCGGAGAGGTGCGTCTGGCTGAACCCGTAGATCGAGCCGGCCGCGTAGTCGTACCCGCCCTGCCCGCCGGTGTCCGGGCTGACCTGGACCATGCCGAACGGCGCGGTCGCTCCCGGAAACGTGTTCCCGAAATTCTGCGTGCCCACAAACGAATGCACTGCGTTGATGCCGGCGCCTGGTCCTACGGACGGCGCGGAGAACCCGGGTCCCTCCGGGACCGTCGCGGCCTGCGCGGGCGAGCCGTGCAGCACCGCCGCCGCCGTGATCACCAACACGCCGAGCCGGCGAAACATCACTGGTCCTCCCGTTACGGGGATCGTCGTCCGGTGACAACGTTGTCACCAGCCAGTGATGAATGTCAATGGACAACCGGATTGCACCCGGACCGGCACGTGTCCCGGGCCCCAACCCCTTAAGGTCGCCGCCTTTCAGCCCGATCTGCCCCATACGGCCACCTCTCCGGTGGTCCCACCGGGCGAGAGATGGGTCTGATGGCTGGAAACACCGATCGACCGGCCGCCGGCTGGGTACCGGGCCACCTCCGTGCCTGGATCCGGCTGTGCATCGCGGTGGCCGCCGTCGTCGCCGTGTTCGCCGGCGTGCTCGGCACGGCCGCCGGTGGCGCCGACACCTCGCAGACCCTCTCCAACATCGGCCTGTGCCTGGGCGCGCTCTCCGCCGCCGTCGCCTGCCTGTTCCGGGGCCGCCGGTTCACCGGCCGGATGCGGTGGGGCTGGGCCCTGATCGGCCTCGGCGTGTTGTCGTGGGGCCTGGGGCAGGCGTGCTGGGTCTACCTCGAGTCGTTCCGTGGCGACGAGGTTCCGTTCCCGTCGGTGGCCGACATCGGCTACATCGGCATGATCCTGTTCACCCCGGCCGGCCTGCTCGTCCTGCCGAGCGCCCGCCAGACGCCGGCCAACCGGGCCCGCAGCGTGCTCGACGGCCTGATGGTGGCCACCTCACTGGTACTGATGGCCTGGATCTTCGTCATCGAGGGCCTGCTGAAGCAGGGCAGCGACGGCGGGCTGGCGCTGCCGATCAGCCTGACCTACCCGCTCGGTGACGTGGTGATGCTGACCATCGTGGTCTACATGCTGGCGCTGCAGCGCCGGGGCGGCCGCAACTTCAGCCACCTGGCCCTGGTCGGCGCCGGCATCGTGGCCTTCGCCATCTCCGACATCGGGTACGCCTACCTCAACCTCATCGGGAAGTACGCGTCCGGCGGGGTCACCGACATCGGCTGGTTCGCCGGCTTCTCGCTGATCCTGCTGGCCGCCCGCAAGCCGGTTCCGGCGGACACCCACGACGACGAGGCTCGCCGGGGGCCCGACGGCCGTCCCTTCGGTGTGCTCCTGCCCTACGTTGCGGTGCTGGCCGCGCTCGTCACCAGCGTGATCTGGTTCGCCAAGACCGGGCAGAGCAACGCGTTCATCGCCTACACCCGGTCGGCGCTGATCCTGCTGATCGTCGGCCGGCAACTGCTGACGCTGCTGGAGAACCGGAACCTGACCCGCAACCTCGAGGCCCGCGTGGCCGACCGTACGGCCGAGTTGTTCGCCAGCGAGCAGCGCTTCCACGCGCTGGTCCAGCACAGCTCGGACGTCGTCACGGTGGTCAGCCCGGAGGCCGAGGTGCTGTACCAGAGCGAGTCGGTGCAGCGTGTCTTCGGCTACCCGGCGCAGGTGCTCACCGGTCGCCGCCTCACCAACCTCATCGACCCCGAATCAGCCGTACGCCTGGCCAACGCGTTGCGGTCGGTGTCCGGGCGGCCGTACGCGACCACGGTCATCGAATTGACCGTGCGGCACCGCGACCGGCGGCAGCGGCAGGCCGAGATGACCATCACCAATCTGCTCGGCGACCCCAGTGTCGGCGGCCTGGTGCTGAACACCCGGGACATCAGCGAACGCAAGGAGTTGCAGGACCAGCTCGTGCACGAGGCCTACCACGACGCGCTGACCCAGCTGGCCAACCGCGCGCTGTTCCGTGAGCGGGTGTCGGAGGCCCTGGCCGAGCGCGCCGACGACAGTGACGTGACCGTGCTGTTCCTCGACCTCGACGGCTTCAAGGAGGTCAACGACAGCCTCGGTCACCTGGCCGGCGACCAGCTGCTGGTCCAGGTGGCCGATCGGCTGCGCGAGTCGGTGCGCGGCGCCGACTTGGTCGCCCGCTTCGGCGGCGACGAGTTCGCCGTCCTGGTCGAGTCGCCGCTGGGCGCCCACGACGCCGAGGCCGTGGCCCGGCGGATCGTGGACAGCCTGGAGGCGCCGTTCCCGATCGACAGCCGCGACATCCACGTCCAGGCGTCCATCGGCCTGGCCGCGGCCGGCCTGCTCGGCCGTACCGACGACGGCGCCGAGCAGCTGATGCGCAACGCCGACCTGGCCATGTACAAGGCCAAATCGGCCGGCGGCAGCGGCTACGCCAGCTACGACCCGGAGATGCTGTCCGGCCTGGTCGACCGGCTCGAGCTGGAATCCGACCTGCGGCTGGCACTCGAGCGGGGCGAGCTCAAGCTGCACTACCAGCCCACCATCGACATCAAGACCAGCCGGGTCACCGGGTTCGAGGCCCTGGTCCGGTGGCAGCACCCGACCCGCGGGCTGATCTCGCCGCTGGACTTCGTGCCGATCGCCGAGGGCACCGGCCTGATCGTGCCGCTCGGCCGCTGGGTGCTGGAAGAGGCCTGCCGTCAGGCGGTCGAGTGGGGCGCCGGCACCAGCCGCCCGCTGAAGATGGCGGTCAACGTCTCGGTCCGCCAGTTCGACCGGGCCGACCTGCCCACCATGGTGGCCGAGGTGCTGGCCGAGACCGGCATGCCCGCCAGCCAGCTGTGCCTGGAGATGACCGAGTCGGTGCTGATGACCGACTCGGAGGAGAACCTGGCCCAGCTGATCCGGCTCAAGGCGCTCGGCCTGACCCTGGCCATCGACGACTTCGGCACCGGCTACTCGTCGCTGGCGTACCTGCGGCGTTTCCCGGTGGACACGCTGAAGATCGACCGCTCCTTCATCGAGCGGCTCGGCCTGCAGAACGACGACGCCGCACTGGCCGACACCATCGTCCAACTCGGACAGAGCCTCGGCATGTCGACCGTGGCCGAGGGCATCGAGGAGTACGGCCAGCTCGCCGCGCTGCGCGAGATGGGATGCGACTTCGCCCAGGGCTTCTACTTCTCCCGCCCGATCCCGGCCGACGAGGCCGGGCTCCTGCTGATGGACACCGGCACCGAGGTGCCCACCGTCGCCTAAGTTCTCGCCGTCCCGTCCCGATTACTCTGGAGTGCCGCCAATGACCTCCGCCCTCATCGCTCCCGCCGTCCCGGCTCAGTGGCCGGCCGCGCTGTCGCCCGACCTCCTCGAGATCATCGACGTGCCGACGCCGTACCTGGTGACGGACCTGGACACGGTGGCGGCCCGGCACGCCGCGTTCCGGGCCGCGCTGCCCGGCGTGCGGGCGTTCTACGCGATGAAGTGCAACCCGTCGGCCGAGATCCTGCGCACCCTGGCGGCGGGCGGCGCCGGGTTCGAGATCGCGTCGCTGGGCGAGCTGCGGATGCTCCAGGCAATCGGGGTCGACCCGGCCGACGTGCTGTACAGCAACCCGGTGAAGCCGCCGGCCCAGATCGCCGAGGCCTACCGGGCCGGGCTGTGGCGGTTCAGCTTCGACTCCCCCAACGAGCTGGCCAAGATCGCCCGGTACGCGCCCGGCGCCGCCGTCTACCTGCGCCTGCGGGTGGACGACAAGCAGAGCGTCTTCCCCTTGTCGCGCAAGTTCGGCGCCGAGTTCGACGACGCCTTCGACCTGATGATGCTGGCGCAGCGCCTCGGGCTGCGGCCGTACGGGCTGACCTTCCACGTCGGGTCGCAGTGCGGCAACGCGGCCGCGTGGCGGCAGGCCCTGAGCGACACCGGCGCGCTGATGGCGAAGCTGGCCGCCGAGGACATCGAGATCGGCATGCTGGACCTGGGCGGTGGCTTCCCGGCCCGGTACGTCGCCGACGTGCCGACGATCGAAACCATCGGGTCGTACATCGTGCCGGCGCTGGACGAGCTGCTGCCGTACCGGCCCGAGCTGGTCGCCGCCGAACCCGGCCGGCACCTGGTCGCCGAGTCGGCGGTGATGGCCGCCGCCGTCATCGGGCGCGAGCAGCGCGGCGCCGAGAACTGGCTGTTCGTCGAGGTCGGCGCCTACAACGGGCTGATGGAGACGCTGCAGACGGCGAACGGCTGGAACTATCCCCTGTGGACCTCGCTGCGGGAGCACGCCGACGTACCGCACCTGCCGTTCACCGTGACCGGGCCGACCTGCGACAGCTCGGACACCGTCTTCGTCGACGTGATGCTGCCGGCCACCCTCGACGTCGGCGACACGCTGTACATCGGCTCGACCGGGGCGTACACCCTGAGCTACGCGTCGGCGTTCAACGGCTTCCAGCCGCCGACGCCGCTGTTCGTGGGCGACGGTGGCCACTGACCTCGCCCGGCCCGTACGGAACCAGCCACTTGCGCGCGGCCGCCGCCGCGCCGGACCGGGCGGGCTCCGCCGGGCCGGCCGGTTACGCGAGCTGCTCGTCTCGGGGGTCATCGACTCGTTCGGCATGGCCCTCGGGTGGACCACCTTCATCCTGCTCGCCACCTCCCGCGGCGGCCTGGCCGAGGCCGCGCTGTACAACGCGGCGATGCTCGCCGGGGTGGTGCTGTCCGCGCCGGTCACCGGCTGGCTGAGCCGGCACACCTCCGGCCGGGTGCTGTTGCGCGGCGCCGCCGTCCTCGAGTTCGCGCTGCGGATCGGCGTTCTGCTCGGCCTCATCGCCGGCGCCCCGTCCTGGCTGATCGCCACGGGCGTGGTGGTCATGCACGTGTCGGCCTGGGCCGGTTTCGCGGGCATGCGGGCCGAGGTGAACGCGGTGGACGCGTCGCCGCGGGCGATGACCCGGTACGCGCTGTGCATCGCCGCGGTCGAGGCGGCCGGGACCGGTCTCGGCGCGCTGCTGCCGGCCGGGAAGGACGGTTACCCCACCAGCTGGTTGCTGGTCGCCGTCCTGACCGCGTACGCCGGTTCGCTCCTGCCCACCTACCTGAGCGCGCGCCGGGCCCGGATCATCCCGGGCGGCGCGGTCCGGGCGCGAACGGTCGTCGGCGGCTACGGCGTCACCCGGCCGGCCGTCGCCTTCACCCGGCACGCTCCGGCCCGGCGCTTCGCCGTCTCCCCCAGACTGCTCGCCGCCGGCGGCGCGATCATGCTGCTGTCGTCCGGCCCGACGCTGCTGGCGGTGCCGCTGACCACCGAGCTGCACGGCCGGACCTGGGTGGCCGGCGCCGCGGTCGCGTTCAGCCTGGGGTGCCTGCTCTCCACCGTCGCGGTCGAGACGATCGGCGCCATGCGACTGCCGGCGGTGCTGCGCTGGTCGCTGTGGGGGCTGGGCATGCTGATCGGCTGGATCTACGCACCGTCGTACGCCGGTCTGGTGCTGTTCGCCCAGTTCATGGCCGGGCTGAGCCAGACCGCGTTCGAGGGCGACATGGACGCCCGGGTGGCCGAGGAGGCCCCGCCGGACGGGGTGACCACGGCGCTGGCGTACAGCGCGTCGACCCGGGCACTGGGCGGCTCGGTGGCCGTCCGGCTGCTGCCCATGCTGGTCACCGCGCAGGCCATCGGGACGGCCGTGAGCGCGGCCGTGCTGTTGCTGGGCGTGGCCTCCCTGCTGATCTGGGCGGTCACCTCGATGCCGTGGCTCAGTGGCCGCGGCCGGACCCGGCTGGCGGGCCCGCAAATCGGTTGAGGCGCCGCCCGCGGCCCGCGCACACTGTCACGTTGTGTCCGCGTACCGCCTCTTCCTCGTCATGTCCGGCGTCGGGGCGCTGGCCGGCGACCTGGCGTTCACGCTGAACCTGGTCTATCAAACGACAGTGGTCGGCCTCGGCCCGCTGCAACTGGTGCTGGTCGGCACCGTGCTCGAGGCGGTGCTGTTCGTCGCGCAGATCCCGACCGGGGTCATCGCCGACCTGTACAGCCGCCGGCTGTCGGTCATCGCCGGATACTCGTTGATGGCGGCCGGCCTCCTGGCCTGGGGACTCGTCCCGACGTACGCGGCCGTGCTCGTGGCCAACGCCATCTGGGCGGTCGGCTGGACGTGCGTGGACGGCGCGCAGCAGGCCTGGGCGGCGGACGAGATCGGCGAGGCGTCGGTGGGACGGGCCTTCGTCCGGGCCGGGCAGTTCGGCCAGGCCGGCACGCTGATCGGCATCGCCGCCGCGGTCGGCCTGTCCCGGTGGGGCCTGGCCGTCCCGATCGTGGCCGGCGGCGTGGTGACGCTGGCGCTGGTGGCGCTGCTGATCACCCGCATGCCCGAGAACAACTGGACCCGTCCCGGAAGCGTGATGCCCGCCGCCGGCCGCTCGGGGGCCGATCTCGGCGGCCCGGCGGCCGATGCTCCCGGTCCGGCGGCGGCCGGCGGGTTTCCGGCATTGGCCGGGACGATTGTGCCGGCGCCGGCCGGCGCCGGCTGGGCGGCCGCGGTCCGTGGCGGCGTCCGCTCGATGCGCGATCAGGTCACGGCCGGCGGCCGCGAGGTCCGGCGCAGCGTCATGCTGGCCGGGCTGGTCGGCGGCACCCTGTTCGCCGGGATGGCCGGCGAAGGCTTCGACCGCCTGTCCCAGCCGCACTTCCTGACCGACCTGCACTTCCCCGGCACCGTCGAGCCGGAGCTCTGGTTCGGCGCCTTCGCCATGGTCGCCGCAATCGGCGCGATGCTGGCCACCGGCATCGTCGGCGCCCGCCTGGACACTGCCCACCCCCGCCGCGCCGGTCGCCTGCTGGCCGGGGTCGAAGCCGTCGTCGCGGCGGCCGTGATCGCCTTCGGCCTGACCGGCCACTTCTGGCCGGCGGTGGCGCTCTATCTGGGCGTCGCCGTCCTGCGCGAGTCGATCGGCCGGCTGATCTCCGTCTGGCTGGTGTCCGCGACCACCTCGGCCACCCGGGCCACCGTTTTCTCGATCCAGTCCCAGGCCGACGCGCTGGGCCAGATCGCCGGCGGCCCACCGGTCGGCTTCATCGCCCAGCGCCGCACCCTCGGCACCGGCATCTCGGCCGCGGGCCTCTTCATCCTCCCGGCCATCGCCCTCTTCGCCGTGGCCGCCCACCGCTCCCCGGCGGCGTCGGCAGCGTCGGTCCTGCACAACGACCAGACCGCCGAAGGACAGCGGATCTAGATCCCGACGACTTCGACGTCGTGACCGTCATCAGCCACCGGATCCCGGGTCACCACCACCGCGTTCTTCATCCTGGCCCCGGGTTTCCGTCAAGCATGGTGATCGGAGCGGTCGCGGCGAAAATCCGTGGCCGAAGCTCGGCCGGCGGAGAGGTCACGCCGACTCGGTTGCGCGTTGATGTCAGCGCGGTCCGGACGAGTGGTGCTCCTGTGGACAACCCGCGCGGCGGGGTGGCCAGGGGACGAAGCCGCTCGTCCGCGCGATGTACCCGGCGTAGCCCGGTCGCGCGCCCATGTGCTTCTCCATCAGCGGCTTGCCCGTGCCCCGGGCCAGCAGGTACGTCATCAGCACCGGGGACAGGACGGTCGCCCACCCCCAGGGTGACGCACAGGCCAGCAGGTACAGCCCCCACCACACGCAGGCGTCACCGAAGTAGTTCGGATGCCGCGTGTACCGCCACAACCCGGTGTCCAGCACCTTCCCCGACGATGCCGGATCCTTCCGGAACACCGACAGCTGACGGTCTCCGACCGTCTCGAACGCGAACCCCAGAACCCACAGCGCGACCCCGGCGACGATCCACGGCGTCCATCCGCCGCCCCGCCACGCAGCCACCTGCACCGGCAACGAGACGAACCACATCGTCACCGCCTGCGTCGCGTAGACCTTGCCCAGCGCGGCCCGGACCGGGTGCCGCGCCGACTCCAGCAACGCCACGTACCGCCGATCCGGCGGCGCCCCCCGCTGACGGCGTCCGATGTGCCACCCCAGCCGTACGCCCCAGACGGCGGTGAGCAGCGCGACCGGCCACGAACCGTGCCCGATGGCGAACGCGGCGATCGCGACCGCCGCGAACCCGGGGCCCCACGCGACATCCGCCCCGTCGTGCCGCCCGCGCACGAGCCCGGTCACGAAGGCGATCAGCTGGACGGCCACCGCCACCGCGGCCGAGCCGAGAAGGACGGCCATCAGACCCGTACGGCCGGCATGCCACTCGTCCCCACCGGATCCGGGCGTACGGCCAGAATCTGATCGACGCCCATCCGCCCCTCCTCGAACGCCAGCGCGCCGCCGGCCAGATACAGCCGCCACACCCGGGCCATCGGCTCGCCGACCAGCGCCACCGCCTCGTCCCAGCGCGCCTCGAGAACCGAGGCCCAGGCCTGCACGGTCCGGACGTAGTGCTCCCGCATGGCGTGCACGTCGCGGACCTCGAACCCGGCGGACTCGAACAGCGACACGGTGGCCCCGACGGGTCGCATGTGCATGTCCGGCGCCACGTACGACTCGATGAACGCGCCGCCACCGGGCGCGTCGGCGCCGCGGGACATCTGCTGCACCAGCAGGCGGCCGCCCGGCGCGAGCAGGCCGTACAGCCCGGCGGTGAAGGCCGGGTACTGGCCGTCGCCGACGTGCTCGCCCATCTCCACGGTGGAGATCGCGTCGTACGGCCCGTCGACCACGTCCCGGTAGTCCTGCATCCGGATGTCGATCGCGCCGCTCAGGTCGAGCGCCGCGACCCGGTCCATGGCGAACTGACGCTGCTGCGCCGACAGCGTGACCCCGGTGACGGTCACGCCGTACGACCGGGCGGCGTGGACGGCCAGCGCGCCCCACCCGCAGCCGACGTCCAGCATCCGCATCCCCGGCTGCAACCCGAGTTTCCGGCAGATCAGCTCCAGCTTGTCGACCTGGGCCCGCTCGAGGTCGTAGCCCGGCTCGTCCGATGTCCAGTACGCGCAGGAGTACGCCATCCGCGAGTCCAGCACCAGCGCGTAGAACTCGTTCGACAGGTCGTAGTGGTAACTGATCGCCGCCCGGTCACGGGTCCGGCTGTGCATCTCGCCGTCCAGCCGGGCCTGCACCTCCGGGACGGCGGGGCGCCACCCGATCGCGCCGAGACGGACGGCGGTGCCGGCCGCCCGCAGCATCTCGCCCGGCCCGATCCGCACCCGGCCGAACGTGCGGGTGTGCCGCCACACCCGACGGAGCCCGTCGGCCAGGTCCCCGGTGACGTCGAGCTCGCCGGCGATGTAGGCCTGGGCCAGCCCGAGTTCGTTCGGATTCCACAACAGACGCCGGAGCGCGCGCCGGTCCCGCACCACGAGTTCCGGGCCGTCGTCGGGGCCGGTGACGCTGCCGTCCCAGGCCCGCAGCCGTACGGGCAACGGGCCGCCGGGCAGCAGCGAGGCGAGGCGGGCGGCGGCGGTCATCGTGTCCTCCGGGCGATCAGCTGGCACACGTCCAGGTAGCCGCTGGCGAACCCGGCCTCGCAGTACGCCAGATAGAAGTTCCAGGTCCGCCGGAACCGCTCGTCGAAACCAAGGCCCCGGACCTGCGCGGCCCGGTCGGCGAACGCGGTCCGCCACCGCCGGAGCGTCTCGGTGTAGTGCGGTCCGAAGTCGAGCCGATCCTCGATGGACAGTCCGGCGCGGTTCAGCACGCCGGTGATCGCGGGCACCGACGGGATCATCCCGCCGGGAAAGATGTACTTGTGGATCCACGTGTAGGAGTTGCGGGTGGCCCGCATCCGGTCGTCCTCCATGGTGATCATCTGCAGCCCGATCCGGCCCCCGGGGGCCACGTGCCGGTCCAGAGCGGCGGCGTAGGCGGCCCAGTAGGACTCGCCGACCGCCTCGATCATCTCGACGCTGAGCACCGCGTCGAATCCACCGGGGACGGGCTCGATCTCCCGGTAGTCGCGCAGCCGCACGTCCACCCGGTCGACCACGCCGGCCTGGGCCGCCCGGCGCAGGGCCAGGGCCCGCTGCTCCGGCGAGAGGGTCACGCTGACCACCCGCGCGCCGCGCTCCGCCGCCCGGATGGCCAGCTCGCCCCATCCGGTGCCGATCTCCAGCACCCGCGACCCCGGGCCCACCCCGGTCCGGTCCAGCAGCCGGTCGATCTTCCGGTGCTGAGCCGCGGTGAAGTCCTCGGCGAAGGATTCGAACAACCCGCTCGAGTAACTCATCGACGGGTCGAGGAACAACGCGAACAGCTCGTTGGACAGGTCGTAGTGCCGGTGGATGTTGCTGCGGGCACCGTCGACCGTGTTGCGCTCGGCCCGCGGCGTACGCCGGCCGTGCAGGTGCCGGAACCACTGCAGCCCAGGCGGGATCAGCGTCGACATCCGGCGGGCGAAGACGGTCAGCAGCTCGACCAGTTCGTCCGAGTCCCAGTCGCCGGCCTGGTAGGCCTCGCCGAACCCGATCAGCCCGTCGGCGCCCAGCCGGTTGAGGAACGCGCCCGGCCGGCGCAGCCGCATGACCGGCCCGCCGGCTCCGGTGACCGTGCCGTCCGGATACTGGATCCGCACCGGCTGGGCGGCGGCCGCCCGCCGGAACAGCATCCCGGCGACGGCTGCGCGCGGTCCCAGCCGTTGATCGTCCAGCGCCGGCGCCGGCGCGAGGGAGATGCTCATCGTGGCATCACCGGTAGCCCTTTCAGATATAGCCGGACGCCCTGCACCCGGATCCGAGCGGTGACGGCGAATGTGACGAGCGGATGCCGGAGCAGCGTGGCCAGGCCGGGCCGGCGCCGCCGTCCCCGCAGCGTGGCCACGAACCGCTTGTCCAGGGCCACGGTCAGCGCCAGCGACTCGTCCGGCTCGGGGAGTCTCATGTGGTAGGTCCCGTCCACGTCGAGGAATGGTGATACGTAGAACTCCTTGGCCACGTCGGCGCGATCGGACGCGTCCGGCGCCAGCAGGTAGCAGTGCCGCCCGCCGTACGTGTTGTGCACCTCGGCCACCACCGCCCGCAGCGTCCCGTCGGCGTGCCGGCACCAGTAGACGGTCAGCGGATTGAACACGTACCCGAGCGACCGGGCGTTGGTCAGCATCAGGATCCGGCCGCCGGCCAGGTCGATACCGTGCCCGGCGAGGAAGTCGTCGAGGTTGCGCCGGATCGAGCGGGCCGGGTCGCCGATGTGGTCGCGGGCCTGGAAGCTGGCCAGCCACCGGTCGTGCGGCAGCTCGTCCAGATCGACCAGCCACTGGTAGGTCCGGTAGGCGAAGCTGTGCCGCACCGGCGTGGTCCGGGCGTGCCGCAGCACGCACTCGTACACCGCCGGCGTCACCAGTTCACCCCGAGCGAGCGGGCCGCGGCCACACCCGAACGGCAGCCGTCCTCGTGGAAACCCCAGCCGTGGTACGCCCCGGCGTACGCGGTCCGCTCGTCGTTGAGCCGCGGCAGCGCGCCCTGCGCCTGCACCGATTCGGGGGTGTAGACCGGGTGCTCGTACGTCATCCGGGCCAGGACCCGCGATTCGGGGATGTCGGCGTTGAGCGACACCAGGTAGCGGCACCTGGCGTCGAGGTGCTGCAGCCGGTTCATGTCGTAGGTGACCCGGGCCGGGCCGGACGACGGCCCGCAACCGGGCAACCGGTAGTTCCAGCACGCCCGCGCACCCTCGGACCGCGGCAGCTGACTGTGGTCGAGGTGCAGCACGGTCGAGTTGCGCGAGTACCCGAAGGCGCCGAGCGTCCGCCGTTCCAGGTCGGTCGGATCCTCCAGCAGCGCCAGGGCCTGGTCGGCATGGGTGGCCACGACCACGGCGTCGTGGTGCGAGACCTCCCCGTTCTCGTCGCGCACGTCGACGCCGCCGGCCGTACGGGCGATCGACCGTACGGGTGTGGCCGTGCGGACGGTGGTGAGCTCCTTGGCCAGCAGGTCCACGTACGTGCGGGAACCGCCGGTCACGGTCCGCCAGGTCGGTGACCCGGTGACGGTGAGCATCCCGTGGTGGTCGAGGAAGGCGAACAAGTACCGCGCCGGGTAGTCGGCCACCACCTCCGGCCCGCACGACCACACCGCCGACACCAGAGGCACCGCGAAGTGCCGGACGAAGTGCCGGGTGTACCGCCCCCGGCGCAGAAACTCGCCGAACGTCGGCCCGCCGGAACCGCCCCCGTCCAGCAGCGCCCGCGCCCGCCGGTGGAACACCGGAACCTGGGCCAGCGTGGCCAGGTAGGCCGGTCGCGGGCGGCGTTGCGCGAACAGCCCCGCGAGCCCTTTCGCCCCGGCGTACTCCAGTCCGCACCCGTCGCAGCGCACCGACATGCTCATGCTCGTCTCCTGCGTCGGCACGCCGAGTTCGGCGAACAGCCGCTGCAGCAACGGATAGGTCCGGTCGTTGTGCACGATGAACCCGCTGTCCACCGCGACCACGCCGCCCGGATCGGCCACCTCGTGGGTGTGCGCGTGGCCGCCCAGCCGCGGGTCGGCCTCGAACAGCGTGACCTCGTACGCCTGTCGCAGCAGGTACGCAGCGGTGAGACCGGACACACCAGCCCCCACCACAGCCACCGATTTCATGCGAACCCCCAGCAAGTACGGGTATTGCTTGATCGTCGGCCGGAATTCGGTGCGGACGTCGAACCGGATGGGACCGTCATGTCGAATCGCCCGCGTGTGGACCCGACCGGACCTCCGACCGGGGCCCGGGCCGTCGTGCTCGTGCTGCACGGCGGCTCGGCCGAGAGTCACGCTCCGGCCCGGCGCGGAATGGCGTGGCTGCGCATGGTTCCGTTCGCCCGCGGCGTGCGCGCCCCGGGCGTCGCGGTCTGGACGCTGCGCTACCGGTTCCGCGGCTGGAACTCCCCGGCCGAGGATCCGCTGACCGACGCCCGCTGGGCGCTGGGTGAGGCTCGCCGGCTGCACCCGGGCGCCCCGGTCGTTCTGGTCGGGCACTCCATGGGCGGGCGGGTGGCGCTCCGGCTGGCGGCCGAGCCGGACGTGGCCGGCGTCTGCGCGCTGGCACCGTGGATCGAACCCGGTGAGCCCGGGCGCCCGGTGTCCGCCACGGTTCTGATCGCGCACGGCGATGCCGACCGGGTGACGAACCCGACCGCCTCAGCCGCCTATGCGGCCCGGATCGGCGCGTCATTCGTCTCGGTGCCGGGCGAGACGCACGCGCTGCTGCGACGCCCGGTCTTCTGGCAGCGGCTGGTGACCGGGTTCGTGACCTCGGTGCTCAGGGCGGACACGCACGCGGGGTAGCCTCCGGCAATACGTACGAAGACGGACGTGTCTCACATTACCGGCATGAGAGTCGCGCCAGTTCCGGAACCGGCAACGAAGATGGCGGCAGATTTTGTGTTATCAAGCCCTCACCTGCGGCGACGGTCATCGATCCGTCGGACCGCGTTCGGAATGAAACTGGGGAAGCGCTTCCCGAGCGTCTAGCAGGTATTGACAGCCTTCAAGCCGGGGTTCACAGTGACCTACCAAAGAGCGCTTTCTCTCCAATCCGTAACCGCTTCGACACATCCCCAACATCCCCAACATCCCCGCATCCCCCATATCCCCACGGAGGATCCCCATGACGTCCGCAGTGCTCCGAGGTGGAGGGACCAGACGCCGTCTGGCCCTGTCCGCCGGCCTCCTCGGCCTGCTCGCCGCCTACCTGGTCGCCACCATCACCCACGCCGACGCCGCCGAGACCGTGGTGTCGCAGGGCAAACCCGCCACGGCGTCGTCCACCGAAGTGGCCGGCGCCTATCTGGCCACCGAAGCGAACGACGGCAACAACGGCACCCGCTGGGGCAGCGCCTGGTCGGCCACCCAGTGGTGGCAGGTCGACCTGGGCACCCCGACCGCGGTCTCCCGGATCGCGATCAACTGGGAAGCCGCGTACGCCAAGGCCTTCACCATCCAGTTCTCGAGCGACGGCACCACCTACACCCAGGCCTATGCGACCACGACGGGCACCGGCGGCCAGCAGAGCCTGACGGTCTCCGGGACGGCGCGGTACGTCCGGATCAACTTGACCCAGCGCGCCCTGGACAACTACGGCTACTCGTTCTGGGAGTTCCAGGTCTTCGCCGGCGGCACGACGACACCGACCACGCCCCCGGCCACGCCACCACCCACCACGCCGCCGACGTCGGGAAGCTCCGTACTGCTGAGCTACCACAAGCCCGCCGTCGCGAGCTCCGAGCAGAACGACCCGCAGTGCAACCCCTGCACCGCCGACAAGGCGTTCGACAACGATCCGGCGAGCCGCTGGGCCACCAACCCGACCACCGGCTGGGTCGACCCCGGCTGGATCTACGTCGATCTGGGCGCCACCGCGCAGATCAAACAGGTCGTACTCCAATGGGACCCGGCTTACGGCAAGGCGTACCAGATCCAGGTCTCCCCGGACGCGTCCACCTGGACCAGCATCTACTCGACCACCACCGGGGACGGCTTCAAAGACGTCATCAACGCCACCGGATCCGGAAGGTACGTGCGGATGTACGGCACCGCGCGCAGCAGCACGTACGGCTACTCGCTCTGGGAGTTCAGCGTGTACGGCACCGGCGGCGCCCCGATCACGCCCCCGGCCCAACCCGCCGACCCCGTCTTCCCGGCCACCCGCCTGGTGTTCGGCGACGACTTCAACGGCCCGGCCGGCACCAAGGTCGACCAGACGAAGTGGACGATCGATCCGGGTGCCGGCCAGAACGGCGAGCAGGAGTACTACACCAACGGCGACAACGCGGCCATGGACGGCCAGGGTCACCTGGTGATGACGGCGAAGAAGGAGAACGTCGGCGGCGCCGCGTACACCTCGCACCGGATGAACACCGGCGGCAAGTTCACCTTCCAGTACGGCCGGGTCGAGGCCCGGATCAAGGTGCCGAAGGGACAGGGCTTCTGGCCGGCGTTCTGGATGATGGGCGCGGACTTCCTGACCGGCCGGCCGTGGCCCTACAACGGCGAGGTCGACATCATGGAGGTGCTGGGCAAGGACACCACCACGTCGTACTCCACATTGCACGCTCCGATGTACAACGGCGGCGGCGGTTACGGCCAGCCGTACAAGCTGCCCAGCGGCGCCGCACTCTCCGACGACTTCCACGTCTGGGCGGCCCAGTGGGACAGCAAGGGCATCACGTTCTTCCTGGACAACCAGCAGGTCTTCTACGCCAGTAAGGAGACCGTCGAGAACACCCGCGGCGCCTGGATCTTCGACCACCCGTTCTACATCATCCTGAACCTCGCGGTCGGCGGCGACTGGCCCGGGCCGGTCGACGCCACCACGCCGTTCCCGTCACAGATGCTGGTGGACTACGTGCACGTCTACCAGTGACCGTCCCCTGACGGACACGGCGGCACCTCGCCGGGGGCGGGTAATCCCCGACCCGCCCCCGGCACCCTTTCGTCACTTTGCAGGGAAGCGCTCTCTTGGACAAAACGGGCGGTGCTATAACAGACGCCATGAATTCCAGGCCCGGCCGCGGGGGACAGAACCCGACGATGGATCAGGTCGCCGAGGCGGCCGGGGTCTCCCGGGCGACCGTGTCCCGGGTGATCAACGGGGCACCCAGCGTGGACGCCAAGATCAGGGAGATGGTCGAGCGGGCCATCGCCGACACCGGGTACGTCCCGAACGTCGCCGCCCGTACGCTCGTCACCCGCCGCACCAACTCGGTGGCGATGGTGATCTCCGAGCCGGACCGGCCCAACGACTCCTCGTTCCTCAACCGGGTCTTCACCGACCCGTACTTCGGCCGGCTCACAGCCGGCGCGACCGGCGCCCTCCGGCCGCACGACATCCACCTGGTGATCATCCCGACCGACGCCGCCGACCACGCCCACGTGGTCCGCTACCTGCGCCAGGGCCACGTCGACGGGGTGCTGCTGATCAGCAGCCACGAGCAGGACCCGCTCCCCCGCCAGGTCCAGGAACTCGGCATCCCGGCGGTGGTGTCGGCCCGCCCGGGCAGCCCGATCGCGCTCAGCTACGTCGACGTCGACCAGCGGCTGGGCGCCCGCCTGGCTGCCGAGCACCTGCTCGCCCGCGGCTGCCGCCGGCTGGCCACCATCACCGGGCCGCTGGACATGCCGTCCGGCCAGGACCGGTTCGACGGTTTCCGGTCGTACCTGGCCAACCGCGGAATCCCGGACGTGCCGGCGCTGGAGGGGGACTTCACCCGGGCCGGCGGCGAGGAGTGCGCCCGCCGTCTGCTGGCGCTCCACCCCGATCTCGACGGGCTGTTCGTGGCCAGCGACCTGATGTCCGAGGGAGCGTTGCGCGTGGTCCAGGACCTGGGGCGGCGGGTCCCCGACGACGTGGCCGTGGTCGGCTTCGACGACAGCAGCGCCGCCCTGGACTGCCGGCCGCCGCTGACCACGATTAGGCAGCCGGTGGAGGAGATGGCGGCCGAGATGGCGGAGGTGCTGATGGCCCAGATCAGCTCGCCCGGGCGGTTGCCACGGTCGGTGACGTTCCAGCCCACGCTGGTCGTCCGCGAGTCGGCCTGACGGTGCGCGACCTGGCGATCAACCTGCTGGCGAGCGTCATCGCGGGCGTGGCCGTCTGGCTGGCCGCCCGGGCGTTGCGGTACCGACGCCGGGCCCGCATGCAGGCCTTCTTCGGCTTGGCCGATGGCGCGACCTGCCTGCTGTCGCTGCCCCATCACTTCTCCTCGCCGCGCGAGAACAGCGTGCACCGGCGGGACGTCGGGGCCGCGGTCGAGCTGGCCGTGATCGCCCGCGAGTGCGGCGCCCGGGCCGAGCTGACCGGCGAGGAGGGACAGATCGGGCGGCAGACCGAGTTCTGCGTCGGCGGTCCCACCGCCAACCTGCGGACGGCGAGTCATCTGCGGACCGTCCTGCCCGGCGTGACCATCGGCCCGGACACGATCGCCGCCGGCGAGCACGTCTTCACCGCCACCGACGAGGCCGCCCTGTACGTGCTGCTGGCCCGGGTCCGGGGACCGGCCGGCGGGCATCCGGTCTTCCTGCTGGCCGGCCAGACCGCGGAGACCAACCTGGCCGCCGCCCGCTACCTGGCCCGCGAGTACCGCGCGCTGCACCGCCGCTACGCCGCCGACCGCCCGTTCTGCCTGGTGCTGCGGGTGACCGAACCGGCCGCGTACGGCACCGACTTCACCGAGCTGGCGGCCGACGTCACCGCGGCGGCGGTGTAGAACGGCAGGATGGACATTCTCGTCGCCGGCGGGCACGGGCAGATCGCCCTGCGCCTGCTGAAGCTGCTCGCCGACCAGGGCCACACCGCACGCGGGCTGATCCGCCACCGCGACCAGGCCGCCGACCTCGAGGCCGCCGGAGCCGTGCCGGTCCTCGGCGACCTGGAGAACGACCCCACCCTCGAGCCGTACGTGAAGGGGGCGGACGCGGTGGTCTTCGCCGCCGGCGCCGGCCCGGGCAGCGGCTCGGCCCGGAAACGCTCGGTCGACCTCGGCGGCGCGGTCAAACTGGCCGACGCGGCGACGGCGGCGGGCGTCCGCCGTTACGTGATCATCTCGTCGATCGGCGCCCAGGACCCGGCTTCCGGGGGCGGGAGCATGCGGGCGTACCTGGAGGCCAAGGCCGGGGCCGACGCGTACGTCCGGGCCAGTGGGCTGGACTGGACCGTGGTCCGCCCCGGCGGCCTGACCGACGACCCCGGCACCGGTAAGGTCGCCGTCCACACCGACCTCGGCCACCACGGCCCGGTGCCGCGCGACGACGTGGCCGCCGTGGCCGCCGCCTGCCTGACCACCCCGGCCACCATCGGCGTCACCTTCGAGCTGTTCACCGGCGACACCCCGATCGCCGAGGCGCTGCGCTTCTGAGGCGCTGACCCTTACCGCGTCAGCAGGTCGTGCCGGGTCCGGGCGATCTCCGCCAGCCGGACCCGGCCGTCCCCGGCCCGGTGCTTCAGGGCGCCCTGGACGGCGATCACCGAGGCCAAGGACGCGGCCACCGCCCGCCGCGCCTTCTTGATCCGGTCCCGGACGGCCAGGTCGGTGAAGATGTTGTCGAACCAGATGTCGGTGAACCGGGTCAGTCCGTCCACCCGGGTCCCGCCCGGTCCGGCCACGCCGACGTCCGCCAGTTCGCCGCGCAGCACGGCCAGCGCCCGGTCGGCCTGCGCGGCCGCCCGGTCCGCCCGATCCAGCCGGCCGTGCTTGAACGAGCTCACGATCAGCCCGCCCCCGAGGAACGTGTCGTAGGCCGACCAGTCCCCGGCCGCCTCCAGGTGCCGTTGCGTGTCCGCCAGCGCCCGCCGGGCCGCGACCGCCGCCCGGGCCGCCTCGTCGAGTTCGCGCATCTCGGCCTCCAGCCGGCCGCGCTCGGCCGCCAGCTGCCACAGCGCCGGCGCCGCGACCCCGCCATGCGTCCGGATCCAGGCCTCCTTCTCGGTCAGCACCGCCTCGAACCGCGCCGGCACGTCGTCCAGCCCCGCCCGCCGCTCGTCCACGGCCGCCAGCTCGGCGGTCAGCGCGGCCAGCCGGTCCCGCGCCACCATCCACCGGTACCGGGCCGACTCGGCCTCGGCCCGCTCCCGGGCCAGCGCGTCCTCCCGGGACCCGCGCATCGCGACCAGCACCCGGGTCAGCGACACACCCTCGAGGCGGTCCACGTCCTTCTGCTCGCTGTCGGACGTCCGGCGGAGCGCCGCCAGCTCGGCCCCGGCGGCCGCGCAGAGGTCGCCCAGCCAGATCCGGCGGCCGTCCAGCAGCTCCCGCTCCCGCATCAGACCGACCAGAGCGGTGAGACGTTCCTCGATGTGTTCCACCCCTCCATAGGATCAAGTCGGCGCAACGATCCGGGAGGACGCATGACGACACTCGACGAAGCCTGGGAACTGAGCCGCACCGACCACGGGCTGACCGTGGTGTCGACGCTGCGGGCGAACGGCACGATCCAGTCGACCCTGGTCAACACCGCGGTGGTCGAGCATCCGTCGTCCGGCGAGCGGCACCTGGCCTTCGTCACGTACGGCCCGGTGAAGCTGGCCAACCTGCGCGCCCGGCCGCAGCTCACGGCGACGTTCCGCCAGGGCTGGAAGTACGCCACCGTCGAGGGCACGACGTCGCTGGCCGGCCCCGACGATCCGCAGCCGTGGCTCGACCCGTCGCGGTTGCGGCTGTTGCTCCGGGAGATCTTCACCGCGGCGGGCGGCAGCCACGACGACTGGGCCGAGTACGACCGGGTGATGCTCGAGCAGCGACGGACGGCTGTGTTCGTCGCGCCGACCAGAATCTACTGACCGGTCGGGTGTCGGGGGCCGGCCGAGCAACCCGACAACCACGCGGGGCGAGCACGGCAAGCTCGGCACTTGCGCTTGGCGGGCGCCGGGCCCCGGCACCCGCGCTCGGCGGGCACGGCACACCCCGACAACAGCCCGGCCGAGCGGACCACACACCCCGACACCCGACCAACGCAGCGCGCCTGGGGCGCGGACCGCGAGCGAGCTGGGTGGGCTAGAGGGCGGGGAGGGGCTTGGACATGTCCTGGGAGATCAGCTCGAAGCCGAGGCGGGCGTACAGGCGCTGGGCGGCGGGGTTGTCGCCGCGGACGAAGAGGCCGGCGCTGCGGGAGCCGTGGCGGGCCAGGTCGGCTTCGGCGGCGGCCAGGGCGGCTGTGCCGTAGCCGCGGCCGCGGAAGGGCTCGTCGATGTCGAGCTGGTAGATCCAGGCCATGCCGGGGCGGTCGGGGCCGTGCAGGCCGTACCAGATCCAGCCGATCCCCTGTCCCTCGGCGACGACCCGGAACACCCACATGCCGGGGGTGCGCAGGCCCAGCGGCATGGCCTTGCGCACCTCGCGCTCGGGCGGGTACGTGGCCTCGGTGATGTCCATCCGGCGCTCGTACTCGTCAGGTCCGATCGGCTCGAGTGCCACCCCGGCCGGCGGCAGACCGGACACGTCGGACAGATGCCGGGCCCGGACCTGGCGCATGACCTGGTAGCCCTGCCGTTCGTAGAGCCGGCGGGCGGTCTCGTTCTCCCCGTACACGTTCAGCCCCACCCGCGCGACGCCCAGCTCGGCCAGCTCGATCTCGGCCGCCCCGAGCACCGCCGCGCCGTACCCGTAGCGCCGGTACGGCTCGTCCACCACGATGTCGCAGATCCAGGCCATCGACGGCATCGCGTGCCCAGGCATCGCCACCCAGATCCAGCCGATCGGCCGTCCGTCGGCGCCGAGCGCGGTCCGTACCAGATGCCCGGCCGTCCGGGGACCGTCCGGTAGGGACGCCGCGACCGACTCCTCGGCCCGCGCCTCAGCCTCCGGCGGCGTCATGCCCCGGCTCGCCATCAGCGCGTCGGCCGAGTCCCGGACCAGCTGCGCCCGGCGCTCCCCGAAGTCGGCCGGGGCCATGTCCATCAACAGGACGTTCATGCCGCCGAGCCTGTCACGCGGCGTCGACGGGCAGGGCCTGGACAGGGCAAACCCCTCTTTGGACGTACGGCCGCCGAAGACTCGCCGATCGACAGGCCGGGCCGTCGCCGGTCCCGGCCGTTCCCCGCCGCCGGGCGGAGGCGGTGGTCCCGCGTGAGTGATCGCCGTGAGTATGTTCACGTTCACCCGCGGTGTTAGTTTGGCGGCGTGCCCGCGGATCAGCCCGACGGTCCGGCCGACGACCCGCGGCGCAGCGATGCCTGGCGCCGGTCCGAGCGCCGGCGGGCCACGGTCGACCGCGCGGTGGAAGGCTCCCGCCGGCTGCTGCGCGACGGCCGCCGGTTCGACGCGGCCGAGCTGCTCGACCGCTGCCTGCGCGTGCTCATCCGGCATCAGTCCTACGACGCCGTGCTGGCCGAGCGCCGCGCCTACGCCCACGACCGGTCCACCGGGGACGGACAGTCGAGCCTGCCGCCGGAGGTCCTGGAGCGGGTGATCCGCTGGCTGACCCGGGAGGAACTCCTGGCCGGGGAAGGGGAACTGATCGCGTCCCGCCCGTGGGCGGCGGCCAAGCGGTTCGCCGCCGCCGACGCGATCGATCCGCGCGGCACCCGGTCGGCGCTGCTGCAGGCCCTGGCGTTGCAGCGGGCGGCCCGCCGGGCCGAGGGCCGGGCCGTCCCCGACCGCCCGTCGGAGCTGCACAAGGCCGAGCGCTACCTGCGCCGGGCGGCGGCGCTGCTGAGCCGGGCCGAGACCGATCCGGCGCAGCTAGCCTCGGCGGCCGAGCTCGGCGGCCGGATCGACGCCCAGCTCGAGGCGCTGCGCCGGGCGCAGACGGCGGCTTCCCGGATGGTCGCGGCCCAGGCCTGCCTGGCCGACTACAACACCTTCGTCCGGCACTACAACGAGAACCCGCTGAACGGCCCCCAGGCGTACGCCAACTTCCGTTCCTCCCTGGCCACCCTGAGCGCCCGGATCAGCCGCCTGCGACGCGTCTGCCCGCCCGGCTCGGCCGAAGCCGACCTGCTGGCCCAGCTGGCCGACGGCGCCGCCGACATGCAGCGAACGCTGGGCGTAAGTTGACCTCATGCTGATCAGCTGCGGCGCGGCCGTGTCCGGGGCGTGGGCCGACCCGATGTCGCTGACCGGGTTCGCGTTGCGCGCCGAGGAGCTCGGCTACCACGGCCTGTGGACGTTCCAGCGGCTGCTGGTGGGCGAGAACGAGGACATCGGCCCGGCGTACCGCAGCGTGCTCGACCCGATGCTCGCGCTGACCTGGGCCGCCGCGCGCACCACCGACATCCGGCTCGGCGTGGCCGTGGTCAACCTGCCGTTCCTGTCCCCGGCCTACCTGGCCAAACAGGCGGCCACCCTGGATGTGCTCTCCGGCGGCCGCGTCGACCTCGGCCTGGGTACCGGCTGGTCGGCGGTCGAGTTCGCGGCCACCAACTCCGACCCGAAGCCGCGCGGCCCCCGCACCACCGAGTACCTGGGGGTGTTGCGCACTCTGTTCACCGACGAGGTCAGCTCCTTCGACGGCGAGTACTACCGGTTGCCGCCGAGCCGGATGGCGCCCAAGCCGGTCCAGCCCGGTGGCCCGCCGGTGCTGCTGGGTGGCTCGGCCGAGCCGGCCCTGCGCCGGGCCGGGCGGATCGCCGACGGCTGGGTCAGCCGCAGCGCCGCCACGCTGGAGGAGGTGACGTCCGGGATCCAGATCGTGCGCCGCGCGGCCGAGGAGGCCGGACGCGATCCCGACCGGCTGCGGTTCGTGGTGCGCGGCGTGGTCCAGGCGGGCCGGCGCGACGAGCGGCTGCCGCTGTCCGGCGACTGGGCGCAGATCCGGGCCGGCGCGCAGGCGTACGAGGAGGCCGGCGCGACCGAACTGTTCTACGACCTGAACTACGACCCGCTGATCGGGTCGCCGGACGCCGACCCCCGGCGGGCCGGCGAGCGGGCCGAGGAGATCCTGACCGCGCTGGCGCCCATTCATCGGCCCTAATCAATACCGAACGAGGCCTATGGTCACCTCGCCCGATCGGTTGACCAGTTCCGGAACCGGCTCGTCAACGCACGAAAATTGTTACCGAGGCGCGATCCAGCGAGGTCCACGCCACGGAGACGCTGCCCCGCCGGTGCCGGGGTGTACACCGCCGCGAGACGGAGGTTACGTGCCCGGGCGGCCGTTGGACCGCAGATCTTCCGCCGGTCCACGCCGACGACCGCAGACCCTCCGGTCGAGTGCGCAAGGACAGACATCACGCCGAAACAGTCCGGAAACGCGAGTCCCGCCACACTAGCTCGGCCCCTACATGACTTTGCGCGATCGTCTCATTGCCGTAAGCGACACCTTCTCGGGCGTTTGGCCCAAATGATCAGGCGAAAGGTCCGGCTCTGCACGACAATGTCAGGGTTCGGAAGAAGGTTGAACGCTGGACTTGTGACACCACCCATACGCGGGCAAGACTGAGCTGTTATTCATTCGATGCGTCAACTCATTTCCTAACGCCGAGTTCACGACTATTTTTCCCTGCGACGCAGCATCCGAATGCCCTTCACGCACGACGCACGTGGGGGTCGTGACCGATGGAGGTGATGTTTCGTGGAACCGTTGATGGAGGAAGCCGGTCTCACAAGGACCCCGCTACCGCCCGGCGACGACCCCGCGTTGCCGGTTCCGGCCACGTCGGGCCCGCGCGTGAAGACGCGGGGCAAGTCGCCGACCGCGATCGCGTTCGCCCGGCTGCGCAAGGACCGCGTGGCCGTCACCTGTGCCGTCATCTTCATCGTGTTCCTGCTGATCGCGATCTTCGCGCCGCTGCTGGCGAAGCTCGAGGGCCAGGACCCGTACTCGCTGCATCAGGATCTGATCGACCAGTACGGCTTTCCCACCATCGGGCCGAACTCCCACCACTGGTTCGGAGTCGAGCCGCGACTCGGGCGTGACCTGTTCGCCCGGTGGGTCTACGGAGCCCGCCCGTCACTGATCGTGGCCATCTCGGTCACCATCATCACCGGCGTCATCGGGGTCATCGTCGGCCTGGTGGCCGGCTTCTCCGGTGGTTGGACCGACCGCATCCTCTCCTGGATCATCGACTTCGTCCTGAGCCTGCCGTACCTGCTGTTCGCCATCGCGGTCCCGGCCGTGCTGCTGAGCGTCTTCGTCGGATCGGCCGAGAACGCCGGCGCGCAAGAGGTGTCGCGCTACCGGTTCATCTCGCTGATCCTGGTGTTGTCCTTCTTCGGCTGGGCCAGCCTGGCTCGGCTGATCCGCGGCGAGGTGCTCTCGCTGCGGGAACGGGAGTTCGTCGCGGCCGCCAAGGTCCTCGGCGTGCCGACCCGCAAGGTGTTGTTCAAGGAGCTGCTGCCCAACCTGGTGGCGCCCATGATCATCTCTACCTCGCTCGCTCTGCCGACCTACATCGTCACCGAAGCGGGTCTGACTTTCCTCGGCGTGGGGCTGACCGAGCCCACCCCGTCGTGGGGCGTGACCATCTCCGCCGCCGAGACGTACTACCGGGCCGACCCGCTGTTCCTGTGGCTGCCCGTGCTCGCGATCACCATCCTGGTGCTCGCGCTCAGTCTGCTCGGCGACGCGATCCGCGACGCCTTCGATCCCCGCACACGACGATGACGAACAGTCACGGCCGCAGAGAAAGAGGAGATATGGCAAGGCGTTTGAAGGTCGCAGTCGCGGTTGGTGCCGCGGTGGCCATCGGATTGGCGGGCTGCGGTAGCCCGTCGTCCAGCAACGACAGCAGCAGCAAGACCGACAACAGCAAGATCACGACGGCGACGAGTGCCACCGACCCCAACGCCAAGGGCCCCGCGCCCGATGCGGCCGGGGCGCACAAGGGCGGCACGATCAACATCTACTCGCAGTCGACGCCGGCGACGTTCGACCCGACCGACAACTACTACACGGACTCCGGCGAGATCGCGAAGCTGATCAACCGGACGCCGACCCAGTACGCCATGCGCAACGGCAAGCCGGTCCTCGTGCCCGACCTGACCGACCTGGGCACCGTGTCGGCCGACAAGCTGACGTGGACGTTCAAGGTGCAGCAGGGCATCAAGTACGAGGACGGCACCGTCGTCAAGGTCGAGGACCTGGCGTACGCCATCAAGCGTTCGTTCGCCCACGACGTGTACGGCAACGGCCCCACGTACCAGCTGTCGTACTTCAAGGACGGCGACAAGTACAAGGGCCCGTACAAGAGCGGCGACACCTACGACGGCGTGGAGACCCAGGGCACCGACACCCTGATCATCCACCTCAAGACGCCGTTCTCGGACCTGCCGTTCTACATGACGTTCCCGATGTTCACGCCGATCCCGCAGGCGAAGGACACCAAGCAGGAATACAAGAACCACCCGCTGTCCACCGGCCCGTACATGTTCGACCAGTACACGCCGGGCTCGTCGCTGACCCTGAAGAAGAACCCGAACTGGGACGCCAACACCGACCCGGTGCGGCACCAGTACGCGGACTCGTGGAAGTTCACCTGGGGCGGCGAGATCGTCAAGACCCAGCAGCAGGTCCTCAACTCCAACGGCGAGGACGCCAACGCGATCGAGTACGAGGACGTCGACGCCTCGCTCATCCCGCAGCTGCAGGGCGCCAAGGCGAGCCAGCTGATCCGCGGCGACAGCCCGTGCACGTACGCCGTGAACCTGGACACCCGCAAGATCACGGACATCAACGTCCGTAAGGCGATCGCCAAGGCGTACCCGTACGACGCGATCTCCAAGGCCAACGGCAACAACGACTACACCGCTCAGCCGGCCAGCACCTTCATGCCGCCGAGCGTTCCGGGTTACCAGAAGTACACCCCGGTGGCCGACCTGACCGGCACCGGCGCCGGCGACCCGGCGGCGGCCAAGCAGATGCTCCAGTCCGCGGGCAAGCTGGGCTTCGAGCTGAGCTGGTACTACGCCAACGACAAGCCGATCCCCCAGCAGGTCAGCAACATCCGGCAGGACGCGCTGACCAAGGCCGGATTCAAGGTCAAGGCGATCGGTGTCACCACGGCCGACCTGCGGGACAAGATCTCGGACTACAACGCGCCGGTGAACATGGCGCAGGGTCCGCGCGGATGGTGCTCCGACTGGCCGACCGGCAGCAGCTGGATCCCGGTGCTGTTCCAGACGCACAGCATCTCGGACGGCATCAGCTGGGGCTTCCTGCAGGACAAGACCTGGGACGCCAAGATCGATGCGGTGGCGGCACTGCCGTCCGACCAGGCCACCTCGAAGTGGGCGGCTCTGGACCAGGCGGCCATGGAGCAGTACGTCGCGCTGCCTTGGTACTACACCAAGATGGCGACCGTGCAGGGCACGAACGTCGGCGGTGGCGTCGGTGACCCGACCCAGGGCATGCCGTTCTTCCCGGAGCTGTTCCTGAAGAGCTGACGCTCGTCAGTTGATCCAGCCGGTGGTCCGGCCCGCGGCAGCGCGGGCCGGACCACCGGACTCCATCGGCGTCATCCGTTCCACCCCGAACAGACCGTCTCCTCGAGGAGCCCGCAGTGCTGCTGTACATCCTGCGCCGCGTGATCAGCGCGATATCGGTGGTCATCGTCACCATCGTGTCGAGCTTCGTGCTGTTCTTTCTCGCTCCGACGGACCCGGCCGGCGTCATCTGCGGGGTGCGGTGCACGCCCGAACGCCTCCGCGACATCACCAAGAGCCTCAACCTCGACCAGCCGCCGGTCCAGCAGATCCTGCTGTACTTCAAGGGCATCGTGGTCGGCAACACCTACACCACCGGCGGCGTGACCCGGCACTGCGCTGCGCCCTGCCTCGGCTACTCCTACATCTTCGGCCAGCCGGTCACCAAGCTGGTGGCCACGGCCCTGCCGGTGACACTGTCCATCGTGCTCGGCGGCGCGGTGGTCTACCTGATCGTGGGCGTCCTCGTCGGCACGATCGCGGCCCAGGTCCGCGGATCCAGCCTGGACAAGGTCGTGGTCGGTACGACCCTGGTGGTCAACTCCGTGCCGTACTTCGTGGTCGCGGTCCTGGTCGCCCTCTACGCCACCTTCCTGCCGCCCTCCGGATACCATCCACTGCTGCAGAATCCACTGCTCTGGGCCTCCGGCCTGCTGGCCGCCTGGCTGACGCTCGGGTTGACCAACGCCGCGGCGTACACCCGATATTCGCGCGCCTCGATGATCGAGGCGCTCGGCCAGGACTTCACCCGGACCGCCCGCAGCAAGGGCATCAGCGAGCGACGCGTGGTCTACCGCCACGGCCTGCGCGCCGCGATGACCCCGGTGGCCACCATCTTCGGCATCGACCTGGCCTTCCAGCTGACCGGCGCGATCTTCACCGAGGGCATCTTCCAGTTGCCCGGCATCGGACTGCTCACGCTGCGCGCCTTCTACCAGTACGACCTGCCGGTGCTGATGGGCGGCGTGCTCGTCGGCGCGGTCGTCCTGGTGCTGATGAACCTGCTGGTGGACATCCTCTACACCGTCCTCGACCCGCGGGTCCGGCTCGGATGACCCCCGCGACCATGCCGTCCACTTCCGCACGTGACGAGGCGACGCGATGACTGAGACCCCGGCCGGCCCGACGATTGTCACGGCGCCGGAGACCACTCCCCGGACCGCCCGCCCACGGTCGGCCGACGAGACGCCGTACCTCGAGGTCGCCGATCTGCACGTGCAGTTCCCGACCGCGGACGGCCTGGTCCGCGCGGTGCAGGGGCTGAGCTATTCGGTGCCGCTGCGGCGGACGCTGGCCGTGGTCGGCGAGTCCGGCTCCGGCAAGAGCGTGTCCAGCATGGCCGTGATGGGCCTGCACGACCCGCGGAGCACCCGGATGACCGGCTCGATCAAGGTGAACGGGCGCGAGATCATCGGCATGTCGCCCGAGGAACTGCAGAAGTTCCGGGGCAACGAGGCAGCGATGATCTTCCAGGATCCGCAGTCGTCGCTGCACCCGTTCTTCACCATCGGCGACCAGATCATCGAGTCGTACCGGGCGCACAACCGCGTCTCCCGGCGCAAGGCCAAGGAACGCGCCATCGACATGCTCGCCCGGGTCGGCATCCCGAACCCGCGGCGCCGGGTGGACAGCTACCCGCACGAGTTCTCCGGCGGCATGCGGCAGCGCGCCATGATCGCGATGGCGTTGGTCAACGACCCCAAGCTGCTGATCGCGGACGAGCCCACGACGGCGCTCGACGTGACCGTGCAGGCGCAGATCCTCGACCTGATCGCCGATCTGCAGCGCGACTTCGGCTCGGCGGTCGTGTTCATCACCCACGACCTGGGCGTGGTGGCCGAGATCGCGGACGACATCCTGGTCATGTACGCCGGCAACGCGATCGAGCACGGGCCGGTGGACAAGATCCTGGGCAAGCCTCTCCACCCGTACACCTGGGGTCTGCTCGAGAGCATCCCGGCGCTGGCCGGCGACCCGCAGCCGCTGCACCCGATCCCGGGCACCCCGCCGAGCCTGCTCGCGGTGCCCAGCGGCTGCGCGTTCCACCCGCGCTGCGAGTTCCGGAAGATGGTGCCCGACGATCTGTGCCGGACGCTGCGACCGGAACTGGTCCCGCGGACCGCCGACACCGGCCGTACCTCGCGCTGCCACCTACGCGAACCGGACAAGATCTTCGAGTCCGACATCCTGCCCCGGCTGCCGTGAGGAACCAACGATGACCGTGGAGACCGCTCCCGCCACCGCCGCTTCCGGCGTCCGCAAGGTCGACGGTGCGCCGCTGCTCGAGCTCGATGGCGTCAAGATGCACTTCAAGACCAAGGGCGAGGGGTTCTTTGCCCGGGCCACCCAGTGGGTGCAGGCCGTGGACGGGGTCGACCTGACCGTCCAGGCGGGCGAGACGCTCGGCCTGGTCGGTGAGTCCGGCTGCGGCAAGTCCACCACCGCCCGGTTGATCACGCGCCTGCTCGAACCGACCGCGGGACGGATCCTCTACCAGGGCGTGGACATCGGGCACATGTCCGAGCGCCAGCTCCGCCCGTACCGCCGGGAGATCCAGTTGATCTTCCAGGACCCGTACTCGTCGCTGAACCCGCGCCACACCGTCGGCGCGATCGTGGGCACCGCGCTGCGGACCCACAACATGGTCGACAAGAAGGGTGAGCTGTCCCGGGTGCAGGAGCTCCTCGAGCTCGTCGGCCTGAACCCGGAGCACTACAACCGATACCCGCACGAGTTCTCCGGCGGGCAGCGGCAGCGCATCGGCATCGCCCGCGCCCTCGCCGCCCGGCCGAAGATCATCGTGGCCGACGAGCCGGTGTCCGCGCTCGACGTGTCGATCCAGGCCCAGGTGATGAACCTGCTGGAGGAGCTGCGCAAGGAGTTCGGCATCGCGTTCGTGTTCATCGCGCACGACCTGGGCGTGGTCCGGCACTTCTGCGACCGGGTGGCCGTCATGTATCTCGGCCGGGTGGTCGAGGAGGCGCCGCGGGACACGCTCTACGAGAAGCCCCAGCACCCGTACACGCAGGCTCTGCTGTCGGCGGTGCCGGACATCGCGGTCGTCCGCGGGGTGCCGCCGAAGACCCGGATCCGGCTCACCGGCGACGTGCCCAGCCCGATCGACCCGCCGTCCGGGTGCCGGTTCCGGACCCGCTGCTGGAAGGCTCAGGAGATCTGCGCCGAGGTCGACCCGGCGCTGGAGGAGAAGGCTCCGGATCAGAACGTGGCCTGTCACTTCGCCGAGCCGCCGGCGGAATCGATCGTGGCCGAAGTCGCGTAACATCGGCAGGCCATGATGACGCCGACGGTCTATCAGTCCCGCTCCCGGACCAACCGGCGGCGGTTACTGGTGATCGGCGCGGTGGCGGTGCTGATACTGGCCGGCTTCCTGATCGGGAAGCTGGCCGGTGGCGACTCCGCGTCCGGCGCGTCACCGTCGTCCGCGCCGCCCCCGGCCGCCGCCTCCGCCTCGCCGGCAATGTCCTCGGCGCCCGTGCCGTCCCCTTCCCCGTCGCCGGTTCCGGGCGGGGTGGACGCGTACCAGCCGATCCAGGCGGAGAACCCGGCGGCGCAGAACGGCGTCGACTTCCAGGACACCGCGGACACCGGCGGCGGTAAGAACTCCGGCTGGACCGCCGCGGGCGACTGGCTGCGCTACGACCGGATCAACTTCGGGTCGGCGGCGGCCACCCAGTTCGTGGCCCGGGTCGCGTCCGGGGTCGGCGACGGGGTCAACGGGCGGATCGAGATCCGGCTGGACGACCGGAACGCCGCCCCCATCGGCACCATGCCGGTCCGCAACACCGGCGACTGGCAGAAGTGGGTCAACCAGGCCACCGACATCACGCCGACGACCGGGGTGCACAAGGTGTTCCTGACCTTCGCCGCCGACCGCGGTGACGACTTCCTCAACATGAACTACTTCAGCTTCACCCACGCCTCAGCGCGGTGAGAGAGGCTCGTCAGGCGGCGGTAGCCAGTGCGGGAGCCGTGGCCGGGGTGGTCTCGACCCGGCTCGCCTCGGCCAGCGGGATCCGCAGGGTCAGGACGCCGTGGTCGTACGAGGCGTCGAGACGGTCGGTGTCCATCGAGTCGGACAGGAAGACCTGGCGGGTGAAGGTCCCGTGCGGGCGATCCGCGACCACCAGACGCAGGCCCTCGCGCTCGGTCGGCGTCCGCTCGGCGCGGACGGTCAGGACCGAGTCGTCGACGGTCATGTCGATCGTGGCCGGGTCGATGCCGGGCAGGTCCACATCCACGTAGAAGGTGTCACCCTCGCGGTAGGCGTCGAGGCGGCACCCGTGACGACGGGTGGCACTGTCGAAGACGCGCGCGGTGACACAGCCCGCGGCGCGGCGAGACACCATGGTTATTCCTCTCGAGTTCGAACGTGAGATTACTTCGCTCACTGTTCCGTAACGAGAGGGAGGCGCCGCGCCTTCCCCTGTTCGCCGTGGGCTGACCCACACCCGTCGACGGTCAGGCCAGCGTGAAGCCGGCGGTCAGGCCAGCGTGAAGCCGGCGGTCAGGCCAGCGTGAAGTCCGCGAAGTCGAAGCCGGGGCTGACCGCGCAGCTGACCAGGACCGGCTCGCCACCGGCGGGCTCGGCCGACTGCCGGACGCCGCCCGGCACCAGTGCTTGCGGCGCCGCCGGCCCGAGCCGTACCTCCTCGTCCCCGACCCGCAGCCGCAGTTCGCCGCCGGCGTGCCAGAACCACAGCTCGTCGGAGAGGACCACGTGCCCGGCCGACTGCTCGCCCGGGTGCAGCGCGAACAAGATCGCGGTGGCCGACGGGCGCGGGCCCGCGTAGCCCGGAGGGTGGAACTGGACGGCGGACCGGTAGGTCTCGCGGTACCAGCCACCCTCCGGGTGCGGTCGAAGGTCGTACGTCTCGGCGAATTCAGGCCTGGAGGTCACGCACGATTTCTATCAGAGGCGCTGCCAGAGCGCCGGGGTGTTCGGCGGCTCCCACGTCACCAGCGAGGTGTGCGCCTGAATGCAGCGGTAGCTGACGCCCTGGTACGTCACGACGTCACCGATCCGGTACGCGTGGTTCGGCACCCAGGTGGTGGTGCCGGCCGGCGGGGTCGTCGGGTTGGTCGGCGGCGCGGTGGTCGGGCGGGTCGTGGGCGACGTGGTGGGCGGCTGCGTGGTGCCGCCACCGCCGCCACCGGTGAAGACCTTGCTGAAGTCGAGCGCGGCGCCGCCGAGGCCGGAGCAGTTGGGCGAGACGCCCCCGCCCGCGCACGGCTGGTCCCGGCCGATCGACCAGAAGGCGAGCCGGCCGATGCCGTTGCTGTGCGCCCAGGAGACGATGTCGCGGGCGTTCTGCAGCGACACGACGTCACCGGGTGTGTCGTTGTTGCCGATCATCGGAGTGATGCCGATGTTGGCGTAGGAGGCGTTGATGCCGGCCGCGCGGGCCGCGTTCAGCGTGCCCGCCGCCGCCGTACGGGCGGCCGCGTTCATGTCCGCCACCGGGTGGCCGTAATCCATGACCATCGCGTTGACCAGGTCGACCCGGACGCCGTTGGTGACCGCGGACCGCAGGAAGGCGCTGCCGTTGCCGTCCGGGCCGTTCTCCAGCACCGGGATGGTGAGCGAGATGTTCAGGCCTGGATTGGCGCTTTCCAGGCCTTTGATCGCCTGGTAGCGGCGGTTGATGGAGGCCGTGTCGGCGATCGCCGCGCCCTCGATGTCGAAGTCGAGGTGGTCGACCTTGTACTTGTTGATGACGCTCTGGTACGCCGCCTGCAGAGACGCCGTGTTGGTGCAGGACTGACCGAGCTCGACCCCGCCGGCGCCGCCGAACGAGATGATGGTCTTCGCGCCGGCCGCCTGGGCCCGGGCGATCCGGGGATTGACCGTCGAGTTGTCGATGCCGAGCGTGTCGCCCCAGATCGGGGTGCAACCGGCGCCGATGACGAACGCCGCGGTGTAGCTGTTCACGCCGCCGGAGGCGATCGCCCGGTCGAGCATGTCGGCGCTGCCGGCCGACAGGTCCACATAGGGGGCGACCGAATAAACCGTTGCCGCGTCGGCGTTCTGAGTGGTGACCAGTGCGGTGACTCCGGCCGCCACGACCATTGTGGCCAGTGTGCCGCCGAGGATGACTTTCCGCTTGCGCATGGGTGGGGGCCTCCTTGCGTACGGGTTTCTGTTAAGAGTATTTTCTGATCCTCGACCCGGCCTTCACACATGTCAAGGGCGGAGTCGCCGCAGCGACCCCGCCCTTGATCCGAACCGTCGAGCTACTTCAGGAGATTGAAGAACTTCGGTCCCGGCGAGCCGACGCCGGTCTCGTCGTCGTAGCCGCGCCGGCTGTGGATCAGCGACGTCTGCACGTCGATGTTCTGCAGCTGGAACGTCCGCCCGTCACTGGCGTTCTCCTTGTTCACGAAGTTCGCGCGGACCTGGTAGACCGGCGCCTTCGGGGCCACGATGTCGCGGAGACCGTTGGTGCCGAGCAACTTGTAGTACAGCGGGTTGGCGAAACCGATCGGGTGGTGGAGCTTCTGGCTCACCACCGCGTCGATGCCGGCCAGCAGCGGCGACGAGAGGCTGGTGCCGCCGATGCGGTATTCGTCGTAGTAGGTGCCGTCGGTGAAGGTCTGCGTCTGGCCCACCACGAACCCGGTGTTCGGGTCACCCGGCATCGAGATGTCCGGGACGGCCCGCATCGGGGTGGAGCTGCCGTTGGCCTCGGAGATCGAGACCGGGACGACGCCCCGCTGGTAGAACGGCTGCGGGTAGATGACGCTCGTACCGCCGCCACCGCCGGAGCTGTACACCGCCGGGCCCCACGCGTTGCCGTTCAGGGCCTGGTACGCGGTCTGCCAGCCGTACTCCCACACGCGCTTGCCGTGCTTGTCGATGCCGACGCTGGTGCCGCCGACGCCGGTCACGTACGGAAGGTCGGAGGGGAAGCTGACCGTCTTGTCCGCCGGGTTGACGCCACCCGCGGTCGCGTCGCCGTCGTCACCGCTGGAGAAGTTCACCGTGATGCCGGTGAGCGCGGCCTCGAGCGAGAACTCGTTGTAGTACGCGATGAAGTCCTCGCCCAGCAGTGCCGGGTCGTCGACGCCGTCGCCCCACGAGTTGGTGACGATGTCCGCGACGTGGTTGTCGATGGTCGCGGCCCACGCCTCGTCCAGGGACGAGGAACAGTCCGCGGCACCGACGTAGACCACGTTGGCACCGGGAGCCATGCTGTGCACGGCTTCGATGTCGAGGGTCTCCTCGCCGTACCACCCGCTACCGCCGCACTCGTCGATCAGGTCGTACCCGTCCGGGCCCGGCGTGATCTGCGTGAACTGCTGGTGCTTGAACTGCGGCAGCCCGTGCTTGCGGTTGTAGACCGACGCGTCACCGACGATGGTCGGGGACGCGTACGCGTCGGTGACGGCAACGGTGACGCCCTTGCCGGTGTTGCCCTTCTTGAACTGGTCGGTCAGACCGTAGGCCGACTCGTACTGCTTGGGCTGGTAGCCACAGACCGCGTACGGCTGGTGCTTGCCACCGGCCGGAGGCTGCGCCGTGGCGATCTTCTGACCGTAGTAGGCGGAGCACGGGGTGCCGGGCCGGAAGCCGGTGGACGGCGGCGGTGCCGAGTCCGCGGGCTTCTTCAGGGCGGTGCCCTGGTCGATGCCCATCACGCCGGAGATGAGGCCGGTCACCGCGGCCGGAGTGCCCTCCGGCAGGGACAGTTCGGTGCTGTTGGCGTGCACCGTCTTGCCCTCGAACTTATAGTTTTCAATCTTGGTGCCGAAGACCTTGTCAATCTGGGCGGTGCTGCCGGACGCCTCCACGTACAGGCCGCCACCGAGCGAACTCCGCAGGTGGAAGCCCTGGCTGGTGAGCCAGCGCTGCACCGCTGAGACGTCGGAGGAGGCGGGCGCGTACCGGGACCGGAACTGCGCACTGGTCAGCCACTTGCCGTAGCTCGCGCTGGCCGGGTCGGACAGGGAGGCGAGAGTCGCCTCCGCGCCGGCGGCGTCACGCATCTTGAGCATGACGCCGAAACTGATGGAACTGGCCGCGGCCGGGGCGTTGCCGATGGCCTTCGCCTGACCCAGCCACTTGGGCCGGCTACCCGACAGGACATGCCTGCTCGGCTTGGCCTGAGCGGCCGGCGCAGCCGCCAGGACCGAGGTGACGGCGGCGCCAATAGCAACCAGCGCAGTCCACCGCGACCTCGCGATCGAGGGTTTTGTCACTACTATTTCTCCCGTTCGTTGGGATCGAACGCGTTCACCTTTCGCTGTACAGCTATGTAGGTCAATGGTTGATGGTCTTGTGAGAGTGATCGCGGTTTGTCACTCCACTTGACAGTTACAAATATCTTGTTGTGCATATATTCAGTCGTCGAGGTCCAAGCCGCTCGACATATTTCCTGGCGATTACGAACGCTGGGACCGCAAGTTTCGCCGAAATCCGGCCGATGGCCCGCGGATGTTCCCGTGTGGACATCACCGGCGTGCGGGGGCGCCGGAAGCCTTGCGCGGTAGGCGCCGGAGCTCAGCCGACCGGAAACGCCACCTATTCGTATATCGACATGACCACCATGTCCGATTCGTACCCGAGGCCGCGCCAGAACTCCTGCGTCGACGGGTCGTCGGACGCGACGGTCGCGCGAAGCGTCGTGACTCCACTTTCCCGGAGCCGCGCGGCCACCGCCTCCGCAAGCTTCCGGCGCAGCCCGTCCGCGCTCGGGGCGTACAGCTCCTGGATCTCGCCGATCGCGTCGGGCAGAAGTCCGTCGCCGGTGTCGACGCGGCCCAGTCCGAAGCCGGCCACCGTCCCGCCCCGGACGGCGACCAGGGCGAAGCTGTTGCGGTGCCAGGCCAGCGCGGCCAGCATCCGGGCCAGATTGTGCTTGCCGGTCTCGGTCAGCGGACCGCCGTCCGGCGTCTCGCGGCACATGCGGTCCCACAACTCGACCACGTCGCCGGCGTCCGACTCCCGGATCCGGCGAATCTCGTACTCAGGCATTCGTGCATCCTCCATCGACTCGGTGTGCAAACGGGGTCGTCGGTGCACACCGGGTGAGGCGGTCCACGAGCGGATCAGAGTCAACCGGGCATGGCTCGATCTTACCGGACCCGGACGGCGTCCACCGCCCGCTGCTGGTTGAGCTGAGCGCCGGCCGCGTGCATCCGGTCGTACACGTCCGGGCCCAGCTCCCGGCGGACCCGGTCCGCCAGGTCGGCCTCGCCCGACCGCAGCATCGGCCACGCCTGCAGACCGATGCGCTGCCGCAGCCCGTCGGCCGCCCCGATCACCAGCGCGGCCTGCTCGGCGTCGCCCTCACCCGCGGCCACGGCGGCGAACCCCATCAGGCACAAGGTCACGAAGTGGGTGCTCCGGGAGGCCAGGCTCAGGTCGAGCGCCTCGGTCAGTTGCGCCCGCGCGTCGGCCGTGGCCCCCTGCCCGACCGCGAGCAGGCCGAGCTCCACCCGGGAACCGGCGGAGAGGAAGCGGTTGTCGAAGCGGTCGGCCACCGTCCGCGCCTCGACCAGGTGGCCCGCCGCGTCCTCCGGCCGCCCGAGAGTCATCTCCAGCCGGCCGTTGGTGAACAGGGCCAGGGTCGTCCAGAACGGCTCGTCCTGCCGGCGTAGCGACTGCAGGCCGGCGGCGGCCCACCGCAGGGCCTCGTCGACCTCACCGCGCAAAGGCGCCGTCCAGGCCATGGCCAGGTCCGAGAGCGCTTCGAAATGGGCGTCCGCGAGGCCGCCGAGAAGCGGCGACAGGCCCTCGCTCGCCGCCAGCGCGCCGGCGTCGTCGCCGAGGTCGGTGGCGGTGACGACGGCCGCCCACAGGGTCTCCGCCCGGCCGCGGGCGTCCAGGGCGTCCACAGTGGTCAGCAGTTCGGCGATCAGGGGCCGGGCGTCGCCGAGATGATCCCGCAACGACCCGAACGGCCACAGGACCCGGTACAGGTGGGGCAACGGCCGCCGGTCGTGGTCCAGATACCAGCGAACGGCGGCGGCCAGGTTACGGACGTCGGCGTCCAGCCGGTCGAGCCACTCCGAGCTGCCTTCCCGCAGCGGGCGGTCCGCGGCCTCGGCCAGCCCCCGGTAGTGCTCGGCGTGCCGGCGGTGGACCTCGGCGGCGTCCGGACTCGCCGCCAGACGTTCGGCGACGAATTCGCGGATGGTCTCGAGCATCCTCAGGCGCGTACCGCCGAACTGGATCAGGCTGTGCCCGGCCAGCACGTCGGACAGCTCCAGCACCCGGTCCTCGTCCAGGCCGGCGACCCGGGCCGCGGCGTCGATCGTCCAGCCGTCGGCGAAGACGGCCATGGCCTCCAGCATCCGCCGCTCGTCGTCGCCGAGCAGGCCGATGCTCCAGTCCACGGTGGCGCCGAGGGTGCGCTGCCGGTCGGGCAGGTCCACCGGACCGGCGCCGAGGACGGCGAACGACGTCTCCAGCCGGTCGTGCAGGGCCTGCGGATCGAGCAGCCGGGTACGGGCCGCGGCGAGCTCGATGGCCAGCGGGAGACCTTCCAGCCGCCGGCAGATCCCGACCACGGCCGGAGCGTTGGCGGACGTCAGGGCGAAGTCCGGGCGGACCGCGCGGGCCCGGTCCACGAACAGCGCCACCGCGGGCGACCGGGCCACCTCGTCCAGCGGCACCGTGGTCTCGTCCGGGACCGGCAGGCCCAGGATGGGGTACTCGTGCTCGGCCCGCAGCCGCAGCACGGTCCGGCTGGTCGCCAGGATCGCCACCCCGGGACAGCGGCGGAGAAGCTCGTCCAGGCCGGCGGCGGCGCCGACGACCTGTTCGAGGTTGTCCAGGATGAACAGCCACCCGTTCTCGCCGAGCTGCTCGACCAGCGCCTCCAGCGGCGACCGGGCACCGATCAGGTCCACCCGGATCGACTCGGCCACGCCGACCAGAACGGACTCCGGCCTGGTGACCATGGCCAGCGGGACGAACGAGACCCGCCCCGGGAAGCGGTCGCCCAGACGCTCGCCCGCGGCCAGCGCGAGCCGCGTCTTGCCGGCTCCGCCGGGTCCCGTGATGGTGACCAGGCGGGTCTCCGGCTCGCGGAGCAGCGTGACGATGTCGCCGACGGCCGCGTCCCGGCCCAGCAGCGGGGTCCCGGCGGCCGGCAACGAGGCCGGCCGGCTCCAGGTCGGCGGGGTCTGGTCGAACCGCTCACTCAGCAGTGTCGCCAGGTCGTCGCGCACCAACCGGCCCAGTTCGGCCGACGTCCGGAAATGGCGGTACGAGCGGTTCCCCTCATTCCGGATCCGGGTGAGCAGACGGTCGAGACCGGGCTCGCGGTCCGGTGCCGGGCCCTTGACGTACAGCAGCTGTGGCATCGTCCGCGCCAGCTCGAACTCGTCCTCCAGGCCGGAGACCTCCATGCCGGGCCCGGCCCATCCGTACTTCTGCCAGTACAGGCCGACGAAGATGTCGCTCTGCGCGAGGTACGCGCGGTACACCTCCTGCGGCGGATGCGGGCGGGCCCCCGCCTCGAACATCACCGCGGTCAGGCGCAGGGCGGAGACGGCGCGCTCGACGGCCCGGCGTTCGTCGGCCAGCTCACCCAGGGTCGAGCTGATGAACACCCGCAGACGTTGATCGGGTGTACGGATCATCCGGCCAGTCTGCTGCGTGACCTTCGCCGGCGGCAAGGCGTGCGCTCTGTCGTACATGTGTTCTAAGATGTGGGCCGTGGATGATCGAGCCTCGATCCTGCACGCCGACCTGGACTCGTTCTACGCGTCGGTGGAGCAGCGCGACGACCCCGGCCTGCGAGGGCGGCCGGTGCTGGTCGGCATGGGTGTCGTGCTCGCGGCCAGCTACGAGGCGAAGGCGTTCGGCGTGCGGACGCCGATGGGCCTGACCCAGGCGCGGGCGCTGTGCCCGCGGGCGGTGGTGGTGCCTCCCCGCATGTCGGCCTACTCACAGGCCAGCAAGGACGTGTTCGCGGTGTTCCGGGACACCACGCCGATCGTCGAGGGCATCTCCATCGACGAGGCGTTCCTCGAGGTCGGCGGACTGGAGAAGATCCGCGGCACGCCGACCGAGATCGCGATCCGGCTGCGCTCCGACGTCCGGGAGCGGGTCGGTCTGCCCATCACGGTGGGCGTCGCACGGACGAAGTTCCTGGCCAAGGTGGCCAGCGGCGTCGGCAAGCCGGACGGTCTGCTGGTCGTGCCGCCGGGGACGGAGCTGGCGTTCCTGCACCCGCTGCCGATCGAGCGGTTGTGGGGTGTCGGGCCGGTGACCGCGGGCAAGCTGCGCGAGCGGCGGATCACCACGGTCGGGCACATCGCCCGGGTCGGTGAGGCGGCGCTGGTCACGCTGCTCGGCCCGCACGCCGGCCGGCATCTGCACGCGCTCGCCCACAACCACGACCCCCGGCGCGTACGGATGGGTCACCGCCGGGGCTCGATCGGCTCCCAGTGCGCGCTGGGCCGGCGGGCGCGCCCGTTCGAGGAGCTGGAGGCGGTGCTGGCCGCGCTGGCCGACCGGGTGACCCGCCGGATGCGCGGCGGCAACCGGGCCGGGCGTACGGTCACGCTCCGCCTGCGGTTCGACGACTTCAGCCGCGCGACCCGGTCCCGCAGCATGCTCAAGGCGACCATGCAGACCCGGGCCGTCCTGTCGGTGGCGCGTGAGCTGCTGGACGAGGCCCGGCCGCTGATCGCCTCCCGGGGGTGCACCCTGGTCGGGCTCGCGGTGAGCAACCTGGACACCGACGGCTTCGTCCAGCTCGAGCTCCCCTTCGAGCCGGACGACTCGGACGGCCTGGACTCCGCGCTCGACGCCATCCGCGACCGCTTCGGCGGCAAGTCGGTCACCCGCGCCGTCAACCTCGGCCAGGACCTCGGGCCGTCCGTACCGATCCTGTCCGACTGACCGGCCGACCAACTGACCGACCGAGCAGATCGACCGGGCCGACCGACCTGGCAGACTCGGTGACGTGCGGAAGATCTATGTCATCGGGATCGGCGCCGGCGATCCGGACCATCTCACCCTGCAGGCGGCCAAGGCGATCGGCCGGACGGACGTGTTCTTCCTGCTCGACAAGGGCGAGGCCAAGGAAAGCATGATCGAGCTGCGGCGCCGGCTGCTCAAGGGGTACGCCCGGCCCAGCCGCCGGATCGCCGAGGGCCGCGACCCCGACCGGGACCGTACGCCCGCCGACTACGCCGGCACCGTCACCGACTGGCGGCACCGCCGCTCCGAGATCACCGAGGCTCTGATCCGCGACCATCTGGGCGACGGCGAGACCGGGGCCTTCCTGGTCTGGGGCGACCCGTCGCTCTACGACTCGACCATCGCGATCCTCGACGAGATCCTGGCCCGCGGCGACGTCGAGTTCACCTACGAGGTCATCCCCGGCATCAGCAGCGTCTCGGCGCTGGCGGCCCGGCACCGCACCGGGCTGAACCGGGTCGGCCGCGCCGTCCAGATCACCACCGGCCGGCGGCTGCGCGACGAGGGGTGGCCCGCCGGCGTCGACGACGTCGTGGTGATGCTGGACGCCGCGCAGGCCTACGCCGCCCACCCCGAGGCGGACATCTACTGGGGCGCCTACCTCGGCACCGAGGATGAGCTGCTGGCCGCCGGCCGGGTCGCCGACGTCGCCGACGAGATCACCAAGGTCCGCACCGAGGCCCGCGAGCGCCACGGCTGGATCATGGACACCTACCTGCTCCGCCGGCGCTGACTCTCATCCGTCACCCTCAAGGTCGCCCTCGGTCTGCAGATAGACCTCCTGAAGCGCCGACAGCGTCGCCGGCTCGGGGGCGCTCCACATCTTGCGGTCGGCCGCCTCCAGCAGCCGCTCGGCGATCCCGTGCAGGGCCCAGGGATTGGACTGCTGCATGAACTTCTGGTTCTCGGGATCGAGCACGTACGTCGCGGCCAGCTGCTCGTACATCCAGTCGGCGACCACGCCCGCGGTCGCGTCGTAGCCGAACAGGTAGTCGACGGTCGCGGCCAGCTCGAACGCGCCCTTGTAGCCGTGCCGCCGCATCGCCGACACCCACCGCGGGTTGACCACCCGGGCCCGGAAGATGCGGGCGGTCTCCTCGGTCAGGCTGCGGGTCCGGGTCGCGTCCGGGTTGGTCGAGTCGCCGATGTACGCCGCCGGCGCGCGCCCGGTCAGCGCCCGGACGGTGGCGATCATGCCGCCGTGGTACTGGAAGTAGTCGTCCGAGTCGGCGATGTCGTGCTCGCGGGTGTCGATGTTCTTGGCCGCGACCTCGATCCGCCGGTAGGCCGCCTCCATGTCCGGCCGGGCGGACACCCCGTCCAGGTCACGCCCGTAGGCGAAGCCGCCCCAGACCGCGTACACCTCGGCCAGGTCGGCGTCGTCGCGCCAGTTCCGGCTGTCGATCAGAGGCAGGATCCCGGCCCCGTACGCCCCGGGCCGCGATCCGAAGATGCGGGTGGTGGCCCGCCGCCAGTCGCCGTGCGTGTCCCGGTCGGCCAGGGCGTGCGCCCGGACATAGTTCCGGTCAGGGTCCTCGTCCAGCTCCGCGACCAGCCGCACCGCGTCGTCCAACATCGCCACCACGTGCGGGAACGCGTCCCGGAAGAAGCCGGAGATACGGACGGTCACGTCGATCCGGGGCCGGTCCAGCTCGTCCAGCCCGATCGGTTCGATCCCGGTGACACGCCGCGACGCCTCGTCCCAGATCGGCCGTACGCCCATCAACGCCAGGATCTCGGCGATGTCGTCGCCGGCGGTCCGCATGGCGCTGGTGCCCCAGGCCGACAGGCCGACCGAGCGCGGCCAGTCGCCGTAGTCGGTGCGGTACCGGGTCAGCAGCGAGTCGGCCATCGCCTGCCCGGTCTCCCAGGCCAGTGCGCTCGGGATCGCCTTGGGATCCACCGAGTAGAAGTTCCGGCCCGTCGGCAGCACGTTGATCAGCCCGCGCAGCGGCGACCCGCTCGGCCCGGCCGGCACGTAACCGCCGTCCAGCGCGTGCAGTACGTGGGTGATCTCGTCGGTGGTGCGCGACAGCCGGGGCACGATCTCGGTGGCCGCAAAACCCAGCACCCGGGCCACCGTCTCGTCCTCGCGGCCCAACACCTCCATCACCGCCTCAACCGGCGCGGAGAGAGACCAGTCCCGCTCCTCCATGGCCGCAACCAGCGCACGGGCGGTCGTCTCGACCGCGTCGACGTGACTGCGGTCGCCACTCCCCTCGTCCAGGCCGAGCGCCTCGCGGAGCCCGGGCAGCGCCGCCACCTGGCCGCCCCACATCTGCCGGGCCCGCAGCATGGCCAGCACCAGGTTGATCCGGGCCTCACCGGCGGGCGCGGCGCCGAGCACGTGCAGGCCGTCGCGGATCTGCGCGTCCTTGACCTCGCACAGCCAGCCGTCGACGTGCAGCACGAACTCGTCGAACTCCTCGTCGCCGGGCCGGTTGTCCAGGCCCAGGTCGTGGTCCATGCGGGCGGCCTGGATCAGCGTCCAGATCTGGGCCCGGACGGCCGGCAGTTTGGCCGGGTCGAGCATGGCGATGGAGGCGTGCTCGTCCAGCAGCTGCTCCAGCTTGGCGATGTCGCCGTACGACTCGGCCCGCGCCATGGGCGGGATCAGGTGGTCGACCAGGGTGGCGTGCGCCCGCCGCTTCGCCTGGGTGCCCTCGCCCGGGTCGTTGACCAGGAACGGGTAGATCAGCGGCAGGTCGCCGAGCGCCGCGTCGGTGCCGTCGGACGCCGACATGCCGACGTTCTTGCCCGGCAGCCACTCGAGGTTGCCGTGTTTGCCGACGTGCACCATGGCGTGCGCGCCGAACTCGTCGTGCAGCCACCGGTACGCGGCCAGGTAGTGGTGGCTCGGCGGCAGGTCGGGGTCGTGGTAGATGGCCACCGGGTTGGCGCCGAAACCGCGGGGCGGCTGCACCATGACGACCGTGTTCCCGTCGCGCAGGGCGGCCAGCACGATGTCGCCGTCGTCGGTGTACAGCTCACCCGGCGGCGGACCCCAGTGCTGTTCGACCTTCGCGCGCAGATCGGCCGGCAGCGTCGCGAACCACGTCGTGTAGGCCGTACCACTGATCCGCACCCGGTTGTCGGCCAGCTGCTCCTCGGTCAGCCAGTCGGGGTCCTGCCCGCCGGCGGCGATCAGCGCGTGGATCAGCCCGTCGCCGTCGTACTCGTCGAACGCGCCGATGCGGTAGCCGGCGTCCCTCATCGCCGCCAGCAGCCGGACCGTCGACGCGGGGGTGTCCAGCCCGACCGCGTTGCCGATGCGGGAGTGCTTGGTCGGGTAGGCCGACAGCATGACCACGATGCGGCGCTCGTCCCGTGGCAGGTGCCGCAGGCGGGCGTGATTGACCGCGATCCCGGCAACCCGGGCCGCGCGCTCGAGGTCGGGCACATACACCGACAGCCCGTCCGGGTCGATCTCCTTGAACGAGAACGGCACCGTGATGATCCGGCCGTCGAACTCGGGGATGGCCACCTGGGTCGCCGCGTCCAGCGGGGACAGACCGTCGTCACCGGCCTCCCACACCGCCCGGCTGCTGGTCAGGCACAACCCCTGCAGGATGGGCACGTCCAGGTCGGCCAGCACGCCGACGTCCCAGGCCTCGTCGTCGCCGCCCGCGGAGGCCGTGGCGGGCTTCGTCCCGCCGGCCGCGAGCACGGTCACCACCAGGGCATCGGCCTGGCGCAGCTCGGCCTGCAGATCCGGCGGGGCGGTCCGCAGCGATGCGGTGAAGATCGGCATCGGGCGGCCGCCCTTGTCCTCGATCGCCCGGCAGAGGGCCTCGACGAACGCCGTGTTCCCGGCCATGTGGTGGGCGCGGTAGTAGAGCACGGCCACGGCCGGCCCTTCGGTGGTGCGGCCGGTGCGCTCGAGCACCCCCCACTCCGGCGCCGGCTCGGCGGGGACGAACCCGTGCCCGGTGAGCAGCACCGTGTCGGACAGGAAGTCGTGCAGCGCGGCCAGATTGCCCGCCCCGCCGTAGGCGAGATAGGTGTGCGCCTCGGCGGCCACGCCCGCCGGGACGGTGGACAGCTTCATCAGCTCCGCGTCGGGGGCCTGCTCACCGCCCAGCACGACGACCGGAACCGGCCCGGCCAGTAACGCGTCAAGCCCTTCCTCCCACGCTCGGCGGCCGCCGAGCAGGCGCACGACGACCAGCCCGGCGCCGTCGAGCAGCGCCGGCAGATCGTCCACGCCGAGCCGGGCCGGATTGCCCAGCCGGTAGTCCCGGCCGGCCGCGCGGGCGCTGAGCAGGTCGGTGTCGGAGGTCGAGAGGAGAAGGAGCACGCGCTCAACCCTGCCGATCCGCGCTACGCCGAGTCAAGCGCTGACTTTTTGTCGGTGGGGCTGGGTAGTGTCCGGGCCGTGGTCATCCCTTCGTCGCCTCGGCCGGTCGCCGACGCGTGCCCCGGAGCGCTGCGGTTGCACGCCGCGGCCGACGGTCCGCTCGCGCGCGTCCGGCTGCCCGGCGGCCTGCTCACCGGCGCGCAGCTGGCCGCGCTGCGCGGGCTGGCGCAGCGTTGGGGCGACGGCCACCTGGAGCTGACGTCGCGGGCGAACGTGCAGCTCCGGGCCCTGACCGGGGTGCCGCCGGGCGAGCTCGCGGCGGCGCTGTGGGCGGCCGGCCTGCTGCCTTCGCAGAGTCACGAGCTGGTGCGCAACATCACGGCCTCGCCGGTCCCTTCGCCGACTGTCCGGGCGAGGATCGCGTCGCTGGATGCGCGGCTCTGCGCCAACCCGGAACTGGCCGCGCTGCCGGGGCGGTTCCTGTTCGGGCTGGACGACGGCCATGGTGACGTTGCTCTCTCGGCCGATGTCGCCGCGGTGCCGGACGGGTCCGCCGTCGGAGTGCTGTTCGCCGGTCAGGACGCCGGCCTGCGGGTGCCGCCGGGTAGGACGGTGGACGCGCTGCTGGCGGCGGCGCACGCTTTTCTGGCCGTACGGGCGGGATCCGGTGCCTGGCGGGTGCGCGAGCTGCCGGACGGGCCGGACGAGATGGCCCGTCGCACCGCGGCCGCCCTCGGTCTCGGCCTTGGACCGCGCCGGTTGCACGTCCGGCCTGCGCCCCGGCGGCTGGTCGGGCCGCTCTCCCGGGCGGCCGGCGCACTCGTTCCGCTCGGGCGGCTGGGGCCGGGCCGGCTCGACGCGCTGGAGGCAGCCGGCCAGCTGGTGGTGACCGCGCAGCGCGGCGTGATCGTCGCCGACCTCGCGCCGCCGGAGATCGAGCCGTGGCTGGCCGCGCTGGCCGGGGCGGGGCTGGTGGTCGAGCCGGGGTCCCGCTGGGTCGGCGTGACCACCTGCGCCGGGCGGCCGGGCTGCGCGAAGGCGCTCGCGGACGTGCGGGCGGACGCCGCGGCCGGGCTTCCGCCGGCGGGCGGACTCGCGGCCGGGCTTCCCGGGGCGGGCGGACTCGCGGCCGGGCTTCCGGCGGCGGGTGCGCTTGGGGTGCACTGGGTGGGGTGTGCGCGCGGCTGCGGCAGCCCGGCCGGTGATCATGTACGGGTCGAGGCCACCGGTGACGGCTATCTGGTCACCGCGCCGGGCTTCGAGGCCGGCGGGCCGGCGCGTGAGGTGGCCGGACTGCTGGCCGCGGCAAGGAGGAGCTAGTGGAGTACGTACGGGACGGCGCCGAGATCTACCGGCGGTCGTTCGCGACGATCCGGGCCGAGGCGGATCTGTCACGGCTGCCCGCCGACGTGGCCCGGGTGACGGTCCGGATGATCCACGCCTGCGGGATGGTCGACCTGGTGGACGACGTCGGGTACAGCCCGGGCGTGGTCACCGCGGCCCGCAAGGCGCTGCTCGGCGGCGCCCCGATCCTGTGCGACGCCGAGATGGTCGCGTCCGGCGTGACCCGCCGCCGGCTGCCCGCTGCCAACAAGGTGGTGTGCACGCTGCGCGACCCGGCCGTACCGGCCCTGGCGACGCAGCTCGGCACCACCCGCAGCGCGGCCGCGATGGACCTCTGGGCCGACCGGCTCGGCGGGGCGGTGGTGGCCATCGGGAACGCTCCGACCGCGCTGTTCCGCCTGCTCGAGATGGTCGCGGCGGGTGCACCGCGGCCGGCCGCGGTGCTCGGCATCCCGGTCGGGTTCATCGGCGCGGCCGAGTCGAAGGACGCGCTGGCCGCCTCCGGGCTCGAGCACCTGATCGTCCGCGGGCGCCGCGGCGGCAGCGCGATGACCGCCGCCGCGGTCAACGCCCTGGCCAGCGAGGAGGAGTAGTGAGCGGGCGGCTGTACGGGGTGGGGCTCGGCCCGGGCGACCCGGAACTGGTCACGGTGAAGGCGGCCCGGTTGATCACCGCGGCCGGCGTGATCGCGTACCACGCGGCCCGGCACGGGCGCAGCAACGCCCGGGCCATCGCCGAGCCGTACCTGCGGCCGGACCAGATCGAGGAACCACTGATCTATCCGGTGACCACCGAGACCACCGACCACCCGGGGGGGTACCAGGGCGCGATCGACGAGTTCTACGCCGCCGCGGCCGAGCGGCTGGCCGCCCACCTGGACGCCGGCCGGGACGTGGTCGTCCTGGCCGAGGGCGACCCGTTCTTCTACGGGTCCTACATGCACATGCACAAGCGGCTCGCCCACCGGTACGAGACCGAGGTGGTGCCGGGGGTGACATCGGTGAGCGCGGCGGCGGCGGTGCTCGGCCGGCCGCTGATGGAGCGCGACGAGGTGCTGACCGTCCTGCCCGGCACCCTGCCGCCGGAGGAGCTGGCCGCCCGCCTGGCCGGCACCGACTCGGCCGCCATCATGAAGCTGGGCCGCACCTTCGACGGCGTCCGGGCGGCGCTCGAGCAGGCCGGCCGCCTCGACGACGCCTGGTACGTCGAACGCGCCACCACCGACCGGGAACGCGCGGCCCGGCTGGCCGACGTGGACCCGGCGACCGTGCCCTACTTCTCCCTCGTCCTGCTGCCCACCCCGGTCGCAGCCGTCGCGGTGCCGCCGGCGGCCGACGATCCGGCGCCCGGCCCGGGCACGGTCACGGTCATCGGCCTCGGCCCCGGGGCCCGGGAGTGGATCACCCCGGACGCGTCGGCCGCGATCGCCGCCGCCGACGACCTGATCGGCTACGGCCCGTACCTCGACCGGGTCGCGCCCAACCCCCGGCAGCGCCGGCACCCGTCGGACAACCGGGTCGAGGCCGGCCGGGCCGCGTTCGCGCTGGACCTCGCCAAGCGCGGCCGGCGGGGGGCGGT
>CAXSDA010000007.1:0-208987 GCA_964236515.1 uncultured Actinoplanes sp.
TGGTTGTCCCAGCCGCCGTGGTTGTCCCAGCTGCCGGTGTTCCAGTTGCGCGGTCCGTTGCCGCGGTGGCTCCAGCCGCCGCCGGCGTTCCAGTTACCCAGGTTGTCCCAGCCACCGGTGTGGATCCAAGTGCCGTGGCCCCAGTCCCAGCGGTCGTCACGGCTCACGGTCAGCGCGTAGAAGCCACGACGGACGCCGAAGCCGACCCGCTGGCAATCGAAGTCGAGGAAGCGGCTGCGAGCCTCACTGAAACGGGCCGCGCGCAGGCAGGCGATCGGGCTGCGGTAGAAGCCGATGATCCGCGCTCGGTCGGCCTGGTTGGACGACTCAGGGGCTTTCGGGGCCGCGGTGGTCGACGGCGACGCGATCGCCGGTCCGGCGCCGATCGTCGCACCAGCAGCGATGGCCATTCCAGCCATCGCCATCATCCGTGTTGCCTTATTCATGCGAACACCAATCCTATTTCTTGAGCATTACCTGACGGGAAATGAATGTAATGGGTATGCACCGGTTTGTCCCACGCAAACGCGCACTCGAACAGGTGATAGTCGAAGAGCGAGATCATCGTCGATCAACGAAATTTCTTCATAGATCGCTGCACATTGCCTGTGCTGCCGCGACACGTTCCCGGAGACCCGACAGCTACCTAAGTCCCACGGCGGCGGAGAGAGAAACCATTTTTGCTCCTCATGGCCGTAACCAATTCCACTGCAAAGCGTAGCTGAAACCACACTATCCCACCGGGACATCGAGGAATTTTAGAAACGTCGACGGTGATGAGTCTCCGCAGATCTTAAGCACTCGAGCGGCGTTGATCCCGACGACATGAGTAGGCCTCATCACTACAGCAGACCTTGTGCGCCCGGTCAGATTCCAATGAACGCTGGGGCGGGACCGGGCCGTGCCCAACCTGCTACCGCGAAGGCGAACCGGGTGGTTGTGGTCGCTGACCGTCGGTTTCGAGGACTGAGTACCACGTCACGGCGATGGTCAGGACAAGGCCACCCGCACGCCCGGCGTGGACACCGCCGCGTGCAGCACGATCGCGGTGAGTTTGGTATTGGCAGGCACCTGGAACGGCAGGACTCCCTTCACCTCGGTACCCGGTGTGATCTCCTCTAGCAAAGTCGGGTCCTTATCGTTGAGGTACACCGAGGCCAAGTCCGCCACCGAGTACTGCTTGCCCTGCGCGTCGACGGCCTTCTGCGCACTCCCGTCGAGCAGGGTCGATTGTTTGCCGACATTCTTGACGCTCACGTCGATCAGGCAGAACTGGCCGGTGGTTTCCTGCGACACGTCGGCCGGGCCGACCGTCTTCACGCCGCACTTCGAGCCGGTGACGGTGAAGGCGAAGCTGCCTTCTGCGGCCGATCGGGTGTTGCCGCCGTCGGGTGCCGACGCGGCGGAGGCCGTTGCGCTGGCCGCAGCGGGTTTGTCGCCGCTGTCGCAACCGGCGCAGCCGGCGGCTATAAGGACGAGTAAGCCGCCCGCGATCCAGTTCGACGAGGATCGCGAGTGTGTGGCCAGCGGCCCAGCCAGGGCGACAGCGCGGCGGCGCAGTAGGTAGGTCAACGAAACTCCCGAAACCGGTGTTGGGTACGGACACGGCCCGCCCACCGATTCCGGGCGCGACCGCGTGCCTATGCTCGGCGAGGGCACACGTGAAGCGTCGACGACGCGCCGCCTAAACCGGCGAAAAGACTACAAAGTCTATCGATCTTCACCCAAGCGGGTGGCAAGTGTGCGGCCGCAAGTAGGGCTGCTGCGACGCGGTATCTGGTCTCGACCCGCTGAGACGGAGGCCGACTTGATGGCGATCTACTCGAAAGAGTTGCGGCTATTCGACCATATTGGTCCGTACGTACTGATATGATCAAGCCAGCCGAACCGCGTACGTCAGGGCCTAGACCGCTGGCCCAAACCCTGAGATCGCGCGGGCACGGCTGGTCGTTCCACAGCCCAGCAGCATCATCGGTCCTGACACATGTAAGGCCCTCCGCCCCCGGGCAGAGGGCCTTACATGTGTCAGGGGTTGAACGAGTAAACCACTACGTCTGGGCCGCCGGGCGGCTCGGACCCCGGGTGCCAGGAGGGCGGGAATGTACCCGCCACAGCAGGACGCCGGCACGACGGATTCGCGTCGATCCAGCCGCGACAGCACGGCAAGGCGGCCTCGTGCCGACGGCGGGCGACTGTGGATTGCTCCCGGGTCATCCACGAAGGAGCGCATCTGGAGCGTCGGCTCCATCATCCGCCCGGAGTGTGGGACTTGATCGGTGGTCGTAGGGTTCGGCTGAGCCGTCGTAACGCGACCTGGGGGAGATCGAGTGTCCGGTCCGGTTCAGTCCTGGAGCGCGCGGACAATCACCGCGTTCGCGCTGGTGGTAGCGGTGTCGCTCGCCGGCGCGTGCGATTCGGGACACCCGGCTACTAAGCCGACCTGGATGACGGATGCCACCGGCGCTCCGGGGCGGGTCGAGTCCACGTCGGCGCCACGCTCGCTGCTTCCCGGGATGCCGCCGCCGCTGTCGCCAACCGATCTCTATGCGGCTGACCGGCCAAATCAGCTGTCACCGGTCGTGCGCCACGACAAATCGTTGGTCTACGTACCGAACCTGGGCAGCAACACCGTCACCGTCATCGACCCGGCCACCTATCGTGTGCTACGCACGGTGCCGGTCGGCAAGGGGCCGCAGCACGTGGTGCCGTCCTGGGATCTCAAGACGTTGTGGGTCAACAACGACGTCGGAAACTCGCTGACCCCCATCAACCCCGTGAACGGTAGCTTCGGCAAGGCTGTCCCGGTCCAGGATCCGTACAACCTCTACTTCACCCCGGACGGCAAGTACGCCGTGGTCATGGAGGAGAAACAAAAGGAGATCGTCTTCCGGGATCCGCACACCATGGCCGTCAAGGATGTACTGCCGGTGAATTGTGCGGGGGTCAATCACGCCGACTTCTCCCCGGACGGGCGCTACTTCATTGTCACCTGCGAGTTCTCCGGCGACCTGATCAAGGTCGACACAGGCCGGCGCAAGGTCATTGGCCAGATCCACCTGCCGGGTCAGAACCCGATGCCGCAGGACATCAAAATCTCCCCCGACGGGGCTACCTGGTACGTCGCCGACATGCAGACCAGCGGCGTGTGGATCCTCGACGGCGACCGGTTCACCACACCGACGTTCATGCCCACCGGCCAAGGTGCGCACGGCCTCTACCCCAGCCGCGATGCGAAGTACCTGTACGTCACCAACCGGGGCGAGGGAAGCATCTCGCTGATCAGCTTCGCTACCCACAAGGCTGTCGCGAAATGGCAGCTTCCTGGGCACGCCAGTCCCGACATGGGTGGCGTGTCGGCCGACGGCAAGGTCCTCTGGCTCTCCGGCCGCTACAACGCCGAGGTCTACGCCATCAACACCGCAACCGGCCGGCTGATGGCCCGCATCAAGGTCGGCAAGGAACCCCACGGACTCTGCATCTGGCCGCAGCCCGGCCGCTACTCTCTGGGCCACACCGGCATCCTGCGCTGACAGCCGCACAGCGTACGGACGCTGCTGTTGCGCTCTTCGGTGGCGTCGACGCCCTGGTCTGTCCGCCGCTACGCCGCCGAGGCCCGCCGAGTCCTCGCCTGGGCGCTCCGGGAACTGAGGGTCATCCTGCACGAGGTGGTCACCGACGCCGGGCCGTCTACCTGGCGGTGCTCAACCAGTGGGTGATCCGCCGCTACCAGCCCTCGACCGTCTCCTGGCGGCTGTCGGTCGTCGGCTTTACCGGGTCTGCGTCATCGACCAATCCTGGCGCACTCGTCAGCCGACTACGTGCGCCGGCCACCAATGCCGACCGATTCACCGACACTCGGACTCGGGCACCTGCAGTTTGTCGCTGACAACGTTCGATGAGGCGAGATTGCCGTTGCGCTTCGTTGAGCGCCAGTGTGCGAACGCGACTGCTCAGGTCGAGTCAGCGGCTTTGGGTTGCCGCCACTGGTTGGCTCGTATGCCGTGGGCGGCGTCGGTGACGGTCTGGTCAAGGCGGCGGCTGCGGGTCGGCTCCGTCTTCGCGGACAGGATCCATTCGAGGATGGCGCGCCGTGTTGACGGCGGGAAGTTGTCCCAGTGGTGGCTGCCCTGGAGTGTGCGGTCGAGGGCGGCGGGGTTCGCAAAAGTCTTCGACGTCGTCGAGCGCCGTCCAGCTTCCGTCGGTGTGGGCGGCCTCGACGTCGGCCTGGCCGATGGGCTACATGAGCCCGCCGGCGAATAGCCGGGCGATGCGTGCGCGATCTATGCGTGACCATCGGCAGCCGGGTCGGCGAGGGGTCATCAGCCGGGCTGAGCGATCCTGGTCGACGGTGCGGGGCCGGGAGCCGATCCAGCGCCTCGTCCACCAGATCTCCGTACGGCACGTGCCGGTCGCAGTGGTGCTCTGTGAAGGTCACCACCCACACTCCGAGGGAGGTGGTGGCATTGCCGGTCGGCTAGGCGCGCCAAGCGGCGCGGTTCTCGACCGCCAGGTCCGGATAGGACATGCTCATCGACCGGCCGCCGAATAGGCGACGAGCCGGCGCGCCAGATTCAGCTCGGCGGCTGCGGGCCCGTCGGAGCCAAGATGCGCGGCATTGGCATAGACACAGTCGATGAGGACGGCGAGCTGACGGCCGATCTCGGCGCCGCCTATGGAACTCGCGGCCGTGCTCAGCTCGACCAGCCGGCGCGCCAGTTCCTCGCGGTAGCGACGCGCCTCGACCCGGGCCGGATGCTGCGGGTCCTGAAATTCGATGCTGGCATTGTTGAACGCGCACCCCGGAAACCGTCCCGACGGACGTCGGCCTCGATGGCGTCGAGCACCTCACCGAGCGCCTGTACGGGATCGCCCACCGCCGCGTGAGGGGAGCTGGTACCCGGGAGTGACGGATCCCGCCGATTGCCCAAGAGGCGCTGGCGGGATCGGCAAGCCGTGTACCGGCGGATCGGAGAGTTGCCTCGGTCGGCGCCCGTCGAGGCCGGCCACGGCGGCGATTCCGACGGCGGCGAGCACGACCTGAATGATATAGGTGCGGAGCCATCGATAGATAGATTTGCGATTGACCGGTCTTCGAGAGGATCCCGCGTGATTGCTTGTCTGCCGTGCTCGACATGCTTAAGGAACCTGTGAGTTAGCTTGCCTCGGCCCTATTCGGCGCAACGGCGCTAGCCGGGCCGACGTCATTATGGAGCCTCGCTAACAAGAGAGGTACGCGTGCAAGTGCCTTGTGTGCCATGAGTATCGCCTGTACTGTCTTGGACGAGCTTCGCAAGTACTCCGGCTAAACTGCATAGCGAGGCGAACGGAAGTCATTCGCCTGAAGAATAAATTCGGCCCCAAAGTAGTTGCCACCTCGTATAACTCATTGCGCTTTTGAAGCGGTGTATTAGATACGCCGGAAGTTTGAGTTTACGACCGGATTATCGGCCGTAGTATACGGAAGGGCGGGGGGCTTGTGAGAAGCGCGCGAAGGCTGGGAAACGGCTTCAGGTCGCTGTGGACCGCGACGGCGCTTACTGCCGTCGGCGCGCAGGTAACTGCTGTTGCGATACCCTTGCTCGCGGTAATAACCCTGAGTGCCTCGGCAGCTGAGGTCGGTCTGCTTGCAGCGGTACAGTGGCTCCCATTCCTCGTCATCGCCCTTCCACTTGGAGTGCTGTTCGATCGAATGCGTAGACGCCCGCTGCTCATCAGCGCCGAAATCGGTCGGGCAATTATCCTATGTGTTATTGCCGGACTTCTCTTATTAGGCGTTCTTAATGTTGGCGCGCTTCTGGTGCTTGGCTTCGCGCTTGGCTGCTGCGTCGTACTGTATGAAATCGGTTATCAATCGTACATTCCGTTTGTGGTTCCCACCAATCAACTCGAGATCGCAAATAGCCGCCTCGCGGCCACCGAGTCCACCGCCCTAATTGCCGGGCCGGGGCTTGGCGGGCTGCTCGTTCAAGTGTTCACCGCTGCCGGAGCGTTGGGTCTTCAAGTGCTAACGTCGTTGCTCTCTGCGTTCACACTTGCGCGCATCAATATGGCCGAGCCGGCAGTTACGGCACCACGGACGCGACTTTTCTCTGCCATGGCGCAAGGCGTCCGCTTTCTCGCCCACGAACCTGTATTGCGTTGGGCGGTCGGTTACTCCGCTCTGTCCAATCCATTTGAGCAGTGGATTATTGTGCTGTTCACGGTTGATGCTGTTAGGCGTTTGGGCCTAAGTGCTGGGCAATTCGGGCTCGTCTTGTCTATTGGGGCGGTAGGTACGCTAATCGGCGCAGCGTTGGCTCCTCGCATATCGCGAAGGACCAGCGCTTTGGCGACGTGCCTCTGGTGCTCCGCGATCGACCCTGTCGCATACCTTGGACTTCCGGCCGTTCCGGCGCATGTCAGCCCGGCGGTGGCCGTCGCATTGACCGGCGGAATATTCGCCGTTGCGGGCGTATCAGCGGGACTTTCTTCGGTGGTAGTGCTGACAGCACGACAGTTACGAACACCAGATTCCCTCCGCGGACGTGTGAACGCCACAACTCGCATGATCTCATACGGATCAATTACCGTTGGTACGGCTGCGGGCGGCTTCGCTGGCCAGATCTTCGGCGCGAGGATCGGGCTAGCGATTGGTGCTTCCGGCATGTTCTTGTCAACAATATGGACCCTTTTGGTAGGTCGAATGCTCCTGCAACGTGGCATTAGCATTGACGCGCCACCGGGCGGCCGCGAAGAGCTTTAAGGAGCCGACACCGCCGTCGCGGTCGCCGCCGGCGTCACCCGCCCCATCGGCGAGGGCGGAGTCGACCGGCACTCACGTGTCGCGGCGGCGTACCCGTACCGGCCGGAACCGGTGATGCCACGCCACCGACCCCGACACCGCGGTTTCGGCCGGATGGCTGATCATCGCGACGTGGGAACTGGCGACCTCGATGGTATCGGCGCCGGCTCAGGCGAAGGCCATGAATCGGGCCGGGTCGGCGTTCGCGCAGAACAATTCATGAAAACATTTCGGGTCGATGTACCCGTCGGCATCGCCCTCGGGTGCACCGAGATAGGGGCGCAGCATTAGGCGTTTGGTGAGGTCGGTGGGAGCTGCCACCAAGCGCGCCAGACTCGGTCAACGTCTCGCCCTCGTCCTGGACGTGAGCGGCGATGTAGACAGCGCCGTGACCGACGCAACGGCTCGCGCTGGCGTTGGTGATCACGAAACCGGAATATGAATGTCCGACCAGGACGACCGGGCCATCGATCGTGGATACGAAGTCGCGGAGATGGTCGGCGTCGGTAGCGACGCCGCGTAAGGGATTGGGCGGTGCGTTGACCCGGTAACCACCGGCGGCGTGGGATCAGGTCTAGATGGTGAAGACGACGCGGCTGCGGCCGTAGTCGGTGGTCCAGGCTTTCTCGACGTGGGCCAGGGGTACCTCGGTGAGGTCGATGTTCAGGTTGGCCGACGAGGCGATCCGCAGGGCCTCGGTGACTGATCGCATGATGTCAGGTACTTGCACCGCTCCGATTCCGCTGCCCATGAGCACGATCGGGGTGGCGCCCAGCACGCTGGTCGGAATAGTGACCGACCCGCCCGCCGCGCTGCCGGCGAGGACGTAGCGGATGGACTTGGCGGCTTTGTGACTGCGGGCGATGGCGGTGAGGATGGTCTGGGTGGGTGACTCGGACAGATAGTCCAAGACGATGTCGATTCCGCCGTCGGCGAAGTGCTCTCCGAGAACGTTCTGCAGGCCGTCCGGATCAGCGGTGAGGTCGACGGTGTCGTCGGCCCCCAGTTCCCTCAGCCGGGCCAGGGCGTCGGAGTTTCGACCGGTGGCGATCACGCGGCCTGCGCCCAGGTGCTTGGCGATCTGGACGGCGATCTGTCCGGTCGTGCCGGTAGCGCCGTTGATCAGGACGGTCTCGCCGGCCTGCAGATCTGCCCGGGAGCGCAGTGCGCTGATCGGAGATTGCCCTGGGTTGATGATGGCCGCGGCGAGCACGTCGGTGAGGTTGTCGGGAATCGGCAGACACAGGGCGTCGCGAACGAGCGTCTTCTCAGCCATGCCGCCGAAGGGCGGTTCTGGCAGTAAGAATCCGATTCGTTCGCCGTTCTCGGTCCGGCCGACGCCGTCGATGCCAGGAACGAGAGGGAAACCTCCCACCAGCGAATAGTGGTTGCCGGTCGCCCGCGCTCGGGTGGCGTTGGAGAGCGCGGACGCCGTGACCTGGATGACCCGGGCGCCGTCTCGAGGCGTGGGCTCATTGAATTGGCTGTAGACGGGCGTCTGGTTCGGACCGAGGACGACTGCGGCTTTCACGGGATTACTTCCTATCGTTTAGGGCGTTCGTTGCTCGCTCCCGGGGCCGATGGTCGCCGGTTCAGCACGAATGATTGATCAGAGTTCGCCCGGAACGGCGAACCGGTAGAACACGCCGCCGACCGGCTCGATGCCCATGAGTAGCCAGACCGCGTTCTCGAAGTCGCGGGCCCGGGAGAGATCCCCGATGTGTACCGGGTCGTAGCCGGCGTCGTGGATCAATTGCTCGGTCACCTCGCGGGCCTCGTCGTCGGCGACGTACAAGCTGCTTGGCCGCACTCGCTGCTGACCCACTGTCCCGAACAGGCTCGCGAAGTTCATGTTGAAGCTCTTGGCCACCGGCGCATGGGTGAAGGACTTCACCTCGTCGGCGTACGACGGGAAGTTACCGTTCCGCTTCGGCAGGATGTTCGTCGCGTCGATCGCGGTCTTCCCGTCGAGCCCGGTCACCTTGCTCAAGGACTCCGAGATTTTCGAGCCGGGCACGGCCACCAAGACCACATCTGCGTCCTTGGCGTCCCCTCCGTCACGGCCGAGCTCTTCGACCTCGTGCCCGGCGGCTCGCCACAGGGCGCCCAATCCGCCACCGATGTTGCCTCGTCCGATCGTCACGATTTTCATTCTGGTTCCTCCGGTCGGATATGCGGCTGACCAGCACCGACACGCCTGCTCGCGGTGCTGCGGTGCGACCGAAGCCGCGTCCGTCTGGTTAACGTGTCAACCAGAAGATAAGCCGATCTGGTTAACGTGTCAACCAAACGGTAGACTGTCGGCTGTGACCCAAACGCGGTGGTTGGACGACCGGGAGCGGCACGCATGGCGCAGTTTGATGGCCATGCAGGACGGGCTGTCAGAGTTCATCGACCGGCAACTTCGCAACCGGTGCGGGCTTTCCCATTGCGACTACCAGGTCCTGGCCCATCTCTCCGAAGCGCCCGATGGCCGACTGAGGTCGTTTGAACTCGGCCGTTTACTGCGCTGGGAGAAGAGCCGACTGTCCCAGCACCTGGGCCGGATGCAGACTCGCGGTCTGGTCGCTCGGGAACGTTGCCTCACCGATCAGCGGGGAGCCGTCGTCGCCATCACCCCACAGGGCGGCAACCTGATCAAGACCGCGGCCCCGCAGCACGTCTCCGACGTCCGCGATGCACTCATCGATCATCTCACCGCGACGGAGCTGGAGATGCTCGCCACCATTGGCGACAAGGTGCGCGAACGACTGGCGACGCTGCAACTGCACCGCTGACCGGCGCTAGTGTCGCCCGGCACGCGGTGACCAAACTGGGCCGTTGCGTTGGCGGGTCAGAACTTCGAGCGCAGACATATCCCATGATCTTGTGTTGTCAATTGGCGGCGGGTAGGTCTTGCTGGTGTCGCGTCCACGCGGTGTGTTCGTCGTATGTGGTGCCGGTCTTCGGACAGCCGTGGAGGATGCCGACGAGTCGATTGGCGAGCTGGCGCAGCGCGGCGCGGTGACCGACACCGCGGGTACCTAGCTGGTCGTAGTAGGCGCGGGCACCGGGTGAGTTCTTCAGTGCGGAAAGGCTTGCTGTCCGAGAGCGTCGAGGAGCCAGTCGTTGTGCACGTAGCGGGCCAGCACGATTTTTTCTTTGCCCGACTGGCGGGTGATCGGGCTGGTCACGGCGTAGTTCTTGCGGGCTCGGCACCGCTGTAGCGGGTGTTGTCGTCACCGAACTCGGCCAGCACCCGGGCGCCCAGGCTGGGCTGGCTCAGGTAGATTTCAGCGTCCGGGTGCTGGCCAAATGCGTTTGCACCTGCTCCTGCATGACCGTGATCTGAGTGTTGAGGGTGGACAGGATCGCTACCTGGGCCTGCATTGTGATCGCGTGGGCGCAGCCACCAACACCGGCTGACCCAGGAGCTCGGCGCGCAGCGCGGCCTGGATCCTGGCGACCTTGGCGGGCGCATCGCGTCGACGCGCCCGACCCAGCGCCGCGGCGATCCGCTCGCCCGGCAGCGCGGCCGTCGGCTTGTCCAGGGGGCCGCCTGCCGGCTCTGCTGTACCGCACCTTGCCCCGGGGCCCTTGGTCGCACGCAGGATCTCATTAACCCGGCGAGGCTCCGCCACCTCTTGGCGCAGCCGGCGATTGTCCTCTGCCATCTCCGTCGTCGGCCGGTCGCTGCGTTCGCCGGCGTCGGACTGATCCTGACGAATCCGCTACCGAACGCTTCGTGATGCACGTCGCCGTCGGTGAGAACATCGCAGTCGACGAGCTTACGGATCAACGGCTTCGGGTCCGACTCGCGATACAAGCGTACGGCGTGGGCTCGTAGCTCGGGGTATTTCTTCGGTGCTGCCGCGATCTTCCTCCCCAGGACCATCAGACCGTGGTCAAGAGGTTTCATCAAAGAGAGGGGAACTCACACAAGGAACGGGACGGGACGCAGCCCGGCGACTTCGCCGGCCCCGATGGCGACAAGGGCTCGATCAACTGCCACAACGGAGGCCTACACGGCGTCGCCCTTGCGTACGTCTTCGGCTGACTCCGAACGCGATGGCGCTGGAGAAAGATGATGCTCTTGGGGTGGTGCCTGAAGAAGATGCCGAACCACAACTGCCCGTAACTGCTCCGGGGTGGTCTAGGAGGTTGGGGTACGGAAGTGGCAGGAGCCGTCATGGTGGTGCTCGAGCAGGCACACCCGTCCGGTCGGTAGGTGAATCTGACCGCAGGCTCCCTGGTCCGCGAGTTGCTCATCGATGCTGGGGTTGTGTCGTTCCCGCGGGCGCCTGGAGTGTTCATGGACTTGGTCGAGGGCGGTGGGATTCGAGTTCTCGGGAATTGCGTAACCGATGATGGGGTGTTGTGTCATGGTCCTCATCCGATCTGTCGGCGCAGGTTGGGTTCTGCGCTCGCAGCCTCAGACCCTCCGAAGGTAGCTTCGGAAACTCTGGAGGCTGACTCTGGCCGCATTGCCGGTTGATGACTTAAGGCTATCCACAGCCCGTGGAACGGAACACCCGCTTCCGCTATCGGAAACAATCGACACCGACGCCAAGAGCCTGGGGAGTCGCGAGCGCCGGCGCCCTTGAAGGTGGCCATGACAACCCCCGGTATGACGGTGGCGTCGCCGGATCGTTGACTCTGAGCGCTGCTTGGTCGTTTACCGCCGAGCGGACGGAGCGGCCACCAGCGCGGTTGCACGCCTCCCGTACATCGCCACACGCGCGATGGCCGGGACCGGTTCGTTGACGGGAAGGTGTTTGGGCCGGCGGCCGACGAGGGCGCCGGAGGCGCGTGAAGCTCGCAGCAGATCGCTCATCGGCTCAAGCTCGACTTCTTGGATGATGACTCCACCCGCATCTCAAGGGGCGCGTTCAACGCAACGGACTTCCGCCAACCTTCGGTTGAACTCATGTGCTGGGTCCGGCCGTCGATGTGATGAGGAGACGATCTAGTAGGAGACAGCTGTGGTTGGTCGACAGGTCGGCGCCGAACGCGCCCGGCGCCGCACCCTTGCCGTGTTCTACGGAGTGGGGTCGTTGCTGTGCTTCGTCACCGGGTTGGTCCCGGGTTGGGCGGCCAGTGGGCATGAGGTGATCATCGGGACTGCTGTAGCAACCGGGGCGGTGACGTGGTGGTTGCTGCACCGGCGCACATTGACACTGCTGGCGGCTCGGGTGCTGCTGGTCAGCGGCAGCGTGCTGATCGCTGGGCTGACGGCATTAGCCGGTGGCGGTGCGGCCAGCATGTCCTATGCCGTGTTTACCATCTGGGTCGTCACCTACGCCTTCCTGTTTTTTCCCACCCGTACCGCCTGGTTCCAGTGCACCGCCGCGCTGCTCCTTGTAACGGCCGCTCAAGCGGCCGCCTACCCGTGGCCGGCCGCAGCCGTGAACGCGGCCATGGTCGCCGGTGTGGTTCTGACCACCGGCCACGTCACTAATCAGCTGGTACAACGCCTGAGCCGGGCCGCTGACACCGATCCGCTGACCGGTCTTCTCACCGAGAACGGACTCCTCGGAGCGCGCTGGCGGACAACGGCATCCGTTCATGCAGTCCTGCTGTTTCAGGTACAAAACGGGGCCAGCATCAAAGCAGCCGTCGGCTTGTCCGGACGCGACCAGCTATTCCAAGAACTGGCTCAGCGGCTGAGCCTCTGCGTGGACGACACCACCATGCTTGGGCGCCTCAGCGGCGACGTCTTCGCTGTCCCACTCACCACCAGCTCCATTGATGTCATCACCAAGGCCGAGACGATCCTTGAAGCGCTGCAAGGCATTTACCACATCCAAGGCCTCGACATCGACATCAGTATCACCGCGGGCATCACCACTCAGCACGACAAAGGCAACGACGAACTCCTCGCTGTTCTGCTCACCCGAGCCAGGCAAGCAATCACCGCCGCCGCCGCCGAAGGCCGCGATGTGCGGCTCTGGACACCCGAGCTGAGCTCGGACGCCGCCGCCGAGATCAGCCTCGGAGCCGACCTACGCCGAGGCCTGGCCGCCGAGGAACTGGTCCTGCTGTATCAACCACAAGTCAACGCCCATTCGACGGTCATGACCGGCGTGGAGGCCTTGGTCCGCTGGCAACACCGCGACCGCGGACTGCTCAGTCCCGCAATATTCCTGCCGATGGCTGAAAGCGGTCCATTGATCGTCGAGCTCACCTACTGGGTACTCGACGACGCAATCCGCCAAGGCGCCCGCTGGTATCACCGAGGTCACGAACTACCGATCTCGGTCAACTTGTCACCACGCCTGCTCGTACACGACGGCCTCGTGGCTGACATCGAACAACTTCTGCACCGCCACGGCCTGCCCGCACGGCTGCTCACCCTCGAAGTGACCGAAACCGCGGTACTGACCCAGCCCGACCGCAGCCGTGAGGTCCTGGCCCAGCTACGAGCCATCGGCGCGAAGATTTCCCTCGACGACTTCGGAACCGGCTACACGAGTCTGGCCATGCTCGCCGATCTACCCCTCGATGAGATCAAACTCGACCGCCAGTTCGTCTCCCGCGTCCGCGAACACGCCGCCGACGCCGCCATCGCTCAAGCCGTCGCGTCCCTGGGCCACCGCATGCGGCTTCAGCTAGTCGCCGAAGGGGTCGAAGACGAACTCACCGGCCGGCTGATCGCCGAATGGGGATACGACACCGTCCAAGGCTTCCTGCACAGCCGCCCCGTCACCGCCGCCCACATCGACCAATTGCTCGCCGACCGCGATCAGCCCGCGAAGCAGCTGCCGGCACTCACGTTGATCGACGAACAAGACCGCATCGCCGCCACCCACCGCTACCTCACCGCCGCCACCGACGCCGATCCCATCCTGCGCCACGTCACCACCTTGGCGGCCACCGCGCTGGATGCCAGCCACGCATTCGTCACCCTCATCGACGCGGACCAGCAGACATTCCTCGCCGCCCATGGCCTCGACATCGTGACGATGCCCCGCAACCAGTCGTTCTGCACATACACCATCACCTCACCCGACATCCTGGTGATCCCGGACGCCGCCACCGACCCACGCTTTGTCACCCATCCCGCAGTCACCGACACACCCAACATGCGGTTCTACGCCGGAGCTCCACTGATCACCAGCACCGGCCACGTCATCGGTACCCTGTGCATATTCGACACTGCCGCCCGTACGCCGACCGCGACTCAACTCACCACCCTGCGCGCCCTCGCCGACATGACCATGCGCCACCTTGAAAGCCAACTTGAGCTTGTCCCCGTAGGCCGGACACCCGAGGTGTGGGGTCAACGGTCGTGATCTGGCGGGGCGTGCAGTGCCTCACGGTCGAAGGGGCTCCGCATTCCGATGCTGGATGACGTCTGACCCGGTTGTACCAGCCACTATTGGACCTGGCGGATCTGCTCGGTGAGCCAGGCATGCCGCAGTGATCGTGGCGAGGGTGGGCGGGTGCGCCAGGCGTAGAAGCCGGCGTCGGAGACGTCCAGCACCCGGCAGGCGATCTGGGTCGGGAAGTCCTCAGCGGTCATCGTGGCGATGGCCGCGAACCGTGCTTTTGGGGCACCGCCTCCTTCAGCGACTCGGCCGTCCGCCGATGTATCGCCAGCTCGGTCTCCAACGCGGCGATCCGCTTGCGGGCGGCGACCAACTTCGCATGATCGGTGGAGGTGATGCGGGGCAGTTGGCCGGAGTCGATGCGTTCCTGCCGGCGCGGGTTCACGCAGAACTCGTCCTCGGTCATGGGATCACCGGCGGGCAGAACGCGGTCGAGATGTTGATGCGCCGCGTCGGCCTGAAGGGCATACCTGGCCATAAAGCTCGGAGGCACCCCGTGCGCGGCGGATCTGGTCGCCCGGGTGTTCACCCGGCACGCCCCGAACCAGTTGTGGGTCACGGACATCACCGAACACCCTACGCGCGAAGGCAAGGCCTACTGCGCCGTGGTCCTCGACGTCTACTCCCGGCGGGTGGTGGGCTGGTCCATCGACGCCTCACAGACCGCGGGCCTGGTCACCAAAGCGCTGTCCATGGCGATCGGGAACCGCCGGCCCGGCAAACGATCATCCATTCGGACCAGGCACGCAAGGCGGATTCACCAGCTGGGCCTTCACCCGCCGCGCCCCTGGAATCCGGGCTGGTGCCCTCGATGGGAAGCGTCGGTGATTACTACGACGCTCTGATCGAGTTGTTCTGGGGCCGCATGCAAACCCGGGCGGCGTCGGCTAGCAGCGGAGTGAACCGATGCACCCACCGGTAGGTCGTGACGTGGTCGACCTTGATGCCGCGTTCGCTGAGCAGTTCTTCGACGTCGCGGTAGGAGAGGCCGTAGCGCAGATACCAGCGCACCGCTACGACGATCACGTCGGCCGGGAATCGGAAGCCGGCGAACGCCGAGCGAGGAGGCGTCCAGGCCCGAGACAACGGTGCATGCTTCATTGCTCAAGCCTGAACTTCCGATCAGGCAACGCAACGGATCCACAGAACCTGACCGCTGGGGCGTCAGCCACGTTCGCGCCCGCTCCACGGTAGGCACAACCAAATGTCCTTTACCGCTGACGATCTCCGGTCTAACGTAACTTATAGGTTCATATCACCTATAAGGGGATTAAGTGAATATTGTACGAACGGTTCTGGTCTCCGTTGCGCTCAGCACCCTTGCTGCAGGAGCAGCGGCTCCCGCTCTCGCCGCGACGCCGACAACGCCGCCGACGCCAACGACGCCGAAGACTGTAGACAGCGTTCGGGCCCGCGTGGACGCCAAAGCCCAGCACATCACCGCCAAGATGCAAGCCCAGCAGAGCCGTCTCGCCCGGCCGGTCCTCGCTGCCGCCAAGAACACCCTGCAGGCCGACATCATCAAGATCTTGGCCGACACGGCCACGTGGCGTCGGCAGGTTGACGCGGCGACCACGATGGCCGGCGTCCGCGCCGCCGACCCGAGCCACCGGACGGTGAAGGCCGACCTCGCCCAGCTGCGTACCGACCTTGCCGCCGCCAAGTCGACGAAGACCGCAGCTCACTGAGCCGCGTTCGACTTCGTGTGCAACCCAGCTGACTGACCCGGCTCCTGCCCGCGGCCATCAGGACGCCGGCAGGAGCCGGTCAGTTCCGGCACAGTCCAGACCCTACCGGTGAGCGCGGCGATGTCGAGGCGGCGAGTCGTTTGGATCGCGAGATCTGCAGTCAGCGCTGGCGCGCGAGGATGTCCGTGGGGGCGGGTGCTCGTCGTCGGCGCTGTCGAACGCCGCCGGTCGACGCCGGCCGCGGCGCCACCGGGCGACAACGGGACGGTTTCCTGTGGACTGAGGTGCGGACGCGGACCTTGGCGTTGTCGCTGGTGGTCGGGGTGTGAAGGTTGTAACGCAGGGGCTGAGGAATGGCGTGTGCGGGCGACGACCAGGACCGGGGTGACGTCGATATGGACGCCGCGCCAACGCCAACCTCAGACCGGAAAGATCCTCGCTGCCGCTGTGCCGCCGCCCGTGCCGGGCCAAGGCGATTGTGCCTGCCGTCCTGGTCCCGCAGCACGTCGAGCACCCGACCTGCTCAGGATCAAAGAACTCCGCGTTCCTTCTCCCTCGATGTGTACAACGCCCGGATGCGCGGGGGAGCGGGAGACGTAGTACTGCGGTACCACCGAGCCGCCGAAGAGCAAACCGCGGTACGACCGAACCCCGCGCGCCTGGACCTAGCGTTTGGGTACGACGCCGTCGCATCAGCAGACGCGGTTCTTCAAGGGGAACGATGATCGAGGCACGTCAGCTGACCAAACGGTACGGCGATTTCGAGCGGCAGACCAAGACCGAAGCGCGCGTCGATCTCCAACGGCCGGCCTGCGGATCTGGTGGCTCAGGTCGCGCCGTCCTCCGGTGGGGGAAGGTCTCCGAAGCGGGCGAGTGCGGCCGCGCCGCCCAGCGTGATGGCGAAGCCGGCGACCGCGACAGGCAGAGTTCCCGGCCTCGTGTGGTCGCCGAAGACGATGAATCCGATGATTGCCGGAAGCAGCGTCTCACCGGCCACGATCGCCGCCGTGACCGCGGTGACCGAGCCACGCTGGAGCGCGCGGGCGTAGTACAGGAACGCCACCGCACCGCCGATCACCAGCGCGTAAGTCGCCGGGTCGGTCACCAACCGGGCCGGCGACAGGTTCGGCAGCGCCCGCGCAGCGAGCGCCACCACTCCGAACCCGAGGCCGGCGACCAGCCCGGTCAGCGCCGAGCCGGTCGGTTCGCTCACCCGCAGCGCGAGCGCGCCGGCGCCGGCGAGCAGGACGATCGCCGCCACCAGGCCGATCCGGAACACAGTGCCGGTCCCGACGTCGCCCTCCGGACCCACGGTCCACCCGAGCGCGGCCAAGCCCGCGCAAACCAGACCGATAGCAATCCAGTCGCGGCCACCCAGCCGGATCTTCAGCACCAGGCCGGCCACGGCCGCGGTGATGGCGATGCTTCCGGCCTGAGCCGCCTGTACCAGGAAGACCGGCGTCGACCGTAACGCTGTGAACTGCGCGGCGAAGCCGACCACGTCCAGCAACAAGCCACCGACGAACGGCGCCCTGACCACCAGCCGGAACAACGTGCCGGTGCCCGGGCCGGCTGGTGCGACGCGAGCCGCCTTCGCCTGCAGCACGACCGCGACGCCGTAGCATAGGGCCGAGAGCAGGGCCGCTGTCACGCCGAGAACCACGTGGGGACCCTACCTGTTACAGGTTCCGGTGAGGCGCTGCTCCTGGCCGCTGTAGCGCCGCTCACCGTGATCGCTACCGAGGTGAGTCCCGGGGTACAAACCACGGCCGGACTCTGATCCGGGGCAGACGTTCGGAGAACGGCTTCAGGAACGGCCGGTACCGCACTGGGGAGAAGGGCCGGTATATGCGCCCCTCCAGCGGCCTACACGTTGATATTCGTCGATCTAGATCGCTGACGTACGGTCGGCATGCCGCCGGTTCCCCGGGGGAGGTCCTCATGCGTAGATTCCTGTCTCGTGGTCTGGCGGCGCTGGTGGCGCTGACCATCACGTTCGGATGGAGCGGCGCCGGCGGCCGGCCGTGGCCGACCCTGGCGGCCGGGTCTCGCAGACCACGAGGGTCGGTATCCACAACACCTACGATCCGGCGACGTTCCCCTACCCGGCACGAGCGCTGGACCAGAACCGGGCTCACGGACAAACCAGCGCGTAGGGCCTGTCAAACGAACGGCATCTCTCTGTGTCAAGACGTCGGCGACAGGGAGGTCTCCGTTAACGAGATAGCAACCTGTCATTTGCCGTACAGAGTTGTGACTCTGGTGAATCTGCGGGCGAGGTGCGCGAAGGCGTCGGTCAGTTCGTTGGGAGAGACGACGTCGACGTCGGCGTCGTAGCGGGCAATGGTGGCGGCGAGACTGGGCCACGACCACGAGCCGAGGGTGAGGCGGCAGCGGTCCGGGCCGGCTTCTTCGATGATGCCTTCGCGGGTGTATAGAGCGACGGTGGCGGCGGGCAGGTCGAGGATGACTGTGCCCTGGCAGGGCCAGCCACCCCCGTCGTCGGACCCGCGGAACTTGCCGACGGCGTAGGCGGCGACATCTCTACCGGGAAGTTCGCGGGGCGTGAAGCGGGGCCCGTTGGGGGTGCGCAGTGCGATCCGGTCGGCGCGGAAGGTGCGCCAGTCCTTGCGGTCGAGGTCCCAGGCGATGAGGTACCAGCGGCCGTCCCAGGTGATGACGTGGTGGGGCTCGACGCGGCGCGGAGGCTTGTCGGCGCCTTCGGGGCCGTAGTCGAATCGCAGGATCTCGCGGGCGTGGACGGCGGCGCTGATCGCCAGGAGCACGTCGCCGTCGACGGGGGTGGCCGGCCGGTTGATGGGCCGTTCGACGGCGGTGATCTGCAGCGCCTCGATGCGGTGCCGGAGCCGGGTGGGCATGACCTGCCGAATGGTGGTCAGCGCCCGGGCGGCGGCTTCTGCCAGGCTGTCACCCGAGGTGGTGGCGGCGATCTGCAGGGCGATGGTCAGGGCGATGGCCTGCTCGTCGTCGAACAGCAGTGGTGGCAGTTCGGTGCCGGCGCTGAGCCGGTAACCGCCGTCCGGACCCTTGGTCGCGGTGATGGGATAGCCGAGCTCGCGCAGCCGGTCTACGTCGCGGCGCACGGTGCGCAAGCTGATGTCGAGCCGGTCGGCCAGCAGAGCGCCGGGCCAGTCCCGGCGTGCTTGCAGCAGGGAGAGCAGGGCCAGGAGCCGAGCGGAAGTTTTCGGCATGAGTCCTAGTCTGCCTGAAGTAGGTGACACATCCTGGCGCCTACTCCTGCGAATCTTGGAACCAGGCCGGACAGCACCGGTGATCCCCACGATTTACGGAGTCAACAGTGTGTTCGATTTTCTGGGTGATCTGAACTGGGTCGGGATCCTGGTCGGCTTCGCCGCCTCCACCGTTGTCGGGCGGCGGTGTCTGGTTCGCGGTGCTTTTCCCCAAGGCGTACACCGTTCCCTCAGCCGCGACGCCGACGCCAAGCCGGAAGGTTCGGCGCTGTTCTACGCCGGTCCAGCTTTTACGGCTCTGGTCGTCACCGTCACGAGCGCGATCCTGACGGCCGCCCTGAACGTCGACTCATATGCCGACGCGCCTACAACGTCGTCGGCAGCCTGATCGTCAAGGCCATTCTGCTGGCCATCTGAGGACGGCAACGCTTCCTGGATCCGTCATGTCCAGCCGTCCGCGTCGCATTTACCTGGTTCTTACGAGAGCTTTCCCCGTACCGGTCCAACCATCTGAAAGATCTAGAAGGAGTCATCACCATGGCGATCACCACCACCACCCACCTGAACTTCCGCGGAGACGCCCGCCAGGCACTCGAGTTCTACCAGTCTGTGTTCGGTGGCCACCTCACGGTCGTCGCCTACGGCGACTTCGGGATGCCCAAGGAACTGCCCGACGCAGACAAGGTCGTCTTCGGTCAGCTTCACGCCGAGAACGGCTTCAGCATCGCGGCGTACGACGCACCCAGCCAGTCCCCGGCCGCCGCCGCACCGACCAGCACCACCCGCGAGAACGGGCTGACGCTGACCGGCGAGCGGGTATTCGTCGCCGTCGCCGGCGACACCGCCGAGGAGGTCAGCGCGCTCTGGGACCAGCTCTCCGCCGGCGCCGAGATCGTCGAGACGTTCGGCCCGTCGGCGTTCTCGCCCGGCTTCGGCATGCTTACCGACCAGTTCGGCGTCACTTGGATCCTCCAGGTCAACGCCGCCCAAGCCGTCTGACCCGCACCGCACCGATCGGGGCGGCCGCGCCAGGCCGCCCCGACCCCCGGTTGAAGGAACAGAACATGCGATGCGCCCCTCGACCGGATCGGAATCCAGGTCAGCCCCTACTGCCTGGGCGCCATGATGTTCGGCCCGTACGCGAACCCGACCCCGACGACTGCATGAAATCATTCACGAGGCACTGGACACCGGTATCAACTTCATCGACACCGCCGACGTCTACGGCGGCGACGGCGAGACCGAACGGACCGTCGGCAATGGTCCGCCGAAGAACTACGGCCAGCGATCTTGACGAAGCCTCAACGCAACAGAGCCCTCCGGCGCCATCAGCGACGCCTGCGGATGGTGTGCGCTATCGCTCCAAGTCCTGATCGGCCTCGAGACCCGTTGCCTGTGGTGCACGCCCGGCGTCGCGGGCAGCTCGCGATGCTCGGGTGGCGACTGCAGCACCGCTGGTGAGTGCGCGCTTCCAGGGTAGGGCGCCATCGATTTCGACCTGGAGCGAGAAGCTCAAGAACGTCCGGATGAGCACGATGAGGCCGAGGACGGCGACGTTGGCGAGGGTAGGAGCGACCGCCACGGTGCGGATCAGGTCTGCGGCGACAAGGATTTCGAGGCTGAGCAGCAGAACCCCGCCGAAGGTCTCCCGCAGTGCTTCGTATGCCCGGCGCCCGCCGCCATGCCGCCAGGTCCAAACAGCTAGAGCGAGAGACCACAGCAGCCCGGTCACGAGTACCACGGCGCCGAGCGCGTCGAATCCCTGCGCCACATGCTCCATGAGGTCCGTGAACATCGTCGCGCCTCCCTTACGCCGGTTGGATGAGCCGAACGTACCGAACGCAATCGGCAGACGTCCGGCACCGACCCGATCACCCGCACGGATTTTCCGTGCGCTCATCAACGCGGGCGCAGGTCAGCATTCTCATCCGCCGCTGTCTGTGCGCGGGGGACTGCTCCGGCAATCGCCACGAGGGCGACACCGGTTGCCGCTGGGTGTCCCTGATCTGGCGATGAGCGGGCCGGCAGATGCCGGCGCGCGCATGTTCCAGAACTGTGGGGACCTGAATCAGGTGTATCGGCATGGTGTCGGCAAGCCTGGCGCGGTAGACAGGGTCCGTCCGGGCACCGTGCGGGTTACAACGTTTATCCGTGACGCGGCCGTGTACAACGCGAATAGGGGGTGGGATCGGGACCGCGACGCATCGCTTGTGAGAAGCGGTAGCCGTGATGGCGCGGCGGTGAACCTTGGCTGGGGTGTTCCGCTGTCTCACCGGCGCTTGTTCTCCCGTCGACCGGGTTCGCGTGTGGGTGCGAGGGCGTGACGAAAGTTTGTGAGCTGGGTTGCTCGTCAAGGTTCTGCGGTTGGGCGTTTTTGGTGCGTCAGGGTGTGTCCGGTCGTGGGGTGGCGGATGATATTGTCATGTCGCTGCCGGGTCTGGACCCTGATGAGTATCCGCCGATAGATCCTCGGGAGCCTGTTCCTGACGATGCCGGTGAGCTTTTGCCTGACACACCGGTGGCGCTTCCGGACGCACCTGTCGAGCCGTTGCCGGATGACGGCGACGAGGGTGGCGTGCGGGAACCGGCGTAGCGCGGGCAGGCCGTCGGAGCCGGGTCCGGGGCCGGTCGTGCCGAACCCGCCTCTCGCTGAGTCGGCTCGACGGACACGGAAACCACGCCGGCGTCCGCTTCTGCCGCTATCCGCGTCGCATCTCCTGGCACACATGGCCGTAGCCAGGGGTCAGCGGGTGGGACGTAGCAGTACGGCGTACAGGTCGCCGGGGCCGGGCTCGTGAACATTGCCGTCGCCGTCGCGACCGAGCGGAGCGGACTCGCCGGCCGCCGCGAAGTACCAGCCTTCCTCCACATCGGCTAATGGTGAACAGTCGTCTCCCCCGGCTCCATCACTCGCGACGACCACCACGGCATCGTCGGACAGGTCGGCGAGGATATCCCGCAATCCCGCGACGGTGATCATTCCGAGAGTGAGCATCGGGTCTACCCGGGCATTTTGGTCCCGAACGTAGGTGTTTTCATCAGGGCTCATAACCGTCCTCCGTTCCCTGTGACCGCGCCATGATGCGTCGCCATTCCCCGTGTCCCCTTATGCCGCGATCCGCTCGCCGAGGAGTGCAGCGGGCCGGCGGCAGTTCGGCTCGTGGACCTGCCCGAGAAGAACGCACTCGATCATGGCGGATGAATACGTTCGGGTCGATAGCGCCGCCGGCCGCCGTCGTCCGCGATCCCAAGCGATCGAGTTCTGGAGGGTAGGACGGCTGGGTCACCTGCCAGTTCGTCGGGAGCCGGGCTGCTGGCGGTTACGCCCAGACTGAGAACTGCGGCCTCGAGTCGGCTGATCGGCCGGGCCGTCGACGGCCCCGGGACTGGAGAACGACACCGGAGGCGCCGTAGACCGGGGGGACATCGGTGGCGGCCACTGCGACGCTGCAATCTGCGCTCCGGTGACTGGCACCGGGGGTGAGATGCGGTCAAGCAGGCGCTGCGCCAGAGTGGCGTCAATGTCGAGGTCAGCGCTGATGCGAACGTCGGCGGCCGTTGCCAGGTCGACGACGTCGTCGCTGGTAAACGTGTGGGTGCTGAGGGTGCTGAGCCGGAGGGCGAATTCTTGTACGTTGATCATCTACGGTCACATCCTCGGGTTGCTGTTGACCCAGCGTAACCGCCGCTGTGATCGGCCGTCCCGGCCCCCACGGCGGGCAGTCGGTCAGTCGCCGTGCTCCAGAAAGCGAGGCCTACGCCACCCGAAACATTAGGGTGAGGGCGGCGACCGCGCGCTCAAGGGCGTGGAGCCACGGAAGTTAAGCACGTCGATGGCCGCTGCGCCGGCAGCAGAGCCACCCGGATTTGCCGCCGCCGTGCGTTCCCGCGGGCCGGAATCAGGACGTCGTGCCCCGGCGGCTGCCGCGATTGCGCTCTTTTCCAACGTGGCTAAGCGACCGGAGCTCCAGCCTTTCGGCTCGGCCGTTCGGTGCAGGTAGCGGCACATGTAGACCCGGCGTACCAGCGGCGGGGTGGCGGGCCTGAGCGAGTTGAGATGTCGGCGGCCGGTTCGGCAGTCCGGGTGTCTGAGCCGGCGGGCAATTGGCGGCTCACCCTCGATGTGTGGTTCACGGAGTTATCGAAGATCCACGGCGTTTCGACGGTTGATGAGCCAATCAGGCGGTTCGGCGGCGGCCCGGCTATGTCTACCGTGGTGGAATGCCATTCGTGTATCACCTCTGCCCCGTCGACATGCATGGTCATACGCTGCTCCCGCTGAACGGGCTGAGGACGGAACGTCCTGATTTGTATGATCGCGAACGACCGAAGTGGGATGGCCGCGAATCGGTGCTGACCTGGCGTGTGCCTCACCTTGGCGTCCCATGGGCGGACACCGTCAATCTGTCTGCGCTGGATCCGAGGCTGTTGGTCGCCGCGCGCCGACGACTCGGCCTGCCGTTGTCAAAGCTGTTGGAGCGGAGGGTCGCTCGAATTCCGATCGACCGCATTGCCCACGTGCCGGCGGTCGTGTACGACAGCGCCAGCCATTGGATCAACAGTGCGCCCGGCGAAGATGTGCCGCTCACTCCGCCGGAACGCGAATTCACTCCGTTCGACGTGGCGACGTACCGGGAACTGTCCCGGGTTCCGCCCCTCCACCTTGACTATCTCCGCCGTCAGCTGGCAACGGGCCGGCCGGCATTGGGTTTCGTCTTCGTCCGTCATGTCCTGGTCGACGGCCCTATCGACCTGTCGGGCATCGAGCTCGTGGCCGTCGACGATCGAGACCGCGCCCACCGCGACACCACACCCAAACTCTGATCAAGACATCCGCTCATGCCGCCGTCCAGGCGCTCCCACGTGCGGGATAGTGACGTCTTGTCTAGCAGCTGATGCGATGCGCCCGTTCGGACATTGCTGAGCGACTGGCGCCCAGCCCCTTCGGTCTGGCCGTACGGCGCAGGTAGCGGCAGCTGTCAGTTGAGCGACCTTCAGGGATTCGTTGAAGCTCACCGTCACCTGGACGATGGCGACAACACGTACTCCGAGACGCCACTGACGAGGGTGACCCCGCCGTCCGATCGCGACTGGCCGGTTCCTGCCCAAATTAATAACCGCCCAATCGGCTCGCCGTCGGCGCATCTCTGCCGTCGCTGCAGGCGGTCCCGGGAACACCTCGGGCACCGCGGGGGTTAGTCGCGGCGACGGAACCGTCGCTGCCGGGGCGGCCGTCCTGCTGGTTGTGGGTGCGGTCCTGTTCGTGATGGGCCGTCGCCGCCGGATGACGTTAACCGCCTGACCCAGCATGCCGCGAATTGCCCCGCGCTGGCCGACAGTCAACGCGTCGGCTCCTTCGACTGGGAAATGGAGGTCTGGCGTTGGCGGTCCGCCTCCACATCGCTGAGTGAGGTCTCAGGATACGGATCTGCCGACGAGGGTACGCCGCGGCGCTGCCAACTGTTGTTTTCAGACGCGCAATGAACATAGCTCATGTCGATACGCTCAGGGCATCCCCGATCTGATTAATACGTTCGTATCGACGGCCTTGGCCCCGAGGATCCGAGGCTAACCGATCATCCGGTGACATCAGGATACGTAGACGGTGACCGCGGGCGATGAACTGGTTACTTTAAGGCAGTGCATCCCAACACCCTTCCTATTCTCGCTGGTGTCGCTACATTCACTTTCCTCTCCTCCGTCGTTCTTGCTGGCATCCTGATGCATTTTCGTGTAGTGAGACCTGGTGCCCACAGCTCGGCCACTGCGAGAAAACGAGCTCTGTACTCGCATTTCCGCGACACTGTAAAAAGAGTCATCGAGTCCACACGTCGAGTCGACTCGCCATCCGATTCCAGGAGCTCCACGGAAACCGATCGCGTCGTAGCCTCGCATCACGTCTGGTCCGGCCGGTTGATGGATTCACCGACAGGCCGCCTTCAGCCGTCCAACCGCCATCGTGTTCCACCATGGATCGCAACTTCAAATGGCGCCCCTGCTTCGCCCGATCGGAACGACGCACGGCACTGAACCGCCCGCAAAACCTGGTGCGCATTTTACGGCCAACCGTTGGCCGCGACGTGCTGCCCCGTCTCGGCCGCCAAACAAGGGCGACGCGGAGCGCTTGAGGTGGAGTTCAAGTGATTTGGGCCTCCGCGTGGTTGGCGTTCGTCATCTGAGGGACCCCGCCAACCTCGTAACGATGCACTCCCATTGCCGGGCGTAATCAGGGGGCGAGAACGGTCAGGCCTGGTTGAACTCGTCGCGTGCGGGACGTTTATGTCGTGCGGGCCCCGGTTGATCAGCACGAGCTGCCCACCAGAGTCTCGTGGGTCCGCTTACCGGAGACCTCGAACGGGATGACACCGTCGGAATTTCCGGGTACGCCCAGCGCCTACTTGGCGACTTGCGGAAATGTCGGCGCCGGCGACCGCCGATCACATCGTTTCGGTGACCTCGTTCCCTGGCGGCTGCTTTAACCGGCGTTGAAATCGCGGGCACGGACAGCACTCGTCAGGTCGAGAGAGCCTTGCGGAACAAGACCATGTCGTCGCCGGATTCATAGTAATCGCGGACCCGCGCTTCCTCGGCGTAGTCACACGAGCGGTAAAAGTCCCGGGCGCGGTCGAACGCAGGAGTCGCTGACGTTTCGACAAGCAGCAGTCGCTGGCCTCGAGCCCGCAGGTCGGCTTCCACCGCCTGCAGCAGTAAGGTGCCCAAGCCGTGGCGGTGGTGGTCACGGTCAACGCCGATCATGGTGAGTTCCCAAGTCCGGTCGGTGGCGGGCAGCGGTTCGTAGTAGGCGACAGCGATCAGATTCCCGTCGTACTCGTCAACGAGACAAGTGTGGCCGTCGGCGGCGTTGGTGGAGAAGTAGTCGGTCATCATCTGCCGCACGATTCCGGACTCCTCCGACGAGAACAGCTCGGTGGCGACGGCCAGGGCTACCACCCCGGACGCGTCGACCTCGGTAATGGTACGGATCATCAAATGCCTCCACGGCGGGCTTACAAGCGGCACCGGAGCCGCATCGCACAGAATGTACCGCTCGATACATTTTGTCGATAGGATTTCGTCATGAGCCCGGCACCCGCGACCGCCAAAGGCCGCGCAACCGCGCAACGAATGCTGGACGCGGCGTGCCTGCTCTTCTCCCGCCAAGGCATCCGCGCCACTACGCTCGACCAGATACAGGCCGCCTCAGCGACCGGCCGCAGCCAGCTCTACTCATACTTCAGCGGCAAAGCCGATCTGGTCGCCGCAGTCGTCAACCAGCAGGTCGATCGGGTACTGGCTGCCCAGCAACCGTTGCTGAGCAACATCGCGACCGCCGCCCACGTACGCCAGTGGTGCGAGCTGGCCGCCCGGCAGTACACCATCGATGACCCCGTACGTTGCCCGATCGGCTCCCTGGTCCACGAACTCAGCGAGCAAGATCCGCACCCCCGCGCCGCCCTCGCCGCGGGTTTCACTCGATGGCACACCGCCTTGGCGACAGGCTTACGGCAGGTACGCGACGGCGGCGAACTCGCACCGCACACCGACCCTGACGAGGCAGCCGCCGCTCTCCTTGCGGCCTATCAGGGTGGTGCACTGCTCGCCGACGCCACGGGTGACCTCACTCTCTTGAAAGCGAGCCTCAGCATCGTTGCCGCCGGCGTGCTTGTCACCTCACCGCTACCGGTGACGTCACAACAATGTCCATAGGGGACGCGCGGCCAGGAACCGCGGCCCTCGCCTCGCCTCGCGCGTCCGTCATTCTCGTGACGGCATACAGCACACTGGCTCCTACCAGCGCAGCCTTCGCCAATTTGGCCTCTACAAGCTCTGCCCCCACTCGGCGCACGGCACGCCGACCCGTACCGAGTCGTCGAGGTACCACAAGTCGGTGGACACCCGCCCCGACGCCTATCGTCCACAGCGCGCCCAGCATCAGCACGGGGCCACGCGAAGGCCGCCACCGTAGCCGACTACGGCAAGACGATCCGCATGGTCCGGGGCGCGCGGGTTCCCATCGTGCTCGCGGTCAAGCCAAAGGAGGACCCGGGCGCAACGACCTGGTGTCACGAGATCACCCAGTCAGGCGGCGCGGTGAATGCTCTCTCCGGTTGTTGATCACTCCCCGGCGGCTAACCCCTCGGCTATGGGCGGGCTACGCCGCCGGCGGCGAGCAGTCGGACGGCTCGGCGATCGCCGGCGTCGAGCAACTGACGTAGCAACGTTCCGGTGTCTCTCGCACCCTTGACGACACGGTTCGACAAGGGCGCTTCGCTGCCCAGGTCGACATACAGATGTAGGCGCTTCAAGTCGGCGTACCGGGCACCTGCCCTCCATAGGGCCTCGGCACCGCCCCACCGGCTGTCTCCCGGCGTACTCATGTAGGGGTAGGCTCGCGCGATCTCGTAGGCCGCGGCAACGGCAAGTAGCAGATCGTCGGATTTCACCCGGCCGTGTGCTCGCGCCTGCTCCTGGGCCTCCAAACGGATCCAGAGCATCGGCTGGCCAATGAGGTTGACGTGCGTGGCGACGGCGAACGCGGTCAGCGGATCACGCAGCCCCGGCGACGGATACGCGGTCCGTCCGATCGCCCTGTCGCGCATCGTCTGCAGCTCCGGGGCAACCGAATCGTCGATGGTTCCCGGCCGCCCTTCGATGGCAGCACGCAAACCCGCCGACTCGGCGCCGCATACGCGTAACATCTCCGCGGCCCTGCAGCCCGCGTCGTTCAGCAACGCGAGTAAAAGGTCCACCGGGTTGTATGGCTGCCGACCGGACGCCGCTCGTCGTACCGCCTCGGCCGCGGCTGCCGTGAACGGCATTGGCCGCCCTCCCGCCGTTACAACGATCTGCGGACCGGCGCCACGGTCGCCGTCGTCCACGTTTGGGTCGGGCCTTCTGTCCAGGCGTCGCTTGAGAAGGGTCATCGCCACCGTTCTGGTCAATCCGGCGACAGCCAGTAGACCGCCTGTCCCGGACACGGAAGTCAGCCCAGTGAGTAGGTGGTCGGTGCCGACCGGTTCTCCGGTGTCCCCGCGCATGAAAGCCACCGAGAACACGGCGACGGTAGCGTCGTTGCCAAGGGCGACCTCATCCATGACGACATGGCAGCATCCCGACGCAACTGGCACATTCAAATGTCCGGTTCGGGCGTTTATCGGCGTAACGCGTGTCCGTCGAAGCCGGCCCACTTGCGTCCGACAGTGTCTGTCATGTGAATGGCGCGTCCATGGTCGTGCTCGAGACGCCCTGGCGTGCTGAACGGAGCCGGGCATAGGTGGTCAAGAGCCGGCGGCGTAGCGGTTGAGAAACTCTGCTGCTAGCCGCAGGAAGCGGGTCACTGCTGCGGCTTCGGTGGGTGAGAGGACGGCGGCCGCCCGGTCGACAGCTGCGGTCAGCGGTGCGAGGGCGGCAAGATGCTCCTTGGCGCGGGAGAGTGTTGACCCTCCCGTGCCGTCTTCGGCTCTGTCCGAGCCGAATGAGCCGTCTGTGGTGGCCGCGCGGCATCTTCGGCGCTGGTCGCCGGCGTCGTGGCGCTTGTCCTGGTCGCCCAGCTGATCCGCGGTCTGGCCACAAACCCGGGCTGGCACAGGAGGACGCCCTCGTACTGGCGCCGATACGGCCGTCCCACAACCCGTCCTGCGTACGATCAGCTGGCCATACATCTGGGCTTCCGGTCCGCCGCTCATCGGTCAGCTTCTTTCTGGGCCAACCTCGGTACCTCTACGGCACCCTGCAGATCGGCGTGCCCTTCGGACCGGGCTGCGCTGGGTATTCCTCGCGGCGGCCGCGTGGAGCGGCATTTTCGCCCAAGGGTGGTGCGGACAGCGGCGCAAGATTCCTCAGTCAGCGCTGTTCCGGATCCAGGGAGCGGAACCGTCGAAGTCATCAGGCGAAGCCGATCGGTGTCCGGCAGAATTGAGGAACTGTTTACCGGCCATAGTGCTCAACGGAGAGATCTCTTGGGCATGCGCGATCAGAGTGTCCCGCAGCCACCGGTGAGCTGGGTCATGTGTGCTACGCCGACTCCAGAAAAGGCACTCGCTCAGGCTTCCCAGATCGATGGGCGAGCGGTACAGCTTCAGGTGGGCGAACTGCGCAATCAGCCGGGCGAGTCGTTCCTGCGTGAAGCAGGCCAGCCTGGTGCCCCGTAGCAGCATGGGGACGAGGAGAAACGCTTCGGATGAGACGTCGACTCGTAGTTCGACTCCCCGTTCCTCAAGTCGTGTGTCCACCAGGGAGCGCATCGGCCCCGTGAATGCTGCGAAGGGCAGACGCTGAAGCAGGTCCATGTCAATGTCGCTGTGACCGGCCTGAAGGTCCTGCTCGTCGTCAAGGCCGGGGACACAGGACAGAATCGGGTTGTCGCAGTCAGCCGCAAGGACGAATCGGTCGTCGAACAAGGCTCTGCGGGGCAGGCGCATCAAGGGTCCGGCGAGTTCCACGGGGGCGATGACCAGGTCGAGGGTCCCGTGATTGAGCAGCAGTGACATGTCCGTCTTGATCGGAAGGACACGCAGGCGAATGTTCGGTGCGTTGATGGTTAGTCGGGCGAGCAGCGGGCGCAGGAACACCAACGACACGTAGTCGCTTGTCGCGATTGTGAAGGACCGCTCGTCAGCGCCGGCATCGAAGGCTCGATGCCCGTCAGTCGCCAGCTCGAGCGCTGTCATCGCCTCGGCAACAGGTTCGATCAATGATTCAGCGAGGGTGCTCAGCTCATATGTTCCCTTTTGCCGGACGAGGAGCGGGTCGTTGAAGTGGCGGCGCAGCCTGGCTAGCGCCGCGCTCATGGCCGGTTGGCCCATCGACATCCGCTCCGCTGCGCGAGTCACGTTGCGTTCCTGCAACAGGGCGCTGAGCGCGGGCACGAGGTTCAAGTCGAAGCCTCGCAGTGTCATGCGCAGTACCTCGTTGTCTCGATCGGCCTTCAACCGGGCTGACGCGCCCCACGGCGCGCCGGCAACGTCAGCCGGTTTTCAACGGACGTTGACAATGCTGAGGGTCGCCCTTCTACAAGTCAACGCCTGTGGACTAGTGGGTGAGGACCGGTGCCGCCGTCCGGCTGACGTTCGCGCCCGTCTTGCCTGCATCGACCGCAGCGATACAGGTGATCGTGAACATTGGTTTCCGTCGGCGCTTGGACCAGACCTAACGTCGAGGCGAGCAGCGACAGTTCCCCGCCATGTGGTTCGAACTGCTGGATCTCATCTGATCGGCTCAACCCCACAGCAAGATCAGGAGCGAACAATGCCTATCAACCCGCGTGATGTGCTGGCTCGTGACAGCCGCTTTACGGACCAGCGGTGGTTGCTCGACGCGGTCATCCAGACGGTCGGCCCGGGCTGGGACCAGGGCCGGCTGGAGTACTACAGCGCCCCGTGCGGTCCGGAACAGCGGGCGGCCTTCCTTGCGCTGCGATCGACGATCAGCAAGTTCGATGACTTCTCGCGAGAGTTCATCCGGGTTGCGCGGTTCTTCGAAGGACGTGGACACAGCCACATCGAGCAAGGCCACGACGTGTCTGCGCGCGAGGATCTCTTCGCGGCAGCCATCGCTTTCGGAGCGGCGCAGTGGCCGATCTATTTCGGCAGCGAGCTGAACGACGGTCTTGAGACGAAGAAGGTCGACTGCTACCTGAAGTTCGCCCAGCGAGCAGATCACCACATCGAGGCGGTCGAAATTCCTTACGGCGACCGCACCATTCCTGGTTTCCTGCATCTGCCACCGGGCGTTGCCGCGGGGACGGACGCCGACCTGGCGTGTGTGGTGATGGTGTCCGGCATGGACGCCTTCAAGGAACTCACAGTCTTGGCTTCTGGTGACCGGTACCTGTCCCGCGGAATCGCCGTCCTCGCGATCGACGGTCCCGGGCAAGGGTCCTGTCTGCCCCGTGGCATTTTCTACGACCCGCGGACGTACGGCGAGGTGGGCGTGCAGTCCTACGAGTTCGCCGCCTCCCGGCCCGAGATCGGTGCGGACCGTGTGATGGTCTGGGGCTTGTCGCAAGGCTCGTTCTGGGCGACACAGATGGCGGCCGCCGAGCCTCGCTACGCCGCGTGTGCCGTGATGTACACCTGCTTCGATCCGCACAACACCATGATGTTCGCGACCCAATCGCCGACCTTCCGGCAAAAGTTCATGTACATGACCGGCACCACGACGTTTGAGGAACTCAGCGCCGCGGTCGCCGCCATGGACGTCCGACCGCTCAGCGCGTCACTCACAATGCCCTACCTCGTGATCGCCGGCGAGGACGATCCCCTCACCGACCCGCAGCAGACTCTCGACCATCTCAACGACGTGCCGGACCCCAAGCAGCTGCTGTTATACACCGGCGAGGATCACGCGCCCGTCACTCGGATGTCCGGCCGGCTCGGCCCGGCCCACCAGTCCTTTGCCGCCGACTGGCTGGCCGACCGTGCGGTGAATGAACCACTCGAGTCGCTGCACATGACAGTCGGTTCCACCGGGCGCGTTCATTCCCGGCCCTGGAGCAACAAACAGACCTACACCTACGGCGCCCCCCTCGGCGTGACCGCGTTGCTGGGCGACGTGTCAACAGGGTGATTCCGCCGACGCAGTAATCGCTCCGCCGGACCCGGCGACTCAGCCGATCCTTTTAGCAGCTCTACGAGCTCGCGGTTGACGTAAGCAGTGGGCTCAACAGAGCGACGACCGTGCCGCTCCGTGCCGCTCCGTGCCGCTCAGCGCCGATCGCGGCTCGGTTCGGCCGACCTGGTCGAGTGCAGAGGAGCGGCGGGGCGTCGGCACTCGCGACCCTTCGCAGTAGGCTCCGCCGTGGAGAGCGCGCAATTGACGGCGCGTTTGGTGGCGGCTGCGGCGACGCTCCTGACGACGGTAGGAGTTCCACTCCCGGTATCCGCGGCTCTCGCAAACGCCGGAACCAGTACGACTCGGCGCCGCCCCGGTAACCGCCGAACAGACGAGCAGCCGGTAAAGCGCTGGTGGTGGTGATCTCGTCCGATCCCGCGCACGATCCGAACCGATGATCGTGCACGGGCTTGGGCGCCACCATCGGTTCCTCCGCTATCTGCACCCATCAGGGCCTGGTCTGATCCGTCCTGCTCGTACGGGCACCTTTCGGCTCCGAGGCGCCCCGAGCTGGGGCCGTCAAGACGGGATGGCTTGCGGGCGGCCTTTGGCCAGCCCCTGCTTGGAGGTGGCGTGCGCCAGTGCAAAGACGACACCTGAATGGTCAGCAGGCTCGGCGCGACCTCCGCGTAGAGCCGCTGTCGACCAGACGACGTGTATTTCGAGCCTGTTGCTGTGGCACATCAGCTGCTCGTCACGTATGTGCCTCCAGAGGCTTCCGCTATCTGCGCCGTGAGCCTCGTTTCCGCGGAGCGGGTGTGGTCAGGTAGTGGGCAATCACCGGGCGAAGCCATTCGGTCAGTTCCTTATCGGTCAGGTCCACAAGCGGCGGTGTTCCGATGATCATCCGTGCGACCGCGATTCCCACGAGATGCGATCCGATGAGTCCAGCCCGGATGACGTGGTTGTCCGTCGCGACTTTTGCCAGCATCGGCGCCACGATCTCGCTGAACAACGTCCGGAGCGCGGCCGCGGCGGCGTGGTTGCTGGCGGCTGCGCGCAACAGCCCCAGTAGCGGGCCGTCCGGACCCCATGCTCGCACGAACATCGGTATCAGCAGGTCGGCGACCTCGTCCGGTGCGACGCCGGAGAGGTCGGGAACCTCCAGATCCACGCCCGCGACGGCAGCGAAGAGTCCCTGTTTGTTGCCGAAATAGCGAATCACGAGCGCAGGATCGAAGCCTGCGACCTCAGCGACGCGCCGGATGGTGGTGCGCTCGTAACCATGCTTGGCGAACAAGGGGTGCGCAGCGGTGATGATGGCGGTTCGTGTTGCAGCCGCATTGCGACGACGGGGCAAGGACATAGGGTGACGCTAAACCAGCCTCCCGCGTCGCTGGCGCTGCGCAACACTACGACGTCGTCGCCGGCACCCGAAGTACGCGACGGGGATCAGCCGGATGATCCGCCCGCATCCCCGGGCCGCCTGTTCTGGCGATTGAACGGCAGGCTGAGCAGACCGGTGGCGTTGAGCTTCCGAAAAGACCGCCGTGCCAACCGCTGAGTGGTCACGCCATAGAAGCCGTGACGGCTCTGTCCACGCAGGTCTGAGCCGGGCCACATTTGCCGGTTCTTTGCCTGTTCCGCGCGTTAGGCGTCGGCATACGCTCAGTCGGCTGTCGACGTGCGAGACACGCTGCTGGCGTGCGAGGAAACGGGGTAGTCGTGCGCAGGATCGCCTGGTGGGCCGCCGCCCTCCTGATCGCCGCCCTGGCGGTGACGCTGCCGGCCACCGCCCGGCCCGCGCTCGCCGCCGCCACACCGGCGCCGGGACAGTACTTGCCGCTCGCCCCGGCGCGGATCGTCGCCGCGGTCAGCGTGGCCGGCAACGCCACCTACCAGCTGAGCCCGCTCGGCAAGGGCGGCGTGCCCGCCTCGGGCGTCGCGGCCGTCGCGTTCCAACTGTCCACCCGTGGCGCCGGCACCGGCTCGCTGAGCGTCGCCCCGGCAGGCGCCTCGACCGCGGTGGTCTCCAACGTGAACTACCGGCCGAACGTGTCGACCACCGACTCCGTCGTCGTGAAGCTGGGTACCGCCAACCAGGTGTCGGTCAGCAATCACGGCGCCACCGCCACCGCGATCTACGTCGACATCGTCGGCTACTACCTCGCAGCCGGATCCACGACGCCCGGGTCGAGCTACGTCGCCCTGACCCCGAGCCGGATCGTCAACGCGGCCGCGGTCACCGCCGCCGGCACCATCGCCGTCGCACCGCTCGGCAAGGGTGGTGTGCCCACCACGAACGTGACCGCCATCGTCGCGCACCTGATCGTGCGCAGCGCGACCGGCGGTTACGCGACCGTCTATCCGGACGGGGTGACCCGGCCGGGCACGTCGGACGTCAACTACGGAACCGACTATTTTTACACCGATCTCGTACCGGCCAAGCTCGGCGCCAACGGGCAGATCCGCATCTACACGACGACGGCGAGCACCGTCTACGTCGACGTGGTCGGCTACTACCAGGCGCCGGCGGGAACTGCCCCGGCGGCCACATTCACCGGCGTCACCCCCACCCGTACGGTCAGTGCCGTCACCGTCGTAGCCGGCGGCACGTACACGCTGAGCCCGCTCGGGCAAGGCGGGGTGCCGTCATCCGGGGTGTCCGCGCTGGCCTTCACGCTCACCGTGGGTTCCGCCACCACGACCGGGTCGATGATCGTCTACCCGGCTGGAGCGACCCGGCCGTCGACCGGGCATCTCTACTACCGCAACGGCAGCTACTGGCCGGTGCTGCAGACCGCCAAGCTCGGCACCGGCGGGCAGATCGCGATCTACAACGGCGGCGGCATCGCGATCAAGATCTACGTCGATGTGGCCGGTTACTACAGCGCCGTCCCGAGCGGCGAGCCGCCCACCGCGCCCACCGCGGTCACCGCCTCGGTGGGCAACGGACAGGCTGCGGTGACCTGGAACCCGCCGTCGTCCAACGGCGGCAGCCCGATCACGGGCTACACCGTCACGGCCAGCCCGGGCGGCCGGACCGCGATCAGCACCGTGAACTCCGCCACCGTGACCGGGCTGACCAACGGCACCGAATACACCTTCACGGTGAGCGCCGCCAACGCGGCCGGGCGCAGTCTGGCCTCGGCGCCGTCGGCGCCGATCGTGCCGAGCGCGCCCCTGCCGCCGGGCAAACCGCTGATCCTCGACATCTTCCCGCGCGATTCCGCGCTGCGGGTGAGCTGGGCGCCGCCCAGCGGCGGCAGCAGCGTGCTCACCAGCTACCGGATCACTACGCTGCCCGGCGGCACGGTCACCACGGCCGGCCCGGATGCCACCGACGCAGTTGTGACCGGGCTGAGCAACGGCACCGAGTACACCGTCACGGTGGCCGCCGTCAACGGCGCCGGCGTCGGCGAGGCGTCGCAACCGTCGATCCCGGCGGCGCCGCAGCCCGCGCACGCCCCGCTCGCGCCCGCGATCACCTCGGCCGTCGCGCTCGACAGCCGCATCGAGGTGCAATGGGTGCCCGCCGTGGACGGTGGGTCGCCGGTAACCGGCTACACCATCACCGCCTCGCCGGGCGCCGTCACCACGACCTCCGCACCAGGCACCACAGTGGCTGCGTTGACCGGGTTGACCAATGGGACGGCGTACACGATCTCGGTTGTCGCCGCCAACGCGGTCGGCGCCGGGCCCGCGGGCACGGCCGGGCCGCTCACGCCCGCCGCCCATCGCGCACCGGCCGCTCCCGGGCAGGCTACCGCCGCGGCCACCGCCGCCGGATCGGTCCAGGTCACCTGGCAGCCACCGACCGACAGCGGCACCGCGGCGGTGACCGGCTACACGGTGACCGCCACCCCGGGCGGCACCACGGCGACCTCGGCCACCACCAGCGCCAATCTCAGCGGGCTCGACCCGGCCACCGCCTACACCTTCGCCGTGCAGGCCATCAGCGCCGACGGCGTGGGACCGGCCGGGGATCCGACCCCGCCGGTGACACCCGCGCTAAAGGTCAAGGCGGCACCGGTGGTGTTGTCGGCGGCATCGTTGGCCGCGCTGCGCAGCGTGCACACCGACGGCACCCTCGACTTCGAGCAGCCACCGGCCCAGGTCACCGGGATCACCGCCGGCAAGGTGGTTGTCGCCGAGCCCAGCCCGCAGACCCCTAACGGGCTGCTGCGCGCGGTCACCTCTACCTCGACCTCGAGCGGGCTGTTCGTCGTGCACACTCGCGACGCCCAGCTCACCGAGGTGCTCGACGAGGGCGCCCTGGCCACCGACGCCACCCTGACCACCGCCGACGTCGCGGCCTTCACGGCGGCCGTCCCCGGCGTACGCCTGGCTCAGCCCACCATCGGCGGCCGGACCGCGGCCCAGGGCGCCCGCCGCACCCCGGCCGGCAAGGTCGCCGCCGGCGGCACCCCGATCGGAACGGTCGGCATCCGCGACGGCAGCCTGGTCATCGAGGCCGACTACGGCGTGGTGCGCCACGGGCTCGCCGATTCGTTCGAGGCTCAACTGGTGGCCACTCCGCACGCAAGGTTCAGTCTCGGATTGTCGCTCACGAGCGGACTGCACAGTTCCTTCGCCCTCAGCGACAACCTCAAGGGGCAGGTGCAGGTCAAGACCGGGCTGGGCCTGGCGGCCGAGGAGAAGGTCCGGTTGGCGTCGCTGCGAACCAAGTGCTGGGACATCCAGGTCGGCCCGATTCCGGTGGTGATCTGCCTGGACGTCAACGTCTTCGCCGAGGTCAGCGGTCAGGCCACGGTCGGCTTGACCTACACCGCACAGTACGAGCGGACCATCGGCGCCCGGATGAGCTCGAAGGGCACGGACGTCACGGCCGAGAAGATCGACCTGGCCGGGCCGGCCAACGGCGTGACCCTCAACCAGCCGTACGCCGACTTCGACGTCCGCTTCAGCACCCCGCTGGTCGCGAGCTTCTATCTGTACGACGCGGCCGGTCCCAGCATCGCTCTGCAGCCCTACATCGAACTCAAGGTGGACAGCAGCAACGACCCGCAGGCCGAGTTGCGGCTGGGCATTCAGGTCGGCATCAGCTTCACTCTGTCCAAACTGCTCGGGGGCAAGGAACTGCTGAACGAGCCGACCCTGTTCGAGATATTCGTCAGCCTGTGGCACAACCCCTCACCGTTCCGCGGGCTGGTGGTCACGCCCGGCCACAACGAGGTGCGCGTCGACCAGGCTGCCCAGTTCGGCGTTCATTTCTTCGGCCTGCCGGATACGACCCCACTCACCTGGCGCGTGGTGTCCGGAGCCGGCACGATCGACGCCACCGGCCGCTACGTCTCGCCGACCGTCACCGCGGCCGTGGTCGAAGCCCGCACCACTACCAGCGACCAGTCGGTCGGGACCGGGACGGTCTCGGTCGGGCCCAATACCCCGGGCCGGCCGCAGAACCTCGCGGTCAGATCAGGCCCGCTGTCGGCCGACGTGAGCTGGTCCAAACCGGGGTCGGACGGTGATTCACCGATCACCGGGTACGCCGTCTACGCCGACCACGACATCGGGACCGAGTTCGTCGGCCCCGGCGTGACCAGTCTGCATCTACGTGGTCTCTCGCCGAACCAGGACTACTACATCTCCGTCGTGGCCATCAACGCGGTGGGGAACAGCGACCCCGCCGTCAGCACCACCGCGATCGCGCCCACCGAAGCGCTGGTGCGCGTCGGCTCCGCCGTTGACGTCGCCGTGGACGAACTTGGGCGGCCCGACAGCACCCGGCAAGCCGGCGCCTGGGGGACGACGGTGTCGGGCGACGGCCGCTACGTCTTCTTTCTCACGTCGGCGGCCAGCAACCTCGCACCCCCGGAGATCGCCAGCACCAACGACTACGGCACGTACCTGCTGCGCACGGACCTCACCACGGGCGAGATCACCTTGGCGTCGCACGCCCTCGACGGCCGTACGCCCAAGCGGGTCAACGCTGCGTTCGCCGGCAGCGACACCTCGGCCGGTTTCGACAGCAACCGGGACGGCTCCATGGTGGCCTATCGCAGCTCGGGCGACATCGGCGAGGGCGAGGGCAGCGTCTACGTCTACGACTTCACCGCCCGGCGTACCTGGGATGCCGGTGTGGGCGCCCCGGTCACCGCCAAGAAGAACTGGCCGGTGATCAGCGACGACGGATCGGTGGTGGCGTTCTGGTACAGCAGCGCGCAGGGCCAAGGGGGACATCTGTGGCGCGGCACCGATTCCGGCGGCACGCGCATCGACGTGTGCGCTGATCTCAGCGCTTGCGAGCCCGGCCAAACTGGACAGACTCTCAGCATGACCGGCGACGGCAACCAGATCGTCTACGACGACACTCAGCCAGGCGCCGGGCCGTCGGTCATGCTCTACAACGCCACCACCCGCGCCTCCCGCAATCTGCTGGCCGGGAGCTTCGGCAGCAATGAGACTGCCAGTTCTCCGCGGATCTCCGAAGACGGCAGCACCGTGGCGATCGCGTACAACGTCGACACCACCGGGCTGGGCGGCTGGGTGGGCGGTTTGGCAATCTTCCATCCCGCGTCCGGCATACGACCGGGCCCGGCCGACATCGTCGACAACAATCCGAACGTGGTGACTGGCCCGTACGATCTCAGTCGCGACGGATCGGTCGTGGCGTACAACACCGGCCGCAACGGAGGTCCCGACCACGGCTACCTGTGGTTCAACGGGGCCGGCGGGACGACCGCGCTGCCCGCCGTGCTGGCCGGCGCCTACCGGGACTGGATGCTGTCGATCAGCGACGACCATCGCGTCGTGGTGTGGAACAGCCAGTCGTGCACCACCTCGTCCAGCTGCGGTCTGGGCGGCGGCGTCTTCGCCCAGCGGTACGGGTGATCCACAATGGAAGAGGACCAGATCGTGACTTCCGCTGGCGGGCATCGTCCGCATTGAGCCGTCGTCAAGATCGGCTGCCCCAAAATGCTTCGGAAGACCTCGGGTGAGTCGACTCGGCGGGCAGCGGGGATCACTCAATTCCGTGCGCTTTGCCAGATGGTATCTACGTGGGCTGCATTGAGGTCTGTGCCACGGGTGTTTTAACCGATCAGCATTGGCGCCCGGGCCACCAGGAAGATGTTGTAGTCCACACCCAGGGCCACCAGGTACAGGAAGCTGAGCAGCGGTACCGAGGCGTCCAGGGCCGACCAGGGCGTCGGCATCGGGCACGCCGGCGAGCGCAACCCGCATGTTCCGTACGGTCCGGTCGGCCTGGGACGTCCCGGGGCCGGCGGTGAGCTCGACCTGGACCGTTTGGGCGAGTTCGGTGACCGCCGCGGCGATCCGCAGCGCTGGGCGTGCCCTACGGCGACTTCTTGATGGCCGCGGCGCCGGGTAGACCGGCGCAGCGTCCGTGACGACATGGATTCACCGCACTTTCACCCTGGTGAGGAGCCGCTTCACCTCGGCGACGGCCGCGATGGTGTCGGGACCCTGGGGGATCAGGTTGAATTCGGTACAGCCCGCTTCGGCGTACGGGGCAAGGAACTCCGCCACGTCCGCCGGGGTGCCGTACGGCGTGTATCGCTCGAACTGCTCGAACGGCAGCCGGTAGAACGCCTGCATCGCCGGAGCGACGTGGCGGCGGGCGGCCTCGCGTGAGTCGGCGAGCCCGCACCACACCTGCATCGCGTGACGCGCGGGGTAGTCGGTACGCCCCGCGCGCCCGGCGGTCTGGCCGGCGAGTGTGACCGCTTCGGCGAAGCGGCGCGGGGAGTTCCAGATGCCGAGCCAGCCGTCGCCGAGCCGGCCGGCGCGGCGGATCGCCGCGTCCGAGCGCCCACCGACGACGATCGGGACCGGCGCCTTCGGGACCGGGGCGATCACCGCGGCGTCGAGATCGAAGAACCCGCCGTGCCGCGTGACTGCCGAACCGGTGAGCAGCGTACGGACGACTGTCAGGCACTCGTCCATCCGCGCGCCGCGGGTGGCGGCGTCGACCCCGCACATCGTCACCTCCCGCCGGTCCTCACCACCGATACCGACGCCGAAGACGAACCGGGCGGGCGCGAGCCGATCGAGGTCGGCGAGCTGGCGGGCGACGAGCACCGGGTGACGCAGCGGCAGCAGGTAGACCCCGGTGTGGACCGGCAGCGTCGGGTGCAGCACGGTCAACGCGGTCGCCTGGACGAGGCCGTCGAAGCCGGCGCCGTCGCCGAAGCTCACGTGGTCACCGCAGCAGACGTGGTCGAGGCCGGCGTCGCCGACCGCGGCGAGGAACGTCCGCGCCGCGGCGGCGCCGCGCTCGAGCAGGTCGAAAGGAGGGAACAGGCCGATTCTCGGACTCATACCATGAGTGTGGTGACCAGGCCGTTCGATGTCAGCCGTAGAACTACCGTACTTTCGTAGCCACGACACCTACGGCCACCCGGACATCGGCTCCCGGGAACCGGCGACGCCGTCAGCGGCAACCTCGTCGCTGGGACGTGTGACCCGTTCAGTTCAGCCAGGTGCTGGTGGCGCCGACAACCCGGGATCCGTCGAGATCCGACAAGGACAGACCTGCGAACGCGGCGGCTCCCTCGGACGTCTGCCAGCGGAACTTGGGACTGACAGTGGTGGCTGCTTCGACCACCACCGCGGCGGCTTCGGCCGGGAGCTGGGCCGCGGCGAAGACCTTTTCGGTACGCGTGAGGTAGGCGGCCAGCAGATCGCGGTACGGATCGTCGTCCGCGGCCGTGGTCGTGCCGGCCACGTTCCCGACGAACTCGCTCGCCACCGGGCCGGGTTCGACGATGCTGACATCGACACCGAAGCGGGCCGCGACCGGCGCCAGAGATTGCATCAGCCCTTCGACGGCGAATTTCGCACCGCAGTACGCGTCGGCGAACGGCTGGCCGACGGCGCCGCCGACGCTGGTCACGGTCACCACACGTCCTCGTCCGACGGCCCTCATGCCAGGCAGCACCAGCCGGGTCAGTGCGGCGACGCCGAGGTAGTTGACCTCGAGCTGAGCCCGCAAGTCGTTGACGGTCAGTTGTTCCAGGGTGCCGACCGATCCTCGCCCGGCGTTGTTGACCAGCACGTCGACCCGGCCCAAGTCGGCGACGAGCTCGGCGGCCTGTTCCTCGTCGAGTACGTCGAGCACCCGGACCTCGACGTCGACGCCCGCCCGTTCCGCGGCGTCGCGCAGGGCCGTCGCCTTCGCCAGATCCCGCATGGTGGCGATCACCTGCAGACCGGCGCGGGCCAGACCGACCGCGGTGTGCAGGCCGATCCCACTTGACGTTCCGGTCACCAGGGCGATTCTCGACTCGGTCATGAGCCCAGTATGCCGAGCCTGGATCGGGATGAGGGCCGCGCACACAATCTCGCGGATCACCGGCGTCCGGGCCGCAACTTCGAATGCGTGCCGTGACTACCGAGCCTGACGGCTTCCTTCGGAGTGGTCGGGTTGGTGGTTGGTGCAGGGTTTCGAAGACGGCCGGTGAAAGGTCGGTGTGTCGGCACGCCAGGCGGCCTGATCGGCCCTCTGTTGTTGAAAGCGACGAATAGGTACTTGTAACTTTATAAGGGATAAGAAATATATTTCGAGCCCGATGGCCACCCGTGAGTGCGCGCGCAGAGAGAGTGCGGTCGATCATGCCCAGTGGCCGAAAGAACGCCGGTAGAGAAACGGTAGAAACATGGGGGATCCTCTGCCGAATGCGTGGACGTGAGCGAAATTTCATTCAATTCGCAGACGACGAAGGCTCTGGTGATCTACGTGGATCGCACGGTAATCTTCCGCCGATCGTCGGCTGCGGCCCAATCGCGGCTATTCATCATGTCCGGTACGGGCTTATTCGGAATCCGAGGGCTTGAAAAAGGGCGATGGGGGGTAGGGATTGGACTGGGTCGGTGCTCGTCGCGGATCGCCCGACCGGCCGCGGGTCGACGAGGCGATTCCGCGTGAGCTGGGCATACACAGCGCGATCCCGTTGCCCGAGGGGGACGACGACCTACCCGAGTACGTCTCTCGTGAATTCGACTTCCGGCTGCGGGCCGAACTGGCCGGCAGCCTACCGAAACGCGGAAATTTTGTTGTCATGATCGGTGGATCCTCGACCGGGAAGACGCGCTCCCTCTACGAAGCGATCTACGAACTGGTGCCGGACTGGCGGCTGGCCCAGCCAGCCGCCGCGTCCGATCTTCTGGACGAAAAGAATGCTCCTCCGCGCGAGACGGTATTCTGGCTCGACGAACTGCAGCAGTATTTGGGCGACCACCTGGCGCTGACCTCGGAATGTGTCCGCGCGCTGGTCCGGCACGGAAACCTGGTGGTCGGCACGCTCTGGCCGGACCAGTATGCCCGATGGACGGCCGGACGGGAGGACGTCCACCAGTTGGTGAAGAGCGCCGTCGTCATTCCCGTACCGGACGAGTTGAGTCGGTACGAACTTGTCAGCGCCCACGCGGTGGCCGAGCGCGATCATCGGATCCGCCAGGCACTGAACACGCGGGGGGTCGGGCTCACCCAAGTTCTTGCCGGCGGCCCGCGGCTGGTGATGTCGTGGGAACAGCCCGCGAACTCGTTTGCGAAGGCGATGATCACGGCTGCAGCCGACGCGCACCGGCTCGGCGTGCAGTCGCCGTTGAGCGAGGGCTTGCTGACCAAGGCCATGTATGGCTACCTCATGCCGCACAAGCGGTACGAGTCGGTGAACCATTACCTCGCGGAGGCGCTACCGCACGCCACGGAACCCCTGTATGGCGACGTGTCGCCACTGCTTCCGGTGGACGACGGTCGGGCGGGCACGCTCGCCGGCTATACGGTCGCCGACTATCTCGCCCAGCACATCCGCAGAAAGCGGCGTACCGAGACTGTGCCGCACGAGGCCTGGCAAGCCTTGATCACCGAACTGCGTCGGCCCGAGGACCTGCGGCGGCTGGCCACCAGCGCAGGGGTGCGGCTTCGCTTTTGCTACGCCGAGCCGGCGCTGGCCCGGCTCGCCGAAGAGTTTGGTGACGGGCGGGCGTCGGCTGAGCTGGCCGACCTACTGATTCGGCAGGACCGCCTCGAAGAAGCCGTCAAGGTCCTCCGTATGCGGCTGAACGATGATTCGGACGATCGGTCGGCGACCAGGAAGCTTCTACAGGTGCAGGATCTCCGTCGGCGCGTGGATGAGGTCCGGCCACGCGGCGGTCGCCATTCACCTGGGATAACTGCCGAAATCGCCGATGTCCTCGCCGACGGCGGGGTTTGCGACGGTCTCCGTCGCGAAGCCGACGCCGGCGACGCGCTCGCAGCCGAACGCCTCGTCGAGCACCTGGCCGAGCGTGGCTGCCTCCGAGAACTCCGAGACCGCGCCGACCGCCGTGATCAAACGGCCGCCGAAGCGCTGGCCGACCTTTACGTCGCGTGGGGTGAGGCGGAGCTGCTCCGCGAACGGGCCGAGGCCGGTGACCACGCCGCCGAGTTGCGCCTGTCGAAGCTCCGTCGTCACTCGGCCCAGCGTTCCGAGACCAAGTACGAGATCGCCCAGCTGCGTGCCGAGGTCGACGAGGGCCGTTTCGAGGCGGCTCTGCAGCTATGCACATTGCTGTTCGAGTTGCGAGACGAGGCCGGTTTGCGAGCCGAACTGGACGCCGGCACCACCGGCGCGGCCGAGCGGCTGATTGCTTTGTGGACCGCGACCGAGAACCGCGATCTGGTCCGGCTGCGGGCGTACGGGCTCGACGCGCGGGGCGACGTCGTCATGCACGTACCGGGAAAGGAATCTTGATGGCTGCCGATCTGACCCCTTCCGACTATGCCTACCTGATCATCCTGCGGGCCGAGGGTAGGGAAGTGACAAACACGGAGTTGAGCGAGCGACACGACGTCCGGCTCATCAGCCCGTACTACGAGAAGCTCAACGGGGAAGGGTTGGTCGCATCGGAGACGAAGCGTCGGCCCTACCGACACGTCATCACCGCCAAAGGCAGGGCCATTCTTGGCGAGCCGATAGCGGCCGACGACGACGAGAAGCGTACGGCGAAAGAAAAGCTGCTGTGGGCGGCTCTCTTGGCTTGGCAGAGCGGTGAGGTCCGACCGCCGGCACCGACAATCGTCACGCCCGAGGAGCCGGTCGACCTGGAGGGACGCATCCGGGCCGGTTACGCGGAGCTTCGCCGGGCGCCTGGAGAGTGGGTTGCGCTGACCGAGCTCCGGCCGTTGTTCGCCGACGTATCGAAGTCGGAGCTGGACAAGGCACTGGAGCGGTTGCTGGAGGCGGACGACGTACGCCTCGAGCCCGACCAGATTACCCACCGGATCGGCGCCGAAGAGCGGAAGGCCGCCGTCCACATCGGTGGTGAGGACCGGCACAAGCTGGCGATCGGCCCGCGATGACGGAGGAGGAGCGTGCCGCACTCGCCGCACTGCGGATGAGCTGGGTCCTTGCTCCAGACGACGTGTGGCGGCGTTCGGAGTTCCACGTCCAGGGACTCCACCGGACCGTGGTGCAGGACATACTGGCCGGAATCGCCGATGCGGAGTATAGCGCCGACGCTAGCCCAGTCGGCCTGGTGCTCGAGGGGCGTCAGGGTACGGGCAAGACCCACCTGCTCGGCTGGGTCCGGGAACAGGTACAGCAGCAGGGCGGCTATTTTTTCCTAATCGGCCTGCTGGACGCCCGGGACTTCTGGGACGGCCTACTGATTTTCATGCTCGACGGTCTGGCCCGGGAAACGCCGAACGGCGAGACTCAGCTGCGGTTGCTGCTGCGGCGGCTGGCATCGCGGATCGGGGCACCGCGGACCGATCGCCGGGCGGTGATCGGCGAAACCGAACTGACCCGTACGGCACTCGACGCGTTCGTCACCGGACTGCGGGGATACGACAGTCACGTCGCCCATGAGTGTCGTGACACCCTGCGCGCCCTTGCCCTGCGCGCCTCGGACGAGGAGGAGCACCAGGACGTCGCGGACAGCTTCTTCGCCGGTGGGGGAGAGGACACCCCAGGCGAGCGGCACCAGTGGGGGATCCGTACGAAATCGCGCACCGCGCAGGACATCGTCCGGGAGATCTCCTGGCTGCTGGCCCTGACCGGCCCGTCGGTGATCGCGTTCGACCAAATTGACACGGCCGTCGCACAGGCGGCGGTACAACAGGAACTGGCCAAGCTGGCAGCCGACGAAGCCGATCTGCGTCTGGTGGCCATGGCGGCCCGACTGGCCAACGGCATCACCGACCTCCGGGACACGACGAGGCGGACGCTGACCGTGGTAGCCGCGCTATCGACGACGTGGGATCTCCTTGAACGGTGGTCGCCCGCGTCGTTCTCCCCGCGTTTCCGTCGCCGGATGGCACTGCAGGGCATCCGAGAACCGGCCATCGCCCAGGAGCTCATCGAAAAGCGGTTCAGGGCACGCTTCGCCACAGTCGAGTTCGATCCGCCCTACCCGACCTGGCCGATCAAGCCACAGGCCTTTGCGGAGGCCCGGGAGTACACGCCGCGCCGCTTGCTCGTCGCCATCGACCGCCACATCCGCGCCTGCCTGATCAGCAACAAGGTGCGCGAGCTCGGTCATCTGCGCGACGTGCCCGAGGAGGAGAGCGCGGAAGCCCATACGCAGGCCGCCATCGCGCCAGCAATCACCAACGACGAGCTAGCGCGGATCGACGCGCGGTTCGAGGATCTGAAGCGCACCGCGGACGTGACGTCGCCGCTCGAACGCGACACCGAGGATGTCACGTTCCCGGCACTGCTCGCGGCGGGCTTGCAGGCATGGATCGCCGAACGGGGAGAAGGCGGCGGGCGGTTCAGTATCGACCCGCCGCCGAGCTCCAAGCCGGACCTCCATGCCCGGCTCCGCCGCGACCTTGACGAACGGTCCGAAGAGGAACGAGCCACGTCGACCGACCAGACACGTGGTGAGGACCAGATGCACTGGAGCTTCCGGGCGATCAGCGACACACACCACGGCGTTGCCGCACTGCACCGGATCCGGCGGGCTCGCACCGCGGCGGGTCTGTCGCCCGAGGTAGCCAAGCGGAAGCTCTTCCTGCTGCGCAACAGCGACTGGAGCCAGTCGGCCAAGACGCGCGAGGTGATCGAGGATCTCGAGCGCGACGGCGGTGCACGCCTGGAAGTCGCCGAGTCGGACCTGCGCATCCTCGCCGCCCTGCAGGGGCTTCGTGACGAGAACCCGGCACAGTTGCAGGCGTGGCTCGTCCGTTACCGGCCAACCGAGCAGATCATCCTGTTCAAGGAGGCGCTTGCCGACGCGGACCGGTGGACCGGCGAGGAACCTCGATCGGTGCCGGATCCTCCCGAGCCGGTGGCGGGGACCGGGTTCACCATCGGGCACGGGGTCGAGGATGGGGTACCGATCTCGCTCACCCTGGACGCACTGCGTAAGCACGCCGCCATCTTCGCGGCCTCAGGCTCCGGCAAGACCGTGCTGATCCGCCGCCTCGTAGAGGAGTGCGCCCTGCTCGGAGTCTCGGCGATCGTCCTTGATCCCAACAACGACCTGGCCCGGCTGGGTGATCCGTGGCCGGCGCCCCCCGACGGCTGGTGGACCGGCGATGCCAAAAATGCTGCGCGCTACCGGTCGGAGGTCGAGGTGATCACCTGGACGCCGCGGCGAGCGGCCGGCCGGCCCCTGAGCTTCCAGCCGCTGCCTGACTTCGCGAGCGTTCTCGACGACCCGGACGAGTTCGGCGCGGCGGTGGAGGCGGCAGTGAGCGCGCTCACCCCCCGGGCGAACCTCCTCGGCCGGGCCAAGGGCGTGCACCTCGGTCGAGCGGTGCTGCGCAAAGCGGTCGAGCACTTCGGCCGGCAGGGCGGACACAGTCTGCGCGGGCTCATCGCGCTGCTGTCGGACTTGCCCGACGGAATCAGCGATCTGGGCAATGCCAACAAGATCGCCGCGGACCTGGCCCAGACGCTGACCGCCTCCATGGACAACGACCCGATGTTCGGCGGTGGAGGGACACCGGCCGACCCCGGCCTGCTGCTCACTCCGTCCCCGGGCAAGCGGGCCCGGATATCCGTCATCAGCCTCATCGGCCTGCCCGGCGAAGACGCCGCCCAAGGCTTCGTGAACCAGCTGCAGATGGGCCTGTTCGCGTGGATCAAACGCCACCCGGCCCGGGACCGCCCGTTGCTCGGACTGCTGGTGATGGACGAGGCCCAGAACTTCGCGCCGTCCGGTGGCATGACCGCGTGTACACAGAGCACCCTCGCCCTTGCTTCCCAGGCCCGCAAGTACGGCCTAGGGCTGATCTTCGCCACGCAGGCCCCGAAGAACCTGCACAACCGCATCCCCGGCAACGCCGCAACACACTTCTTCGGGCGGCTGACCGCGCCCGTACAGATCGAAGCCGCGCGGGAGATGGCCAAGGTCAAAGGTGGCGATGTGCCGGACATCGGTAATCTGACCGCCGGCGTGTTCTACATCGCGCTGGAGGGTGAGGCGCCGGCCAAGGCACGTACGCCGATGTCGCTCAGCCATCACCCCAGCAGCCCGCTGACGGAGGAGGAGGTCATGGCTCGGGCACGAGCCTGACGTCAGAGGTGTGGCCGCAGCAGGCCGGCCAGATCGCCCCGGCCGACCTCGTCCAGCGCACCGGGCAGGTCGGACAGCCGTCCCCGGCTTTCCAGCCATGCCCACAACTCCCGCGGCTCGTCACCCGCCCGGAACCGGAGTGTCTCGTACGACGGCACCCCGACGACGTCGGCCAGGTCCTGCCATTCGTACGTCAGCTGGCGGACCACTGCGAGTTTCACCGCGTCGGAGACAGGCACCGAGGCTCGGGACGTCGTTGACTCCGCGGACAGCAGCCGGCCGAGTAGCGCGAACAGCACCTCGGCGGAGGCCCGGGCCGCGAACGCCTTGAATCGATCGTCCTTCTCCGGGTCGGCATGATCCATCACGCCCTTGGCGACCAGCCAGTGCGGAACCTGCCGTTCGTGGGCGATCGTCGCGATCGTCGCAGCCTCCAACTCCAGGGCCAGGAGCTTGCGCGGGCCGATGTCAGGCCGGTCCCAGAAGCCCCGCTCCGACACGACGGCACTGCCGCTGGCCATCGCCCCGGCGAACACCTCCAGCGGCAGCCGCTCAGGCCCGGCGATGTCCACGTACAGCAGACGTTCGATCCGGTCGCGGCCGGCGGCGGTCAACGAGAGGTCGTGGTCGCGCCAGGTGATCAGGCCGTCGGATTCCAGCCACTCCAGGCATGCCTGCCACCGAGCGCCGGTGAAGTAGCGGTCTCGCGCCGGATGCTTCCGCGGGTTCTGACCGCGGTGGAGCCGCTCGAGATACCAGACGGCAGCCTCGTCGTCGGTGGCGACGCCATGGCTGGGCAGCCCGGACGCATCGAGCTCCTGGGCGGCGCGAATCCAGCGGGTGTCCTGCGGGAACTGCTGGTGGTCGTGCCGGAAGGCACCTGCGGTGTGCTTTCCCTCATCCCATTCGTAGGCCAGCGACGCGACGACGACATCGCCTGAGGTGGTCGCGCCGGGATTTCCCGCACACACGCCGCACATGGCCAGGCAGGCGGGCTGCAGACGATCGGTCAACGTGGTGGCGATCGGGGAAGTGCTGCGCCCGCCCATGTGGGTCGGCCGGGCGAGCGCCACAGACATCGACCGGCCGGACTCGGTCTGGCAGAGGGCGGTGGCGTACGGGGCGGATTCGCCGGCGTCATGCTGCTGCCAGTTCGACAATCCGGCCAGTGCCCGGACGGCGTCGTACTCTTCCTTCATCGCGGTGATGACGAGTACATCCACCCCGGAAGCGTAGAACGGATCGTGGTCGTTCGGACGACCTCGGCAGATCCCCGGTGGAGTAACGGTAGAACCGAATCTCGGCAAAGTGCGCGTTCCCGGCGCAGAAAGCAGTACCAGTCAGTTTCGGCTGACCTCGACTGTGGCGACATAGTCTCCACCGGGCCTGCTCGATGACGAGCAGTGACTGGGTGAGGGTTCCCTGGCTGACCCGGAAGGGAGCCAGCTTCAGGGCTGCCACCAGCCGAGGATGGCCCACGCCGTCGGCGGCTCCGGTGCTTTCGGGTCCATTTCATCTGTCAGGCCGGCTTCTCTTGTCATGTCGATTCGCATGGGCAGGTGAGGACGCTCTGTGCGAGCAGGCGGAACACTTGCCCGGTGGCATAGAAGACGGTCAACGGTGAGCCAACCGTGTGGGCGCGGGTGGTCGGCATCGCCCGGTCGCGGCTCGCGACCGGCTCAGCGGCGACAGCGCCGGTCGAAGCTGCAGGGGAGTCGTAGGCTGGCTACCATGTGCCGAAACATTCACCAGCTGCACAACTTCGAGCCGCCCGCCACCCCGGACGAGGTGCAGGCCGCCGCGCTGCAATATGTCCGTAAGGTCGCCGGCTCGACCAAGCCGTCGCAGGCCAACCAGGAGGCCTTCGATCAGGCGGTCGCCGCGGTCACCGAGGCCACCCGGACCCTGCTGGAACACCTGGTGACCACGGCCCCGCCGAAGAATCGCGAGGTCGAGGCCGTCAAAGCGCGCGCTCGCGCGGAGACGCGTTACGCCCGCTGAACGGAGGATAGGCAGCCGGATCAGCGGTGAGTCTCCCGGCGGCTCGGGCTTGACCCTGCGCAGGGATTTCAGCGAGGTGTCAACGCTCACCGCCTCGTCTCGGCTTTTGCGCTTCGCGCGGACCACCAACTACGCGCTGACAGCACACCGGAAGCGCCGGCCGGCCAGTTTCTAAGACATCCTGCGATCGGTTAGCTTGGCGGGATGGCAGCGACGGTCACGAGCGAGCCGGACGGGGACTTCTCGTCGTGGCTCCGGCGGCGGCGCGACGCCCTGTTGATCACTCAGGAGGCTCTGGCCGACAGTGCCGGGCTGTCCGTACGGACGATCCGGTATCTGGAATCCGGCCGGACCCGGCCGCGCAAGCACACCCGGGACACCATCCGGGAGGCGCTCGACCAGTTGGCCGGGTACGCGGACGAGGGCACGCCTCCACCCGCGCACCTGCCTCTCGACCAGAGCGCTTTTGTCGGCCGTACGTCCGTGTTGGCTGCTCTGGACGGGATCGCCGCGGGAGCCGGGGAGGCGGCCCAGGTTGCGTTGATCAGCGGCGGACCCGGCATCGGGAAGACGACGCTGGCCGTGCACTGGGCGCACCGGGTGCGGACGCTCTTCCCCGGCGGGCAGCTGTTCGCCGATCTCCGGGGGTTCAGCCCGGCGACCGCCCCGGTGAATCCGGACGAGCTGATCCAGAGCTTCCTGGAGGCGCTCGGGGTCACCGCCGAGCGGATTCCACATCGCGCGGCCGATCGCGTCGGCCTGTACCGGACCGTCCTCGCCGGCCGGCGGGTGCTGGTCGTGCTCGACAACGCCGCCGGCGCCGGTCAGATTCGCCCGCTGCTGGTGGCCGCGGCCGGGTCGATGGTGGTGGTGACCAGCCGCAACCAGCTCACCGATCTGGTCACCGCCGACGGCGCCCACCCCATTTCCCTCGGCCCGTGTACGCCCGTCGAAGGGCGGGCGTTGCTGGCGGCGCGGCTGGGCACCGCCCGCCTCGAGCGGGAGACCGGGCCGGCCGAGGAGATCGTCCAGCTCTGCGCCGGGATGCCGCTGGCCCTGAGTGTGGTGGCGGCGCGGGCCGCGGCCCACTCCGAATTCACCCTGGCCGCCCTCGTGGCCGATCTGCGGAACACCGCCGGGGCAACCCTCGCCGCCGATGTCCGCCCGGCGATGTCCTGGTCGTATGCCGCGCTGAGCACCCCGGCCGCCCAGGCGTTCCGGATCCTCGGCCTGCACCCGCATCCCGAGGTCACCGCGGACGTGATCGCCGCGGCCGGCGGTCTCAGTCTGGACGCCGCGCGGGCCACCCTGAACGAACTCGCCGACGCCAACCTGCTGACCGAGCGCCGGCCGGCCCGGTTCGGCATGCACGACGTGATCCACGCGTACGCCGGCGACCAGGCCGGGTCCGGCTTCGACCCGGCCGCCCGCGAGATGGTCCGGCGGCGGCTGCATGAGTACTACGCCGGTCTGGCCGCCTCGGCCGTGCACATTCTCTGCCCGCACCTCAAGCTGGTCGCCGACGAGCACCGCCCGGAAGCCGTGGCACCGCCGGAGATCCGGGACGCCCGGCACGCCGTCACAGTTCTGAGCGCCGAGCACAGCGTGCTGTACGACATCGTCCGTGATGTGGCCGTACGAGAGGAGCCCGACACCCTGTGGCGCCTCGCCGGTTCGCTGTTCATCTTCTACGACCGGCAGGGGCGCTGGCCGGCGTTGATCCCGCTCGCGCAGCAGGCGTCCCGGGCGGCCGAACTGCTCGGTGACAAGCGCCGCCGGTTCGACGCCGAGCGTCTCATGGCCCTCGCGTACGGCCGCAATGGATACAAGCAGCAGGCCCGGCAGCGTCTCACGGCGGCGGTCCGGCTCGCCGGCGACGCCGGTGACATCGCGGCCGCGGCGGCCTTCCACTTCGACCTGGGCTTGCTGTCCGACTCCGACGACCGCCACGCCGAATCGTCCGGGCACTTCGGCCGCGCGCTGGACGCGTACCGCCGGGTCGACGACAGCGACGGCGAGGCGTCGGCGCTCAACGCCCTCGGGTGGGCACGCCTGCACCTCGGCGAGCCGGCGGCCGCCCTCGACCACTGCCGTCGCGCGCTCATCCTGCACGGGCTGGCCGGTAACCCGCACGGCGAGGCGTCCACTCTGGACACCTACGGGCTGGCTCTGCACCTGACCGGTGACGTGGGACAGGCTGTCGACGCGTACCGGGCCGCCCTCGATCTGATGCCGGCCATCGGCGACCGCCATCTCGAATCGGTGGTGCTGGAACACCTCGGCGACGCCTGGGAATCCTCCGGCAACCTGATCCGCGCCCGGACCATCCGGAAGCAGGCGCTGGCGATCCTGGATGACATCAAGCCGGGCAACGCCCAGCGGCTGCGCGCGCGGTTGCTCCGATCGGCCACGTGATATTGCCGGTTCTTTTCCTGTTCGGCCCGCCGGCGGAGCTTCACACTGACCGGAGGCATTCGAGGAGAAGACGTGACCGCACAGCACACGATTGCTCGGATGACCGCGCATTACCGGCATCCGGGCCTGGAGTCTCCGAACCGGCCGTTCGCGCTGCTCTATCTGCGAACCACCGAGGGCATGCGTGACGCCAACGACGCCGGTGAGTTCTCCGACCCGCCGTTCTGGGCGGACCACGTCATCCCGACCTTCGCCGGCTTCTACCTCGACGCGTACGCCGCGTGGAAACGTGGCCGTGACCGCGGTCCCGATCCGGCCTGGCGCATCGCGTTCGAGGTGGCGCCGGGGACGAGCACGTGCACCCAGCAGATCTTCCTGGGCATCAACGCCCACGTGCGCAACGACCTCGCGCTGATGATCGAGAACCTGGGCGACCGCTACGACTATCCCGATCACAAACACGTGGACGACGTCCTCGCCGTGCGTACCCGCCCGGTCGTCTATCCGGAGATCGAGCGCGACCTGTGTCCCGGCCTGCTCGCCGAAACTGTGCCCACGACGGCCGACCGCGACATCTTCGCCTGGCGCCAGACGGCCTGGGACGACGGCCGGCGGTTGCGGAACGCCCGGGATGCGGTCGCTCGCAACGTCGTCGCCGCCGAGATCCGCCGCGTCGCCGAGGCGAAGGCCGTCGAAATCTTGAACTGGTACCGATAGCCCGCACGTTTCTCGAGGAGATCGACATGACCGCCACCTACACCTTCGACGTCTACTCGTCGGTCGACGGCTACTCCGCCGCTACCGGCGACTGGACCGGCTACTGGGGCAAGCAGGGTCCCGAGCTGCTCGACCACCGGCTCGCCCAGTACGACGACGGCCCGCGGATGGTTTTCGGGGCCACCACGTTCCGCGAGTTCGTGCAGATGCTGGCCGGCAGCACGGAGGACTCCGACGTACGGGACCCGTGGGTCACCGCGATGGTGAACCGGCCGGCCACGGTGGTGTCGTCGACGCTGGACGGACCCCTGGACTGGCCGGACGCGACCGTCGTAAAGGGCGACGCCGCGGACATCGTCGCCCGGTTGAAAGAGGACTCCGACGTGCCGCTGCGCTCGCACGGCAGCCTGTCGCTGAACCGCGCGTTGATGGCCGCCGGTCTCGTCGACCTCGTCCAGGTGACGATCTTCCCCGTCATCACCGGCCGGAGCGGGCTGAACCCGGTCTTCCAGAACGCCGCCGACTTCGACCTGGAGCTGGTGGAGACCCGCACGCTCGACGGTCGTACGCAGGAACTCATCTACCGGCCCACCCTTCACGTCCGTACCCGTTGATGGGGGGCCGGCGGATCCTGCCGTGATGTGACGTGCGGCGTCGACAACCCACGACGCGGCCGGGTACTCATCTCTCTCGCCCAGGTTCGTGGGGTTCGGTGGCTGGCAGCGTGAGGCTGGTACCGGTGCGTGGCCAGGCCAGGCCAGGGCGTGTACGCCGGCGCGGGTGCCGAGTTGGCGGCGGGCGGACAGGAGCCGGGCGACGTGGTCGAGCGGCGATCGTCAGGGCCGAAACGCAGTCAGATCCGCAAAGAGTCCCTCAGGAACGCAGTCCTCTGATCAGGCCGCTCTCGTAGGCGATGACGACGAGCTGGGCGCGGTCGTGCGCGCCCAGCTTGGTCATCGTCCGGTTCACGTGGGTCTTCACCGTGTGCGGGCTGACCACCAGGCGGCCGGCGATGTCCTCGTTGGACAATCCGGCGCCGACCAGGGCCAGCACCTCCCGCTCCCGCTCGGTCAGCTCGGCCAGCCGGGCGGGGGTAGCCGGCTCGGCCCGCTCCGGTCGGGACAGGTAGCGCTCGATCAAGCTGCGCGTTGCGGCCGGGGTGAGCAGCGCATCGCCGCGGTGCACGACCCGGATTGCATGGAGAAGCTCATGCGGTTCGGCGCTCTTCCCCAGAAACCCGCTCGCGCCCGCACGCAGCGCCTCGAAGATGTAAGCGTCGATCTCGAAGGTGGTCAGGATCAGCACCCGGACGGTCGGCGACCGGTCGGTGATCTGCCGGGTGGCGCCGAGACCGTCCAGGCCCGGCATCCGGATGTCCATCAGCACCACGTCCGGCGCCTCGGCTCGCACCAGATCGACGGCCTCGAGACCGGTGCGCGCGGTGCCGGCCACGCACATGCCGCCGGTCGCCTCGATCAGGGTGGCGAAGCTGGCCAGTAGTAGCGGCTGATCGTCGGCCAGGGCGACCCGGATCATGCCGGGAGCCGCGCGGTCACCCGGAAGCCGCCCTCCGGACGTGGCCCCGCCCGTAGCGTGCCGCCGAGTGCGGTCACACGCTCGCGCATGCCGGTCAACCCGTGGCCGGGCGCGGTGTCCGGCACCATCGGACCGTCGTTGACCACCTCGATCACCAGCTCGCTTCGCTCGCGTTCCAGACGCACCCGCACCGGCGCGGCGCCGGCATGCTTACGGACGTTCGTCAGAGCTTCCTGCACCACTCGGAAGGCAACCCGTTCGGCGGCCGGGGGTAGCGCCTCCGCCGGCTGGTAGGCGATCGGCAAGCCGCACCCCTCGAACGACGCCAGCAACTGGCCCAGGTCGAGCGCCGGTTCGGTCGGCGCGAAGGGCTCATCCGCCCGGCGCAGCAGGCCCACCGCGTCTCGCAACTCGTCGAGGGCCGACCGGCTGCTCACCCGGATCTGTTCCAGGGTGTCGCGCAGCGGCTGCGGTGCCTCGGTCAGGACATGCCCGGCCACCCCGGCCTGCACGTTGATCAGCGCGAGGTGGTGGCCGACGCTGTCGTGCAGGTCGCGGGCGATCCGGAGCCGGTCCTCGGTCACCCGCTCCTGAGCCCGCAGCAGCGTCTCAGCGACGTACGCCCGACGGTTCCGGGAGGCCTCACCCGCCGCTACCGCCAGGCCGCCCAGCGCGGCCAGCGCGATGTTCTCCGGGCCCAGCCAGCGCTCCGGCCTGGCCATCGTGTGGAACGCGCCGATCAGCAGCACGAGCAGCCCGGTGACCAGCAGCGAGCGCTTACGGGCGGCTCTTTCGGAGACCGTGTAGAGGGCGATCAGCGGCGCGGCCAGGATCAGCGTGCCGCCGCCGCCGGCGACGCGGGCCAGGTAACCCTCGGCCGCGACGGTGCTGACCAGCAGGACCGCGTACGGCTGGTAACGGCGCAGGAACAGGGCAGCGCACGCCACGGCGGACAGCGCGACCGCCACGCCGTCCCGCAGATGGTCGCCGGTCGTCGTGGTGAGCGACGCGACCACCCAGACCACGACCGCCATCGCGCCGTCGGCGACGTGCGGCCGGTCGTACGCGATCCGCTGGAGGTGGCCAAGCATGACCACACGGTACGGCCGGGACGGTCCCGAGCGGCATACCGCCGACGCGGTATGCGGAAGATGCCGCGGCGAGGCGACGAGATCGGGGCCCCGGCACGCCAGAGTCACGTCCATGACCGACCTTTCCTTTCAGGGACTGAGCAAGAGCTTCGGCCGGGTCGCCGCCGTCCGGGATCTGACTCTGACCGTCACGCCGGGGGTGACCGGATTTCTCGGCCCGAACGGCGCCGGCAAGACCACCGCGCTGCGGATGCTGCTCGGGCTCGTGCACCCGACGACAGGCACCGCGACGATCAGCGGCCGCCGGTACGCCGACCTGCCGCATCCGCGCCGGACGGTCGGCGCCCTGCTCGACGCGACCGGCCTGCATCCCGGCCGCACCGGACGGCAGCACCTGCTGATCGAGGCCGAGGCGGCCGGCCTGCCCCGGGACCGAGTCGATCAAGTGCTGGACGACGTGCGGCTCACCGCCGAGCAGGCCGCCCGCCGGATCCGCGGTTACTCGCTCGGCATGCGGCAGCGGCTCGGCCTGGCCACGGCCCTGCTCGGCGACCCCCAGGTACTGATCCTCGACGAGCCCGGCAACGGTCTCGACCCAGCCGGGATGGCCTGGTTGCGCGCCCTGTTGCGGGAGCGCGCCGCGTCCGGGGGAACCGTGCTGGTCTCCAGTCACGTGCTGGCCGAGGTCGCGCAGACCGTCGATCATGTGGTCATCCTCGGGGCGGGCACGCTGCGCTATTCCGGGCGGCTGGACGGACTGGCCGCGGATGACGGCAACCTGGAAGACGCGTTCCTGCGTCTCACCGGCGACCTCGAGGGGAGCGCCCGATGATCCGGGCCGAATTCCGTAAGCTGCGGACCGTGCGCAGCACCTGGCTATTGCTGGGAATCGCGCAACTGCTGGTGATCGGCGGGGTTAGTGGGCTGATGCTCCAGCGCGACGACCCGACATCGACGGCCGGGCAGCGCGGCGCGATCGCGCATGTCGGCCTGGTGTCACTGTTCTCGCTGCTGCTCGGGATCATGGCGATGGCCGGGGAGTACCGGCATCGGACGATCACCATCGCGTTCCTGGCCACGCCCCGCCGATCCCGGCTGGTCGGCGCCAAACTGCTCGTCGTGAGCGGAGCCGGCCTGGTCTTCGGCCTCGCCGCGTCGGCGACCGCCCTGATCACGACCGCGATCTGGATGGCCACCAAGGGATCATCGCTGTCCGGCGACGTCGGGCGTACGGTCGTCGGCGGCATCGCGTGGAACGTCGCCTTCGCCGCGCTCGGGGTCGGCCTCGGCGTCGTGGTCACCAACCTGATCGCGGCGGTGGCGGCCGCGCTGGCCTGGCTGGCGCTGGTCGAGGGCATCGTCGGCCAGCTGATCGGCGGGACGGCGGCCAAGTGGCTGCCGTTCGCTCTCGGGCCGGCCCTCGAGGGCCAGACCAGCCTCCCGGCATGGCAGGCCGCGCTCGCCATGGCCGGATACGCCTTGGCCTTCGTCCTGGTCGGAGTCGTTTTGACCCAGCGGCGTGACGTTACGTGACAGGAGGCGCGAACGCCTCCAGGCCGGAAGGGGCGAGGTAGACGGCGGCCGCGGCCACCTCTTCGGGCCGGGCGAACCGGCCGGTGGGGAACAGTGCCTCGAGCAGATCGAGGTCCTCAGCCGGGGCCAGCAGGGCGACACCGGCGCAGTTGACCATGATGTCGATCCTTCCGTACCGGTCGAGCACCTGGCCGACCGCACGGCGTACGGAATCCTCGTCGGTCACGTCGCAGCGCACGTCGTCGTCCTTCAGGTCGAGCACCGCGACCCGGGCTCCCTCGGCCCGGAAGGCCGCGGTGATCGCGGCGCCGATGCCACTCGCGCCGCCCGTCACCACGGCCACCTTGCCGTTCAACGTGTCGGCACTCATGGCGGAGCTCCTCGTCCTCGTTCGGGTGTGGCATCGGTGAAAGTATGGGCCGGTGGCCAACTGCTTCGGGGTTGACGGGACGCCCGGCGCTCCGGTGCTCAACCTGTCCAACGGTGGCACCGATGTGCTGTTCGACGTGCTGACGCTCGCCGGTTGCCAACTGGCCCGCACCACGTGGGAGCAGTACCTGATCCTGATGTTCGCCACCGGTCACCGACTCGACCGCGGGATGTCCGAGTTCGACCTGACCGAGCTGCCGTGGACCGCGGACTGGCCGGCCGAGAAGGCGTTCTTCCTGGCGGTGCTCGATCTGGCCGCCGGGCGTTTCCGGTGGGACGGACTCGGCTACGACCCGCCGTACGCCCATCACGATGTGACGCGGTACCACGACATGGTCGCGGGTTTCACCCCGTGTCCGGCCCTGTCGTGCTCCGGGCCGGACGGGGTCGACTGGTCCGTCCCGCCCGATCCGGAGGGCCGGCAACGGTGTGTGCGGCACGGGTTGTATGTCGGCCACTACAGCGGCTGCCGGCTCGGCGATGCCGGTACCGGCACCGGTCAGGGATGAGCGGCGTCAACGACCGCCGCGTGCCACGTCCGGTCGAGCGCCGCCAGTTCGGCCCGATGCCGGTACTCCCACTCGTCGATCTGGGCGGCGACGATCTTCATGCCGGAGACGTACGCCGGGTGGCGGCAATCCGCGTCGGCCGCGTCCACCCGGGTGATCTCGCCGACGCCCCGGAGCCACGCGGCCGGCACCGGCTCGTACGGCCGCGGTGCGTCCTCGCCGGAGATCCGCTGGGCGTTGAGGAAGTCGTCCAGGTCGGTGACGGTCATCCCGTACCGGGCCTCGATGCAGGCCGGATACTCGCGCATGGCCGCCACCACGCCGGGGTCGCGGTCGACCGCGTCCAGGATGACGGCGAGGTCGGACAGCCGGTAGACGCCGGGTGGTGCATCGACGTCGTACCAGGGCTGGTCGTGATAGCGATCCATGCAGGCCTGCAGTACGGGTACGTCAGCCGGGCTCCCGGGCGCCGGCTCGGTCACGCCGCCACGGGCCATCCGAGCATCGGCCGCGGCGATCTTGACGAAGAGGTGGCCGGACCAGGGGCGGTCGATCGGTGTGGCCCGGCCGCTGAAGCCCCAGTCGGCGTCGGTGAAGTCCTGATAGAAGCTCACGTACGGCGACATGCGATATGGCCGGCCATGAGCGCGCATGCAGCCGGCGGTGCCCGTCTCGACCCGGCGGTAGTTGAGGTACTCCCAGGCCCGCCGCTCGGCGACGCTGCCCTGGATCCGCCGTTCGAGGGCGTCCAGCCGGGCCACGGTCGCCGCCAGGTCGAAGGAACGAGCCGGGCCGGATGGTCGCGGAGCCGCGGCCGGCATGGTCAGAGCCAGGGCCAGGATCGCCGGCAGGAGCAACCGCGATCGATTCACAGCCCCTCAACGACGTCCCAAGGGTGACCGTGACGCCTGAACTTCCCGCGAAGTACCCCTCGGCCGGACCGGTGCATGGGGGTGCCGGATACGGTTGTCAGCTATGACGACCTACTCCGGCCCGGCGAGGCTGACCCTCGTCGACGGGACACACGTGTCCGGCATGGCCTCGCTCAGCACCAACAACAACAGGGGTATCGCCGGCTGGAGCGGCTCCTTCCGTCCGGACCAGACGAGCGCCGGCATCAAGGTCGCCGACGACGAGCTACATCTGGAGCTGCCGTACGACCAGGTCGGAGTGGTGGCGGTGACCGGAGTGCGAAAGTTGCTCGCGACGCAGATGCTGGTGTCGCTCGCCGGTAGCGGCCCCGCACCGTTCTGATCCTTCGGGGCCCGGCGGCAGCCGGGAGACCTCGATCGGCGTTCGGTAGGGTCTCGATGTGACGGAGGGGCGCCCGCGGGTGGTCGCCGGCCGGTACCGGCTGGACCGGATCATCGGCCGGGGCGGGATGGGTGCCGTCTGGCGGGGCCGCGACACGCTGCTCGAGCGGGACGTCGCGATCAAGGAGATCTACTTCCCGGGGGCCGACTCGGGACAGGTCGATCCTCAGGATCCGCGGATCCGGCGGGCGATGCGCGAGGCCCAGGCGGCGGCGCGGCTGCGCCACCAGGGCATCGTGACCGTCCACGACGTCGCCCTCGACGCCGACCGGCCGTGGATCGTCATGGAACTGGTCGACGGTCCCTCGCTGGCGGATGTGATCGCGAAGGAGCGCTCGCTGCCCGCGGGCCGGACCGCCGGGATCGGGCTGCAGGTCCTCGACGCGCTGAGCGCCGCCCACCGCCAGGGGACCGTGCACCGCGACGTCAAACCGGCGAACATCCTGATCGACACCGAGCGCGCGATGCTGACGGACTTCGGGATCGCGGCCGTCGACGACGCCTCCGCGCTCACCGCCACCGGGCAGATGATCGGCTCGCCGGCCTTCATGGCGCCGGAACGGATCAACGGCGAGCCGGCCGCCCCTCCGGCCGACATGTGGGCGCTCGGCGTCACCCTCTACACCGCGCTGACCGGCCGGTCGCCGTTCCAGCGGGAGGACACCCAGGCCACCATCGCGGCGATCCTGACCAGCCCGCCGCCCGTACCGACCGTCGCCGGGACCCTCTGGCCGGTCATCGCGGGCCTGCTGGAGAAGGACCCGGCACGCCGGTTGACCGCCGACCGGGCCCGCCCGATGCTGGCCGCCGAGGCGGAGGCGGACGCCACCCGGCCGTACGCGCGGCCCGCACCGACCCTGCCCGTACCGCCGCGCCATCGACCGACACCGACACCGACACCGGCCGCGGTCCCGTTCCCGCCGCCGCCCCCGGCCGTGCTGCCGGCCGACTTTCCGGTTCAGCTCGTCGAGCTCACGGTGGGGGACCGGATCGGATACACCCTCCGGGCGTACGTGCCGGAGGACGACGGCTGGGCCACTCCGGTGTTCACCAGCTCCGCCGGCCGCCTCCAACTGGTACCCCGCCCGGAACAGGCGGCCGGATTCGCGCTGTCGACGCGCGAGCACGACCTGGCCGGCATCCCGCACTGGGACTGGCTCGGCCAGGCGATGTCGCGGGCCTACCTGCCGCTGGTGGAGAAGAACCGGTACGACTTGGGCATCCCGGTGGCCAGTCTGGAGATGGAGCCGGCCCGGTGGCTTCCCGATCTGATGGTCAAGACCGGAACGATCGCCAACGAGCTGATGCTGGCTCTGGACATCGAGGACGTCTACGCCCTGCTCGGCTCCGGCGCCCCGCTCGACCAGCTCGACGATTCGCTGCGCCAAGCCGGCGACCGGCCACGCCGGAGCCACGTCAGACAGTGGGAGCAGTGGGACCGGGGTCAGCTCGCCGGCTGGTGGCAACAGGTCGTCGACCTCATCGACGAGCGTCTGGACTGGCGGGGCTGACCACGCGCGGCGGCGGTGTTGTAGCGTTTCAGGATGTCCGCTCAGCTGAACACGTCGGTGCCGCACTCCGCACGTATCTATGACTTCCTGCTGGGCGGCAAGGACAACTACGCCGCGGACCGGGCGGCCGCGGAGACCATTGTGGCCGCGTCACCGGGGCTGCCGGTCTCGATGCGCGCGAACCGGCACTACATGGCCCGGACCGCGCGGTACCTGGCAGCCGAGCGTGGCATCGACCAGTTCCTGGACATCGGGACGGGACTGCCGACGGCGCCGAATCTGCACGACGTCGTCCAGCAGGTGACGCCGACCGCCCGGGTCGTCTACGTCGACAACGATCCGATCGTTCTGGTGCACGCCCGGGCGCTGCTGACGTCGTCACCGTCGGGGGCGACGGCCTACCTCGACGCCGACCTGCGGGATCCGGCGGTGATCCTGTCCTCCGACGAGGTCGTACGGACCCTGGACCTGAGCCGGCCGGTGGCGCTCAGCCTGATCGCGGTCCTGCAGTTCATCCCGGACGAGACGCGGGCGCACGAGATCGTCGACACCCTGATGTCCGCACTACCGCAGGGAAGTTCCCTCACCATCTCCACCGTCACGGCCCACAATCCGCAGGCGGTCGCCGCCGCCGAGCAGTACACCCAGCGCGGGCTGCCGGCGAAGGCACGGACCGATGACGAGGTGGCCGGCCTGTTCCGCGGCCTGGACCTTCTCGAGCCCGGTGTCACCCTCGTACACCGGTGGCGCCCCGACGACGCGCCGGACGACGCCACCGACGCCGACGTGCAGATGAGCGGCGGCGTCGCCGTCAAAGGCTGACCTCGTCCGTCGTGGCCGCCACCACGGCGCAGCACTCGGCCGCTGAGATCGGGGGGTGCTGATCGCCCGTTAGGATCGGCGGGTGCAGACCCCCGACCCGACCCGGTCCCTGAAGTGGTACGCGGGCCTGGCCGCCGTCTTCTTCGGGATCCTCCCGACGGGGATGGTCGCGCTGCTGGTGGCCCGCGGCGACACCCCGCGACCGGTCGGGCTGCTGCTGATCGGCGGGGTGCCGCTGCTGGTGGCCGGGCTGATCAACGTGGTGCAGGGTTTCGTGGCCACCGATCCGGAGGTCGGGGCCCGCCGGCTGCACCTCGGAATGGCATTCATCGCCGGTGCGGACGTGTTGTTGCTGGGCGGCAATGCCCTGATTCGGATGGCCTCCGGCTGACCGGGCGCCGCTGATCCCTCATGTCCCGTGACGGCCGGTCGATGTGCACGGTCGACATGTATCGCCGTACCGCTGTGAGGCAGAGCGTGACCAGACGGACCGCGGCCCGGCTGACGGCGGTAGTCGCCATGGCGTCACTCGCCGCCGTGCCGCTGCTGTCGGCCGACGCCGCGGCGGGCCCGGCCGCCAGTTCACCGGTGGAGAGCCGGAGCGCTGCTCCCGCCGTCGTACGGCCGGAGAGCGGCAGTCCGCTGAGCCGGACGAGCGGGCTCTTCGTCGATCCGCAACTGCCCGCCGCCCGCTGGGTCGCCGCACATCCGGAGGACACGCGGGCGGCCGGAATCCAGACCGCCGTCGGGCTCCAGCCGATGGCGCACTGGTTCACCGGCACCAGCGACGCCGACCTGGGCCAGGCCGTCGCCGACTACACCGGATCGGCGCAGGCCGCCGGACAGCTGCCGGTCCTGGTGGCGTACAACCTGCCGGACCGGGACGCCTGCGGCGCGGAGTCGGCGGGCGGGGCGGCCGGTCCGGCGGCCTATCGGGAGTGGATGACCACGTTCGCGACGGCGATCGGCGTACGGCCCGCGATCGTCGTTCTCGAGCCGGACGCGCTCGGCGACTTCAGCTGCCTGAGCGCGGCGCAGGTCAGCACCCGGCTCGGGCTGATCAATGCCGCCACCCGGATTCTCGCCGAGAAGGCGCCGAACACGTGGACCTACATCGACGCCGGCCATGCCGACTGGATCAGCCCCGCCACCATCGCCGAGCGGCTCCGCGCGGCGGGGGTGTCCCGGGTCCGCGGCTTCTCGGTGAACGTCTCCAACTACATCGGCACGACCGAATCCCGGCGGTACGCGCAACAGGTCCAGGCGGCGCTGCACCGGCGGGCCGCGTACCTCATCGACACCAGCCGCAACGGCAAGGGCGGCAACGGGCGGTGGTGCAATCCCCGCGGCCGCAAGTTGGGCGCAACCTCGACGGCCGACCCGGCGGCTCTCGAACTCTGGATCAAGAATCCCGGCAACTCCGACGGCCGGTGCGGCGTCGCGCCCACCACCACGGCCGGCGTCTTCAACCCGGCGCTCGCCCAGCGCCTGATCACCGGGAGGTGAGGGCCGGTCACCGGCGGTCGAGCGCCTTGCGGTCCCACCCGCCGAGGTCGGCCGCGGCTTCGTAGGCCGTACGGAGGGAGCCGGTGAGGACCGCGTCCGGGTCCGGCGCGCTCGCCACCGTCTCGTACGGCAGGAGCAGTTCACGGATCGCGGCGTCGTAGAACGGGGTGCGCTCGGCGTAGCCCGGGGGCTCGGGATAGGCGTACGCGTAGAACGCCCCCTCCTGGCCCCCGCCCGGCCAGAAACCGCAGCTGGCCAGTTCGTGCGAGTAACCCTCACGCATGACCGACGGCGGGCAGTTCGGCGCGCCACCCGGGTGCGGCGGGGCGATCCGGCCGGAGAACCGGGTGTACGCCAGGTCCATCGCGCCCCAGAAGAAGTGCACCGGGCTGGCCTTGCCGAGAAACTCGAACCGGGTACGGCCGATGACCCGTTCGGCTTGGAGCACCTGCCGCCAGAACAGCCGGACCGCATCCCCGTCGTACGCCCGATGGATCTCGTCCTCGGCGAACGGGATGGCCCGCTCGACCTCGTTCGGCACCGGATGGATCGGGGCCCGCACGCCGATCTCGTCCAGCGCCGCCAACGTCTGGCGGTAGAACACCGCGACCGTCTTGGGTTCGAGCGCGACGACCGCCGACCGGCCGCCGGTGGAGCGCAGGTGCAGCCGATGCGACCGGAAGTCGAACTCGATCTCGAACGCCCCGTCCTGGTACGGCACCGCCGACGTGGTGAGCCCGCGGGCCGTCGGGTAGAGCGTCACGTGCCACCAGTGGTTGACCGCGGACGCATGCGCCATCCTGATCTTGCCAACGATCTGCAACCACATGTGCAGCGTGTCCTTGGTATCGGCCCAGTCCGCCACGCGTAGCCGCGGCCACCTGTCGTCTCGCATGGCCCGAGGGTGCCACATCCGCATGCCGAAACGGGACGGGCGTCAGCCGGCGTCGGTCACCCGGTAGTTGCCCTTGACGATGAAGAACACCGGGGTGGAGTTGCCGCTCGGGCCGCAGCCCGGGTCGGTGGTGGATCCGGGCGAGAAGTTCAGCTCGTCCGGCAAGGGCGATCCGCGATCGACGATCAGCAAGCCTTCGTCGAAGGAGTGGATCAACCGCTCCACGGCCACGATGCACTGGTGCGTCCTCAAGGTCGGATGCATCGCGACCTACCACCCGTGGATCGAGACCGCCATCTACGGCAACGGAACGCGGAGCAGCGGCGGCGGCTTCTGATCCCTTCGAGACCGGCAGGCCCTGGCGCCCGGTGTCGCCAGGACTTCGTCCGTGTCAGACCGATCGGCACGGGGCGGTGGAGTTGCGGACGACGAGTTCGGGTTCGTGGAGGAGTTCTTTGGGGGTGGGGTTGTCGCCGGTGATCTGGTTGGTGAGCAGGGTGACGGCGGCGCGGGACATGGCGTCGATGGGTTGGCGGAGGGTGGTCAGGGGTGGGTCGGTGTAGTTCATGAAGGCGGAGTCGTCGTAGCCGACGATGGAGAGGTCGTGGGGGACGTGGAGGCCGGTGCGGCGGGCGGCGCGGATGGCGCCGAGGGCGAGGACGTCGCTGCCGCAGATGAGGGCGGTGATGCCGGTGGGGAGGAGGTCGGTGGTGGTGGCTTGGCCGCCTTCGAAGGAGAACAGGGCGTGTCCGATGGGGCCGTCCGGGTTCAGCCGGCGGAAGGCCTCGACCTTCCGGCGGGACGGGGCATGATCGGCCGGGCCGACGAGCAGACCGATCCGGGTGTGCCCGAGCGCAGCCAGATGCGCCCAGGCCTGCTGGACTGCGGTCGCGTCGTCGGTGGAAACCTGCGGGAAGCCCGACGCGTGGTCGACCGCGGCGTTGAGCAGGACGACGGGCACCCGGCGCAGGAGCAATGCCGCGTTCTCGTCGGCGCTGAGCCCGCCGCAGAAAATGACCCCGGAGACCTGCTGGTCGAGCAGCATCGCCACGTACTCGGCCTCGGTCAGGCCGCCGGCGGTGCGGGTGCACAGCACGGGAGTGAAGCCGAGCTGGACCAGCGCGCCGCCGACCACCTCGGCCAGGGCCGGGAAGATCGGGTTCTGCAGCTCCGGCATGACCAGCCCGACGAGCCGGGCCCGGACGCCGCGCAGCTTGGTCGGCCGCTCGTAACCGAGGACGTCGAGCGCGGTCAGCACCTCGCTCCGGGTCGAGTCGGCCACGCCCGGCTTGCCGTTGAGGACGCGGCTGACCGTCGCCTCGCTGACGCCGACGCGGTGGGCCACTTCGGATAGTCGTCGATGCATGACGTTCGTCCTGTCAGTCGGCCGGCCGCAGCCAGGCGGTGGTGTCGGGCGGGAGTTCGCCCACTCCCGGTGAGCTCAGAAGCACGGGCTCGAAGCCGTACGGCAGGGGCACGGTGCCGCCCGAGAGGTTGGCGACGCACCGGAACCCGCCGGCCCGTTCGAACGCGAGCACCCCGTCCGCACTCGGCCGCCAGCCGAACGCCTCGCCCCGGAGGCCGGGCGACGTGCGACGCAGGTGCAGGGCGGTCCGGTAGAGCGACAGCATCGACTCCGGTTGCCCGTCCTGCGCCTCCACGGTGTAAGCGGCCCAGGACGCCGGTTGTGGCAGCCACGGATCGGCCCGGGCGCCCGCCGGGCTGAAACCGAACGGCGGCGACGTCCCGGACCACGGGAGCGGCACCCGGCAGCCGTCACGGCCGATGTCCGCTCCGCCCGTACGGTGGAACATGGGGTCCTGCCGGAGCGACGCCGGGATGTCCTCGACCTCCCCGAGACCCAGCTCCTCACCCTGGTAGAGGTAGTGGCCGCCGGGCAGGGCGAGGGCGAGCAGCAGCGCGGCGCGCGCCCGCCGGGTGCCGAGCGCCGCATCGGTCGGCGTGCCGTGCTGACGCGTACCGCTCCCGAACGACGTGTCGGCCCGCCCGAGGCGGGTGACGTGCCGGGTGACGTCGTGATTGGACAGTACCCAGGTCGGCGGGGCGCCGACCGAGGTGTGCGCCTCGAGGGTGGCGTCGATGACCCGGCGCAGCACGGCCGGATCCCACGGGCCGTTCAGGTAGTCGAAGTTGAACGCCGCGTGCATCTCGCCGGGCCGGAGGTAGCGGGCGAAGCGCGTCGGGTCGGCCAGCCAGACCTCGCCGATCAGGGCTTTCGGCGGCGTGTAGCTCTCGGCGACGGCGCGCCACGAGCGGTAGATGTCGTGCACCTCGTCGCGGTCGAGCCAGGGATGCGCCGCGCCGGGCGCTAACTCGGGCAGGGCGGGATCCTTGGCCGGCATCGTCGCGGAGTCGATGCGCACGCCGTCGGCGCCCCGGTCGAACCAGAACCGCAGCACGCTCTCGTGTTCCTCCCGGACCTTCGCGTTGTTCCAGTTCAGGTCGGGCTGCTCCGGGGCGAACAGGTGCAGGTACCACTCGCCGTCGGGAACCCGGGTCCAGGCCGGCCCGCCGAACACCGACTGCCACTGATTTGGTGGAGAGGCCCGGAACCAGAAGAGCTCCCGGGCTTCCGCGCCCGGCCCCGCCGCCAGGGCCTCCTGGAACCAGGGGTGCCGGTCCGAGACGTGGTTGGGGACGACGTCCACGATGATCCGCAGACCCAGGTCGTGGGCTTCGCGGATGAGGTCCTCGGCCTGCTCCAGGGTGCCCAGGGCGGGCTCGATCGCCCGGTAGTCGGCGACGTCGTAGCCGCCGTCGGCCTGGGGGGACGCGTACCAGGGGCTGAACCACAGCGCGTCCACCCCGAGGCCGGCCAGGTAGGGCAGGTGCTGCCGGATGCCGGTCAGGTCACCGATGCCGTCGCCGTCACCGTCGGCGAAGGACCGGGGGTAGACCTGATAGATGACGGCGGTGCGCCACCACTCGTTGGCTGCGGGCACGAAACGGATTCCTTTCAGCCTTTGAGTGCCCCGGCGGACAACCCGCCGAGGATGTACCGCTGGAAGAACAGGAAGAGCACGATCATCGGGACGGCCGCGATGGCCAGCCCGGCGATCATCTCGGTCGGCGGCACCTGGGTGGTCGAGGTGGACAGCCGGTGCAGCGCGACCGACAGGGTCTGCTTGTCCGGGTCCTGCAGGATCAGCAGCGGCCAGAGGAAGTCCTTCCAGATCCCGACCACCGAGAAGATCGAGACGACCGCGAGGACCGGCCGGGACAGCGGCAGCACGACCCGCAGCAGCACCTGGAGCCGGCCCGCGCCGTCGATCGCGGCGGCGTCCAGGATGTCGCCGGGGATCTGGTCGAAGAACCGCCGCAGGACGTAGATGTTGAACGCGTTGGCCGCACCCGGCAGCCAGAGCCCCCACGGCGAGTTCAGCAGGCTGAGGTGCACGATCGGAAGATCGGTCACGGTCAGGTAGGCCGGTACGAGCAGGGCGGCGGCCGGCAGCATGAGGCTGGCCAGCATCCCGCCGAAGATCACCTTTCCCAGCACGGGACGCAGGCGGGACAGGGCGTACGCGGCACTGACGTCGACCGCGATCTGGATGAACCAGCCGCCGGCCGCGTACCGCACGGTGTTGAGGAAGAAGTGCGCGATGTCCATCTGCGTCCACGCGTCGTGGTAGGCGGAGACGTGCACGGACCTCGGCAGCAGCGTCGGGGTCTGGGCGGCGAACTGCTGCGGCGTCTCCAGGGCCGAGCTGGCCATCCAGTAGACCGGGAACAGGAACGCGGCGGCGAACACCACGACGGTCACGGTCAGGACGGCGAAGTAGATCCGGCGGTTGCCGGGACGGGCCAGCGCCTGGTCGGAGATCAGGCTGCGGACGCTCATCGGTCGCCCTCCCGGGTCAGGCGCAGATAGCAGGCGGCGAACACCCCGAGCACGGCGAACAGCAGGACGCTCATGGCCGCGGCCAGCCCGAAGTCGTTGTTCACGGCGAACGCGTACCGGTAGATGAGCGTCATCACGGTGATCGTGGACGGGTCGGCGAAGCCGGTGAGCTGGAACGGCTCGATGAACACCTGCATCGTGGCGATGATCTGCAACAGCAGCAGGACCAGCATGATGAAGCGCATCTGCGGCAGCATCACCGACCGCAGCCGCGCCCACACCCCGGCCCCGTCGAGCTCGGCCGCCTCGAACAACTCACCCGGGATCGACTGCAGCGCGGCCAGATACATCAGCGTGGCGCCGCCCATGTTGGCCCAGGTCGACACCAGGACCAGCGAGATCATCGCGGTCCGGGGCGACTCGATCCACTGCGAGGTCGGCAGGTGGATGCCGCGCAGGACGGTGTTGAAAAGGCCCGGCCCCGGATCGTAGAAGTACTGCCAGAGCATCACGCTGACGATTGGCGGGAGCATCACCGGCAGATAGACGGCGATCCGGAAGTACGCCTTGAAGTGCCGCAGTTCGTTGAGCAGCACGGCGATCACGAACGGGACGGCGTACCCGAACAGCAGGGCCAGCCCGGTGAATTCGGCGGTGTTCTTCCACGCCGTCCAGAACAGCGGATCGGCGAACAGGTGCCGGTAATTGGTGAGGCCGATCCATTCCGGGTCGGTGATGAGGTTGTCCTGCTGGAAGCTCAGCACGATTCCGCGGATCAGCGGATACCACGAGAAATAGGCGAAGCAGACGATGCCGGCGGCGAGAAACGCGTACGCGGTGAGGTTGTCGCCGACCCGCCGCCGCATCCGGTTCGCGCGGCTCGGCCGGACCGGGGCCGGCGCGGGCCGCACCCGGGGGTGCGGCGCCAGCGAGGTCACCATTACTGACTGGCCAGCAGCGAGTCGACCTGCTTGGCGGCGCCGGTCAGCAAGGCGTCGATGTCGGCGTCCTTCTGGGTCAGCACCTTGGCCATGGCGGTGTCGAGGACGGCGTAGATCTGCTGGGCCTTCGGCGGCTCCAGCTTCAGCGGAATGCCGCCGATGGCCTTGGCGAACGGCGCGTAGTTCGCGACCGGCTCGTTGGCGTACTTCTGGTCGGCCGCCGCCTTGGTCTGCTCGGCCGCCCCGGTCCAGATGTTCGGCTCCGGGAGGCCGACCGGCTGCTTCTTGTCCGCCGCCCGCTGGGCGCCCGCGGCGATCCGGTCGGGGTTCTCGTACTTGAACATCACCCAGGCCAGCGCGGCCTTGATCTGTGCCGGGGTGTCCTTCGGGTTGAACATGAAGCCGCCCCCGCCGGCCAGCGTGCCCTTGCCTTCGGGGACCGGGCCGAGGCCGTAGTCCTTCGGGTCGCCCTTGTACTGGGCGGCGATCGTCGGGATGTTGTCCGAGGTCGCCAGGTACATGCCGAGCTTGCCCGAGCCCATCATCTGCAGCAGGTCGGCCCATTCGAGCAGCTGCCGCTGTCCCATCGAGTCGTCGGTCCAGCGCATGTCGTGCAGTTGCTGCAACACGGCCCGGCCGGTGGCGTTGTCGAAGTCCGCCTTCCAGCTGCCGTCGCTCTGCTGGGCGGCCACGTCACCGCCGCGGGAGTACATCTCGGCGGTGAAGTGCCAGCCGCCGGTGTTGGACTTGCTGTAGTCGCCGTAGCCGGCGATCCCCTTGCCCAGGGCCGAGATCTTCGTGGCGTCGGCCCGGACCTCGTCCCAGGTGGCCGGTGGCTGGTCCGGGTTCAGGCCGGCCTGCTGGAACAGTTTGCGGTTGTAGACCAGGCCCATCGAGTAGTTGCCTTCGGGCACGCCGTAGGTGTGGCCCTGGGCGTCCTGGAAGACCTTGCGTAGCTCCGGCTTGACCTGCGTGGCGGCCGGGAAGCTGGTCAGCGCATCGGTGATGTCGGCCGCCTGGTGCTTGGCGATGAGACCGGCCGGGTCGGTGAAGTAGACGTAGAACGCGTTCTCCAACTGGCCGCCGGCCAGCTTCGCGGCGAACGTCTGAGGATCCATCTGACCCTCGTGCGGCACCACCTTGATCTTTGGGTTGGCCTGCTCGAAGGCGGTCACGTCGGCAAGGAAGATCGCGCGGTTGACCGGGTCGGTCTTGGCCGGTTCGTCGTTGACGGTGATCGTGACGACGCCGTCGGCGGAGGCGGCCGGCTTGTCGTCTCCGCACCCGCCGGCGCCGAGCACGAGCGTCGCCGAGACGGCGGCCGCGGCCGTGACCCGGACCATATTTCCGGTCGAGAAATTGGGCATGATTCATCCCTGGTCGTGGAATAGAATGCGAGTCCGGGAACCCGCTCAAGTAACGGCCAAGTTACGTGCTCCGCCGGTGCTTAGCAATAGATAAACACGAATGCGCAATTACCGTACAGGTTCTGCCGGATCAACCGCAAAAAGTCTACGAAACTCAACGCAAGAAGCTGACAATGCTGGTTGCGCCCGGCGTATTGCGTATTGTGTTAACGGCGGGTTACGGTTTTCGGCACCCATTCCGCTCTTCTGCCGTCCTAGGAGCGCGTCCATGTCCCCAGTCTTGAGAAGTCAGCGCGGAAACCGCCCCGCGCTGATGATCGCACTATTCGCATTGATGGTCGCGGCCGTGGCGTGGCCCCGGCTCTCCGCCTCCGCGGCCGCCACCACCGTCACCTATCAGGCCGAGTCGGCCGCCCTTTCCGGGGGCGCCGTGGCGCAGAGCGACCACACCGGTTACACCGGCAGCGGGTTCGCCGGCGGCTTCACCGACGGCAACAAGGGCGCCGCCGCGGCCACCTTCACGGTCCCCGTCTCGCCGGCCGGCGCGTACACCTCGACCCTGCGCTATGCGAACGGCACCGGTAGCACCCGCACCCTGTCGGTCTACGTCGCCGGGCAGAAGAACGCGACCGTGTCCCTGCCCGCCACGGCGGGCTGGAACTCGTGGTCCACTGTGGTCACCTCGCTGACCCTGGCCGCGGGCGGCAACACGATCGCCTACCGGTACGACGGCAGCGACAACGCCAACGTCAACCTCGACGCGATCACCGTCGCCCCGGCCGCGCCGTCCCCATCCGGGCAGTACGAGGCCGAGCAGGCGGCCCTGTCCGGCGGCGCGGTGGCCGAGAGCGACCACTCCGGATATTCCGGGAGTGGCTTCGCGGGCGGCTTCACCGACGGCAACAAGGGCACCGCGGCCGCGACCTTCACGGTCACCGCGGCGACGGCCGGCTCGGTACCGGTGGGGCTGCGCTACGCCAACGGGACCGGTAGCTCGCGCACCCTGTCGGTCTACCTGAACGGCACCCGGGTGCTGGCCACCACGCTGGCCGCGACGGCGGACTGGAACACCTGGACCACACAGGGCGAGAGCCTCACGCTCAAGGCGGGCGGCAACACGATCTCGTACCGCTACGACAGCACCGACAACGGCAACGTGAACCTCGACTACATCACCACCGGCCCGTCGACCACCCCGCCGACCGGCCCGGGCACCGGCGGGGCGCCCGGCCAGCCGTACCAGGCCGAGACGGCGTTCGTCGCGGGCGGGCCGTCGGTGGCCACGTCGCTCGCGGGGTACACCGGAAGCGGCTACCTGACCGGTTTCACCGGCACGGGCGCCGAGACGGTCGTCGACACCGTCGTCCCGTCGGCCGGGTCGTACCCGGTCGCGGTCACCTACCAGAACACCACCGGCACGGCCCAGTCCCTGTCGCTCTACCTCAACGGCGTGAAGAGCCGGCAGCTCAGCCTGCCGGCGGCGACCGGCTGGGCGTACGTGCCGGTGACCGCGAGCCTGCGCACCGGGTTGAACCTGGTCGGGCTCGAGCACGACAGCGGCGACACCGGCAACGTCGCCGTCGACAGCGTGTCGGTCGACGGGGGCACCGCGCTCAGCAGCCAGGGAGCCACCCTGCCGTACACCGAGTTCCGGGCGGCCGACGCCACCACCACCGGCACCCGGCTCGCCGCGGGCCGGACCTATCCGAGCCTGGCCGCGGAGTCCACCGGCCGCAGCGCGGTCCGGCTCACCGGCACCGGCCAGTACGTCCAGGTCACGCTGAGCCGGCCGGCCAACGCCGTCGTGGTCCGCTACTCCATCCCGGACGGCTCCGGCAACCGGACGTTGTCCCTGTACGCGGGCGGCACCCGGGTCGCCGGCCTGGCCGTGACCGACAAGTACAGCTGGCTCTACGGCGACGGCTACAACGACACCAACACCGCCGACGCCACCACCGGGCACCACTTCTACGACGAGGTCCGGTACCTCAGCTCGACCACCTGGGCCGCGGGCACCGTGCTGAAACTGCAGAAGGACTCCGGCGACACCGCGAGCAGCTACACCGTCGACGTCATCGACACCGAGCTGGTCGACCCGGCGTACGCGATTCCCGCCGGGTACGTCTCGGCGAGCACTCTCGGCGTTAACCCGGGCGGCGGCGACGTGACCGCGGCCCTCGCCAGTGCCGCCGCCACCGCCTCCGCCCAGGGCCAGGGGCTGTTCCTGTCCGCCGGCACGTATCCGATCTCGGGCCGGGTCAACCTCGCCGGGGTCTCGCTCCGCGGGGCCGGGCAGTGGCGCACGGTCATCCAGTCGACTGCGGAGAACGGCGACGGCGGCCTCTTCACCACCGGCGGCCGCAACCAGATCGCCGACCTGACCATCTCCGGCGACCACACGTTCCGCAACAACAACCAGGGCGCGGCGGCGATCGAGGGCACTTTCACCCCGGGGTCGCTGATCTTCGACGTCTGGCTGGAGCACGCCAAGGTCGGGCTCTGGGCGGTGCCGGGGACCGGGCTGCTCGCCTCCGGGCTGCGGGCGCGGGACATCTTCGCCGACGGCATCCACGTGCACGGCGGGTCGAGCGGCAGCCGGGTCGAGCAGTCGACGGTCCGCAACACCGGCGACGACGGCATCGCGCTCGACACCGAGGGCGGCAACGTCACCGGCTGCACGGTCGCCTTCAACACGGTGCAGACCCCGGTGCTGGCCAACGGGATCGGCGTCTACGGCGGCGGGGGCAACGTGGTCGAGAACAACACCGTCCGCGACACCGTGGTCAACGGGTCCGGCATCACCGTCAGCTCCTGGTTCGGGCAGAACTTCTCCGGCCCGACGACGGTGCTCGGCAACCTGCTGGAACGGACCGGGTCGTACCAGAAGAACTGGAGCACCGACATCGGCGCCGTCTGGATCTACGCCGCCGAGCAGGGCGACATCACCCAGCCGATCGTGGTGAGCGGCAACACCGTCAAGGACAGCACCTACCAGGCGGTGCTGCTCAGCTACAACCACCTGATCAGCAACGTGACCGTCGACCGGGACGTCATCGCCGGCGCCGGGACGTACGCCTTCGACCTGTACGACGTGAGCGGCGCCATGACGATCAGCAACACCTCGGTGACCGGCGCCGCCGGCATCAACAACAACGGGTCGCCGAACTTCGTCGTCACCCGGGGGCCCGGCAATTCGGGATTCTGACCTGGTTCCCGGGGCACGATGCCCTGATCTCGGCGCTAGCATGGGCGGCTCATGACGTTCTGCCGAGATCAGGGGTCGGCCCGTGGCTACTCGAAGACTTGCCGACGTGGCCCGCCGCGTCGGGGTGAGCGAGGCGACGGTCAGCCGGGTGCTGAACGGCAAGCAGGGAGTCTCGGACACCACCCGGCAGGCGGTGCTGACCGCCCTGGACGTCCTCGGTTACGAACGGCCGGCGCAACTGCGCGGCGTCCGCGCCCGCCTGGTCGGCATCGTGCTCCCCGAACTGCAGAACCCCATCTTCCCGACCCTGGCCGAGGTGGCCGGCGGCGCGCTAGTCCAATTGGGCTACACGCCGTTGCTGTGCACCCGTACGGCCGGCGGCCTGACCGAGGCCGAGTACGTGACGATGCTGCTCGACCAGCAGGTCTCCGGCGTGATCTTCTGCGGCGGCCTGACCGCCGACGAGCACGCCGCCCTGGTCCAGCGCGGCGTCCCGGTGGTGATGCTGAACGCCGCCGTCGACCACGACGGGTTCCCGCGGGTCTCCACCGATGACGCCGACGCGGTCCGCCAGGCGTACACCCATCTGACGACCCTGGGCCACACCCGGATCGGCCTGCTCGTCGGCCCGGCCACCCACCGGCCGTCCCGGCGCAAGGTCGAGGAGTTCAGTCGGCTGGTCCCGGACGGCCCGATCGGACACGCCCTGTTCTCCTTCGAAGGCGGCCAAGCCACCACCACCGACCTCCTCCCCACCGGCATCACCGCCCTCATCTGCGGCAGCGACGTCCTCGCCCTCGGCGCCATCCGCGCCGCCCGCCGCACCGGCCTCCACGTCCCCCACGACCTCTCCATCGTCGGCTACGACGACTCCGCCTTCATGAACTACACCGACCCACCCCTGACCACCCTCCGCCAACCCATCGACGCCATGTCCCGCGCCGCCGTCACCCTGCTCACCAACCAGATCACCGGCGACAACCCCACCCCCAAAGAACTCCTCCACGAACCCGAACTCGTCGTCCGCAACTCCACCGCGCTGATGCGCCCCCGTCCGTGACGGTGTCGGATCGGCCCGGCCCCGTTCGTGGAGACGGTGAGAGCTGAACCGGATCGAAGGAGAATCGGCATGAGCAGGATCGTGGTGCAGGCGTTCATCACCCTCGACGGCGTCGTCCAGGGCCCCGGCGGCCCGGACGAGGACCGCGACGGCGGCTTCGAGCACGGCGGCTGGACCGAGGCGTTCGACGAGGGACTGGACGAATCCGAGGCGGGCTTCGTCGGGGAGTGGGAGAGCCGGGCCGAGGCGTTGCTGCTGGGCCGCCGGACGTACGAGCTCTTCGCCGGATCGTGGGGGGTGGCCGACGAGAAGGCCGAGGGTCCGATCGGGGACTGGGTCCGGAGGTACAACCGCATCCCGAAGTACGTGGCCTCGCGGACCCGGACCGACCTCGGGTGGGACAACTCGCAGGTTCTCGGCCCGGACGTGCCGGCCGCGGTGGAGAAACTTCGGGCCGGGCCGGGCGGTGAGATCCACGTGTGGGGGAGCACCGAGCTGATCCGGACGCTGGCCGGGCATGACCTGATCGACGAGTACCGGCTCGTTGTATACCCGCTGGTGCTGGGCACCGGCAAGAAACTGTTCGCCGACGGGTTCACCTTGTCCCGGTTCGCGCTGGCCGAGTCCCGCGCCCTGTCGTCCGGGGTGCTGGTCACCGTCTACCGGCCGGCCCGCGCTGCCTAGAGTGGCGGTATGGGTCAGAGGATCGCGATGACCACCTCGCCCGCCGGCCGGCGGATCGGGTACGCGGTGACGGGGTCGGGGCCGCCGCTGGTGTACGTGTCGGGCTGGCTCGGTCACCTCGAACTGAGCTGGGCGATACCGGCCGAGCGGGCATTCTACGAGGCGCTCGCCGACGGGCGGACGCTGATCCGGTACGACAAGCCGGGCTGCGGATTGTCGGAGCGCACCTTGGTCGAGCCGTACGGCATGGCGGAGGAACTCGACGCGTTGCGCGCGGTGATCGCCGCGACCAGGGTGCGCCGGTTCGATCTGATGGGGGTGTCGACCGGGGCGGCGGTGGCAGCGGAGTGGGCCGCCGGGCCGGAGGCGGCGGTGTCGCGGCTGGTGCTGTACGGCGGCTGGGCCTACGGTCCGGCGGTCGCCTCGCCGGAGATCCAGCGGCACGTGCTGGGCCTCGTGCGCCAGCACTGGGGACTGGCCGCCGATCTGCTCGCCGACATCTTCGCGCCGGAGGCCGATGCCGGGACCCGGGCGGCGTTCACCCGGTACCAGCGGGAATCGGCCGGCGCGGAGACGGCCTGCGCGATGCTGGAGATGGCGTACGGGTTCGACGTCCGGGACCGGCTGCCCCGGATCAGCGCGCCGACCCTGGTGGTGCACCGCGACCGGGACCGGGCCGCCCCGATCGATCAGGGACGGCGGCTGGCCGACGGCATTCCGGACGCGCGGTTCGACGCGGTTCCGGGACGGTCGCACCTGCCGTACATCGGTGACGTGGAGCCGCTGACCCGCGCGATCCGGCGTTTCCTGGGGCTGCCCGTCCGCCGCCGGGGAGCCGCGCCGACGCTGACCGCCCGGCAGCGTGAGGTGGCCGCGCTGATCACCCAGGGGGCCACGAACCGGGAGATCGGCGAACGCCTGGGCATCACCGAGCGGTCCGCGGAGGCGCACGTCGAGCGCATCCGGTACCGGATGGACTTTCGCTCGCGGGCGCAGATCGCCGCCTGGTACGTGGCGACCGGCGGCGCGAACTGAGGTATTTCCCCGCCTGCCCGCAACTGCCGGTCTGACGACGATGGGAGGATGAGCTCCGCCCGCCTTCTCGTTGTCGGGTACGCCGTGATCGCGTACGCCGCCTTCCTTCTCAGCTCCGCCTGGGCGGTCGGATTTCTGGCCGGCCGGGGCGCGCCCACCTCCGTCGACGGGCCGGCCACGACACCGGCCTGGGCGGCGGCCGCGATCGACGCGGCGCTGCTGGTCGCCTTCGCGGCGCAGCACACGGTGATGGCGCGGGCCGGATTCAAGCGCCGCCTGACCCGTCTCATCCTGCCGGCGGCCGAACGCAGCACGTTCGTCCTGGCCGCGAGCCTCCTGATGGTCGCTCTGCTGGCCTGGTGGCAGCCGATCCCGGCGGTCGTCTGGCAGACCGGGGCGCACGGGTCGATCGCGATCTGGGCGCTCTACGCGCTCGGCTGGGTCATCGTCATCGGGTCGACGTTCATGGTCGACCACGCCGACTTCCTCGGCCTGAAGCCGGCCTATGAGCACCTGCGCCGCCGGGTCCGTCGGCCGCCGCACCTCACCGAGCGCTGGCTGTACGCCTGGTGCCGGCACCCGATGATGCTGGGCCTGGTGATCGCGTTCTGGGCCGCCCCGCGGATGACCGCCGGCCATCTGCTCTTCGCCGTTGCCTCCACGGCGTACGTGGCGGTGGGCGTCCGGTTCGAGGAGCGGGATCTGCGGGCTCAGCTCGGCGCCGAGTACGACGGGTATGCTCGCCGCGTCCCGGCGCTCGTGCCCACCGGACGTCGCCGCAAGGATCAGGTGCCGCTGTCCTCGACGAGTTCGTAGATGAAGCCGTCGGGCGCCCGGAAGTGCATCCACGACCGGGGTCCGCCGTGCTGCACCGGCAGGACGATTTCGGCGCCGGCCGCACGGAGTTCGTCGACGGCGGTCTCCAGATCGGACACCCGGAATCCGGCTACGGGATGGGTGAGGTGCCGGTTGTACGGACTGGACGGCCCGAAGATCTCCACCGTCGCCCCGCCGGGAACGTCCAGCACCGTGAAGTCGGTCTCGGACGAGTTGACCCCCAGACCGAGGACGTCGGTGAAGAACGAGGCGGTGGCCGGGTGGTTGTCCGTCCGGATTCCCACCCACACCAGCGACAGCACGTGCATGTCAGCCCTCCCACATCTCCCGGGTGATCTCGTACTCGACCTCGCCCGCCTCGGCGCCGGGCAGCGGCTCGTCCCAGTGTGGGAAGTACGTCCGCACGTGCCGCATCCCGACGGCCGTCATCACGCCCCGGGATCCGGCGTTCACCGCCATGGTCTGCGCGATCACCTTGCGCCGCCCGACGGTGTCGAAGGCGTGCCGTAGCAGAACCCGTGAGGCCTCACTGGCGAAGCCCTGTCGCCAGTGGCGGCGCCGGAGCCGGTAGCCGAGCTCCGCGACTGTGGGGTCGTCGGGCTGGTCGGGGCCGTTCGCGGGCGGCAGCATCATGAGCCCGACGAAATCACCACCGGCGACGGCGATCCAGTAGCCCAGGCCGTCCACTGTGGCCGACAGCGCCATCCGCTGCGCGTGGGATCGGACGACTTCGTCCCGGGTGCGGGCGCGGCCGGTGAGGTAGCGGAGCACCTCCGGATCGGCGTCGAGCTCGACCTCAAGCTCGAGGTGCCGGTCCTCGAGCGGGATCAGCCGCAGACGAGGGGTGTGGAGGATCGGCTGCGGCATGTCAGCTCGGGGACGCCGCCCCTGCTCGGCGAAGAGCCGCATCGCGATGACTTCGAGGTCGCGCCGGGTCGTCCCGGGTGGGCGACCGCGGCGGACAGCGGAGTCGGTCATTTTTGAAGTGTCCTTCATTGCGGACAGTGACGCACCATCCACCTCGGCGGTGTCGCTGTGAATGCCGATCAGCGAGCTGATCCCCGACGACGTGATCCTCCCGCCCACTTCACCCGCACCCTGGTAGTGCCTAAGGCATAGCGGCGGTCAGGTCCACCTCGATGAGCTGGCCCTGGTAGCCGAGGGCGGCCACGCCCAGCAACGTGCTGGCCGAGGTGAAGGCGGGCGCCAGCGGGGAGGCGTTGAGGAGGCGCCAGACCGTGCCCAGGACGCCGCTGTCCGAGCTGACCACGTAGATCACCGACCGTACGACGTCGGCGGGGGCGGCGCCGGCCGCCTCCAGGACCGCGAGGCAGTTGGTGATCACCTGCTCGGTCTGGGCGGCGTGGTCGCCGGGCTCGCCGACGACATTGCCCGCCAGGTCGAGGGGACACTGCCCGGACAGGTGGGCGAGCCGGCCGGGGGCGGAGATCGTCACATGGCTGTAACCGGCAGGCTCGTGCACCGTGGGCGGATTGAACTTCTCGATCATGACAGCATCTTCCGTCAGTTGACGGCGCGGCGTCGCCGGCCGGTGCTCACCCGCGCCGGGTGGGCGCGTCACGTGCCGGAGTTGCCGTACCGGCACACCTGCTCAGGCTGAGCGGGCACTCAGGTCCAGCGCGTACCAGTAGGCGTCGCTGGTCTCGTGGGTCGGGACGAAACCGGCCTTGAGCAGGACCCGCTGCGACGGCACGTTGTCCTTGGCGGTGTCGGCCACCACGCGCGTGGCGGCCGGCTGCCCGGCCGCGTAGCCGACCAGCGCCCGCAGTGCCTCGGTGGCGTACCCGCGCCCGCGCGCCGGTTCGACGAGGCCGTACCCGACCATCACCGTGCCGGTCCCGTCGGGCGGCCCGAAGAAGCCGATGGTGCCCACCGCCTGCCCGGACGACTGCTCGGCGATGACGAAGTTGCCGAACACCGCGTCCTCGTGGGCCAGCCACGCACCGACGCCGTCGCGGTCGTCCTCGCGGGGGAACTGCTCGTGCCACGCGCGGCCGGTGCGGTCGCCGTCCGCAATGGCCTGTGCGGTTGCCCGGTCAAGCGGAGTCAAGGTGAGCCGTTCGGTCTCCATCACGCGGCCCAGTATGACAAACGCGCTCAGTTTCCGGCGGTGTCCCGGACGGCCCGGGTCGGGTCGGACGGGGCCGGCCGCCCGGCGGTCAGTAACCGGAGGGGGCGCGAGGGGTGTAGTTCTCCGCCAGCGTGGAGATCTCGTCGTCAGTCAGGTCGACGTCGAGGGCCGCCACGGCGTCGGTCAGGTGGTGGGACCTGGTCGGGCCGACGATCGGGGCGTCGACGACCGGATTGTGCAGCACCCAGGCCAGCGCGACCTGGGCCATCGGGATGCCGCGGGCCCCGGCCACCCGGCGGACCGCCTCGACGATCGGCCGGTTCTCGTCGCCGTCGTAGCGCGAGTGCAGCGGGTCGACCTCCGCGCGGGTCGTGGTCTGCTCGTCCCACGGGCGGGCCAGGCGTCCCTTGGCCAGCGGGCTCCACGGGATCGACCCGACGCCCTGGTCGGCGAGCAGACCGAACATCTCCCGTTCCTCCTCGCGCTGCAGGAGGCTGTACTGGTTCTGCATGGAGACGAACCGGGTCCAGCCGCCCCGGTCGGCGGCGTGCTGGAGTTTCGCGAACTGCCAGGCCCACATCGACGACGCCCCGATGTACCGGACCTTGCCCGCCCGGATCACGTCGTGCAACGCCTCCATGGTCTCCTCGACCGGCGTCTCGGGGTCGAACCGGTGGATCTGGTAGAGGTCCACGTAGTCGGTGCCGAGCCGCGCGAGCGACGCGTCGATGTTCTCCAGGATCGCCTTGCGGGACAGCCCGGAGCCGCCCGGACCGTCGTGCACCGGGAAGAACACCTTGGTGGCCAGCACGATCGAGTCGCGGTCGGTGTACTTGCGGATGGCCCGGCCGACGATCTCCTCCGAGGTGCCGTCGCTGTACGCGTTGGCCGTGTCCCAGAACGTGATGCCGAGGTCGAGCGCCTGGCGGAAGATCGGCTCGGCGGCGTCGTCGTCCAGCGACCACTGGTTGGTCCCGCGGTCCGGCACGCCGAAGCTCATGCACCCGAGCGCGATCCGGCTGACCCTGAGGCCCGAACTCCCTAAACGTGTGTACTCCATGGAACCAACCTGCCACACAGGCCGTCAGGGGCGCACGACGCGGATCCGGCGTACGGCCAACCACACCATCGCCGCGGCCGCCGCCAGGTAGATCACCCGGCTGATGAGGTCGACGACCGGCGGCTTGGAGTACTCCATCGCGAACGCGTGCCACCCGGATGTCGCCAGCGCTCCCGCGGCCACCGCCAGGCGGTGCCACCGGCCCCAGCCGTCGCGCCGGGACCATGTCGCGACCTGGACCCCGAGAACCACCAGGAACACCAGCGCGATCGCCACCGAGGCCGGCCACCACGGCAGGGAGGTGGCTCCGGCGAGCAGGCCCCAGCCCGCCCCCGCGATCACCGTGGCGGCGAAGACCAGCCACGCCGACGGCGCCTGGCCTGCCGCCGGCCGGCGCTCACCGCGGGGCAGCAGGAACGCGACGACCACCAGGATCACGGCGATCGCGGCGCTGACGCCGAGCTGGGCCGGGGAGGCGGAGAAGGGGGCGTCGGCGTCCTCCGCCTTGGTGACGACGAACGAGATCACGCAGCCGATCACGAACAGCACCGCGACCACGATCAGGCCGCGGCGGCCCAGCCACGGTGTGGTCCGGCGGGACCCGGTCGACTCCTCGACGATCTCGATCGGGGCGCCGATGCTCCAGAGCATGTGGCCGCCCAGCACGAACACCGTCCACAGGGTGCCGATGCCCAGCGCCCTGAGGTAACCGGGATCGAGCAGGTGCAGGTTCAGAGCCAAGTAATCCGGGTTGAACAGCGACTGGGTGATGACACCCTCCTCGACGACGCCGAACGCCAGCCCCAGCAGCAGGATCGTGGGCCAGCCCCGCCCGGTCCGCCGGGTCAGCTCGCGGATCAGCAGCGCGCCGCTGCCGTAGTACAGCGACAGCGGCACGATGAGGAAGATCAGGACGATCGGCAGCGTGGTGCCGGAGAGGTACTCAGCGACCAGCGGACTCAGGAAGAACAGCGCGAACACCGGAGCGTGACGCCGCATGGCTGACCATCCCTTCGGCTGTGGAAGGGGTGACAATAGCTGGTACCTGCAGGCGCCGTTGCCCCGTCGCACGCGTACCTTTACCGACGTGACCGACCTCGAAGGTGCCCTGCTGTTCGCCGGCATTCCGCTCGTCGTCGTGGGGGCAGTGTTCGCGGCCGTCTTCGCGACGAACGACAAGCCGCCCCGCGGGCCGAAGCGTGAGCGCACCGGCGGCTCGACCCGCTCGCGCTGATCACCGGACCGTGGCGCCGAACCACCGGGACAGCACGCCGGCCAGGGCGGTCTGATCGTCGCCGGCCCAGGCCACGTGGCCGTCCGGCCGCAGCAGCACCGCGGGCTCGTCCAACTCCGCGCCGGTGTCGGCGACGAGGTCGACCCGGTCCGCCCAGCCCTCCACCGAGAGCCTGCCGGTCCGGTCGAGCAGCAGGCCGCGTCCGGAGTGCATCCTCTCGTAGAGGCGCCCCGGCGTCAGCCGTACATCCTTGAGACGCCGGCCGACCAGTGCCGGGCCTTCACCGAAGTCGTAGCGGATCCCGATGCCGGTGGTCTTCCCGACCAGGAACCGGGTCACCTCCTCGAAGTCCATCAGGTCGCCCAGCAACCGGTGCACCGCCCGGGGACCGGGCTCGAGTCGCAGCAGTTCCACCTGCGCGCGGACGGTGTTGAGCACGTCGGCGGCGACCGGGCGCCGTTCGTGCTCGTAGCTGTCCAGCAGACCGGCCGGAGCCCAGCCGGCGATCGCGGCGGCGAGTTTCCAGCCGAGGTTGAACGCGTCCTGGACGCCGAGGTTGAGGCCCTGCCCGCCCTGCGGCGGGTGGACGTGCACGGCGTCGCCGGCCAGCAGCACGCGCCCGACCCGGTAGCGGTCGGCCAGCCGGGTGGCGTCGCCGAAGCGGGACAGCCAGCGTGGTGAGTGGACGTCGAAATCGGTGCCGGCGACCGCCCGCAGCCGCTCCTTGACCTCGTCGAGAGTCGGCGGGACGGCCCGGTCCCCGGCCACCCCCGCGGCGGGCACGACGACGCGCCACACACCGTTCCCGAACGTACCGAGGCCGAACTGCTTCTGAGTCCGGCGGATCTCGGTCACCACCGCGACCACCTCGTCGGCCGGTACGCCGACCTCCATCTCGCCCAGCAGCCACTCGTTCCGGGCCGGTTCGCCGGGGAACCCGACGCCGAGCAGCCCGCGCACGGTGCTGCGTCCACCGTCGCAGCCGACGACGTAGCGCGCGCGTTCCCGCGCGCCGCCGGCGAGCTCCACGGTCACGCCGTCGTCGTCCTGGCTCAGGCCGGCCAGCTCCGCGCCTCGCCGGATCTCCGCGCCCAGGTCGGCCGCGCGCTCGGCCAGCAGGCGATCGGAGATGTTCTGGGGGAGCCCGAGGGTGTACGCGTGGGTGGTGTCCAGCCCCTCGGGCCGGGGCTTGTCGATCCCGGCGAAATGACCGCCGAGCGGATACTCCGTCCCGAGCTCGAGGAACCGCTCGAGCACGCCACGCTGGTCCATGATCTCGATGCTGCGCACGTTCAGGCCCAGTGCGCGGACCATCCGGGCCGGCTCGGGCTCCTTCTCCAGCACGAGCACCCGCACGTCGTGCAGCCGCAGCTCAGCGGCCAACATGGTGCCGGTCGGACCGGCGCCGGCGATGATGACGTCAAACATGTGACCCCCGGTTCTCGGCTTCGGCCGACGATTCTGCGCCGTGACCAGGGTCTTGCCGCAAGTCCCCCTATGCGGTATATGTTAAGAATGGCAGGGAGATCGAAGATCCTTGCCATTTTTGTGCGCCGGGTTTGGTCCGAGGTGGCGGACGCGCCCGATTCGTAGCATTCTCGCGGTCATGAGACGTTCTCACTCGTGGCGGTCCGTGGCGACGGCGGCCGTGCTCGGCACGACCTTGGCCCTGTCGGCGGCCTGTGGCGGGTCCTCGTCGGGCGGGGCCTGGAAGGGCGGCCCGACGACCGCGTCCGGCGCGTCCGGCGCGGCCACCGCCCCATCGGCCGCCCCGTCGACCCCGTCCGGGAAGCCGGTGCACGTCCGGTTCCTCGAGGGCGACGGCTCCACGTGGGGGGTAGGGATGCCCGTCGTCGCGTACCTGTCGGCCAAGATCACCGACGCGAAGCCCTTCGCCGCCGCGACGACGGTCACCGTCAACGGGGCGCCGGCGCAGGGCGGCTGGTTCTTCGAGAAGTCCGCGACGTACTCCGGCTTCCCGATCGAGGCCCATTACCGTACGGAGAGTTACTGGCCGGCCCACGCCAAGATCCATCTCGAACTGGCCGCGAAGGGCCAGCCGGCCGGACCGGGTCTGGTGTTCGACAACAGCCTCACCCTGGACATGTCCACCGGCCCGGCCAACATCAGCAAGATCGACGGCCACAGCGAACGCATGACCGTCACCTCGGACGGCAAGCAGATGTTCAGCTTCCCGGTGTCGCTCGGCAAGGCGAGCACGCCCACGTTCAGCGGCACCAAGATCGTCATGGAGAAGGACCGGATCCAGCGCATGACCGGCCCGGGATACGACCTCAAGGTGCCCTGGTCGGTACGGATCACCAACTCCGGTGAGTTCGTCCACTCGGCCAGCTGGAACGGCGGCAACATCGGGCAGCGCAGCACGTCGCACGGCTGCACCAACCTCAACGTGTCCGACGCCCAGCACTACTACGACTTCGCCCAGATCGGCGATGTCACCGAGTACACCAACACCGGCGGCCCGACGATGCCCAGCTGGGACGGGTACGGGGACTGGAATGTGTCGTGGACGACCTGGCAGGGTGGGGGAGTCCTGCGGACCAGCTGAACACCACCGCGGCCACGGCAACAGCGCCGCCTCGCCCACGGAGTTCGGCATCCTCGGCGAGGACGGCTGGGACGAACTGGTCGCGGACATCGGCCGGGTCGGGCAGCTGGCCCGGGACGCGCACCCCGGTCTCCCGCTGGTGCTCGTCGCGCACCGCCTGGGGTCGTTCGCCACCCAGCAGTGGCTGCTGGACCACAGCGGCGACGTGACCGCGGTAGTGCTGTCCGGCACGGCCGCGATCGACCTGCTCGAGCCGGCCATGAACCTGGACGCCCCGATGGGATCTGAGCGGCTTCGACGCCCCGTTCCAGCCGTCGCGTACGGACTTCGACTGGTTGAGCCGCGGCGAGAAGCAGGTGGACGTGTACATCGGCGACCCCTGGTGCGGATTCGGCCTGGACGTCCCGGGCGGCCGGGCGATGTTCGCCGGCGCGCGGGCGGTGGCCGATCCGGCGCGTCTGGCCGCCATGCGCAAGGACCTCCCGCGCCACCTCGTGGTCGGCGAGATGGACCCGGTGAACGGGCAGCTCGCCGTGGTCCGGGAACTGGCCCGGCGGTACGAGGCGGCCGGGCTGCGGGACGTGACGTACCCGGGCGCGCGGCACGAGGTCTTCAACGAGATCAACCGGGACGAGGTCGTGGCCGGGATCCTGGCCTGGCTCGACCGCGAACCCCCGGTCCGACGACTACGACGAGTCGCGGGCGGCGATCAACCGGGCGGCCGACCTGGTGACCGCGGCCCGGCGACGCTATTGACAAACATAGTTATCTGAATGTTTTGTTTCCTCTACGCCGTCGGATTCCCCGTCGGACGGCGCCGGCGGAGTCACCGCTACCCCGATCCCCTCGGAGGCTCACCATGCGCCCCACAATCACCGCCAGCCGCCGTCGCCTGTGGAAGAGAGCGCTCTCTTTGCTGGTGGTCGCGGCGCTGCCCGTCGCCGCCGCCGTCATGATGTCGCCGGACGCCTCGGCGTCGGTACCGCCCACCCCAGGGGGTTTCACGCTGACCTGGAGCGACGACTTCAACGGCGCCTCCGGCACCGGCATCGACCAGGGACTGTGGAAGTACGACACCGGGCCGGGCAGCAACTTCGGCACCGGTGAGATCGAGACCATGACCAGCAGCACCTCGAACGTCTACTACGACGGGCAGAGCCACCTGGTCCTGCAGGCGTTGCACTCGGGCTCCGACGCGCGCAGCGGGTGGACGTCCGGGCGGGTGGAGACCCAGGCGGCCACCTTCGGCGCCGACCCGGGTGGCGTGGTCCGCATCGAGTCCGTCCTGCAGCAGCCGAACGTGAACACCGCCAACGGCGCGGGGTACTGGCCGGCGTTCTGGATGCTCGGCGCGCCGCTGCGGTCCGGTGTCTCCTGGCCGACGTCCGGCGAGGTCGACGTGATGGAGGACATCAACGGGCGCGGTTCGCTGTTCAGCACCCTGCACTGCGGCGTCAACCCGGGCGGCCCCTGCAACGAGTCCACCGGCATCGGCTCCGGTGAGCGGGCCTGTTCCGGCTGCCAGACCGGCTTCCACGACTACGCCGTCGAGATCGATCGCTCGACGTCGCCGGAACAGATCCGGTTCTACCTCGACGGCAACAACTTCTTCACCGTCCAGGCGACCGCGGTCGACGCCACGACCTGGGCCAACGCCGTCGACCACCCGTTCTTCATCATCTACGACCTGGCGATGGGCGGCGGCTTCCCGGACGCCTTCGGCGGGGGACCGAACGCCTCCACGGTGTCCGGTGGCAAGCTCGTCGTCGACTCGGTGGCCGTCTACAACAAGGGTCCTGGTTCCGGCGGCGGCGGTGGGACCGGCGGCGGATCCGTGACCGGCCAGGCGATCGCCGGCCCCGGCGGCAAGTGCGTGGACGTGGCCGGGGACGACAACGGCGGCGACGGGACCGCGGTCCAGCTCTGGGACTGCCAGTCCGGCGCCAAGGACCAACACTGGACCTGGAGCGGTCAGACCCTGCAGACCCTCGGCAAGTGCCTGGACATCGCCGGCGGGAACAGTGCCGCCGGCACCAAGCTGCAGCTCGCGACCTGTAACAACGGCGGCTACCAGAACTGGGTGACACAACCCGACGGCTCGATCCGGAATCCGGCCAGCGGCCGGTGCATCGACTCGCCGTCCGGGGCGACCGCCAACGGCACGCGGCTGCAGATCTGGGACTGCAACGGCGCCGGCGCGCAGAAGTTCGCCATCGGCACCCCGATCTACGGCCCCGGCGGCAAGTGTGCCGACGTGGCCGGGGATGACAACGGCGGCGACGGCACCGCGGTGCAGCTGTGGGACTGCCAGCAGACGACCTCGGTGGACCAGAAGTGGACCTGGAACGGTCAGACGCTGCGGTCGCTGGGCAAGTGCCTGGACATCGCCGGTGGCAACAGCGCCGGGGGCACGCCGCTGCAACTGGCCACCTGCAACGGTGGCGGTTACCAGAACTGGGTCGTCAACGGCGACGGCTCGATGTCCAACCCGACCAGCGGCCGGTGCATCGACTCGCCGTCGGGTTCGACGGGCAGCGGCACGCGCCTGCAGATCTGGGACTGCAACGGGTCCGGCGCGCAGAAGTTCGCTCTGGCCTAGACCGTACGGGCCGAGCCGCGTCGATGTCCCCTGTGGACGTCGGCGCGGCTCGCGGCTCGCGGCCGGGGTCAGCGGGCGAGGAAGTCGACTCCAGCGCGGCCAGCTTGCCCGCCTGCAGGCAGAGCTCGACGCTCGGCTTCGGTGACGCACAACCGGCCGCCGGCGGAGAAGAATTCAGTGACGAACCCGTCGGAGAACGATTCGCGGCCGGCGGTCAGCTGCGCGGTCATCTTCGCCGCTTCGGTCTTCGTCAGCGGCCCCCTCCGGATTGTCCGACCCGTGCATCATGTAGGGCGTCACGGCCGAGGCGAAGACCACGCTGTGCAGACGATCCTGGCCGTGCCGGGTGATGTACCGCGCCACCTCGCCGCCGCCCATGGAGAAGCCGACCAGGGGTCACGTCGCGGAGATCGAGCGTGTCGAGCAGGGCGGCCAGGTTGTCGTACCCGTAACCGAGCGCCGGCTTGTCCGATTCGCCGAAACCGCGCCGGTCGTAGGTGATCACCCGGTATCCGGCGGACACCGGCGCGGCGATGTTCCCGGCCCACGCCTTGCCGCTCAGTGGCCATCCGTGGATCAGGACGACCGGGCGTCCGTTGCCACCGGTGTCCTCGTAGTGCAAAGCGTTGTCGGATACGCCTGTGACGCTGGTCATCAGATGATCCCCCGGTTGCCGCCCGATGGAAGGCTGCCCCGACGCGTCAATGGATCCGGGAGCGGACCTCGTCGAAGGGCCATGGCCCTGGTGCGGCCGTCCGTGTCAAGAGGCGGCGCCGGCTCCGGACGTCCGGCCCCGCATCTCGATGGCGATCTGGGTTGCGTCGAGATTCACCAGCGCGTCGGCCAGGACGTCCGCGTCGAAGCTGCCGTTGTCACGGGCGTCGAGCAACGCCTCCCGCTGCGCCTCGATGACCGAGAGCCGGTGGTTCTTCGCCACGACGAAACCTTCGGGCGTCGGATCGCCGTCGGGGTGCGGCGGTTCCGGAACGGTCCCGGCGCTCGTCCGCATGAGTTCCATGATCCGGTTCTGCTCGGCGAAGGCCTGCTCGGCGGCGCCCGGGTCGGCCTTCGGGCCGATCAGGTGGAGCAGCGGGCCGATGGTGCCGCCCTGGACGATCAGCGACATCGCCGCGACCGCGTACGCGACTAGTACGAGGACCGACCGTTGCGGGGTGTCGTCGGGAAGCGACTGCGCCGCCGCCACGGTCACCGCGCCCCGCATGCCCGCCCACACCACCGCGGTGCCCTCCCGCCACCCGAGCGGTTCGCGGAGGAAGTAGTCGATGTTCGCGAGCCCCTGGGTGATCCGGCGGCGGAACCACTTGAGCTCGCGCTCGGTCGGCTCGCGCCGGCGGGAGTTCGTCTCCTTGAACATCTCCTGCTCGCCCTCGGGCGTGTTCATCCGCTCCTGCATGCCCAGAAGCTGGTCCTGCATCTTCCCGCCACGTCGGGCCCGGCCGACCAGGACGGCGAGCAGCGGGGTGACGTACGCCGCGCGCACCAGCACGGTCAGCACGAGGGCGCCGGCCGCGACGAGCACGGCGGACCGGACCCCGGCGTGGTCCTGCTGCACGTTCGTCACGATCGCCTTGATCTGCACGCCCATCGTCAGGAACACCGCGCCCTCGAGGACGAGTTCGACCGTGCACCAGTTCTGCGAGTCCGACAGGCGGTTCTGCGCCGACAGTTGACGGGGCGCGCGTATTCCGGTGAAGAGGCCGGCGACGACGGCCGCGACCAGACCGGACGCGCTGAGCAGGGTGGCGGGCACGGAGGCGACGAACGGCACCGCGAACGAGATGACGGTGTTGACGGCAGGATCGGTCACCCGCTTGCGGACCATCAGGTTGAGCAGTCCGACGGCCCCGCCGACGAGCACCGCGACGATGACCGAGTACGCGAACGTGCCGACTGCGCCCCAGACCGAGAACGACGACGCCGTCGCCACGATCGCGGTGCGCAGGATGACCAGTGCGGTCGCGTCGTTGAGCAGGCTCTCGCCGTCGAGCATGGCCACGACCCGCTTGGACACCGATGTCTGCTTGATGATCGACGTCGCCACGGCGTCGGTCGGGCTGACGATCGCGCCCAGAGCGACCCCCCACGCGAAGCCGAGTTTCGGGATGGCGACCATGAAGAAGACGCCGAGCAGGAGCGCGCTGCCGACCACGAGGAGCACCGACAGCCCGCTGATCGCCCCGAACTCGCGGCGGAAGTTCATCGTCGGCAGCGACACCGCGGACGAGTAGAGCAGCGGTGGCAGGACGCCCTCGAGGATCCACGCGGGTTCGATGTGCGTCGACGAGAACATCGGCAGGAAGCTGGCCCCGACGCCGATCGCGACGAGCACGAGAGGCGAGGCGATCCCCAGGCGTGGGCCGACGACGGTGGCGGCGGCGATCACCGCGAACCCGGTCACGATCACGACGAGAAGTTCGGTCACGGATCAAGATTGTCAGCCACCCCGGCCCGGCGCCGTCATTGCGGGGCCACCAGGCGCGTTCGGTCGGCGATGGTCGAGGGCGCAACGGGAACCAGCGCCTCGACCTCAACGGCGACCGGGGGCGCTACTCCGTGACGTCCACCAGGACCTTGCCGACGACGCCGTTCTCGACGGCCCGATGGGCGTCGTCGGTGCGGTGCAGCGGAAAGCGGACCAGCGGCAGGCCGTGCTCCTCGCCGACGGGCAGGGCGCCGTCGTGCACCGCGTCGTCGACGGCGCCGGCCGCCGCGGCGAGCGCCTGCGCGCTGACGGAGTAGAGCACCAGGAACTGGTACCGGGTGTTCAGCGTCATGTTCTGCCGCACGTTCAGCTCGACCGGCCGGCCACCGTCGTTGGCGTATGTCGAGATGGTGCCGCCGGTGCGCAGCACGGACAGGTCGAGCGCGAGGTTGGCGCCCAGCGCCACCTCGGCGATGATGTCGACGCCGCCGGGGGCGATCGCGCGGATCTCGGCGGCCGGGTCGCCCTCGCGATAGTTGATCACGTGGTGAGCGCCGGCGGCGGTGGCCAGCCGGGCCTTGTCCGGGCCGCTGATCGTGCTGATCACGGTGGCGCCGGCCCAGCGGGCGAGCTGGATCGCGGCGTGGCCGACCGCGCCGGCCCCGCCGGCGGCGAGGACCACCCGGCCGTCGAGCGCGCCCGGCCGCAGCCGCGCCGGGCCGTCCTCGGCCACGGTGAGCGCCCGGTGCGCGGTGAGCGCGGGCACGCCCAGCGCGGCGCCGAGGTCGAAGCCGGCCCCGTCGGGCAGCGGCACCGCCCGGTCGGCGGCGACGACGGTGAACTCGGCGGCGGTGCCGGTGGGGCGTCCGGCGGTGGCCATGAACAGCCACACGCGCTGACCGACCCGGCCCGGGTCGACCCCCGGGCCGACGGCGTCGACGGTGCCGGCGCCGTCGAGGTGCGGGGTCACCTCGGGGAACTGCTTGGGGTTGGTGGCCCCGGAACGAGTCTTCCAGTCGGTCGGGTTGACCCCCGACACGGCGATCCGGACGCGGACCTCGCCGGGACCGGGCTCCAGCTGATCACGGTCGACGAGCTCGAGGACGCCGGGGTCGCCGTGGTCGCGGTAAACGATGGCCTTCATGACCTGATTCTGCCCCTGGGCCGGGAGCGGCCGGCGTCGGCCGGGTGCAGCCGCGCAACCGCCGGGGAACGCCGCGCCCGTTCCGGAACCTAGTGGGCCACCACCGCGTCGTGGTCGGCCGCCGGCACGGCGGCGGGGTCGCCGAGTGGGCGCGACTGGGCGCGACGCCGGAACAGCAGGGCGGCCAGGATCGCCCCGGCGACGAAGATGGCGGCGTCCCACCGGTACGCCACGGCGTAGCTGTGCACGGCGGCCTGGGCCGCGACCGCCGCCGTCGGCGGGACGTGAGCGGCGAGGTAGCCCGCCGCCGCCGACGCGGCCAGGGTATTCAGCAGGGCGGTGCCGATCGATCCGCCGACCTGCTGGCTCGTGTTGACCATCGCCGAGGCGACCCCCGCGAACGTACGGTCGACACCCAGCGTCGCGGTCTGGATCGACGCGGGCATGATCGTGCCCATGCCGAGCCCGAGGATCATCAGCGGCGGCAGGACGTCGGCGGCGTACGTGCTGTGCAGGCCCAGACGGGTCAGGTACAGCATCCCCGCGGCCCCGAGGGTCATCCCGACCGGCACCATGAGCTTGGGACCGAGCCGGGGGAGGAGGAGGTTGGTCGACAGCTGAGCCGCGGTGATCAGCATCGCGATCATCGGCAGGAAGGCCAGCCCGGTCCGGATCGGCGAGAAGTGCAGCGACACCTGCAGGTAGTACGTGACGAACAGGAAGATGCCGAACATGCCGACGGCGGCGATCAGCACCGAGCTGTAGGCCGCGCCGCGGTTGCGATCCAGGATGATCGCCAGCGGCAGCAGGGGATGCGACGCCCGTCGCTGCCAGAGGATGAAGCCGCCCAGCAGCACGACCGCGGCGATCAGCATGATCCACGTCACCGGGGCGCCCCAGCCGTGGGTCTCGGCGTTGGAGAAGCCGTAGACCAGGCCGAACAGGGCACCCGAGACGAGCACCGTGCCGGGCAGATCGAGCCGGGGCCGCGGACCGGTCCGGGCGACGGACGGGACGAAGGCGATCGCGCCGGCGATGGCGATCACGGCGATCACGACGTTGACGTACAGGCACCAGCGCCAGCTGAGGTCCTCCGTCAGGAACCCGCCGAGCAGCAGGCCGACCGCGCCGCCGGCACCGGCGATCGCACCGAAGATGCCGAACGCGCGGGCGCGTTCGCGGGGCACGGTGAAGGTCGTGGTCAGCACGGCCAGGGCGGTCGGGGCGAGCAGCGCGCCGAAGGCGCCCTGCAGCGCGCGGGCGCCCACCAGCATCCCGAAGCTGCCGGCGGCGCCGCCGAGCGCGGAGGAGCCGGCGAAACCGATCAGGCCGATGATGAACGTCTTCTTGCGGCCGATCAGGTCGGACAGCCGCCCGCCGAGCAGCAGCAGGCTGCCGAAGGCGAGGGAGTAGGCGGTGACGATCCACTGCCGGTTCCCGTTCGAGAAGCCGAGGTCGGCCTGGGCCGACGGCAACGCGATGTTCACCACCGTCGCGTCCAGCACGACCATGAGTTGCGCCAGCGCGACGGTGGTGAGCGTCAGCCAGCGCCCGGAGGTGGCCGGGGGCACGACCTGGGTCTCGGACATGCGGGCAACGGTATCCGGCACGGCGGAGTTCCGAAACTCAACCGTTCCGTATTGCTGCCGCAATTGCATGACGATGGTCACAGGCGGCCGCGCGGCTCCGCCGCCGCCTGGTGGCCGCAGCGTCCCGGCGAATCGTTAAAGAAGTGACAACCATAAAACTATGGCGTCGTTCGATGTCGGCGAATATGTGAGAAATCCAGGCACCCCGACCGCACGGTCGCATACGACCGGGCTTGATGATATGGTCTGGCCGTTGCAGTTTTGATTCCGTTGACGCATTCACGTGCCTGATGGGTATCCGAGCCCACCAGGCGTTTTGCGTTTTCTCCGTGCATACGGCGGGTTCATCAACGCGGCGACGGCGGTTCTCGCACAGTGCGGAGCCGCATCGGTATGCAGGAGGAAAAAAGTGGTTTCTGGCACCGTCAAATGGTTCAACGGCGAAAAAGGCTTCGGATTCATCACGCAGGACGGCGGAGGCCCCGACGTCTTCGCGCACTTCTCGGCGATCGCGGCGGACGGTTACCGCAACCTCGAGGAGAACCAGCGGGTCGAGTTCGAGATCACCCAGGGCGCCAAGGGCCCCCAGGCTGCGAACATCCGGCCGCTGTAAGCGGTTGGAGCAAGGCGGCGGCCCGCTGGTTCGGCGGGCCGCCGTTTCCGTGTCCGCAGCTTTGTCGTTGGCGGGCGGGCCTGTTTCGGGGCGGCCCTGTTTCGGGGCGGGCCTGTTTCGGGGCGGGCTGAGTCGGGGCAGGTCAGGCAGCGTTCGCGTCGGCGACGCCCTCGAGGAGCTGCGTCTGCCGGACGACGTGATTCTCCAGCGCGACCCGGTAGTTCTCGGCGAAGCTGGTCAGCTCCTCGATCTCCTTGATCAGCGCGGTGTGCGTGGCCTGCAGAGTGTCCGCCGCCTCGCGGTATCTGCGCTGGGCGTCCGCCTCGATCCCGGCCGCCATGGTGTGCGCCTCGTCAGCCAGATCGGCCGACCGCTCCCGGGCCTCGGTGATCAGATCGCGGGCCTTCTGGTCGGCCTCGTTCATGTAGTCGTCGGCGGTCCGCTGAGCCATGGCCAGGACGCGGTCCGGACTTTCCACCCCGAACGAGGGAGCGGGCGTACCGGCGGCGGCCTTCTGACGCGCTTCCTCAAGCTGGCGCTGCAGCCGGTGAGCCTGCTGCTCGGCCTGGTCACAGGCCCGGCGGGCCCGGTCCAGCTCCGCGCCGGCGGCGTCGATGTCGGCCAGCAGGGCACTCGCGGGGGGCGCCTGGTCGGGGCGCGCATCAGGACGGCCGACCCGCCGCTGGAGGACCTCGTTCTCCTCCAGCAGCTTGATCATTTCCTGGGTGACCTCGTCCAGGAGGGCGTCGACCTCTTCCTCGTCGTAGCCACGACGGCCGAGGGGCGCCTTCCCGAACTCCGTGTTGTGGATGTCAGCTGGCGTTAGCAGCACTCTGCTCCTCATGTCGCTGCGAGGCCGTGCGCCACGCGGTCGGTTGCGGACCCGGCCGGATGGTAAGCGGAGCGGTCCAGCAGGAACGAATCGGATTCACGTACCCCGGCGGCCGAGGTCGCTCGGGGTGCACTCAGCCGCTCACTGTACCCGCCCCGGCCACCGGCCGCGCCCCCGCAGCGTCGGCACGGCCACATGGCACACAATCAGTTCGGGCGGTACGCCAGGTATGTAGGGATGCGTCAGGCGTCCAGGAACATCAGCACCGCCAGGACACGCCGGTTGTCGTCGTCGGACGGGGGCATGCCGAGTTTGGCGAAGATGTTGCTGATGTACTTGCTGACCACCTTCTCGGTGATGAACAGGCGGGACGCGATGGCGGCGTTCGACCGGCCCTCGGCGATGTGCCGGAGCACGTCGTGCTCGCGCGGGCTCAGGCCGGACAACGGCTCGCGGCGGGCCAGCAGCTGCGTGACCACCTCGGGGTCGAAGGCGGTGCCGCCGGCCGCGACCCGATGCACCGCCCGGACGAATTGCTCGACGTCGGAGACCCGCTCCTTGAGCAGGTAGCCGACCCCGCCCGCGCTGTCGGTGAGCAGTTCCCGGGCGTACAGCGGCTCGACATGCTGGGAGAGCACCAGCACCGGCATGCCGGGGATCTCGGCCCGGGCGGCGATGGCGGCCTTCAGCCCCTCATCGGTCTGGGTGGGTGGCAGGCGGACGTCGACGATGGCCACGTCCGGCCGGTGCTTGAGCAGAGCCGGCAGGAGCGCGGGTCCGTTGTCGACGGCCTCGACCACCTCGAAGTCGAACGCCTCCAGGAGACGGGTGAGCCCGTCGCGCAGCAGGGTCAGGTCTTCGGCGATGACAACGCGCACGGAACCTCCATGGTCACGACCGTCGGGCCGTTCGGCGGGGACGAGACCGCGATTTTCCCATCGAACGCGTCCAGCCGGCGTTCGATGCCGAGCAACCCGGTTCCGCGCGCGGCGTCCGCGCCACCGATGCCGTCGTCCCCGACCTCGACCAGGAGTACGCCGTGAGCATGGCCGATGGTGACCCACGCCGACCGGGCGCGACTGTGCCGGCTCATGTTGGTCAGCGCCTCGGCGACCGCGAAGTACACCGCCGACTCGACCGGCGTGTCGAGTCGCCCGGGCAGGTCCGACCTCACCGCCGTACGGACGGGCAGGCTCAGCGCCAACGCCTGCACGGCCCCCTCCAGCCCGCGCTCGGCCAGTACCGGCGGGTGGATGCCCCGGACCAGGTGCCGCAACTCGACCAGCGCCTCGGTGCTGGACTCGCGCGCCTCGGCGAGCAGCTTCAGCGCCGCCGCCGGGTCGCGCCGGACGAGCCGCTCGGCCAGTCCGATGGTCATACCCACGGACACCATCCGGGCCTGCGCGCCGTCGTGCAGGTCCCGCTCGATCCGGCGCAGTTCGGCCGCCTGCGCGTCGATGGCATCGGCCCGGGTGGTGGTCAGGTGCGCGACCCGCAGGCGCAGCTCGGACGACTTGGTCGGGGCCAGGAAGAGCCGGGTGAACCGGACGTCGGTCGACCGCAGCAGCGGCGCCACGGCCAGCCCGACCGCGAGGATCATCAAACCTTGGGGGAAGGCCAGCCAGCCCTCGGTCAGGTTCGCGGTCGGCCAGAACATGCCGTACCCGAACCAGATGCCGCCCTGATGCAGCCACAGCGGCAGCAGTCCGACGCCGACCAGGCCGTACAGCGGAATTGCGACGGCGATCAGGCCCAGCCCGGTCGCGACCACCGCGCCCGGCAGCAGCCACGCCATGTCACGCCAGGTGGCCGGATCGTTGATGATCCACCGGAGCCACCGGCGGGTGCCCAGCTCGGAGCGGGCCGGCGGCGGGATGTACGGGCGGCGGATCGGCATGCCGGCCCGCGCGCTGAGAGCGCGTTCCAGGTCGGCCCGCCACCGGACGATGGTAGCGGCCACGCTGAGAATGTCGGTGCCGAGGACCGGCACCGGGCTGAGCACCAGGCCGGCCATCCAGATCGTCAGCACCGGCACGTTGAGCAGCGCCAGGCCGGTGGCGAAGAGGCCGTCGGCGGTCGCACGCAGGCCCACGCGTACCCGGTCTCCGGTTGTCATGTCCCCATCATCCCGCTCCTGCCGTGCGCTGGGGTGGTAGCACCCCAAGGCGGTGGGGACCTCGCACTCCTGACCGGACGGGCGGCAGATTCCACACTTGAGGGCATGACGGCACCCACTGTCCGGCGGACCGCCGCCGGAAGCGACTTCTCGGAACTCAACCGGCGCATCACCGCGCTCGGCCTGATGCGGCGGCGCCCCGCGTACTACGCCTTGCGCCTGACTCTGGTCGGGCTGCTGGTGACCGCCGGCTGGACCGCCTTCTTCCTGGTCGGTTCCTCCTGGTGGACGCTCGCCGTGGCCGCCGTCCTGGCGGTGGCGTTCGCGCAGCTGGCGCTGGTCGCCCACGATCTCGCCCATCGGCAGGTGTTCCGCACCAAGGGACCCAGTGCGGTCGCCGGGCGGATCGCCGGCAACCTCGGTATCGGGATGAGTTACGGCTGGTGGATGGACAAGCACACCCGCCATCACAACAACCCGAACCACGACGACCTGGACCCGGATGTGGCGCCCGAGGTACTGATCTGGGCCACCAAGTCGGCGCTCGGCCGCAAGGGCCTGGCCGCGTTCGTCACCCGCCACCAGGCCGGACTGTTCTTCCCCCTGCTGACGCTGCTCGGCGTCGACCTGAAGGTGTCCAGCGTCAAGGCGATCCGGTCGGGCGTGGTCAAGCGCCGGGGCCTGGAGTCCGGGCTGCTGATCCTGCACTTCGCCGCGTACTTCACCGCATTGTTCCTGGTCCTGTCCCCGCTGCAGGCGGTCGCCTTCATCCTCGTGCACCAGGCGCTGTTCGGCGTCTACCTGGGCATGACGTTCGCGCCCAACCACAAGGGCATGCCGCACCCGACCGGCGACGAGGACTATCTGCGCAAGCAGGTGCTCACGTCCCGCAACGTCAAGGGCGGCCGGATCGTCGACGTCGCCCTGGGCGGCCTCAACTACCAGATCGAGCACCACCTCTTCCCGGCGATGCCGAGCCCGAACCTGCGCAAGGCGCAGGAGGTCGTGCAGTCCTACTGCGCCGAGATCGGAGTGGCGTACGAGCAGACCGGGCTCATCGAGTCGTACCGCCAGGCGCTGCGCTTCCTGCACGAGGTCGGCGCGCCGCTGCGCAAGGCCAGGGCCTGACGTCGGCTGCGTGCTCCGCCGGGATGAATCGAGAGGTGTACGCGAGGTACACCGCTGGGTTGACGACACCGCTTCGGGCCGCGGCTAGGGGTCGCCGGTGCGTACGCTGCGGGTGGTCCGGTCGCCGCGGGTCGTCGACTCGGCGCCGGCGATCGGCCTGGCCGTGGTCGGCATCCTGCCGGGCTTCGACGACCGGCAGCACGACTGGTGGCCGTTCGGCACGACCGCGGCGGTCCTGACCCCGCCGGCCACGCTGCCGGTGGCGTTCCGCCGGCGGGCGCCGGTGCCGGTGCTCTCGTCTCCTACCTGTTCTGGACGGCCGAGATCGCGCTCGCCCCGCTGACCGCCCGGGAGACCGAGATCCTGATCGTCCCCGGCCGCCCCGATCAGGCCTGAACCGCCCGGCGGACCGCGGTCACGATGCCGGCCGCGTCCAGGCCCTGGCCGGCCAGCAGTTGGCCGCGGGTGCCCTGTTCCAGGAACTCCTGGTCCAGGCCGAGCACCTCGACCCGGCGGCCGGGACAGGCCCGGACGACCGACGCGCCGAAGCCGCCGGCCACGCCGCCGTCCTCGACGGTCACGGTCAGCCGATGCCGGCCGACCGCCTCGGCCAGGGCCGGCTCGACCGGTAACAGCCAGCGCGGATCGACCACCCGGACGCCGATGCCGTCCTGGTCGAGGTGCCGGGCCGCGTCCACGGCGGGCCCGGCGAGGGGTCCGGTGACCAGCATCAGCACCGACGCGCCGGGTGACTCGTAGAGGATGTCGGATCCGCCGATGTGCCCGACGGCCGGCAGCTCGGGGCCCAGATCGGCCTTGGGGAACCGCAGCACCGCCGGCCCGGGCCAGTCCACCGCCTCGGTCAGCAACCGGCGCAGGCTGTCGCCGTCGCGCGGCGCCGCCACCCGCACGCCGGGCACGATGCCGAGCAGCGAGAGGTCCCACATGCCGTTGTGCGAGGGGCCGTCGCTGCCGGTCGCCCCGGCCCGGTCGAGCACGAACGTCACCGGCAGCTCGTGCAGGGCCACGTCCATCAGCAGCTGGTCGAAGGCCCGGTTGAGGAACGTCGCGTAGAGGCAGACCACCGGGTGCATGCCGCCCAGGGCCAGCCCGGCGGCCGACGTGACCGCGTGCTGCTCGGCGATGCCGACGTCGAACACGCGGTCCGGGTACCGGGCAGCGAACTCGCCCAGCCCGGTCGGATGGAGCATCGCGGCCGTGATCGCGACCAGTTCCGGCCGCGAGGCCGCCAGCCCGGCCAGGGCCGAGCCGAACACGCTGGTCCACGACACGCGGGCGGGGGCGGGCACCGGCGATGAGGACGGCGGGCGCGGGCCGATCGCGTGCATCCGGTCGTACGCCTCGGCCTCGGCCTCGGGGTGGCCCTTGCCCTTGACCGTCCGGCAGTGCACGACCACCGGCCGGCCGAGCGCCCGGGCCTCGGCCAGCGCCGCCTGAACGGCCACCACGTCGTGCCCGTCCACCGGCCCGACGTACGCGAACCCCAGAGACGAGAACACCGACGGCAGGACGGGGCGGGCCGACCCGACGGTCGGGGAGTACGACCGGCCGTTGTCGTTGAGCACCACGATCACCGGCCGTTGCGGGGCGGCGCCGATGTTGTTCATCGCCTCCCAGCTCATCCCGCCGGTCATCGCGCCGTCACCGATTACGGCCACCACCGCGCGGTCCGGCCGTCCCTGCAGCGCGTACGCCTTGGCCAGCCCGTCCGCGTAGGACAGCGCGGTGGAGGCGTGCGAGTTCTCCACCAGGTCGTGCGGGCTCTCGCGGCGGCGCGGATAACCGGACAGACCGCCGGCCGTCCGCAGAGTGTCCAGTTCGGACGCCCGGCCGGTGAGCATCTTGTGGACGTAGGTCTGGTGGCCGGTGTCCCACACGATCGAGTCCCGGGGCGAGTCGAAGACCCGGTGCAGCGCGATGGTCAGCTCGACCACGCCGAGGTTCGGCCCGAGGTGACCACCGGTGCGGCTGACCGTGTCGATCAGCCGCCGCCGGATCTCGGCGGCCAGCTCGGGCAGGACCTCGGCGGGCAGCGCCTTCAGATCGGCCGGGCCGCTCAGCCGGTCGAGCCCGGCCAGGACACAGGTCACGGTCACACCTCCCGGTCGACGATGAAGTGTCCGAGGGCGATCAACTCCGCCCGTACGGCCTCGGGGAGGTCTACCGCCGCCAGCGCCGCCTCGCCCTGACCCATCCGCCGGGCCGCCTCCTCCATCGCCCAGCGCCGGCCGCCGGCCGCCTCGACGGCGTCGGCCCGCCGGGCCAGGTCGTCCGGGTCGATCAGCGCGATCGACGGGTCCTGGCCGAGCGCGTAGCTGATCGGAAGCGACTTCTTGTTCGCCTGCAGGTCGGAGAAGACCGGCTTGCCGGTCACGGCCGGGTCGCCCCAGATTCCGAGCACGTCGTCGACCAGCTGGAAGGACAAACCGACCTGGGCGCCGTACGTCTTCAGGGCGGCCACCGTCTCGGCCGGCGCCCCGGCCAGCACCGCCCCGATCGCCGCGCTCGCCGCCATCAGCGCGCCCGTCTTACCGGCCGCCATGTCCAGGCACTCGGTCACCGACACGCTGTCCCGCTGCTCGAACGCCAGATCCTGCACCTGGCCCCGGATCAGCTCGCGGGTGGCCGTGGCCAGCAGCAGCGCGGCCGGGGCGGCGGCCGGCAGCCCGCTGTCCAGCAGCACCTCCTGGGCCAGCCCGAGCAGGGCGTCGCCGGACAGGATGGCGCTGGAGCCGCCCCAGATCGCCCAGACGGTACGCCGGTGCCGGCGTTCCCGGTCGTGATCCATCAGGTCGTCGTGCAGCAGCGAGAAGTTGTGCACCAGCTCGACCGCCACCGCTCCGGGCAGCCCGACCTCCTCGCCGTCGCCGGTGGCCTGGGCCGACAGCAGTGCCAGCGCCGGCCGTACCGCCTTGCCACCGCCGCCACGGGGGTCGGGCCGGCCCTCGGCGTCGATCCAGCCGAAGTGGTACGCCGCCTGATGACGCGTCGCCGGGTCGAGGCGGTCGATCGCGGCCCGCATCGCCGGAGTGATGGCGTCGCGGCTGCGATGCAGGGTTTCCCGCATGGTCGTCATGTCGCCACACCGTCCAAAGAAGACTCGGCGCTGCCGGTGGCAGCGCTCCCGGCACGGAACAGATCCAGAACTCCGGCCGCCGCCGTGTCGCCGCTGCGCGCCGCTCCCTCCATGGTCGCGGGCCAGCCGGTGGCGGTCCACGCGCCGGCCAGCCAGAGACCGCGCCGTGCGGTGGCGGCGGGCGGCCGGAGCCGAGCGGTGCCGGGGGAGGGGCGGAAGGTGGCGTGCCGTTCCCGGGTGACGAAGAAGTCGCGCACCTCCGCGTCGCGGGCGGCGGGCAGCAGCGCCTCGAGTTCCGGCAGCAGCCGCGCCTTCAGCTCGGCCACCGGCACGTCGATCAGGTCGTCGGCGGCCGACAGGGACACCGCGATGTACTGCCCTCGGGCCAGCCCCGACTGGGCCGTGCGGTCGAACACCCATTGCAGCGGCGAGTCGATGGCCGCGACGAACGGCTGGTCGAGCACCGGCCGGTCGTAGACGACGTGCAGGTTGACGATCGGCGACGTGCCCAGCTCATGGGGGAGGGCGAGCGGCAGGATGCGGGCCGCCACATCCGGTGGCACGGCGCTCACCACCTGGTCGAACGGCCGCCCGTCGACGGCCCAGCCGCCGGCCGCCGGGCGGACCGCGGTCACCTTCGCCGACACGTTCACCTCGACGCCGGCCGCGGACAGGGCGCGGGCGGCGGCCGTACCGTGCAGTTCGCCCAGCGGGACCAGCGACCAGCCGATGTCGGCCGCGTCCGCCCGGGTCAGCAGGCCGGTCTGGAAGACCTTGGCCGCCAGCGCCAGCGAGGCGTCGTCCGCCGCGGCGTTCAGGGTGGCCACGCCGACCAGGTCCCACATCGTCTCGATCGCCCGGCGGCTCTGCCCGTGGGCGGCCAGCCAGGCGCCGAAGCTCTGCTCGTCGGTGGCCGGGGCGTCCAGGTCGACGCGGCGCAGGGCCAGCGCGGCGGTGATGAACCGCAGCCGCTCGGCCACGCTCAGCGGCGTGTACCCGAACAGCGACCGGGCCAGGTGGGCGGGCGCGGGCAACGGGTCTCGGCGCAGCCACGCCGGCGGCTTTCCCGGGGCCACGACCGGAATGGCCAGGCGGGGCTGCACGGTCACGTTCCCGGCCACGCCGAGCCGGTCCAGCAGCGACCGGTAGGCCGTGCAGCAGCGCAGGAAGACGTGCTGCCCGTTGTCGACGTCGAGGTCTCCGCGCTGGAACGAGTGGGTCAGGCCGCCCAGCTTTCCGCGGCCCTCGAACACCGTCACCGCCGCCCCGCCGTCGGCCAGGCGCAGCGCCGCGGTGATCCCGGCCAGCCCGCCGCCGATCACCGCCACCGTGGCCGTCATGACGCCCGCCCGGTGAGCGACCGCAGGGCCACGCCCGCCTTCTCCGGGCCGGAGAGCGAGAGGCGCCGGGTGAAGACCAGGCTGGGTTCGGCCTCGATCCGGTTCAGCAGCTGCCGGTAGATGCCCGACATGGCCAGGCACGATGCCTTGCTGCGCCAGTCCAGCAGGGGAGCCAGCCGCAGGCCGTCGCGGTACCAGCCGCGGGCGCGCCGGGCGCTGAACCGGACCAGCGCGGTCAATCCGCCGTCTTCGTCGATCAGCGCGCCGTGCTCGTCCAGCGCGAGCGTCACGCCGAACCGGTCCAGATCCTCCTGCGGCAGGTAGATCCGGCCGTTGATCAGGTCCTCGCGGATGTCCCGCAGGATGTTCGTCTGCTGCAGCGCGATGCCCAGCTCGTCGGCGTAACGCGGGGCGTCCGGGTGCGGCCGGCTGCCGAACACGCCCAGGCACAGCCGGCCGACCGCGCCGGCCACGCAGCGGCAGTAGGTGACCAGGTCGTCGAAGGTGCCGTAGTGGCGGCCCGTGACGTCCATCTCGACGCCGTCGATGAGCTCGTCGAACGCGTCCAGCGGGATCGGGTGGCGGCGGGCGGCGTCGGCCACCGCCACCAGGACCGGATCGGTGCTCTCGGGGAGGTCCACCAGCTCCGCCCGCAACCCGGCCAGCGCGGCCGTCTTGGCGTCCGCCGGCAGGTCGCCGTCGCCGATGTCGTCCATCCGGCGGGCCAGCGCGTAGACCGCGCACAGCACCCGGCGCTTGTCGGCCGGCAGCAGGCGGATGCCGTAGTAGAAGTTGCGGGCCTCGGTGCGGGTGATCTCCTCGCTCCGCGCGTACGCCTCGGCCAGCGTGGTCATCGGGCCACCTCCGCCATCAGATGTCGCAGCACACCCGCCTTGCGCGGGCGCGGGGTCAGCGCGAGTACGTCGTAGCGCGCCCGCCGGAGCGCGTCGACGGTGGCCAGGCCGCCGGCCAGGAAGCCGCCCACCGCGAGGCGGGCCCAGCCGTGCAGGTCGCGGACCAGGGGAGCGCCGTGGCGGAGCAACTCGGCCGCCCGGTCGGTCTCGAAGGCCAGCAACTGCCGTACGGCCTCCGGGGTCGACGTCCGGTCGAGGTCGGCCGGGGTGACGCGGAACCGGGCCATGTCCTCGGCCGGCAGGTAGATCCGGCCGGCCCGGCGGTCCTCGGCCACGTCCTGCCAGTGCTCGACCAGCTGCAGCGCTGTGCAGATCTCGTCCGACCAGGCCATCCGGGCGTCGGTGGTGGCCCGGAACACACCGAGCACGATCCGGCCGACCGGGTCGGCCGACAACGTGCAGTAGGCCCGCAGCTCGTCGAACGTCGCGTAGGAGCCGACCCGCTGATCCTGGCGGTTGGCCTCGACCAGCCGCTGGAACGGCTCGGCGGGCAGCTCGCACTCGTGGACGGTGGCGGCGAGCCGGGCCAGCACGGGTGAGGCCGGGGTGCCGCCGGTCCAGATCCGGTCCAGGTCGGCGGCGAAGACGTTGAGGTTGACCAATCGGTCACCGGTGGACTCGTCGCCCAGATCGTCGACCGTACGGGCAAATCCGTACACAGCTTGCAGGTGCCCGCGAAACCGGCGCGGCAGAAGACGTATGGCGACCGGGAAGTTCTCCGTACGCATCTTGCCGGTCACGGTCTCTGCCGGAACCGACACGCCCGTCCCTTTCGTCACCTCTCGATGCTCCGTCCAGTGACCATGATCTGCGCAGGCAGAAGTAGTTGTATTGCGCGGCATCCGGTCGTTCGGCTGGATCGGCGGAGGGCTGATCTCGAATTGTACCTAGACCGCGTCGGGCAGCAACCGGGACTTCCGGCCGATGCGGCCGCCGCCCCGTCACGGAGGGTCGGTCTGCAGCCAGGTGAGGACGGCGAGCACGCGGCGGTTCGCGTCCGGTTCGGGATGCAGGCCGAGCTTGGTGGTGCCGGCGACGTGGCCCTCGACCGTCTTCGGGTTGAGGAAGAGCCGGCGACGCGATCCTTGAGCAGGGCGGCTGGCCGGCTCGCCGGCCGTGATCGGCTGCGTCGGAACCGCCTACGTCGGCACGGTGTCGCCGGTCAGCTGGTCCGCCGCAGCCCGGCCGGCGTCGCCGCGACCGTCCTCATCGGACTGGGCGGCGCGCGTGCGTCCGGATCGTATGGTGGTGGCCGTGGTCACTTTCGGGTCCGTGATCCTCGTCGGCGGTGTCTTCCTGCTCGTCGCCGCGACCGTGATGTTTCTGCTGGCCTCGGCGTCGGCGCGGGAGTACCGCACCGTTGTCGCCGCGGTTCCCGGCCCGCTCGCCGGCCGGGCCGGACTGGTCGCCGCGACGGGGGTCACCGCCTACGGCTCGCACGGGCCGCAGGTCGGCCCGGTCAGCGGCGCCGACTGTGCCTGGTATCGGATCGAGGTGGTGCGGTCGCCGTCGCGGGGCTCCGACGACCGGACCGGGTCGGACGTCTTCGGCCACTTCTTCTCGCCCGGCCGGGCCGCACTGACCGACGGGTCGGGCACCGTTTCGATCGACCCGCGGGTGCTGGAACGAACGCTGCACTCGGGTCTGCCGGCCGGCACCGAGCGCAGCGGGACCACGGCCGGCCCGGACGTGCCCGGCTACGTGCCGCGGGGTCTGGTGGGCCGGCTGCGGTCGTACGAGCAGATCCAGCTGACCGAGATCCGGCTACCGGCCGGGCGGGAGATCTTCGCCGTGGGCGCTGTGCGCGGCGGCGACCTGACGAAGGGCCGGGCGGGTGTGTTCACCACCTCGTCCCGGGACGAGGTGGTGGCCAAGCTGAGCCACGACCGCTCGAGTACGCAGGCGCTGACGCGGGCCTTCGGTGTGGTCGGGTTGCTGGCCGTCCTCGCGTCGGCCGGGATGCTTTCCCTGGTGGTGAGGTGATGATCGCGCGAACCTGGCGGGGCTGGGCCTCCGGATCGGGCGCCGACGACTACGAGCACCATTACTCCACCGAGGTGGCCCGGGACCTCGCGCGGGTGCCGGGCTTCCGCGGTGCCCGGCTGCTGCGCCGGCCCGACGGCGACGAGGTGATGTTCACGTCCATCACGTTCTTCGACGGCATGGACGACGTGCGCGCTTTCGCCGGCGACGACCCCGGGCGGGCCGTGGTCGAGGAGGCGGCGCGCCGCGCTCTCAGCCGGTGGGACGACCGCGTCACCCACGACGAGGTCGTCGTGGACCTGGGCTGAAGGGCCGGGCGGTCCGTGAGGAACGCCCGGCCGTCGGTGATCAGGCCGCCGGCGGGGCGTCCCAGAAGATGTAGACCGCCTTGTAGGCCACCTTGGCCACGTCGCCGGTCGCGCACGGGCCGGCCGGGACGACGCCACCGGAGGTGTAGAGGCGGTTGATGTAGTCGGCCTTCGACAGGATGCCGGTGCCGCCGGGGTGGTCGACGACCTGCAGCAGCAGTTCCTGGATGGTGCCGGTCCGCTCGACCCCGTTGATCTTCTTGCCGATCACTTCGGAGGAGTCCCGCAGCGACTGCCAGTGCGGCTTTCCGTCCACGCCGAAGTGGTGGATCCGCCCGCCGGTGCCGATCAGCTGCGCCTCGGGCGTCGACGTAACGGCGAACTTGCCCGTCGCGGTGTCGCAGGCGTAGTTCTGCGTGCCGGCCGTGACCACGTATGCGCCGATCGGCCGGGACCCCGGCGGCGGCTTGATCGAGCTGTCGATCACCGGGATCGGGACCGGGCGGCCACCGGCCAGGTCCGCGACGGCCGCCGGTGACGCGGGCACCTCGGCCGCGTTCGCCTGGAGCGCGACCGCGCCGATGCCGCCGATGACGGTGGCCATGCCGGCGACCGCGAGTGCGCGGACCCGGGACCGAGTCGTGTTGAGCATCCATTCCCCCTGAATCGTCGATGGGCCCCTCGCCCATCCACCGGTCACACGGGAGGCGCCGGGGAAGAGATGAAGATCAATACGACTCTTGCCCGTTCGTACGAGGTGGATCGTCCGAACGGTCATCCGCCACCGTGGAGATACGCGCGGACCGCGCGGACCCGGCGGTGCTCGCCGGCGTCGGGTTCGATCCCCGCGCCGTACGGCCGTCACTCTGCAGGTGCTGTTCTGGATCGTCGCCTCGGTGGCGCTGACCGCCACCGCGGGGGACCACGGCGGAAGCCCTCGTGACGGGTTCCTGATCGTCCCGGCGCTGGCCGTCGTCTCCGCCTCACTCTGCTGCTGGGGTTCGCCCTGCGGAGGCGTCGGCAGGCCGTCCGCTGACGTGATCCACTGGGGACGGTGCCGGACATAAGGCCGAATTAAGGGTGCGGACAGTTGTCCCTAACGCAGCCCGGTCAATGGCCGGAAAGATGGCCGATTCCCTTGGCGGAACAGCGTTGCCCCTGGTTAGAGTGGCGCCACTGCGAATACCGCAGGCCCGGATCGCGCGCCGCCACCCGCGACCGGCGACCGCCCGGCATCCGCCGGGCGGTGCCTGTCCCCAGGAGCGACATGTCCGACCGGCCGACCCCTGAGTCCGTGTCCGGCCCCCACCGGCACCGGCGTCCGAGCCGTCTGCCCGGCGCGTGGGCGGGCGGCGCGCTGGCGGTGGTGCTGACCATCGCCGCCGTCGCGTTCGGGCTGGCCCACCTGCGCGGTGGCCGGAGCGATCCGCAGGCCGCCGACACCGCGCAGACCGCGGCGGCCACCGACCGGCCCTCGGTGGCGGCCGCGGCCGGCGACCGCACCCCGGTACCGGTCGCCCCGGCGCGGACCCCGAGCCGGGCCGCGACCCGGACGACCGCGGTGGCGAGGGCCACGAAGGCGGCCGGTGTTCCGGCGGCCCCGGCCGGGTTCAGCCTCACGTGGGGCGACACCTTCGACGGCCCGTCCGGCACCGCTTTGAACCGCGGCACCTATAGATACGACACGGGGCAGGGCACGTTCGGCACCGGCGAGATCGAGACGATGACCGACAGCACCCGCAACGTCTTCCACGATGGCCAGGGTCATCTGGTGGTGCGCGCCCTCCACCGAGGCGGCGACCCGAAGAGCGGATGGACCTCCGGCCGGTTCGAGACGAACGGCGAGAACTTCGGCGCGGCCAAAGGCGGCGTGGTCCGGATGGAGGCCCGCCTGCAGCAGCCGGCCGTGACCACGGACAACGGCGCCGGGTACTGGCCGGCGTTCTGGATGCTCGGTAACGGGCTGCGCCACGGCGGGGACTGGCCGGACATCGGCGAGGTCGACATCCTCGAGGACGTCAACGCCCGCAGCTCGGTCTTCGGCACCCTGCATTGCGGCTCCGATCCGGGCGGACCGTGCAACGAGTCGACCGGCATCGGCAGCGGCGAGAAGGCGTGCGGCGGATGTCAGTCCGGTTTCCACACGTACACCGTGGAGATCGACCGCTCGCGCTCGCCGGAACGGATCCGCTGGTTCCTCGACGGGAAGAGCTTCTTCACCCTCGAGCAGAACCGGCTGGACGGGAAGGTCTGGGCGGATGCCGTCGACCATTCCTTCTTCATCATCTTCGACCTGGCCATCGGCGGCGGCTTCCCGGACGCCTTCGGCGGCGGCCCCAACGACCGGACGGTCTCGGGCGCGCAGATGACGATCGACTACGTGGCCGTGTACAACAAACGCTGACCCCAGCCCATAGCTTCTCCTCGATGTCGATGTTACTTTGCGGTAACACCAGGGAAGCACCCATCGCCGTACGTCGATAGGTGCTGGTGGCCAACAAAATGGCCTCGCGTTGTGGGAGAGACACAAAATGGCGGTCGGTACGCGCGGCAGCACCTTCCGGACCCTGCTGCGCGACATGGCGGCGGACCACCGGATCGTCGACGAGATCGTCGAGGCCGCTCGGGCCCGGTCGCCGGAGGTGGCCCGGTTGCCCACGGCGGAGAACCGCCGCCACGTCGAGGTGCTGCTGGCCGCCGGTCTGGCGTCATTCGAACGCGACGGCGATCCCAGCGACCGCGACTTCGCCGAGGCCACCCGGCTCGGCGCGGACCGGGCGGCCCAGGGGATCGGAATCGGCGGCCTGATCAGCGGGGTGCAGGCCGGGCGGACCCGGGCGATGGAGATCGCGATCGCCCGCGGCCGCGGCGCCGGGGTGCCGGACGAGGTGCTGCTCGAGGTGATGCTCGACCTCGACCGGTACGTCGGCGCGCTGGAACGGCACGTGATCGACGGCTACCACGCGGCCGAACGGGAACTGGCCCGCGGCCGCTGGGAGGCGCGCACCCGGCTGTTGCGCCGGCTGCTGCTGGGCGAGCCGGCCGCCCTCGGCCCGGACGAGCTGGGCCGGTGGGGCCTGCGGCTGGAGGAGCGCTACCACTGCGTCGTGTCGGACGCGGCCGAGGTGTCCCGGCTCTCGGCGTACCGCGGAGTGTTCGCCTCGGTCGACGGCCGGGTGGCCGGCCTGGCCGCGCGGCTGCCGGCCGGTCCGCCGGTGGAGCCGGTCCCGCTGATCGTGGTGGCGCCGGCCGCGCCGTTGTCCGAGATCCCCCAGCTGTACGCGCTGACCGTGGCCGCCCTGGCCGCGGTCCCGGAGCGCCGGGGCGTCCACCGGCTCACCGAACTGGCCGGCGAGACCGCGCTGGCCGGTCAGCCGCTGCTGGCCGGGCAGCTACGGACCGAGCTGCTCGGCGCGCTCACGCCGGGCGGCGACTTCCACCGCGAACTGGCCGGCACGGCACTGGCTTATCTGGACCACGGCCGCCGCCTGGACCAGACCGCGGCCGCCCTGCACGTGCACCCGAACACGGTCCGGTACCGCCTCCGGCGGCTCGGTGAGATCACCGGCACGGCGTCGTTCGCGGCCGAGCCGCGGGAGTCGCTGACGGTGCTGGAAACGCTCCGGCTGTGGTGGGCGCTGCGCACCTGGCTCGGCTGAGCCACCATCACTTCGACGCTTGACGATGGCTGAAGCCCGGGGTTAGCGTGCGTCCCATTCAGAAGAGAAACCTTTTCTGATATTGGGGATGACTACGGAGGGTGAACGTAATGGTCGAGGGGCGAACTCGCTGGGGCCGCTTCGGCGGGATCATGGTGCTCAGTGCCGCCGCATCCACGGGCCTGCTCGCGCTGGCCGCGCACGGCGCCCTCGCGGCCAGCTTCACGGTGTCCGGACAGCAGTTCAAAGTCAGCGCGGATCGCCTGGTGGCGAACAGCTTCGTGCAGTACGGGAGCGTCGACGCGCGGGCCGTCCGCGGCGGAGACCCGGAGCCCGAGCCGGTGGCGATCTCGGCGATGTCGGACGCGAAGCTCTACAACCTCTGCCAGACGGTGGTGACCGATCTCGGCGCATTCGGCGACGTCACTCTCCGTATCGAGGCGGGCAAGGATCCGAAGCACCCGGTCACCGCGTCCAACATGGTCGTCGACATGAATCAGCTCGACGGCAACGCCGACTTCAAGAACATCCAGATCGGCCGGGACGCGTCCACTCTGGACGAGGGGCCGACCAACGACCCGAGCGAGATCGCCCAGCGGCAGCAGGCGTTCTTCGCCCAGCAGGCTAAGTCGGTGGTCATCGACAACCTGCGCCAGGTCGCCTGGGGAACCAACGCCGAGGACTTCAACCTGACCGGCCTCTCGCTGCGCCTCACCCACGGCAAGAACGAGTGCTTCTGAGCCCGGTCCCGTCCCGTCCTGTCCAGCCCGCCCGAGATCAAAGGAGATCGAGATGGGCCGCTTCACCCTGCCCACCTTCACGAAACGTTCGACGCTGACCATCGCCGGAGTCCTGGTGGCCGGAGCCGGTCTGATCGCCATCCCGGCGTTGGCGTCCCCGGCCTCCGCCGCCACCGGCACCACGGTCACCCCCGCCGGCCACAGCTTCTCGGCCACGCTGGTCACCGGGACCACCGCGTCCTTCCTGGTCGGTTCGACGACGGTCACCTGCAACCAGTCCGGCAACACCGGATCGGTGCCGGCCGAGCCGGACAACACCGCTCCCGACGCGGTGGTGTCCACGATCACCCCGTCCACCTTTGCCAACAACGGCGGCAGCTGCCCGACGAACGTGCTGTTCACCACGGCCAAGACGGTGTCCAACACGACCAACGGAACCTGGACGATCGGACTGCGGTACGACGCCGCCGGTTCCACCGGGACGCTGACGATCCCGAAGGCCGGCGTGGTCACCACCATCTCCGGCCTGGCCTCGTGTGTGATCACCGTGGCTCCGGACGGCCCCACCTCGTTCACCGGCCCGTGGGTGAACAGCAACGGCACCAGCCAGCCCGTGCTCGACTTCTCGGCCGGGGTGAACCTGCCGATCAAGGTCACCGGCGGGCTCGCCTGCCCGACCGGGTCGACCACAGCGCTGTTCAAGGCCAAGTACACGACCACCGACACCACGGACGCGTCCCAGCGGATCACCGTGTCGGCCGGCCCGACTCCGCCGTCCGCCACGCCCAGCGACGAACCGAGTGCCACGCCCACCGATGCGCCGACGGTGACGCCGACCGGCGAGCCGACGGCGACGCCCACGGACGAGCCGACCGTGACACCGACCGCCGAGCCGACCGTGACACCGACGGACCAGCCGACCGTTTCCCCGACCGAGGAGCCCACCCCGGGGCCGACGGACGAACCGACCGTCACCCCCACCGGTCAGCCCACGTCGCCGCCGACCGCGGACCCCACCGAGGTTCCTACGCCGGACCCCACCGGCGACAGCCTCTGACCGTCACTCCTCCACGGGCTCGGCGGCCGCCCGTACCGCGGCCGCCGGGCCCATGAACGGCACCACCACGAGGTAGGTCAGATCCGCCAGCCGGGCCGGCAACTCGTCGGCCCGGCCGGTGGACACGAAGTCGTAGATGACGCCGTAGACGCCGGCGATCACCGCGTGCACCACCCCGGCCGGCGGCTCGGGCACGTCCGGCACCCGGGGCACTTCGGCGAAGAACACCTCGAAGGCGTCCAGCAGCAGCCGCCGCCGGCCCCGTGCGACCGGCCCGGCGGCCATCACCTCGACCACGGCCAGCGCGGCGAACGCGGGCTCGGCGGCCAGGATCCGCAACAGCGTGTCCAGGCCCCGGTGCATCCGTTCCGGCCACGGCGCACTCCGGCCGTACGCCCCGGCGACCGCGCCCTGCAGCAGCCCGACCCCGCGGTCGAAGGCGGCCAGGAAGCAGGTCTCCTTGTCCGCGAAGTGTTCGTAGAACGCCCGCGTGGACACCCCCGCCGACCCGCAGACGTCGCCCAGGGACGTGCCGGCGTAGCCCTTCTCCGCCACCGTCCGGGCCATCGCGTCGATCAGCCGGTCGCGCTGGGTGCGGGCGATGAACTCGCGGGGCAGGTCGTGCCGGCCCCGCGGTAGGAGACGGTCCGGCTCGGTCGCCGACCGCGAGCCCGGAATTCGCTGGTCGGAGCGAGTCGCCTCGGTCACGTACCCCTCCCTGGTCGGACCCAGACTAACCGCCCCGCCGCCAGGGCATTATTGACCTGTGGACCAGAAAACCGGGACGGCCGTCGATTGCCCCGTTCAGACCCGTCTCTATCAGGACGGCAAGGTGGTGGCAGAGAACTTCCCGGTGACCGAGGTGGCCGATCGGCTCGCCGAGCACCCCAAAGCGGTGCTGTGGCTCGACCTCTTCGACCCGGACCAGTCCGACCTGCAGGCCATCGCGGGCGAGTTCCAGCTGCACCCGCTGGCCGTCGAGGACGCCGTGCTCGACCACGAACGGCCCAAGCTCGACCGCTATCCCGGCCACCTGTTCCTCAACGTGTACGCGGTCGAGGTCACCACCCGGTCCCCGCACCCCGAGGTGCGCAAGGCCGAGATCAGCGCGTTCATCACCGAGCGGGCGCTGATCACCGCGCGTAAGTCGGCGAGCGACACCACCCGGTTGGCCGAGCGATATGAGGCGAACGCCGAACTGGCCGCCGGCGCCGGCGTCGGTTTCCTGGTGTACGGATTCCTGGACGTGATCGTGGACGACCACAACAGCGTCGCGCAGATGATCGACCAGGCCATGGACCACACCGAGGACGTCATCCTGGACGAGGGCGGCGCGCCCCGGGCGGTCCGCCGACAGGGGTACGCGCTGCGCAAGGCGCTGGCCGCGCTACGCCGCGGCGTGGCGCCCATGCCGGACGTGATCGAACAGCTCATGCGGCCGGACGAGGACCTGGTGCCGGAGAAACTCCAGCCGTACTTCCGGGACATCGACGACCACGCCCGGCACGCCAGCGACACCATCGACCACGCCTGGGACCGCATCAACGGGCTGCTCGAGGTCGATCTGAACGAGCAGAGCAACGAACTCAACGACGTCACCCGCAAGCTGGCCGCGTGGGCCGCGATCATCGCCGTGCCGACCGCGCTGACCGGCTACTTCGGCCAGAACCTGCCCTATCCCGGGTACGAGAAGTGGTGGGGCTTCGTGATGAGCACCGCGCTCATTGTCGTCCTGGCCGCCGGGCTGTACTGGTACCTCAAGCGCCGCAAGTGGCTCTGACCGCCGTACCGCCCCACGCCGGCGGACCGGTCCGCGTAAGGTGCCGATGATCGATTGTCACCGGAACGCGGGGGAGGGCAGATGCTGGCGCTCGTCCTCGGCGCGGTCCGGGCCCGGACCGCGCAGGCGCTGACGGTCCTCATCCTGACCGCGCTCGCCGCCGCCGCGGCGGTGGCCGGTCCCTGGTACGGCCTCTCCGCCGCCGCCCACTCGGCCGCCGCCGACGTCGCCGCGGCTACGGCCGGGCAGCGGGTCGTCTCGGTCCGGCAGATCGGCGACACCAACGGGCAGCCCAGCCAGGCGCTCGGTGCCTTCACCTCGACCGTCCGGGCACAGCTGCCGGTCGGGAACGGGACCGCCGTGCTCGGCCTGTCCCAGGCGATGCTCACCCGCCGCGGTGGCGAGGACGTCAACATGACGGCCATCTACCGCGACCAGTTCTGCACCCACGTGCACCTCGAAGGGGCCTGCCCGGCCGAGGCGGGGGAAGCCGCGCTCAGCCGGATCGTCGCCCAGCAGCTCGGGATCGCTCTCGGGCAGACCGTCGAGATCCGGTCCGCGCCGACCGTCGACCCGATCAAGCTGCGGGTCGTGGGGCGGTACGACCTGGCCGACCCGACCGGCGCGTACTGGAGCGATCCGCTGTTCCGCGCGGGCAGTGAGCTCGATCCGGTCTACACGCCGCTGAACACCTTCGCCGACGAACAGCTGTGGCAGCCGACCCTGGTCTACGACGTCATCGTGCCGGACCCGCAGCTACGTGGCGACAACGGCTACGACCTGTCCGGCGTCCTGGCCCGGGCCGACGGCGAGCTGTCCGCGGCGGGCCTGAACCTGGTCAACCCGACCGGGACGATCCTGCACACGATCGCCCGGGACCGCGCCGCGATCCGGCTCGGTGTGCTGGTGGCGCTGGGCGAGGTGCTGGTGCTGGCCTGGTTCGCGATCGGGCTCACCGGCCGCTACACCGGCCGGGACCGGCGCACCGACGCCGCCCTGCTGAAGATGCGCGGCAACACCGCGGCCCGGATCCTCCGGCTGACCTCCGGCCAGCACCTGGTCCCGCTCCTCGGCGGCCTGATCGTCGGCGTGCCGGTCGGCATCGTCGTATCGCTCGCCCTGTCCGGCGCGTTGCCGATCCGTACCGAGGTGCCGGCGGCGCTGGGCCTGTCCGCCGCCGCGGTCGGCGCCGTGCTGCTCGGCGGCCTGATCGTGCTCACCGTGGTCGACGCGGTGGTGCTGCGGCTGCCGGTGGCCACCCTGCTGCGGCAGGTGCCGGCCGGGCGCCGGGACTGGCGGGCCGACGTGGTCGACCTGGCGCTGCTCGCGGTCGCGGCGGCGGCGGTGTACCAGGCTCGATCCAGCGGCCCGTCCAGCGGGCTCGGGCTGCTGGCGCCCGCCCTGGTCGCCGTGGCGGTGGCGTTGCTGCTGGCCCGGCTGCTGAGCCGGGTAGCCGACCGGACCGGCGCGGTGGCGGTGCGGGCCGGGCGGCTGCGGTTCGGCCTGACCGCGGTCCGGGTGTCCCGCCAGCCGGGCGCCGACCGGCTGTTCGCGCTGGTGGTGGTCGCGGTGGCGATGTTCGGCACGGCCGCCGGGGCGTACGCCGCGGCCCGCACCGAGCGGTACGACCGGGCCGAGGTCGAGCTGGGCGCCGACCGGGTGCTGTCCGTGCAGGCCGACACCCGTACGGCCCTGGAGTACGCGGTCCGCCAGGCCGACCCGTCCGGCCGGTACGCCATGGCGGCGGTCGTGGACCAGGCCAGCACCCCGCCGATCCTCGCGGTGGACAGCACCCGGCTGGCCGCGGTGGCCCGCTGGCGCCCCGCCTACGGCCCGGTGACCACGCTGCCCCGGGCGATCCGGGCCATCGGGGTGCCGGCCGCCCTGCCGGCGGTCACCGGCACCGCCCTGACGGTGGACGTGGAGAACCTCGGTAAGCCGCCGCTGGCCCTGACCGCGGTGCTGCAGAACGAGCGGACGGGCGCCGCCGTCACCGTCACGTACACCCCGATCGACCCGGGCCGGCACACCCTGACGGCTCGGGTGGCCGGATGCGCCGCCGCGCCCGGCTGCCGGTTCGTCCGGTTCGAGATGGACGACACCTCGGGCCTGGTGCCCGGGCGGCCCCCGGTCGGCGGGCGGATGACGATCCGCGGGCTGAACCAGCAGAACCCGGCCGCCACCATTCTCGACCCGGCCCGGCTCACCGACCCGCGCCGCTGGTACCCGGACCTGGCCGGCGCCGGCCTCGACCTGTCCGGGAACGCCGGCGGCCTGACCGTGGCCGCCGACGCCAACCCTCTGTACTTCACCGTCCTGGGCGCCGACGTGTACACCGTGGACGCGCCGCTGCCGCTGCCGCTGGTGACCGCGGGCACGATGCCGCCGGCCTGGCGGCTCAGTGACGCCACGACGCTCGCCTTCGGGCAGGGCGGCACCCCGGCCCGGGTGGCCGGCACCGCCGGGGTGCTGCCGGTGCTCGGCACCACCGGCATCCTGGTCGATCTCGACGCCACCACGCGCATCGCCGCCGACGCCGACCTGCGCGGCGACTTCCAGGTGTGGCTGGCCCCGGACGCGCCCCGGTCGATCACCGCGGCGCTCACCCGGGCCGGCCTGACTGTGGCCCGGGAGGACTCGGTGGCCGCCCGGGCGGACCGGCTGGGGCAGCAGGGCCCGGCCATCGTGGCCCGGTTCGGGTTGCTCGCCGCGGGCATCGGCGTGCTGCTGGCGGCGGCTGCGATCGCGGTCACCGCCGCGGCCGACCGGGGACCGCAGCTGCAGCAGGCGGGCGCGCTGCGCACCCAGGGCCTGTCCCGGCGGATCGCGGTCACGGCGGGCTGGGCCGGCCTGGCCGGCCTGATGGTGGCCGGGCTGCTCGGCGGGGTGATCGCCGCGCTGGTCGCCCGCCCGGTGGCCGGCACGGTGGCGCCGCCGTTCATCGACGGGTGGCGGGTGGTCGCCGCGCCGGGGGCACTCGGCCGTCCCGCGCTGCTGCTGGCTGCCCTGGTCGCCCTGGTCGCGCTCGGCCTGACCACCTGGCTCGCGGTCCGCCCGCTGACCCGCCGCCTGCGCGGCGACGGGGCGCGCCCCGGGCGCCCCACCGAGGGAGCGCACCGCCGCCGACGAGCCGCCGGCGGGAGCGGCCGATGATCGCGCTCGTCCTGTCGATGATCCGCACCCGGCGAGCGCAGGCGGTCACGCTGGCGCTGCTGTCGCTGTTCGCGGTGGCCGCCGCGGTCGCCGCCCCCGCCTACCTGCGGGCGGCCGACCGCGCGATCGCCGCCGGCCAGGTCCGCACGGCCACCCCGGCCGAGCGGAGCCTGGAGATCAACGCGGTCGAGGACAATCGTGAGAGCACCCCGGACGCCGGGGAGGCCACCAACTTCAACGACATCGGCGCGGCCCTGGCCGTCCTGCCCGGCTTCCAGTACGTGTACGCCGCCGAGTACCAGACCATCGGCATGGAACCGGACGTGCACTACCGGACCCGGATGGTCTACCGGCAGGACGCCTGCGCCCACCTGACGATCCTCCGCGGCCGGTGCGTGCTGGCCGAGGGCGACGTGGTCATCGGCGAGCAGGCCGCCAAGCGGCTCAAGTACGACGTCGGCGACCCGGCCACCCTGCAGTTCGCGGTGTTCAACCCGGACCCGCGGACCCCCATCTTCATCCCCCAGGGCCAGCCCGAGCGCCTCACCGTGGTCGGCGTGTACCGGGCCACGGAGCCGGACGCCACCTACTGGGGGACGCACGGCTACTTCGCCGGCGACCCCGGCGACCGGCCCGGCGAACCGGTCTTCACCGGCGCTGCCACCATCGCCGCGATGGACCACGGCGCCACCGACCTGTCCGTCGACGGCCTGGCCACCGGTTCCGCGCTGGCCGTGGACCGGCTTCCGGCGCTGCGGTCCGGCCTGAACAACGTCTCGATCACCGCGACCGCCCTCGGCTCCGGCATCAACGTCCGCACCTCGATCCCGGACCTGCTCGACCGGGTCGACGCCGGCCGGTCGGCTGCCCACCTGATCGTGCCCGTCCTGGCCGTCCCGCTGGTGCTGCTGGCCTGCCTGAGCATCTTCCTCGCGGCCGGCTACGGGACCGAGGGCCGCCGGCCGGAACTGGCCGTGGTCGCGCTGCGCGGATCCCGCTGGGGCCAGCGGTGGTGGCTGGCCACCGGCGAGAACCTGGTGGCCATCGTGGTCGGTGCGGTGTTCGGGTGCGTTGCCGGGCAGCTGCTGGTCAACCTGGTGGCGGCGGTCCGTTTCCCCGGTGTCGGCACCGATCCGGGGCTGTCCTCGCTGATGTGGGCGCCGTGGGCCACGCTGGCCGCCGTGCTGGCGGCGCTGCTGGCCGAGGGCCGCCAGCTGCTCACCCCGGTGGCCGAGCTGCTGCGCCGGGCTCCGGCGGTGCCCGGCGGGGCCCGGGCACTGGCGATCGAGGCCGCGGTGGCGTTGCTGGCCGTGGTCACCGGACTGCAGCTGTGGCTCGGCGGCGGCCTGACCGGCATCGGCACCTTCGCCGCCGCGCTGATCATCCTGGCCTGTGCGCTGCTCGGCGCCCGGGCCCTGCTGCCCGCGGTCACCCGGTACGCCCGGCGGGCTCTGGCCGGGCGGCGGCTGGGGGTGGCCCTGGCGGCCTACCAGCTGTCCCGGCGGCCCGGCGCCGCCCGGCTGTTCGCGCTGCTGGTGGCCGCGGTCGCGGTGACCGGGTACGCGGCCTGTGCGGCCGGCGTGGCTTCGCGGGACCGGACCGTGGTGGCCACCCTGGGCACCGGCGCCGACCGGGTGCTCGGCGTCGCCCCGGTCAACCGCAGCCAGCTGTTGTCGGCGGTCCGCGCGGCCGACCCGGACGGCCGGTTCGCGATGGCGGCGGTCGCCGTAGCCGGCACCCCCGGCGTGCCCGCGCAGCTCGGGGTGGACAGCACCCGGCTGTCCACGACCGCGTTCTGGCCGGCCGGCGCGGTGCCCGCGGCGCAGGTGGCGGCCCGGCTCCGCCCGGCCGCCCCGGCGCCGGTGGTGCTGGCCGGCCGGGACGTGACCGTGGACGTCACCAGCTCGGGGTTCGACCCGGGCAAGCCGGTGAAGCTGAACCTGGTGCTGTCCTCGACGGCCGGGCTGGGCGACGTGGTGGTGCAGCTGGGCGACCTGAAGGCCGGTCCCTACTCGTACAGCCAGCGCAGCGAGGTGTGCCGCCAGGGTTGTCGCCTCAACGCCATCGAGCTGTCCACCGACCGGGGGGTCACCTCGGTCACCGGGCAGGTGACGGTCACCGCGCTGGGCATCCTCAACCCGCGCACGCCGGCCGTGACGGCGGCCCGGCTGAACGACGCGGGCACGTGGCGGGTGTCCGGTCTGGGCCGGGTGTCGCCCGGCGGGACCGGGCTGCGGATCGCGGTGGACGCCACGATCGGGCTCGGCGACGGGTTGTTCGTGCAGCCGGTGGACACGCCGTACCCGCTGCCGGTGGCGGTGGCGGGGACCTCGTACGCGAAGTCGATGCCGAACTTCGACGGCCGGGGCACGTCCGTCCACCGGATCGCCGGTCTGCCCACCGTGCCCGAGGCCGGATCGTCGGCCCAGCTGTTCGACCTGGAGTACGCCGACCGTCTCAGCACCGACGGGTCGCCGACGGACGACGGTCAGGTCTGGCTGTCCAAGTCCGCGCCCGCCGACATCGTCGACCGGTTGCAGAGCCACGGCCTGGTGATCCAGCGGGAGACCGACGCCGGCCAGGTCCGCCGGCAGCTCGACCAGCAGGGGCCGGCGCTCGCGCTGTGGTTCTTCGTGCTGGCCGCGTGCCTGGCGGTGGCGCTGGCCGCGGGCGCGCTGATCCTGAGCTCCACCGTCGACCGGAGCCGCCGGGTGGAGGACCTGACCGCGCTGCGGGTCCAGGGCCTGAGCCGGGGCGCGCTGCGGCAGGCGACCGTGTGGACGTATCCGGTGCTGGTGGCCATCGCCACCGTTGCCGGGCTGGTCGTCGCGCTGGCCGGCTGGGCTCTCACCGGCTGGGCCCTGCCGTTGGCCGGGATCGACCCGCCCGACCTCCCGCTGGCCGGCTGGCCCCGGTGGCCGATCGTCGCCGCCGACGGCGCTATCGTGCTGATCGTCCTCGCCCTGGTGGCTTATGTCGCCGGGCGCCGGACCCTGAAGGAGATCAAATGACCACTCTGACGGTGGAAGCCGCTTTCCTGGCGTACGGGGCGGGCGAGCCGGTGCTGCGTGACGTGACCGTGGTGGCCCGTCCGGGCGAGGTGCTGGCGATCACCGGCACGTCCGGCGCCGGCAAGACCACGCTGCTGTCCGCGATGGCCGGGCTGCTCCCGCCGGCCGCCGGGACGGCGCTGGTGGACGGCGCGCCGATCGGTGACCGGGACCACGCGGTGTCCCTCGGCGTGGTGCTGATCCCGCAGGACAACGGGCTGGCCGCCATCCTGACCGCGACCGAGAACGTCACGGTGGCGATGATCTCCACCGGCGCGTCGACGGCCGAGGCCCGCCGCGGCACGGCCGAGTCGCTGGACAAGCTCGGCCTGTCGGCGCAGGGCGACCAGCTGATCGAGGAGTTGTCCGGCGGTCAGCAGCAGCGGGTGGCCATCGCCCGCGGGCTGGCTCTGCGCGGCGACGTGCTGCTGGCCGACGAGATCACCAGCGAACTGGACGCGGCCAACCGCCAGCGGGTGATGGAGCTGCTGCGGGCTGAAGCCGCCCGCGGCGCGGCCGTCGTCTTCGCCACCCACGACCCGGAGGCGGCGGCCGCCTGCGACCGTGAACTCCACCTGGTCGACGGAGTGGCCACCCTGGTCCGGGACTGAGTCGGTCAGCCCTGGCTGAGGTGGGGGACCACGACCTCCGGCAGCTCGGTGCCCGGCGGCAGGTCGGGGACGAAGCGCACGGTGCCGTCGGCGTGCTCGACCGTGAACAGCGTGCCCGGCGGGTAGGCGCCCAGCACCTCCGGTGGCAGCTGGACGGTGCCGTCGCCGGCGACCACGGCGAAGTCCTGCCCGTCGCGACCCTCGGCGCCGACCCGGCCGTCGCGGATGGTGACGGCCCGGCCCAGCCGCGACCCCACCTCGTTGTCGTGCGTGACGACCACGATGGTGGTCTGCCGTTCGGAGTTCACCGTCTCCATCGCGGCCAGCACCTCGTCCCGGCCGGCCGTGTCCAGCCGGCTGGTCGGCTCGTCCACCAGCAGCAGGCCCGGACCGGTGGCGATGCCGACGGCCAGCGCAGCCCGCTGCCGCCCGCCCGGGGTCAGGTCGGACAGCTTGGAGTGGCCCTGGCCGGGCAGCCCGACCAGGTCCAGGATGCGGTCCGGGTCGTCGAGCTTGATGCCCCGGGTGTGCGCCGCCCGCCGCTGCGCCAGCCAGATGTTGCGCTGCAGGGTCGCGTACGGCAGGAGGTTGCGGGAGGCGCCCTGCAGGACCACGCCGATCTCGGTGCCGCGCAGCCGGGAGATCTCGGCGTCGGACAGCTTGCCCATGTCGTACGTGCCGATGTTGATCCGCCCGGCCGACGGCCGCATCAGCCCGGCCAGCAGCGCGATCAGCGTCGACTTGCCCGATCCGGACGGGCCGACCAGCGCCAGGGTCTCCCCGGGGGCGATGGACAGGTCGACGCCGGCCAGCGCCACCACGTCCCCGGCCTCGGCCCGGTAGATGTGCACGACGCGGCGGCAGGCCACGGCAAGTCCGTTCATGGTCGTCAGGCTAGCGAAACTCCGCCCATCAGGAGTACCCACGGTCGTACGCGAACCTCCAGCACCCCGTCCGCGACCGATGCGTCCGCGTACGCCGCCCGGACAAGTCCGGCGACCTCCCCCGGATCGCTCAGCCGGACCACCGTCATGCCCTCGCCCGAACCCGCGAACGGCCCGGCCCCGACCAGTACGCCCCGGGCGGCCAGGTCCTTGAGGAAGGCCACGTGACCGCCGAATCCCCGGTGCTCGAACGGATCCGGGATCCCGGGCGCCGGCGTGTGCGACAGGACCAGCAGGACCGGATCGCCGCCGGCGGCCGGAGCGGCGGGAACGGCGCCCGCGTAGCCGTCCAGCACACCCGGCCAGCCGTGGCCGTACTCGTCCCGGGCCGCCGCCGGGTCCCCGTACCGTTCCCAGCCGCGGTGCTCGACCGTCACCAGGGTGAGCGCCTCACCGACCGGGGCGAAGCTCACCTCGACCTCACCCGCCCGCGCGGCCGGGAACCCGGGGTGCCAGGTGATACGCAGCCGGTGCGGCGGCTCCCAGTCCAGCACCTCGCCCCAGACCGCCTCGGCGCCGTCCGGCCCGGTCTCGACCAGCACGCCGTCGCGGAACGCGGCCGACGACCCGGCACCGTGCACGCTGAGCCGGTGCAGCGGCCACCACGACCCGATCCGCCCGGTGAACACGTCGAAGGCCTTGTCCGGGGCGGCCGGGACCACGACCTGACGGCGCAGCGGCGGAAGTGGACTCATGGCTCGGGCTCCTCACGGACGGCGTCGGCGTACCCGGACAGGGCCTCGTCCCAGGTGCCGGCCAGCCACTGCTGGAGGGCGGCGAATCCGGGCGGGGCCAGCGCGTACAGGTTGCGGGTGCCGACGCTGTGGTGCTCGACCAGCCCGGCGCCCTCGAGGACCTTCAGGTGCTTGCTGACCGCCGGCCGGCCCACCGGCAGGTCGGCGGCCAGCTCGCCGACCGGCAACGGCCCGGGCCGTAACCGCTCGACGATCCGGCGGCGCGTGGGATCTCCCAGCGCGTCGAAGGCGACATCGGCGAAAGCGTTGCTCATGAGTAACGGTTACCGTAGAGGAACCAAAGGTCGCTCGCAAGTGGCGGACGGCGGCCTTCTAGGGTGGTGATCGTGCGCGACATCGCCGTCTTCTCCGGAAGTGCCCACCCGCATCTGGCCAGGGACATCTGCGACCACCTCGGCGTGCCGCTGCTGCCGGCCAAGACCTCCCGTTTCGCCAACGACTGCATCGAGGTCCAGCTCGACGGCAACTGCCGCGAACGGGACGTGTTCCTCATCCAGCCGCTCGTCCCGCCGGTCCAGGAGAACCTGGTCGAGCTGCTGTTCATGCTGAACGCGGCGAAGGGGGCGTCGGCCGGCCGGATCACCGTCGTGCTACCTCACTACGCGTACGCCCGGAGTGACAAGAAGGACGCCCCGCGCATCTCCATCGGGGGCCGGCTGGTGGCCGACCTGCTGCAGACCGCGGGCGCCGACCGGATCCTGGCCATGACCCTGCACTCGCCGCAGGTGCACGGGTTCTTCAGCGTCCCGGTCGACCACCTGCACGCGCTGCGCGAGCTGGCCCACCACTTCCGCGGCTACGACCTGTCGAACACGGTCGTGGTGGCGCCCGACCTGGGGTACGCCAAGGAGGCGGCGGCGTTCGCCCGGCTGCTCGGTGTCGAGGTCGCGGCCGGGGCCAAGCAGCGGTACGCCGACGACAAGGTGGTGATCAGCTCGGTCATCGGCGACGTCGCCGACCGGGACGTGATCATCCTGGACGACGAGATCGCCAAGGGCAGCACCGTTTTCGAGCTGCTCGACCGGCTGCGCGAGCGGCACATCCGCACGGTCCGGGTGGCCTGCACGCACGGCTTGTTCACCGGCGACGCGATCGCCCGGCTGTCGGCCGAGAAGGACGTGGAGGAGATCGTCTGCACCAACACGGTGCCGATCGAGGAGCGCAAGGCGACCGAGAAGCTGACCGTCCTGTCGGTGGCGCCGGCGCTGGCCGAAGCCATGCGCCGAATCCACAACGGTGAATCAGTCAGCGCGCTGTTCGCCTGACTTCAGCAATCGCTCAGGTTCACCAGACCCGCTACGCGTAGAAACGTCCTGTCGGAACGGCAGCGATCAGGGCGGAGCGCGGCATGGACAACATCGAGGAAGCAACGTCGGCGGACAACCGATCACGGCGGGAGGTCCTGCGCGTCGCAGGTCTCGGTCTCGCCGCGTCGGCGTTCGGCGTGCTCGGCGCGACCGCCGGGCCGGTCCGGGCGTGGGCCAAGGGCGGCGACGACCCGGGCTCGCCGGGCAGCGGCAAGACCGGCGGCAGCGGCTCCTCCGGGGGAAGCGGCAGCGGCAAGGCCGCGGCCGCCCCGGCGGCCGCGAAGTCCGACGTCCAGTACGACATCGGGGCGTTCGTGCCGCCGCCGATCTCGCAGAAGGGCATCCTGTTCGGACTCGGCGGCCCGACGTACACGGCCTTCTTCACCGCGACCATCGCCGGCGACCACACCCTGGTCCGCGCCGACCAGGACGTGCTGCGCAACGCCCTGGACACCATCGAGCGTACGTACGCCTACAGCCCCGGCGGTGTCTTCCCGATGGTCGCGTACGGACTCGGCTACTTCAACCGGCTGCCCGCGTGGCTGATCGCCAAGCATGTCCCGAAGGACACCCGGACCGGCCGCGGCGTGCTGCAGAAGGCCGTCCTGGCCTCGACCGACATCGACCCGAACCGGCCGGACGCTCCGGCCACCCGCCGCTCGCGGTTCAACGTGCCGTGCGTCGTCGAGGACAACGATCTGCTCTTCTCGGTGCGCAGCGACTCGGCCGCGAACCTGGCCGACGTCGAGCAGTGGCTGCAGGGCCGCTCCCGGATGCTCAACGGCCGCGACGTCGGGTACAGCGGACTGTGGATGCTCCGCTGGACGTCGTCGCGCACCTTGTTCGTGCAGATGGGCCTGCCCCGGTCGCTGGCCGACGCGCACACCCTGCCCTACGCGAGCCTGATCCACCCGCAGTCCCCGATGTGGTTCGGGATCGCCGACCAGAACGTCAACGGCGCCGGGCCGGCCGCGATCACCACGTTCGGCGGCAACGCGAGCGCCCACATCACCACGGCCCAGGCCGGTGACTACTTCGACAACGGCACCATCCAGCCGCTCAACCACAACATCTCCGACCTGTCCCAGTGGTACCTGGAGTACAGCCGGCCGGACAGCTCGGATGCGAACAAGACCCGGTTGCAGTACATGTTCCGGGCCACCGACGCGTTCGGGAACGGTGGGGCGACGCCGTTCTGGGAGAACTCGTACCGCGGTCCGGGGGACGCCGAGGCCGGCGCCCGCGGGCAGGGCACGCCGGGCGGCGTCCACCGGATCGGTCACCTGACAGCGTTGCAGCGCAGTTCCCGGGCGGCCGACGGCACCCCGATGCACGCCCGGATGGACGGCCCCGGCTTCGACGTGATGGACGTGCCGGCGAACCCGGACGGCAGCGTCACGCCCCAGCCCAAGCTGCACTTCTCGGCGTTCGTCCCCAGCTCGGACTTCTTCACCCGGATGCGGGAGGACCAGGCGGCCACCGACCTGTGCGGCCGGCACGGCGTCACCTCGGCCAACAACGGGGTGGAACGGTTCATCACCGCCACCCGGCGGCAGTTCTTCCTGATGCCGCCGCGCCGCAACCGGTCCTTCCCGCTGCTCGAACTGGCCTGAGGAATCTCCCATGTCGCTCACCGTCATCGGCGTCTCGCACCACCGGGCCGCCGTCGGACTCCTCGAGCGCGTCGCGTTGACGCCGGCCGCCCGCGACGACCTGCTGGTCGCCGTCCGGGCGGCCGGCGCCACCGAGGCGGTCGTGCTGTCGACCTGCGGCCGGACTGAGATCTACGCCGTCGGCGCGGAACCGGGCGTACTCCTCGGGTTGCTGGTCGCCCGGACCGGAACCGACGTCGGCCCGGTGGCGTACCGGCTCACCGGCGACCACGCCGCCGAACATCTGATGCGGGTGGTCGCCGGGCTCGACTCGCGGCTGCTCGGCGACGCGGAGATCCTCGGCCAGGTCCGGGCCGCCCGCCGGTCGGCGGAGGTGGCCGGGGCGGTGGGGCCGGTACTGGCCCTGCTCTTCGCCCGGGCCACCCACACCGGCCGGCTGGTCCGCCGCCGGACGGCCCTCGGGGACACCGGACGCACGATGGGCCGGTGGGCGGTCGACGTCGGCGTGGCGGCACTGGGACGCCGGCCCGCCGCCCCGGTCGTGGTCGGGTCGGGGGTGATGGCTCAGGCGGTCGCGGCCCGCCTGGACGAGCTCGGCCGGCCGCCGGTCATCCTCACCCGGCGCGACGATCCGGGTCTGTCCACGTTGGTGTCCACGCTCGCCGCGGCCGATCTGGCGGTCTTCGCCACCTCCGCGGACCGGCCGCTGCTGTCCCACGACATGCTGGCGGGCCGCCGGGACCGCCCGCTCGTGGTCGTGGATCTGTCGCTACCGCGCAACGCCGAGCCGTCGATCGCCCGGTGGCCCGGCGTGTGCCTGCTCGACCTCGACGATCTGGACGACGACACCGAGGCCCGGCACCGGCTGCGGGCCGCCGTCGAGACCGCCGGCGGCATCGTCCGCGACGAACTCGCCGACTGGCAACTACGCCGGCACCGGGAAATGGTCAGTGCCCTTCGCGCTTGAGTGAGGCCTGCAGCGCCGCCCCGATGATGGCGCTGCCACTCATGTCCAGCGCCGGCTCGTCGGTCTGCCAGGCCCGCACGTCGTCCACGAACCGGCTGCCGCCGGTGTTGAAGGAGGCGTACGGGTCGGCGCCGCCGGCCGGGCACGGCACCATGCCGTCCTGGTAGTCACCCAGCCCGCCCTCGAAGTTGGACGGGTTGTTCGGCCCGTTGACGACCGCGCCGACCAGCACCTTGCCGGTCAGGTTGGCGATCTGGTGCTGCGGGCAGCGCGGGAACGTGGTGCCCTCGCCGGCCATGAAGCTGGTGCCCCAGGCGTTGGCGCCGAGCAGCCAGTCGCGCTGCCGGGTGGCGAAGGCGACGTACGTACGGTCGCCGCTGACCTTCTCGTACAGCGCCTCGGTCGCGATCAGCCCGAACGTGTGCGAGTCGGCGTCGAAGTCGGTGTAGACCGCACCGGCCTGGAAGGCGTCCGCGGCCGACCGGGCGGCGCCGGTCTGCACCTGCCGCTTGAGGTCGGCCACCAGCGCGGCCGGCGCGTGCCCGTGCGTAGCGGCGATCAGGTCGGCGTGGGCCAGCGCGCTGACGTCGTACAGGTTGAACGTGTCCCCGGTCTCGCTCTTGAGGTAACCGGCCGCGAATCGAACGCCGTCGGCCACATAGGACGATCCCGGGCCGAGGTGCAGTTTCTGGGTGGCCAGGGCGATCTCGGCCGCGCCCAGCTCCATGTCGTCGTGCCAGGTGTCCTCGGGGTAGAACGCGAACGGCAGCGCGGTCACCAGCTCACCGGTCGGCTTGAGGTTGGCCCGCTTGTAGAGCGAGACGGCGGCCTGGTACTCGGCCTTGGCTCGCGACCGGTGGTGGACGGCGTCCGCCTGAGCCGCCATGGCGAAGGCGGCCGAGACCCGGCCGGCCAGGTTGGGGCTGATCGAAGCGCCCGGCTGGTTGGCGCGGAAGACCGGGCGGTGCGACACGTACCGGTCCTGCGGGTCGGTGTCCTTGTCGTCGGCCTGCGGCAGCCGCCACAGGTCGTGGTCGCCGGAGAACGTGCCGTCTTCGTTGCCGGAGCCGATGCCGACCTGCTGGTACAGCGTCCCGGTCTGCTGGTCCCACATCTTGTTCAGCCAGTCGACGCCCTGACGGGCCTCGACCCCGGCCGTGGGCTGCCCGGCCCGGGCGGCGGCGAGAAGCGTGATGGCGCCGTACGCCGTGGTGTGGGTGAACTTCAGGTAGTCGCCGGCGTCGAACCAGCCGCCCTGGGCGTCGACCGGTCCGCCGATCTTCGTCAGGTCGTCCCCGGCGATGATGTCGTCCTCGACGAAGGCCGGCGTCCGGTACACCGACGCGGCGCGGTCGTTGCGGTGGGCCTTGTCCTCCTGGGTGCGGTAGAACGTGACGCCGTCGCGGACCAGCTTGCCGTACAGGTCGGCGGCGTCCTCGACCCGGAAGGCGGGCGACGCCGCGGCGCTCACTCCGGAGACCGCGAGGCGGTACGAGCCGGTCCGGTGCAGCCGGCTGATGTCGATCGGGTACACCGCCTTGTAGGTGGCGTTCCACGCCCCCCGGCTGGTTTTCCCGACCGCGCCGCTCAGCACGGTGTGGCCGTGCGCGTCGGTGACGGCGAAGTGCGCGCCGCTGACGGCCGCGCTCGTCAGCAGATACGCCGTCTTGCTCTCGCCCGGCGCGTACCCGGCCTGGTCGACCCGCACGAACCCCCGTACGGCGGCCGATGCCGGCGCGGCCACTCCCGCCGCCACAAGAACCCCGGCCACGAGGCCGCCCAGCACCCGACGCATAGCCGCCCCTAAGATTGGCAACCCTTTTAACTGTTGGGCGGGACGGTACGACGATCGATGCGTGAGGTCAAGCGCCCGGAACCGGCTGCGGGCCGCACAGCGTGCGGATCGCCCCGAGCAGGGTGGACCGGGTGAACGGCTTCTCCAGCAGCATGCTGTTCGCGTCCAGGTGCAGCTGCGGGCCGAGCGACGCCGCGGTGTAGCCGGACATGTAGAGGACCGGCAGCTCCGGGCGGTGCGTGCGCAGCGCCGCGGCCAGCTCCGGGCCGGTCATCGACGGCATCACCACGTCGGTGATCAGCAGGTCGGGGCGGGCGCCGGAGGCGACCTGGGTGACCGCCTGCAGGGCGTCGGTGGCCACCGTGATCTCGTAGCCGGCCGGGGCGATCAGGCGCTGCACGAGCTGGGCGACCTCGGGCTGGTCCTCGACGATGAGCACCCGGCCGATCACCCGGGTGCCGCCCTCCGGGGAGGTGAACGTCCGCTCCTCGGCCGCCGGCAGGTAGAGGTGCACGGTGGTGCCCATCCGCGGCTGCGACTCGAGCGCGATGTGCCCGCCGAAGCGCTGTACGATCCCGGCCGTGGTGGCCAGGCCGAGGCCGGCGGCGGTGGCCCGGGTGGTGAAGAACGGCTCCAGCGCCCGTTTCCGGGTCTCGTCGTCCATCCCGACGCCGGTGTCGGTGATGACCAGGTGCACCAGCTTGCCGCTGGGTGTGCCCGCGGCCGCCTGGCCCGGGTCGATCACCTCGTTGCTGGCCGCGACCCGCAGCATGCCGCCGTGCAGCATCGCGTCGCGGGCGTTGGCGGCCAGGTTGACCAGCGCCTGCTCGAGCGGGCCGCGCTCGGCCCGGACCGGCCACACGTCCGGCCCGAACGCCAGGTCCAGCCCGATGTGCTCGCCCAGGGTCCGGGAGAACAGCGACTGCACGTCGGTGAGCAGGTCCGGGATAGGGATGATCTCCGGCCGGTTCCCCTCGGTGCGCCCGAACGCCAGCAGCTGGTGGGTCAGCGTGCGCCCGGTGGCCACCGCGTCCAGCATGTCCTTGGCCATCTGGTGCTGGGGCGAACCCTCGGCGGTGGTCGAGGCGATCATGTCGGCCGAGCCCGCGACCACGGTCAGCAGGTTGTTGAAGTCGTGCGAGATGCCGCCGATGAGCTGGCCCAGGCTGTCCAGCCGGCGCAGGTGGTCGAGCTGGCGCTTGAGCCCGCGGGCGTCGATGTGGTCGGTGGTGTCGGTGATCATGCAGACCACGCCGGAGAACTGACCCTGGTCGTCGGAGAGCGGCATCATGCTCATCCGGACGCTGCGCTGCGAGCCGTCGGCCCGCATCAGCCGGGTCGCTCCGACCGTGGACCGGCCGGCCTTGCACTCGGTCAGCCGCCGGCCCAGCTCGGCCTGACCCTGCTCGTCCAGGAAACCGCGCAGCGAGACGCCGACGAGCTGCGCCCGGGGGAGACCCAGGACCACGCCCATGGGTTCGTTGGCGTACGAGGCGACGCCCTCGGAGTCGAGCTGCAGCACCCCCTCGGGGATGGTCTCGAGCACCCGCCGGTACCGCTCCTCGCTGACCTTGAGCCGTTCCCGGGCGCGGGCGGTGCCGCAGGCCAGGGCGAGTTCACCGGCGATGTCCCGGGCCAGCTCGACCTCGGCTGGGGAGTATGCGCTGCCGGACTCGGAGCGGGTCAGCAGCAGGTAGCCGGAGTACGTGTTGTCGACGATCACCGGGCACAGCACGGCCGCGTGCACGCCCGGCAGTCCGCTCAGCCCGTCCGCGTCGTCCGAGGTCAGCACCACCGGCCGGCGGCTGGCCGACATGGTGGTGGACAGGTCGTCGTCGGGCAGCTCGCCGCCCCGGTCGCGGGGCGCCTGCCGCTCGCCGTCCAGGTGCTGGTAGCTGATCGGGTCGTACCGCCCGTCCTCGCGCAGCAGCTGCACGCCGGCCCCGTCGCCGATCATGTCGGTGGCCGCCCGGGCCGCCGTCGCCCGCACCTCGGCCGAGTTCTCGGCCACCCGGCTCAGGGCGAGGGCGAGATCCGCGAGCGCGTACCGGAGGGGATATGCCATGACACCCATACCGACATGATCGGTGCAAGACGACCCGGACGCGGGCGGTTCACGGGTAATGCAACCGAGCTCAGATGCCGTACCAGGTGTGAGCGAGGGCGTCCAGGGTCGGTTCGGGCGGCGCCGGGAGCCGGTCCAGGGCGGCCGCCAGGTTGCCGTACTGGTGGAGCAGATACCAGCCGAGCAGGCGCCGGCTCAGTTCGGGGCCGCTCTTCACCCGGCCGTACGCCCGGAGTGTCTCCGCCGCGAACCGGGCGTCCCCGGCGTGGATGCCGAGCCCGCACAGGTCGTACTCCGGCGCCCCGGCCCGGACCGGTTCGAAGTCCACGATCCCGCTGAGCCGGCCGTCCGCCACCAGCAGATGCTCGGCCCCGAGCTCGGTGTGCAGCAGCACCGCCTCAGCGCTGAGGTCGAGAGATCCCAGAAACGCAGGAATCTGCGCCAGCCAGACGGGGGTCAGCCCGAGCGCGCGCTGCCGGGCCACGCACAGGTCCCGCTGCTCGGCCACGAAGTCGTCCCAGTCGCCGGTGTCGTCGCACGGCACGTCGTGCAGCGCGGCCACGGCCGCCCCCAGTTCTCCGGCGATCCGGCCGCGGGCGTCCGGGCCGAGGGAGTCCCAGGTCGTGGCCAGCGGCACACCCGGCAGCCGGTCCATCAGCAGGTAGTCCCAGCCGGCGAACTCGCCCGCGTGCCGCAGCCCCGGGGTGGCCACCGGCAGCCGCCCGTGGACCGCGGTCAGCGCCGCCGCCTCGGTTCCGGCGGCCGCGGCGTACGGCGGCGGGAAGACCTTCAGGACCGCGTCCCCGGCGGCGTAGACCGGCAGGTAGCCGGCCGGATAGCGGACCGGCGGCGCGGTGACGCCGTGCGCGGCCAGGACGGCCGCCACCCCGGCGGCGAGCGCGTCGTCGTCGCGGGCGACGAGGTCGAAGTCCTCGTCGTCGTCCACGTCCGGCCAGGGGTTCACGATGCTGGTCACTGTTCGGGAACGATACCGGCCGGACCGGGTGACGGCTGATCCGCGACCGGCGCCTCACGCGTGAACTCGGACCACCCCGGTCACGGGCCGATCCGGACGAAAGGCGGCTGGTTTTCTTGTCATGATCCGCTAGCGTCTGGAGCCGATGAGGAAGCTCCCGGTCGCGATCGCCCTGGCCGCCGTGCTGGCCGCCGGAATCGTCTTCGTGGCCCGGGCCGACGCGGCCACCGTGCCGCCCTACGATCCGACCCGGCTGACCCACGTCGGCGACGCCCGGCAGCTCGTCGTGGTCACCGGTGTCTCGCTCACCTCCACCTACGCCACGCTGCGGACGTATGAGAAGAACGCCGACGGCACGTGGTCGGCCCGGTTCGCGGCGATGCCGGCCCGGATCGGTTACCACGGCTGGGTCACCGGCTCGAAACGGGTGCAGGGCACCGGAACCACGCCGGCCGGCACGTACACGCTGACCGACGCGTTCGGGCTGCAGGCCAACCCGGGCGCGAAGTTGCCGTACCGGCACGCCGACAGCAACGACTACTGGGTCGGCGACAACCGCGACGCCAAGACGTACAAGGTGGTCCAGCCGTCGGCGGCGGCGAAGCGGACGTGGCGCACGAGCGAGGCCGAGCGGCTGGCGGCCTACCCCACGCAGTACGCGTACGCCGTGGTCATCGACTACAACCGGCCCGACCCGCGATACCTGCGGTGGCGGCCGGATCTGGGGGAGCACGTCACCTCCCGGCCGGCCGACGTCAAGCTCGGCTCGGCCATCTTCCTGCACGTCGGTGGCGCCGGTTCGACGGCCGGCTGCGTCTCCATCGCCCGTGCGAGCCTGGTCGGCGTGCTGACGTGGCTGGATCCGGCGAAGCACCCGCGCATCGTGATGGCGCCCCTGGACCAGATCACCAAGGCCTGAAAATGGTTCGACCCCGACGGCGTCGCCGCCTATCGTGATCGCCATGGTCGCACTCGGTCTGCAGCTGCCCTCCGCGGCGGCTCCCGTGTGCGCCCGTCTCAGCGGCGCCGATACTCGAATCTGACCCTCTCCCAGCGGCAGCAGAACCCCGGGGGAGGGTTGGCTGGACCCTGTCCGGGTTCTGGCGCGGCCGGGTGGCACCGGAACCGCGTACGGCCTCATGCCTTTCCGTTTCTCGCATCCAGTGAGGACAGTTCCATGGCCAAGAGCCAGTTCATCCGTACGAAGCCGCATCTGAACATCGGCACGATGGGGCACGTCGACCACGGCAAGACCACCCTGACCGCCGCCATCACCAAGGTGCTCGCCGACCGCGACCCGGCCGCCAACCGGTACGTCGCGTTCGAGGGCATCGACAAGGCGCCGGAGGAGGCGCAGCGCGGGATCACCATCAACATCGCGCACGTCGAGTACGAGACCGCGAACCGTCACTACGCCCACGTCGACATGCCGGGGCACGCCGACTACGTGAAGAACATGATCACGGGGGCGGCGCAGGTGGACGGCGCGATCCTCGTCGTCTCGGCGCAGGACGGGGCGATGCCGCAGACCCGCGAGCACGTCTTGCTGGCCCAGCGCGTCGGGGTGCCGTACCTGGTGGTGGCACTCAACAAGAGCGACACGGCCGACGACCCGGAGCTGCTCGACCTGGTCGAGCTCGAGGTCCGGGACCTGGTCGGCGAGTACGGGTTCCCGGGCGACCTCCCGGTGGTCCGGGTCAGCGCGCTCAAGGCGCTCGAGGGCGACCCGCGGTGGGTGCAGTCCATCGTGGACCTGCTCGACGTGGTCGACGCGTACATGCCGGTGCCGCCGCGGGCGCTCGGGGAACCGTTCCTGATGCCGATCGAGGGTGTGTTCACCATCTCCGGGCGCGGCACGGTGGTGACCGGGAGCGTCGAGCGCGGTTCGCTGCGCGTGGGCGAGCCGGTCGAGGTGGTCGGACTCGGGCCGACTCTGGCCACGGTGGCCACCGGGCTGGAGACGTTCGGGAAGTCGCTGGAGTCGGCAAACGCCGGCGACAACGCGGCCGTCCTGCTGCGGGGCGTGAAGCGCGACCAGGTCGAGCGCGGCCAGGTGGTGGCGGCGCCGGGCAGCGTGACGCCGCACCGGTCCTTCCGGGCCACGCTGTACGCGCTGACCGAGGAGGAAGGCGGGCGGCACACGCCGTTCGTCGCGAACTACAAGCCGCAGTTCTACTTCCGCACCACCGACGTACCGGGCTCGGTCGACCTCGGTGACCGGCCGATGGTCATGCCGGGTGACACCGCCGACCTGACCGTCCACCTGGGCCGGGCGGTGGCGATGGACGTCGGGCTGGGCTTCGCGGTGCGGGAGGGCGGCCGTACGGTCGCGGCCGGCACCGTGACCGAACTGCTCGACTGATTTCGCTGAGCGGAGCAGACCCCATCCACATATGTGGATGGGGTCTGTAATTATGTTCAATGTCTTGACTCTCGTTCATAACCGGTTGCAGGATGGCTTCACCCCCACCGGGATTGGTATCCGTCGATCCCGGAGCAGCCGGAGACTTCCCCAGTCACCGAGGAGAGTCATGCGCAAATCTCGAATGGCCGCCCTGCTGGCGATCGTGGTGGCCGGTGCCGCCGCCTTCACCGTCAACCAGATCGGCACCGCCTCCGCCGCCACCAGCCTCGACCCGACGGTGCCGCCGGGTGGCAACTTCAACCTGTCCGTCTGGCAGCTGCAGCTGCCGACCGGCTCAGCCGGTTCGCCCACGACCGTCCAGTCCTCGCAACTGAAAGGGGCGAGCGGATACACCAGCGGATACTTCTTCACCGACAAGACCGACGGGTCGATGACGTTCTGGGCGCCGGAGAAGGGTGTGACCACGCCGAACTCCCACTACGCCCGGTCCGAGCTGCGCGAGATGAACGCCGACGGCAGTTCCGCGAACTGGTCGCTGTCGGGCAACCACACGCTCAGCGCCCAGTTGCGCATCACGCTGGTGACCAAGAACGTCTGCGTCGGCCAGGTACACCTCGGCTCGGGCGGCTCGTCCACCAAGCCGCTGCTCGAGCTGTATTACCACTCCAACGGCGACATCGTCATCGGCCTGGAGAACTCGCCGTCCGGCGGGCAGACGACGCACACGCTCGGCAACGTGTCGATCGGTACCAAGTGGACGTACGTCATCAACGTCTCCGGTAGCAAGATCAACATTACCGTGAACGGGAAGAAGACCAGTTACTCCATCCCGTCGTCGTTCAACGCGTACAAGCAGTACTTCAAGGCGGGCTCGTACAACCAGTCGTCCTCGAGCAGCACCACCAAGGGCGCAAAGGTGAAGTTCTACTCCCTGACCGTCTCGCACAGCTGACGCATCGGGTCCTCGCCCCGTCCCGGCCTCGGGACGGGGCGAGTCCGTGTCAGCCGAGCGCCTCGTTCAGCGCGGGCAGGTAGCCGCTGCGGTATCCGGTCGCAGTGGGATGGAAGGAATTGGTGACCGGGACGACGGTCAGCCCGTTGATCCACGGAACCGCCGCGCAGGCGCCGTGCCCGGCGAAGGTGGCGCGCACGTCGGCGTACCCCACGCCGGCCGCCCGGGCCCGGTCCGCCGCCAGCTCGTCCAGGTCCTGGGCGCCGGAGTTGAGCGCCTGCCGCTTGGCCACGCTCAACCCGCTCAGCCCGCAGCTGGTCCGGGAGGTGTCGAACAGGAGCGGGTAGCCCAGCACGACGATCTCGGCCCGCGGCGCCCGGCGTTTGATGGCCGCGTACGTGGCGTCCAGCCTGGCCGCGAGCTTGTCGGTGATGAAGGTGTGCGCGGCCGCGACCACGGCCGCGCAGCCGGCGTCGGTGGTCAGGATGCAGGCGCTCACCGCCGGCACGAAGCCCGCGTCGTTCCCGCCGATGGTGATGGTGACCAGGTCGGCCCGGCTGGACAGGAAGGGGATCTGGGTGAGCAGCACGGTGTCGGTGGTGGCGGCGTTGCAGGCCAGGTTGGTGTACGAGGCCGGATCGTTGCGGCGAGCCCACAGCGCGGGGTATCCGTTGCTGCCGACCAGGCACAGGCCGCTTTGGCCGGGCGCACCGACGCCGGCCGAGTAGGAGTCGCCCAAGGCGACGTAGTTCAGGGTGTGGGGGTCGGTCGCCGCCGCGGCAGGTGTCGCGGCGACGAGGGTGAGCAGGGTGGGTATGACGAGGCAGGCGAGGACGCGGTGACGTCTGCTCATCGGTGGCCTCCATCCACAGGGGATTTGGGGGCCGAAGCGCTCCGGTTACCGAAGAGTAAGTCAAGGCCTGAAGAAAAGAAACATCATGACAACCGTGTTACCGCGTAGTAACGTGAATCGATGTGACCAGCGTGGATGTCTCAGAGTCACGTTACGTGTTCGGGAGGTAGTCACTTCATATGGCGACCACAGGCGATCTTCAGCATGCTGTCAGGCGACCGGGTTAGCGTCGTAACCATGGAAGAGGTCAGGGCACGTCAGGTCGTGGAAGCGCTACGGTCGCGCGACGTCTTCGCCCACGTGAAGCTGCCGCAGGCCGGCATCACGCAGTACGGGGTCCGCGTGGTCCTGCCGGACGGGCGCGAGGCGGTCTGGGACAACGACGGCACCGCGGGGCTCGAAGCGCAGATCATGCGCGACGGCGTCCTGGTCGGCTTCGTGGCGTCCATCCCCGGTTCGGAGAACTTCGGGGACGCGCAGATCATCGACGCGATCGCCGGCGCCGACTACGACCAGCCGATCGGGCCCTCCCGGCCGAGCAACCCGACGCGTACGGCCGGGAAAGCCCCGCGGCCGCCGGTCTCACTGACCCAGCGGCTACGGGAGAACTTCCGGTTCTAACCGATCTTGATCTCGTCGACCCGGTCCGGGTAGAACGCGACGTGGTCCTTGATGTCGGCGACCGCGTCCCGCGGCGTCTCGTACACCCAGATCGCGTCGGTCGAGCGGTCGCCGCCGGCCGGGATGGAGTAGTAGCTGGCGTCGCCCTTGTAGGGGCAGTACGTCGAGGTGCTGGTCTTCTCGAGCAGTGACGTGTCGACGTCGGTCATCGGGATGTACTGCACCGCCGGGTAGGTGGACTCCTGCAGGGTCAGCGCCCCGGTGCTGTCGGCCACCACCTTGCCGGCCACCGTCACCACCACGCGCTGTCCGGTCGGGGTCACCGTGATCGGGTGATTCGGACCGGGTACGAGCTCAGGCCTGTTCGCCATGGTCATTGCCTCCTTCATCCACATCAAGTCCCGCCGGGCCCGGATATTCCCCGGTCACGGCATCGGAACCTCGAGGCGGACGGCGCCGCGCAGGTCGAGGTAGACCCGATCGGGCGCGCGCACGATCCGCAGGACGACGCTGTCGCACTTCGCGCACCGGGCCACCTGACCGGCCGCCGGCATCCACAGCCGCAGCGTCGCCACGGCGTCCTCGTTGCCGCAGCCCGCGCACGTGACGATGGCCGTGGTCACGTCGACGGCGAAGATCTCGCGCAGATCGCCGGCCATCGCGTTGCCGTCGAGTTCGTTCACGGCGTACCCCCGAATCGCTCGGTGTGGATGGTTCGCGGGTTGTGGCCCAGCGCGACCAGCATGTCCGACACGGCCTCGACGAAGCTGGTCGGGCCGCAGACGTAGACGTCGGGATGGAACTCCGGCGGCCAGCCGTGCGTGTTGACCGTGGCCAGCCCCAGCCGCTTCGGCTTGTCCGGCCACGGATCGGGCGTACGGCGGGTGTAGGCGTAGGTGACGTCCAGGCCCGGATCGTCGCGGACGTGCCGGGCCAGTTCCGGTCCGTAGAGGACGTCGTCCGGCGTCCGCACCGAGTAGATGAGCCGGAACGGCTGCCTGCCCCGGACCGCGCCGCGCTGGCGGACCATCGACATCAGCGGGACCACCCCGGAACCGCCACCGATCAGCAGCACCGGCGCCGCCGACGCCTCCCGCCACACGAACCAGCCACCGACCGGTCCGCGCAGCTCCAGCGGGTACCCCACCTCGAAACCGCTGGTCAGGTACGTCGACACCTCGCCGTCCTCGACCTGCTGGACGGTCAGCTCGACTGGCCCCGAACCGGTCCACGCCGACGCGATCGAGTAACTGCGCTCGGTGCTGTACCCGTCAGGGGCGGTCAGCTTCAGGTCGACGTGCTGACCGGGCTGGTGACCGGGCCAGTCCGGGACGTCGAGCACCAGCGTGCGCGCGGTCGCCGACTCCGTCCGGGCCTCCTTGAGGGTGGCCACCCGCCAGGTCAGTCGCCCTGATACCGCTGTTCCCGCCATGGGTCTCCGTAGTTGTTGTAGCCGGCCTGCTCCCAGAATCCCGGATAGTCCCGGTTCATCATCTCGATGCCGTTGACCCACTTGGCCGACTTCCAGAAGTACAGGTGCGGAACGACCAGCCGGGCCGGGCCCCCGTGCTCGGGCGCCAGGTCGTTCCCGCCGAACCGGTACGCCACCCACGCCTTGCCGTCGAGCAGGTCGGACAGCGGCACGTTGGTGGTGTACCCGCCGTACCCGGACACCATCGTGTACTCGGCGGAGGTGTCGATGTCCTGGAACAGCGTCTGGACGGCGACGCCGCGCCACGTCGTATGCAGCTTCGACCACTTCGTCACGCAGTGGATGTCCACCGTGACGTCCTCGGACGGCAACTTCATGAAGTCGTCCCACGTCCAGGACGTCTTGTCGCCCTTCTCCGTGGTGATGGTGAACTTCCACCGGTCCAGCGGAATCTTGGGCGTCGGGCCGGCCGAGAGTACCGGGAAGCCCTCGGTGAGGTACTGCCCCGGCGGAAGGTCGGGGCGGGAGGAGCGCCGGTGCCCGCCGAAGCCGGGCGTGATGATGCTCATAGCCGATCAGTAAACCGTACTTCGGTGTCGATGGAACCCCTTCCTTGTCTCAGCCCACGCCGAAGCCGTTCGTCCTCGTCGCGAGTGGCCTCCCGGCGCTGTCGTAGGCGGTCAGTTTCGTCACCACCGCGCCGGCCGGCACGTCCGTGAGGTCGAACCAGAAGACGACGATCTGCTGGTCCTCGCTCCACCGGGCCTGGTGGGCCGTTCTCAGCCGGCCGTTCACGCTGCCGATGATCCGGGCCGCCGGTCCCGAGAAGTAGGCGAACGCCGGGGTGTCGGCGCCGTCGACGTTGCTCGCCCCCTCGCCCTGGTGGAAGCCGGTCGCCCGATCGCTGCTCTGGGTCTCATCGATCATGATCGTCGACACCGGCGCACCGGTGGAGCGCTGCCGTCCGAGCATGAACCCGAAGTGGGTCTGCGGGACCTGTGGGTCCTGCACCCCCACCCCGTACAGCACCCATTCGGCCGCGCCGGACTTCATCCGGGTCCGGATGACGTCGCCGAGCGGCCGCTCGGACAACGCCGGATCCGCTCCGGGCGTCGGGTCCGCGCCGTCGGTCGGCCGCGGGGTGGCGACCGGTCCCGGGCCGGCGGGCGCGACCGGGTCCGAACCGGCCGACCGGTTGTGGCCGGCCCACAGCCCGCCGCCGATCAGCACCGCCACCACCGACAGGGCGGCCGTGGCCGACGCCACGATCCGGCGCCGGGTCCGCAGCCGCCCGCCGGACACCATGATCGCGTCCAGGTCGAGGGCCCGGGGCGCGAAGCCGGGCGGCGAGTGCAGCGCCTGCCGCAGGTCGTCGAGCTCGGTCATCGCCGGACACCGCCTTCGGTCTGCTCACGTGGATGGGGGACGACGGCCGCGGCGTTGATCCGCAACTTGGCCAGGCCCCGGGAATTCAGGCTCTTCACCGTGCCGACCGAGAGGTCCAGTTCGCGGGCCACCTCGGCCTCGGGCAGGTCGAGGTAGTGCCGGAGCACGATCACCGCGCGCTCCCGCGGAGCCAGGGCGTCGAGCGCGGCGATCAGCCAGCGGCGGCCGGTCACGTCGTCGGCCACGTCACCCGAAACCGGGCGGTCCGGGAGCTCCTCGGTGGCGTACTCCCGCATCGGCCGCCGCCACTTGTCGATGACCCCGTTGGTGAGCACGGTCCGGGCGTACGCGTACGCGTCCTTGCGCCGCACCCGCCCCCACGCCGCGTAGGTCTTCACCAGCGCGGTCTGCGCCGCGTCCTCGGCGTCGTGCCGGTTGCCGGTCAGCAGGTACGCCACGTGCTGCAGGCGCCCCGAACTGGCCCGCGCGAACTCGGCGAACTCGTCGTCACCGCGCGCCATGCGCCACCGTTCCCATGGCTGCTGGTACGAGTGAGGGCGGGCGAAGGTTGCCGCCGATTCCGGCAACTTTTCGCCGCGGCCACCCGTCTCGATCAGCGCACGACTTCACCCGACCATCCTGATGGGAAGCTGACATGCCGTCGAGAAGCAGCAAGAGCTGGTGGTACGTCTCCGGAGCCGCGGTGGCCTGCGCCGGGGTCCTGATCGCGGGGAACCTCGCGTTCGCCCGGCACCCGTCGGCCGCGCCGGCGGTGCTGCGGCCCGCGGCCGAGCCGGTGGCCGACGCGTCCTCCGCGCCGGCCCGGCCGAACCCCTCACCCTCGCCGCCGGACAACACGCCGATCGGTCCGGTGGCCGACACGGGCATCGCGGCGAAGCCGGGAACCTGGGCGCTCTACCTGATCGCCATCGACGACAACGCCATCGCCCACATCCGTTTCGGCGTCATGCTCGGCCGCCGCCTGTCCGGCGGCACGCTCACCGCCGACGTCGAGACGAACGAGACCACCGGTTCCGACAGCGCGCCCGGGTTCCACGCCGCCGAGGGGTCGATGACGGTGGAGGCCGGACGTACGCCCGTCTTCGGTTACTACGCCGGGGCGGCGGCCAAGGTCACCGGCAAGGCGCACGGCAGGACCGTCACCGCCCACGTGGCCGCGTCCGGCAGGACCGGGATCCGGATCTACTGGTTCGGCACCGGGGTCACGACGGTATCCGGCCTGGCCGCGTTCGACGCGCACGGCGGCAAGCTGCCGACCGGCAACTCGGCCATCGGCGTCGGCTAGTTCCAGACCTTCGCCACCCGCTCGTGGACCTGGGCCGCCTGACGCCGACCGGCCTGCGCCGCGTCGGCCCGGTGGTCCGGGTCGAGCGGGTTGCGGCCGATCGCGTTCAGGGCCGCGTCGCTCGGGCTGACGACCGCGGTCCGTACGCCCGGACCGAGCGCCGCGGCCTGCGCCTTCGGGCCGTCCGCGCTCCGCAGGCCGCGGGTGACGGGCGCAACCGCCACGACCCGCCCGTACCCGGCGGCCAGATCGACGTTGGCGATCGACCGGACGCCGCCGTCGATGTAGCGGGTGCCGTTCACCGTCATCGGCGGCCAGACCAGCGGGACCGCGCAACTGGCGGCCACCGCGTCGAGCAGCGGGACGCCGCTGTCGTTGTCGAACACCACGACCTCGCCGGTCTCCGCCGCCACCGCCGGGATCCGCAGCCGGGCCGCCGGCCACCCGGCCCCGGGCACGCGGGCCGCGATCGCCGCCCGCCGTTCCGACTCCGGCACCGTCGCCTTGCGCAGCGCGCGCCGGCCCAGCCACGCCCGGCCCTTTCGGTGGTCACCCGGGAGGGCCGAGGACAGCACGAATCCGAGCAGCACGCCGAGGCCGATGGAGGCGTTCCGGTCGCCGGTGGTGTCGGCGAGCTCGCGCTCGAACAACTGCTCCAGCGAGGTGCCGCTGGTCACCTGGGCGGCCACCACCGATCCGGCCGAGGTGCCCACGAACAGGTCCGCCCGGGTCAGGTCGGCGCCGAGCTCGGCCAACCCGTACAGCAGCCCGATCTCCCAGGCCACGCCGGTCACTCCGCCGCCGCCGAGCACCAGCGCCCGGCCGTCCTCGTTCGTCATTCGTCGATTCTTACCTACGTGCCTCGCCTACGGCGTCACGGCTCCGGTGGTGTACCCGTTCACGGTGGCGGTGGAGGCGACGACCAGGCGGTAGCGACAGCCGTGGCTGACCCCGGCGACCGTGGCCGCCAGGACCGCGGCGTACGTACGGAACACCGTCCACGCCGAGGTGGTCCTGCCGGTCTGCCGCTGGACCTGGACCTGCTGACCGGCCGCGCCGGTGACGGTGGCGGTCAGCGAGGTCGAGTTGCGGACCGCCAGCCGGGCCAGCGCCTGCACCGTGACGGCGTAGGCCGGTGAGGTCACGGCGTCGCTGGTCGCGGTCGCGGGAATGATCAGTTTCACCCGGTACGAGCCGGTCGCGGTGCCGCGCAGGACCACCGAGCCGGCCGTCGAGGTGGTGACCGCCTTGCAGCCGTACGTGCGGGAAGCGCCCGTGGCCGTGCACAACTGGACCAGGCGGCCCGTGGACGGGGCGTCGCCGACTCGGACGGAGAAGGTGACGCTGACCGTGGTGCCGTAGAAGACCGTTTGGTCCTGGCCGTCGGAGGTGATGACCGGCGTGACCTTGGCTGGCGTCGGCGCTTGGGTCGGCGTCGATGTCGCGGTCGGTTCGGGCGTCGGGCTGGTCGTGGGCTGGGCGGTCGGGCTCGTGGTGGGGCTGCTGGTCGGGGTGGCCGGGGTGGTCGTGGCCTCGGTCGGCGGCGTGGTGGCCGGTGAGCCGGTGGCCGTACCGGCGGCGGCCACGGCGGCGGCGGCGTCGATCCGGCCGTACCCGTAGTCGTCGTCCCGGCCGGCGGTGCCCAGGTCGACGGCGGTGGACTCGAGGGCGTGCTCGACCTGGTCCGGGGTGAGGCCGGGGTGGGCGGCGTCGATCAGCGCGGCCGCCGCGGCCACGAACGGCGACGCCATCGACGTGCCGCTGGAGTACATGTAGCCGCCGTCGTTCCACGTGCTGGCGATCCGCACGCCGGGCGCGGCCACGTCGACGTAGCTGCCGCCGTTCGAGAACGAGGCGTACGCGTCGTTCTGGTCGGTCGCGGCGACCGCGATGACGCCCGGGTCGGCCGCCGGGTACGACACCGGGCTGCCGGAGGCCCGCTGGTTGCCGGCCGCGGCCACCACCGTGATGCCCTTGGACCGGGCGTACAGGATCGCGTCGGTCACGGCGGTGACCTGGGTCGTCGCGCCCAGCGACATGTTCAGCACCGAAGCGCCGTGGTCGGCCGCCCAGACGATGCCGGCGGCCAGCGTCGACATGGTGCCGGAGCCGGTCGCGTCCATCACCTGGACCGGGAGGATCCTCGCGTCCGGCGCTGTCCCGGCGACGCCGATCCCGTTGCCGGTGACCGCGGCGATGATGCCGGCCACGTGCGTTCCGTGACCCTTGCCGTCACTGCTGGTGCCGGTGGTGTCGTCGATGGCGTTGTAGCCGGGCAGCACCTGCCCGGCCAGGTCCGCGTGGGCGGCGTCGACGCCGGTGTCGAGTACGGCGACGGTGACCCCGGTGCCGGTGGAGGCCGTCCAGGCGGCACCGGCCCGGACGGTGTCCAGGCCGTACTGCAGGGACCGGTCGGGGTCGGTCCCGGTGGGCACGGCGAGGGCCGACGTCGGGGCGTCGAGTTCCACGGCGACCGCCCGCGGCGCCTTCTGCCCGGCCCGGATCATCCCGGCCGCCGTCGTGGCGTCGGTGGAGGTCCGGGTGGTGACCACCGGACGGCCCTGGGCGTCCAGGGCGGTGCTGACGACGGTGACCGGGTGGGCGGCCGAGACCGTGGCCGGCAGGATCGCGCCCGGGGCGGCGGACAGCCCGCGCGTCACCGGTGTCCAGCCATCGGCCAGGCCGGCCAGCTGCGGCACCACCAGAGCCGCCGCGACCGTGCCGGCGGCCAGCGCGCCGAAGCCGAACTTGCGCAGGTGCGAGCTCATGGTGGTGCCTCCCCGGAGTGTGATTCGACAGCCTCGATCGGCCAGGCGTCGGGCAGGTGAAGGAATCCCTCGGGTGCTTGCTGGTTTCCGCCCGTATTGTCCGAATCATTGGCACCATGGGAATCACGGGCCTGGCCTGCGGCCGGCCACCGGACCGGCAGAGGAACCTTCTGATGACCCACTTCGACCCCGACGACGACTACGCGTACGACCGCCAGGCCGCCCGCCGCGCCAGCCGCCGCGGCAAGGCCGCCGTCGGCGCGGTCGGCCTGGCCGCGTTGCTGGGTGGGGGCGCCTTCCTGGTCACCAACCTGCTCACCGACAAGCCCGAGACCATCGCCAACGAGAGCGGCGCCCTGTCTCCGCTGGTGCCGCCCAGCGTCGCCCCCGACTCCCCGTCACCCTCGGCGGCCCGTACCCGCCACGGCCGCTCCGGCGCGACGGCGGCCAAGGAGGCCAGCCCGACCCCGTCGCCGTCGCCGTCGCCGTCGCCGTCGGTCTCGTCGCAATCGGCCGCGCAGCGCATCAAGGACGCCCGCGAGAACGCGGCCAAGAACGGTGTCCCCCTGATGCGCGCGCTGCCCGCGGTCACGGTGCCGGCCGAGGACATCACGGTGACCAACTCCGGCTCGCTGGAGTCCTCGGCCGGCACGCTGCGCACCATCTCGGCGCGCGGAGACCTGACCGGCCAGCGGGAACTGGCGTGGGTGAGCGACGACGGGACGCCGTACGGGGACGCGCACTGCACCCAGACGCTGCATTTCGCCAACAACAGCACGCCGTCGCTGAAGCCGACGCTGATGTTGTGCTGGCGGACGAGCGCTTCGAAGAGCGTGGTCACGGTCCTGGTCCGCCTGCAGTCCAAGCCGACGATGGAGGCCGCGGTGGCCGCCTTGGACAAGCGCTGGAAGCAGATGGACTGACGCGCCGACGAAGAAAGGCCCGGAGCGAAAGCTCCGGGCCTTTCTCTTACCTAGGTGCCGATCAGAACGGAGCCACCGTGAAGGTGGAGCCGCTCGAGATCACCGTCTGCATGTACGGGATCGTCAGGTTGGTCGCGGTGGCCGCGTTGGTCGCGGCGTTGTTCACGACTGTCAGGTTATAGGCCCCGCTCGGAACCGGGTTGCCCGACGACAGCGTGACCGCCGTGACTGCGCCGGTGTTGCTGACGGACAGCGTCGCTGTGGTGCCGGTGTCGTTCACCGACAGTACGACCGGGTCGGTGCCCGTGTTGGTGCCGGTGACATACTTGCCGACGTCGCTCTGGCTGAAGATGCCGGCCGCCCCCGCGATCGTGTTGGTGCTGATGGCACCCGTGGTGATCGTGATGGACGAGCTCGTCGAGCCGATCGTCACCGAGACCGCCGTGCCGCTCGTGGTGGCGGCGGCGTTGGCCGACATGACCGCCACGGTCGGACTGAGAACGGCCGCGATGGTGGTGCCGGAAGAGATCTTCACGTTGCCGCTGTCGCCGACCGCCTTGCCGACATCCCCCTGGCTGAGCACCGACGTAGTGAAGGTGAGCAGATTGTTCGTCGTCGTGTTGGCCATGCCCGTGTGTACGCCGTTGGTGACAGCCGCGCCGGTGTTGTCCAGGGCTGCGGTCAGGTTCATCGAGCAGGCCAGCTCATTGTCGCTGATCACCAGCACACTGGCGCACTCGGCGACCGGACCGTTCGACTTGGTGGTGCCGACAGCGCCGGTGACCCCGTTGTAGACGCCGTCGACCAGGTAGACGTGCGCGCTCGTGTTCGGCGTCGTCGAGAAGGTGTCCGAGCTGAACCCGGTGCCCTGTACGTCGACGTCGGCGGAGAGCGCCGTGTTCGGCGCCGTGTTCGGCGAGACCTGGATGCTGTTGACGTATTCGTAGGCATTGGCCAGAATGTCCGAGCCCTGCGCCGAGCCGACCACCAGCGTGACCTTGCCGAGAGCATGCGCCGGCGCGGTCGCGGTGAACGACCTGCCGTCGCTGGCCGGCGTGATGTTGGTCAGATTGACGCCGCCCAGCGTCGCGGTGGTGACCAGCGCGGACGTCGCCGGGAAGTTCGAGCCGGTCACCGTGATGGTGTTACCGCCCAGGGCGGAGCCCATGCTCGGCAGCACCGCGGTGATGGTCGGCACGTTGGCGACCGTGTAAGTCGTCGCGGTCAGCAGCCGGCCGTCCGTCGCGTTGCTGGCGTAGAGGCAGACGTTGTACGGAGTCGATACGCCCGTCGTGGTCGACGGGCCGGTCGGGACCTGGAAGGCGGCCTTGTTGTTGGCCAGCTTCCGCGCGGCCGCGAACGTGTTCGCTCCCGGGGAGCCGTAGGTACCCGGGCACAGGCCCACCGACGCCGCGACGAACACGACGGCCGGAGCGGTGGTGACGCCGCTGAGGAAGTTGTTGCTCGGCGACGACAGCGTCAGGTTCACCGGATTGGGGCCGGTGCTGGCCGCGCCGATGGGGTTGCTCAGAACCGACGAGGGCGCGGTCACGCTGTAGCCGCTGCTGCTGCTGGCCGCGACCAGGGTGCCGGATGTCGTGATGCCCGAGTAGATGCAGATCGAGTACGGTGCCGCGGTGGGTCCACCGCCTACGCCGGTCGGCACGGGGATGGTGACCTGGGTGCCGGCGGTACCGGCCTTGGTCGCGGTGGACGTCAGCGGGTTGTTGGTCGTGCTCGGCATGTTCGCCAGACAGCCGCCGGTGGCGGTGAAGGCGACGCCGTAGGGGCCGCTGCCGAGCACGGCCGCGGTGGCCGGGACGTTCACCGTGAGCGTGTTACCGCCGTTGTTCGGACCGGTTACGGCCGTCGGGGTCGCCGCGGGCACGAGGTTGAACGTGGTACTCGGGGTCGCGTCGGTGTTGAGAACGGCTCCGGCCGTCGTGCTGGCGTACACGCACATGTAGTACGCCTTGGGCACACCGCTCGTTCCCAGGGCCAGGGTGGGCACGGTGAAGGTGAGGGACAGGTTGTCCGTCGACTTCGTGACGGTGCTGGCGGCGACGACCGTCGTGCTCGGCGTCGTGTAGGTCGTGCTGGTACACGCGGTCGGCAGGAACTCCACGCCTGGCGTACCGGTGACCGCAGCGCTCGAGGTGATCGTCACCGAGGTGCCGATGGGGCCGGCGGACGGAGTGAATGTGCCGGCGGCCAGGGCCGCTTGGGGGGCGACCAGAAGGGCGGCCACCACCGCCCCGGCGGTCAGGAGCCCGGCTGGTACCAGCCGGGCTCGGGTGTTTCTCGGGGTCGTACGCATGCGAGGTCCTCCTACGGCCTTCAGGCCGCTCTTGGGTGGGTGTGCCCGCACGTGTCGATGACGGCGGGCCGTCTCGCCGGAAGCGTAACGTGGAGTATGCGGGTGATTGCCCAGAGTGAGGAACTTGAGTGGATCTGCCCGCCTTGGTCCCAGTGCTGGCCAGGAGCTCGCCCAGCGCCCGCCGTCCGTCGAGGGTGAGTGGGCTTCTGTGTTTCCCATTGTTGACAGGTGCACATCCCCAAGCTAGGTTTTCTCATGCCGAGTAAGACTCAGAGTGAGAAGGACGCGGAGTTCCTGCAGGAGTACGACCCGCGGGCGTTCCCGGCGGTGGCCGTCACGGTCGACGTGGTCGCGCTGACCATCCGGGACGGCGGGCTCTGCGTTCTCGTGGTCGAGCGGGGCGGCGCGCCCTTCGCGGGCCGGCTCGCGCTGCCCGGCGGCTTCGTCAGGGCCGAGACGCTCGACGCGGCGGCGCTGCGGGAGCTCGCCGAGGAGACCGGGTTGCGGCCGGGGGAGGGCGCGCTGGACCGGGTGCATCTCGAGCAGCTGCGCTCTTACGGCACCCCCGGCCGCGACCCCCGCATGCGGGTCGTGTCCGTCGCGTACCTGGCGTTCGCGCCCAGCCTGCCCGACCCGCGGGCCGGCGGAGATGCCGACCGGGCGTTCTGGATCCCCGTCGACCAGGCCCGCGCCTTGGCCTTCGACCACGACGACATCCTGGCCGACGGGCTCGACCGGGCCCGGTCCAAGCTCGAGTACACGCCTCTGGCCACGGCCTTCGTGGGGCCGGAGTTCACCATCGGCGAGCTCCGCGCGGTCTACGCCGCGGTGTGGGGCGAGGACCTGCACGCCGGGAACTTCCACCGCAAGGTGCTGTCGGTGCCCGGGTTCGTGGAGAGTACCGGCGGAACGACGACCCGCGGCGGCGAGCGCGGCGGACCGCGGGCCAAGCTCTACCGGGCCGGCGACGCCCGCCTGCTGCACCCGGCGCTGCTGCGGCCGGCGCGGGAGGAGGGCGTGCGATGACCTTCCACGAAGCCGTACGCCTGATCGAGCGCGCCCAGACGTTCGCCGACCTCGGCCGTACGTACCGGGAACTGGTGAAGCTCGTGCACCCGGATGCCGCACCGGCGGCGCAGAGCGCGACCGCGACGGCGGCCTTCGCCCGTCTCTCGGAGCTCCGGGAGTCGCACGGGAGGCTGACGGGCGACGTCGCCGACCTGTCCGCCGAGGGCGACACGCTGGTCAAGGTGCCGCGCGATCCGGCCGACAACGACCTGATGGCCGCCGAGGCCCACGCTCTGTCCACACTGGGCGGTGGGCGACTGGTTCGCACCTACACCCACGAGGACGCCCAGCGGCGCCACCGGACGGTGAACGTGCTCGCCCGGTTCGACGGCTACCGGCCGCTTGGCGGCGCCACCCCGCTGCCGGTCAAGGACGTCGTGCCGCTCTGGCGTGGTCTCCTGGCCGCGCTGGCCGGTGCGCACGACCACGGCCTGGTGCACGGCGCGGTACTTCCCGAGCACGTCCTGGTGAAGGCCGGGCACGTCGTGCTCGTGGACTGGTGCTACTCCGTTCCGGCCGGAACGCCGGTGCCGGCGATGGTCGCCCGGCATCGCGACGCCTACCCGCCCGAGATCCGCCGGCATGAACCGGCGACCCCGGCCACCGACATCTACCTGGCCGCCGGCCTGCTGCGCCGGCTCACCGGCCACCCCGTCCTGCGGCGCTTCGCCGACGGCTGCCGCTACGACGCGCCGCGCATGCGACCGCAGGACACCCATCGCCTGCTCGCCGAGTTCGACGAGCTCGTCTCCAATTAGGAAGGAGCGTCATCATGGGAAGCGGACGCTGGTCCACGGACGTCTACTCGGCCCGGGAGAATTACCGGAGGGCGTCGGGCGCGAGTGCCTTCGCCTACAGCGACGCCGGTGCGCGCGACGCGCACGCCGCGCTCGACCCGAAGGGCATCGGCCAACGGGAGGCCTGCGACAGCCCCGAACACCCGGGAAGTACCCCGATTGCCGTGCTGTTCGACGTCACCGGCTCGATGGGTTCGGTGCCGCGCACGCTGCAGACCAAGCTGCCGCAGCTGCTCGGCCTGCTGACCCGCAAGGGGTACGCCGCCGACCCGCAGGTCCTGTTCGGCGCGGTCGGCGACGCCACCTGCGACCGGGTGCCACTGCAGATCGGCCAGTTCGAGTCGGACAACCGGATGGACGACGACCTGGCCAAGATCGTGCTCGAGGGCGGTGGCGGCGGGCAGAAGCGCGAGTCGTACGAGCTCGCCATGTATTTCATGGCCCGGCACATCACGCTCGACTCGGTCCGCCGCCGCGGCCGCCGCGGGTACCTGTTCCTGATCGGCGACGAGATGCCGTACGACCAGGTGAAGCCCAAGGAGGTCAAGCGTTTCGTCGGCGACGAGCTGGACGAGCCGATCTCGACCGAGGCCGTCCTGACCGAGTTGCGGCGTATCTTCGACGTCTACTACCTGATTCCGACCGCGGCCGGCTGGGGTGGCGACAAGGAGGTTCTGGCCCGCTGGCGGGGCCTGCTCGGGCAGAACGTGATCCTGCTCGACGACCTCGACGCGGTGTGCGAGACCATCGCGCTCACCGTCGGGCTGGCCGAGGACCGCGTCGACCTCGATGCCGGGCTGGCCGATCTGGTGGAATACGGCTCATCGGCCGGCGGTACGGTCGGCCGGGCGCTCGCTCCGCTGCGCCGGCCCGTCGTGGTCCGGTCGAACCTGGCCATCGGCGCGGCGCCCTCGGGGAACGAACGGCTGTGAACCGGCACATCGCGGTGGTCGACCTCGGGTACGGCGACGCCGGCAAGGGCACGGTGGTGGACGCGATCTGCGCGTCGCGGCCGGTCACCGCGGTGATCCGGTTCAACGGGGGCGCGCAGGCGGCGCACAACGTCGTCACCGACGCCGGGCGGCACCACACGTTCGCGCAGTTCGGGTCGGGCACGTTCGCGGGCGTGCCCACTCACCTGTCGCGGTTCATGGTCGTGGACCCGCTCGCGCTGGCGACCGAGGCGGCCGCCCTGGGGAACCCGTACCACCTGCTCAGCGTCGACGAGGACGCCCTGCTGGCCACGCCGTGGCACCGCGCCGCCAACCGGGTCCGGGAACGGCGGCGGGGCACCGGCCGGCACGGCTCGTGCGGGCTGGGCGTGGGGGAGACGATGGAGTACGCGCTGACCCACGCCGACGCCCCGCGGGCCGGTGACGTCCGGTCGCGGTCGGTGTTGATCCGGCGCCTGACGGCCGTCCGGGACGCGCTGACCGCGGTGTACGGGCCGCTGGACGCGCCGCCGGTGGCCGAGGTGGCCGACGTGTTCCGGGCGTTCGGCGCGGTTTCGTCCATCGTGGACGCATCGTTCTGCGGCGGCTGCTGGATACCGGGCCGTGCGTGTTCGAGGGCGCGCAAGGCGTGCTGCTGGACGAGTGGCGCGGGTTCCACCCGTACACGACGTGGTCGACGACGACGTTCGGCAACGTCGACGCGCTGGGGGCGGAGGTCTTCCGGCTCGGGGTGGTCCGCACGTACACGACCCGGCACGGTCCCGGTCCGCTCGTCACGTCGGCTCCCCTCGGCGTCGCTGAACCGCACAACGGCACGGGCCAGTGGCAGGGCGCGTTCCGGACCGGGCACTTCGACGCGGTCGCGCACCGGTACGCCATCGCGGTCTGCGGCGGCGTCGACGGGCTGGCCGTCACCCACCTCGACGCGCCCGTGTCGCAGATGTGCACGTCCTACGCGGACGGGGCGGAGATCGAGCCCGGCCCGTTCCGGGACCTCGACCACCAGGCCGCGCTCACCGACCGCCTGATGCGCGCCACCCCCGGCGACCTGCGCGTGGTGTCGTCGTGGCCGGACGAGATCGCGGACGCGCTCGGCGCCGGGGTGGTCCTCGAGTCAGACGGGCCGCGCACCGGCGACAAGCGCTTGACGGCGCTGCTAGCGTCGTAAGTAATCACTTACTTATGCCATCGGAGGCGGTCATGCGGACGGCGCTGCTGGAGACGCGGAAACGGGACGGGAGCTGGGTCGGGACGCCGGTGAGCATCGCGCGGGACGGAAGGCGGCTGTATTTCCGCAGCTACGACGCGTCCGGCAAGGCCAAGCGGCTGCGGAACTTCGCCGAGGTCAAGCTGACGCCGAGCACCCTGCGCGGTAAGCCCCGGGGCGAGACGGTGCTCGGCCGGGCGCGACTGCTGGGCGACGACGACGCCGGCGTGGCGCGGGCGGCGCTGCACCGCCAGTACCCTCTGCTGCACGGCCGCCTCGTGCCGGCGCTGCACCGCCGCCGGGGGTGGACCACGCTCTACTACGAGATCGAGCTGGAGCCGTGACTCGATCCAAGCCCGGACTGTCGGTCGGCGGAGCGTTGAGCACGAAGGACGCGATCGTCGTGGCGGCCATGGAGCTGTTCGGGCGGCAGGGGTACCACGCCACCACGATCGCGCAGATCGAGGCCGCGGCCGGGCTGTCGGCCGGGGCGGGCGGGCTGTACCGGCACTTCCGGAGCAAGCAGGCGCTGCTGGCCGAGGGCCTCGACCGGCAGGCCGCCGCCGGGAAGCCGCTGCTGGCCTCCCTCGGCGATCCCGTCGCTCTCCAGGGGCTGAGCCGGCGGGAGCGACTGCTGGCCGTGGCCCGTGCCGGTCTGGAGCGTCTCGAGGCGGAACGCGACGTCAACCGGTTGCTCCTCCGGGACCTCGCGTCCTTTCCGGAACTGCTGGATCGCGTACGGACGCAGGAGCTCGCGCAGGTTCACCAGTCCCTCACCGGGTACCTCCAGTGGGAGTTGGCCGGCGAGCCCGACCCGGCCGCCCTGGCCGCCGTGGTGATGGCCGCGGTCAGCCACTACTGGATCATGAATGACGTCTTCGCCGGGTTCCATCCGCACGGGATCGACGCCGACCGCTTCCTCACCCGGCTCGTCGACCTGGTCGCCCCTGACGGGTGACCCGCAGCCAGCGGCGCACCGCATGCCAGGCGAACGCCGCCGAGTGCCGCGACGCCACCCGGGGATCCCGTGACCGTACGTCCGGCACGTCGGCCGGAACCAGCAGCCGCAACGCCCCCGGCCGGATCCGGACGCGCAGCGGCGGGTCGACGGTCAGCGGCTCGCCGTCGCGCGCGACCTGTACCCGGCCCCCGTCGTCGAACGGCTGCGTCCACGAGCCGGCCGTCCACGCGCGCCAGAACTCGCTGCGGTCGCGTCCGCGCAGCACCACGCCGGCCAGCGCCTCCCGCCGGTGCCGGGCCTCACCGGGCGGCAGCGCGATCGCCGACAGCCCCAGTTCGCCGGAGTTCAGCCGGAACCGTTCGGCGTCCCAGCGCAGCCGCGGGAACTCGTACGGGTTGTTGGAGATCAGCATGACCAGCACGTCGTGCAGCTCGGATCCGTCCGGCAGGCCGACCGCGAACATCGGTTGCGGGCCGTGGGCGAGCACGTCCTCGAGGCGCTCCCGGGCGACGCGGCCCTTGGCGTACCGGTAATCGGGGTCGGCGACCATCGCCGCGTACAGGCCGAGCGAGAGCACGTTGAGGAAGGTGTGGGTGTCGTTGAGCTCGCCGGCGTCGACCCGTTTCTCCCGGCCCCCGTGCAGGGCCCGCAGCGCGTCGCCGGGGTCGTCGGTGTCCAGCCCGGCGTCGCGGGCGAAGTGGTTCAGCGTGCCCGCCGGCAGGACCAGCAGCGGCAGGTCCCGTTCGATCGCCACCCCGGCCACCGGGCCGAGCGAGCCGTCGCCGCCGGCGATGCCGAGCGCGGTCGCGCCGTCGTCGGCCGCCCGCCGGGCGAGCGCCTCGACGTCGTCGCCGGGCCTCAGCACGTACGGCCGGGCGCCGGCGTCGCGGGCGCGGGACTCGAGATGGTGCTCGGCCACGCGCCCGCCGCCGGAGCGCGGGTTGAGCAGGACGTGAACGGTCATCGGGTCGTCTGCATCTCCACGGGTGCGGGATTCGGTGGCACCACCACGTCGGCGCCGGTCCTCCTCAACCGGCGGGTGCCGGCCAACAACAGCGGGGCCAGGCTCGCCACCAGCAGGATGACGGCGCCGATGACGAGCGTACGGTTCACGCCCAGCGCCACCGACACGGGTCCGGCGAGCGCGTTGCCCAGCGGCAGCGCCAGGAACGAGGTCAGCACGTCCCACGACGTCACCCGGGCGAGCAGCCGGTGCGGCACGTGGTCCTGGATCGCGGTGTCCCAGGCGACGGCGTAGAAGGTGAGCCCGCCGTAGCCCAGAATCGCCCCGGCGACGACCGCGACGAGCATGCCCGGCCACACGTACGCGAGCGGCCACAGTGCCATCAGCGCCAAGGTGAGCCAACCGGCCCGCAGCAGACGCCGCGGCCGCCACCGCAACGCGACGACCGCGCCGGCCACCCCGCCCAGCCCTTCGGCGGCGGAGATGAACCCGGCCGCGCTCGCCCCACCAAGCTTCTCGATGGCCAGCACCTGGACCAGCACCAGGATCACGCCGTTGGCGACGTGGTAGAGCGTGGCGGCGAAGATGCCGGCCAGCAGCCAGTCCCGGGAGCGGATCTCGCGCCAGCCCTCGGCCAGTTCCCGCACCATGCCCGTACGCTCGGCCGTCCGCTCGATCCGGGCCCTGATCAGCAGCGCCGCCGTCATGGAGGCGATGAAGCTGACCGCGTTGACGGTGAACCCGGTGGGGGCGCCGAACGCGGCCACGGTCAGTCCGCCGAGCGCCGGGCCGATCACCGAGCAGGTGGTGCGCAGCAGGCTCAGGGTCGCGTTGGCCGACTGCCGCTCGGCCGCCGGCACCAGCATCGGCTTGAGCGCGGCCTCGGCCGGGTCGAAGAACGCGCCGGCGCCGCCGGCCAGCGCGGCCAGACCGCAGAGCAGGGGCAGGTGGTACGAGCCGGATGCGAACATCACCGCCAGGCCGCCCGCCGTCAGGCACCGGACGGCGTCGGACAGCACCATCACGCGCTGCGGCTGCACCCGGTCGGCCCAGACGCCGCCGAACAGCGCGCACACCAGGATCGCGCCGAACTGCGACGCCATGACCAGCCCGAGATCGCCGGCGCCGCCGCCGGCCAGCACGATCGCGACCGCGAGCGCCACGGTCTGGAAGCCGTTGCCGAGCCAGGACAGGGACTGGCCGGTGGCCAGCAGGCGGAAGTCGCTCATGGCTCCGACGGTAGTACGACGCCGAACTATTAGTCAATGAACTATCAGACGTCGTCGTCTTCTGGCAGACTGGTGCGCATGGAGGAACGTGACGCGGTGGACCACCACGTGGCCCGGTGGTCGGACTACTGGAAGGGCGACCCGCAGTTCGTACCGGAGGTCGAGGGCGCTCTCGTGCGGATGAGCCACATCCTCAGCCGGGCCCGGCGGGAGGACGGGGCCGCGTTCGCCCACGCCGACCTCTCGCTCGAGGACTACAAGACACTGCACGGGCTGATGGTCCAGCCGTTCCCGACCGAGGCCACCCCGGCGCAACTGGCCGAGGTCACCGGTGTCACCCGCGCGGCCATGACCAGCCGGCTCGACCGCCTGGTGAAGGCCGGCCTGGTCACCCGCGAGGAGGAGCCCCGCGACCGGCGCCGGGTGATGATCCGCCCGACCGCGGCCGGCCGCGCCGCGTGGAACGAGCACATCTTCGCCGGCATGGCCCGCGACCAGAAGATGCTGTCCGCCCTCGGCCCGGACGAGCTGATCGCGCTGAACGCGTTGCTGCGCAAGGTGGTCCGCGACCTGGACGACGCGATCTGACGTGCGGATCGCCCACCTGTCCGACCCGCACTTCGGCGCCGCCGACCCCGCGGTGGTTGCCGGGCTGCGTCGTGACGTGGCCACTCGGCAAGTCGATGTGGTGCTGGTCAGCGGAGATCTGACCATGCGGGCCCGGCGGAGTCAGTTCGCCGCGGCGCGCGCCTTTTTCGACGGGCTCGGCGTGCCCTGGCTGTGCGTGCCTGGCAACCACGACCTGCCGTTGGACCGCCCGCTGGCACGGTGGTTCCGGCCGTTGCGCGCCTTCGCTCTCGACCCCGAACCGTTCCGGCGGTACGGCGATCTGCAGGTGCTCGGGCTTTCGACGCCGCGCCGCTACTACTGGAAGGGCGGCCGGATCTCGGCGGCCCAATCGGCCCGGATCGCCGCGCTGTCCCCGGCCGGGCTGACCGTGGTGATGGTTCACCACCCGGTCTTCCGCTCGCCGCAGCGCCCCCGCGAGCGGATCGTCCGCGGCGCCGGCCGCGCGGTCCGGGCCGCCGCGCTGTCCGGCGCCGATCTGGTCCTGTGTGGACACGACCACGTCGCGGCGTCGGCGGACCTGTCCGCGCTCTGGCCGGGCGTCGGCCGCCGGGTGCTCGGCGTGATGGCCGGCACCTGCATCTCGGTCCGGGTCCGCGCGGGGGAGCCGCAATCCTGGAACTTTCTCGAGTGGACCGGCGACCGCCTCCGCGTCGAGGTCCGCGCCTGGCGCGGGGGCGTCTTCGCCGCGTCACGTGAGGAGATCTGGACCCGTTCTGCTCCTGGCTGGGGTCGAACGCAGTGATGACCCGAGTCGGCACTCCCGCAGAATGAAGGGCCAGGGCCACCACCGGTGGGCCCCGGCCCGGCCTCGGTGGGAACTGCGGTCGGCACCACCCACCCGGGTGCGACTCAGGTCTTGTCAGGTCTTGTCTGGAAACCACGGTGGACTTGACCGTACGGCGGTATCTGCGCCTGCGGGTTCGTGCTATACATAGGCAGACTCAATAAGCGACGGAAGGAGCCGCCGTGAGGGCGACCTACCGAGTTCTCGCCATGCTCGTCGCGATCGGTGTCGTGTTGCAGGCCGCGTTCATCGCCTGGGGGACGTTCGGGATCTTCAACGGCAGCGACAACGGCAAGTCTTTCGAGAAGGACAGTCCGGGTGCGGGTTTCGCCGCCCACGCCGTCACCGGCTACCTCATCGTGCTGCTCACCTTGGTGCTGCTGATCGTGTCCTTCTTCGCTCGCATCCCGGGCGGGGTGAAATGGGCGGCGATCACGTTCGGCGTCGGCGTGCTGCAGATCGCGCTGGCCGCGTTCAGCTTCCCCGTGCCGGTCATCGGCCTGTTGCACGGGCTGAACGCGTTCGCGCTGGCCGGGGTCGCGTCGATCGCGATGCAGAAGGCGCGTGCGGCCGGGCCGGCGGTTGACGCGACGACCCGCGGGCCGGTCGTCGATCCGCTTCGAGCTGACTGAGCCGTGCGCACCTCCGTCCGGGCGGCCATCGCGGTGGTGGCCAGCTTCGCCGTGCTCGGACCGATCGGCTACTTCTTCGTCGACAGTCTCGTGCCGTCCACTTACGACATGGCGACCATGGGCTACGCCGACAACGGGGGCGGCCCGGACGCGCACCGGCACGGCTCCGGCGGCCTGAGCGTCGCTGACCTGAAGGGGCCGTCCGGGCCGGCGCAGGTCTCGGTCACGCTGACCGCCCGCAAGGAGGGCGGCCGGTTCACGCTCAACCATCGGACGCCGGGGCCGGAGATCCGGGCCACGGTGGGCCAGCTGATCCAGGTCACGCTGATCAACGAGTCGGTGCCGGACGGTGTGACGCTGCACTGGCACGGGGTGGACGTGCCCAACGCCGAGGACGGCGTGGCCGGGGTGACCCAGGACGCGGTGCGGACGGGCGGGCGGTACGAGTACCGGTTCGTCGCGCAGGACGCCGGTACGTACTGGTACCACTCCCACCAGGTCTCGCACGAGGAGGTACGGCTCGGGCTGTTCGGCACGCTGGTGGTCGAGCCGGCCACGCCGTTCCCGGTCGGCAGCGATCCGGTGCTCGCGGTGCACACCTACCACGGCAAGCGGACCATCAACGGCGCCGCCGGGGTGTCCGCGCTCGCCGCCCGGGTGGGGGAGAAGATCCGCGCCCGGGTCGTCAACACCGACGCGGCGCCGTTCCGGGCGTGGATCAGTGGGGCCGGGTACACCGTGGCCGCCGTCGACGGGCGGGACGTGCACGACCCGTCCCCCCTGCGCGACGCCGAGGTGCTGGTGACCGCGGGCGGCCGGGTCGACCTCGAGTTCACCGTGCCGGCCGGCGGCGCGGTACGGGTCGACGTCGGCGGGGGATTGGCCGCGGTGGCCGGGAACGCACCCGCCGGGCCGGAGCCGAAAGCCGGCGTCGACCTGCTGAGGTACGGCACGCCCGCGCCGCTCGGCTTCGACCCGGCCAAGGCCGACCGCCACTTCCGGTACAAGATCGGCAAGGCGCCCGGGTTCCTGGACGGCCGGCCCGGCCTGTGGTGGACCGTCAACGGGCACATGTGGCCGGACGTGCCGATGTTCATGGTCACCACCGGCGACATCGTGCAGATGACCATCGTCAACTCCAGCGGCGAGGTCCACCCGATGCACCTGCACGGCCACCACGCCGTCGTGCTCAGCCGCAACGGCGTGGCCGCGACCGGATCTCCGTGGTGGTTCGACTCGCTCGACGTCGCCGACGGGGACACGTACGTGATCGCCTTCGTCGCCGACAACCCGGGCATCTGGGTGGACCACTGCCACAACCTGCAGCACGCCGCCGACGGGCTGCTGGCGCACCTGGCCTACAGCGACGTGACCACGCCGTACCGGGTCGGCGGGAAGGCCGGCAACACGCCGGAGTGACGGGCTACAGGTAGAGCCCGGTGGGCGACGGCGTGGTCGCCGGCACGGTGACCGGCTGGGCGCCCGTCTTCAGCGCGTACAGCTCGGCCAGCGTGGCGCCCTCGCTGCCGATGCCGGTGGGCGAGCCCAGCCAGGCGACGGCCTCGGCGTACGGCAGGCGGCCGACCTGAATGCTGCCCAGGCACCGCCCGGGCCGGACCACCGCGGGGTGCAGCGACGCCAGGTCCTCGTTCGTGGTGATCGCGATCAGCGCGTTGCGGCCCTGCCCGAGCAGCCCGTCGGTGAGGTTGAGCAGACGCGACAGCGACTGACCGGCGCTCGCCTTGGCCTCGCCGCTGATCAGCTCGTCGCAGTCCTCCAGCATCAGCAGGCGCCAGTGCGGCTCGTCCTCGTCGCCGCTGCCCAGAGCCACGCTCATCAGGTACGCCGGGTCGCCGAACAGCCGTTCCGGGTCGAGCACGCAGTCGACCTGGCACCACGCGCGCCACTGCTGGGCCAGCGCCCGCAGCGCCGTCGTCTTGCCGGTGCCGGGCTCGCCGTGCAGCAGCAGGAGGCGCCCGTTGACCGCCGTCTGGTCGACCGCCATCAGCCGCTCGAGGGTCTGGGCGACCGGCTCGGCGTAGTTGCGGCGGATCTCGGCCCACGGGGCGGCGTCGATCTCGCGGGCGACCCGGCGGGGACCGTGCGGACCGTGGTGCCAGAAGCCGATGGGCACGGTGTCCGCCGACGGCTCCGGCTCCTCGACCGCGTTCTCGATCACCGCGGCCAGCACCGACTCGGCCAGCTCGGCGGTGACGGCGGTGACGGTGACCCGGGCCCGGCGGCTGTGCGCCCAGCGGGTGACGTGCAGGGTCCAGCCGTCGCCGGCCGACAGGCGGCGCTGGCCGTCCTCCTCCACGGCGTCGCGCACGATGCGGGCGTCGTCGGTGGTCAGCGCGGCGTCGGCGCGGACGTTCTCCAGGTAGCTCGTACGGCCGAAGGGCTCGCGGCCCGTGACGAAGGCATCGAGCGCGAGCAGATCGACCACGTCCACCAGCCGGTCGGCGTCGTCGACGGCGCCGGACAGCGGCAGCGAGGTGAGCCCGGACGGGGTGACCGCCGGTTCCGCTGGGCGGCCGCCGAGCCGGTCGACGGACTGATGGGGTGTACGCATGGCTCCATGATCGTCCGGAAACGGCGATTTTCACAGCGGTTTTCACGTTTGTGCGAGCTCGGTGACTGTCTTCTTCGGACGGTTCACGCGGGAGCCGCGCTGGACGGACTTGCGGGATCTTGTGACGCCTGCTTAGGTTAGCCAAACCTAACTTTGGAGATTCCGATATGGCTCTGTCGCGACGCAGCCTTCTGTTCGGGGCGGCCGGCGTGGCCGCCGGTGGCGTCCTGGCCGCCTGCGGGGACTCCGGCACGGATACTGCGGCGGTCGCGCCGAGTTCCGGCGGCTCGTTCCCGGCCTCGGTGACGACGCAGTTCGGCCAGACCGCACTCGACGCCGCGCCGGCGCGGGTGGTGTCGCTCGGCTGGGGCGACGCCGACGCGTTGCTCGCGCTGGGCGTGGTGCCGGTCGGCATCCTCGACTGGTTCAAGGCGTGGCCGGCCGGCGTCGGGCCGTGGGCACACGACAAGCTGGGCGGGGCCAAGCCACAGATCCTGGCCGGTCCGGAGATCAACTTCGAGGCGGTCGCCACGCTGCGACCCGACCTGGTCACGTTCACCAAGTCGGACAACGTCCGCGCCACCTGGGAGAAGCTGGACAAACTGGCGCCCACGCTGTCCGGGCCGGCCGGCGCGGCGCCGTACCTGACGCCGCTGAAGGACCAGACCGAGATGATCGCGTCGATCCTGGGGCGCAAGGCCGACGGCGAGGCGCTGGTCGCCGGTGCGGACAAGGCGCTCGCCGACGCCCAGGCGGCCAACCCGGCGTTCGCCGGTAAGACCGTCGTGGTCGGCGCCTACTTCAACGGGCAGTACGGCGCCTACCTGAAGGGCGACGGCCGGGTCGACTTCATGGAGGCGCTCGGCTTCACCAACTCGCCCAAGGTCGAGGCGCTGAAGAAGAACAACTTCTACGTCGACATCTCGCCCGAGCAGGTCGCCCTGCTCGACGCCGACCTGACCGTGATGTTCGGCATCGGCGCGGCCGACGACCTCAGGAAGGACAAGGTGCTCGGCAGCATCGCGTCGGCCAAGGCCGGGCACCTGGTCATCGTCAGCGACTCCGACCTGGTCAACGCGTTCTCCACCAACTCCGTGCTGAGCATCCCGTACACCATCGACACGTTCGTGCCGCAGGTGAGAGCGGCGCTGTGACCACCGAGGCGGCCGTACGCGCCGGGTACATGCCGGCCGGCTCGCGGGCCGGCGCGCGCGGCGGCGGCCGGACCCGCGGCCTCGGCCTGCTCCTGGCGTTGGCTGTGCTGACGGTCGCGGCCGCGCTGAGCATCGCCGTCGGCACCAAAGCCATCCCGTTGTCCGTGGTCTGGGACGCGCTCGACGGGCGTACGTCCCGCCCGGCCCGCGCCGAGGACCTGCGCATCGTGCTCGACCTGCGGCTGCCCCGCACGCTCGTCGGCCTGGCCGCGGGCGTCGCGCTCGGACTGGCCGGCGCGCTCATGCAGGCGCTGACCCGCAACCCGCTCGCCGACCCGGGCATCCTCGGCATCAACGCCGGCGCCGCGGCCACGGTCGTGCTGGCCATCCGGGTGCTGGGCGTCTCCTCGCTCGCCGGCTACATCTGGTTCGCGTTCGCCGGGGCGGCGGGCGCGTTCACGATCGTCTACCTGCTCGGCACCCGCGGCCGCTCGGGCGCCTCGCCGGAACGGCTCGCGCTCGCCGGAGCCGCCGTCGGCGCCGCGCTGCTCGCCGTCACCAACGCGGTCGCGCTGCTGGACGTCACCACGTTCGACCGCTATCGGCTGTGGACCGTGGGCACGCTCACCGGCCGGGACCTCTCCGTGCTGTACGGGGTCAGCCCGTTCATCGTCGCCGGGGGACTGCTCGCCCTCGGGTTGGGGCCGTCGCTGAACGTCCTCGCACTGGGTGAGGACGCGGCCCGCGCGCTGGGTGCGAACCTGGGCCGCACCCGGATCCTCAGCGCCGTCGCGATCACGCTGCTGTGCGGGGCGGCCACCGCCGCGGTCGGGCCGATCGCCTTCGTCGGGCTCGCCGTGCCGCACATCGCGCGATCCCTGGTCGGTCCCGATCAGCGCTGGCTCCTGCCGTACTCCCTGGTCCTGGCGCCGGCCATGCTGCTGCTGGCCGACGTCCTGGGCCGGATCGCCACCCGGCCGGGGGAGCTGCCGGTCGGGCTGGTGGCGGCGTTCGCCGGAGCGCCGGTGTTCCTCGCGGTGATCCTGCGACGCCGGATCGTGCCGCTGTGACCGGTTCTGTGACCCGACGGCGCCGGATCGTGCTGCGGTGACCGGCTTTGTGACCCGACGGCGCCGGATCGTGCTGCGGTGAGCCGCTTCGTGACCGTGCGGGCGGGCGGGGTGGCGCTGCGGGTGGACCGGCGCACGGTCGTGGTGACGCTCGCCCTGCTGGTCGCGGCGGCGGCGGCCGGCGTGCTGACGGTGAGCGCGGCGGGCGTACGGCTGCCGTTCGGTGCGATCGGGGAGATCCTGGCCGGCGGCGGCCGGCGGGCCGACCGGTTCATCCTGCTCGACCTGCGGCTGCCCCGGATCTGCCTCGGGCTGCTGGCCGGGGCGGCGCTGGCGCTGTCCGGCGCGGTGTTCCAGAGTCTGTCCCGCAACCCGCTGGGCAGTCCCGACATCGTCGGCTTCACCACCGGCTCGGTCGCCGGCGCCGTGCTCGCCATTGTCGTCTTCTCGGCCGGACCGGCCTGGACCGCCGCCGGCGCAATAATCGGCGGCCTGCTCACCGCGGCCGTCGTGTACGGGCTGGCCGCGGTCGGCGGTGGGGCTGTCCGGCGGATCGTGCTGGTCGGCATCGGGGTCAGCGCGATGCTGGTGGCGGTCAACAGCTTCCTGATCAGCCGGGCCCGCCTCGACGCCGCCCAGTCGGCGCAGGTGTGGCTGGTCGGCACGCTCAACGGCCGCGACTGGACGTACGTCCGGCTCCTCGGCCTGGCACTGATCGTGCTGGTCCCGCCGTTGCTGGCGTTCGGCGGCCGGCTGCGCATGCTGGAACTCGGCGACGACTCCGCGAACGCCCTGGGTGTACGGGTGAACCGGTCCCGGTTGTGGCTGGTCGTGCTGGCGGTGGCGGTGTGCGCGGTGGCCACCGCCGCGACCGGTCCGGTGGCGTTCGTCGCGCTGGCCGCCCCGCAGATCACCCGGCGGCTCACCGGTACGGCCGGGTTGCCGCTGCTGCCGTCGGCGCTCACCGGTGCGGTGCTGATGGTGCTCAGCGACTTCGTGGCGCAGCGGCTGCTCGCGCCCGCCCAACTGCCGGTCGGCGTGGTGACCGGCGCGGTCGGCGGGGCCTACCTGGCCTGGCTGCTCAGCGGGCAATGGCGGAAGGGACGCGCATGACGCGCTTGACCGGGTCGGAGCTGACCCTCGCATACGACCACCGGGTCATCTCGTCCGGGCTGTCGGTGGAGATCCCGGACGGGTCGTTCACCGTGATCATCGGGCCGAACGCGTGCGGCAAGTCGACGCTGCTGCGGGCGCTGTCGAACCTGCTGACACCCAGGGCCGGCACGGTCGTGCTGGACGGGGCGGCGATCTCGTCGTACCGCTCGAAGGAGGTGGCCCGCCGACTCGGGCTGCTGCCGCAGACCGCGATCGCGCCCGACGGCATCTCCGTCGCCGACCTGGTCGCCCGCGGCCGCTACCCGCATCAGAAGCTGCTTCGGCAGTGGACGCCGGAGGACGAGGACCAGGTCGCGGCGGCGATGGACGCGACCGGCGTGACCGCGCTGGCCGACCGGGCGGTGGACGAGCTCTCCGGCGGGCAGCGCCAGCGCGTGTGGATGGCGATGGCGCTGGCCCAGCAGACCGGGATCCTGCTGCTCGACGAGCCCACCACGTACCTGGACATCGCCTTCCAGGTCGAGATCCTCGACCTGTGCGCCGACCTCAACGAGCAGGGCCGGACGCTGGTCGCCGTGCTGCACGACCTCAATCAGGCCACGCGGTACGCCACCCACCTGATCGCGATGAAGGCGGGGAAGGTGGTCGAGGCCGGCGATCCGCTCACCATCATCACGGCTTCGCTGGTCGAGGACGTGTACGGCCTGCGGTGCGAGGTGATCCCGGACCCGCAGACCGGTACGCCGCTGGTGGTGCCGGCGGCCCGGGTCAGCCGTCGATCCGGCTCAGCACGAACACCGGGATGACCCGCTCGGTCTTCTTCTGGTAGTCCGCGTACGGCGGGTAGGCGGCGACCGCCCGGTCCCACCACTGGTCGCGCTCGGCGCCCTCGACCTCGGTGGCGGTGTAGTCGTGCTTGTCCGGGCCGTCCTGCAGCTCGACGTGCGTCTCCTTACGGATGTTGTGCACCCAGACCGGGTGCTTGGGGGCGCCGCCGAGCGAGCCGATCACCGCGTACTGGCCGGCGTGCTCGACCCGCATCAGGGCGGTCTTGCGCAGCAGCCCGGTCTTGGCGCCGACCGTCGTCAGCACGATGACCGGCAGGCCGCGCATATCGCCGGCCTGCTCGCCGCCGCTCGCCTCGTAAGCTTCGGCCTGCTCGCGGGCCCAGTCGGCGGTGCTCGGCGCGTACTCACCGGTCAGCGGCATGGTTCGGCTCCTTCATGGTTCGTTGTCTGCATCGGTAAGCCTAGGCGGATTGTCCGGTGCCGGAGTGTCAAGGCGATGCGCGTCACCTCACCCCGGCCACCGCTGCGTCGGTGCCGCCGCGCCAGAGCACGCCGGCCTCGCTGTAGCCGGCCGCGCGGAGGGCCTCGACGTGCCAGCTCACCGGCGGGGTCCACTCGGCCGAATGATGGTGGCTGGGGTAGACGTGCTTGCGCTCGGCCAGCCGCGGCGCGAGGGTCTCGTCGTCGCCGACGCGCTTCCACCAGTCCGTCCACGACGTCGCGGCGCCGGTGGCGTACCGGGCGTCGCGCCGTTCGCGGGCGCGGTCGCGGAGGCGTTCGGACAGGCCGGGGAGAGCGTCGTCGGGCATGTGGTCGGCGTTGGCGAAGAGTCCGCCCGGGCGGAGAAGGGTGCGGACCTCGGCGTAGAGCGCGGCCACCCGGTCGGCCGGCAGCCAGTGGAGAGCGGTCGCGGTGAGAACGGCGTCGAACTCAGCCCCGGGCAGCCGGTCGATCCACTTCGGTGTGCTCAGATCGGCGTCGACGACCGTGCCCGGCACTGTGCTCCGGGCGATCTCCAGCAGCACGGGATCTTGATCGAGCACCGTGGCGGTGGCGCTGGGAAAACGCGCCAGGGTCCGCAGCGTGATCGTCCCGGTCCCGCCGGCCAGGTCGAGGATCCGTGGCGAGGTGCCGTCGGTGACCGCGTCGACGGCGTCCAGCATGGCCGCGAAGCGCTGCTCGCGGTCGGGCATGAAGGCTTCCTGCTGCCGGTCCCAGCTTTCCTGCCAGTAAGGATTCACCGGGCTTATGGTACTTACGGGCTTCCGCCGGCGCACCCCGTGCGGCACGATCGGACCGGAGGTGTCACATGACTGTCTCGCTGCCCGCGCCCGTCCGGGCGGTGTTCGACGCCACGAACACCGGCGACACCGGCGCCTTCCTCGCGGCGTTCGCCGACGACGGCGTCGTCGACGACTGGGGACACGAGTTCCGCGGTCACGAGACGATCAGGGGGTGGAGCGACCATGAGAACATCGGGGTCCAGGCCCACTTCGACGTGAGCGACGCCGCCACCCACGACGGTGACATCGTGGTGACCCTGACGGTCTCCGGCAACGGCTTCAACGGCCCCGGCCACTTCACCTTCCGCCTCGCCGGCGACCGCGTCGCCCGGATGACCATCCGCGCCTGACCCACGGACCGCGGCCGCGGCCGCCGCCCGTCCCATGCGTTCTCCCCGTGCGGTCGCCGGGGCCGCTCTGGCCGCCGTGCGTTCGCCGCAGGACTCAGCCGCCGGCTTCGGCGGCCTGGCGCTGGGCGAAGGCCATCAGGTCCCGGCGTTGGATGGCCGCGGCCATCAGGTCGGGGAAGGCGTCGGGCGTACAGGCGAAGGCAGGAACCCCCAGGGCGGCCAGCGCCGCCGCGTTCTCGTGGTCGTAGGCCGGTGCGCCCTCGTCCGACAACGCCAGAAGCACCACGACCTGGACGCCGGCCGACACCATCTCGGCCACCCGGCGCAGCATCTGCTCCCGGACGCCGCCCTCGTACAGGTCGCTGATCAGCACAAAGATGCTGTCCCGAGGCCGGGTCACCAACTGCCGGGCATAGGCCAGCGCCCGATTGATGTCGGTTCCGCCGCCCAGCTGCGTGCCGAACAGCACCTCGACCGGGTCGCTGAGCTGATCGGTCAGATCGACCACCGACGTGTCGAAGACGACCAGCGACGTGCGCAACGACCGCATCGAGGCCAGCACCGCCGCGAACACCCCGGCGAACACCACCGACGACGCCATCGAGCCGGACTGGTCCACGCACAGGACCACGTCCCGCTGCACCGACGCGGTCCGCCGGCCGTAGCCGATCAGCCGTTCCGGAATCACCGTCCGGTGCTCGGGCTGGTAATGCTTGAGGTTCGCGCGGATAGTGCGGTCCCAGTCGATGTCGGCGTGCCGGGGCCGGTTGATCCGGGCGGCCCGGTTGAGCGCGCCGGTGACCGCCGACTGTGTCTTCTGGGCGACCCGCTTCTCCAGTTCGTCGACGACCTGCCGGACCACCTGCCGGGCGGCCTGCTTGGTCTCGTCCGGCATCACCCGGTTCAGCGAGAGCAGCGTGCCGACCAGATTGACGTCGGGCTCGACCGCGGCCAGCATCTCCGGTTCCATCAACAGCCGGGTGAGGTCGAGCCGCTCGATCGCGTCGGCCTGCATCACCTGGACGACCGTGCTCGGGAAGTACTGCCGGATGTCACCCAACCATCGCGCCACCCGCGGCGCCGACCCGCCGAGCCCGGCCGCACGCTGCGTGCGCGGGCCGTCCTCGCCGGCCGGCGCGGCGTCGTAGAGCGCCGACAGGGCCGCGTCCATCTTGCCGTCGCGTCCTCCGGCCTCGCCCAGCGCCTCCTCGGCCGGGCCGCCCAGCACGAGCCGCCACCGCCGCGCCCGCTCCCGGTCGATCTCCTCCGTCATCGCGCCTCCTCGGTGATCGCGCCGGCCGCCGCCTCGCCGGGCGGGGGATCTGGGTCGCCCGGCGAGGCGTGGCCGGGTGGGGTGCCGTCGGGCTTGGCGTGGCCGGGCGGGGTGTCGCCGGGCGGGGTGATGCCGGGCGGGCCGATGCCGAACGGCGTCACGGCGTGGCCGAGCAGGATCGACAGCGTGGGCAGCACCGAGATCGCCCGATCGTGGTCGAGCGGTGTCACGGTGTCGGTGACCGTGGCGTCGCGGCCGGCGGCGATGCGTTCGCCGATGGCGCGGCGTTCGCCCGTCTCGAATGCGCCGAAGGTGCGCCGCAGCAGCGGCAGCACGTCGTCGAACGCGTCGGCGGCGATGTCGGCCAGCCAGTCGTCGAGCAGGGCCAGCAGCGAGTCGTCGTGCACCAGCAGCAGCCCGCCGCCGGAGAGGAAGCCCTCGACCCAGGAGGCCGCGTGCGCCGGCGGTGTGCCCACGGTCAGCGGCAACCGTAAACGGCGCCGGACCTCGGCCGCGTCCAGCCGCCCGGCGTCGAGCAGCAGCCGGGTCAGCCGGCCGGCCAGCAGCCCGTGCAGGTCCGCCCGGCCGGCGACCGACTCGAGAGTGGCCAGCCAGCGTTCGCGCAGGTCGTCGTCATCGAGCAGGGCCACCGCCGAGTGCACGCCGTCGATCCGGGCCCGCAACTCCTTGGCCGCCTCGTCGGCCAGCGAACCGATCGCCGACGGCAGGCCCGCGCACACCCGGCGCAGCAGCGTGGCGGTCACCGTCGCCAGCCCGGCCAGGTCGGTGCGGCGGACGTCGCCGTACCGCAGGGTCCGGGCCAGCGCCGGGATGGCCGCCATCAGGTGCGTGATGTCGGCGTCGAGCGCGGCGCGGACGTCGACGGCCGCGAGCACCTGCCCGTACGCGTCGGGCAGGTCGGCCAGCAGGCACGTCTCGACCAGCGCGGTGACCTCGGCCAGCGACTCGGCCCGCCGGGCGGCGCCGGTGATCCGGGCGGTGGCCGCCGCGGCCACGGTGGTGCCGTACATGCTGCCCTCGACCAGCCGGACCGCGAACTCGGGCTGCCAGCGCAACCGCCACTGCTCGCGGAACGTGCCGGTGCCGCGGCGGGCGGCGTCCGGCTCGCCCCACGGGACGTCGATCCCGCGCAGCCGGTGCAGCAGCCGGCTCCGGTTGAGGTCGGTGTCCTTGCGCAGGTCCAGTTCCAGGTGGCGTTCGCCGGCGTCGGGCTTGAGCCGGACCGCGCGCTGCTGAGCGGCCAGGTCGCGGGCCAGCGGGACGGCCGGCATCGCGTCCGGCACACCGCCCAGCCGCTCGCCGACCACCAGCCGCCGGCCGATCAGCTCGACCCGGAGCGGTTCGCCGTCGCACATCACCGCCTCGGCCGCCTCGGTGACCTCGGCCAGGCCGGCCAGTGGCCGCCCGCGCAGCGTGGCCAGCGTCTCGGCCAGCCGGGTGGCCTCGATGACGTGCGCCGACGAGGTCGGCACGCCCTCCGATCGCAGGACGCCGGCCGCGTTCACCAGCCACCGCGGCACCACGTCGTCGCCGGTGGTGAAGAGATGGTGGTACCAGCCGGGGGAGCGGACCCCGGCGCCGTAGCCGGACCACGACGCCAGCCGCCCGTACGTCCACGGCACCCAGGTGAACGCCACCTTGCCCTTGCGCCGGCCCTTGAGCATCGCGGTGTCGTCCTTGACCGCGACCTTGCGGGTGAGGGCGGGCACGTGCCAGGCGCCGCACACCACGGCGATGTTGTCGTGCTCCTTGCGGACCTCGCGCAGGACGGTCCGCATGTACGCCTCGCGCACCAGGTCCTCGGGGTCCTCCGGTGAGGTGTCGCGGATGGCCGCCATCGCCTCGCCGATCGCCTCGAACGCCGGCATCCCGCGGTGCTCGACGACGTCCTCCCACCAGCGCTCGGGGTCGTCGTACCCGGCGGCCGCGGCGAGCTCGCCGATCGGGTCGACCGGCCGCAGAGGCGGGCTCGGCGGCCCCTCGGACTCCAGCCCGTCCGGCGCCTCGAGGTCATCCGCCTCGGAAGCGTCCGGCGGCGAAGGCGAGGGAGACGGGGACGGGTCGGCCGGCGGGCGGATCCGGGCGCCGGTCGACCGGTACGAGTACGGCAGGTCGAAGAACCGCACCGGCACACCGTGACCGACCGCCCACCGGATCGCCTGCCACTCCGGCGAGAACACGGCGAACGGCCAGAACGCCGCCCGCCGCGGATTGTCGGCCGAGTAGCCGAGCAGCGCGACCGGCGGCTGCAGCCCGTCGTCGGCCACCCACCGCACCAGCTCGTCCGCCTCCGGTGGCCCCTCCACCAGCAGGATGCCGGGCTGCTGCTGCTCCAGCGACGCCACCACCGCCCGGGCCGACCCCGGCCCGTGGTGGCGGATCCCGTAGAGCTGTTCAGGCATCGCGGGCGGCTCGGTAGAAGTCGCGCCACTCCGGGCGTTCCCGCACCACGGTCTCCAGGTACTCGCGCCACACCACCGAGTCGGACGCCGGGTCCTTGATCACCGCGCCGACGATGCCCGAGGCGACGTCCCCGGCCTGCAGCCGTCCGTCGCCGAAGTGCGCGGCCAGCGCCATCCCACTGGTGATCACGGAGATCGCCTCGGCCGGCGACAGGGTGCCGGTCGGCGACTTCAGCCTCGTGCGGCCGTCCTCGGTGAGGCCGTTGCGCAGCTCGCGGAACACGGTGACCACCCGGCGGATCTCGTCCAGCGCCGCCGGCACGTCGGGCAGGTCGAGCGACCGGCCGAGCTGGGCCACCCGCCGGGCGACGATCTCGACCTCCTCGTCGGCCGACGCCGGGACCGGGAGCACCACCGTGTTGAAGCGCCGCCGGAGCGCGCTGGACAGTTCGTTGACGCCGCGGTCGCGGTCGTTCGCGGTGGCGATCAGGTTGAAGCCGCGCTGGGCCGCGACCTCGGTGTTCAGCTCGGGCACGGGCAGCGTCTTCTCGGACAGGATGGTGATCAGCGCGTCCTGCACGTCGGACGGCACCCGGGTGAGCTCCTCGACCCGGGCGATCGACCCGATCTGCATGGCCCGCATCACCGGGCTGGGCACCAGCGCGGCGTCGGTCGGGCCCTCGGCCAGCAGGCGGGCGTAGTTCCACCCGTACCGGATGGCCTCCTCGGCCGTTCCGGCGGTGCCCTGGACGAGCAGGGTGCTGTCGCCGGAGACGGCCGCCGCCAGGTGCTCGGACACCCAGGTCTTGGCCGTGCCGGGCACGCCCAGCAGGAGCAACGCCCGGTCGGTGACCAGGGTGGACACCGCGACCTCGACGAGCCGGCGGGGGCCGACGTACTTCGGGGTGATCTTGGCGCCGTCGCCGAGCAGGTAGGTCACCACCGCGTGCGGGGACAGCCGCCACCCCGTCGGCCGGGGCCGGTCGTCGGTCGCGGCCAGCAGCGCCAGTTCGTCGGCGTACTGGTCCTCGGCGTGCGGTCGCAAGGCGGTCATGCCAGCTCCTGGAGCATCTCGTGGCGGAAAGTCAGAACTCGGGCGAGGTCGGCCACCGGGCGGACCCGGGAGGAGTCGGCCGGTTCCTGGTCGAGCTGGGCGGCCAGGCGTTCGAGGTGGGGCGCGTACGACGGGGGCATCGCCAGCGCCGCCGACCGGCACAGCTCGGCCAGCTGCCAGCTGTGCCGGTCCGTCCGCGCCCGGCGGGCGATGGTCTCGATCACGGTGACGGCCAGCTCGCGCGGCCAGTCGCCGGTGTGCAGTGCGAGCAGCCGGTTGGCCAGGTGGTCCTCGCGGCGCAGGAAGTCGGCGGCGATCTCGGCCAGTTCGTCCGGCGGGAGCAGCAGGTGCAGGTCCCACCGGACCGCCTCGCGCAGGCCGGCCGCCTTGTTGTGCGCGTCGTTGGCGACCAGCGCGCTCGCCCAGGCCGGGTCCTCCTGGGTGATCGCCGCCTTGGCCCACCCGTGCAGCAGCGGTGTCTCCCAGTCGTGGCCACGTGCCAGGTCGAGGATCGCGGCCGGTCCGCGCCCGAGATCGGTGGTCCACACCGGCAGTGGCGTGCCGGCGACGACCTCCTCGAGCAGCCACGCGCCGATCCCGGCGCCGCGCACCGGGGATGCGGACACCCCGTCGCGGCGCAGCGCCGGGTCCAGGTCGGCCGGCGGTTCGACCAGGAGGCGGTCACGCCCGAACGTGCGTCGCTCGAGCCGGACCGCGGCCCGCGCCCGCGCCGCCATGCGCGCGCTCAGCCCCGAACCCGGCATCCGCTGCAGCAGATCGAGCGCGGTCTCGCGGACCTCGCGGCGGCGATCGTCCAGCACCGACTCGAGGAACGCGTCGTCGGCCGGGGAGAGGGCGGTGCCGAGGACGGTGAGCAGGCGGGCGCGGTCGTCCGGTGCCTCGCCGGCCCAGCCGGACTCGAGCCGGTCGCGGGCCGCCGCCGGGTCGTGGTGGCGCAGCTGGGCCAGATAGGCCAGCCGCTCGCCGCCGGAACCGGTGTCCCAGACGGCCGGATCGTCGGGCACCGGGTCGCCGGGCGCCTCGTCCAGCAGCCATGCCCAGTCCACCCGCATCCCGGCCAGCCAGGTTCCGCGGCGGCCGGTCACCCGGGCCACGGACGGCCGGATCGTGGAGTTGCGCCGGCCCGCGTCGAGCAGGCCGGGCAGCGATTCGGGCGGCACCCGGCCGCCGCGTCGGACGGCCGCGTCCAACCACTGACCCAGCAGCTCGGACGCCGCCTGCGCACCGCCCGGGGTGGCTCCGGAAAGGATCGCCAGCAGCCGGGAGCCGGCCGCGACGGGGAACGCCGGATCGGTCTCCGCCGGCGCGGCGGGCACCGGCAAGTGGCCGTCCGACGGCATCACCCCGGCGCGGCGGTAGATCAGAGCGACCGCCGCGTCCTCCAGCAGGGACCCGGTCCATGGGCGCCGCGCGGTCCCGACCAGCGCCGGGGCCAGCAGTTCGCCCGGCAGCTCGGCCGGACGCGGGACACCGAATTCCGGCACGGCGAAGCCGGCCGGCACGTACCGCCCGCCGACCCACGCGGCCAGCGGGCGCAGCCCGGACGGCGACCACTCCGCCGACACCGTCGCCGGCGCCGCCCCAGCCGCGGCCAGGAGCCACCACGGCTCGCGATGGCCGGGCGCCAGGGGGAGGGCCTCGCCGGCGCTGTCGGCCAGCCAGCCGTCCCCGGTCGGCACCACGCCGTCCAGCAGCACCGGCACGTCGTACCGCCACGGCTCGGCGGCCAGCGCTGCCGACCACCCGCCCAGGGCGGCCCGCAGCGAGCCGGCACCGGACGGTCGGCCCAGCGGTTCGGCGGCGCTGAGCCGCTCGGCCACCAGCGCCCGCACCGGCAGCGCGCCGGGATAGAAGCACAGGTCGGCCCGCAGCTCGGTGCCGGGCGCGAGATCGGCGGAGAGCGACTGGCCGGCCGCGGCGAACGTCAGCACCAGCGCGAACCGCCCGGTCGCCTCGCCGCGCAGCCACACCCGCCGGCTCATCAGCATGCCGTCGTCGCTGTCCACCTGGCCGAGCACCTGCCAGCGGTCCCGCACCCGCGGCCCGGCCAGGACGTCGTCGGCCGCGACGGGGAACCCCACCCGGGTCCGGACCGTCGCCGCCAGCGGTTCCGGCAACGCGTCGATCCGGTCCCACGCGCTCACCAGCAGCCACAACAACCCGAGCTCGCCGAGCATCCGGTCGGCCCACTGCGGGCCGACGCCGGCGATCGACCCGAGGCGCCGCACGGCCGACGCGGCCGCCGGGGCCTGCGCGTCGACCAGGCGGGCGGCCATCGTGGCGAACGGCTCGTGCCCGGACGAGGTGAACCCGGCCAGGCCCTGCTGGACCTGGTCGTCCAGCCACTGCCGCAGCTCGGTGATCCCGGCGGCGACCCGCTCGCCGCGCTGCTGGGCGCGCTTGGCCGCGGCCGCCGGGTCGGGTGGCCCGGCGGCCCGGGTGGCCGCCGCCTTCGACCGCGCCTCCCGGGTCGCGTGCCACTCGGCCACCCACGGCGGCGGGTCGGCCGGGTGAGCGCCACCGCCTTCGGCCCAGAGCAGCATCAGCCCGAGGGCGTGCTTGCAGGGGAACTTGCGGCTCGGGCAGGAGCATCTGAACGCCGGGCCGTCCAGGTCGACCGCCACCTGGTACGGCGACTGGCCGCTGCCCCGGCACAGTCCCCACAGGACATCGTCGAACCGCCCGGACGCCGGCCAGTGACCGGCGGCGCCGACCCCGCGGGCAGCCTTCAGCGAGCTCGGGTCGGGGGCCAGCGCGGCGACCTGGGCGGGCGAGAAGCGTTCGAGAGGCACCCCAAGAACATAGGGCCCGGGTACGACGCTTTCACGCGGGCTGGGTCGCGGCCCAGGTCACACCGGTGAGAGCGACCGACGCGTCCCACAAACGAGCGGCTGTGGCGGCGTCCCGGGCCCGCTTCGAGCGCCGCGCCGGACCAGCCCCGCCGCTCATCCCGAGGAACCCGTCCGGGCCGTAGTAGCCGTCCGGTGCGGCGTCGGGGGAGGTCGCGGCGAACAGGGTCGGCAACGCGCCTTCGTCGACGTCCTGCCACATGCCCGGGATCAGGTGGGTCAGCCGGTTGAGGGCCGACTCGCCGGACCGGCCGGTACCGAGGTTGGGGCCGGCGGTCTGCAGATTGCTCCGGGTGGCGCCGGGGTGGGCGGCGGTGCTCAGCAACTTCCAGCCCGCCGTGTTGCTGCGGCGCTGCAGCTCACCGGCGAAGAGCAGCATGGCCAGCTTGGACTGCGCGTACGCCCGGTTCGGCGCGTAGCCGGCAACGCTCTGCAGGTCGGCCCGGTCGATCCGGCCGAACCAGTGGGTGCCGCTGCTCAGCGACACCACGCGGGGCGCCGGGGCCGCGGCCAGCAGCGGCAGCAGGTGGGCGGTCAGCGCGAAATGGCCCAGGTAGTTCGTGCCGAACTGCAGCTCGAACCCGTCGGCGGTGGTCCGGCGGTCCGGCACCGCCATCACGCCGGCGTTGTTGATCAGCAGGTCCAGCGGGCGGCCCCCGGCGAGCAGGGACGCGGCGAACGCCCGTACGGACGCCAGGTCGGCCAGGTCGAGTTCGGCGACCGTGACCGGACCGCCGGACATCTCCCGCGCGGCCGCCAGGCCCTTGTCGCGGGACCGCGCCGCCAGCACGACCTCGGCGCCGGCGAGCGCGAGCCGGCGGGCGGTCTCGCGGCCGACCCCGCTGTTCGCACCGGTGACCACGGCGAGCCGGCCGGCCTGGGAGGGGATGGAGAGAGGCATCGGGCCGCTCCTAACTGACTGGTTGGTTACCGGTCAACTGAAGCATCGACGGGCGGCGGAGTCAACTAACTGTTTAGTTCGTCATAGCCGAAAACCGGCCCGGCCGCACGAATGCGGCCGGGCCGGGGAGATCACTGCTGGGTGGTGTCGCCCTCACCGGTGCGCTGCTGCGCCTGGTCGACGCCCTTGTCGATCTGCGACGAGTACTTTTCGCCGGTCCGCTCGTCGACCTGCTCGCCGACCTTCTCGAGGCCCTGGTCGACCTGCTCGTCGTGCGAGTCGGCCAGGTCCTTGGCCTTGTCCATCAAACCCATGGTGAACTCCCTCGATCAGTTGTTCTGAGCAGCTTGCTTCGTCTGCGCCGCAGCGTCCTGAGCGGACGACTGGGCCTGGTCCTTGGTGGTCTGGGCGGCGTCCTGTGCCGTTTCCTTCACCTGGCTCGCGGCCTCGACGGCGTTCTGCTTGAGGTCGGATCCGACCTCGCCGGCGACGTCCTTGACCCGGTCCACCAGGTCACCGGAGTTGTCCTTCAGCTGCTGACCGGCCCGCTTCTCGACGTCGCTCACCGGAATCAGGGTGGCGGCGAGCATGCCCGCGCCGAAGGCGATGATACCGGCGGCGAGCGGGTTGCCGGCTGTCTGACGACTGACCGCCTGCGGGGCGTTGCGGACCGCGTCGGCGGCGTCGTGCGCCTTGGACCCGACAGCGTCGGCCGCGTCATGCGCCTTCGTGCTGACGACATCGGACGCGTGCGATGCGGTGTCACCGGCGGCGTGCCGGGCGTGATCGGAATTTCCCATGACCTTCTCCTTGACCGAGGCCCAGCGCCGCTGGGCAACCCGTGTGGGGCTGGTCTTGTCGGCGAGCTGGTCCACGTCCCGGGACAGCGACGCCCGGGTGCGCTCGATGTCCTGCCTCAGCCGGTCGGGTTCTTCAGCCATTGCGCGTCCTCCTTGAGGGTGTCGACGGTGCGCCGCGGCATCGGATCCACGGTCTTGAGCTTCTTACGGCCGTTCATGTACAGGACGGCGCCGATGATGAGCCAGATGACCGCCACGATCAGCGCGGCCCAACCGGCGTCCATGACATTGGCCAGTCCGAAAACCAGCGCGAAGCTGAGCAGCACGACGGCCAGGTAGCCGGCGAACCCGGCGCCGCCGAGCATCCCGGCGGCCTTGCCGGCCTTGGCCGCTTCTTCCTTGATCTCGGCCTTCGCCAGCTCGACCTCTTGACGGAACAGCTGCGAGAGGTCGTTGCTGATGTTGCCGATCACTTCGCCGATCGAGGTGTCGCCCGGGTCGGGCCGGTGGTTCTCCGTGTACGGCGAGCTCATCGTGTGCCGTCCGGGTATCCGGTGGCCGGCGCGGTGCCGGGAACATAGCCCTCGGTGACGTACTCCTCGGTGACGACGGCCGGCGTGCCGGTACCCGTCGCGGCGTACTCGGTGCCGGTCGTGTAGCCGGTCCCGGTCGTCGCGTACCCGGGGTCGGTCGCGTAGCCGGCATCCGTGGCGTAGCCGGCATCCGTGGCGTAACCGGTGCTCGTGGCGTAGTCCTGCGGTGTCTGCGAGACGAACGAGTCGTTCCGCGGCTTGTCGCCGGCGTCACCGTCGGCCTTGGCCACACTCTTGCCGAGCCGGCCGACCACGAACCCCGCCGCCAGTGCGGTGACCAGGAAGGCGCCGGGACGGCGCCGCGCGAAGTCCTGCACCTCGCGGAGCACGCCCTCGGGACCGTTGCGGTCGAGGTAGTCGGCGAACTGCCGGCCGCCGTCGGCCACACGCGACACGACGGTGGCGGCGGGCGAGTCAGCCCGGTCGCCGCGCATCTCGTCGAGCTGGTCGGCGGTCTGGCGGATGGTGTTCACCAGTTGGTCGTTCTGCGTGCGGGCTTGCTCGCCGACCCGGTCCCGCACGTCGGAGGCGAGGCCCCGGACCTGCGTCTTGGCTTCGCCGGCCACGCGCTTGGCCTGCTCCGCGGCGGTGTCCTTGACGTCGCTCGCGGCCTGCTGCGCGGCCTGTCCGCCCTGCTGAGCCACCTGACTTGCAGTGCTGGTGGAGCTGGACGAATCAGACGGTGGTGCATAACGCGGATCGGTGGCGCCGAGAGCCCCGGCACTCGTGGGGACGTCGCTCATGGTGCCCTCCAGTTATTCGTGTGTATTCCACTCAGCTACCCGTACCGACCACTCCGCAAGCGTGATTGCCAAGAGACAATTAATGTCCGCGGGTCTCGGGTTAAAAGGGCCGAATCGGGTATGCACGATGTCCGCCGGCCCAACTAACCGGTTATTCAAGTATGCTCTGCCGGTGGTGAGGGATGCGGAGGACACCAAGCGGCGGCTGCTCGAGGCGGCCGCCGCCGAATTCGCCGAGCGCGGCATCGCCGGCGCCCGGATCGACCGTATCGCCGCAACCGCACAAGCCAACAAGGCACTGATCTATTCGTACTTCGGCAACAAGGAAGATCTGTTCGACGCCGTCTTCCGCGCGCTGGTGGTCGACACCGTGCACGAGGTCCCGATCGACCCGGAGAACCTGCCGGCGTACGCCGGGCGGTTGTTCGACCGCAACGTCGGCCACCCGCAGGCGTTCCGGCTGGCGATCTGGCACTCCCTCGAACGCGGCGGCGACACCATGCCGGAGGTGGTGCTCGCGGCCCATGCCGACAAGGTCACCGCGATCGCCCAGGCCCAGCGGGACGGCCGGATCAGCGACCGTTTCCCCGCCGCCGAACTGATGATGCTGATCACCGGACTGGCCCTCCTGGGCGGCCCGGACCTCCCGATGACCCGCGCCGACGACATCGCGCTGCGCCGCCGGACCGTGGTCGACGCGGTCCGGGTGCTGACCGAGGGGAAGAACTCATGAAGGTGGTCATCTTCGGCGCGACCGGCATGGTCGGCTGGTACCGCACGGCGTACGCGATCACCGCCCCGCTGATCCCGGTGCCGACCCGGGTCGCGCCCCGCTTCTTCACCACGACCGACCGGCTCGGCCAGGCGATGCTGCGGGCCGCCCGGACCGGCTTCCCGTCGCACATCGTCGAGGGGCGGGAGCTGTGACCCTGGCCCTCTCGGACCACGAGCGGACGGCGATCGCCCGGCTCCTGGAGTTCCCCCTCGTCGCGGCGATCGCGGGTCGGCGGTCGAGGCGGTTCCCGGTCGGCGGCACCATCCCGGCCGGCGAACTCGCCTTCACCAGCACGAAGCCGGCGCAGCCGCTGAGCGAGGTGGAGCGGGCCCTGGTCCTGGCCACCGTCACCGGCGTCACCGGCTGGAACTTCGGGATCACCCACCACCCCGGATACGCGCCGGCGCTGCCGAACTACGCCGGGTCGGCCGGCGGCCGGTCGTTCCCGTCCGCGGCCGGGTTCCACACCACCGACTTCTTCTTCACCGACGACTCCGGCACCTACTTCCTGTCCAGCCGCGACGCCGCCCCCGCCGGCGAGGTGACCGGCCCGGACGCCGACGTCGACGTCGACAAGTGGCTGGGAGCCACCACGGCGCGCTACCGGAAGCTGTCCGACCAGCGCATCTGGCTGCCCCGCGAGGAGCCCTACCTCGAAGGCCACAACACCTGGATCGCCAACCACCCGGGCTCGCTGCTGGTCATCCCGATCGCCGACCTGGCCCAGCACCTGATCGCCAACCTGGCCTTCTTCCTGCAGAACGGGTACGGCGTCTACGACGACGTCCACCACCGGCCTGTCCCGGGGGCGGACGATCCGTCGCTGCGGCACGCCGGCGATCCGGTTCCGTTGTCGTTCGTCGAGCAGTACACCCTGGCCGAGGCGAGTGCCGAGCTGATCACCAGCGTCTACAACGGACACCTGCTGCTCGGCGCGATGGGTCTGGGCGGCTGGACGTTCGACGGGATCGACCGGTTGTCGATCCTCGGCGCGTCCGGCAACCCGGAGGTCCCCGGCCTCGGCTTCCACGTCGACCACGACGACCGCTGGCCGCTGCCGAACCCGACTGGCCTGGCCGGCGTCTTCGAAACCCTGTCCCGGCCGTACGTCCGCGACGCCGCCGACGCGGTGGAGAAGTTCACCGCCCGCAAGTTCGGTCCCGGCGGGCCGTACCACCCGGACACCGGTGGGCCGTGGACGGACAACCCGGGCGTACGGGGATCCGCGGCGCCGTACGACGAACCGTTCCGGCGGCTGCTCACCGGCGAGGTCCGCTACATCGACGAGACGTTCGGCAAGGTGCCCGGCACCGTCCCCACCGTGCAGATCCTCAACTATCTGCAGGCCCAGCACCTGGACACCGACTTCTACGATCACCACTTCGGCGCCGGCGCCTACCTCCGGACCCACGGCGACCATCAGGCCACCTGGCACTGACGCCCGGACACCGGCCTCAGCCGAGCAGCTCCGGCCGGTGCCAGTCCTCGCCGCGCACGTGGTGGGCGAGGAAGGCGAGCACCGTGGCGTACCAGACCTTGGCGTTGCCCGGCTTGAGGATCCAGTGGTTCTCGTCCGGGTAGTAGAGGAACTTGTGGCGGCTCGACCCGTCCTCCGCCGTCGACCGGGACAGCAGGTCCCACCAGAGGCGCAGAGCCTCGCCGATCGGCACCCGGTAGTCGCGGTCCCCGTGGATCACCAGCATCGGCGTGGTGATGTCGTCGGCGAACCGGTGCGGCGAGTGGGCCTCGAGACGCTTCGCGGTCAGCTCGCGCGCCCAGTAGTACGGCGCGTCCGTGGTCGTCATCATCTGATCCAGCGCCCACAGCGACGCGTGGGTCACGATCGCGGCGAACCGGCCGGTGTGCCCGGCGACCCAGTTGGCCATGTACCCGCCGAACGAGCCGCCCATGGCCGCGGTCCGGGTCGCGTCGATGTCGGGGCGTGCCTCGGCCGCGTCGGTCAGCGCCATCAGATCGGTGTACGGGGCGTCGCCCCACGCGCCCCAGCCCCGCTGGACGAAGTCGTGCCCGTAACCGGTGGAGAACGCGGGATCGGGCAGCAGCACCGCGTAGCCGCGCGCCACCATGATCCACGGATTCCACCGCCAGGACCACGCGTTCCATGAGCCGAGCGGGCCGCCGTGGATCCACAGCAGAAGCGGCGCGGGCTCGCCGGCCGGGGGGAGCGCGAGCCAGGCGCGCAACGGCGTACCGTCCGCGGCGGTCGCCGTGACCTCGGTCAGCCGCCCGGGTACGTCCACGGGTGCGGCCGGGCCGCGGAGGAATTCCGGCTGCGCGGTGCCCCCCGCCGGCAGGCGCACCGGGGCCGGCGGGCTGTCCACCGCGTTGCGCAGCGCGTAGATCCACCGCCCGTCCGGCGAGACCCGGACATCGGAGTAGGCGCCGTCGTCGCCGGTCAGCCGGTTGACGTCACCGGTGGTCGCGTCCACCCGCCACAGCGGGGAGCGCCCGTGGTCGTCGGCGGCCACGATCAGCGCGCTGCCGTCCGGGAGCCACCGGCCGCCGGACGGCCAGCGGTCCCACCCACCGGTGAGAACCCGGACTTCTCCGCCGGCGAGCGGCACGAGGGCCAGCCGGAGGTCGCCCGGATCGTCCGGCGAGGACCGCCGGAAGCTCACCACCGCGACCTGGCGGCCGTCCGGGGACACCTCGGGCGAGCTGTATTCGTGCTCGGGGTCGTCGGCCAGCACGCGACGCTCACCGGTTGCCACGTCGATCGCCACCAGCGTGGCCCGCTGCGACCCGGCCGGTTCGGCCACCATCCACACCGTCACGACCGTACGGCCGTCGGGGGTGATGTCCCACGAGGTGTCCTCGCCGTCCAGCGCCCGGCCGGCGTGGCCGGTGAGGTCCGTCAGCTCCAGACCGTCGTCACCGGCCAGATCCGCGGTCAGCAGACGCGGGCGGTCCGGCCCGAGGTCGTGGTCCCAGAACCGGACCGGGTACTCCTCGTGCAGGATCGCCGCGACCCCGGCCTCCTTGCGCTGCTTGCGGGCGGCCTGGTCGGCCTCCGGGCCGGCCGACGAGGGCAGCAGCGCCGAGCCGGCCACGACCGTCCCGGACGCGCTGACGCCCACGCCGTGGATGCCGCCGGGCAGCTTCGCGATCACCCGGGCGTCGCCGCCACCGGCGGGCTGCAGCCACAGCGCCGGCGGCGGCTCGGCGTCGTCCTCGCCGTCCGGTTCCGGGCGGGCCGAGGTGAACAGCAGGTCGCCCGACGGCGTGAACGCGGCCGCCGACTCGCCCGGGCCGCTGCGGGTCAGGCTCCGCGCCGGCCGCTCGCCGTCCGGGTCGATCTCCCACAACGCCGTGCGGTAGCGGGTGTTCCCGCGGTCGGGAGTGGCCACGCCGGTGACGAGGCGGCGGCCGTCCGGCGACAGCCACAACCCGCCGAGCCGCGGCAGGCTGACGTAGGCGTCGAGGTCGGCGAACGGATCGGTGGCGGTCACCGTGCCTTTCTATCACTGCCCCCGGCCGGCGTCCCCGGATGCGCCTGGTCGAATCCCGGCCGCACGTCGAAGGCGTCGGCGGCCGGAAAACGGGCAAGATGGGGTCATGGCCTCCGAGAAGTCCGGCGAGTTCGATCGCGATCAGAACTACGTCACCACACGCATCACCGCCGACGGGCGGGACGGTTATCCGGTCGAGCCCGGCCGCTACCGCCTGGTGGTGGCACGCGCCTGCCCGTGGGCCAACCGGGCCATCATCGTGCGGCGCCTGCTCGGCCTCGAGGACGTGCTCTCGATGGGCATCTGCGGGCCGACGCACGACGAGCGGAGCTGGACGTTCGACCTCGACCCCGGCGGCCGCGACCCGGTGCTGGGCATCGAACGGCTCCAGGAGGCCTACTTCGCACGCTTCCCCGGGTACGAGCGGGGCATCACCGTGCCGGCGATGGTGGACGTGCCGACCGGTCAGCTGGTGACCAACGACTTCGCCCAGCTGACCATCGACCTGTCCCTGGAGTGGCGCAAGTTTCAGCGGGAGGGCGCACCCGACCTCTACCCGCCGCACCTGCGGGAGACGATCGACAAGGTGAACCGGTTCGTGTTCGCCGACATCAACAACGGCGTCTACCGGGCCGGTTTCGCGAGCAGCCAGGAGGCGTACGACAAGGCGTACCACCGGCTGTTCGACCGGCTCGAGTCACTGTCGGAGATGTTGACCACGCAGCGGTTCCTGGCCGGCGACACGATCACCGAGGCCGACGTACGGCTGTTCACCACGCTCGCCCGGTTCGATCCGGTGTACCACGGCCACTTCAAGTGCAACCGGCGCAAGCTGAGCGAGATGCCGGTGCTCTGGGCGTACGCGCGGGACCTGTTCCAGACGCCGGGATTCGGCGACACGATCGACTTCGTGCAGATCAAGCGGCACTACTACATCGTGCACAAGACCATCAACCCGACGCAGATCGTGCCCGACGGCCCGGACCTGCGGAACTGGCTCGAACCGCATGGCCGCGAGGAGCTCGGCGGCCGCCCGTTCGGCGACGGCACCCCGCCCGGGCCGCCGAAGCCCGACGAGGTCGTCCCGGAGTCCCACGGACCGGTCGCCGCCTGAGGCGCCCAGGAATCGGCGAGCACGGAGTCGACCGAGTCGGCAGCGGCGCGGGCGTCGGCGGGGCCGAACGTGACCGGGTCACCGTGCCGTCGTCTTCCGCCAAGACGGCGCGCGATAGCGACGCCGGTAAAGTTGGCGGATGACAGACAAGATCCACTGGACCCGTACCGTACCCGTCCTGGCCGTCGCCGCCCTCATCCTGACGTGGGGCCGCGACCTGCCGCCGCCCGTGGTCGTCCTGGCCGCCCTGCTCCTCGGCGGCGCCGTCCTGGCCGCGGTGCATCACGCAGAGATGGTCGCGCACAAGGTGGGGGAGCCGTACGGCTCGCTCGTCCTGGCGGTCGCCGTCACCGTCATCGAGGTCGCCCTGATCGTCACCCTGATGATCAGCGGCGGCGAGAAATCCCAGTCCCTGGCCCGCGACACCGTGTTCGCCGCCGTGATGATCACCACCAACGGCATCCTCGGCCTGTCCCTGCTGGTCGGCGCGCTCCGCCGGCACGTCGCCGTCTTCAACTCCGAAGGCACGGGCGGCGCTCTGGCCACGGTGGCCGCGATCGCCACGCTCAGCCTCGTCCTGCCCAGCTTCACCACCAGCCGGCCCGGCCCGTCGTTCTCCCCGGCCCAGCTCGCCTTCGCCGCGATCGCGTCCCTCGGCCTGTACGCCCTCTTCGTCACCGTGCAGACCCGCCGCCACCGCGACTACTTCCTGCCGATCACCACGGCCGGTCAGGTGGTCGAGGCCGAGGAGCACGCCGACCCGCCCACCCGCCGTTCCGCGCTGATCAGCCTGGGTCTGCTGCTGGTGGCGCTGGTCGCGGTGGTCGGCCTGGCCAAGGCGGTGTCCCCGTCGATCGAGTCGGCCGTAGCCGGCGCGGGCCTGCCCCAGGCGGTGGTCGGGGTGATCATCGCCTTGCTGGTGCTGCTGCCGGAGACGATCGCGGCCGTACGCGCGGCTGCCCGCGACCGCATCCAGACGAGCCTCAACCTGGCCCTGGGTTCGGCCATGGCCAGCATCGGCCTGACCATCCCGGCGATCGCGATCGCGATGATCTGGCTGCCCGGGCCGTTGCTCCTGGGCCTCGGCGGCACCCAGACGGTGCTGCTGGCGCTGACCTTCGCCGTCGGCATCCTGACCGTCGTCCCGGGCCGGGCCACCGTCCTGCCGGGTGGCGTCCACATCGGACTGCTTGCCGTCTTCCTGTTCCTGGCGGCCAGCCCGTAGATCACCGGTGGCACCGACCGTACTTCCCACCGGAGCCGGGCTCTGGCGGCAGTCGCCGGCGCCGGCGCCGGCGCCGGTACCACGGGGCCAGATGCGAGAGGGTTCAGGCCGTCCAGCGCATCGTCTCGAGGATCTCCCGGGCGGTGTCCTCCGGCGACCGGTCGTGCGTCGACACCTGGAAGTCCCGGATCCCGGGCAGGTCCGCGCGCGAGTGGAACAGCTCCACGAAGTCGCGCAGGCGGCTCCGCCAGAACTCGTCCGGCTCCCGCGCCGTGATTCGTTCCCGGAGAACGTCCACCGGTGCGGTCAGTTCGCAGACGGTGAATCCCGCGCCGGGCACGGCTTCCCGGAGCTGGACCAGTTCGTCCTCGTCCGCCACCACGGTCGGGATGACCACCTTCAGCCCGGGCACGGCGGCGAAGTTGGGCCAGACGGCGCGGAGGTTGTCGTTGGCGAAGGAGCGCCGCGGCGACGGGAAGATGAGACTCAACTGATCCAGGTCGATCACCGCGTGGGCCACGTCCGCCGTACGCAGCATCTCCGAGATGGTGAGCGACAACGTCGTCTTCCCGGAACCCGGTGAGCCGTGCAGCACCAGCACGTCGACCCCGTCCATGCGCGAACCCAACCACGGCGCGGGCCGCCGTTCAATCAGGTTTCGTGCGGGCGGGTGGGGCGCCGCACCCCCGTGGAATGCGGCGCCCGGCTTCCGGCGGACCGGCCTCACGCCGACTGGCGGACGACCAGGGTGGGCTCGTAGATGACCGCCGCGACCCGCAGGGCCGGGTCGTCGACGCGGGCCAGCAGCAGGCGAGCGGCCTCGGCGGCCATGTCCTCCAGGGGATGGCGGATCGTGGTCAGGGGCGGCTGGGCGGCCATCGCGGCGCTGCTGTCGTCGAAGCCGACCACCTTGATGTCGCCGGGGACGCGGCGGCCCTCCTCGCGCAGGGCGACCAGCGCGCCCAGCGCCATCAGGTCGTTCGCCACGAAAACGCCGTCCAGCGCCGGGTTCTCGGCCAGCAGCTTGCGCATCGCGGCCTCGCCGCTCTCCTGGGTGAAGTTGCCCGTCGCAATCGGCACCCAGCCGTGGCCGTGGCGGGCCATCGAGCGGCGGAAGCCGGAGATCCGGTCGCTGCTGGCGGGCACGTCCACCGGGCCGGTGATCATGCCGATCAGCTGGGCGCCCCCCCCGATCAGGTGGTCGGCGGCCAGGGCCGCGCCGGTGTCGTTGGCCAGGTCGACGTAGTCGATCGGGACCGAGTCGGCGGGCCGGCCGATCATCACCGCGGGCACGCCGCCGTCGGTGAGCATTCCCGGCAGCGGGTCATGGGCCGGCAGCGACAGCACGATGGCACCGTCGGCCTGGCCGTGCCGCAGGTCGCCGACCAGCCGGCGACGGCCGTCGTCGCTGCCCACGATCTGCAGGGCGAGCTGCACCCCGGCCACCTTGAGGACGCTCATCAGGCCGCCGACCACCCGGCCGAAATACGGGTCGGCGAAGAACCGGCCCATGAACGGGTCGTCGTCGTGCGCCTCGGTGTCGGACACCACCAGCGCCAGCGTGCCGGTGCGCCGGGTGACCAGGGACCGGGCCACCCGGTTGGGCGTGTAGCCGGTGGCGCCGACCGCGTTCCAGACCACCTCGTGGATCTGCGGGTCCACGTTGCGGATTCCGTTGATCACCCGGGACACGGTGGCGCGGGAGACGCCGGCCACTTTGGCCACGTCTTCCAGAGTGGGCGGCCGCTGGGCCCGGGAGGTGTCCATAACAGTTTTATAGCACAACCGGAGAGCGCTCTCCGGCAGCGGGCGGCCGAACCCGGTCTGCCCGGTCGAACCCCGCCCACGGGCCGGACGGACCGGGTTCGAGCGGCGCGTATTGACTCCGGGGCAACAAGGGCGTAACACTTTGGAGAGCGCTCTCCAAGTACGATCCCGCACTCGTGCCCGGATCCCCAGGTTCCACCGGGCACGCGTGCCACCCGTCCTCACCCCCGTGGAGAACCCATGATCCGAAGAAGACGGCTGATCGCGCCCCTCGGCGTGACGGCCTTGGCCGCCGCGCTGGTGACCGTCGGGATCCAGCAGGCGCACGCCGCCGACACGCTGCTGTCCCAGGGCCGGCCGGCATTGGCGTCATCGGTCGAGAACAGCTCGGCGTCGCCCGCGGCGGGCGCGTTCGACGGCCGTTCCGACACCCGGTGGGGCAGTGCCTGGAGCGACCCGCAGTGGCTGCGCGTCGACCTCGGCGGCACCGCCACCATCACCCAGGTCCAGTTGCAGTGGGAGGCGGCGTACGCCAAGGCCTTCCAGATCCAGACCTCGGCCGACGGCAGCACCAACTGGACCACGATCTACGACACCACCAGCGGTACGGGCGGCAACCAGACCCTCAACGTCAGCGGCAGCGGCCGGTACGTGCGGATGTACGGCACCCAGCGCGCCACCGGGTACGGCTACTCGCTGTACGAGATGAAGGTCTACGGCTCGCTCGGCAGCACCGCGCCGACCGACGGCCCGGGGTACATCATGGCCAATCCGCCGGTCACCGGTGTGGTCCCGTCGAGCGCGACCCCGCCCGTCACCAACCCGCCGACGACCCACCACGAGTTCCAGGCGAACTGCGCGAACAGCCGCACCAACCTCCAGGACGACCCGATCGTGTTCCCCAACATGCCGGGCGCCTCGCACTTCCACACGTTCCTCGGCAACACCACCACGAACGCCGCGACCACCACCGACAGCCTGATGGCCGGCACCACGGCCTGCACCAACTACAAGGACCTGACCGGCTACTGGATGCCGACGCTGCTCAACGGCACCACCGCGGTGCAACCGAGCGGTCCGCAGACCATCTACTACAAGAGCGGCGTCATCGACTACCGCAGCGTCCGGAACTTCCCGAACGGTCTGCGCTACGTCGTCGGCAGCCCGCAGGCCACGCTGGACGACTTCAAGAACAACCCGGGCGCGGTCGAGGGCTTCGAGTGCGGCGACAGCGTGTTCAACTGGGACATCCCCGCCACCTGCCCGGCCGGTTCGCAGCTGAACGTACGGCTGCAGGCGCCGAGCTGCTGGGACGGCATCCACCTGGACACGCCCGACCACAAGAGCCACATGGCGTACCCGGTCGTCGGGGTCTGTCCCCTCGACCACCCGGTCGCGGTGCCGATGATCGAGTTCAAGATGGCCTGGCCGGTCAGCGGCGACATGTCGCAGGTGCACTTCTCGTCCGGCCGCGGTTACTCGTTCCACTACGACGTGTTCGTGGCCTGGCAGCAGCCGATCCTGAACGCGCTCGTGACGCACTGCATCAACGGTGGTCTCCAGTGCAACACCCAGGGATTCGACCTCTACAAGCCGGACCGGGGCGCGGCGCTGACCCCGACATTCGATCTGCCGTGATCTGATCGAAATGAATTCCGCGGCGCCCGAGCAATTTGGGCGCCGCGGATAACATTTATTCGGCGCCCAATTTCCGGACGTCCGGAAGGTATTTCGCGCGGGTCGCCGCCACTTGTTTCGCGCACGCCAGGGTGTCCGGTTCGACGCCCGCCTTGATCTCGCTGGCGGCAAGGCTCGACCCCTGTTCGAGGTGCGCCTGCAGTAGCGACAGATAGAGCGTGTCGAATGCGGTTCCGGTGGCGGCGGCCGCGTGCTCGACGTCGTCGCCCTGCACCATCCCCGGCATCGGCATGCCTTCGTGCGGGTTGTCCGACGGCAGTCTCGCCTCGTCCCGCAAACGCCGCAGCGTTCCCAGTTCGGTGTCGGAGAACGCCTCGACCTGCACGTTCAGTGACTTGACGCGATCGTTGCGGCTGTGGGTCGCGGGCAGGGCGAGCAGCGGCGCGAGCTGTTCGTCCATCGCGATGGTGATCTCGACCCAGGCCAGGTCGGTGCCCCCGAAGAATCCCGGGGCGCCCGATGACAACGCCGGGGCGGGGACGGCCGGGGTGGCCGGCGTCGGATCTGAACAGCCCGACGCCGCGCCCAGGGTCGCCGCCAGCAGGCCGGCGAGCAGATATCGGGGGGTCGGCGACACGAAGAAAGTCTGCGGTCGCCGTACGTTCCTGTCAATCGAGCAATTGCATTTCCGCAGCGGCCGGACAATACTCAGAGAGCGCTCTCCGACGTGTTCAAAAAGCTACCCCCGCGTGCCACGTGGCTCGAAAGCCGTGGCGCGCGGGGGCTTCCATTCGTCATGGATCACCGGTCCAGCGGGCGGTTGCTGCGGAAGACGCCGTTGGGGTCGCGGGCGGCCTTCACCGCTCGCAGCCGGCCGGTGGTCGCCGCGTCGAAGGCGAGTGACGCCGGCTCGTCCGCGTTGAGGAAGTTGAACAGCTTCCGGCCACTGCTGTGCGGCTCCATCGCCGCGGCCAGCTTCGGCCCGTGCGCCGCGAGGGCCTCGGCCAGCGGGGGCACCGGCACGGCGATCGCGGTGAAGGTGAACTCCTCCGGGACCGCACCGGCCGCCCCCGCGTCCGGGCCCGGGTCGCGCAGCGCGCCCCCGATGTGCCGCAACTGCACCGACACGTACGGGTTGCCGCTGCCCGGACCGGCCACCTCGAGCAGCGACGACGCCAGCGCGTCGTCGAGCTTCGGCATCAGCAGCGAGTACTCCCGCGACGGCATCGGCTCGGCCGGCTCCTGCGCCACCGAGTCGAGCTCGGCCACCGGCAGCGGCCGCAGCGCCGAGACCAGCGCGCCCGGCACCCGGGTCAGCGGCGCCACCCACGCGGCCGCGTCGGCGAGCTCGCCCAGATAGGTGAGCTGGACCGCGACCACCGAACGTCCCCGCAGGAACGGCGGCAGCGCCTCGATCGGCGGCAGGTTCAGCAGGGTGTACCAGGTGGACAGCTCGACCGGCGCGGTCGCGGTGACCTGCCGGTACGCGTCGAGCACCGCTTCCGCCGCCTCGACCGGCCACATGATCGACCCGCCGTACAGCTGGGCCGCCGGCACCAGGCCGATCTCCATCGCGGTGATCAGCGCGTAGTCGCCGCCGCCTCCGCGTAGCGCCCAGAACAGGTCGGGGTCGCTGCCCGCGGTCACCCGGGCCGGTGCGCCCTCGGCGTCCAGCACCTCGAATGCCCGCACGGCGTTGGCCGCGAAGCCGTACGCCCGGCTGAACCAGCTCAGGCCGCCGCCGACGGTGAAGCCGACCACGCTCGGGTCGGTGGAGCTGCCGAGCAGACCGGAGAGGCCGTGCTCGGCCGTCTCCGGCAGTAGGTGGACCCAGCGGACGCCGGCCTCGACCCGGGCCGTACGGCACGACGGGTCGACCTCGATGCCCCGCATCCGCGAGGTGCGGACCAGGATGGTGCCGTCGAGGGCCGGGGTGGCGCCGTGACCGCGCGGCTGGGCGGCGACGGTGAGGCCGTGGCGGCGGGCGTACCGGACGACCGACGCCATGTCGGCCGCGTCCTCGGCCAGGACGACCGCGGCCACCTGCTGGTCGACATGGACGTTCCAACCCGTACGGGCCTGGTCGAAGCCGGGGTCGCCGGGGCCCAGGACCGCGCCGTCGACGAGCCGGCCGAGGTCGGCGTCGAGAGAAGTGGTGGTGGTCTGGTTCGAGTCGGTGACAGTCACTTCTGGTAACTCCCGGTTCGGGCCGCCCCGTTGGGGTGGCGGCTACGGGAAGAAGACTCGGCCCCGGCCCTTGGGCACCTCTTGGATCCCGCTTGGGCGGTCACCCAAGCGGGCGATTCTCGCCATGGCCGAGCTCGCCGCCGGGCTGGGCGGGATCGACGAGGCCCGCGAGCACGCCCGCCGGGCCGTCGCGGCGAATCTGCGGATCGGTGCCGCCGGCATGGCCGAGCGCAGCGGGAAACTGCCGGCCGAACTGTCCGGCGACTAGTCTGATCACGATGGCGGATCTGGACTTCCGGCTGTTCGGGACGGTGCGGGCGATCGGCCCGGACGGGAGCGAACGCGCGCTCGGACCGCGCAAGGAACGCGCCGTCCTGGCCATGCTGCTGATCCAGCCGGGGCGGGTGCTGCCGCTGGACCGGATGATCGCGCAACTGTGGGGCGACGAGCCGCCGGCCAGCGCGGTGACCACGGTCCAGGCGTACATCTCGCACCTGCGGCGGTCGCTGCGGGAGAAGGACGCCCTGATCACCCGGGATCCGGGGTACCTGATCGCGGCCACCACCGACCTCGACCGATTCTCGTCGCGGGCCGGGGCCGGACGGCGGGCGCTGGCCGACGGTGACGCCGCCGGCGCGGTGGACCTCCTGGACGCGGCGTTGGCCGAGTGGACGGGCGAGCCGCTGGCCGAGTTCGCCGAGGAGACGTTCGCCCGGCCGGCGGTGGCCCAGCTGGCCAATCTGCACGCCGACGCGGTGCAGGACCGGGCCGAGGCGCGGTTGCTGCGGGGCGACGTCGCGTGGTGCGTCACCGAGTTGGACCGGCTGGTCGCCGGCTCGCCCTACCGGGAGCGGCTGTGGGAGCTGTACGCGGCGGCGCTGTACCGGGCCGGGCGGCCGGCCGACGCGCTGGCCGCGATCCGGCGGATCCGCGAGCTGCTCGACGACGACCTCGGCCTGGAACCCGGTCCGGGCCTGCGCGACCTGGAGACCGCGATCCTGAATCACGACGGGACGGCGATCCCGGGCCGCGACCCGGTGCGGCCGCCGGCTCCGGCGCCGATCCCGCCCTCGGTGGAGAAGGCCGCTCTCGTCGGCCGGGCCGGCCAGCTGAGCCGGATCGCGTCGGCGGTGGACCGGCTGCGGACCGGCCACGGCGGTCTCCTGCTGCTGTCGGGCGAAGCCGGGATCGGCAAGACCACGCTGGCTCAGGCGGCCGCCGACCGGGCCGCCACCCTCGGCCTGTCGACCGGCTGGGGCCGCGGCGCCGAGGACGACGCCGCCCCCGCGTACTGGATCTGGACCCAGGCCTTCCCGCCCGCGGCCGCGCTGCTGGCCGATCCGGACGACGACGTCGGCGATCTCGACCACGCCGTGTTCCGGCTGCATCAGCGGATGACCGGCGCCCTGACCGCGGCGACCCCGATCCTGCTGGTCCTGGACGACCTCCAGTGGGCCGACGCGCCGTCGCTGCGTCTGCTGGAGTTCGCCGTCCGGCACCGCGCGGCCGCGCCGGTGCTGATCGTCGCCACCGTACGGGCGGAGGAAGGCGACCGCGGCGGCACCCTCCGGGACGTGCTCGGCCGGCTGGCCCGCGAACCCGGCGCCGAGCGGATCACCGTACCCGCGTTCACCCGCGACGAGGTCGGCGCGTACCTGCAGGGCCACGCGCTCGATCCGGGCCGGGCCGGCGCGATGCTGGACCGCAGCGGCGGCAATCCGTTCTACCTGAGCGAACTGTGCCGCCTCGACGACCTCGGCGGCCACGTGCCGGACAGCGTCCGAGAGGTGATCGCCCGCCGCGCCGCGCGCCTGCCCGACGACACCCGCGCGCTGCTGCGGACCGCGGCCGTGGCCGGCCGGGAAGTGCCGCTGGACGTACTGGCCGCGGCCACCGGCACGGACGCCGAGCGGGTGATGCGACTGCTCGAGCCGGCGGTCGCGGCCGGGCTGCTGACCGAAGCGGGGGAGTGGGACTACCGGTTCGCGCACGCGCTGGTCCGCGACGCGCTGGACACGGCGCTGACCCGCCGCGAGCGGGCGCGGCTGCACCTGCGGATCGCCGAGTCCCTGGAGAACCTGGGTGCAGGCGGCACCGCCGAGGGCGTGACCCGGCTGGCCCACCACTTCGGACAGTCGGCCCGGATCGGCGGTGGTGACCGGGCGGCCGGGTACGCGAGCCGGGCCGCCGCCCAGGCGACCGCACGGCACGCCCACGACCGGGCGGTCGCCTTGTGGGAGCAGGCGCTGGCCGCCGGCGCCGGCCCGTCCTACCCGCTGCTGATCGAGCTCGGCCGGTCCCGGCGGCTGGCCGGCGACCCGGGCGGATCGCGGGAGGCGCTGCGGGCCGCCATCGACGCGGCCGGGGCCGCCGGGGACGACGCCGCCGTGATCCGCGCGGTGACCGTGCTCGGCGACGTGACGCCCTGGCTGCTCCGGCCGTACGGCGTGGTCGACGAATCGATGGTCCGGCTGCTGGAGGGGTTGCTGGCCGGACCGCTGGACGACACCGACCGGACCGCGGTGCTCGGCGTGCTCGCCGTGGAGCTGTACTACGGGCCGCGCCGGGCGGACGGGCAGGCCCACGCGGCCGAGGCGGTCGCGGTGGCCCGGCGGCTGGGCGGCACACCGCTGCTGGCCGCGGCGCTCAACGGCCGCATCCTGTCCTGCTGGGAGCCCGAGCACGAGGCCACCCGGCGCGCGGCCGCCGAGGAGATGCTGGCGTTGCCCGGCCTGGCCCGGGCGGCCGAGCTGGTCGCTCGCGTGCACCGGATGGGCGTGTTGATCCGGGCGGCCGAGCTGGACGAGTACGACGCCGATCTGGCCCGCTGCCGGCAGTTGCTGACCGAGGTGCGGCGACCGGACCTGGACGGTGTCGTCACGCTGGCCGTCGCCAACCGGCTCAGCCTCGACCGCAGGTGGGACGAACTGGCCGAGCTGGCGTCGGCGTACCGGGAATCGCAGGTCGGCACCACGTTCTGGGGGCGGCACTTCAACTCGCTGATCGCGTTGTTCACCGCCCGGCGGGGTCAGGGCCGGGTGGCCGAGGTGGTGGACGATCTGGTCGGGCACGCCGAGGACCCGGTGTTCCGGCTGTTGCGGCCGAGCGCGGTGCTGGCCGTGGCCGAGGCCGGCGACGACGCCCGGGCCCGCGAGCTGATCGCGCGGTGGGGCACCGACATCCCGCACGACTGGTCGACCGATTTCGCGGTGGCGCAGTGGGCGCTGGTGTCGGCCCGGCTCGGCGTCCCCGACCGGAATCGGATGCACGCCCTGCTGATGCCGTACGCGGACTGGCTCGTCACCAGCGGGACCGGCGGTGCCTGCTGGGGTTCCGCCCGGGGAATCCTCGAGGCGCTGGAGGCGGCTCGCGACGAGGCGACCGGACGGTGATCCGCTGATCGGCCCCGCGGTCATCGGTGCAGCTCGCGGCGATGCAGGCGCTGTGCCGGTACTGGGGGACCGAGTACGACAGCCGGCGGGTCGAATGGCCGGGCTCGCCCCTGCCGGGCCCACAATCCCGGTCGGTTCAGCGCGTTCCCGGGCGAGATCTGGCGGACGCCGCGGAGCTGGGCCGAGAAGTGCTACCCCACGCTCAGCTACCCGTCAGTAGGGAGGCCAGCTCATCCGGGCGGCTGAGCGCGACCAGGTGACCACCGGGCAGATCCTCGGGCGTGCGGCCCAGCCGGTCGCGCGCCACCCGGACCTGGAGGTCGAGCGGGAAGATGCGGTCGTCGCGGGCGCTGATCACCCGGGTCGGTACGTCCGGCCACGCCTCCAGCGGCCAGGCCTGCCCGAACGGGGTGTCCGACTGGGACGGCTCGCCGCGCCGCATGGCCTCGGCCGTGACGTCGTCGGGCACGTCGTGGAAGAACATCGCCACCGTGTCGAACTCGGCATCCGGGTCGCGGTCGTCGCGGAGGTCGGCGGCCCGCCGCGCCGCGCGCTGGCCGACGTTGTCCCACCACGCGCCGCCGGTCTCGCCGGGGGCCGGGATCATCGCGTTGAGCAGCACGATCTCGTCCACGGGGAGGCGGCCGGCGAGCAGTGGCGCGGTGAAACCGCCCATCGACTGGCCGACCAGCGTGACCGGGCCGCGGCCCTCGACGGCCGTCGCGACGGCGTCCGCGTACTCGGCCCAGCCGGCGTTCTTGTCGCCGGCCGGCAGCTCGACCGGGATCGCGGTGTGGCCGCGCCGCTCCAGCTCGGGAACCAGCCGATGCCAGAACCAGGCGTCCCCGCCCGCGCCGGGAATCAGCACGTACGTCGTCATCGTGACGCCTTTCCGTGTCCCGGGTCGGCGCCCGGGAATCGAGTCCGGAAGTCGAGGACACCGACCCAGTCCGGGCGGACCGCGATCCGGACCATCGCCGCGCCCTCCCGCTCGGCCACGATCGCCGCGCCCTGCTCCGGACCGTAGTACCGGAGGTGTGCGGACTCGTACTCGGGCACCATCCCGTCGACGTCGGTCAGCTCGGCCGTCCCGCGGATCAACAGCACCTCGGGCGGCGGCCCGGCGCGATCGATGGTGATCGCCACCGCCGGATTCGCGCGCAGCGCGGCGATCTTCGCCGCCCCCTGGAACGAGGCCATCACCACCTCGTCGCCGGTCCAGTGGAACAGCATCGGCAGCACGCGGGGCGTGCCGTCCGGGGCCACGTAGGCCAGCCGGGCCAGCTCGGTCGACTGCAGCAGGCCGGCCGCGGTCTCGTGCGCCAGCAGCTCCGGCGCTCCCTGGGTGGTCATCGTCATAGTGCTAATCTCGCACTGGTCAGTGTGAGAAATCAACCTCTAGGATGAGATCCATGTCCCGGACGTACGACGATCCCTGCGGTCTGGCCCGCGCGCTGAACCACCTCGGCGAGCGCTGGGCGCTGCTGATCGTGCGCGAGCTGCTGCTCGGTCCGAAACGGTTCACCGACCTGCGGCGCGGCCTGCCCGGCGCCAGCCAGAGCGTGCTCACCCAGCGGCTCGGGGATTTGGAACGCGACGGGGTGGTGCGGCGGCGGATGCTGGAGCCACCGGCGAGCACCTCGGCGTACGAGCTGACCGGCCGCGGCCGCGAGCTCGAACCGGTTCTTCTGCTGCTGTCCGACTGGGGCAGCCGGACCGGGATGACGTCCGCGTCGGAGCTCAGCGTGGACGCGCTGGCGCTGGCCATGCGGAGCACATTCGACCGGTCGGCGGCCGGCGATCTGCGGATCACCGCCGAACTGCGGCTGGACGGCGACCGGCTGACCGTGACCGTCGCCGGCGGACAGTTCGACGTGCGGCGAGGGTCCGCGGCCACGCCGCCGGACTCGGTGCTGGAGACGACCGCGGCGGACCTCCGAAAGATGATCTTCGGCGGAGGCGGAACGGGTCGTAAGCAGGATCCGCTCAGTCGGCTGCTGCGGTCGTTTCCGCGTCCGGTTCCGGCCTGACCGACGTCGCGTCGATGTAGGGGCGGGCCAGCGCGGTCAGTTCCGGGTCGGAGCCGGACGCGATCTTCCGGACCGTCCCGGCCAGCATGTCGGCCAGCTGGATCCGCGGATGCGAGTCGGCGTCGAGGAACCGCACGCCGAGAAGGCCGCCACCGCACAGCTCGGCGATCCGGTCGATCCGCGCCGGCGGCAACTGCGTCTGCCGATCGTGCGCCACGATCACCGGACCCCAGAACCGCACCGCCGCCACGAGCGCCGGTACGAGCGGGTCGAGTACCGAGTTGCCGACCGGGTCTTCCCGCAACCACGCCCGGAACAGCTCGACCCGCTCCCGCGCGCCCTCGAGCTCCGGCGCGATCCGGAAGAACTCGTCGACCACCCCGGGCTGATCCTTGCCCCGCAACAGATCGTTCGCGGCGGCCAGGAAGCGCGGCGGCGTCCGGCCGATCGGCGCACCCAGCAGCTCACCCAGGCGCACGCGGACGAAGTGGGCCTTGTCGAGGAGGAACACGTGCCCGTGACCGGAGACCGGACCGCCCGGCCCGAGGAACCAGTGCAGCGCCGCCCGGTTCTTCTCCCGCAGCAGATGATTGGACTTGTACTGGGTGGCCGGCGACCGCACCCGGCGGCGCGCCTCGGCCAGCCCGTCCGCGGCGGCCGACTCGGACACCTCGATCGAGGCGTGCGAGAACAGGTCGGTGCTGGTGTCGATGAGCTTCTCGCCCTCGTACCCCGACTCGTCGCACACGATCTCCCGCATCGCCCCTGTCTACCCGGAGAACGACCGTGGCGCCCCTCGAAATCGAGGAGCGCCACGGGTTCCCGGCGGCGGCCACCGCCAGACGTCCGCCGCCGAGGTTCTGAGGGGGTCAGCTCTTGTAGACGCCGAACTCCCACAGTGAGTAGCCGTACGCGGTGGCCCGGGCCGTGCCGGTGACCCGGACGTACCGGCCGGTGCCGCTGATGTTCAGGTCGTCGAAGCCGCCGTTGCCGCTCGCCGTCGCGTACACCTGCGAGAAGTTCGTGCCGTCGTTCGACACCTCGATCTTGTAACCCTTGGCGTACGCCGCCTCCCACGCCAGTTGCACGTGGTTGAACGACTGCACCGAGCCCAGGTCGACCTGCAGCCACGCCGAGTCGACCCACTCGCTCGCCCACCGGGTGCCGTAGTCGCCGTCCACCGCCAGCGCCGGCAGTTGCGCGCCGTTGGTCCCGGTCGGCTGGTAGCTGGACGCCGTGGCCGGCTTCCCCTTGGCCAGGTTCGTGCCCGGGACGGTCGGCGGCACCACCTTGATGGACTTCTGCTCGATGCCGACGTTGCCCTGGCCGTCGTACGCGTAGACGTACACCTTCCAGACGCCGAGCTGTTCCGGCGCCCTGGCCGTGAACGAGCCGTTGCCGTTGTCGGTGAAGCTGACGTTGGTGAGCCCGGTGCCGCCGCTGATGTACTTGTCGCTGTACATCAGGTTGTAGCGGATCGTGTCACCTTGCGGATCCGACGCGGCCACGTTGACCGTGAACGTCCCGCCGGCCGGCACAGCCGTCTGGTTGCTGACCGTCATGCTGGTGATCTCGGGCGGGGTGTTGGCCGCGGCCTGCCCGGTGTACGCCTGCTTCAGCGCGTAGTAACCGAGCCGCCGCCACCCGCCGGTGAACGTGTTGAGCCACACGCCGCCGAAGTCGTTCTCGAGTCCGTAGTGGAACTCGGTCACGCCCAGTGCCACCTTCGAGTGCGCGTTGATCGCGTTCCAGCTGTCGGTGTAGCCCTGCCGCTTCTGCAGGTCGGTCGGCTCGGCCGGCACGCCGTTGACGTCGTTGGGCACCTCCCACTCGCCGGACGGGCCGCCCTCGGTCACGATGTACGGCTTGGTGTAGCCGCCGTTCACCCAGTCGTTGTAGACGTTCCCGATCGCGCCGTACGAGTTGACCGCGAGCAGGTCCAGGTCGGGCGAGTACTGCTTGTAGTACGGCCAGGCGCCGGTGTACGCGTCGGTCGAGGTGACCGGGTGGTTGGGGTCGGCGGCGTGGATGGCCTGGGCCAGCTGGTTGACGAACTTGGCGTACCCGACCCGGCGGGCCTCGACGTCGGCCGCCGACAGGCCGTGGTCCTGCATGGTCAGGATGACCTCGTTGCCGACGTCCCACATCAGCACGCCCGGGTTGTTCTTGAGCGCGTTGACCTGGTTGAGGATCGTCGTCTTGACCGAGTTCATGTAGGCGGTGTCGTTCACGTAGTCGGCGCCCTGGTTCAGCCATTCGCCGACGACCACCTTGAGCCCTTGCCGGGCGGCGGTGTTCAGCAGGATCGGCGTGTTGGTGTCGTCCACGCCCCAGGTACGGATCGTGTTGACGCCCATGTTCTTCAGGTCCCGGATGTACCCGTCCGCGGCCTGCGCCGGCGGCCCGTACGTGATGCCCTTGATCTGGTAGGGCTGACCCCCGACCTGAAGCTGCCAGTTGCCCTGGCTGCCGGTCACCTTGACCACGCTCGGCCCGGCGGGCACGGCCGGATCGGTCATCGCCGCCGGCGTGCTGCCGGTGGCCCGGGCGACGCTCACCGAGTCGACGCTCAAGGTGCCGCCGGAGGTGGTGTCCGCGGTCGGCGTGGTCGTCCCGGCGATCGCGTTCGGCAGCGAGCCGCCGATACCCAGGTCGAGCCGCAGGAAGAAGCCGTGGTGCACGGCCGCGTTCCAGGCGGTCACACCGACCTGGGACTCGCGGACGATCCAGCTCTGCCGGCCGTCCAGATAGAACCGGATCTCTTCGTCGGTCTTGGTCCGGTCGACCACCTGGGTGTACTCGTGGAAGCCGGTCTGGCAGCCGGCGCAACCGGCCAGCCCGCTCTGCCGGCCGTTGTACTCGGCGCACGGCCCGTCGGGCGCGGTGCCGCAGTGCAGCGTCTGGGAGAGCTGGTTGCGGCCGTTGACGTCGGTCATGATGTCGGTCTCGCCGACACCGGGCCAGTTGTTGTAGTTGCCGCGGTACGCCGCCCCGGTGGCCCGGAAGCCCGGCCAGTACCCGAGCGCATTGGCCACATCGGGCTGCTTGATGACCGCGGTGAACTTGGTCATCTGACCGGCCAGGGGCTCGAAGTCGGTGCGCTGCGTCTCGAGCCGGCCCGAGGTCCAGTTGCCGGCGCCGTCCTTGATCGCGGTGATGTTCAGCTTCCCGTTGCCGTCCAGCGACACGTTGGCCGTGGACGCGGAAGCGGTCTCGACCTCGCCCGTGCCCCAGTTGGCGGCGCCGCCGGGGTAGCTGGTGCCGGTGCGCAGCAACCAGTTCGCGGCCGACGGTGAGGTGCCGGCGTTGCCGGTGAAGTCGTCGTTCCACACGGTCGAGAAGTTGCCGGGGATGCCGGTCGGCGGCGTGGTGGTCGGGGTGGCGGTCGGCGTGACCGGCGGCGTGGTGGGTGTGACGCCGCCGATGCTGCCGTAGACCTGGAACTCCCACAGCGAGTACCCGTAGCCGGTGCCGCGGGCGTCGCCCTGCATCCGCACGTACCGGCCGGTGCCGGTGACGTCGAGCGTGTCGGTGCCGCCGGTGCCGCCGGTCTTGGTCGCGATGGTGGTCCAGCTGCTGCCGTCGTTCGAGATCTGGATGCGGTACGCCTTGCCGTACGCGGCCTCCCACTGCAGCGCGACGCGACTGATCGTGGCGGGCTGCCCGAGGTCGACCTGCAGCCATTCGTTGTCGGTGAACCCGCTGGCCCAGCGGGTCGTGGTGTTGCCGTCCACGGCGGCGCCGGCGCCGAGGTCACCCCGCTCGGCCGAGGAGGCGGTCGCGGGCTTGCCCACCGACAGCAGGGTGTCGGCGGCGTGTGCGCCCAGTTGGGCGGTCGCGATGTAGGCGGCCACGAGGAGGAGGACGACGAAGGGGATGATCAGGCGCCAGCGCCGGGGATGCGCTGGGACGCCGGGAGAGGCCGGTTGCACGGGGACTCCTGGGGGTCGGCGGCTCGGGGAAGCCGTTCGGATGGAGAGCGCTCTCCATACTCGCCGCAGTGTTACGCGGCGCTTTCCGATGTGTCAATAGACGACTGTGGTATCCGGACAAATGTGCCCGGTTTCTTGACAGTTTGGTAGTGGTCCGGGCACCGTGTGTCCTAACTTGGAGAGCGCTCTCCAAGAAGTGGCCGGCGGCCGAGTCGCCGCCGGCCACGTCAAGCCCTCAGGGAGGACCCCATGACGACCCTCTCCGAGCCGGAGACCGGTACCCGGCTGCGGTTCCCCGCCGGCTTCTGGTGGGGCGCCGCCACCGCCGCGTACCAGATCGAGGGTTCGGTCACCGCGGACGGCCGGGTGCCGTCGATCTGGGACACGTTCGCCGCCCGGCCGGGCGCGATCGCCGGCGGCGACACCGGCGAACAGGCCTGCGACCACTACCACCGGTACGCCGCCGACGTGGCGCTGATGCGGTCGCTCGGGCTCGGCGCGTACCGCTTCTCCATCGCCTGGCCGCGCATGCCCCGCGGCCTGGACTTCTACGACCGGCTGGTGGACGAGCTGCTGGGCGCCGGGATCCGGCCGGCCGCCACGCTCTACCACTGGGACCTGCCGCAGCTCCTGGAGGACGTCGGGGGCTGGACGGCGCGGGACACGGCCGACCGGTTCGCCGACTACGTCGCCACCGTGGCCGGCCGGCTCGGCGACCGGGTGATGCTGTGGAACACGGTGAACGAGCCGTGGTGCTCGGCGTTCCTCGGCTACGGCGCCGGCGTCCACGCACCCGGCGGGACCGATCCGGCGGCCGCGCTGACCGCCGCCCACCACCTGCTGCTGGCCCACGGGCGGGCGGCCGAGGTGCTGCGGGCGCTGTCGCCGGGGGCCGAGGTGTCGATCGCGCTGAACGCCGGGGCGGTCCGGCCGTACTCCGCGGATCAGGCCGACCAGGACGCCGCCCGGCGGATCGACGGCCTGCTCAACCGGATGTTCCTCGATCCGATCCTGCGCGGCGAGTATCCGGCCGACGTCATCGCCGGCACCGAGGCCGTGACCGACTGGTCCTTCGTCGCCGACGGCGACCTGGCGGTGATCAGCGAGCCGATCGACGCGCTGGGCGTCAACTACTACCAGCCCGACCTGGTCTCGGCCGGCGACGGGCCGTTGCTGCCGTACCCGACCGGCGGCACCGTCCGTTTCCACCCCACACCCGGCCCGGTCACCGACATGGGTTGGCCCGTCGACCCCGGCGGCCTGTACGAGATGCTCACCCGGATCACCCGCGACTACGGCTCGATCCCGTTGTACATCACCGAGAACGGCGCCGCCTTCCGCGACGCGGTCACCCCGGACGGCCGTGTCCACGACCCGGCGCGGATCGATTACCTGCGGCAGCACCTGGTCGCCGCGCACCGGGCGATCGCCGACGGGGTGGATCTGCGCGGCTACTTCGCCTGGTCGCTGCTGGACAACTTCGAGTGGGCGTTCGGGTACGACAAGCGTTTCGGGCTCATCCACGTCGACTACGCCACCCAGCGCCGCACCCCCAAGGACAGTGCTCTGTGGTATCGGAACGTCATCGAGGCCAACGCCGTTCCGTAGACGGGACCGCTAGTGTCGGTTCCCGTGGACAAGGTGCGGCAGTAGCGCCGGGACGGTGGCGTCACCGCCCGGGGTGGAGGGGTTCTTCGCGGATCTCGGCGGGAAGAGCGAGAACCCGGACGGCACCTCGACCGGTGTCAAGCCGTCGCCGCCACGTCGCGCCACTCGTTTCAGCTGCCGCTGCCGCTGCCGCTGCCGCTGCCGCTGCCGCCCGGCGGCTGATTTCAGTGCGGTATCAGCGTCGGCGGGAACCCGGTCCACCGAAGCTCGGGCGGCAGGTGGCTCAGGTCGTTGAAGGCGATCAGAGTGGGCGGTCGGTCGTCACGGTAGAGGATGGTGGTCAAGGCGCAGTTGGCCGCGTTCATCGTCATCCACCGCCATTCCGGGGCGCCGAGGGCGTCGCGGACGAACCACGCCACCTGGAACGAATGGGTGACGATCAGCTCGTGGGTGGCGGTTCCGGCCGGCCGGGCGAACCGTGCCAGCACGGCCGCCGCGAGATCGGGTTCCGGCGTCTCACCGGTCAGCCGCGCGGCCAGTTCGGGCGGCGCGCCGTCGAACGGCGGCACGTAGTCGTCCACCTCCGGCACCTGGTGTACCGGCACGTCCGGCGAGGCGACGCCGATGAGGTGGGCGGTTTCCGTGGCGCGGGGGAGGGGGCCGTGGCTGATGGCGCGCAACGGGAGCGATGCCATCCGGATCCCCAGAAGGCGCGCTTGTTCCCGGCCGTACGCGCTGAGTGTTTTCTCCCCGGGTGCGTCGCCGTGCCGGGCCAGATGCAGGAAACGGTGTGCCATGAGACCTGAGGATTCCCGGGCCGCGAACCTGATTGCAACCGACGTGCGACCGTTCTGCTATCCGGAGCCGCCGGATCCGTCCGAAGAGCGGGACATGACCGACACGCAGATCATCGAAATCGCCCTGCAGGCCATGACCGTCGCCGCCAAGCTGGCCGCGCCGGTCCTGCTGACCGCGTTGACGCTCGGTTTCGCGATCTCGCTGTTCCAGTCGGTGACCCAGATCCAGGAGGCCACGCTGTCGTTCGTGCCCAAGGCGGTCGGGGTGGGCGCGGCGCTGCTGTTCTCCGGCAACTGGATGCTGCACGAGATGGTCACGTTCACCACGCAGCTGTTCGAGAAGATCCCGCAACTGATCGCCTCCTGACCGCCGGGACGGGCCACCAGGAAGGGCCACCTACGGGTGGCCCTTCCTGTCGTACCGGGGCGCTAGATTCTCTTCCCGGGCGATGTCGAGATCGCCGTCGCCACTCCGACCCCGGGGTGACAGAGATCGTGGGCGACAGAGTCCTTGGGCGAACGAGCCCCTGGGCGACAGAGCCCTCCTCGACGGGAGACGTAGCGATGAAGTACATGATGATGATGTTCGGCGACGCCGGGACGATGATGGAGGAACGCGACACCCAGTGGGTGCGCGACATGATCAAGTTCATGACCGACATCGACGTCGAGTGGCGTAAGACCGGCGAGTTGGTCAGCGCCGAGGGTCTCGACTTCCCCAGCGCGGCCAAGGTCGTCAGCCTGACCGACGGCCAGGTGGTGGTCTCCGACGGGCCGTACGCCGAGGCCAAGGAGTCGCTGGCCGGTTTCTGGATCCTGGACGTGAAGGACGAGGCCCGCATCCTCGAGATGGCGGCGCAGATCGTGCCGTGGTCTCAGTCGGTCGAGATCCGCGCCGTCCCGGACGGCCCGCCCGAGGTATGACGACGCCGATCGAGGACCTGCTGCGGGAATTGGCGCCGCAGGTCCTCGGCGTGCTCGCCCGCCGGTACGGCCAGTTCGACGCGGCCGAGGACGCGGTCCAGGAGGCGCTGCTGGCGGCGTCGGTGCAGTGGCCCGGCGCCGGCGTCCCGGACAACCCGCGGTCCTGGCTGATCGCGGTCGGCGGCCGCCGGATCGTCGACGAGTTCCGCAGCGAGAGCGCCCGCCGCGCCCGCGAGGAGTCGGTGACCGCCCTCGAGCCCCAGCCGGGCCCGGCGCCCGAGCAGGACGACACCCTCACTCTGCTGTTCCTCTGCTGCCATCCGTCGATCTCGCCGCCGTCGCAGCTGGCCCTGACGCTGCGCGCGGTCGGTGGCCTGACCACCGGCGAGATCGCCCGCGCCTTCCTGGTGCCGGAGACGACGATGGGCACGCGGATCAGCCGGGCCAAGGCGACGATCAAGCGCAGCGGCCTCGGCTTCGAGCTGCCGCCGGAAGCGGAACGGGCCGACCGCCTGCGGGTGGTCCGGCAGGTGCTCTACCTGATCTTCAACGAGGGGTACACCACGAGCGGCGGTACGTCGCTGGTGCGCGCCGACCTCACCGCCGAGGCCGTCCGCCTGGCCCGGCTGCTGTCCGCGGCGACCCCGGCCGACGGCGAGACCGGTGGCCTGCTGGCGCTGATGCTGCTCACCGACGCGCGCCGGGCCGCCCGGACCGACGCGCACGGCGCCCTCGTCCCGCTGGACGAGCAGGACCGGTCGCGCTGGGACGCGGGCGCGATCGCCGAAGGGGTGGCGCTGGTCGGCGCCACGCTGGGCAAGGGCCCGGTCGGGCCGTACCAGCTGCAGGCCGCGATCGCCGCCCTGCACGACGAGGCGGCCACGGCCGGGGCCACCGACTGGCCGCAGATCCTGGCCCTGTACGAGGTGCTGGAACGGGTGGCGCCCGGCCCGGTGGTGACGCTGAACCGGGCGGTGGCGGTCGGCCGGGCGCGCGGACCGCTGGCCGGGCTGGCCGTGCTCGGCGACCTGGACGCGGACGAGCGGATGGCCGGCAACCACCGGCTCGAGTCGGTCCGCGCGCACCTGCTGGAGATGGCCGGGAACGCGGCCGGGGCGCGTACGGCCTATCTGAAGGCGGCCGGGATGACCACCAGCCTGCCGGAGCGGCGCTACCTCACCCTGCGCGCCGCCGCCCTTACCTCATCCGAACATTCCGGGCCGGATGTCGCGGGCATGATGGATCAGTGACCGACTCCGCACCGAGCAAGGGACTCGTCCTCGTGGTCGAGGACGAGCGCCCGATCGCCGACCTGGTCCGGCTGTATCTGTCGCGGGACGGCTTCGGGGTGCACGTCGAGAACGACGGAACGGCCGGCCTGGCCGCCGCCCGCCGCCTGCGCCCGGTCGCGATGATCCTGGACATCGCGCTGCCCGGGATGGAGGGCACCGAGATCTGCCGGCGGCTGCGGGCCGACGGCGACTGGACCCCGGTCATCTTTCTCACCGCCCGCGACGACGAGATCGACCGGATCCTCGGGCTGGAGCTCGGCGGCGACGACTACGTGACCAAGCCGTTCAGCCCGCGCGAGCTGGTCACCCGGGTCAAGGCGCTGCTGCGCCGCGCGGCCGGTCCGCCCGACGGCGGCCGCGTCCGTACGCTCGGCCCGCTCACCCTCGATCCGGCTCGGCGGCTGGTCACCGTGGACGGTTTCCCGCTGGTCCTCACCCCGACCGAGTTCGACCTGCTCGGGCACCTGCTGGGCCGCCCCGGCCGGGTGTTCACCCGCGAGGAACTGCTGGCCAGCGTCTGGGGGTACGCGTCGCACGCCGGCACCCGCACGGTGGACGTGCACGTGGCTCAGGTGCGGTCCAAACTGGGCGCTGCGGCCGGCCTGATCCGGACCGTCCGCGGGGTCGGTTACACCGCCGATGCGTAGGTTCTTCCGCACCCTGACCTCTCAGGTCGTGCTGGTCACGGCGGCCACCGCGGTGGTCGCGGTGATCGTGACGGCGCTGGTGGCGGTGCCGGTCGCCATCCGTACGGCCGGCAATCAGGCCCGGGCCGAGCTGGTGGAGAAGAGCGCCCTCGCCGTCCAGCTGCTGGCCCCCGAGCGGGCGGTGAACCGCGAGAACATCGTCACGGAGCTGCGCCGGGACGACATCGCCATCTACCTGATCCGCCGCGGGACGGTCGACCGGCCCGGGCTGCCGCCGCGGATCGTTCAGCAGGTCGCCGGGGGCACGCAGGTCGACACCCGCGGTGCGGTCGGCGGCCGGTCCAGGTGGATCGTCGGCCGGCCGCTGACCGGCATCCATGCCGGCGTGGTGCTGACCCAGCCGATCGCGTCCGGCACCGGGGCCAAGGTGCTCGGCGGCGTCTGGCTGGCGCTGCTGGCCGGTCTGCTCGGCGGTATCCTGGCCGGCGCCCTGCTGGCCCGGTTCATCGTGCGGCCGATCCGGCAGGCGGCGACCGCGGCCGGCCGGCTGTCGGCCGGCGACCGGTCGGTCCGGCTGGCGGTCCGGTCCCCGGCCGAGGCCGCCGACCTGGCCGGCGCGTTCAACCAGCTCGCGGCCGCGTTGCAGACCAGTGAGGGCCGGGAGCGGGACTTCCTGCTGTCGGTGTCGCACGAACTGCGGACACCGTTGTCCACCATCCGCGGCTACGCCGAGGCGCTGGCCGACGGGGTGGTCGGGGCCGAGGGTGCGCCCAAGGCCGGGGCGACCATGCTGGCCGAGGCCGAGCGGCTGGACCGGCTGATCGCCGACCTGCTGGTGCTGTCCCGGCTGGAGGCGGCCGACCTGCCGCTCGACGTGGTCCCGGTCGACCTGGTCGAGCTGGTGCGGACCGCGGCCGAGGCGTGGGCGCCGCGGTGCATCCCGGACGGCCCCCGGTTGCTGGTCGAGCTGTTCCCGCAGCCCATCGTGGTGCACACCGATCCGGGGCGGATCCGGCAGGTGGTGGACGGGCTGTGTGAGAACGCGCTGCGGATCGTCCCGCCGGGCGCACCGCTGATCCTGGCCGCGCGTCCCGGGCCGTACGGCGGGATCGTGGAGGTCCGTGACGGCGGCCCCGGGTTCACCGACGACGACCTGGCCGTGGCCTTCGAGCGCGGCGCGCTCAACCAGCGGTACAAAGGCCTGCGGAAGGTCGGCAGCGGGCTCGGGCTGGCCCTGGCGGCGCGGCTGGTGGCCCGGCTGGGCGGCACCATCGAGGCCGGGCACGCGCCCGAGGGTGGCGCCGGGTTCACGGTCGTGCTTCCTTACCCGACCCGAACAATCCGCTGATCCTCCCCGTGCACCGGGCGGCCAGGATTCTCCTATGACACGTACCCGGGTCGCGCTGACCCTCTCCACGCTGGGCGTCACCGGTCTGCTCGGGCTCACCGGTTGCGGCCTGGCCTCCCACCCGGCGGCCGCCGTGGCCGCGGACGTCGCCGACGAGGCGTACGCGCTGCAGACGGTCGGCCTGGACACCTCGACGGCGACCTCGCCGTCCCCGTCCGCCTCGGCCGCCACCGGCGCCTCGCCCAAGGCCAAGGGCGAGCACCGCCGGGCCATCCGCAAGTACCTGCGCAAGAACACGCTGCACGGCGAGGTGACGGTCCAGGGCAAGGCCGGCGTCACGACGATCGTGGTGCAGCGCGGCACGGTCACCGCGGTGACCTCGTCCAGCGTCAGTGTCAAGTCGACGGACGGCTTCACCGAGACCTGGACGTTCGGCGACAAGCTGAGGCTGGTTCAGGACAAGAAGACGGTGGCGACCAGCGCGCTGAAGGCCGGCGAGACGATCGGGGTGGCCGGCACCAAGGACGGCTCCGCCGACACCGCGCGGCTGGCGATCATCCAGTAGCTCCCCCTACTGCAGGAACGCTGCCATCGGGGAGAGCAGCAACTGGCTCAGCGAGGCGGCGTGACCGTCCAGCCGGGAGCGTTCCTCGGACGTGCCGGGCAGGTCGTGGCGCAGCGCCCACAGCTTCTGGGCGTTGCGCCACGCCACGTTCCGGGTGTACTCCACCGGCTCGCCGTGCCACCTCGGCTCGCCCTGCCACCAGTCGTCCAGGCCGCCGTTCATGGTGTCGATCAGCAGCTGCCAGCGGTCCAGGTAACCCTGCCGGAGTCCGGGGATCGCCTCGGCGAAGATGTCGTTGACCTGCCGGTAGTCGCGGTGCTGGTCGCTGTCGTCGATCGGGTCGGTGCCCAGGTGGTCGAACGTGGTCACCAGCGCGAACGGCAGGTCGAAGTTGATGTGCGCGTTGACCCCGGCGGCGGCCGACGGCAGCGCGCCGTCGCTCCGCTGGAGCAGCACCGCCCACACCCGGGGGCACCGGCCGCCGGTCTCGCTGCCCCAGGCGCGCAACGCGTCGAAGTAGCGGCCGGCGAACTCGACGTCCAGCCGGGAGAGGAAGGCGGGGTCGGCGAAGCGCCCGGCGTACAGGCGTTCCAGCACCGACTCGGTGATCGACAGGTACAGCCGGTTGAACTCGGCCAGCGGGTGTCCCGCCGGGCGTTCCAGGATGTCCTGCAGGTCGGTCAGCAGGTCCACCACGGCGGGGACGTCGTCGGGGTGGCCGGCCAGCAGGGTGGTCATGTCCTGGTGCACGGGACCCCAGACCGGATCGGTCATGGTTTCCTCCACGAATCGAGCGGAGGGCCTCCAGCACCGCCCGGCGACGGACGCCACCGGGCGGTGCTCCCCCGTATCGACGATCGTGACAGGCAGAGGTACGTACGGGATCGGTAGAACGACGTATTCGCGCCGTTCAGGTCACGGAACGGTCACGACGCGCGGAGGTACACCCGGCTGGCCTGCACCCGGGTGCGGACCTGCAGCTTGTCGAAGATGTGCCCGACGTGGACGCCGACGGTTCGCTCGCTGATGAACAGGCGGCCGCCGATCTCCCGGTTGGTCAGCCCCTCGGCCACCGCCTGCAGCACCTCACGCTCGCGGCTGGTGAGCACGCCGAGCTCGTCGTCCGGCGCGCCGGCGGGGGACCAGGCCATGGTGTCGTCGTCGGCGACCAGGGTCACCCGGGCCCGGGTCGCCACCGAGGTGATCTCGGCCGCCATCGGCCGGGCGCCCATCGCCCGGGCGGTCGCGTACGCCTCCCGCAAGGCGGTGGTCGCGACCGGTCTCCGGCTGCGCCGGGCCAGCGCCGCCTCGGCCAGCCGCAACCGGGAGTACGCCGCCGGGTACGGCTGGTGCCGGCGGTCCCAGGTCGTCGCCGCGCGCGCCCACACGTCCGGGTCGGAGCGGTTCTCGATCCGGCTCAGCTCGGCCGCGCACAGGTCCAGATAGCCGTCGATCACCGCGCGGACCGGGGGCGCGGCGTAGCCGACCCCGGCCGACATCCGGTCGACCACGGCCTTGAGACGCCGTACGGCCGCCGGGTCCACCGGCACCTCGCCGCCCGCCTGCGCCTCGGCTTCGGCCCGCAGCCCGTGCCAGGCCAGCACGCCCAGCAGCACCAGGTCGTCGGACCGGGTCTCGGTGAGTCCACGCTGGACCGCGGCCCGCGCGTCGGCGTGCCGCCCGCGCCACATGGCCAGGCCGGCCCGCAGCGTCAGCATCGGCAGGACGTGCCGGGCGCCGCCCCCGGCCAGCAGCGTCGCCACCGCGTCGAGGTCCCGGTCGGCGGCCTCCTCGTCGCCGAACCCGACCCACAGCCGGCAGCGGGCCAGCAGCAGCTCGACCGCATCCGCGCCGGACGGCCGGTGCCGCATGGCGGCGTCCAGCACCCGGTTGGCCTCGGCCCACTGACCCACCCGGAACAGGCCGTTGGCGGCGATCGCGAGCAGCCGGGTCTGGTAGGTGCGGCCGACCCCCAGGGCGGCCAGCTTGTCGGCGCCCCGGCGGGCCACCAGGACGCCTTCCTCCAGGTTGTTCAGCGGGCCGGTGAGCAGCTCGGCCAGGTGCAGGTAGGCGCAACCGACGTCGTCCGGATGCCCGGACCGTTCGGCGATCTGCACCGCCTGCCGGATCACCGCCAGGCCGGCGTCCGGGTCCTCGCGGAAGGCGGAGCTGAAGCCCAGGGCGGCGCTTGCCCGGACCAGGTCGGCGGTCGACCCGTCGACCTGGTCGGCCAGCTCCAGGGCGTCCTGCGCGCGTCGGCCCGCGTCGGCGTACCGGCCCAGGTGCAGCAGCAGCTCGGCCAGGTAGGCGGCGGCGGTCGCCTTCTCCCGCGGGGTGCAGTCGGTCAGCGCCAGGGCCTGCTCGTACTCGGTCTCGGCGGTCGCCGACCGGCCGGCCGCGGCCAGGTACCGGGCCCGGCGCAGGTGGATCTCGCAGGCCCCCGGGGCGTCCGGCCGGGCGGCCAGGTCCTCCAGCCGGGCCAGCGCCCGGGCGTGCTCGCCGCACTGGTGGGCCGACTCGGCCGCGTGGGCCAGCAGCTCGGTGCGGTCCGGGTCGCCGTCGGCGGCCAGGTCCAGCGCCAACGACCAGTGCCGGTGGGCCTCGGTGAAGCCGTACAGCCGTTCCGCCGCCCGGGCCGCAGCGACCACCGACGGCAGGGCGCGGACCGGCTCACCCGCCTTCTGCCAGTGGTACGCCAGCCGGGCGTGGTCGCCGCCGCCGGTCAGCGCCTCGGCGTACCGGCGGTGCAGTGCCGTCCGCTCGGCCGGGAGCACCTGCAGTTCCAGCACCTCGGCGACCAGGCTGTGCCGCAGGCGGTACATGTCGCCGTCGCGGACCAGGAAACGGGCCGCCATCGCCGCGCGTACGGCCTCGATCAGGGTGTCGGTGTCCAGCCCGAGCACCCGGCTCAGCGTGTCGTGCCCGACCGTCTCGGCCACCGCCATGGCCCGCACCACCGCCTGCGCCGGGGGCGGCAGTTCGTCCACCCGGGACAGGAAGATCTCGCGCAGCGTGTCGGACAATTCGACCCGGCCGTCGCGCAGGTCACGGGCCAGTTCCTCGGCGACGAAGGCGTTGCCGCCACTGCGCTTGAACACCCGGTCGGCGTCCTCGGTCTCGAGTTCCCGCCCGGCGATGGTGCTGACCAGGGCGTGGATGCCGGCCCGGTCCAGCGGCTCGAGGTCGAGCACCTTCACCGAGCGCAGCCGCCGCAGCTCGGCCAGCACCCGGCGCAGCGGATGGGTGCCGTGCAGCGACTCCGCCCGGACCGCGGCCAGCACCGACAGCGGCACGTCGCCCAGCCCGGCCAGCAGATAGAGCAGCAGCTGGCGGGTGCTGCGGTCGGCCCACTGCAGATCGTCCAGGACCAGCAGCAGCCGCCGGTCGCCGGCCACCGCGCGCAGCTCGCGGGCCACCCGGTCGAGCAGTGCGCCGGCGTCGCTCTCCCCATCGGACGCGCCCGCCGCGGCGTTGTGCCGGCGCAGCGCCTGCAACACCGGGTGTAGTGGCGACGCGTCGCCGATGTCGAGGCAGGCGCCGAACAGGACGGCCACCTCGCCCCCGGCCATGGCGGCCGCGGTCTCGCGCAGCAGACGGCTCTTGCCGACCCCGCTCTCGCCGGTCAGGAACACCGCCGCGGTGCCGCTGGGACCGACGTCCAGCAGGGCGGACCGGATCTCGGACAGCGTGACGTCCCGCCCCACGAGCGGCGCGTCGTCCTGGTCGCTGGCCATGTCCGGCAGCCTAAACCGAATCGACCGGCCCCGTTCTCGTCGGTTCGGGCGGATCTGCGTCACAGCATCGATGACCGGCTAAGTGTCAGAGATACGTCGTTCTGCGGATCCCGGCGCCAGGCCCGGCTGGCAGATTGTGGATCACCACCGCAGCACCACGGGGGAGCACACATGATCGCCGCAACGACTTGCCGAAGGCAGACCGTGACCGTCCTGTTCGCCGACATCGTCGGGTTCACCGCGATGACCGACGACATGGACTGCGCCGACGTGCGTGAGCTGCAACTGGACTACTTCACGCAGGTGGCCGGGGTGGTCTGTTCCCATGGGGGAACGGTGGAGAAGTACATCGGGGACGCGGTCATGGCGGTGTTCGGCGCGAACGAGGGGGACGGGCCGGGCACCGCCGCCGCGGCGGGGGTACGGGCGGGGATGGAAGTGCAGGCCGCGCTTCGGGGGCGCCGGCTGGCGGGCCGGTTCCCCGTCCGTACCCGCGTCGGCCTGGCGACCGGCGACGTGATCATCGACACGCCGGCCCTGCGGGACGGCGGGTTCGCCATGGTCAGCGGGAGTGTGGTCAGCACGGCCGCCCGACTGCAGGCGTACGCCCCGCACGGCACCGTGGTGGTCGACGCCACCACCCGCCGGGTCACCGACGAGCTGATCGCCTATCAGGAACTGCCGCCGGTGGCGGTGCCGGGCAAGGCGGTCCCGGTCGATCTGTGGCGTGCGCTACATCCGCAAACTGTTTCCAGCGCCGTCCTCTGCGCGGCCTGACCACGGCTTTTGTCCGGTCCGATCCGCCGTTCGGAGGATCGGCACCGGCTCGGCTCCAAAAACTTGTCTCACCTCCCCGGTACGCTCGCCGCGTCCCATTCACGTCGAGTCGGGGAGAAGTCGACACCGTGACAGCGCAGCCGGAGGTCATGTACGGCGCCGACGACCTCACACATCTCGAAGGGCTCGACGCTGTCCGCAAGCGCCCCGGCATGTACATCGGGTCGACCGACAGCCGTGGCATCAACCACCTGGTCAACGAGATCCTCGACAACTCCACCGACGAGGGTGTGGGCGGGCACGCGACCCGGGTCGCGGTGATGCTGCGCGCCGACGGTTCGGTCCAGGTCGACGACGACGGCCGCGGCATCCCGACCGCGATCAACACCAAGTCCCAGCTCAACGGCGTCGAGCTGGTGCTCACCCGGCTACATGCCGGCGGCAAGTTCGGCGGCTCCGGCTACAAGACCTCCGGCGGCCTGCACGGCGTCGGCGCCTCCGCGGTCAACGCGCTGTCGCTGCGGTTCGACGTCACCGTCAAACGCGACGGCAAGGTGCACGAGATCTCGTTCCAGCGCGGCGTGCCCGGCGCGTTCGCCGGTCCCGGCCCCGACGCGGCGTTCAGCCCCGGGTCCGGCCTGCGCGTGGTCCGCCGGATGAAGCGCGGCGAGCCGACCGGCACCAGCATCCGCTACTGGTACGACGCGCGGTACTTCGAGACCGGCGCCCGGCTCGACGCCGACGCGGTCCGGGCCAAGCTGCGCAACACCGCGTTCCTGGTGCCCGGCGTGATGTACACGCTCCGCGACGAGAACGCGGAGGAACCGGTCACCGAGTCGTTCCACTACCCGCACGGGCTGACCGACATGGTCGAGTTCCTGACCCCGGCGGCCGACCGCCCGGTCTCCGGGATCTTGCTGGTCACCGGCGAGGGTACATACAAGGAGAACGCCGCCGACGCCAACGGCGTGATGCAGTCCAACGTCGAGCGGCGGGCCGAGGTCGAGATCGCCTTCCGCTGGGGGACCGGCTACGACCGTACGGTCGAGTCCTTCACCAACACGATCCGCAACGTCCACGGCGGCACCCACCGCAAGGGGTTCGAGCGCGCACTGGTCCGCTCGCTCACCGAGGCCATCCGCAACGCCCGCGGGCTGCTCAAGCCCAGGGAGGACGCGCCCGTCCTGGACGACCTGCTGGAGGGCATGACCGCGGTCATCCACGTGCGCCTGCCCGAGCCGCAGTTCACCTCGCAAACCAAGGACGAGCTGTCCACGGCCGGCATCACGCGGGTGCTGCAGGCCCTGGTCGAGGCGTTCGTGAAGGAGTGGGTGGACGGCCGGCGCACCAAGGCCGAGGCCCGCACGGTGCTGCAGAAGATCGTCGACGCCGCGCGTGTCCGGCTGACCCAGAAACAGCAGAAGGACGCGGCCCGCCGCAAGACCGCCCTCGAGGGCGCCTCCATGCCGCCCAAGCTGGTCGACTGCCGGGCCACCGGGATCAGCCGCAGCGAGCTCTACATCGTCGAGGGCGACAGCGCCCTCGGCACCGCGCGGATGGCCCGGTCCTCGGAATACCAGGCGCTGCTGCCGATCCGGGGCAAGATCCTCAACGTACAGAAAGCCACCCTGCAGCAGGTGCTGGACAACGTCGAGTGCTCGGCCATCGTCCAGGTGCTGGGCGCCGGGTCCGGCCGCACCTTCGACATGTCGGCCATGCGCTACGGCCGGGTCATGATCATGGCGGACGCCGACGTGGACGGCTCGCACATCCGGACGCTGCTGATCACCCTGTTCGCCAAGTACATGCGGCCGGTGATCGAGGACGGCCGGCTGTTCGCCGCGATGCCGCCGCTGCACAAGGTGGCCACCCGCGGCCGCAATCCCGAGACTCGTTTCACCTATACCCAGCAGGAGATGGAGTCGCTCGTCAACCGCCTGGAGAAGGCCGGCAAGACGGTGATCAAGCCGGTGCCCCGGTTCAAGGGCCTGGGTGAGATGGACGCCGACGAGCTGTGGGACACCACCATGAACCCGGCCACCCGGGCCGTCCGGCGGATCACGCTGAACGACGTGGAGCAGGCCGAGAACACGCTCGAGCTGCTGATGGGCGAACGGGTCGAGCCCCGCAAGAACTGGCTCATCGAGTCGTCCGGGCGGATCGACGAGGAAACGATCGACGCGTGAGGAAGCACTGACGATGGCACGCCGCAAGAACGAGAACACGCGCGTCGACCCGTCCGCGTTCGACCAGGCCGGGGCGCGCGTCTTCGACAACCCGCTGAGCACCGAGGTCGAGGACTCCTACCTGGAGTACGCGTACTCGGTCATCCATTCCCGGGCGCTGCCGGACGCGCGCGACGGGCTCAAGCCGGTGCACCGGCGCATCCTGTTCTCCATGTACGACCAGGGCCACCGGCCCGACCGGCCGTACGTGAAGTCGGCGCGCATCACCGGTGACGTGATGGGCCGCTTCCATCCGCACGGCAACGTGGCGATCTACGACGCCCTGGTCCGCCTGGCCCAGGACTTCTCGCTGAACGCCCCGCTGATCGACGGGCACGGCAACTTCGGGTCGCCGGACGACGGACCGGCCGCGGAGCGTTACACCGAGTCGCGGCTGTCGAACGAGGCGATGCTGCTGGTCGGGGAGCTCGGCGAGGGCACGGTCGACTTCAAGCCCAACTACGACGGCTCGCTGCTCGAGCCCAAGGTGCTGCCCGCGGCGTTCCCCAACCTGCTGGTCAACGGCACATCCGGGATCGCGGTCGGAATGGCCACGAACATGATCCCGCACAACCTCGGCGAGGTCGTGGCCGCCGCGCGGCACCTGATCACGTCGCCCGAGGCCGATCTCGACGTGCTGATGCGGTTCGTGCCCGGGCCCGACCTGCCCACCGGTGGGCAGCTGCTGGGGCTGGACGAGGTCCGCCGGGCGTACGAGACCGGACGGGGCGTGGTCCGAATGAGGGCGCGGGCCACCACCGGGCCGTTGGAAGGCGGCCGCGGGCGTCAGGCCATCACGGTGGTCGAACTGCCGTACGGCGTGGGCACCGAGAAGATCATCGAGGCGATCACCGACGAGGTGAAGGGCAAGCTGATCGTCTCCGGCCCGAAGAAGGGCCAGCGGCAGGCGGCCCGGCTGCAGGGCATCGCCGACGTCAAGGACCTCACCGACCGCGAGCACGGCACCCGCCTGGTGGTCGAGTGCAAGGTCGGCGTCAACCCGCAGGCGCTGCTGGCCGACCTTTACCGGCTCACCCCGATGGAGAGCTCGTTCGGCATCAACAACCTGGTGCTGGTGGACGGCCAGCCGCAGACGCTGGGGCTCAAGGCGCTGCTCGAGGTGTTCCTGGCCCACCGGTACGAGGTGGTCACCCGGCGCACGCTGCACCGGCGGACCAAGCGGGAGGACCGGCTGCACCTGGTCGACGGCCTGCTGATCGCGCTGATCGACATCGACCGGGTGGTCGCGATCATCCGGGCCAGCGACGACGCGGCGGCGGCCAAGGCGTCGTTGATGAGCGAGTTCGGGCTGTCCGACATCCAGGCGACGTACATCCTGGACACCCCGCTGCGGCGGCTGACCCGGTTCGACCGGATCGAGCTCGAGACCGAGCAGGAACGGCTGCGCACCGAGATCGCCGAGCTGTCGCGCATTCTCGACAACGAGGACGTCCTGAAGCAGCTGGTGTCGGACGAGCTGGCCGCGGTCGCCTCCGCGCACGCCGAGCCCCGCCGCACCACGCTGATCGACGGCGACCTAAAGGAGGTGCTGGCCGCGTCTGCGCCGGCCGGCCCGCTCGAGGTCGCCGACGACCCGTGCCAAGTGATCCTGTCGGCCACCGGCCTGATCGCCCGCACCGCGGCCGAGAGCGAGGAGGCGACCGAGGCCCGAAAACGCAGCGGCCGCGTCAAGCACGACGCCGTCCGCACCGTGGTGCACTCCACCGCCCGCGGCAAGGTCCTGCTGATCACCAGCCGGGGCCGCGCCTTCAAAATCGACGTGCTGCCGCTGCCGGTGCTGCCGGAGCAGACCGGCACGGTGTCGGTGCGCGGCGGCATGTCGGCGTCCGAACTCGTGCCGCTGGAGAAGGGGGAGCGGGTCGTCGGCCTGGCCCCGCTCGGCAGTTCCGGCGTGGGTGTCGCGATGGGCACCCGGCAGGGCGTGATCAAGGTGTGCTCACCGGAGTGGCCGGTCCGGTCGGACGAGTTCGAGGTGATCACGCTCAAGGACGACGACGAGGTGCTGCAGGCGACGTGGCTGTCGTCCGGCGCCGAGGCCTTGGTCTTCGTCACCTCTGACGCGTCGCTGCTGCGGTTCGGGGCGAAACTGGTGCGGCCGCAGGGCCTGAAGGGCGGCGGCATGGCCGGCGTCAGTCTGGGCGCCGGGGCCGAGGTCCAGTCGTTCAACGTGATCAACACGACCGACGCCACCCACGGCGAGCCGATGGTGGTGACCTCCACCGGGACGCAGGTGAAGGTGACGCCGTTCGCGCTGTACCCGGCGAAGGGCCGGGCGACCGGCGGCGTGCGGGCGCAGCGCTTCCTCAAAGGCGAGACGCGGCTGACGGTGGCCTGGGTCGGCCCCCGCCCGGTCGGCGCGAGCGCCACGGGTGACCCCATCGACCTCCCCGACCCGGACGGCCGCCGCGACGGCTCGGGCGAGGCGGTCCTGATGGGCCCGCAGATCATCGGCCACCAGATCGAGCGCGGCTGACCTCACCGCCCCGCGTCCCTTGGCGTTGGCGTTGGCGTTGGCGTTGGCGTTGGCGTTGGCGTTGGCGTTGGCGT
>CAXSDA010000008.1:0-133047 GCA_964236515.1 uncultured Actinoplanes sp.
CGGGACCGGTCGAGCTGCGGCAGGAATCGGCTCGGCCGCCGCGGCCGCCCGGTGCTGCGCGTCTGCCCGTACGACAACCACAGCCACTGCCGGGCCCGGGTCACCCCGACGTACAGCAGCCGGCGTTCCTCCTCCAACTGCTCCGGCGTCTTCGCGTACGACGTCGGCAACGTCCCGTCGGCCAGTCCCACCAGGAACACCGCGTCCCACTCCAGCCCCTTGGCCGAGTGAAGCGAGGCCAGCGTCACCCCGGCCATGGTCGGCGCGTGCTGGACCTCGGCCCGGCGGGACAGCTCGGCGCAGAAGCCGGCCAGGGTGAGGTCGCGCTGCACCGCGCCGGCCTGGCCGATCGGCAGCAGGGCCGGGGCGGCGGCGTACTCCTCGGCCAGCGTGACCAATGCCGCCAGCGCCTCCCACTGCTCCCGCTGGGCGCCCCCCGGCGGCGGGCGGTCGCGGGCCCAGCCGGTGGCCGACAACGCCTCGACCACGGCCGCGACCAGCGGCGTCTCGCCCGGGATGGACCGCACCGCGGCGCGCATGGCGATCATCGCCTGACGCACCTCGGTCCGTTCGAAGAACCGCTCGGCTCCGCGCACCACGTACGGCACCGATGCCGCGGCCAGCGCCTCCTCGTACGTCTCGGACTGCGCGTTGGTCCGGAACAGCACCGCGATCTCACTCGCCGGGGTGCCCGAGCCGACCAGCTCGGCGCAGCGCCGGGCGACCGCCGACGCCTCCGCCGACTCGTCCGGGAAGATCTTCAACTCCGGCTCGGCCCCCGGCGGCCGCTGGCCGACCAGTTCCAGCCGCAGTTTCGCCTCGTTGCCCCGGGCCTGCCGGATCACCGCGTTGGCCAGCCCGACCACCTGCGGCGTGGAGCGGTAGTCGCGGACCAGCCGGACCACCACGGCGGTCCGCCGCTGCCGCGGGAAGTCGATCAGGTACGACGAGGTCGCTCCGGTGAACGAGTAGATGGTCTGGCTGGCGTCACCGACGACGGTCAGATCGTCCCGCCCGCCCAGCCATGCTTCCAGCAGCCGCTGCTGCAACGGGTTGACGTCCTGATACTCGTCCACCACGAAGTGCCGGTACTGCGCGCGGATCTGCTCGGCCACGTCCGGGTGCTCCTCGATGCCCCACACGGCGGCCCGCAACATGTCCTCGAAGTCGATCACGCCCTGGCGGCGCTTGATCTCCTCGTACGCCGCGAAGACCTCGCCCACCTTGGCCGCGTCGTACGGCGGGTCGCGCAACGCCTTGGCCGCGGCCACCACGTACTCCCCCGGCTCGACCAGCGACGACTTGGCCCACTCGATCTCGCTCGCCAGGTCCCGCGCGACCGTCCGGTCGGCCCGCACGCCCGCCCGGGCCGCGGCCAGGCCGACCAGGCGGCCCTTGCTCTCCAGCAGCTCCGGCATCACCCGGCCCTCCAGCAGCCGCGGGGCGAAGTACCGCACCTGGCGCAGGGCGGCCGCGTGGAACGTGCGGGCCTGGACCCCGGTGGCGCCGAGCGCGGACAGCCGGGCCCGCATCTCGGCCGCCGCCCGCGCGGTGAACGTGACCGCCAGCACGTGCCGCGGGCTGATCTCCCCGGTCGTCGTCCGATAGGCGATCCGGTGGGTGATCGCCCGCGTCTTGCCCGTGCCCGCGCCGGCCAGGATGCAGACCGGCCCGGCGGGCGCGGTCACCGCCTTGCGCTGTTCGGGGTCGAGGCCCGCGAGGACCTTCTCGGACGTCACAATCGGGAATCATGGCACCCGGGTACGACGTTTCGGAGTACAGGCGCCTCGGCGTGTGACTTCCAGAGGGGAACTTGTTGATGCTGACCATGTACTCGACGTCCTGGTGTGGCTACTGCCACCGGCTGAAGTCCCAGCTCGACCGCGAGGGCATCACGTACGACGTGGTGGACATCGAGAAGGACCCGGCCGCTGCCGACTACGTGATGAGCGTCAACGGCGGCAACCAGACCGTCCCGACGGTGAAGTTCGACGACGGCTCGGTGATGACCAACCCGTCGATCGTCCAGGTCAAGGAACACCTGACCGCCCTCTCGGCCTAAGGCTTGTGCGGGTCGATCCCGAACCCGTTGCACTGCCGTCCGCCGTTGATGCAGTACTTCACCAGATACTCGAGCCGGGCCTGGTTCCACCCGTTCATGAAGTCGTAGTGGAACGAGAAGCTGGGCCCGGACGAGTAGGTGAGACCCGTGGTGTTCCCGCCGGTCAGCTTGTACGCGACCTTCGACTGCAGCATCGGCACGGCCACCGGATGCGCCGCCGGGCAGACGCCGCCGACCGGGTACGCCATGTGCGACTTGTGGTCCGGCGCGTCCAGATGGACGCCGTCCCAGCAGCTCGGCGCCATGTAGCGGACGATCAGCACGTTGCCCGTCGGGCAGGACGCCGGGATCTCCTTGGTCGTACCGCCGGGGTTGCCGCAGTCCCAGTACCCGCCGAAGCCCGCCGCGTCCGGCGTCCTCATGTCCCCCACCAGCAGCCGGAACCCGGCCGGGAACGGCCGCACGGTCCGGTAGTCCTTCACGCCGGACTTGTAGTAGAAGGTCACCGTCGTGTTCGGTACCGGCCTGCCGTTCTGCAGCAGCGTCGGGAACCAGTACGACGCCGTATCCTTCTTGTCCTCGCACGAACTCGCGCCGGTCGTGCTCAGTGACTCCGGTGTCGAGAACGCCGTCGGCTGCGTGTTGCCGATGAACGTGTGCAGGTGCGACGCGCCCGGCATCCCCGGGAACACCAGCGGATCGTCCGGGGCCTGCCGGGTGACCTTGCAGTTGGCGTGCATCTCCTGGTACTGCGCGAACGGAACCGGAGTCGTCGAGGCCTCCGCCGCGCCTCCGCTCGCCGATCGCAGCACCGGCAGCGCCGCCCCGGTCACCACCATCGCCGCCAGTACCGCCAGCAGCAAAGGCCGCCGCCCGACCGATTTGCCCGTCATAGCCGTCCTCCCAGCGAGATCACCGAACCTCCGCACGCTAGCGACGCTCAGGCACCCGCCAGTGGGCCCAAAGACCCAGAACTCACCATGATCAAGACCCATTTCCCGGTACGGACGACCCGCCCCCAACCGCAGACGGCGGGCCCCGCCCCCGCGGCCCGGCCAGGCGGCCCAAGACGCCGCACCCCGCCGCCGGGCCGGACGGGTCGGGCATCAACCGCGACCGGTCCAGCGGACCACGGCCTCCGTCCGGTTGCGGACGCCGAGTTTGGCGAAGACGTGGTTCAGGTGGTTCTTGACCGTCTTCTCGCTGCGGCCCAGCCGCCGCGCGATGGCGGCGTTGGACAGGCCCGCGCTGAGCAGGTCCAGCACCTCCTCCTCGCGCCGGGACAGCCCGTACCGGTCGCGGACAGCCGCCTGCGACGCCTGCGCCGCGCGGGCGTCGGCCTCGCGCGCCCGCGAAGCACGGAACGCCGACGCCGCCACCGCCGCCGCGGCAGGCGACAACCACGAACTTCCCGCGGCCACCGACCGGATCGCCCGCAGCAGGTCGGGCGGGTCGAACTGACCCCAGACCAGATAGCCGCGCGCCCCGCCGCGCAGCATCCCGGTCACCACGTCCGGGCCGTCGTCGCTGGTCAGCACGAGCACCCGGGAGTGTTCGGCCAGAGCCGCGATCACGGCCAGGCCGTCCGCGACCGGCATCCGGTAGTCGAGCAACGTCACGTGCGGCCGGTACCGCCGGACCGCGTTCAGGGCCTCCTGCCCGTCCGCCGCCTCGGCCACCACCCGGACCTCGTCCTCGTGCCCGGCCAGGAACGCGTGCACGGCCGCCCGGACCACCGGGTTGTCGTCGGCCACGACCAGATCGATCATGACCGGCCCGGTCCCAGGGCCGGGCGAGGGGCCGGGTGCGGGGCCGGGTGCGGGGCCGGGCGCGAGGCCGGGCGCCGGAACGGGAGCAGGACCTCGATCAGCGTCCCGTCGCCGGGCGCCGACCGGACCGTGAACTCGGCCCCGGCCGCCCGGGCGCGTTCGGCCATGCCGAGCAGTCCGAAGTGGCCGTCCGCGCGCAGGACGGTCAGGTCGGCCGGCACGCCGAAGCCGGCACCGTCGTCGCGGACCACCAGGCGCAGGCCACCGGCGCGATCACCGCGCAGCCCGACGTCGACCCGGGTCGCGCCGGCGTGCCGGGCCACGTTCTGCAGCGCCTCGGCGAGGATGCGGCTCAGCTCGTAACGGACCCCCGGCGGCGGCTCCACCGGATCGGCCCGGACCCGCACCGGCGTGCCGGTGGCCCGCGACCACTCGCCGACGACCCGCTCGACCGCCGCCGCGAACGGCTCGGCCGGGTCGTCGGCGCGCAGGCCGGAGATGAGGTCCCGGGCCTCACGGGCGGCGGCGTCCGCACCCCGGGCGACGACCCCGGCGAGTTGCTCGGCCAGCGCCGGCCGGCCGCGGAGCGAGGCCGGCAGGGCCACCGCGGCGAACGAGACGCCGCGCAGCGTCTTGGCCACCGAGTCGTGCAGTTCCCGGGCGAGCCGGGCGCGTTCCGAGGCGGCCGCCGCCCGTTGCGCCGCCGCGATCACCTCGACCAGCAGGTCGACGTGCCGGACGGTGGCCGCGGTGACGGCCGCCGCGACCAGCCCGGTGACCACGGTGGCCATCGGGAAGGCGACGACGAACGCGGCCACCGACGGGGTCACCCCGCCGGCCCGCAGCACCTGGGCCGCGGCCAGGAACCCGACGACCGCCTGCACCGCCCACAACGGCCAGGCCCGGTACCCCGCGAGGACGCCGGCCAGCGCCGCCGCGCCCGCGGCGAACAGGTAGAAGGCGGCGCTGCCGGCGTTCAGCACGTACACCCCGGCGAGCAGGACCGAGTCGGCGGCAAGGACCGGCAACACGTGCCGGACAACCGCCGGCCACCGGGTCAGGACGACCACCTGCAGCGCCGCCGACCCCACCACGACCGCCATGACCAGGACGATGCGCAGCGGATGGGGCACGATCAGCAGCCCGGCCCCGGCCGCGGTCAGGGTCACGACGGCCCGGCCGAGCAGGACGGCGCGGCACAGAGCGGCGGCGGCCACCGTACGGTCGACGCCCGGGTCAGCTGATCGCGATGTCATCGAGGAAGAACCGGTTGACGTTGGGCACCTGGTCGGCCTCGACGGCCAGGGTGATCCGCTGCAGCCGGCCGCGGCCGAGCGGGATCGTGTAGCTGGTCCACCGGTCGGCCGGAGCGCTGATCCGGACCGGCGCCGCACCGGCCGAGACGAGGGCGACCGTCCCGAATTCGCGCCCGCCCCACACGCGGAAGGTCAGCGTCGCCCCCGGGCCGAGCCCCACGGCCGTACGGGCGGCAATGGTCAGGACGGTGGCCGGGACGGGCGGCCGCGAGCGTTCGACCCGCATGGCCGTCTCTCCGGTGCCGGGCACGGTTTCGCCCGGCAGCACCTTGAGCCCGTCGCCGGTCGCGGTCCAGCCGTTGCCCAGGCCGCCGGCGTAGATCCGGCACGACGGCTGAGCGGTGAGAGTGCCGGACGCGGGGGCGCACGGGGATTTCACCAGTGGACTCGGAGATCCCGAGGGGACGACCCGCGCCGGAGCGGCGGCGGGCGGCACCGACGGCACCGACGGCACCGACGGCACCGACGACGATGGGGAACGGCGGTGCGGGGCGATCAGGGGCGGCACCGCGACCGTGGCCGCGGCCACCCCGACCAGGAGAACGGCCAGGCCGGCGCGTTGACCGGTGACCCGCGGCGCCCGCCGATGCTGACCGCCGTCGGCCACCTCGGGCAGGCCTGCCGTATCCATGACGACCGGACGCTACCCGGCGAGCGACACGCCCGGCAACAGAGCAGCGGCCTCGAAATCGGTCAGGGCCAGTTCGTCGGCCAGGGCCGCGAACATCAGCACGTACGTGGCCACGACCGTGTCGTCGGGCATGTCGGCCACCGGCACCGCCTCGCCCAGCGCCGCCCGGACGAGCATCTCGGTGTCCAGCGCCGGCAGCGGCAGCTGCGCCCCGGCCGCGGCCACCGACCGGCTGATCTCGGCGACCGCGCATCCGGTCCGGAACCGCCGCCGCACCACGCCGATGAACGCCCCGGCGAACACCGCCACCGAATCCGGGTCGAGCGGCAGGTCGCGGTCCACCTGGCCGGCCCGCAGGTACTCGTCCGGCGTCATGCGAGCTGCCCGGCCCGGGTCTCGGCCAGCGTCACCAGCTCGCCCAGCGCCTCCGCGTCCGCGCCCGGGGGCCGGGCCAGATCGCCGATGACCGCGCACACGATCTCGTGCCGCCGCACCGGTGGAATGCTCACGGCCAGCGCCGGCTCGCCCAGCGCGGCCCGGATCAGCGCCTCGATCTCGCGCGCCTGCCGTCCGCCGTCCGGTCGCTCCAGCCAGGTCAGCAGGTCCCGGACGTACGCGGTGACCTCCCGCGTGTCGTGTCCGGCGAAACAACGCCGCAGCGCGACCGTGAACAGTTCCCCCAGCAACTGGACGGTCCGCGGTGCCGGATGCAGCGCCGCCAGCGCCACGGCCGGCCGCTCGTCCTTCAGCGCCCGGAGGACATGCTCACCTATTTGCCCGTTCTGCCCCACAACCGGACTGTACCGACCCGAACGGCACGCTTGCCCTTATCGGGGGAATTCACCGAGCCAGCGCTCGATCAGGAACAGGGCGATGGACGCCTTCATCGGCAGGAACGTCCTGGTGCCGGACACCGGGTCGACGTACTCGCCGGCCAGCATCTCGCGGATCTCGGTCCGGGTGAACCAGCGCGCCTCGGCGATCTCCTCCGGATCGACCACCACCGGCTGCGCCGGATCGGCCACGGCCGAGAAGCCCAGCATCAGCGACCCCGGGTACGGCCAGGCCTGGCTGCCCTCGTACTGCACGGACAGCAGCGGTACGCCCACCTCCTCCAGCACTTCGCGGGCCACCGTGGCCTCGGCCGACTCGCCGGGCTCGACGAACCCGGCCAGCGTGGAGAAGCGGCGACTGCCGTCCGCGCCGACCCAGGCCGCATTCTGGCCGAGCAGGGCCTGCCCGCCGTCGCCGGGTACGCCGTCGTGGACCAGCACGATCATCGCCGGGTCGGTGCGTGGCCACATCTGCCGGCCGTCGGGGTCGATTCGGACCCAGCCGCCCTCGGTGACCGTGGTCGGCTTGCCCGAGCGGGGCGAGTAGAGGTGCGAGACGTGCCAGTTGCCGAGCGCGGCGGCGGCGCTGAAGATGCCGGCGTCCCGGTCGTCGAGCCGATCGCCGATGTCGCGCAGGGTCGCCCCGTACGCGCCGTCGACCGGCGGCAGCACGGCGTCCACACAGAACAGCGGGGTGCCGTCCACGTCCAGCCCGAGGAACAGCCGCTCGCCGTCGGGGGCGTCGCCGGGCTCGGTCAGCAGCAGCTCGGCGCGGCCGCCGTCGACGTCGCGGACCAGGGCCCGGCCCTGCTGCCCGATGTCGACCACCAGCACCCGGCCACGCTTCCAGGCGTCGGTCAGCCACTCGGCGTCGCGCCGGTGATGGGCCGCCCGGTCGAGTGTGGTCCGGGCCAGCGGCGGCAGTCCCGGCGGCCCGCCGGGCTCCTCCCCCAGTTCCGGCGGGTCCTCACTTTCGGTCACGGCTCGCCGCGTTCCACCGTGGTCAGCACCGACAGCGGGCCGGCCACCTCCGACGCGTCGCCGAGGACCACCGTCACCGCCTCGGACGGCGCCAGGTACTTCGCCGCCACCGACGCCACCTGTTCGCGGGTGGCCGCGGACAGCGCCGCCGAGTACTCGCTGAGGTAGTCCAGCCGCAACCCGAAGCTCGCGTACATACTGGCCAGCCCGGCCAGTCCGGCCTGGGTGGACATGCCCAGCCGGAGCGTGCCCAGCGCGTACCGCCGGGCCTGCTCGAGCTCCTCCTCGCCGGGCGGGAGGCTGGCGATCCGGCCCAGTTCGTAGAGCGTCTCCAGCAGCGCCGGCCCGGTCACCCCGGTGGCCACCTCGGCCGCGACGACCAGCGCCGACCCGGCCACGAAGTGCTCGATCGAGGTGTGCGGCCCGTACGTGTAGCCCTTGTCCTCGCGGATGTTCTCCACCCAGCGGGACGAGAAGTAGCCGCCGAAGACCAGGTTGGCCAGCTGCAGCGGGGCGTAGTCGGGGTGCGTGCGGGGCACCGCGGGCAGCGCCATCCGCAGCGACGACTGGATCGAGCCGGGCCGGTCGAGCAGCAGCAGGGGGCCCGGTTCCAGCGGCGGGGTGGGCGGCACGTTGCCGTCCCGGCCGGGACCGGTCCAGCTGCCGAGCGCCTTCTCCGCGGCGTCGATCGCCTTGTCCGGGCTGATGTCGCCGACCAGCACCAGCACCGCGCCGTCGGGCCGGACCCGGTCGGCGTGCAGGGCCCGCAACTGCGCCGGCCGTACGCCCCGGACCTGCTCCGGCTCGGGGGTCTGGATCGCGTACGGATGCCGCCCGTACATCCGCTTGAGCAGCGCCGTCCGGGCGACGTGGCCCGGCTGGCTCTGCGCCACCTGGATGTGGTCGACCAGGCGCTCACGTTCGGTCGCCACCTCCTCCGCCGGGTACGCCGGGTCGGTGAGGATGTCGGCCAGGATCTCCAGCATCCGGTCCAGGCCCGCGACCAGCGAGTTACCGGTGACCAGCAACCGGTCCGGGTCGAGGCCGGCGGACAGCCCGCCGCCCACGGTCTGCAGCTGCGCCGCGATGTCGATGCTGGACATCGAGCCGGTGCCGGCGAACAGCGCCTGGGACAGCAACGTGGCCCGGGGCAGCGGCGCGCGCCCGAACGGCACCCGCAACCGCACCTCGACCAGCGGCACGCCGGGCCGCCGGACGGCGATCACGGTGAGCCCGGTGCCGAGCGTGCGCTCGGCCTGCCGGGGCAGCTTCAGCTTGGCGTCCGGCACCAGGTCCGGCAACGTGTGGGTGCTCATCGGCCCGCTCCTGGGATGACCTCGACGACGGCGCGGCGTTCCGGGCGCAGCGTGGCCGCGGCGGCGACGATCTGTGCCTCGGTCACCTCGCCGACCAGCCGGGGGAATTCGTTCAGTAGATCCGGCCGGCCGCGCTGGCCCTCGAGCACCGCCATCGGCAGCGCCCGCCCGAGCACGGCGTCGGTGTCGCGCAGCAGGTGCGTGGCCATTCGGGCCTGGGTGCGGGCGAGCTCGCCCGGCGTCAGTCCGCCGGTGGCCAGCCGGTCCAGTTCCTCGTCGACCGTGCGCAGCACCTTCTCGGCGTCGCCACCCGGGGGCAGGTGGGCCTGCAGCAGCAACGCGGTCGGGTTGCGGACCTGGTACTCGTCGCCCATGAAGCCGATGTAGCCGCCGATCGTGGTGGCCGTCCGGTCGCGCTGCACCAGCCGCTCGACCAGCCGGGACGCGTCGCCGTCGGTGAGCACCTCGGCCAGCACGACGTACGGCAGGTAGGCCTCGAAGCCGCCGATCGGGTCGGGCACCCGGTATCCGCCGGCCACCGCGGGCAGCGGCGCGAGCTTGTCGGTGTACGTCTCCCGGCGCTCGCCGTCGATGTCGGGCTCGTCGAAGTCGGGCAGCTGCGGTTTCGGTCGGGTCGGCACGTCGCCGAAGTGGCGCTCGATCATCACGGTGGCCGCGGCCACGTCGAAGTCGCCGGCCACCGCCAGCACCGCGTTGCCGCTGGCGTAGTAGCGGTGGAAGAACTCCTCCGCGTCGGCGACGGTGGCGCTCTCCAGGTCGGCGAACGATCCGTAGCCGTCGTGCGCGTTGGGGAAGGTCCGGAACATCACCGGCGGCAGCTTCAGCCAGGGGAAGCCGCCGTACGGCCGGTTGAGGACGTTGACCCGGATCTCCTCTTTGACCACGTCGACCTGGTTGCGCAGGTTCTCCTCGGTCAGGCGGGGGCTGCGCATCCGGTCGGCCTCGAGGAACAGCGCGCGCTCGAGGGCACCGGACGGCAGCACCTCGAAGTAGTCGGTGTAGTCCAGGTGGGTGGACCCGTTGAAGCTGCCGCCGGCGCCCTGCACGTGCCGGAAGTGGGCGAGCTTCTCGAGGTTCTCCGAGCCCTGGAACATCAGGTGTTCGAAGAGATGGGCGAAACCGGTCCGGCCCTCCGGCTCGCTGCGGATGCCGACGTCGTACACCACAGCCACGCCCACCACGGGGGCACTGCGGTCGGGCGTGAGGACCACCCGCAGTCCGTTGTCCAGGGTGAACCGTTCGACCGGGTACTTCGTCGCGGGGATCTTCATTTTTCGCGCCACGGGTACGAATCTAGCGTGCGCCGCAGGCGTCGGGTGGGCCGTGGCACCCGTGGAGTACGTCAGCCGGCTGGAACCCCGATGCTAACTTTCCGGTATCCATCGATGACGGCAGGTACACGCTTCGATACCCTGCCTCGTTGACCCCGGCACCACCCCCGGCACACTCCCCCGAGGTGAGCGGATGACCGTCGCGCTACGGCTGGCCTGTGACTCGACCGACGACACCGAGTCGCTGTACCGGTGGCTGCGGGACGAGCCGGCGGTCCGGGTGGACGGGCGGCTGGCGCGCGCGGCCGGCGACGACCCCGAGGAGCAGGGCACCCTGATCGACGTGCTCACGCTGATCCTGGGCGGCGGGCTGTCGGCCGGTCAGCTGGCGCTGGCGATCACCCAGTGGCGGGAGAGCAAGCCGGCGCGCCCGGTGGTGACCGTGACCCGGACCGCACCGGACGGGAGCACCACGCGCATCGAGTCGACCGATCCGGAGGCGTTCTCCCGCGCGCTGCACGAGCTGGAGAACGGGCAGCCGTAACCGATGACCGACCTCGCGAATCCGGCGCTGTCCCAGGTCGTGCTCATCGGCGTGTCCGCGTACACGCACCTTCCGGATCTGCCCGCGGTCCGGCGCAACGTCACCGACCTGGCCGATCTGCTGCAGGACCACGACTACTGGGGCGTCCCGCCGGCCAACTGCCGGATCCTGCTCGATCCGGGCAGCGCCTCCGAGGTGAGCCAGGTGATCCGGGAGGCGGCGGCGGCCACCGAGCGCGAGGGTCTGCTGCTGGTCTACTACGCCGGCCACGGCCTCGTCGGTTCGGCCGACGACCGGCAGCTGTTCCTCGGCCTTCCGGCGTGCGATCCGGAGGTGCCGCACGAGGAAGGCCTCGCCTACGACTGGGTCCAGTTCGCGGTGGCCGGCACCCGCGCCCGCCGCCGGGTGGTCATTCTGGACTGCTGCTACTCCGGCCGTGCGGGCGCGGAAATGGGCGGCGTCACCGGCACCGACGTGGTCGCCGATCTGGCCGCCAGCGCCGGCACCTGCCTGCTGGTGTCGGCTCCGGCCAACCGGCGGGCCCGGTCCCCGCACGGCGAACCGCACACGGCGTTCACCGGCGAGCTGCTCAAGTTCCTCCGGGACGGCTACCAGCCGGGGCCGAGCGAGCCGACCCCGCCGACGCTGACCGCGGAGGCCGCCTGGCGCAGTGTCCGCGACGCGCTGGTCCGGCGCGGCCTCGAACGCCCGGAGATGCGCACCCGCGACTCCGGCGGCGGCATCGCTCTGGTTCACAACGCCCGGGTGCCACGCCGCGACCTGGCCGGCAGCGTGCTGTACGCCGCACCCTGGTTCGTCGACGACGACCTCGGCCGCCGGGCCCTGCTGGTGTTGCGGCACAACGCCACCGGCGCCGTCGGCGTCTGCATCACCCGCCCGGCGGGCGACATCCCCGCCGACTTCCCGCGTCGCTGGCGAACCAAGATCGGCACCCCGGCGATGTTGTTCGCCGGTGGCCCGGTGGCGCGGGACGGATTCATCGTGCTCACCATGCTGCGCCCGGGGGCACGCCGGCCGCTGCGCTTCACGCCGCTGCCGGCCCGGCCGGGCCGCGGGCCGAATCCGGTGACCGACCGGCTGGGCACGATGGCGCTGTCCGCGACCCCGGAGGACGTCGGCCCGGCGGTCGACACCATGCGGGTGTTCGTCGGCTACCTCGGCTGGCGGGCGGGTGAGCTGGAGGAGTACGTGGAGAGCGGCGCGCTGCGGGTCAGCCGCCGCCCGGCCCGGCAGGTGTTCACCGAGCGGCCGGGCGAGCTGTGGCAGTCCCTGCAGGCGGGCCGGTGACCACCGTGGAGACGGCCGAGGACGACCTCAGCGCCGGCGAGGCGATGCTGCTCGGCCGGTTGGCCGCCAGCCTCCAGGAGTCCGAGCAGATCACCCTGGTGCTCGGCTCCGGGGTGTCGGCCACCGCGATCCCCCGCATCCCCGGGCTGCTGGACATCGCCGACAAGTCCGCGGCCGGCCGCAACGACGAGGGCGCCCTGGAACGGGCCCTCGCCCAGGCCCGCGCCGACCTCGGCCCCGCAGCCGCGCCGGTCGACCTCTACTCCGAATACCGCCGGGTGTTCACCGACTGGGTGTCGCCGGGCGCGTTCGACGTGATCGCCCAGCAGGCGGTGCTGAAGGCGTACACCGTCCCCGACCCGATCCAGTCGCCGCTGGCCACCCGCGGGCTGGGCCAGCGGCTGGAGCGCGGGGTCGGCGAGTACCTGGAGAACGACCGGTTCTCCTGGCAGCTCCCGCGCGGGCTGCAGGCCGCGGGCCATCTACTGGCGCAGGCCGCGGAGACGTTCGACCACCGGGTGGTGACCACCAACTTCGATCCGCTGATCGAGATCGCCGTCCGCTCGGCCAACGGCCTGGCGGTGAGCCTGCCGCTGGATGCCACCGGCGGGTACGGCATCGCGTCCGGCGCCGACGGTGCCGTCCGGGTGTTCCACCTGCACGGCTTCTGGCGGCCGACCCTGCACGTCCGGGGACGCCGGCTGCTGCACGATCCGTCGGCGCCGGCGTCCGACTCGCGCGCCCTGAGCACGGCGGCCGCCGAGCTCATCCGGGGCGACACCGTCCTGGTGCTGGGCAGCGGGGACGGGGCCGGAACCATCTCCGGCGCGCTCGCCCGGGTCGCCGCCCGGCAACGGATCCGGGTGCTGTGGGCCCTGCACAACCCCGACCCCGACCTGGCCGTACGCGCCGCCGAGGAGCTGAGCCGCCGGATCGGCGCACCGGTGGACACCTTCCCCGGTGTCGACTCCGAACGCCTCCTGCCGGCGCTGGCCGACGTCGCCGGTGTGGCCGTGCCGCCGCGCGAGACCGGCCTGGGTCACCGGGTGCGGCACCACAGCTGGGAACGGGAACTCGTCTCCCAGCTCGACTCCCGGCCCCCGTCCGACGTCCCGGGCCTGCTGCTGCAGCTCGAGCGCCGGTTCGGCTGGGTCAACCAGCAGCAGGGCACGGCCGACCCGCCCCGGGTGCTGTGGCCGGTCCGGCTGCGGGCCCGCGCCTCGGTCATCCACATGGTGCAGGCCTTCGCGGCCGGCGCCCTGGCCCGCCTCGGCGTCGAGGTCCGCCTGGTGCTGGACGACGTGGGCTCCCGGGACAAGGGCACCGCCGAACAGTTCCGGACCGACCTGCGGCGCTGGATCGCGCACACCGGGCACGGCGCCTCGGTGCAGTTCGTCAGCCTGGAGGAGTTCGTCGACCGCAGCCAGGAGCAGGCGGCCACCTCACCGGAGTCGTCGCTGCTGCGGCCCACCGATCCGTGGGGGGTCGCCCGCCGGGTGTTCTACAGCGACCAGAACCCTTCGTTGTACAGCGTGCTGGCCGCGGTGAAGGCGGTGCCGCACCTGACCGACTGGGACGCGCTCGAGGTCAACGCGTGGCCGATCGTCCAGTCCATCCTGCGCACCGACGCCAACCGGCTGCTCACCCCGCTGACCCTCTGGTCGTACCTGAACAGCATGCTGCTGGAGCGGGCCACCGCCGACGTGATCACGCTCGGCGGCCGGGACGAGGCGTTGCTGTGGACGCAGTGGCGCCAGGTGTTCGGGTTCGGGCCGGGGCACCTCTACAACCCGTACATCCGGAGCCTGAAGCACGACGCGCACATGCTGAGCTGGTCGTCGGAGCCGGAGCTGACCCAGCATCTGCAACGCACCCGGGAGTTGCACGGCTGGGAGACCGAGGGCAGCTACGTGCCCTGGCTGTTCCAGAACGCGCTGCTGCTGCCCGGCTACCTGAACCACGAGGACGTGCCCGAGACCGAGGACTTCCCGCTGGACTCGTGGGCGGCGTTCGTGGCCGCGATCGAGATGGACAAGCCGGTGCTGGAGCTGCTGGCCGAACGGGTGACCCGCCTTTACCTGGGTACGCCCGATTAGCAGGCATCCGGAGCGGACTCGTCACGGTGGCCGCCCTGGGTTAGCGTCATAGCCATGACCTCAGCGGTGCTGGATCGCGTGGACAGCCGGCGGCAGGTGGCGGAGCAGGTCGACCTCTGCCTCACCGCCCTCGGGCCCGACCTGACGGCGTACCTGTCGGGGGCGGGCTCGGTCGAGGAGTTCACGTCCTGGTTCACCGGGCCGGCCGTGCCCCGGGCCACCGCGCGCCGCCGGGTCGCCGCCGCCGCCGAGGTGGTCGGCACGTTCGCGGTGTACAACCGCAGTGCGCTGGCCGGGGCGTGGCTGACCGAGGCCGCGGGCGGAGCGGCCCCGGCGCTGACGTTACGCGAGTCGCCGGCCGGCGATCCGGCCGTGAAGGCGTTGCTGGCCGCCGCCACCGCCTGGGTGCGGCAGGCGGACTGATCAGGCCCGGGGCAGCACCGCGCCGGTCGACGGCGGGCCCGCATCGAGGGCGCCGTTGAGGTAACGCTCGGCGTGGCCGTGCAGGTCGACGTAGCGCCGGAAGTGCCGCAGTACCGCCCGCCGGACCCCGGTTCGCGGCAGCGCCACCGTCCGTTTGCCGCCGGCCACCGGATCCTCGACCGCGAACTCGCCGGCTGCGCTGATCAGCAACGTCGAGTTCGGCGCCCGACCGGTCCCGGTCACCCGCAGGTCGATCGGCACGGCGTCGGCGGCGGTCCGGGCGACCAGGTCGGCGAGCATCGCCTCGGTACCGGGGCCGGGCACGAGCCCCGCCCGGGACGCCTTGCCCACCGGCACCACCACGTGCAGGACCCAGGTGGTCACCCCCAGGTCGACCAGCCGCTCGCGCAGCGCCAGCAGCGCCGGCAACTGCCCGTTCCGGGCGGTGACCACGGTCTGCACGCTGCACGGCAGGCCGGCGCGTACGGCCCGCCGGATCGCGTCGACCGCGTGCACCGACGACCGGGTGCCGGGCGCGGTGAAGCCCCGGTTGGCCGGCCGGAGGTCGTCGTTGACGGTCGGGTCGGCGCTGTCCAGCGACACCCGGACGTGCCCGTCGTACCGCTGCAGCAGCGGGATCAGGCGGCTGACGTCGCCGACCCCGGAGGTGTCCAGCACCACCGCCTTGCCGGTCTCGGCCAGCCGGGCGACCAGTCGTTCGGTGCGTTCGAAGCGGGCCAGCGGCTCGCCGCCGGTGACCACCCCGACCATGGCCGGGGTCGCCCCGGCCACCCGCAGCACCCGGGCCAGGCCCCGCTCGTCCTCGCCGTCGCGGTACCCCACCATCAGGTCGTCGGCGTGGCAGTACCGGCACCGCAGCGGGCAGAACGCGGTGACCAGGCAGTTCACCACCAGTGGTTCGCGGCTGATCGGGAGGGCGTCGAGTGACCCGGCGACCGAGCGGCCGGCCAGCGCCCGCCGCGGCGTGGCCGGGTCGGTCTCGCAGATGCCCATCTCGGCCAGCGTGCGCCGGGCGTCGGCGTCGGCCATCGGGTGCCAGCGGTGGTCGCGCAGCTCGCGGACCAGGGCGGCGTGCCGGGCGTCGAGCGCGAAGAAACGGTCCCGGGCCGGCACGTACGCGATCGCCTCGGCGCCGACCGGCCGGACGCGTACGCCCGGCGCCCGGCGGACCCGCGCCTCCGCGACCGGGACCGCCGGAGTCAGCGGCAGGAGCAGGGACACCCGTCGCCTCCCGAACCCAAGCAGCGCTCACATCTTGTCGTATGCCTAGGGTGCAGCCTAAGCCACCGCGGGCCCGAACCTCCGGCGATCATGCCGATCGGCGAGCCGATCATCGTGCCCGGTCCGGCGACGCGCTACGGCCGAAGCGAATTCGTTATCGGCCCTGGCGCACGATCGTCGCGTTCGGGTTGAGCTTCTCGAGCTGGTCGACGACGTCCGTACGGGCGCGGGGCAGGCGGAGGTGACCGCGGGACACGTACGGCGTGCCGGTTCGGCGGGCGACCTGGTCGGGCAGCAGGCCGGTCAGGATCAGCACCACGCCGGCCACGCCGAAGACCAGGAACAGCCACGCGGGCGGGTTGAAGGTGCTGTGCCGGCCGTACAGCAGGAGGACGTCGGCCACCACGAACAGCACGATGATGATCGGGGCCACGCCGTACCCGAAGATCTTCCGCAGGCGCGTGATCTTCGCGATGTCGGCGACGGACGAGGCGCCCAGCGGCACCGTGACCGCGGTCCGCGCCCAGGGCACCCGGGGCAGCGGCACGGCCACGTCCATCCGTTTGCCGTCACCCGTCAGGGGCTGCTTGGGCCAGCGCAGATCGGCGACTTCGTGCAGGCCGACGCGGATGCCGGTGGTCTGGGGCGTGCTCACGGCAGGAGGGTACCCGTCCCGGACCGTGGGCCGGCGCTTGACGCCGTAATCCTCTATCATCCATTATTCCCATGCATCAGATAGGCAAAGCAGTATTTTGATCCACCGGAGCGGGGAGGGGGACGCCGTCGTGTACGTGTCGGCACGCACCGACTACGCGGTCCGGGCCATGCTGGCCGTCGCCGCCGAGCGTCCGCAGCTCGTCAAGGCGGCCGCGCTGGCCGGGGCTCAGGACATCCCGCTGAGCTTCCTGCAGGGCATCCTGCTGGATCTGCGCCGCGCGGGCCTGTTGCACAGCCATCGCGGTGTCGAAGGCGGCTACGCGCTGGCCCGCCCAGCCGACCAGATCACCGTCGGCGACATCGTCCGCGCGGTCGGCGGTGCCCTGACGACCGTGCGCGGGCTCCCCACCGCCACCGCCACGTACCACGGGGCCGCCATCGGCCTGCGGGACGTGTGGGTGGCGGTCGAGGAGGCCATCGAGGGCGTCGTCGACCACAAGACACTGGCCGAACTCTCCACCATCCCCGGTGCCCCACTTATCCAGGAGAACGCATGAGCTCCCGCACCATCCGTGCGCTGGCCCTCGCCGCAACCGCCATAACCGCCGCGTCCGCCCTCGCCGCCTGTGGCGGTGACGACAGCTCCACCAAGTCCGGTTCGGGGTCGGGTTCGAGTGCCGAGGCCGCCACCATCCGGCTCGGTTACTTCCCCAACATCACGCACGCGCCCGCCCTGGTCGGCGTGAACAAGGGCTTCTTCCAGACCGCGCTGGGCACCACCAAGCTCGAGCCCAAGATTTTCAACGCCGGCCCGGCCGCGTTCGAGGCGCTGGCCTCGGGCGCGATCGACGCCACCTACATCGGCCCGAACCCGGCGATCAACGGCTGGGCCCAGTCCCACGGCGAAGCCCTCAAGATCATCGCCGGCAGTACGTCCGGAGGCGCCGGTCTGGTGGTCAAGCCGACCATCACCTCCCCGGCCGACCTCAAGGGCAAGAAGATCGCCACCCCGCAGCTGGGCAACACCCAGGACGTCGCGCTGCGCTCCTGGCTGAAGCAGAACGGCCTGAACGCCGACCAGCAGGGCGGCGGCGATGTGTCGATCCTCCCGCAGGACAACGCGACCTCGCTGCAGGCGTTCGCCCAGGGCGCGATCGACGGCGCCTGGGTGCCGGAGCCGAACCTGAGCCGGATGATCCTCGAGGACAAGGGCAAGCTCCTGGTCAACGAGAAGGACCTCTGGCCCAACGGCCAGTTCGTGACCACCCAGCTGATCGTGTCGCAGGCGTTCCTGAAGAAGTACCCGGGCACGGTGAAGAAGCTGGTCCAGGGCAACGTCGACGCGGTCAAGTACATCGCGGCCAACCCGGCCGACGCCCAGAAGGCGGCGAACGCCCAGATCGCGGCGCTCACCGGCAAGCCGCTCAAGGATGACGTGGTCGCGGCGGCCTTCAAGAACCTGTCCTTCACCGACGACCCGATCACCTCCTCGTTGTACACCAGCGCGCAGCACGCCGAGGACGTCGGTCTGCTGAAGAAGGTCGACCTGACCGGCATCTACGACCTCGGCCCGCTGAACGAGATCCTCAAGGCCGCCGGCCAGCCCGCCGTGAGCGACGCCGCCCCCACCTCCTGATCCGGCTCCGGCCCGGGCGCGCACCGCGTGCCCGGGCCTCGACCTCGGAGTGACCATGAGCCTCCTGGAATCCCAGACCTATCCCACGCAGACGGCGGACCCGCTGGTCCGCCTCGACGGCGTTTCCAAGCAGTACGGCTCGGGGGCGAATGCCCTGCTCGCCCTGGACCGCGTGTCCCTGACCGTGGGCCGGGGCGAGTTCGTGTGCCTGCTGGGCGCGTCCGGCTGCGGCAAGAGCACGCTGCTGTCGCTGGTCGCCGGGCTGGACGCGATCAGCGGCGGTTCGCTCGACACCGGCGGCCGTCGTGTCTCGCTGATGTTCCAGGAGGCGGCGCTGTTCCCGTGGTTGTCGGTCTCCGGCAACGTCGAGCTGCCGTTGCGGCTCAACGGCGTCGGCAAGTCCGAGCGGCGGCAGCGGGCCGAGGAGCTGCTCGAGGTGGTCCGGCTCAAGGACTTCGGCGGCAAGCGGCCGCACGAGCTTTCCGGCGGCATGAAGCAGCGGGTCGCGCTGGCCCGCGCGCTGGCCCAGGACGCCGACATCCTGCTGATGGACGAGCCGTTCGGCGCCCTGGACGCGATGACCCGCGACATCCTGCACGACGAACTCGAACGGATCTGGCGGGAACGTGAGCTGACCGTCCTGTTCGTCACCCACAACGTGCGGGAGGCGGTCCGGCTCGGCGACCGGGTGATCCTACTCAGCAGCCGACCGGGCCGGGTGATCGAGGACTTCGCGATCACGCACGCCTGCCCCCGCCGCATCGACTCTCCCGAGGTTTCCGCCCAGGCGGGCGAGATCACCGACAAGCTCCGCGCGGAGGTGGCCCGGCATGCCGGATAACAACGCTGCGACCCGGGCCGGCCTCTCCGGCACCCCCCATCCGACGGCCGCCGTGATCCCGGCCCAGGCCGCCGACACCAGCCGCAACGAGGTCTCCGGCCTGGACGCGCTGGAGCTCGCCCCGGCCGACAGCCGCTCGCGGGGCAGCAAGATCTGGCGCGCCACCTGGCCCAAGCTGCTGGCCATCGCGCTGGTGGTGCTGATCTGGCAGATCGTCGTCTGGACCGGCTGGAAGCCGGACTGGGTGCTGCCCGGTCCGGCCACCGTTCTGGGCGACCTGAAGGACCTGGTCGTCACGTCCAGCTTTTGGGGCAGCGTCCGGCTGACCATGACCCGGGCCATCACTGGCTTCTTCCTGGCCGTCGTGATCGGCACGGCGATCGGGGCGGCGGTGTCCCGGTTCCCGCCGCTGCGGGCGGCCATCGGCTCGCTGATCACCGGCCTGCAGACGATGCCGTCGATCATGTGGTTCCCGCTGGCCATCCTGCTGTTCCGGCTGAACGAGAGCGCCATCCTGTTCGTGGTGGTCATCGGCGCCGCCCCGTCGGTCGCGAACGGCCTGATCAGCGGCATCGACTACGTGCCGAGGACGTGGTTGCGGGTCGGCCAGGTGCTGGGCATGAAGGGTGTGGCCAAGTACCAGCACCTGATCCTGCCGGCCGCACTACCCTCGTTCATCTCCGGGCTCAAGCAAGGCTGGGCGTTTTCCTGGCGCTCCCTGATGGCCGGCGAGCTGCTAGTCATCGTGCCCGGGGCGTTGTCCATCGGCGTCCGGATGCAGCAGGCTCGCGATCTCTTCGAGGCCAGCCAGGTGATCAGCTACATCATCGTGGTGCTGATCATCGGCATCGTGATCGACGTTCTGTTCAACACCGCCGACACGTCACTGCGCAAGCGGTGGGGGCTCACTGAGGCCTGACAGGCGCCTGCCTCTCGTCCCACGGCGGCCGTACGCCTTCAGGAGATGGCGAGCGTCTCAATCCACGGGCCGCTGGCCGGCGCCGGGCCGGCCGGTGGATCGCTGGGCACGACCGTGGCGCCGACCGGCCGGGCCGGCGAGCGGCCGAACGCCAGCGGGCGTCGACACGTTGCTCCGGAACCCGGTTGGTGTCCGCGGTTCACGACATGACCAGGCACGCACGATCAGGATGATGGCCGGGCCCAGCGCCGGGACGCCGCCAGCCAACTTGGCAGTCGAAAGCCGCAAAGCTGGTCAGGCGGTGAAGACCCCTTCGGGTCCTCACCGCCCTATCACCACAGGCCTGACTCTCACCAGACCCAGCCGTCTGACCCGAGCTGACCACGAGACGCCGGGAGCAATGCGCGTTCTCGGTCAGGCAGAACCAACATAAAACGATATTCCGTCATAGATGTACCCGCCCTCGAGGAGGTATAGACGGAAACAAGCTTGCTTGTTGACCGGGCTCGACGTTGCGGACGCAACGCCGTTACCCGGGACCGTCCCGGACCATGAGGCAATTTCGGTTCCGTTGGAGTTGCTGCTTTTGCAGCCGCCTGATCGCCGATAAAGTCGGATTGCTGCTTCGCCGAGACCAGCAGCATTGCCGTTAAATATTTTACCGGTAGCCAGACAAGTAACGTAACTGTAGAAGAGATCCAAAGTCAGCTTGGTGTTGCCACCCAGATTTTTCGACGTTTCGATCGAGGTTTCGCCGTTCGGCCCGGTGCCACAGTTGGCGTACGCCGGAGTCGCGCTGACCCCCACCACAGTCAGAGTGCTGGCAATGACCAACGCCGCTCCACCGGATGCCAAGCGCTTGAGGAAAAACAATGAGGCTCCAATCGGAAAGATGGATGGAGATCGATCTTATCGCGTGGAGTCTGGTCAATACAAGTGTTCTGCCGGTGACTGTAAGCATGGATCGGGCACAAAGGCTCCGTGAGCCAGCGGTGCATGCTTGACCTGTCGTCGGGTTCGTCCGGGGCCGGGATTGTGGGCGGTTTCTAGGGGTCGTTGCAACACGTGGGTGGGTGTTGATCAGGTCGTGAGAAGTTGTTGCAGACGCTCGGCTGGTGTTTGCCAGTCGAGGGTTTTGCGGGGGCAGCGGTGACGCAGGAGGCCGTTGGTGTTCTCTTTGGAACCGCGTTGCCACGGGCTGGCTGGATCGCAGAAGTAAACGGGGATGTCGGTGGCGAGGGTGAACTCGCGATGCCGCGCCATCTCGCTGCCCTGGTCCCAGGTCAGAGACCTGATCAGCTGGGTGGGCACGGTCTGGGCGGTGCGGGTCAGGGCGTCGAGCACCGCGTCGGCGCCGTGATTGTCCGGCAGGTGTAACAACATCACGTAGCGGGTCGCGCGTTCGACCAGGGTACCTATCGCTGATCGCCCGTTCTTGCCGATGATCAGGTCGCCTTCCTTAGGTGCCCGGGGACGGCCCGGTCCGCGGCCTCGGCCGGGCGTTCACTGATCATGACCATCGACGTGGAGAAGCGGGGCTGACGGCAGTTCGCTTGCCGCCGGGGCCGGCGGCGGGCCCGCCCGGAACGCAGCGCGCCGGCAAGTTCGCGCCGCAGCTGGCCGCGACCCTGAACGTAGAGCGCTTGGTAGACGGTTTCGTGGACCACGTGCATCACCGGCCGATCGGGGAATCGTCGGCGTAAAGCGTGGCAGATCTGTTCCGGGCTCCACCGTTCGTCCAGCATCGCCTGGACGGCGTCGCGTAGTTCCCGGCTCTGCCGGATCTTGCCGGGCTTGGGCCGGGGCCGCCGGGCGTCGGCGCGGGCCTCGGCCGCGTGTGGCCGGTAATCACCGTTTCCCGGGTGCCGGTTACGTCTGACCTCGCGACTGATCGTGGATGGACTACGACCCAGCTCCGCGGCGATCACCCGCACGGCGGCGTTCTCCCGGAGCCGGTCGGCGATGTGGACCCGCTCGTCCTCGGTCAGAAACCGCGACGGACCGCGGGCCGGCAGCACCACGGAGATCGGTGGCACCGGCCTGCGGTCACGTTCCCCGGAACGACCGTTACGCCATTTGTTACCCGTCCGGCGGTTAATCCCGACGACCCGGCACGCCTCGGTGTTACCGATACCTTGCTCCACGAGCCGGCAGTATGCCTCCCGCTCCCGCAGCAGCTTCCTGGGTCCCTGCGGTGTCACCACCGCTCGAATCTCAAAGTCCATCGCAACCTCTGAGCTGGAGTGTTGCAACGACTCCTAGAACTCACGGTGGCTTGTGGGCCCCGACCCAAATCTTTCGTGTCAGTGGCGGGGGAGCTTCAGCCTCCGGTTCCGCAGATCCCGGCGTGCATGTCTCCGCTCTCCGGATTCCTGCCATCTGGCTCCGGCCGCAGTAATTTGCCCGATGGGTTACACGACGCAGGTGTTTGTACTGACGCGTGGCCCATCGCAAACTTCACATTGCCCTGCCTGCGGCCGGTGGACCATTACCGTGCGTTTGGCGCGGGCCATGATCGGTGGCTGGTCGGTCATGACTGCTGCGCGTCGGCGGCTTAATGAATTCCGCCGAAGTAGCCGGCCCGACCAGCAATTTCTTGTCCGATCCGACGTCGGCCGGATTCGTACGACCCCGGCCTCGGCAGAAATACGACCCCGGCCTCGGCAGAAAACGGCCCGGCCGCCACTGACCGGGACACGCTCCGGTGCCACCAGCTTCAGCAGCAACCGCGCAACCGGTCACGGTTGATCACAAGGGTCGCACCGAGGCCAGCACCTCGTCGACGATGTAGTCGAACTGCTTGACGGTGCCGGGGATGCTCACGTACAGGACCGCGGCGGTGGGCTTACCCACGTCGATCACGGCGACCGCCGACAGCTCGTCCTTGGCCTGCAGTCCGGGCTCGTTGAAATGCAGCTGGAACTTGCTCACCCACGCGGGGCGGCCACCCAGCGTGGTGAGCTCGTCCCGGAGCCGGTCGATGGTGTTGGGCTGCGGGTAGTACGAGGCCCGGACGTCCGCCGCCACCTGCTTGCCGACGCACTCGAGATCGATCGACACGGCGTCGTTGTCGGCGGCCGGAACCGCGCCCGACAGGATCGACGCCTGGTAGTCGCCCATCGGGTAGGTCTCGGTCACGAAGTGCTGGCCCACCCGGTACGGCACCTGGAGCGTGCCCGCCCGCCACTGCGTGTCCCACAGTTCCCAGGGCGCCCCGTACGCCTTGTAGGAGATGCCGGCGTCCGGGTCCACGGTCCGGGGGCCGGTCGCCGGACCGGCCGCGGGCGGTGCGGCCGGACCGTCGCTGGGCGCCACGGTCGGCGCCGGGCAGGCCTGAGCCAGCGGCGGCCGGACGTCGGTGGGCGCCGAGGCCTTGCTCCGGAACGGGTTGGTGTCCGCGGTCAGCACCACGAGCAGGATGATCGCCAGCCCGAGCGCCAGAATCCCGCCGGCCACCCCGGCGAAGATCAGCATCTGCCGGCGGCGGCGCGGACCGCCGTCGCCGGGCGGTTCCGGTGGGGCGGGCGGGGGCGGTGGGTTCAGCGGCGGGAGACCGGCCGAGGTGACCGTACCCGACCCGAAAGCGCCACCGGGCCGGCGGCCGGGCGTCGACTGGGTCGGGGTGGCGGACACACCGACCAGTGAACACCACCCGGGTTGCCCGCGGAGTACTCAGCCCCGCCCGGCGACCGTCACGGCACCGTACCAGGGGGCGAACGCGACCGCCGTGACCAGCAACAATCCCAGGATCGCGACGGAGAGCACGAACCCCAGCTCGCGTCCGGCATGACGGCCGTACCGGATCTTCATACGGGAGCCTCCCCCGGCGCCGCAAACAACTGTCACCCTTAAGACGTGAGCCGGCCCCATCCGGTTGCATCCGCGCACCGGAATAGTCGGGCGGTGATGGGTACCGTTACTCCATGGAACTCGTGTATCCCCCGGTCATCGGTTTCGCCCGGACCATGTTCCGGGTCCTCGACATGCACATCGAGGTGATCGGGGCCGAGAACGTCCCGCGGACCGGCGGCGCGGTCCTGGCCAGCAACCACTCCAGCTACCTGGACTTCATCTTCTGCGGGCTGGGTGCGCGGCCATCCCACCGGCTGGTCCGGTTCATGGCGAAGAAGTCGGTGTTCGACCACAAGGTGAGCGGTCCGCTGATGCGTGGCATGCGGCACATCCCGGTGGACCGGGACGCCGGGATGGCCTCGTTCCGGGCCGCGGCCGCCGCGCTGAAGAACGGCGAGGTGGTAGGCGTGTTCCCGGAGGCCACGATCAGCGAGTCGTTCACCATCAAGGCGCTGAAGTCGGGCGCGACCCGGCTGGCCCGGACGGCGAAGGTACCGCTCATCCCGATGGCGGTGTGGGGTCCGCACCGGCTGTGGACCAAGGGCCGGCCCAAGGAGCTGACCAAGCGGCACGTGCCGGTGCTGGTGAAGATCGGCGAGCCGATCGAGGTGCCCAAGGGTCAGTCCCCGGCCGAGACCGAGGTGACCCTCCGGCAGCGGCTCAGCCGGCTGCTGGACGAGGTCCAGCGGGCGTACCCGGACAAGCCGAGCGGTCCGGACGACCGGTGGTGGCTGCCGCTGCACCTGGGCGGGGCCGCGCCGGCCCCAGAGGTGGCGCTGGCGTGAGAAACGACTCCGGCGTCGCACTCGGCCGAGTGCGACGCCGGGTCAGCGCGTGCTCAGACGGCGCGGATGTTCGCGGCCTGGGGACCCTTCTGGCCCTGGGTCACCTCGAACTCGACCCGCTGGTTCTCCTCCAGGCTGCGGTAACCCGACATCTGGATCGCGGAGAAGTGGGCGAAGACGTCGGCGCCGCCGTCGTCCGGGGTGATGAACCCGAAGCCCTTGTCCGCGTTGAACCACTTCACAACGCCGGTAACCATGTTCGTCTCCTCGACGGTCGATCGTTCTCGGCCATGATGGACGGGAACGAAATGTTAAGACCCGTACTTCACGAGTCTCGTGCTGTCGTACTGATCGCCCGTCCCGGAAACACCCGGGTTACGACAAAGAGCGCCTGGGGCAGATTCCCCACAGGCGCTCCTAAGTACTTGGCAAACCAAACTGACAACGCACGGAGCGTAGCACGTAAAGAAGGAGCCGGAAGTGCTTGAGGTACACATCGCGCAACAGCTGAAGGAGGCCGGCCTCACCTGGAAACCCGCAGCCGGGGACCGGTTCGCCATCCCCGATCGCGAGCTGGACGAGGAGGTCTTCGTACTCAGTCATATGACCATCGAGGTCTACAACATGCCCGAGGGCCGGATCATCGGGTTCAACGGCACCACCGAATGGGCGCTGGACGACGTGGATATCGAGGAGACGATCTGGCTTCCCCGAGAGGACCAGCTTCGGGAGCTGCTGGGCCGGACGTTCCGCGGGCTGCGGCGCACCGAGGACGGGTTCGAGGTCGAGACCGACCTGATGGGCGAGGCCCGCGTCTTCGCCGGCACCGAGGCCGAGGAGGCGTACGCGTCGGCCCTGCTGCACCTACTGGCCGCCGCCGGTCTCTAACGGCACATTCTCGATCAGCGCGGCCAGCTCATCCGCGTCGGGGAGGTACGGCGGCCGTACGGTCACCCCGCCGCGGACGTAGTGGAAACCGGCCCGGACGCGGGTCAGCGGCACCCCGGCCAGCGCCGCCCAGGCGATCCGGTAGGCCGCCAGCTGGACCACCGCGGCCGCGGCGAGCTCGCCGTCCGGGCGCCGGCCGGTCTTCCAGTCGATCACGTCGTAGCGGCCACCGGGCTCGGTGAACACCGCGTCCATCCGGCCGCGCAGCACCACGCCGCCGATCGACGAGGCGAACGGCACCTCGACCTCCACCGGCGTCCGGTCGGCCCAGTCGCCGGCCAGGAACGCCGCCTGGAGCTCGGCCAGCTCCTCGTCGGCGGCCGCGTCGTCGTCGGCCGCGCCGGGCAGCTCGTCCACGTCCAGCAGGCGGGCCGAGCCGTACCGCTGCTCGAGCCAGGCGTGGAAGGCGGTGCCGCGCCGGGCGTACGGGGCCGGGCGGGACGGCAGCGGGCGGCGCAGCGAGCGCGCGAGGGCCTGCGGGTCCCGGCGCAGCACCACCAGCTGGGACACCGACAGGTGCGACGGCAGCGCCACCGCCAGCGGCCCGTCGGGGCGCCCCCGCTCGGCCCGCTCGGCCAGCAACATCGCCGCCTCCCGCCGCCAACGCGTGAGGTCCGGATCGCCGGCGTCCCCCAGGCCGACCAGGTCGGCGGCCAGCCCGGCCCGTTCCGCCACCGACGGCTCACGCTCGGCCAGCTCGGCGAACTCGGTGGCCGCGTCCGCGGACGGATCGGCGATCATCCGGCGGATCAGGTCGGCCGCGGCGGCCATGGCCGGGCGGCGCAGGCCCAGCGGATCGGCCGGCCACTCGGCCTGGGCCACCACCTCGCCACTCGGGTTGGTGGCGTCGGCCGGCGGCTCGGGCGTCCACACGTCGACGACCCCGGCGCCCTCCGCGCAGGCCGCCTGGATCTCCCGCAGGAACACCGACGGCCCCCGCGGCCGCTTGACCCCGTCACCCCACCAGTAGCCCGAGCACAGCAGCAGCCGGCGCGGCCGGGTCACCGCCACGTACGCCAGCCGGCGCTCCTCCCGCTCGTCGTGCTGCCGCCAGGCCGAGCCGAACGCGGTCAGCGCGGCCGCCACGTCCTTCTGATCGAGCGCGTCGTCCAGATCGAACGCGGGCAGCCCGTCGGCGTCGCCGCGCAGCGGGAACGGCAGCACCCCGATGCCGCCGAGATAGTTGTCCGACCCCCGGACCATTCCCGGCCAGACGCCCTTGCTGAGCCCGGCCACCGAAACCACGTCCCACTCCAGGCCCTTGGCCGCGTGCGCGGTCAGCACCTGCACGGCGCCTTCGACCACCTCGACCTGGCCCGGTTCCAGGCCGCGTTCCTCCTCCTCGGCCGCGGTCAGGAAGGCGAGGAAGCCGGCCAGCGGACCGCCGTCGCTGTCCGCGGCGTACCGGGCGGCGGTGTCAACGAGCGCGTCCAGGTGGCCGCGGGCCAGCCCGGCGTCGCCCGCGCCCCAGCCGCGCACCGCGACCTCGACGTCCAAGCCGACGGTCCGCTCGATGTCGGCGATCAGGTCGGGCAGGGTCTGGTCCAGGCGGTGCCGCAGCTCAGCCAGTTCCCGGCCGTACGCCCGGAGCCGCGCGTACCCCTCGGCCGAGTACTGCGCCGCCACCCCGAGGTCGGCCATCGCCTCGACCAGCGTGGCGTCGTCGAGCCGGTCGCCGACCACCGCCGGTTCCGTCCCGTGGCCGGTGACCTCCGCCCGCGCCGCCGCGATCGCCCGGGACCGCCGGTGCAGCGCCACCAGATCCCGCGGCCCGATCCGCCACCGGGCCCCGGTCAGCAGCCGCAGCAGCGACGCGCCGTCGGTCGGATCGGCCAGCACCCGCAGCGTGCACACCACGTCCCGGACCTCCGGGGTGTCCAGCAAACCACCCAGGCCGACCACCTCGACCGGCAGCCCGCGGGCCCGCAGAGCCTCCTCGACGGCGGCGATCTGGCTGCGCACCCGGACCAGGACCGCGCTGGTCGGGCGCTTCTCCACCGGGATGTCGACCGGCACCGCGTCCCGCATCCCGGCGGCCAGCCGCCACGCGGTCAGCATCGAGTCGGCGATCCAGCCGGCCTCGTCGGCGTATGTGTCCAGCAACGCACAGGCGACCGTCCGCCCACCCACGTCGGCCGCCACCCGGTGGGCCGGCTTCAGCTCGGCCACCTGGGCTCCCGCATTCCGCAGCTCGCGGGACAGCGTGTTGGCCACGTCGAGGATCTGCGGCCGGTTCCGCCAGCTCGTGCTCAGCGTCTCGGACCACGCCGGCCGCCCGTCGCGGGTGGGGAACTCCTGCGGGAACCGGTCCAGCGTTCCCGCCGAGGCGCCCCGCCAGCCGTAGATCGACTGGCACGGGTCGCCGACCGCGGTCACCGGGTGCCCGCCGCCGAACAGCGCGTTCAGCAGCACCACCTGCGCGTGGCTGGTGTCCTGGTACTCGTCCAGCAGCACCACCTTGAAGCGGCCCCGCTCGACCGCGCCGACCTCGGGATGGTCGCGGGCCACCCGGGCCGCCCGTTCCATCTGGTCACCGAAGTCCATCGCCTCCAGATCGAGCTTGCGCTTGCCGTACGCCCGGACCAGCGGCAGCAGCGTCAACCGGTGCTGCTGGCGGGCGAGCATCTCGGTCACGCCGGAGTAGACCCGGCCCGGCCGGTCCTGCACCTCGGCGAAGAACCGTCCCGTCCAGCCGGCCAGCTCGTCCGGGGTGACCAGGTGCTCGGCCAGCTCGCCGGACAGCGCCAGCACGTCGTCGGTCACCGTGCTCGGGGCGCGGTTCAGGCCGGTCATCTCCCCGGTGTACGACCGGACCAGGCTGTCCACGATCTGCCACCGGGCGGCCTCGGTGAGCAGCCGGGCGGACGGCTCGTACCCGGCCCGCAGACCGTGCTCGGTGACCACCCGGGCGGCGTACGCGTGATAGGTCGAGATCGTCGCCTCGCCGGCCAGCGAGTCGTCCCGGCCGAGCCGGCGGACCAGCTGACCGAGCCGGGTCCGGACGCGGTGGGCGAGCTCGCCCGCCGCCTTCCGGGTGAAGGTCAGCCCGAGGATCTCGTCCGGGTGGGCGTACCCGTTGGCGACCAGCCAGACCACCCGGGCGGCCATCGTCTCGGTCTTGCCCGAACCGGCGCCGGCCACCACCAGCACCGGCTCGACCGGCGCGGCGATGATCGCGGCCTGTTCCGGGGTGGGCGCGTGCAGGCGCAGCAGCCGGGCCAGCTCGACCGGCGTGTACCGCGGCCCGGCGTCGGCGCGCGGTCTCCGGGCGGCGCCCGCCTCGGCGAACAGACTCGGCTGGGTCACGGCTCGACCACTTGACGGCCCTTGCCGGAGATCGGGCAGGCCGTCCGCACCGGGCAGACCCGGCAGCGGGAGTTGGCCACCGCGGCGAAGGTGGACGCGGCCATCGTGTCGGCGGTGCGGCGGACCATCGCGTACGCCCACTGGGGGTCGGTCGCCTCGGCCAGCGGCAGCTGCATCTGCTCGCGGGCGTCCTTGCCCGGACCGAGCTGGACCAGCGCCGCGCCGCCGCTCTCGTCGCCCTGGCCGAACGCGCCCGCGTCCACCGCCGCCTGGTAGCCGGCCAGCTGCGCGTGCTCCTCGACGTCGGCCGCGGTGACCGCCGACGACTTGCCGGTCTTCAGGTCGATGACCACCAGCCGGCCCTCGTCGTCCACCTCGAGCCGGTCGACCCGGCCGGTGAGCTGGATCGGGCGCGTCGGGTCCTCCAGCCGGACGGAGAACTCGTGCTCGATGGCCAGCAGCCGGCGCGGGTTCTTGGCCAGCCAGCGCAGCAGCTTGTCGACCATGCCCTGGGCGCGTTCCTGCTCCGGGCCGGCCAGCCAGCGGGCGGCCAGTTCGATCGCGTCGAACCGGGCGGAGACGTACTCGACCAGTTTCTCGCGGTCGGCGTGGGCGTCCTCGGCCAGCATGGCGGCCGCGTGAACCAGATTGCCGACGCCCTGGGCCGGGCCCGCCGGGGCCGCGCCGCCGTGCCGTTCCAGCAGCCAGCGGAGGCTGCAGCGCAGCGCGCTCTCCATCGAGGACGGGGTCACCTTGACCGGTTCGCCCGGCTCGGCCAGCGGCCGGTCGTCGGACAGCGAGCGCAGGCCCCACCACTCGTCCGGGTGCGCGCCGGGCACGCCGGCCCGCGCGAGCCCAGCCAGTTCCGCGGCTGCGGCGCGCCGCCGGCCGGGTGCGGCGTCGGGCGACACCACCGCCGTACGCAGTTCCGCCACCAGCGCCGCCAGCGTCAACGCCCGCGGCGGCCGCCCCACGGGAACCTCGAGCTCCTCGTCGATCCGTTCCGCCGCGGACTCGTCCACCGCCGGCCGCTGCGCCGGGATCGCCGCGCCGTCGGCGGCCGGCCCGTCATCGGCCGCGCTGATCGGGCCGACGCCACCGTCCTCGCCCGAGTCGTCACCACCCCGCTCCGCCGGGCCGGGGTCGGCCGGGTTGGGGTGGGTTGGGCCGGGGTCGGTCGGGCCGGGGTCGGTCGGGCCGGGGTCGTCGTCCGGGCCGTCGGGGCCGGGGGCGGGGGCGTCCGGTGGGGTGTCGCCGGGGCGGGGGCCGGGGAGGGCGAGTTCGGCGAGGAACCGGCTGGGCTGCTCCTCGCCGTCGGCGCCGCCCACGCCGGCCGACGCGACGGCCGTGACCACCAGACGCCGGCGCGCCCGGGTGGTGGCCACGTAGAACAGCCGCCGCTCCTCGTCCAGCAGCGCCGACGTCTCGCCGGCGACCGCCGCGGCGCCCGCGACCATCCGGCCGGCCAGCACGTCGACCAGCCGTTCGGAGCCGAGCAGGCTGCCCCGCAGCCGCAGATCCGGCCAGACGCCCTCCTGGACGCCGGCCAGCACCACCACGTCCCACTCGAGCCCTTTGGCCGCGTGAGCGGTCAGCAGCCGCACCGCCTCGCCCCGGTCGGCGCTGGGGGCGATCGAGTCGGCCGGCAGGTCCTGACCGAGCACGTGGTCGAGGAACACCTCGGTCCGCGCGCCCGGCAACCGGTCGGTGAACCGGGCGGCCGCGTCGAACAGAACCACCATCGCGTCCAGGTCGCGGTCGGCCGCCTCGGCCCGCCACTGCCGCGCGCGTCCGGCCTCGGCCTCGGCGCCGCCCGGGCCGTTGCGGGTGCTCAGCCGGTACCAGCGGTCCGGCAGGTGGCTGTCCTGCCAGACGGTCCAGAGTACGTGCTCGGCGGTCGACCCGGGCTCGGCCGCGGCGTCGCGCGCGGTCTGCAGCAGCCGGGCCACGGTCTGGGCCGGCACCGCCCACCGGCGGTCCACGATGTCCAGCCCGGCCGGGTCGCGGATCGCATCGACCAGTAGCTCGCCCGACGAGCGGCGGTCACCGGCCGTGAGGGCCAGCGCCCGCAGCCCCTGCCGCAGCCGCCGTTCGGCCAGCGGATCGGCCCCGCCCAGCGGCGAGTGCAGCAGCGCGACGGCGGTCTCCTCGTCCAGGGCGTCCGGGTCGAGCGCGCACTTCAGCAGCAGCAGGAACGGCGCCACCGCGGGCTGCAGATGCAGCGGCATGTCCTCGGCGTGGGTCACGGTCGGCACCCCGGCCGCGGCCAGGGCGCGCTGGATCGACGGCAGCTGCAGGGACGCCGACCGCAGCACCACCGCCATCCGCGACCACGGCACCCCGTGCAGCAGGTGAGCCTCCCGCAACTGGTGCGCCACGAACGCCGACTCCCCCGCCGGCGTCCGGAACGTCCGCACGACGGCCCCGTCCGCAACCGGGCCGCCCGCAACCGGGCCGCCCGCAACCGGGCCGCCCGCAACCGGAGCGCCGCCAACGACCGGCCCACCCGTGACCACCGCTCCGGTCCCGCCCGGAATATCCGGGGTCGGGGGCGCGCCGGCGGCCTGCTCCGATTCATCCGCAGCCGGACCGTCGGCGCCCGGCGGCAGCGCGTCGGGCGTGTCAGCCGGCGCGTCGGCCGGCGGGAACATCGGCCGGTGCCGGAGCGGCCCGCGCATGTGCCGGGCCACCCGGGACGTCGCGGTCAGCAGCGGCCATGGCGCCCGGTAGCTGGTGTGGAGCGTGAGCGTCTCGGCCAGCGCTCCCGAGGCCGTCCGGAACTGCGCCGGGAACGCCCCCACCGCGCCCGGATCGGCGCCGCGGAAGCCGTACACCGACGAGTCCGGGTCGGCGAACGCGACCAGCGGCTTACCCCCGCCCGCGACCAGCGACAACAGTTCGATCTGAGCCGGGTCGGTGTCGGCCAGCTCGTCCACGTAGACGTACCGCACCCGGTTCCGCTCGGCCGCCAGCAACGCCGGATCGTCGGCGAGCAGGCCGGACGCGGCCCGGACGAGCTCGGCCGGGTCGTACGCGGTGGAGCCGCGCGTGGTGGCGTCCCGCAAGGCCAGCACCGCGACGTACTCCCGCAGGAACCGCGCCGCGGCCGGCCAGTCGTCGCGGCCCAGCCGCTCGCCCAGCCGGGCCAGCTCGACCGGCCCGACGCCGCGCTCGGCCGCCCGCTGCATCAGGTCGCGCAGCTGCTGGGCGAACGCCCGGGTGGGAATGGCCGCGCGCAACGCCGTCGGCCAGCCGACCTGGTCCGGGGCCGCCGAATCCTCGACCACGGCCAGCAGCTCGCGGATGATCAGGTCCTGCTCGGGACCGGTGAGCAGCCGGGGCGACGGCTCGCCGCGTTCGGCCGCGGCCCGCCGGAGCAGGCCGAACGCGTACGCGTGGAAGGTCCGCACCAGCGGTTCGTGGACGGGGCCGCCGGCGGTCCGCGCCTCGATCCGGTCCCGCAGCGCCGCCGAGCCACGCCGGCCGAACGTCAGCACCAGGATGTGCTCGGGGTCGACCCCGGCGGCGACCCGTGCGGCCACCGACTCGACCAGCACGGCCGTCTTGCCGGTGCCGGGGCCGCCGACGACGAGCAGCGGACCGTCCACATGATCGATCACGTACTGCTGCAGGGGGTCGTCGCGCCGCGGCGGCGCCGGAACGACGGGACGGCGCACCAGGCGGTACGCCGGTCGGCGCACCGCGGGGGAGGTCGCCGACGTGGTCACGGCGTCAATGAGAACATGCGGGTACGACAGGCGATCAGGACGGCTTGCCGACCGACGCCCGGTGTCGGACGGGCATCGGCACCCGGTGCACCGCGGGGTCGGACGCCGGGCCGAGCAGCAGCTCGACCGCCTGCCAGCCGAGCTGGTAGTGCGGCAGGGCGATGCTGGTCAGCTGCGGCCGCAGCCACGCGGCCAGCTCGGAGTCGTCGAAGGACACCACCGAGACGTCGTCCGGGATGCGCTGCCCGGCCTCCCGCAGAGCCTGGTAGGCGCCGAGCGCCACCCGGTCGTTGAGGCAGATCAGCACCCGCGGCCGGACGCCGGCGCGCAGGGCCGCGCTGACCGCGTCGTACGCCGAATCGGGCCACCAGTTGCACTCGATCGTGCCGGCCAGCTTGAGCCCGGCGGCGGCGAGTCCTTCCCGGATGCCGGCCAGCCGCTCCCGGCCGGCGAACACGTGCTCGCTCGCGTTGCCGACCAGGTGGATGCCCTCGCGGTGTTCGGCGTCGACGACCTCCCGGGCCGCGGCCAGGCCGGCCGTCAGCTCGTCCGGGATCACCGCGTGCGGCGCCGCCTTGGAGGCCCGGGTCAGGCAGTTGAGCAGCACCACCGGCCGGCCGCGGAGCTGCTTGGGCACCTGCACGTACCGGGTGAACATGCTGGCGTAGACGAACGCGTCGACCTGCCGGTCGAGGAAGTCGGAGATCAGCTTCTCCTCGACCACCGGGTCGCCCTCGGTCTCGCCGATGAACAACAGGTTCCCGCGCGCGACGGCGGCGGCGAGCGCGCCCTGGATCGCCCGCCCGGCGTACGGGTCGGAGGCGATGGTGTCGGAGATCAACGCGATCGTCCGGGTGACCTTGGTCCGCAGGCTCCGGGCCATCAGGTTGGGCCGGTAGTCCAGCTCCTGAGCGGCGCGCAGCACCCGTTGCCGGGCGTCCTCCGAGATGCGCATGTCGACGTGCCGTCCAGCGAGGACGAACGACGCGGTGCTGCGGGACACGCCGGCCCGTTGCGCGACCTGCAACAAGGTCGCCCGTTGCGGCGGCATGGCTGAAGCATGCCACGCCTACCCACTTGGGCCGATACCGGCTACCTGCTTCGTTCGAGTGATCGATAACTATTGAATTCCGTACGCAACGGAGTCACGCTTCGCTAAACCCTTCTAGCACCGGCGTCCCGTCACCCGGCCGGCGGTGCGGTGACTCCCTGTCGGGCCGGCCGCTGCGATCGCACCGGCCCGGCAGGGGCACGTGCGGGGAACAAGTGGATACGTGCCCCGGCGGACAGAGGACCGCCGCTGCCGCAGTGTGCGATCAGGCGCGCCACGTACGTCCGGTGAGGGCGTGCCGAGTGTGCCCCCGTTGTGGCGCGGCGGACCGCCGGGGACCCAGGGTCACGCCGGGAACCGATGTGGTGACATCGGCCCCGGCGTGACCATGCTTATCCTCACCGATCGATGATGTCGAAGGCCGCGCCGATCGACGAGACCACCGTCACCCGGTCCAGCGCGGCCCGGCGGACGAAGGCGGTCTCGGCCAGTTTGCCCAGCCAGGCCATCAGACCGTCGTAGAAGCCGTCCGGGTCGAGCAGCACGATCGGCTTCCGGTGCAGGTCGAGCGTCGCCGTGGTCCACACCTCGAACAGCTCGTCCAGCGTGCCCAGCCCGCCCGGCAGCGTGATGAACGCGTCCGACCGCTCGATCATCAGGTTCTTCCGCTCGCCCATGTCGGTGGTCACCACCAGTTCGTCGGCGGACCGGTCGGCCACCTCGAGGTCGACCAGGGCCTGCGGGATCACACCGTACGTACGGGCCCCTGCGGCCCGCGCCCCGTCGGCCACCGCACCCATCATCCCGACGCAGCCGCCGCCGGAGACCAGCGTGTGCCCGCGGGCGGCCAGTTCCAGCCCGGTGTCGCGGGCCAGGTCGAGCCACTTGGCGTCCAGCGTGCTCGACGACGCGCAGAAGACGCAGACCGCCGCCACGTCACCGCTGCCGATCGGACTCGGACGCCGCGGCGGACTCGGCCAGGGCGGCGTCGGCGTCCACGATGAACTGGACCGCCTCGTCGACGTCGTCGGTCAGCTGCAGTAGGTCCAGGTCGGCCGGGCTGATCTTGCCGTCGGCCAGCAACGTCTGCTTCATCCAGTCCACCAGGCCACCCCAGTACGCCGTGCCCATCAGGATCACCGGGAAGCGCGTGACCTTCCGGGTCTGTACCAGCGTGATCGCCTCGAACAACTCGTCCAGCGTGCCGAAGCCGCCGGGGAGCACCACGAAAGCCTGCGCGTACTTGACGAACATGGTCTTGCGGACGAAGAAATAGCGGAAGTCGATCCCGACGTCGACCCAGCCGTTCAGCCCCTGCTCGAACGGCAGCTCGATGCCCAGCCCGACGGACATCCCACCGGCCTCGGTGGCGCCCCGGTTGGCCGCCTCCATCACGCCCGGACCGCCGCCGGTGATCACCGCATACCCGGCCTCGGCCAGAGCCGCGCCCAGGTCGGCGGCCAGCTCGCACTCGGGGCTGTCGGGTTTGCTGCGGGCCGAGCCGAAGACGCTGACCGCGGGCGGCAGGTCGGCCAGCGTGTCGAAGCCCTCGACGAACTCGGACAGGATGCGCAGCGCCCGCCAGGCATCCTTGGTCTTCCATTCGCGGCGGTAGTGGGAGTCGAGAAGTTTCTCGTCCGCGGTGGAGGGCGGGATCGAATCACGCCGCAAAGTGACCGCTCCCCGATGACGCTCCGGTGCCGATCGGGGTCCGCCGTTGGTGCTGTCCGTCATGGCACCCACCGTAGTTCGGACGGTCAGTAACCGATGAATAACCGGTCGGGTTTCGGCAACAGGATTGCGGGCTCGTCCTCTTTTTGCCAGATTGGAGCAACGGACGGTAGCTCTGCAACGCCTGTAGAGTTACCAACCCGCGGCAGGCACGGGCCCGGCAGCGCCGGGCTTCAGGGCAGAGGAGCCACCGTGACGTCCCGATACGAACGTTTGAAGGCCCAGCGCCGCATGCAGCGGCGGATCCGGCAGGTCGTCGAGGAACGCCGCATGTCGATGGCCTTCCCACCCGACCGGGTCGATCCGGACGCCACCATCGAGCTTCCCACCCGCGCCATCGGCCGGGTCGCCGCCGACCAGATCTAGCGTCTAGCGTGCGGCCAGCCAGCGGTGCAGAGTGGCCGCGCCGTCCCGGATCCGGCCGATCTCGACGTGCTCGTCCGGTGCGTGCGCCAGCAGCGGATCCCCCGGCCCGTAATTCAGCGCCGGGATGCCCAGCGCCGCGAACCGGGCCACGTCGGTCCAGCCCAGCTTGGCCGAGGGTTCCTCACCGACCGCGGTCAGGAACTCGCGCGCGGGCGCCGCGGTCAGACCCGGCAGCGCGCCCGGGGCCGAGTCGGTCAGCTCCACGTCGAACGAGTCGAACACCTCGTGCACGTGTTCCAGGGCCTGCTTCTCCGACCGGTCGGGGGCGAACCGCAGGTTGACCTCGATCACACACTCGTCCGGCACGACGTTGCCCGCCACCCCGCCCGAGATCCGTACGGCGTTGAGTCCTTCACGGTACGTACACCCGTCGATGGTGACCGTACGCGCCTGGTAAGCGTCGAGCCGTCGCAGAATCTCACCGGCCGCATGGATGGCGTTGACCCCGCGCCAGGCCCGGGCGGTGTGCGCGCGCCGGCCGGTGGTCCGTACCAGCGCCCGCAGCGTCCCCTGGCAGCCGGCCTCGACCACCCCGTACGTCGGCTCGAGCAGCACCGCGAAGTCCGCCGCCAGCCAGGACGGCCGGCTCTGTGACACCAGGTTGAGCCCGTTGTACTGCGAGTCCACCTCCTCGGCCTCGTAGAAGAAGTAGGTGATGTCGTAGCAGGGGTCGGGCAGCGTGACCGCCAGGTGCAGGGCGAGGGCGACACCGGACTTCATGTCGGCGGCGCCGCAGCCGTAGATCAGGTCGTCGACCACGTTCGACGGGAAGTTGTCGTTGATCGGCACCGTGTCCAGGTGCCCGGCGAGCACGATCCGCTGGTCGTGACCCAGGTCGGTGCGGGCCATGACGGTGTCGCCGAGCCGGTCCACGCTCAGATGCGGGACCTGCCGCAGCACGTCCTCCACGAAGTCGGCGATCACCTGCTCGTGGTGGGAGACGGACTCGATGTCGACCAGGGCGCGGGTGAGCGCCACCGGGTCGACGAGCACGTCGGGGGTCAGCGGGTTAGCCATGAGCCGCACCTTACCGGCCGGGAATGAACCGGCCGGCCGCCGACGATAGGGTTGCTTCCCGTGACGACTTCAGCCGCGTGGGGCGTCGGCCTCGCCACCGTGACCGCCGACGGTCAGGTCCTGGACACCTGGTACCCGTCCGGCTTCCTCGGCCTGGGCGAGGCGCCTGCCGCCCCGCCGGTGCTGCCGGCCGGACTGACCGGTCTCAAGCCGCTGCCCGGCCTGTCAGTGGTCGAGGTCCGGACGGCGATCGGGTCGCTGGCCGACCCGATCAAGGACACCCCCGACGCGTACCTCCGGCTGCATCTGCTGTCGCACCGGGTGGTCCGGCCGAACGAGCCGAACCTCGACGGAATCTTCGGGATGCTGGCCAACGTGGCCTGGACGTCGGCCGGTCCGTGCCCGCCGGACCGGGTCGGCGAGCTGCAGGTTCTGGAGCGCGCGTCCGGCCGCCACCTGTCGGTCTACGGCGTGGACAAGTTCCCGCGGATGACCGACTACGTGGTGCCGTCCGGGGTCCGGATCGCCGACGCGCACCGGGTGCGGCTGGGCGCGTACCTGTCCGCCGGGACCACGGTCATGCAGGAGGGCTTCGTCAACTTCAACGCCGGCACGCTCGGGCACTCCATGGTCGAGGGCCGGATCGTGCAGGGCGTCACGGTCGGCGACGGCTCGGACATCGGCGGCGGCAGCTCGATCATGGGCACGCTGTCCGGGGGCGGCACCACGGTCGTCACGATCGGCGAGCGCAGCCTGCTGGGTGCGAACGCCGGCGTCGGCATCTCGCTCGGCGACGACTGCGTGGTCGAGTCCGGCTGCTACATCACGGCCGCCTCCAAGATCACGCTGCCGGACGGCCGGGTGGTCAAGGCCCGCGAGCTGTCCGGGGTCGACGGGCTGCTGTTCTGGCGCAACTCGGTGAGCGGGGCGCTGGAGGCCCGGCCGCGTACCGGCACCGGGATCGAGTTGAACGCGGCGCTGCACGCGAACGACTGACATCGATCCGTTCGGCCCCGTGATCCGTATCTCCGCTCAAGAGACGAGCGGAGGTGTGCCATGGCCGGAACGTGGTTCGATCCCGTCCCGCGCGGGAGTGTGGCCGCACCGCCGGCCACACCGTTGGAGGAGTCGACCCAGACGCTGCCGGTGATCACTCCGCGGGTCGGCGCCCGCACGGTGATCGTCTACGAGCGCCGCAGCTGGGGCCTGCTCGTCCTGACCGGCCTGCTGGTCGCGCTCACGGCCGGGGTGATCCTGGGCCAGACGGTCGCGTTCCAGCCGCACGGCCGCACCGGCGCGGGAGTGGCGGCGGCCGACGAGATTCCGCCGTCGGCAAGCGCCGAACCTTCCCCCGGCACCGGTCCCGGCTCCAGTCCCAGCACCGGCCCGAGCGCGGCCCGGATCAGCGCCCCTCTCGGCCGTACGACCGCGATGAACTTCGAGATCGGCGGGGCGGCCAGCTCGGTCTCGGTCGTCACCGCCGACCTGGGCGACCGCCTCTACGACATCGCCGGCACGGACGACAGCGCGGTGCCGGCGATCACGGCCACGAAGGGCGGCCCGGTGCTGAGCTTCATCCGGACCGGCGCGCCCGGCCGATCCGGCGCGATCGTGCAGCTCAGCGACAAGGTGCGCTGGACCCTGCGGTTCACCGGCAGCACCGCCGAGCAGTCGGTCGACCTGCGTACCGGCAAGCTGGCCGCGCTGGACCTGGCCGGCGGCACCGGCCGCGCGGTGCTGCAGCTGCCCGTCCCGAAGGGCACGGTCCCGGTGCGGGTCACCGGCGACACCGGCTCGCTCGAGATACTCACCCGCGACGGCGTGCCGGTCCGGTTGCGGCTCGGTCTGGGGGCCGACTCGGCGGTGGTCGACGCCCGTACCCGGACCAAACTGAAGGCCACCACGCTCACCCCGGCCGGCTGGACCACGACCACCAACCGCTACGACGTCACGACGAAAACCAAGATCGCGGCCGTACGCGTGACCCACGGCTGATCACCGCAACACCTCAGCCGCCGCGTCCCGGACGGCGGTGGTCAGCGCGCTCAGCACGTCCGACTCCATCCGCCAGCGCTGCCAGTACAACGGCACGTCCAGGTGCCGGCCGGGCGCGATCTCGGCGTAGACGCCGGCCGCGATGTCCGGCACCGCGAACTGTTCCGGCACCAGTCCCCAGCCCAGTCCCAGCCGGACGGCGTCGACGAACGCGGCCGCCGCCGGGATGTAGTGCACCGGCGGGTCGGCGGACCGTTTGCCGATCGCCGACAGGAAACGGTGCTGCAGGCGGTCCTTGCGGTTCAGGACGATCATCGGCGTACGGGCGAGGTCCACCGGGGTCAGTCCGGGCGCGGCCACCGCCAGGTAGCGCATGGCGCCCAGCCTCTCCACCCGGCAACCCTGGACGGCGAGGTGCTGGGAGGTGACCGCGGCCATCGCGGTGCCGGCCCGGAGCAGGTCGGCGGTGTACTCCTGGTCATCCTGGTGCAGCTCGAACTCGACGCCGTCGATGGGGAACCGGGCCAGCGCGGACAGGAACCAGGTGTGCAACGAGTCGGCGTTGACCACCACCGAGATCCGGGTGCCGACGCCGCCCAGCGCCTCCCGCTCCAGCAACGCCACCTGCCCGGCGAACCGGACCAGCGCACGTCCGGCCTCGGTCGGCTCGGCCGGTTTGGCCCGCCGGACCAGGACCTGCCCGACCGCCTGCTCGAGGGCTTTGATCCGCTGGCTGACCGCGGACGGCGTGACGTGCAGGGCCCGCGCCGCGGCGTCGAAGCTGCCCTCGTCGATGACGGCCTGAAAGGTCGCGAGCTGCACCAGGTCCACGTAAGCGATCCTAATCTTCGGTAAGAATCATTAGCTGGACCCGGCCGTACGCCCGGCTCTAGCGTCAACCCGTGCTCACCTCCGCCCTCGCCGGTTTCGCCGCGTCCGTCGTACTCATCGTCGCCATCGGCGCGCAGAACGCGTTCGTGCTGCGGCAGGGCCTGCGCCGCGAGCACGTGATCCCGGTGGTGATCGTGTGCGCCGTCTCCGACCTGGCGCTGATCTCGGCCGGTATCGCCGGGCTGGGCGCCCTCGTCGCCGGCCACCCGACGGCGGTCCGGGCGATCACCTGGGGCGGCGCGGCATTCCTGTTCGCGTACGCCCTGCTGGCCGCCCGGCGGGCGCTGCGCCCGTCGGGACTGACCCCGGCCGACCGGGCGCCGGCGACGTTGCGCGGCACGGTGCTGACCGCGCTCGCCCTGACGTACCTGAACCCGCACGTCTACCTGGACACCGTGCTGCTGCTCGGATCGATCGCCCAGCGGCACCCGCACCGGTGGCTGTTCGGACTGGGGGCGGCCGCGGCCAGTGCCGTCTGGTTCACGGCGCTCGGACTGGGCGCGCGGCGACTCGGTCCGGTGCTGGCCCAGCCGGGCGCATGGCGCGTCCTCGACGGGTTGATCGCCGTGGTGATGGTGGCCGTCGCCGTCAGCCTTCTTGCTTAGACACTGATCGACGCATTTGCACGTATCGACTAGACCGGACCCATGCGCAGAGCCTGGATTGCGGCGATCGCCGCGGCGGCATTGGTCCTCGGGTCGGGTTCGGGGGTGGCCTCGGCGGCCCCGTCCGGTACCCGTCCTCTCCCGTCCGGATGGTCGGTGCAGGACGGGAAACTCACCTGGACCTCGGCCGAGCCGGTGCCGATGGGGAACGCCGCGGTCGAGTTCTGGTCCGGCGACAAGCTCCTCGGCCGGGCCACTCCGGGCGGCAACCGGCGCACCTTCCAGCTCCCGGCCCCGCCGACGCTGAGCAACCTGCAGGTCCGCGCGGGCGGACGGCGACTGGACGCGGCCGCGCCGAAGCCGCTGCGGGCGCCGGCCGCACCGGTCGTGCCGGCGGCGCAACCGGCGGCGAGCGTCGACCCGGGCGTACCGGGTCCTTACCAGACGATCAGCGGCGAGTACTCGCTGGCCGGCGTGAAGCTGCCGGACTTCCCGGAGAACGTCGAGATGCGGGCCGAGGTGGTCGCGCCGCTGCACGCCCGGGGCGACCGGCCGCTGGCGCTGTTCCTGCACGGCCGTCACGCCACCTGCTACCACGGTTCCGACGAGAACCAGGTGACCGGCGACTGGCCGTGCCCGGCCGGGACCGAGCCGATCCCCAGCTACCTCGGCTACCTCAAGGCCCAGCAGCTGCTCGCCTCCCAGGGGTACGTGACCGTCTCGATCTCGGCCGACGGCATCAACGGGCAGGACTTCGTGTCCGAGGACGGCGGCGCCCAGGCCCGGTCGTCGCTGGTCCGGCTGCACCTGGCCGACTGGGCGAACTGGGCCGGCCGGGGCCGCGCACACGCCCCGGCCATCGTGCAGGCGGCCCCGCGGGCCGACCTGTCCCGCGTCTTGCTGATGGGGCACTCCCGCGGCGGCGAAGGCGTCAACCGGGCCGCCCTGGACAGCGTCAACCCGCCGCCGGCGGCGCAGGACGGTTACCACGGGAAGGTGCGCTGGACGATCCGCGGCATGCTGCTGATCGGCCCGACCATCTTCGGCCACGACCCGGAGCCCGACGTCCCCTCGGCCACCATCCTGCCCGGCTGCGACGGCGACGTCTCCGACCTGCAGGGCCAGATGTACACCGACGCCACCCGCGGGGTCAGCCAGGGCAAGGCGTTGCACAACGCGCTGTACGTGGTCGGCGCCAACCACAACTACTTCAACAGCGAGTGGACGCCCGGCCTGGCCGCCGCCCCGGCCGAGGACGACTGGTACGCCGACGACGACCCGCTGTGCGGAACCGGTACGTCGACTCGGCTCACGCCGCAGCAGGAGGAGACCGTCGCGGCCAGGTGCAGGGCCGGCAGCTCGGTCTCGGGCCGCTGCTCGACGGCACCGGCGTCCGGGCGCCGTCGGCCGACCCGGCCCACGTCCACAGCTCCGCGCTCGGCGCCGCGCGCACGCCGGCGATCATCCCCGACAGCTCGCTCGGCCTGACCGGGGCCACGCTCTGCCTGCAGGTCGGTCCCGACCAGGACAGCGGTTGCCTGGTCACCCCCGACTACTCCGTCGGGTCACCCAACTTCGTCTCGTTCAACGGGTACGTCCCCGAGCCCGGTCGGTACGCGGTGGAGCTGACCGGCACGACCCCGGCGACGATGACACCGGCCCACCCGGCGAGCGTCCGCGGCGACTCCGACCTGACGATGCGCATGATCGTGCCGCCGAACAGCGTCGGCAACACGTTCTCGGTGGCCGCCACCGACGTGCACGGGCGGCGGGCCGGACTCGGCACCGTACGGGTGGACGGCCTGCCCGGAAGCGTGTACACCACGTCGTACTGGGGTCAGGAACTGCGCGTGCGGCTGCCCCGCGGGCTGGACACCATCGCGTCACTGGAACTGACGCGGACCGCCGGCACGGGGCCGGCCTGGCTGCTGGACGCGCACGGCTGGCGGGCGGGCACACCGGCGGCGCGGCCGGTCGTGCTGCCCCGGATCGACATCGGCACGGTGACCGTCCAGGAAGGTGACTCGGGGACGCGGACGTACCAGATCCCGGTCGACGTCAAGGGCCGCGGCACCGGCACGATCCGCATCTTCGTCACCGACCTGAAGGACTACACGACCACGTCCCGGCTGGCGTCGGTCACGCCCGGCACCCGGAAGATCGACGTGCCGGTCTCGGTCACCGGCAACACCCGGTACGGCGGCAACCAGTTCTACGCGGTCGCGGCCAAGGCCGTGAAGAACACGCTGGTCGGCGACTACATCGGCGGCGCCGACGTGCGCGAGGACGATCCGATGCCGACCGTGACCGTCTCGCCGGCCACCGCCACGGCCACCGAGGGCCAGGACCTGGCCTGGAACCTGACCCTGTCCGACAGCGCCGACGACTACCTCTACGTGCTGTTCGTGCCGCAGGCGCCGGCCACCGGGCCGGAGCTGTCCAGCACCGACGTGGACCCGGACTGGTTCCGCGACAACAGCGGCGAGGAGCCGGAACCGTCCCGGCCGCTGTCCCAGACCGGGGCGCACCCGTACGCCATCATCGAACCCGGCACCACCACGGCCCAGATCACCCTCCCGACCGTCGCCGACGGCGTTGCCGAGGGCGCGGAGCACGTCCAGTTCGAGATCCTGCTCTACCCACCCGACTCCAGCGACCCGACCGTGGCCGGCACCGTCTACGGGACAGTCGAGGACTGAGCCATCCTTGACCCTCGACCAGGTCGAGGTAGCAGGGTGAGACGCATGCGAGGGATCGGTGACATGGCGCGGGCCAGCGGGCTCAGCGTCAGCGCACTGCGGTTCTACGACGGCGCCGGGACTCTCGTCCCCCCTCGCCAAGATCTCCCGGGCCGTACGCGACCCCGCGTCCGTCCGGCCGCTGCTCGACCGGCACCCTGCTGCAGGCGCTCGACGCCGGCGGCCCGGGCCGGCTCGTCCTGGAGTTGGACGGCCCGATCCATCCGCTGCGCCTGCACGCCGGCGACGACCGGATGAGCATGCTGATGCCTCTGCGGAGGTAGATCACAACGGGCAGACTGGCCGGGTGGATGACGAGATCAGGGCACGGCGGGCGGCAGCGACCGACTCGTTCCTCGGGAACGGGCTGATGCGGCCGGCCGAGCTCCTGGCCACCATCCCGGCCGACGCCGAGGAGGACGTGTACGGCGAGGGCGGCGCCGTCACCGCGCTCGAGGAACACGTCGCGGCGCTGCTCGGCAAGCCGGCCGCGGTGTTCCTGCCCAGCGGCACCATGGCCCAGGCGGCGACGTTGCGGATGCACGCCGACCGGCGGACCGGCCGGACCGTCCTCTGGCACCCGTTCTGCCACCTGGCCCGCCACGAGGGTCAGTCGTACGCCCGGCTGCACCAGCTGATCGGCCGGGAGGTCGGTGACCAGGAATCGGTGCTCGGCCTGGACGACCTCGAGGCGGTGGCCGAGCCGGTGGCCGCGGTGCTGTGGGAGCTGCCGCAACGGGACCTCGGCGGGCAGCTGCCGGCCTGGGACGACCTCACCGCGCAGGTGGAGTGGGCGCGCGAGCGGGGCGCAGCCACCCACCTGGACGGCGCCCGGCTGTGGGAGGCCACCGCCGGGTACGACCGGACCCCGGCCGAGATCGCGGCGCTGTTCGACACCGTCTACGTCTCGTTCTACAAAGGCGTGGGCGCGCTGCCGGGCTGTTGCGTGGCCGGGTCGGCGGCGGACGTGGCCCAGGTCCGGGAGTGGCGCGGCCGGATGGGCGGGACGCTCTTCGCGCTCTGGCCGAACGCCGCGTCGGCCCTGCACCAGCTGCCGGCGACGCTGGCCGAGATGCCGACCCGGTACGCGCACGCGTCGGCCGTCGCGGCCGCGGCGTCGGCGGCCGGCATCCGGGTGGTGCCCGACCCGCCGCAGACGCCGATGATGCACTTCCTGCTGCCGGTCTCGGCCGAGGCGTACAAGCGGAACGCCCGCGAGCTGACCACCGGGACCGGCCTCTGGGTGTGGCCGTCGGCGGCGACCACCGGTGATCCGGACGTGGTCCGGGTCGAGCTGACCGCCGGCCGGGCCACCCTGCGCCACGACCCTGAGTTCATCGCGTCGGTGCTGGCCCGGCTCAGCGAAACCCGTTGAACGCGGTGATCCGGGCGACCGTCCCGCCGCGGAGGGTCAGGACGTGCAGGCCGTGCGGTTCGTCGTGGCCGCGCTCGTACACCCGGAAGGCCGGCTGACCGTTGGCCCGGGTCGGCACGCAGCGCCAGACCCCGGGCTGGCGCAGCACCCGCGCCGACAGGAAGCCGAGCACCGCGTCCCGGCCGGTGAACCACTCCGGCTGCGGCGGCATCTCCAGCGTCACGTCGTCGCGCAGCAGCCGGGCCAGGGCGGCCGGGTCGGCGGCGGCCATCGCGGCGGCGTACCGGTCGAGCAGCTCGCGCAGATCGGCCGGCTCGGTCAGGTCCTCCGCGGCGAGGTCGAGCCGGCGCAGCTGGGCCCGGGCCCGTTGCAGGGCGCTGGTCACGCCGGCCGGGGTGGTGTCCAGGATCGCGGCGGCGTCGGCCGCGGGCCAGTCGAGCACGTCGCACAGGACGAGCGCGGCCCGCTGCCGGGCCGGCAGGTGCTGCAGCGCGACCACGAACGCCAGCCGTACGCCCGCCCGGGTCTCGACCATCCGCGCCGGATCCAGCCGGTCGTCGGGCAGCGGTTCGAGCCAGGGCGGACCGGCCAGGCCCGACGCCCGCGGCCGGCGCCCCTGCCGGTCCAGGGCGGTCAGGCAGGCCCGGGTGGCGATCACGTACAGCCAGCGGCGGACCGACGAACGACCGTCGAAGGAGCCGTACGCCCGCCACGCCCGGACGTACGTCTCCTGCACCGCGTCCTCGGCGTCGTGCACCGAGCCCAGCATCCGGTAGCAGTGGGCGAGCAACTCCGAGCGGTACGCAGTGGCGGAGTCGAAGTCCATCACACCTCCCGGACGCCCTGCCCGCTGAGCAGCAGCTCGACGTGCGGGCGGGGATCGTCGACCAAGTCCAGCACATGCCGTCCGATCTGGGCGGGGGTGAGCGCCGGCTCGAACGCGGCCGGGTCCACGCCGTCCCGGGCGACATACGCCGCGAGCCCGCTTCGGCCGAGCTCGGTGGTCGGGCTGAGCTGCGGGAACAGCGTGACGAAGCGCAGGCCGAGCCCTCGCCGGCGGACCTCGTCGGCGGCGTACGCGCTGATGAACCGGATCGCCGCCTTGGCCGACGCGTAGCCGCCGCTGACCGGTGAGCCGCGCAGCGCAGCGCCGCTGGACACGGCGACGACCAGGCCGCCCGGGTCCATCGGCAGGCTGAGCGCGGCCCTGGTCCACTCGAAGACGTGCCGCGTGTCCACCTCCCAGTTACGGCCGAATGCGGCCCAGTCCAGCGAGTCGATCGGCCCGCTGGTCGGCAGTGCGCCGGCGTTCAGCACCAGGATCGACGGCCGGTGCTTGAGCATGGTGTCCCGGACCACTTCCGAATCGGTGGCGTCGGACCCGCCCGTCCGGGAGATGCCGACTACGTCGGCGCCGGCGCCTCTCAGCGCGTCGGCGATGCCCCGGCCGAAGCCGCGGCTGTCCCCGGTGACGACGGCGGTGGTCTGCGAAAGGTCAGTCATGTGGATAAGACCCGCGCCAGGTCACGAATCAATCGCACAATGGCGTCGGTGACCGTGATCCTGGGTCGCTAGCGTCTGAGTCATGAAGACCGTGCGGCGGTACGAGGACCTGGTCGGCGAGGCCGCGGGCGTGCCCATCATCGGGTGGGAGTTCGCCTGGCTGGACGGCCGGGCGGTCGGTTCCGAGCCGTCCTGGTCGTTTCCGGAGTTCGCGCGGTCCCTGGTCCGCCGGGCCGGCAGCCTGCTCGACCTCGATACCGGGGGCGGCGAGATGCTGGCCGAGCTGGCCCCGCTGCCGGCACACACCGTCGCCGTGGAGAGCTGGATGCCGAACGTGCCGGTGGCCCGGGACCGGCTCACGCCGTACGGCGTCTCCGTGCTCACCGAGCTACCGGGCGGCCAGCGCGAGTTCGACGTGGTGCTGAGCCGGCACGGGCGGTTGCCGGTGGCCGACATCGCCCGGCTGCTCCGGCCCGGCGGGACGCTGCTCAGCCAGCAGGTCGGCAGCGACGACCTGGCCGACCTGAACGCCGCGCTCGGCGCCCCGCCGCCGTACCCGCGCGCGTGGACCGCGGACGTCGCGGTGGCCGGGTTGGAGGCGGCCGGGCTGCGGGTGACCGACGTGCGCGAGGAACGCCACCCGATGGCCTTCCGCGACATCGGCGCGGTCGTCTACCAGCTGCGCGCGGTCCCCTGGCAGATCCGGGACTTCGACCCGCAGCGGTACGAGCGGCCCCTGCGCCGGCTGGACGCGCTGATCCGGACGTACGGCGACTTCACCGTCACCGCCCACCGCTTCCTGGTCCAGGCGACCCTTGACGCGTGAGCCGCTGACGCTGGCGGTGGCCCAGCCGCCGTGCACGGCCCGCGACGTGTCGGCCAACGTGACCGCGCACGCCGTACTGGTCCGCGCGGCCGCCGCCCGGGTGGTGGTCTTCCCCGAGCTGTCGCTGACCGGGTACGAACTGGACGCCCCGCTGCTCGACGTGACCGACCCGCGCCTGGCCCCGCTGGTCGACGTGTGCGCGCTCACCGGCACGACCGTCCTGGCCGGAGCGCCGGTGGACGGCCCGCACATCGGGGTGCTGGCGATCGACGGGTCGGGCGTGACCGTCGCGTACCGCAAGATGTATCCCGGCGGCGACGAGCCGCCGCGGTTCGCCGCCGGCGCCGACGCCGCGGTGCTCGAGGTGGACGGCTGGCGGATCGGCCTGGCGGTCTGCCGCGACACCGGCATCCCGGCGCAGGCCGCGGCGACCGCCGCCCTCGGCATGGACGTGTACGCGGCCGGCCTGGCCGACCACCCGCACGAGGACGTCGTCCAGGAGGAACGCGCCCACCGGATCGCCACCGACCACGGCGTCTGGGTGGCGTTCGCCAGTTTCGCCGGGCCGACCGGCGGCGGGTACGACGAGACGGCCGGGCGCTCCGGCATCTGGGCGCCGACCGGGGAGGTGGCCGACCGGGCCGGCCGCGAGCCCGGCGGCCTGGCCCGGGCCGTCCTGGCTCCTTAGTCGAGCATCGCGCCGCAGGTCATGTTGATCGAGGCACCGGTGATCGTGCGGGCCCAGTCGGACGCGGCGAAAACGGCCACGTGGCCCACGTCGGCCAGCGTCGCCGTGCGGCCCAGCAACGTCGACTCGGCCATCCCGGCTTCGACCTCGGCGCGTAATCCGGTGTCGGCGATCGCCTCGGGCACGCCACTGGTCCGCAGCGTGACCACCCGGATCCCGTACTCGCCGAGCTCCGACGCGAGCTGCCGGCGCACCTGCTCGATCGCCGCGAATTCGGTCATCAGCCCGCCGAGCCGGTGGTTGCGGTGCGCGGCCTCGCTCGGGTCCCCGCCGAAGAACAGGATGACGCCGGAGCGCTGCCCGGTCATGTGCCGGGCCGCAGCCCGCGAGGTCAGGAACCGCGCGCGTACGCCGTTCAGCACCGGGCTCAGGTAGTCGTCCACCCGCATGTCGGCCAGCGCGGTCCCCTGCACGTCGCTGTCGGTGATCACGTTGACCGAGATGTCCAGGCTGCCGGTCTCCTTGGCCACGGCGTCGGCGTGCGCGTCCACCTGGGACTCGTCCAGCGCGTCGACCACCGTGACGGCCGCCCGCCCGCCGGCCTCGGTGATGTCGCCGGCCACCACGTCCAGTGATTCCTGCGTACGCCCGGCCAGATGGACGTACGCCCCCTCCCGGCCGAAGGCCCGCGCGACGGCCCCGCCGATCGCACCCCCACCGCCGTAGATGATCGCGTTCCGGTTTTCCAACAGCATGTCGGTCTCCCTTCGTCCTTGGTATGACCGCCTCCGGGCGGCAGACTCATCGGATGCAGGAGTATCACCTTCGCCCGGCCGGGTCGCCGCCGGTCAGCGGGTACAGCCACGCGGTCTCGTTCACCGGCCCGATGGTGGTGATCTCCGGGCAGATCCCGCTGGACGCGGACGGCCACCTGGTCGGGCCGGAGGATCCGCCGGCCCAGATCCGCCAGGTCTTCCGCAATCTGCAGTCCGCGCTGGCCGCGGCCGGTGCTTCGATGACGGACGTGGTCAAGCTGACCGTCTTCCTCACCGACCTGTCGGACCTGAACGACTTCCGAGCCGTACGGGACGAGTTCGTCGACGTGGCGCGTCCGCCGGCGTCCACGCTGGTCCAGGTGAGCAGCTTGGTGGACCCGGCGTGGCGGGTCGAGGTGGAGGCGCTGGCCGCTCTATCCCGGTAGGGGTTTCGGGCGGGACCGGTCGGACCCGGCCCCGCCCTCAGTCCCCCGGGTCAGATCGCCCATCCTCCCCAGGTCACATGTCGCGGCCGACTCGGTCGCCGTCGCGATCGCCTTTCAGTGATGTCCGTTGCTGGTCGCGGTCCTGGTGCCGACGGCCACGACCATGGTCACCGGTTTCCGGGTGACCATGGACTTGATCAGGGTCCGGCTCACCTGGCGGCCGCCGATCAGCGTGACTCGGTAGGTGAGCGTGCGGATCCCGTTCGTCACCGCAACAGTCTGGTGCTGCGGCTCGCCCAGCAGATCGGCCGAACGGTCGCCAGCCCTGACCGAAAGAGGCTCTGTTGTTTCGACTCTTTCGGTCAGATCCCTTGCCGGTGGTGAATCGTTTCCGCGCGTCCTTAAAGGCAGATGAACTGGCCGAACACCAGCGAGTGGTGGTGGTTGTCGCTGACCAGGACGGTGTGCGGCGTCGCCGGGTCGCACACGATGCGCAGGTCGAAGTCCCCGCCCGTACCGCTGGTGGTGGAGGCGTCCCCGGTGGTGTCACCGTCGAGGTGGGCGGAGACCGTGTCGTGGCTCATGAAGCCGCCGCCGGTCAGCCGGATCTGTCCGTTCTTCCAGCTCCGGCACCCGGACCAGCCGACGGTAAGGGCCGAGACCGCCCGGCTGCCCCGGTCACCGGTGACGATTACGGCGATGCGGCCGCCCGGGACCGGCTTGAGGTCGTAGCCGGCGGTGTACCCGCCGGTCGCGTCGGCGGAGGTCGGCTCGTAGCCGACGCCGCCGACCGTGACCGCGACGGCTTCGTTCGGCTTGAACCCCGCCCCGGAGACGGTGAAGTGGTGCTCACCGGTGCCGGTCGCACAGGGCTTGGCCTGCGGGTAGACGGTGGCCGGGGTGACCGTCGCGACCAGCGGTGGTGGCGCGGCGCCGACCGGCCCGGCGATCGCGGCGCTCGCCGGAACGGCCACCAGCGACAGCAGGAAAAGGTGTGTGATGCGGCGCCCGAACATGTCTGTCTCTCCAGCTCAAATATAATAATTACGACAAAACGACGGAGCTGACGCTAGCAGGCCTGCCACTTCTTGATCTTCCGGGGCCTACCGATATACACCATGTATCCCTTTCGGCTGACGCGGGCGCGTCGGCGCGGCGGCTCTGACGAACAGAAGCATCAGCAGCAAGCATCTTTCTGCCGTTCCGGTTAGCCCGTTGGAGAAAGCGCGTGTCGCGGCCCGGAAAATGCGCCTCAGGGCTTCACGCCATCCGCACAAAGACAGTCGCTCGAGGCCTGCTCCAGAGATCATTTCCGTTGGCTGAGTTGAGTTCCCCGGTGCGCCCTGTTAGTCCCAGCGTTTTCCCAGCGCAGCCCTGTGCGACGTGCGTTTTCGCAGGTGGACGGACATCGAAACGACCCGCCCCGGCCCGCCCCCGTCAGCCCTTCGAGGTAATCCGATCATCGCGACCCGGCCGTCTCCGTGTGTACATAGGGCAAACGGACGCCCTATCGCGCGCTTTGAAGAATTCCGCCATCTTTGTCCCAGCGCCGGAACGGGCTCCCCCGGACTCAGGCGTCATCCAAATTCCACTGAATGCACCAACACGTCCGGGCCCCCGCGACGTTGCGGGAACCAGCACCGAACCGTCCCTGGAGGAACATCCCATGCGCAAGATCACCAAGCGTGCTGCTGCTGTCGTCGCCGGCTCAGTCCTGGCCCTGACCGGCGCCACGGCGGCCTTCGCATACGCCAACGGCTGGTTCTCCGGCAGTGGCACCGCCTACGCCCACGCCTCGACGATCCAGACCGTGACGGCCACCATCGACTCTCGCAGCGTCGGGAACATCTACCCCGGCAAGGAACTGGCCATCAGTGGGACCGTGAACAACCCCAACGATTACACCGTCCAGATCGACTCGATCGCGGTCGACACAGTCCAGACAGGCATTGGTGCTTGCAACGCGGCCTCCGGACTGGCGTTCACGGAGCTCCCCAGCACCCTCCACATCGCCCCCGGTTCGTATACCGGAGTCGGCCTCGGGAAGCTCACCATGAACCAGGCCGCTGACCCCTCCTGCTCTGGAGCCACCTTCACCATCACGGCGAAAATGACCGGTGAGATCGTCAGCTGACAAGCAAACGCATCCGGGGTGAGGCGCTGACGCCTCACCCCGGCGTCATATTCACCTGCGATCGCTGGGGTCCGGAATGACACGTTGGACGACCGCTCTCGCCACCGCCGCCACCCTGGGCATCTCGCTGATGGCTGCGGGATCGACACCGGCCGCCGCGACCCCGGACGGCACCACCATCGTGCTGACCGGCGCAAACCACGGCTACGGCCCGATGACGTTCACCATCGAGGGCCAGGACGTCCGCGGGCTCTACCCGGGCAAGACCAAACGGCTGCGGTTGACGATCGCCCACCGCAAGCGATTCCCGCTGCGCATCCTGACTCTGGAGGGACGTCTGATCGCGACATCGCGACGTGGCTGCCCGTCGACACGGTCGACCCTGACCGTCGGCGCGTACCGAGGTCCATTGCCGATCACCGTGCCGCCACGCACGCGGACCGCCGTCGCGGGCTACCTTCCGATCACGATGGCCCGCACCGCCTCCCCCCGCTGCTCGAACACCGACTTCCGGATCGACCTGCACGGCACGGCAGTGAAGGCCGGCCGATGAAGCCGCCGGCGAAGAAGCTGGTCCTCGCCGCCACCACGCTCGCCCTGATCGGCGCGGGCACGATGGTCGCCCAAGCGAGCTGGACCGTCCCGGGCACCGCCCAGGTCAAGGCCGAGGCCACCGCCATGTCTCGCGGATCGGCGCCGAGCGTGGCCAAACAGAACGGCGGCGCGCTGGTCAGCTGGAGTGCTCAAGAAATGGTGCCCGGCGTGCGGATGCAGAAGTACATCGTCACCGCACACAGCGCCGACGACCCGCCCCGCGCCGACATCGTGAGCACCATCACAGCGACCTCAGCCGACACGTTGTCGGCCGCCTTCACCGGTAGCGTGCTGGCCGGCGGCAAGTGGTTCTGGATTCTGGTTCCGGAGTACGAGCTGTGGGCCGGCGCCGAGAGCAAGAAGAGCGACAAGCTCGCCTTCCCGGCCGCCGCCGACAGTCCCAGCGTAACGAGCCTGGTGGCGGACAGCTCCCCTCAATCCGCCGACCCCACGCCCATCGTGACAACTCCGACAAGTGCGTCCGATGTGGACACACCGACGACGCCGAAGCAGGCTCCGGCGACCGTCGCCACCGCCCCGCCGGACGAGAAGCCGCAGCCTGCCGAGCAGACGTCCTCGCCCGCCGCCGCACCGATGACAAGCGATCCCGCGCCGGCCGAGACGACCACCGCAGCCGCCGCCGTGACGGATCCGCCGGTCTGAGTGTCCCGAGCGGCAAATGCGCCCCCGCGAAATCCCGCGCTGGGAGCGGATTCCTGTCCAAGCACACTTTCAGGATCGCCCGATCATCTCCTCTGTTCAGTTCCATTGCCGATTCACCGGCCCATGCGCATGAGGTTGTCCGTGCGCCTGCATGTGCATAATCCCTGGTAGCGGCTCACCCATTTCCCGCAAAAACGAGGCGTCCTCGGAATTGGCGAGTTCGACGTTCGAGAATTTGCCGGGCGTGCGCCTTGACGCTCGACCGCAGGCCGCGCTGTACCGGCCCAGTCCGCCGGCGTCGCGAAGACCTCGGCTGCGCGCCTTTCGGCATATCTCCTCCCTCCTGCGGGTTAAGCCGGACAGTTCCAACTGACCGATATTCGCGTTCCAATCCGCGGACGGAATGCCGATCACATACCCGGGCGGCATCAGGGAACGTTGTAACGGTTAGTCCGCACCGAAATGACGCCGCAGGAGGAAGACGCCGCATGCGTAAGCCGAGTGAACGGCCCGCGAGGTCGAATCATGCTGCGTGACGTGCTGATCCGCCGCGAGGGCGGGACGAAGCGGCCCGTCGTCGACCCGCGACCTCTCGCGACCAAGGTGACCGTGACGGCCGCTGCCGAGCCCCACGACGAGCCGACATGGGAGGTTCGTCATCCCAGCAAGCGCCGCATCGACAGCCGGACCAAGTCCATCTTGACCGCCGCCGCGGCCGCCGCGCTGATCGTGAACGCGGGGGCGGCCTGGTCGTACTGGCATGTGATGGCCGCGCACACCGGGACGGCGAAGCCCGGCACCACCGTGGCGCTGCAACTGCGGGGGCGTTCCGACCTGAACGTGGCGCTCACGCCGGGGCACACCGGGAACCTCACGGTGACCGTGACCAACGACACCAACTACCCGATCCGGATCACCGCGGTGGCCCCGGGCGACGGCAACGTCGTGGCCGACGACGAGCATCGCGACGCGGGCTGCCTCCAGACGGGCGTGTCCGTGGCCAAGTCGACCGTCCCGGTGTCCTGGGACGTCGCCCGGAACACCATCGGCGCCTTCGTCATCCCGGACGGGCTGATCATGGCGAAGAGCTCGAAGCCGGCCTGCCGGGGGGCCGTGTTCATTGTGCCGGTGGAAACGACGGGGGTCAGCCGCGGCCGCTAGTTACGGCGGTTGCCGTACCGGGCATCCCATCGTTGGCCATCGGTGAGCACGCTCCTGGCCGCCGCCGAATCCCCGCCGTCCATGCGCCGCCCGTTCTTCCGGCCCGACGTCGAGGGCCTGCGGGCCGTGGCGATCGTGCTGGTGGTGCTCAACCACGTCGGGGTGCCCGGCGTCCGCGGCGGGTACGTGGGCGTCGACGTCTTCTTCGTCATCTCCGGCTACCTGATCACGTCGCAGCTGGTCCGGAGCCCCGTGCCGGTGCCCGTCTTCTGGTCCCGCCGGGCCCTGAGGCTGCTGCCGGCCTCGGCCACGGTGGTGGTCGCGACCCTGGTGGCAGCCTGGTGGTGGGCGTCTCCCCTGCTGCTCGACGGCTACGTACGGGATGCGTTGACCGCGGCCAGTTACGTGGCGAATCTGCGGTTCGCCGCGGTCGGCACCGACTACCTCGCGGCCGACGCGGCGCCGTCGCCCTTCCAGCATTTCTGGTCGCTGGCCGTGGAGGAGCAGTTGTATCTCCTGTGGCCGCTGGTCCTGCTCGCGCGCCGGCGGTGGCTGCTGATGGCCGGCCTGGTCGCGGCGTCGTTCGCACTGAGCGTGACCGAGACCGCCCGGTCGGCGCCCTGGGCCTACTTCGGCACCCACACCCGGGTCTGGGAGCTGGGCGTCGGAGCGCTCCTTGCCCTGTACGGACGACGTCGGGCGGGAGCACCCGGGCTGGCGTGGGTCGGACTGGCCGCGATCGGCATCGCCGCCGGGGCGTACGGCCCGGACAGCGCGTACCCCGGCGCCCTGGCCCTGCTCCCGGTGGCCGGCGCGGTCGCGGTGATCGCCGGCAACGGCGACCGGCTGCTGGCCACGCGGCCGTTCCGGACGGTCGGCGGGCTCTCCTACGGCTGGTACCTGTGGCACTGGCCGATGCTGGTCCTGGTGCCGGTCCACGGCGTCCCGGCGCGGCTGGGGCTGGCCGGGCTCGCGCTCGGGCTGGCCGCGCTGACCCGGCGGCTGCTGGAGGATCCGATCCGGTTCCATCCGCGGCTGCGGTCCCGGGCCCGGTACGGCGCCCTGGTCGGCGTGCTCGGCACGGTCGCGGTGGTCGCCGCGGCGGCGTTCGTGCACACCTTTCCCCGTACGGTCCCCACGTCCGGCCAGGCCGCGCCACCGCAGCTCGGACCGGCCGCGATCCGCCAGGCCGCGGCCGTGACGGCGCTCCCGTCGAACCTGCGGCCGCCGCTGGCCGGAGCGGCCGCGGACCTCCCCGTCGTCTACGCCGATCACTGCCATCTGACCGCGCCGGAGGTCGCCGTGCCGGCCGGGTGCGTGTACGGCGATCCGGCCGCCACCACGACCGTCGTGCTGTTCGGCGACTCCCACGCCGCCCAGTGGTTCCCGGCGGTGCGCCTGCTGGCGACCGAGCACCACTGGCGGCTCGTTTCGCTGACCAAGTCCAGCTGTTCCGCCGCCGACGCGCTGATCTGGGTCGATTCGCTGCACCGCCCGTACACGGAGTGTCAGGCGTGGCGGGCGGCCGCGCTGGCCCGGATCGCCCAGCTCCGGCCCCGGCTGGTCATCACCTCGTCCGACGATGCCTACCGCCTGGTCCAGCCGGGGACGACCTGGTCGGACGCGTGGAGCCGCACCTTCACCGCGCTCGGCCGCACCGGCGCCCGGGTCGTCGACATCGCAGACACGCCGGCCATGGGCGCGCCGGTGCCGGCCTGCCTGGCGCAGCATCCGCGGGCGATCGACCGGTGCGGGCGGCCGGTCGCCGCCGCCACCGCCGGCGAGCAGCGGACGGCGGTGCTCGGGCTGGCCGGCGGGCCGGTGTCGGTGGTCGATCCGACTCCGTGGCTGTGCGCCGACGTGTGCCCGCCGGTACTCGGGAACGTGCTGCTGTATCGGGACGCCTCGCACCTCACGACCGAGGCGGCGACGGTCCTGGCTCCGCTGCTGGAGGCGGCGTCAGGTCGGTGACGGTCCGGGTCTCGCTGTCGTAGCTGCGGGCGCCGACGAGCCGGCCGGTCGCGGGCGGCAGACCGGTCAGCAGGTCGGCGGCGTCCGGGGCGGCGTGCCGGGCCAGCGTCACGTGCGGCTCCCACCGATCCGGCGCGTGCAGCGGGTTGTCGCCGGCCACGGCCACCCAGATCTGCCGCTGCAGGTCGAGGAGGGACTTGTCCGGCCGTACGCGCCAGGCCAGCACCCCGGCCCGGCCGTCGAACCGCACGAACGAGTCCAGGGTGACCGCCAGCGGCAGCACGGCGAGGAGCCCGCCCAGGTCGGGCAGCCAGGGCGCGGTGGCGAGGGTCAGGTGCGGCCGGTTGGTGGCGTGCGGGTGCCGGGCCAGGCTGGGCACGCCGGCCGCGTCCAGCCGATCCCAGGCGGCACGGATCTGCGACTCCAGGCCGTCATCCGGAAGCAGCTCGACAGTACGCACGCGTTAAGCCCCCTGAGCAGCGAAAACGGGCCTCGGCGGGAGGCCCGTCATCACTTGAAGCACGGGACCGCCGGTAACAGAGCGTGGGCAGGCGGTACACCGAAATTGATGTTAGCCCCGGGAGTGCAAGTTGCACTATCCCTGAGTCGCTCTGACCTTTCGCCGCACCCCCTCGTCCGCCCGCAGGTCGCCCAGCTGCAGGCCGCCAGGGGTGGGTCGCCCAGCCGCAGGCCGCCAGGGGGTGGGAGTAACCGGCGCCGGCGTCGACGAACGCGGCGCCGCCGGCCGTGGCGTATCGGAAGTAGAGCAGGATGAAGGCGCCGATGGGCCGGTAGAGCACCCGGTCGGAGTGGGTGGTGACGCTGTCCGGGTTCACGTCGGCGATCCGTAGCAGCACGTGGCCGAGTCTCTTCCATCACAGCGTTACTCGTCCCCTAAATGGGCAAGCCCTTAGTGACTCTGCTCGTAGCGATCGTGAGGAGCACCATGCCTTCCGCAGTTCCCGACATCACACTCAATGACGGCCGTACCATCCCGCAGCTCGGCTTCGGCGTCTTCCAGGTGCCGCCGGAGGAGACCCAGAAGGCTGTGGAGACCGCGATCGAGATCGGTTACCGGCACTTCGACACCGCGCAGATGTACCGCAACGAGGCCGGCGTCGGCGCCGCCCTTGCCGCCTCCGGCGTGGACCGGTCCGAGTTCTTCGTGACCAGCAAGCTGAGCAACGCCGCCCACCTGCCGGACGACGCCCGCGAGGCGTTCACCGGCACGCTGAAGGCGCTGGGCTCCGACTACGTCGACCTGTTCCTGATCCACTGGCCGCTGCCCAAGCGGTACGGCGGCGACTTCGTGCAGACGTGGCGGACGCTGGAGGAGTTCTACCGGTCCGGTCAGGCCCGGTCGATCGGGGTCAGCAACTTCACGCCACATCAGCTGGGCCGGCTGCGCGCCGAGTCGGAGATCCGCGCGGCGGTCAACCAGGTGGAGGTCCACCCCTACTTCACCAACGACGAGGTCCGGGCGTACGACCGGGACAACGAGATCACGACCGAGGCCTACTCGCCGATCGCCCAGGGCGACGTGCTGACCGACCCGGCCGTGGTGGCGGTGGCCCAGGCCGTCGAGCGGACGCCGGCCCAGGTCGTCCTGCGCTGGCACATCCAGCGCGGCGACATCATCTTCCCGAAGTCGAAGACCGACGAGCGCGTCCGTGAGAACTTCGCGCTGTTCGACTTCGAACTGGACGAGCCGTCCATGGCCTCGATCTCGGCCCTGGACAAGGGCGAGAAGGGGCGCGTAGGCGGCAACCCCGAGACGATGGACTTCATGCCGTCGAAGTAGCCGTCGGATCGGCGCCGGCCCCGTTTCGGCCGGCGCCGACGTCGGGGTCGGGGTCGGGGTCAGAGGTCGCGCGGCTCGCTGATCGTGACCCGCACGACGACGGCGGCCGACACGGTCTGGGCTTGCGGCTCGACGTCCAGTTCCGGCGTACCCGCGTCGTAGGCGGAGGCGGCCATGGCGCGCATCATCATCGGTTGCGCGCCCCCGCCGCCGACCCCGTCGTCGGCGATCTCGATCAGCCCGTGCACCTCGGCCCCGACCGCATCGGCGTACTCGTGAGCCTTCCGCAGTGCGTTCCGGATCGCGGCCGTACGCACCTCGGCGCCGGCGGTGCTGTCCGGCCGCAGCTGCCACCACGGCCCGGCCACGGCGGTCTGGTCGATCTCGGCCAGCCGCAGCATGAGTTCGCCCAGACTCTCGAAGTCGGTCACCGTGACGTTGGTGGTGACACTGCCCGCGTACGCCGAGACCCGCTCGCCGCCCCGCTTGAGCTCCGGATGCACCTGCAGGTGGCCGGTCTCCCGTTTCTCGGTCGCGACGCCGTCGAGCACCGCCCCGACCGCGGCGGCGCGTTCCCGGAGGCGTCGCAGCGTCGTCTCGCGGTCCTTGTCCCGCGCGCTCGCCGTCACCGAGAAGCTCGCGACCTCGGGCGCCACTTCCCGGAACGCCTCCCCGCGTACCGTCACCACCGGCAGATCCATGCCCTTACGCTAGCTGCCGGCGGCCCGCCTCGGTGGGTCGCCGGCGACGATCACTTCAAGGGCAGTGACGCGGCGGGCTCCTCGGGCAGCGTTGTCGTGTTCGCTGCCCAAGGTGCCGACTTGGCCGCGGCAGCCGAGGTCGGCGCGTTGAAGAACCCGATCTTCAGATACGTCAGGTCCTGGTAGAGGACGGCGTACCCCTTGGTGCCCGACGCGTACGGGTCGTAATAGCTGAACACCACCGGATCACTCAGGGATACGCCGTATTCGCTGGTCGCCGTGGCGATCTGGGTCCAGCCGGTGAACCCGCCGGCCGCGTCCAGGTAGGACAAGTACGGGATGTTGGCCTGGTCGCGCACGACCAGCGCCACGCGGTTGTTGACCCGTTCGACCGTGGCCGACGGCGAACCGACGACTCCGTAACCCGGCTTCGTCGTCGCGGTCCAGTCGGCCGGGTAGTCCCCGTTGACGTCCTGCCGGTTGGAGACGATCGTCCCGTCCGACGCCCGGAAGAACACCTGGGCGAGACCGCTCACGCTGACCGCCGCCGGGGTGCCGCCGAGGCCGGCCCCGCCGAGGGAGACCCAGCTGGAGAGCGTGTCGTCCTGCAGCGTGGCGGTGACCATCGAGCCCGAGGCGGTCAGCGCCAAGATGCGAGCGCCGGTGCCCGTCGTGATCACGGTGGGCAGCCCGACCAGGCCGGTCCCGCCGAGGGTACGCCACGCGCCGATCATCGGGGTGCCGGTGCGGTCCGGCGCGAACCAGAGTGCGCCGCCGACGATGGCGAAGGCCCCCCGCTGTCCCGGCCCGACCGGACCGAGAACGGGTTGGCGGCCGAGCCGCCACCGATGTTCAGCAGACCCGTGCTGAGAGTCCCGGTGGCGGGCGCCGACTCGTCGGTGATCGAGAAGTCACCCGATGGCTAACGAACGCCAACGAACGCTGTATCAGGCAGCCGACTGAAGCCGCTCGACCGCAGCGGCCACGCGCTCATCGGTGGCGGTCAAGGCGATCCGCACATGCAGCGCTCCGGAAGGCCCGTAGAAAACGCCGGGCGCGGCCAGGATGCCGAGGTCGGCCAGTCTCTCCACAGTGGCCCAGCAGTCCTCACCGCGCGAGGCCCAGAGATACAGCCCGGCCTCGGAGTGGGAGATCTCGAAGCCGGCCGCGGAGAGAGCCGGTCGCAGGGCGGCCCGACGGGCGGCGTACAGCGAGCGCTGCGCGACCACGTGGTCCTCATCTCCGAGGGCGGCGATCATCGCGGCCTGGACCGGGGCGGGGACGATCATGCCGGCGTGCTTGCGGACGGCCAGCAGCTCGGCCACCAGCGCCGGGTCGCCGGCTACGAAACCGGCCCGGTAACCGGCCAGGTTGGAGCGCTTGGACAGCGAATGCACCGCGATCAACCCGGTGGTGTCACCGTCGCAGACGGAGTCGGACAGCACCGACACCGGTGAAGTCTCCCAGCCGAGGGACAGGTAGCACTCGTCGCTGACTACGACGGCGCCGCGCTCCCGGGCCCAGGCGACCACCTTGCGCAGGTGGTCCACCGGCAGCACCCGGCCGGTCGGGTTGGACGGGCTGTTGATCCAGACCATCTTGACCCGCGGGTCGGGACCGAGGGCGACGAGCGAGTCCGAGCGGACCACGGTGGCGCCGGCCAGCTGGGCGCCCACTTCGTACGTCGGGTAGCAGACCGGCGGGATCACCACCACGTCGCCGGGGCCGGTGCCGAGCAGCGTCGGCAGCCACGCGACGAGTTCCTTGGAGCCGATGGTCGGCAGGACGCCGTACGGACCGGAAGCGCCACAGGCCCGACCCACCCAGGCCGTGATCGCCGCCCGCAGCCCAAATGTTCCCGCGGTCAGCGGATAACCGGGCGTGTCGGAGTTCGACGCCAGCGCGTCGGAGATAAAGCCGGGCACCGGGTCCACCGGGGTGCCGATCGACAGGTCGACGATGCTGCCGGGGTGGGCCGCCGCACGCGCCTTGGCCGGCTCGAGCAGATCCCAGGGGAAGTCCGGCAGCTTCGACGACAGCGGCACCGTCGTCAGTGCTCGTTCAGGTCGGCCGGTTGGCCCGCGACGAACGAGGTGTCCTTGTCGAGCTTGCCGACCTTGGAGGCGCCACCGGGCGAACCGAGGTCCTCGAAGAACTCGTAGTTCGCGGTCGTGTAGTCCTTCCACTGCTCGGGGACGTCATCCTCGTAGAAGATGGCCTCCACCGGGCACACCGGCTCGCAGGCTCCGCAGTCGACGCACTCATCGGGGTGGATGTAGAGCATCCGGTTGCCCTCGTAGATGCAGTCGACCGGGCATTCCTCGATGCATGCCTTGTCGAGCACATCGACGCAGGGCTCAGCGATGATGTAGGTCACGGTCTTTCCCTTCCGGCAAGCCACCGCCGCAGCGACCGCGGCGATCAGAACAGAGCCTAGTATCTCGCCGGAAGGAGGTCGCGCGTGCTCCGTCGGCAGGATGTGGGACACCGGGTGGTGGTACGCCGAATTGTCGGGGTATCGGATAATCGCCCGCTTTTCTCCGATGCCCTCGGCGAGCTGGTCGAGCTGACCGAGACGGAACTCACTCTGGCGACCGCCAAGGGCACCGTGCGGGTGCCGCTGCGCGAGGTGCACCGGGCCCGCCGGGTGCCGGTCACCCGCCGCCCACCGGCCGCCGACGTGGTGGCGCTGGAACTGGCGGCCAACGAGGCGTGGCCGGCGCCGATCCAGTCGCGGCTGGGCCAGTGGATCTTACGCGCGGCCGGCAACTGGACCGGCCGGGCCAACTCGGCGCTGGCCGTGGGCGACCCCGACCGTACGCTCGAGGCCGCGATCGACGCCGTCGTCGACTGGTACTCCGACCACGGCCAGCGGGCGCTGATCAACGCGCCCATGCCGCTGGCGTCGGTGGTCAACAGCGCGCTCGACCACCGCGGCTGGACCGCCCGGCCGCTCACGCTGCTGCAGACCGCGCCGCTGGCCGCCCTGATCGAGGCGCTGCCCGAGCGGCGGGACCTGCCGCCGGTGGACCTGGCCGACACGCCCGGCGAGGACTGGTACGCGATGGTGGCCGAGCACAAGGGAACGCTGCCGCCCGCGGCCCGGCGGGTGCTGACCGGCGTCCCGGGGGCGGTGTTCGCCCATGTCCACGACGCGAACGGCGACCTCGTGGCGGTGGCCCGCGGAACCGTCACCGGGCCGGCGAAGTGGCACGGCGTGTCGCTGCTGCAGACCGTGCCCGCGGCCCGTCGGCAGGGGCTGGCCCAGCACGTGCTGCGGGCGATGAGCCGGTGGGCGGCCGGGCACGGCGCGACCCGGGCGTACCTGCAGGTGGAGGAGCGCAACACCGCCGCGGTGGCGCTCTACCAGCGGCTGGGCTTCACCACCCACCACACGTACCTGACCCGCGAGGCGCCGGACTAGCGGCGGACCACCCGGCGCGGTTTGGACGCGCGGGCCCGCGCGAACGCCCGGAGCGACTGGGACTTGTAGTCCCGGCCGAGCGCGGTGGCGATCCAGTACCCGATCAGCACGCCGGCGATGGCGAACCCGCCGTACAGCCAGACCGGCGAGAAGAAGCTGCCGGCGCCGCCCGCGAACGGCTGGTCGCCGCTGATGAACGGGCCTACCAGGACGGTCAACAGCAGGCCGGCGGCCGCGCCGAAGGCGACCGTCGGCAGCCAGTCGCTGGGCCGTTCCCGCTGCGCCCGGAGGAAGGTCCAGATCACCAGGGCCAGGCCGATGAGGGCGAACATGACGAGCGAGGCGCGGTCCTCGGCGCTGTCGCTGTCGTGGAACCAGAGCCGGATCACCACCCGCGTCACCGCGTTGATGGCGAACAGGGCGACCGCGATCACCGCGATCGGGAACCACCGCTTCTCTCTCATCTGGTCCTCCCGGAAACTCTGATCAGCCGGGATCGTAGCGCTCCGGTCACCGGTCGCGATACAGAGCGGGCTGGGAGTCTGCTGGGAGCTGTGGCCGGTGCAGGATCACCCGGTAGGTGTAGACCGCGAAGGCCAGGCTGCCGACCAGGATCATGATCAGCGCGACCCAGTCGTTGCCGTTGATCAGGTAGTCGCCCTCGGACCGCTTCGCCCCCGCGGCGAAGAACATCAGCACGGTCCAGAGCAGCCACGGCGCCCCGATCGCCCGCTTACGCCCGGTCGTGGTCACCGCGAACCAGGCGATCGCGACGTTGGCCACCACCGCGACGAGCACGGCGACGCCGATCGGGAACCCGCCCACCCGCAACGGGGTCAGGAAGATCTCCAGGATGCCGCTGAACAGCGTGGCCAGCAGCGAGATGACCAGGCCGAGAACCGGGACCAGCCGGCCCTCGCGCCGGGGCACTGCAGTGTCGGCGTCGGGCGGCGTGCTCACCAGCGTCACCGGGCCACCGGCTCGGCCGACGGGCCCACGCTCAGGCCGCTGAACAGATCGTCCTCCCAGCCGTACGGGCCGGAGACGTCGCCCCGCGAGCCCTTGGCCAGCATGAAGTACTCGACGCCCATGAACTCGCCGCCGAAGTCGCCGGCGATGCCGTAGAGCCAGGAGTTGTCCGGGATCTGGGTGGCGTGCGCGCGCATCGCCGCCACCTTGCGCTCGTAGTGGTCGGTGCCGTCCACCCGGCAGGCGATCTGCTCGTCGGTCGACCCGAACGGCAGGTCCTCGACCTTCTCGATGTCGGCGAACGGGTTGTCCTCGAGCCCCCGGAACGCCTCCATACCGCCCGCGAGCACGCTCAACGGCATGGCCGTCCAGTAGATCTTCTCCGGGCCGTCGTCGCCGGCCAGCTCGGCCGCCCGCATCGCCACCCGGTGCGCCTGGATGTGGTCGGGATGCCCGTAGAAGCCGTTCGCGTCGTACGTGATCATCACCTGCGGCCGTACGTCCGCGATGATCTTGACCAGATGGCCGGCGGCCTCGTCCAGGTCGGCCTGCCAGAACGCCCGGGGGTGCTGGTTCGTGTCCAGCCCCATCATCCCGGAGTCGCGGTAGCGGCCGGGGCCGCCGAGGAAGCGGTGGTCGGTCACCCCGAGCGCGGCGCAGGCCCGCTCGAGCTCGACCAGCCGGTAGCCGCCGAGCTGGTCGGCCTGGGTCGCCTCGAGCTGGGCGAGCTCGGGCACGTGGATCTCGCCCTCCTCGCCCAGCGTGCACGTCACCAGCGTCACGTGGGCGCCGGCGGCGGCGTAGTGGGCCATGGTGGCGCCGGTGCCGGTCACCTCGTCGTCCGGATGGGCGTGGACCAGGAGCAGGCGACGCCCGGGGAATTCCGTCACCCGCGACACTCTACGCGGGAACTCCCTCGGGTTTTGCAGGCGCAAAGGCCCCTTGATCAGCGATGCTGGACCGCGTGGATTATCCCGGACTCGCGATGCGGACCGGCCGGTTCCGCCGTGGCGCTCCGCACGCGGTGACGGTCGGCGCGGACGGCGCCCGCGTGGTGTTCCTGCGCTCCTCCGGGCCGTACGACCCGGACGCCGCGCTGTGGGTCCTGCAGGTCTCCACCGGGGTCGAGCGGCGGGTCCTGGACGGCCCGGTGACCTCGTACGCGACGGACCGCGCCGCCCGGGTCGCGGCCGCCGCGGTCGGCGGCCGGCTGGCCCGGGTCGATCTCGTCTCCGGGTCCGTCGACTTTCCGCCCACCGCCGAACCGGTCGTCGACCCACGGCCGTCCCCCGACGGGCAGCACATCGGCTACGTCACCGGGGCCGGCAGCCTGCGGGTGGTCGCCTCCGAGGCTCCCGACGAGCTGCTCGCGGGCGAACCGGGCGGGATCTCCTGGCGCGATCCGGAGGGCGTGCGGTGGGGGTCGCCCGATGCGGCCGGCGAGCAGTTCGGCCGTACGCGCGGCTGGTGGTGGTCTCCCGACGGACGGCAGGTCCTGGCCGCCCGTACGGCCGGGTCCATCAGCCTGCACCTGCTGGACCTCGACGGCGGCTGGGTCGACGTGCACTGGGACCGGGAGACCTACCCCTACCTGGCCGAGGTCCGCTGGGGGGAGGTCGGCAGCCCGCTGATCACGGTGCTGCGCCGGCTGCAGCAGCACGGGCTGGTGCTCGCCGTCGACCCGCGGACCGGCGAGACCCAGGTGCACGCCGAGCTGGCCGACGCCCGCTGGGTCGAGCCCATTCCCGGTACGCCCCGGCATCTGCCCGACGGTCGTGTGCTGGTCGGCGGCGAACTCGCCCACGACGGGTTCGACGCCCGCTGCCTGTTCGCCGACGGCAGCCTGCTCACCCCGCCCGGCCTGTACGTCCGGCGGGTGGTCGGCGTGCTGCCCCGGGCCGGCGGCGCCGACCTGGTGATCGAGGGCACCGACGGCGACCCGGCCGTTCAGGACGTCTTCCGGGTACGCACGGCGTACGGCTCCGACCAGGCGAGACTCACCCGCGAACCGGGCTGGCACACCGCCGCGGTCGGCGGCGACGTGGTGGTGCTGGACGACACGGTGTGGCGGGGCGACGCGGCCGTGCACACGCTCACGTCGTACGCGGCCCCCCTCCCGTACGCGCCCCGCCCGATCCTTCAACGGGTGACCGACCGCCGGCTGCCGGCGGCCGTGCTCTACCCCGACGGGCACGTGACCGGCAGCCCCCTGCCGGTCCTGGTCGACCTCGGCGACGGGCCGATCCGGCAGCAGGTCGTCCTGGATCGCGCCGCCTGGCAGGACCGGCAGTGGTTCGCCGACGCCGGTTTCGCCGTGGTCAGCGTGGACCCCCGGGGAACGCCCGGGATCGGGCCGAGCTTCGAGAAGGTGGTGCACCGGCGGCTCGCCGACGTGGCCCTGACCGACGTCGCCGAGGGGATGCGGGCGCTGCTGGGCAAGCACCCCGACCTGGACCTGCGTCGGGTCGCGGTGCGCGGCACCGGGCTCGGCGGCTGGCTCGCGGCGCTGGCCGTGGAACGCCGGCCGGACGAGTTCCGGCTGGCCGCCGTCCGCGAGCCGGTGCTCGACTGGACCACGCTGCCGCGGGCGTTCGCCGAGCGCTACCTGGGCCGCCGCTCCGACTCCGACGAACCGTACGACCACCACGCCGTGACCGAGCTGCCGTCGTCCGTCATCGTGCTGCCGATCGGCACGTCCCTCGATGCCGAGCTCGACCAGATCCGCTCAACACTGAAACCGGAGAGTTCATGACCGTCCTGCTCACTGAAGCCGCCGTCCCCGCCACCGGCCTGCCGATGACCGAGGCCGACTACTTCTCGCTCGGCCCGACCGCGGCCCGGGTCGAACTGTGGGACGGCACGCTGCACGCCTGCCCCCGCGAGACGCCGCGCCACCAGCTCATCCAGGGCTCGCTGGCCACTGCCCTGCGGGCCGGCCGGGAGAACATGAACATCCTGCCGAGCGTGGCCGTACGCCTCGACCCCGGCCGCATCGCCGTCCCCGACCTGGTGGTGACCAGTGGCATCGACCTGGACGCGCCGCTGATCGACGCGGCCTCGGTCAAGCTGGTCTGCGAGGTCGTCTCGCCGAACAGCGCGGCCGTCGACCGGGCCCTGAAGATGTACAGCTACGCCGCGGCCGGCATCTCCTGCTACCTGCTGGCCGAGATGGAGTACAACGCGCTGTACAGCTACGTGCTGACCAGCGGCGTGTACGTGCAGAACTCGGTCATGCACCTGCACCAGGCCACCGGCCTCCAGTTCGACCTCGGCTGACCCGGCCGTGCGAGACTTCGGTTGACACCACTGGTCAGGAGGTGCCGATGACGTCTGCGATCTTCAACGACGGGCTGCCGGTGACCGAGGAGGAATTCCTCGGTCTGGGGGAGACGGCCCGGCGGATCGAGCTGTTCGACGGAGTTTGTTCGTGACCCCTGCGCCGACCCCTCGGCACCAGATCATCTCCCGCCGCTTGGCCAATGCGCTGGACACCGACCCTGAGCTGACCGTGATGGAGGCGGTGAACGTCCGGCTTCGGCCGGGACGGATTCCCATCCCTGACATCGTCATCACCAGCATGATCAACATTGATGAGTCGGTGATCGACGCCGACTCGGTGCGACTGGTCGGCGAGATCGTCTCTTCGTCGAACGCCGCCGCCGACAAGGTTCTGAAGATGCACTACTGCGCGGCCGCCGGAATCCCGTACTACCTGCTCGTCGACACGGAGGCCGGGACGCTGTACCTGTTCGCGCTGGACGGGGACAAGTACCGCGAGCGTGCCGTGGTCAAACGGGGCGAGGATCTCCGGCTGACCGACCCGGTGACGGCGACGCTCGTACTCGAGGAACTGCTGCCGCCTCGCTGAGCGCGCCACACTTTGTCGTACCGGTCCCCTAGGGTCGTCGGCATGGATCATTTCGACGAGGCGGTCGCGGCGGTGCAGGCGGCTCTCGACGCCGGTGCGCGCTACGCCGATGCGCGGGTCATGATCCGCCGGACCGAGGCGATGACCGCCCGCGACGGCGACGTCGAGGATCTGAGTGCGACCGAGAGCGCCGGGGTGGGCGTGCGGGCGCTGGTCGGGTCGAGCTGGGGTTTCTACGCGGTGCCGGACCTGTCCGACGCCGCCGCGCGGGCCGCCGGGCGCCGGGCCGCGCAGATCGCCGCCGCCGGCGCGATGGTGCCGGGGCCGCCGCTCGATCTGGTGCCGGCCGGGGCGGGTGCGGCCAGCTGGGCCAGCGTGTGCGAGGTCGACCCGCTGTCGGTGGCGCTGTCGACCAAGGGCGACCTGCTGGTCCGGGCGACCGCGGCGGCCAAGGACGCGGGCGCCGACCTGGCCGAGGGCATCTACCAGATCTGGGACACGCGGAAGTGGTTCGTCTCGAGCGAGGGCCACCGGATCGATCAGCACATCCGCGAGTGCGGGGCCGGGCTGACGGCCAGCGCGTACGGCGACGGCGAGATCCAGCGCCGCTCCTGGCCGTCGCACCGCGGGCAGTACGGCACCCGCGGCTGGGAGCTGGTCGACGAGCTGTCGCTGGCCGAGCACGCGCCCCGGATGGCCGACGAGGCCCGGGCGCTGCTCACCGCGCCGCTCTGCCCGTCCGGCGAGACCACCTTGATCCTCGGCGGCGAGCAGCTCGCCCTGCAGATCCACGAATCGGTCGGGCACGCCATCGAGCTCGACCGGATCCTCGGCTGGGAGGCCGCCTTCGCCGGGACGTCGTGGCTCGACCTCGACCAGCTGGGCACGCTGCGGTACGGATCGGACCTGATGAACATCACCATCGACCCGACCATCCCGGGCGCGCTGGGCAGCTTCGGGTACGACGACGAGGGCACCCCGGCGGCCAAGCGCGACGCGGTCCGCAACGGCCGCTGGGTCGGCGTGCTGGCCGGGCGTGACTCGGCCGCGACGGCTGGGCTCGACTACGCCGGCAGCGTCCGGGCCGACGGCTGGTCCCGTCTGCCGATGGTGCGGATGACCAACGTCGGCCTCGAGCCCGGACCGCACACGCTGGAGGAGATCATCGCGGCCACCGACGACGGCGTGTTCATGGACATCAACCGGTCCTGGTCGATCGACGACCGGCGGCTCAACTTCCAGTTCGGCTGCGAGGTCGGCTACGAGATCAAGAACGGCCGCCGCGGCCGCATGCTGCGCAACCCGACGTACACCGGGATCGGGCCGAAATTCTGGCAGTCGATGGACATGCTCTCCGGCGAGACGGTCGCCTGGGGTACGCCCAACTGTGGCAAGGGCCAGCCCGCCCAGGTCGGTCACACCGGCCACCCGGCGGCGCCGGCGCGCTTCACCAACGTCCGGGTGGGGGTGCGAGGGTGACGGATCACCGCGGGGCCGAGCTCGATCTCGCCGGCCGGGTGGTGGAGCTGGTGCGGCGGCGGGCCGGAGCCGGCGCGGAGGCCGAGGTGACGGCGTTCCACGCGGCCGAGGCGCTGACCCGGTTCGCCAACTCGTACATCCATCAGAACGTGGCCGACGCGACCACGACTGTACGGCTGCGGTTGCACCTGGACGGCCGGACGGCGGCCGGGTCGAGCACCGTCGTCGACGCCACCGGGCTCGAAGCGCTGGTCGACCGGACGATCGCGGCCGCTCGCCTGAGTCCGCCGGACGCTGCGTGGCCCGGCCTGGCGCCCCCGGCCGGGCTGCCCGGTGACAACGGCGGCGGCTACGACGAGGCGACCGCGCGGGCGACCCCGGAGGACCGGGCGGCCCGGGTCCGCGACTTCGTGCGGGCGGCCGGCGGGCTGGAGACGGCCGGGTACTGCCGCACCAACTACTCGTCGGCCGGTTTCGTGAATTCAGCCGGTCAGGCCGTCGAGGGCCGGACGGCCGAGGCAGCGATGGACGGGATCGCCCGGCTGGACGACGCCGACGGCGTAGCCCGGCTGGCCGGCGGCCGGCTGTCCGAGCTGGACGGCGCGGTGCTCGGCGTCCGGGCGGCGGCCAAGGCGCGCGCCGGTGGCCGGCCGATCCAGCTACCGCCCGGGCGGTATGAGGTCGTGCTCGAGCCCGAGGCGGTGTCCGACCTGCTGGACAACCTGGCGAAGTTCGGGTTCAACGGGAAGGCGTACGCCCAGCGGCAGTCGTTCGCGCACCTCGGCGTGGAACAGTTCGACCCGTCGGTGTCGCTGGTGGACGAGCCGACCGGCCGACCGGGTGTGCCCGCGCCGACCGTGCCGTTCGACACCGAGGGGACGCCGCGCGGACCGCTGATCCTGGTCCGTGAGGGCGTCACGCTGGCGGTGGCGCACGACCGGGCGTCGGCCGCCGCCGCCGGGACGGCGTCCACCGGGCACGGGTCGCCGGCGTCGCGGACGTGGGGACCGGTGGCGTCGCAGCTACGGATGGAGCCGGCGCCGGCCGCGGTCCCGGCCGGCCTGAACCCTGGCGGCCTGAACCCTGGCGGCCTCAACCTGGGCGCCCCCAACCCAGCCGACCTCGATCCCGCCGGCCCGACCGCCCCGTCGGCCCTGCCGCTGGTCGCCCGGATGGAACGCGGGCTGCTCATCACCGACTTCTGGTACACCCGAGTACTCGACCAGAAGAGCCTGGTGATCACCGGACTGACCCGCAACGGCGTGTGGCTGGTGGAGGACGGCGAGGTGGTCGCAGCGGTGGGCAACATGCGTTTCACCCAGTCCTACCCGCAGGCGCTGGGGGTGGGCGCGGTCCTGGGGGTGGGCGCGGTGTCGGTTCCGCTGCCCGACCGCTGGTCCGGCGTCCGCTTCGGCGCTCCCGCCCTGCGCCTGGCCGCCTGGAACCTCACCGGCAACGCCTCCGGCTGACCCGACCGGCCGCCGGCACGGCCACCCCGACCCACCGCCGGCACGGCCCACCCGACCCACCGCCGACACGGCCAACCGGCCGTGCCGGAAAGCTAGTGCGCCTCCTGATCGCTGGCCGCCGCGCGGGCGAGCAGCAGGGTCTGCTCCCGCTTGTTGCGGGTCAGCGACGCCGCCCGCTCGAACTCCACCCGGGCCTCGGCGTGCCGGCCCAGCTTGGCCAGGAAGTCGCCGCGGGCGCTGGGCAGCAGGTGGTAGTTCTGCAGGGCCGGGACGGCCACCAGCTGGTCGAGCAGCGCCAGCCCGGTCTCCGGCCCGTACGCCATGGACAACGCCACCGCCCGGTTCAGCTCGATCACCGGGGACGGCGTCGCCTGGGCCAGCTGTTCGTACAGGTCGGCGATGCGCTCCCAGTCGGTGTCGGCGAACCGCCGGGCCCGGGCGTGACAGGCGGTGATGGCGGCTTGCAGCACGTACGGGCCGGGGCGGCCGTCGGCCAGGGCCTCGGCCCGTTCCAGCGCGGCCAGACCGCGGCGGATCAGTAGGTGGTCCCAGCGGGCCCGGCTCTGGTCGGCCAGCAGGATCGGCACGCCGCCGCGGCCGGTCCGGGCGGCTGCCCGGGAGGCCTGGATCTCCATCAGCGCGACCAGGCCGTGCACCTCGGGCTCACGCGGGGCCAGCCGGGCCAGGATCCGGCCCAGCCGCAGGGCGTCCTCACACAGCGCCGGCCGCATCCAGTCGTCGCCGGCGGTCGCCGAGTAGCCCTCGTTGAAGATCAGGTAGACGACCTCGAGCACCGAGGAGAGCCGGTCCGCCAGCTCGTCGCCCTGCGGCACCTCGAACGGCACCCCCGCGCCGGCCAGGGTCTTCTTGGCCCGCACGATCCGCTGCGCCATGGTCGGCTCCGGCACCAGAAAGGCCCGGGCGATCTCGCCGGTGGTGAGGCCGCCCAGCAGTCGCAGGGTCAGCGCGGCGCGGGCCTCGGTGGACAGCACCGGGTGGCAGGCCACGAACACCAGCCGCAGCAGGTCGTCGCCGATGCCGGCGTCCTCCGCGACCAGGGCGCCGATGTCCGGGGTGGTCTCCTCGAGGTCCCGGCCGACCTCCTCGACCTTGCGCTGGAAGGTCTGGGCGCGCCGGATCTGGTCGATCGCCCGGCGCTTGGCCGTGGTCATCAGCCACGCGCCCGGGTTGCGCGGCACGCCGTCCGCCGGCCACTGCTCCAGCGCCGCGACCAGTGCGTCCTGCGCCAGTTCCTCGGCCGCGCCGATGTCCCGGACTAGCCTGGTCAGTCCCGCGATGAGCCGGGGCGCCTCGATGCGCCAGACCGCCTCGATCGCGCGGTGGGTGTCAGTGGTCACTGACCCCGTCTACCACCGCGCGATCAGGCGCAAACATGGGCTCTGGTCCTACCAGATCGCCTGCTCGTCCCGCTTCGCCACGGCCTCCCGCAGCTCCGGGGTGAACGCCTCGCCGAGGTCCTCGGCCTGGATGACCTGCCGGATCTCGATGTCGGTCGGCTCCCCGTCGGCCGGGACCTGGAGCGGGCAGCGCTTGAACCACTCGACGCACTCCTCGAGCGACTTCGTCTCGACCAGGAAGAAGCCGGCGATGAGTTCCTTGGTCTCGGTGAACGGCCCGTCCACCACGGTCTTCTTCTCGCCCTCGAAGTAGATCCGGGCGCCCTTGGCGCTGGGGTGGATGCCCTCGGCGGCCAGCAGCACGCCGGCGTCCATCATCTCCTGGATGAAGGTGCCCATCGTCTCGATCTGCTCGGTGGTGGCGGGCGTGCCGGCTTCGCTCTCGGCGGTGGCCTTGGTGATCACCATGAATCGCATCGCTGTCTCCTTGTGTCAGGTCGGCTTCTCACCCATGCGTCGAACGGCGTTCGGCCCACTCGACACCCGGCCAGAAGTTTTTCCGACCCCACTGACCGGACGGCAGAGCAGGGCGGCCGGGTTCTTGCCGGAGGCGGTGAAGCGGCCGGTGTACGCGACCCCGGCGACGTACTCGTCGGTGCGGCACTGGCCCTTGAACTGGCTGTTCGAGAAATCGCCGCCGGGGGTTGCCGTCGGGGCGGTTGTCGGAGCGGTCGAACCAGACCGTACGGCCGGCGGTGCCCAGCGCGGCGCCCGCGGGGGCGCACAGCAGGCTGGAGGCGGCGCTGCCCCGGAGCGCGTAGCCGATGGCGAACGCGTCGCACGGGCACTGCAGCTTGGTGTAGCCGCCGGCCCAGTCGGTGTCCACGTTGCGCTCGTCCATGACCACCGACGCCGTACCGGAGGACCACGACACCTCGCCGTCGCTGCACAGGCTGCGGCCGGCCGCGTGACTCAGTCCGAGCAGGCGCTCGCGCCGGGGCAGGACGCCTTGCGCGCACCGGAAGCCCAGTCACCCAGGGCCCGCGCCGACAAGGCCTCGACCTGGTCGGTGTGGTCGGTGGAAAGCATGTTCCAGCGCCGTACGACCGGGACCGCCCCGGTCAGCCCGGTGGCCGCGACCAGCCGGTGCCAGTCGGCGGCCCGCCAGTCGCCCGGATCGGCGTGGTTGTGCGCCGGGTCGGTCGAGTCGCCGCTGCCGTCCCACGTGCCGCTGGCGTCGTGCCCGTTGCCGGCCACCAGCCGGAACCGGTTCCCGGCGGCGTTCACCACGTACCGGCCCGAGGTGTGCAGCCGCGCCTGACAGGAGGCGGCCATTCGCTGCCCGGCGGAGGCGGCCGAAGCCGTCGTCGGGACGGTCACGGCAACGGTGGCGGCGAGGAGGACAGCCGCGACGACAGCGGCACGTGCACGCATGGGCGACACGATGGATATCGACGATCATCATGTCGATGAGAGTGGCCGGCGCAAGTGTGACCAACGCAGCCGGACCTTACGCAGAAACTGTCGGTACCCCGGCGTAACGTGTGCCACACAACGCGGACGCCCGACGGCCGCTGGTCGTGTGCGCCCCCATTTCGCGCTCGACGGGCAGGCCTTGACCGGGCACGGGCAGGGAGAACTGGGAATGACAACGACGGCAACGAGGCCGACCGGGCCGGCCGCGGATCGAGGCGGGCGTTCGCGCGCATCGATCGCGGCGAAGACGTTGCGGACCGACCGGTGGTGGTTCCCGCCGCTGGTCACCTTTGTGGGCCTCGCGGCGTGGGTGCTCTACGCGACGGTCCGGGTGTTCTTGCACAAGTGGTACTACGTCAGCGATTACCACTACCTGACGCCGTTCTACTCACCCTGCCTGACCGACCGGTGCGTGCCGGGCTCGGCCGAGTTCGGCACCCCGCTGCCGAAATTCTGGCTCATCCCCGAGGCCGCCTTCACGCTGCCGTTCCTGCTGCTGTTCCGGCTGACCTGCTACTACTACCGCAAGGCCTACTACCGGGCCTTCTGGTTGTCGCCGCCGGCCTGCGCCGTGCCGGACGCGCACGCCAAGTACACCGGCGAGACGCGCTTCCCGCTGATCTTCCAGAACATCCACCGGTACGCGTTCTACGCGGCCGGCATCATCTCGCTGATCAACACCTGGGACGCCATCCGCGCGTTCCACAGCCCGGGCGGATTCGGCTTCGGGCTGGGCAACATCATCCTGGTCGCCAACGTGGTGATGCTGTGGGCGTACACGTTGTCCTGCCACTCCTGCCGGCACATCGCGGGCGGCCGGCTCAAGCACTTCTCCCAGCATCCGTTGCGGTACCGGTTCTGGACCTTCGTGTCCAAGCTGAACGCGCGGCACATGATGCTGGCCTGGATCACGCTCGGCACGCTGGCGCTCACCGACTTCTACGTCATGGCCGTGTCCGCCAACTGGTGGCACGACCTGCGGTTCGTGGGCTGAGGAAGGTTTCGTAACTGATGTCTGAGCGAATCGAACGGCACCTGTACGACGTCGTCGTGATCGGAGCCGGCGGCGCCGGTCTGCGTGCGGCGATCGAGGCCCGGCTGGCCGGCAAGAAGACCGCGATCATCTCCAAGTCGTTGTTCGGCAAGGCCCACACGGTGATGGCCGAGGGTGGCGCAGCCGCGGCGATGGGCAACGTGAACAGCAAAGACAACTGGATGGTGCACTACCGCGACACCATGCGGGGCGGCAAGTTCCTGAACAACTTCCGGATGGCCGAGCTGCACGCCAAGGAGGCGCCGGACCGGATCTGGGAGTTGGAGACGTACGGGGCGCTCTTCGACCGGACGAAGGACGGCAAGATCTCCCAGCGCAACTTCGGCGGTCACGAGTACCCCCGCCTGGCGCACGTCGGCGACCGGACCGGCCTGGAACTGATCCGCACGCTGCAGCAGAAGATCGTCTCGCTGCAGCAGGAGGACTTCCGGGCAACCGGTCAGTACGACTCGAAGATCAAGGTCTTCGCCGAGACCACCATCACCGAGCTGCTGCTCGACGGTGACCGGGTGGCCGGCGCGTTCGGCTACTACCGCGAGTCGGGTCAGCTGATGCTGCTCGAGGCGCCGGCCGTGGTGCTGGCCACCGGCGGGGTCGGCCGCAGCTACAAGGTGACCTCGAACTCCTGGGAGTACACCGGCGACGGCCACGCGCTCGCGCTGCGGGCCGGCGCCACGCTCATCAACATGGAGTTCCTGCAGTTCCACCCGACCGGCATGGTCTGGCCGCCGTCGGTCAAGGGCATCCTGGTCACCGAGTCGGTCCGCGGTGACGGTGGCGTGCTGCGCAACTCCGAGGGCAAGCGGTTCATGTTCGAGTACGTGCCGGACGTGTTCCGCAAGCAGTACGCGGAAACCGAGGAGGAAGCCGACCGCTGGTACAGCGACGCGGACAACAACCGGCGCCCGCCCGAGCTGCTGCCCCGGGACGAGGTCGCCCGGGCGATCAACTCCGAGATCAAGGCCGGTCGCGGATCCCCGGCCGGCGGCGTCTTCCTGGACATCGCGTCCCGGTTGCCGGCCGAGCAGATCACCCGGCGCCTACCGTCGATGTACCACCAGTTCAAGGAGCTGGCCGACGTCGACATCACCAAGGAGCCGATGGAGGTCGGGCCGACCTGTCACTACGTGATGGGCGGGGTCGAGGTCGAACCCGACACCGGCGCCGCCTTCGGCACCGTAGCCGGCCTGTTCGCCGCGGGCGAGGTGTCGGGGGGCATGCACGGTTCCAACCGGCTCGGCGGCAACTCGCTGTCCGACCTGCTGGTCTTCGGCAAGCGGGCCGGCGAGCACGCCTCCTCGTACGTCGACTCGCTGGTCAAGCGGCCCAAGCCGGCGGTCGCCGATGTCGAGGCGGCCACCGAGACCGCGCTGGCCCCGCTGGAACGGCCGGACGGGGAGAACCCGTACAAGCTGCAGCAGGACCTGCAGGCGGTGATGGGCGACCTGGTCGGCATCATCCGGCGCGAGGGCGAGCTGACCGACGCGCTCAAGCGGCTGGACGAGCTCAAACTGCGGGTGGCCAACGTCGGCGCGGTCGGCGGCCGGCTCTACAACCCCGGCTGGCACCTCGCGCTGGACCTGCGCAACATGCTCGTCGTCTCGATCTGCACGGCCATGGCTGCGCTGGAACGCGAGGAATCCCGCGGCGGGCACACCCGTGAGGACTTCCCGCAGATGAGCCCGCAATGGCGGCTGCTGAACCTGGTCTGCTCGCTGAACAAGGACGGCGACGTGCACCTGGAACGCAAGCCGGTGCCGAAGATGCGGGACGAGCTCATCACGCTGTTCGAACGAACCGAACTCAGCAAATACCTGACTGACGACGAGATGACCGAGTTCGACGCGCTCGTCGGGGAGGCGAAGTAATGGGCACGTGGCGCCACTTCCGCGTCTGGCGGGGGGACTCGTCCGGCGGCGACATCCAGGACTACGACGTCGAGGTGAACGAGGGTGAGGTCGTCCTCGACATCATCCACCGGTTGCAGGCCACCCAGACGCCGGACCTGGCCTGCCGGTGGAACTGCAAGGCGGGCAAGTGCGGGTCGTGCTCGATGGAGATCAACGGCATGCCCAAGCTCGGGTGCATGACGCGGATGGCCACGTTCGAGCCCGACGAGACCATCACGATCACGCCGCTGCGCGCTTTCCCGGTGATCCGCGACCTCGTCACCGACGTGACCTTCAACTACGAGAAGGCGCGCGAGACCCCGGCCTTCGCCCCGCCGGTGGGCGTCGCCCCCGGCCAGTACCGGATGCAGCAGGTCGACGTCGAGCGGAGCCAGGAGTTCCGCAAGTGCATCGAGTGCTACCTCTGCCAGAACACCTGCCACGTGGTCCGCGACCACGAGGAGAACAAGGTGGCCTTCTCCGGTCCGCGGTACCTGATCCGGGCGGCCGAGCTGGACATGCATCCGCTGGACGCGCGTACGGACCGCAAGGAGTACGCGCAGTCGGACATGGGCATGGGCTACTGCAACATCACCAAGTGCTGCACCGAGGTCTGCCCCGAGCACATCAAGATCACCGACAACGCGATCATCCCGATGAAGGAACGTGTCGTCGACCGCCGGTACGACCCGCTGGTCTGGCTCGGCCGCAAGATCTTCCGCCGCGATCAGCTGGAGAACGGCAACGTGCCGGTGGCGACCGCGGAGAGCTCGTCCGAGACGGTGGGGGCCACGCCGTTCTCCAGCTCCCGCCCGCCGGCCGGCCCGGACCTGGGCCAGGACGGCAAGCTGGACGTGGCCGAGCTGCTGTCGGCCCGGGCGGCCGCGCCATCGCCGTTCGGTGACGAGCAGGAGTTCCCGCTCCCCACCGCCGAGATCAGCTACAACCACCCGGTGATCGGCAAGGACGCGGACGTCGAGCACTGATCCGGATTACGCGAAAGGCCGCCGGCTTGTGCCGGCGGTCGTTTCGTCTCCCAGGAATTCGTACCTACGTGCGACTATTCATGACAGCTGCGGTCCGGCAACTCAGCGTCGGTGAAGGTGCGCGAGGAATGAATGCAGCCAGCGCAGTTCGCGTGCGTGGTGTTTCAGAGCATCGGCGGCTTCCGTAGGGTTCACCGGTGCGTACTTGATGCGTTCGGCCGCGAGTAGTCGGCATCGCTGTAATGCGGGCAGGATGGTGCGCCAATCGGTCAAGCCGTAGGCGTCCGCGAAGAGCCGGAGTCGGGCCGTTACGTCAGGGAGGGGGTCGAACCCCACTTGGCGCAGCTGCTCCGGCGGGGCGAGCGGAACGAATTCCCATGCCGCGGCCACCAGGTCGACCAACGGGCGGACCGGGCCGGCCGCGTCCCAATCGATGAAGGCGACCGGCAAGCCGTCTCGATAGACGGTGTTCCAGGGACCGAGATCACCGCGTGAGATGATCTCTCCCGCTCGGAGGGCACGCGGATCGAAGCGGAACCGAGTGTCGGGAGGCCGGTAGCCTTGGGCCGCCTCGTGCAGCCGCCGGATCAGTTCAGCAGCAGCGACGAGGGTGGCTTCGGAACGAGCATAGGCAGGTAGCCGATGGCCATGGCCAGGTTGCCGCTGCGGGTCGGCCGGCACGTCGCCGTCGATGTAGACGAGCACCTCGCGTGCTCCCTCGGTGGCCAGAAAACCCGGTGCACCGGAGAATCCGACGGCCTCCAAGTGCCGCAGATAGTCATGTACGGCACCGGACCACGTGTCTGTAGGCCGCAGTAGGTGTCCGCCACGGCGAGTGATTCCGTGTGTCATCCTCCCCGCCGGGAGCGGCGTCTCCACGATGCCGCCGGGCTCCTCGAGACTCGCTCCGCAAGTATGGAGATCACGTCCCGATCGAGAGGGCGAAGACTCGGCCGCTGAGCATTCGCACGTACGTACTAACCCAGGGTAGGATCGGCGGGTGACCACCTACCAGCCGTCGATGTTCGACCTGATGACGCCGGACGTGGAGATCGAGCCGCTGGCCGGGCGGCTCGAACGGCACGAGCTGACCGCGGGCGCCTGGGTCGACGTACTGCGGGGCTGGGTGCACCAATCCGACGCGGTCTTCGAGACGCTGCTGCACGACGTCGACTGGCGGGCCGAGCGCCGCCCGATGTACGACGGCGTGGTCGACGTGCCGCGGCTGCTGCGGTGGTACGGCGCGGACGAGACGCTGCCGCACGCCGCCCTGGCCGACGCCAAGGCCCGGCTCACCGCGCACTACGCCGGCGAGCTGGGCGACGAGTTCACGACGGCCGGCATGTGCCTCTACCGCGACGGCCGCGACAGCGTCGCCTGGCACGGCGACACCATCGGCCGGTCCGCGCACTACGACACGATGGTCGCCATCGTCTCGTTCGGCTCGCCGCGCAACCTGATGCTGCGCCCCCGCGCCGGCGGCCACGAGACGCTGCGCTTCCCGATGGGCCACGGCGATCTGATCGTCATGGGCGGTTCCTGCCAGCGGACGTGGGAGCACGCCATCCCGAAGACCGCCCGGCCGGTCGGCCCACGCGTCAGCGTCCAGTTCCGGCCGCCCGGCGTCTCCTGACCACCGGCCCCCGCGGCGACCCCGTCATCCCCCGGCAACGAGACGGACTCACGTTGACATCAGCGGCAATGAATTTACACTCCTGGTGTAGATAGTCTTCTCTCGACACCAGCCGGGGTGAGCTCTTCGAGCCGCTCGCCCGGCGCCGGAACCAGCCCGGCCACCAGTTGCCCGGCGGGGAACGGCAGATGCTGGCACTCGGCCGCGCCCTGGCCGGCCGGCCCCGGCCCCGGCTGCTGCTGCTCGACGAGCCGTCGCCCAGGACAACCACGCCGGGTACGGCGGCATGCAACTGAGCCGGGTCACCGGCACGACCCAGGCCTATTTCGGCACGTCCTTCGAGACCGACGACGCGAACGCGCCGGTCAACCCCTATCCGGCCGCCCCACCCGCACCGCCGGCGAACGGAATTCCCACCGCACCGTAGGCAAATGGTTGCGAGCCCGCCGCTGATCGGGAGAAGGTTGGCGGCGGGCATTCTTCAACGCGCGAGGAGACACCGGATGACGCAACTGGCCGGCCATGTGGCGATCGTGACCGGAGCGAGCCGGGGCATCGGCTTCGCCATCGCGCAGCGCTTCGTCGCGGAGGGCGCCAAGGTCGCCATCACCGGACGCAACGCCGAGGCGCTGGAGATGGCGGCCAAGGACCTGGGCGGACCCGAGGTGGCCATCGCGGTCGCCGGCAAGGGTGACGACGCCGACCACCGGGCCGCGGTGGTGGACACCGTGCTCGGCGCCTTCGGGCCGGTCACACTGCTGGTCAACAACATCGGGATCAACCCGGCGTACGGGCCCCTGGGCTCCCTCGACCTGACTGCGGCCCGCAAGATGCTGGACGTCAACGTGCTCGGCACGCTCGGCTGGGTGCAGGAGGCGCTCCGCGGCGGCCTGGACGCCCAGGGCGGCGCGATCGTCAACATCTCCTCGGTCTCCGGGGTCCGCCCGGCGCCGGGCATCGCGTTCTACGGGGTCACCAAGGCGGCGCTGATCCACATGACCGAAGAGCTGGCGGTCGAGCTGGCCCCGAAGATCCGGGTCAACGCCGTCGCCCCGGCCGTGGTGAAGACCCGGTTCGCCGCCGCGCTGTACGAGGGTCGCGAGGCCCAGGTGGCGTCGACGTACCCGCTCGGCCGGCTGGGCGTCCCCGAGGACGTGGCCGGCGCGGTCACCTTCCTGTGCTCGCCCGACGCCGCCTGGATCACCGGCCAGACCATCGTGCTGGACGGCGGCGTCACGCTCACCGGGACGGTCCAGTGACCCGCCGCCGGGTGGTCGTCACCGGGGCCGGCGGCGGCATCGGGGCGGCGCTGGCCCGCCGGTTCGCCGCCGACGGGGCCGAGGTCGTGGTGAACGACCGCGATCAAATCGCCGCCCAGCAGGTGGCCGAGGAGGTCCGCGGCATCGCCATCCCCGGCGACGTCGCGCGCGAGGCCGACGTCCGGAATCTGATCGACACCGCGTGGGCGGAGATGGGCGGCATCGACCTCTTCTGCGCCAACGCCGGCGTGCTGTCGGCCGGCGCCGAGGACGAGCCCGACGCCGTCTGGCTGCGCGACTTCCACGTCAACGTCCTCAGCCACGTGTACGCGACCCGTGCGCTGCTCCCCCGGTGGCTCGACACCGGCGAGCCGAAACGGCTGCTGGTCACCGTCTCGGCCGCCGGGCTGCTGACGTTGCTGGGCAGCGCGCCCTACGCGGTCACCAAGCACGCCGCGCTCGCCTACGCCGAGTGGCTCCGGGTGACGTACGCCCATCGGGGTCTGATCGTGCAGGCCCTGTGCCCGCAGGGGGTGAACACCGACATGCTCCGCACCGACGGCGACAGCCCGGGCAAGGCCCTACTGACCGAGGGCGCACTGGAACCGGACGAGGTCGCCGCGGTGGTGGCCAAGGCGCTGGAGGGCGACAGCTTCCTGATCTTGCCGCACCCGGAGGTGGCCGAGTACTACCGCCGCCGCGCCGAGGACCCGGACCGCTGGCTCGGCGGGATGAACAAGATGCAACGGGCGTTCGAGCAATGAAGGGTCTGGACCCGGAGAGACTGAGCGCGTACCTGAACGAAGGGCCGCTGACCGGGACCATGTTCGCCGGCGGCCGGTCCAATCTCACCTACGCCGTCACCGACGGCACCCAGCGCTGGGTGCTGCGCCGGCCACCGCTCGGCCACGTGCTGCCGACCGCGCACGACATGACCCGCGAGTACAAGGTTCTGGACGCGCTGCACCGGGCCGGCTACCCGGTGCCCACGCCGATCCGCCTGTGCACCGACCCGGACGTCATCGGCGCCCCCTTCTACCTGATGGAACACGTCGACGGCACGATCTACCGCGAGGTCGAGACGCTGGAGGCGCTGGGCCCCGAGGCCGTGCACGCACTCACCCTGTCCCTCGTGGACAACCTCGCCGACCTGCACGCGCTGGACTACGCCGCAATCGGGCTGGGCGCCTTCGGGCACCCCGAAGGCTTCAACGCCCGTCAGGTACGGCGGTGGAAGAAGCAACTCGACGCGTCCCGCAGCCGGGAGATCTCCGGCATCGAGGAGCTGCACGCGCGGCTGGCGGCGGACATCCCCGAGGGCGCCGCGTCGGTCGTGCACGGCGACTACCGGTTGGACAACGTGCTGATCGGGCCGGACCGGGCGATCAACGCGGTGCTGGACTGGGAGATGTCCACCCTCGGCGACCCGCTCAGCGACCTGGCCCTGATGCTGGTCTACGCGCGACGGCCGATGCTCACCCGCAACGGCAACCCGTACCCGTCGATCGACGTGCCCGGCCACCCCGGCCTGGACGAGATGAGCGAGCAGTACGCCAAACGGTCCGGCCGGGACGTCAGCGATCTGCACTGGTACGTCGGATTCGCGGCGTTCAAACTCGCGGTGATCATCGAAGGCGTGCATTACCGGTTCGTGCAGGGGCAAACGGTGGGCGAGGGGTTCGACACGATCGGCGCGATGACGGCGCCGTTGGTCGCCCAGGGACACGCGGCGCTGGAGGGGCACTGATGGAGTTCGGGTTCGACGCGACCACTGAGGACTACCGCAAGCGGCTGCTGGCCTTCATGGACGAGCACGTCTACCCGGCGGAGCCTTCGTACGAGGCCGACGGCTGGGGGCCGCCGCCCGTCCTGCGGGAACTACAGGCTTCAGCGAAGGCCGGGGGTCTGTGGAATCTTTTCCTGCCCGGTACGCACGGCGCCGGCCTGACCAATCTGCAGTACGCCCCGCTGGCCGAGATCACCGGCCGCAGTCCCGCGATCGCCCCGGCCGCGCTGAACTGCGCCGCCCCGGATACCGGCAACATGGAGGTACTGGCCGAGTTCGGCTCGCCTGCGCAACAGCAACGATGGCTCGAACCGCTGCTGGCCGGCGAGATCCGCTCGGCCTTCGCGATGACCGAGCCGGAGGTGGCGTCGTCGGACGCGACCAACATCGGTACCCGGATCGTCCGCGACGGCGACGACTACGTGATCACCGGCCGCAAGTTCTACATCTCCGGCGCGATGAACCCGAACTGCGCGATCTTCATCGTGATGGGCAAGACCGATCCGGAGGCGGCCCGGCACGTCCAACAGAGCATGGTCCTGGTGCCGCGGGACACGCCCGGCGTCACGGTGAAGCGCGGCATGACCGTCTTCGGGTATGACGACGGCGACCACGGCGGCCACGCCGAGGTGATCTTCGACCAGGTCCGGGTGCCGGCATCGAACCTGATCGGCGAGGAGGGGTCGGGCTTCGCCATCTCCCAGGCCCGGCTCGGCCCAGGCCGGATCCACCACTGCATGCGGCTGATCGGCATGGGCGAGCGCGCGCTCGAGCTGATGTGCAAGCGGGCGCTGGACCGCACCGCATTCCACAAACCACTGGCCGACCAGGGCGTGATCCAGGACTGGATCGCGGAGTCGCGGGTCCGGATCGAGCAGCTCCGGTTGCTGGTGCTCAAGGCCGCCTGGCTGATGGACACGGTCGGCAACAAAGGCGCGCACACCGAGATCCAGTCCATCAAGATCACTACCCCGGTCACCGTCGAGTGGATCATCGACAAGGCGATCCAGACGTACGGCGCGGCCGGCGTCGGCCAGGACACGCCGCTGGCCCGGCTGTGGGCCCAGACCCGGACACTGCGCCTGGCCGACGGCCCGGACGAGGTGCACAAGCGGTCGCTGGCCCGGCGGGAACTGGCCCGTTACCAGGGCACGCGATGAGCGCCGGCCCGCCGCGGGTGGACGGCCGTACGGCCCGGTCCGAACGCACCCGCAACGCCATCGTCGACGCCCACGTGCAGCTCATCCAGGAGGGTGACCTGCGCCCGACCGCGGACCGCATCGCCCGCGTCGCCGGCGTGTCGCTCCGCGCACTGTGGAGCCATTTCGCCGACATGGAGGCCTTGCTCTCGGCCAGCGGCCAGCGCATCCTCGACCGCCGCGACGCCGCATTCGACCCGATCTCGCCCGACCTGCCACTCCGCGAGCGGATCAGCGCCTTCTGCCACCAGCGCGCCCGCCTGGTCGAGCAGATCGCCCCGGCCGCCCGCGCCGCCGCCCTGAAGGAGCCCTTCTCGCCGTCCCTGCAGCGTTACCGCAGCTTGCACATGGAGCGGCTCCGGGACGAGCTGAAGACCCTGTTCGCCGCCGAGACCGAGGGCGACGCCGAACTGCTGTCGGCGTTGACCGCGGCGAGCGCCTGGGCGACATGGGAGACCATGCGGTCGCCGCTGAGGCTCAGCATCGACGAGGCCCGGGCCGCCCTGGAACGTACGGTCACCGCGCTGCTGCGGCCGGCGTAGCCGCCAGCCACGCGGTCCACGCCGACCGGATCGCGTCGGTCAGCGGGCGGTCACACCCATATCCCAGCGCCGTCGCCCGCCCGACGTCGGCGACGCTCCGTGCGGCATCACCTTTCCGGGGATCACCCATGCGATGCGGCACCTCCCGTCCGGTCACCTGCTGAACCAGCTCCACCAGTTCGAGAACAGACGTTTCCCGGCCGCTGCCCAGGTTGACCACCTGATGGTCGACGACCGGCTCGGTGCGGACAGCCCGGGCGTACGCCTCGGCCACGTCGGCGACATGGACGTAGTCGCGCGTCGGGGTGTGGTCGGGCGGCGTCTCGTACCGGCCGTGCACGACGAGGGCGGGGCCGCCGCTGAGCGCGGTGAAGGCCGCCGGCAGCAACGTCGTCCGGATCGTGTCCGCGGCCAGCCGGTGCGTGCCGGCGCCGACCACGTTGAACTGCCGGAACGTGACCGCGCGCAGATTCCGCCCGGCGGCTTCGGCGACCAGCTGCTCGGCGGCCCGCTTGGTCTCCCCGTACGGGCTGACCGGCCGGGCCACGCGGTCCTCGCCGGCCGGCTCGCACCCGCTGTCGCCGTAGACCGCCGCCGACGACGCGAACAGCAACCGTCCGACACCGGCGCGGTCCATCGCGGTCAGGAGCCGCTGCATCCCGACCACGTTGGCGTCGGTGTAGAGGTCCGGGTCCGATACCGAGGCGGCGGCCGACTTCCGGCCGGCCAGGTGAACGACTCCCGCCACCGGGTGACCGGCGAACACGCGGTCGAGCGCTTCCGGATCAGTGACCGATCCGCGCACGACGGGCACGCCGGGCGGTACTCGGGCCGGACTGCCGGTGGACATGTTGTCGAACACGACCACCGAGTGGCCGCGCGCCCGTAACAGGTGGACCACGTGCGCACCGATGTATCCGGCGCCACCGGTCACGATCCAGGTCAAGGTCGTCCCAGGGTCTTCACGAAGATCAGGCACTGATCCACTTCACGGACCGTGGTGCCATCGTCTCGTACTTCTTCACGGAATGTGGTCAGAGTCTCCTCTCGCCACGCCGCGAAGGAAAGCGACCGGTAGAACGCGATCACGGCCGCGTTGTCCGGGTCCACGCCGAGTGCGACGATGGCGTGGCCACGCGTCCCGAGGAAGACCTCGGCGGCCTCGATCAGTCGCCGGCCGACTCCGTTGCGTTGATGTCCGTCGATTACCCTCAGGTGTTGAAGCAAGGGAACTCCGGGGAGTCCGGCCCGAAGTTCGCGTTCCTCGGGTGGCGCCAGCCGGATGAAGAGATGACCGAGGAAGATCTCACCCCGAAAGGCGAACAACGGGACTCCGCGCCTCTGCGCAAGATGGTCCAGAAGCAGCCACCGGTCGTTCCGGTCACCGATGTGGATTCGCACCTCCGCTTCGCCGGCCGGTCGGATGATCATGCCGTCGTCCACCGAACCCTCCGCTCCCTGTGCCGCCACCGACATCGTCGCCCGGGAACGACCGCTGCCGCACTCGGCGGCAGCGCACGAGAATTCAGCGGTTGAGGACGCCGATCGCCGTGAAGATCACCACGAGGACGGCGGTCAGTAGCAGCGCGGAGTGCGTGAAGAGCCTCAGGACCAGGTACGTGACCCGGATGACGACGTAGATGACGACCAGCATCGCGACGAGTGCAGCGACGGCGGCCGCGGCGTCGGCGACCTGCTGGGCGTAGGTGGGATCGGCAGGCGGACTGGGGAGGGACCGGATCAACTGCGCAAGCAAGGCGTTCACGGGGACGACCTTCCGGTCTTGGTACAGACGGCACTCCTGGATGGTTGGGCTCCGGTCGAAGCGGTGAGGTGCGTGTCCGCGGCTCCTACGTCATCCCGGCCTCCTCGATCCGTCTTGGGTAGAATCTGCTTTATTTCTACTAGATAGATTGAACGTAACCCTGAGTCCATTGCAAGAGCTTGAAAGTGAAACTTGCAGATCGCGAGGATTCACTCACCCAGATCCCGATCTCGTCACATGCTGGAGCGGTGCTGGCCATCAAACCTGCGTGTGCGCTATACCAACTCCAGTAGAAATACAGCGAAGCTTGGTGGAGGTGGCCAGACATGGATCCCGGAGCCACCGCCCAAGCCCTCGCCCGCTACCTCCGCACCTTGCGCAAGTCGCGGTGGCCCGAGGTGACGATCACCCAGGCCGACCTCGCCGAAGCCCTCAGCACGCGTAAGCCGGCCAGCATCCAGCTGATCTCGTCGTGGGAACGCCCGACCAAGCCGGTGGTGCCGCCCGAGGATCGCCTCGAAGCCATCGCCACCTTCTTCAGCACCCCCCGCTCGGTGCGGAACCGGCCGTACCGGCTTCTCGAGGAGAGGGAGCTGACGCTCGAGGAGTCCGAGGCCCGCGCCCTGATCTGGGGAGACCTTCTGGATCTTCGGCAGGCCGCCGATCGGGACCCGTCCGGGCCGGTCCCCGAGACCTTGGTCGGGCACGGGCCGTGGGCCTTCCCGGACGGCGCGCCGGTGATCATCGTCTGCGCCGAGTTGCCGGACTCGCTGCAGAAACACGCCCCGGCGCTGGGCTACACCGACCCCGACCGCTCCGAACTCGACCGGCTCGTCGACCTGGACTCCTTGTTCGAGCTGCACGGCCACATCCGGGCGGTCAACCCGGACTCCGAGGTGCAGTACCGGAGCTCGCGGGGCCTCCGGCGCGACGATTCCACCTCCCACCTCGTTCTCCTGGGGGGTGTCGACTGGAACAAGGTCACCGAGGACACCGTGCGGATGACCGGGGTGCCGGTCCGGCAGTACTCCGATGACGACGACCCCATCCGCGGCGGCTTCCGGGTGGTGGAGGACGAGATCTCGATGTCGTACTCGCCGGAATTCGAGGGCACCGGAACGGCCCGGCGGATCGTCGCGGACGTGGGACACTTCCTGCGAGCGCCGAATCCGTTGAACCGGGCGCGCACCGTGACCGTGTGCAACGGCATGTATGGAACCGGCGTCTTCGGTACGGTCCGCACGCTGACCGACAAGGTGCTCCGAGACCGCAATGCGGACTGCCTCGTCAAGACTTTCGACGACAGCGACACGTTCAGCCTGTTGTTCCGCGTGCACGTCGTCAATCAGGTGGTCGTCACGCCGGACTGGACGAGGCCGGGAACGGTCCTGCACGCGTGGTCGGGGGTGAGCTCATGACGACTGCGCTGACCCCGGTCGACGTGCGCACCCTGCATCACGGATCGCACAATCGGCTGCTCACCGAAGAACCGCTCCCGGTGGGCGGGTCCGCCGGGCTGGACGCCATCATCGTGCCCACCGCCCGGCCGGCCGAGGAACTCGGCCATGTGATGCGGATCGGCGCGACGATCGATGTTCCGGTCCTCGTGCTGTGCAGCCAGGACGCCACCGCCTACCACGCCCGGAAGGTCGCCAACAGCAACGACGCCCCCGCCTGGACCGTCGACGTCGACGACTCGATGGCCCGCCGGCTACCCGGATCCGAGTTCGACCGGCTTCTCCGGGCCAACGGATTCGGAAGCATCAGCGATCTCAGCCTGAAGCGCAACCTCGGGTTGGCCCTGGCCCGCGGGGCGAACTGGGAACGGGTGCTGTTCCTGGACGACGACATCATCGTCGACCACCCGGAGACCCTCCACCGCGTGTCCGGGCTGCTCGACCGCTACCGGGCGGTGGGGCTGGACAACAACGGCTTCAAGGACAACTCGGTGGTCTGCCACGCCTTCCGCGACACCGGCGGCGACCAGTCCACCTTCATCGGCGGCGGCGCGATGATGGTGAACCCGCAGACCGCGGTCTCGTTCTTCCCCAACATCTACAACGAGGACTGGCTGTTCCTGCTCGGCACCGGCGTGCCGTTCGCCGCCGCGCGGGCCGGCCGGATGGTCCAGCGAGAGTTCGACCCCTACGCCAACCCCCGGCGCGCAGCCGCGGAGGAACTCGGTGACACCATCGCCGAGAGCCTCTTCTGGCTGCTCGACGTCGGACGCGAGATCAGCACCGCCACCACCGGCTTCTGGGGCGACGCCCTGTTCCGGCGGCGCGAATTCATCGACCACATTCTCGGCCGGGCCGACAGGTCACCGGCGCCGTACAAGATCCGGAGGTCGCTCGAGGCCGCGCGCCGGCGCAGCACGGACGTTCAGGCCGGGCTGTGCACGGAACTCGTCGAAGCCTGGCAGAGCGACCTCGTCCGGTGGAGGAAGTTCCTGCACCGGTTGCCGGTCACCCGGGGCCCGGAGAAGTTCGTCGCGAACGTCGGCCTGGCCGACCGCATGCACCGATCGAAGGCGCTGGACGTCTAGGGCGTGTCCTGGAACCGCACCACCGAGCGGGCGCCCTCGCCGCGGGTCATCCGGTCGAAAGCGGCCGGCACGCCGTCCAGGGCGATCCGGTCGGTGATCAGGTGGTCCAGGGACAATGCTCCACTGAGGACGTCGTCGGCCAGCGCCGGGATCTCGCGGTCCGGGTCCGACGAGCCGTAGACCGAGGATCGGAGCGTACGGGCGGACGAGAAGATGTCGAGGGCACTCAGCGAGACCATGTCGTCGTGGCGGCCCACACCCACCACCGTGACCTGACCGCCGCGCCGCGTCGCCCGCCAGGCCGCCCGGATCGTCGAAGCCCGGCCGACGCACTCGAATGCGTGGTCGGCGCCCCGGCCGCCGGTGAGCGAACGCACCGAACGGGACAGGGCGTCGTCGGCGACCAGGAAGTCGGTGGCGCCGGCGGACGCGGCCAGCGACTTCTTCGACTCGCTGACGTCGACCGCGATGACCGGGTCGGCGCCGGCCGCGCGGGCCGCCGCGACCACCGTCAGACCGACGCCGCCGAGGCCGATGACCAGCACGGAGTCCCCGGCAGCGACGCGGGCGGTGTTGCGGACCGCGCCCGTGCCGGTCAGCACCGAGCAGCCCAGCAGCGCCGCGGCCTCCCAGGCAAGGGCGGCCGGCACCGGTACGACGGCCGCGGACGGGACGACGATCTGCTCGGCGAAGGCGCCCACGCCCAGCGCCATGTGCACCGGCACACCGTCCAGGGTGCTGCCGTTCTCCAGCGTGGCCACGCCGGACGAGGTGGCGCAGAGCCACGGTTCGCCGTGCGTGCACCACCAGCATTCGCGGCACGGCGGCTGCCAGTTCAGCGCCACGTGCTGCCCGACCCTGACCCCGACGTCGTCCGAGCCGACCTCGACCACCTCGCCCGCCGCCTCGTGGCCGAGTACCAGCGGGTGCGACGGGCGCAGCGTGCCGTTGAGCAGTGACAGGTCGGAGTGGCAGACACCGGCGGCGCGGACCGCGACCCGTACCTGCCCCGGTCCGACCTCGGGCAGCCGGATCTCCTCGACCGACGGCGCGGCCGTGGAGTCGCGGACGACCAGGGCCCGTACGTACCGGCTCAACGCTGTACCGCCTTGGTCTGCTGGAACTCCGACAGGCCGTACGGGCCGAGTTCGCGGCCGATGCCGGACTGCTTGTAGCCGCCGAACGGCGCGACCGGGTTGAACGCGCCGCCGTTGACGTCGACCGCGCCGGTCCGCATCCGGCGGGCCACCTCGAGCGCGCGGCCGTCACTCCCCCAGACGCCACCGGCCAGCCCGTACCGGGAATTGTTGGCGATCGCCACCGCCTCGTCGTCACCGTCGAACGGAATGATCGACAGCACCGGCCCGAAGATCTCCTCCTGCGCGAGTTCCGACGACGGCGACACGTCCGCGAACACCGTCGGGGACACGAAGTGGCCGCGCTCCGGGGTGTCGAAGTCGCCGGCGACGAGACGGGCGTCGGCGCGCGCGATGAAGCCCTGGACCCGGTCTCTTTGCGCGCCCGAGACCAGCGGGCCGAGGCGGGTGGCGGGGTCGAACGGGTCGCCGGTGAGGTAGCCGGCGGCGGTCGCGGCCGCGATGGAGACGGCCTCGTCGTACCGGCGGCGGTCGACCAGCATGCGCGTCCACGCCGTGCAGGTCTGGCCGGAGTTCAGGAACGCGTTGCCCACGCCCACCTTGACCGCGCGGGTCACGTCGGCGTCGTCCAGGATCACGTTGGCCGACTTGCCGCCCAGCTCCAGCGCCACCCGCGCGATCCGGTCGGCGGCGGCGTGCGCGATCGCCCGGCCGGTCCGGGTGGATCCGGTGAACGACACCATGTCCACGTCCGGGTGCCCGGCGATGGCCGCGCCGACCACCGGACCGGTGCCGGTGACCAGGTTGACCACGCCCGGCGGCAGCCCGGCCTCGTCGGCCGCGTCGAACAGCAGGTACGCCACCAGCGGGGTCAGCTCGCTGGGCTTGAGCACCACCGTGCAGCCGGCCGCGAGTGCCGCCGCCACCTTCGCCACCACCTGGTGCAACGGGTAGTTCCACGGGGTGATCGCGCCGACCACACCCACCGGTTCGTGCAGGATCAGGGAGTTGCCGATCGTCTCGTCGTCGTGCGGGGCGAGCGCCAGGTCGGCGTACGACCGGAGCACCGCGAGCGGCAGACCGGCCTGGACCGCCGACGCGATCTTGAGCGGCGCGCCCAGCTCGAGCCCCACGGTCCGGGCGATGTCACCGGCCCGCGAGGACAGCGCCGCGTGCAGCCGGTCCAGGGCAGCGCCGCGCTCGGGCCGGGGCGTCGCCGCCCAGCCGTCGAACGCCTCTTTCGCCGCGGACACCGCCGCGTCCACATCGGACGCCGTACCGGCCGGGACGGTTCCCAGGACCTCGCCGGTCGCCGGGTTCTCGACCTCGATGGTGTCGGCCGACTCGGGCTTCACCCAGGTGCCGCCGATGTGCAGCCGGTCGCGGGTCATTGTGCCTCCAGCAGGTCGTCCAAACCGGACAGTAAGGTCTCCAGCCCGAGCGTGAACGCACCCTCGTCGACGCATTCGCGGTGGCCGGGCAGTTCGTGGGCGCGGCGCAGGTGCGGGTAATCGGAGTACAACGCCGGGTCGGACGGGAAGCCGAGCGCGAACGAGCCCAGCGCCGAGCCGGTGACCAGGTACCGCATCAGCGCGCCGATGTGCGTGGCCCGGGTCTGCGACCAGCCGGCGTCGATCAGCGCGCCGTACACGGTGTCGGCCATGGCCAGCGCGGACGGCCGTCGGCCCGGTCCGTGGGCCAGCACCGGCACGATGTTGGGGTGCGCGGTGAGCACGGCGTGGTACGACCGGGCCCAGATCCGCAACGCGTCCTTCCAGTCCCGGACGCCGAAGGCGGACACGTCGACCTGGGCCACGACCTCGTCGGCGACCGCGTCCAGGATCTCCGCCTTGGTCGCGAAGTGGTTGTACAGCGACGGCCCGCGGACCCCGAGCTCGGACCCCAGCCGCCGGACCGAGACGGCGTCCAGACCCTCGGCGTCGACCAGCTTGGCGGCCACCTCGACGATGCGCTGCCGGGTCAGCAGCGACTGCCGGGGGCGGGCCATGAAAGTCTCCTGGGAGATGACATCAAGCACTGGACGGGTGAAAACTTACACCGCTAGTTTAAGCCCATGGACTTCTCCCTCAGTGACGAGGAACGCGCGATCCGCGACACCGCCCGTCAGTTCATCACCAAGGACGTGATGCCGCTGGAGGCGGAGGCGCTGCGCCGCGAGCGGGTGCGCCAGCCCGGGCTCGAGGCCGGCGAGCTGCGAGAACTCCAGCTGAAGGCGAAGAAGTTCGGCTTCTGGGGGCTTTCCACCCCGGAAGAGTACGGCGGGATGAACCTGCCGGCCGTCATGCAGTCGCTGCTGTGGACCGAGCTCGGCCGTACGTTCGTGCAGTTCAAATTCGGCGGCGAGGCCGACAACATCCTGTACTACGCGAACGAGGAGCAGAAGAAGGAGTTCCTGGTCCCGACCATCGACGGCGACCGGATCTCCTGCTTCGCGATCACCGAGCCGGGCGCCGGGTCGGACGCGGCCAACATCAAGATGCGGGCCCGGCCGGACGGCGACGACTGGATCCTGAACGGCGAGAAGACATTCATCACCAACGGCAACGACGCCGACTTCGCCATGGTCGTGGCGATCACCGACCCGTCCCGTAAGGCCAACGACGGCGGGGCCACGGCCTTCCTGGTCGACCGGTCCATGGGGTGGCGGTCGGAGTTCATCCAGACGATGGGCGAGGGCGGCCCGGCGTCACTGATCTTCGACGACGTACGCGTCCCCCGGCGTAACATCCTGGGCGAGGTCGGCCAGGGGTTCACGCTCGGCATGCAGTGGATCGGCAAGGGGCGCTACCTGATCCCGTCGAGCGCGCTGGGCATCGCCGAGCGGGCGCTGGGTATGGCCGTCGAGTACGCCAACACGCGCGAGACGTTCGGCAAGAAGATCGGCACGAACCAGGCCATCCAGTGGATGATCGCGGACTCCGAGGTCGAACTCGAGGCGGCCCGCTGGCTGGTCCTGCGGGCGGCCTGGACAGTCGATCAGGGCGACGATCCGCGACACTCGTCGTCGATGGCCAAGCTGTACGGCGCGGCCATGGTCAACAACGTGGTGGACCGCGTGATGCAGATTCACGGCGGCATGGGTTACACCCGCGAGCTGCCGATCGAGCGCTGGTACCGGCAGGTCCGGCTGATGCGCATCTACGAGGGCACCGACGAGATGCAGCGGCTCATCATCTCCCGCGACCTGCTGCGCGGGTACACCAAGATCGGCGGTCACCTCGCATGACGGCACTCTCGCTGGCCACGATCCTGGCGGAGGCGGCCCGGACGTATCCGGCGCACGTCGCGGTGGTCGACTCCGGGACCCGGGTGAGCTACCGGGATCTCTGGGAGCAGGCCCGGTCGTACGCGGCCGGTCTCCAGCAGCTCGGCATCCGTCCCGGCGACACGGTGGCGATCCAGATCCCGAACGTGCTCGACTTCCCCCGGGTCTACTACGGCGCGCTGGCCGCCGGGGCCACCCTCGTGCCGGTCCATCTGCTGCTGACGCCGGAGGAGATCGCGTACGTGCTGCGCGACAGCGGCGCCACCGTGCTGATCGCGCATTCGAGCCAGCTGGCCAACGCGGCCACCGCCGCCCACACCGCGGGCGTACGGCTGGTCAGTGTGGGTCCGCTCCCGGTCGGCCTGGCCGACGCCCCCGACCGGCTGGAGGACGCGGCGGCCGCGGCCGCACCGCTCCGGACGTATGTGAGCCGGCAGGCCGAGGACATCGCCGTCGTCTTCTACACCAGCGGGACCACCGGCCAGCCCAAGGGTGCCCTGCTCACCCACCTCAACCTGGTGCTGAACGCGACCGTCAACGTGTTCGACGCCAACGAGGTGCGGCAGGCCGACGTGGTGATGGGCTGTCTGCCGCTGTTCCACACGTTCGGGCAGACGGTCGGCATGAACGGCACGTTCCGGCTCGGCGGCACCCTGGTCCTGCTGGCCCGGTTCACCGGCGAGGCCGCGATCGACCTGATGGTCCGCGAGCACGTGACCGTCTTCCACGGAGTACCGACCATGTACATCGGACTGATCGAGGCCGCACCCAAGGCGGCGGCCCTGCCGGAGCTGCGGGTCTGCGTCTCCGGCGGCGCGTCGCTGCCGGTCGCCGTGCTGGAGAAGTTCGCCGACGTCTTCCACGCGCAGATCTTCGAGGGGTACGGGCTGTCCGAGACCTCGCCGACGGCCACCACCAACCAGCCGGCGTTCGGCACGCGCGCGGGCACCATCGGGCACCCGATCTGGGGCGTCGAGGTGGAGATCGCCCGGTCGGAGGTCGAGGAGCGGATCGAGTTCCTGCCCGACGGCGAGCTCGGCGAGATCGTGATCCGCGGGCACAACGTGTTCGCCGGTTACCTCAACCGACCTGAGGAGACCGCCGCGGCCATGGTCGACGGCTGGTTCCGCAGCGGCGACCTGGGCACCAAGGACGCCGAGGGTTTCATCACGATCGTCGACCGCAAGAAGGACCTGGTGATCCGCGGCGGGTTCAACGTGTATCCCCGCGAGATCGAGGAGGTGCTGGCCCGGCACCCGGCGGTGGCGCAGGTGGCGGTGATCGGCGTGCCCGACGCGACGCACGGCGAGGAGATCATGGCGGTGGTGGTGACCGACCGTTCGGTCCCGATGTCGGCCGACGAGCTCATCGCCTGGTCGAAGGAGCGGCTGGGCCGGCACAAATACCCGCGGCAGGTGCGGTTCGTGGACGAGCTGCCGCTCGGGCCGAGTATGAAGGTGCTGAAGCGGGAGCTACGCAAGACCTTCTCGGGCTAGGCGTTCGCGCAGCTCACGCACGATGGGCCGGTCGGCCGGGAGCCACGGCACGGAGTTGAGCTCGTCCGGCGCGAGCCAGCGCATCGCACTGTGCTCGAGTGCCTGCGGCTCGCCGCCGTCCAGCAGCTCCACCCGGAAGACCCGCAGCACCGCCCGGCCGTGCGCCAGCGACACGTCCGGCCCGACCCGTTCGCCGACGCCGACCCGGACACCGAGTTCCTCGTCGCACTCGCGGGCCAGCGCCTCCTGGTCGGTCTCGCCCGGCTCGACCTTGCCGCCGGGGAATTCCCAGCGACCGGCGACCTCCGGCGGCGCCGACCGCTCGCACGCCAGGACCCGTCCGCCGGCGATGATGACCGCGGCCACGATCACTCTCGGTAACTGCACCGCGTTCACCTGCTGTTCTCTCCCACGACGCACGAGCTAACCATAAAACTTGAATGCTCATCTTGCCCGAGGCGTCCCGATCGTCACGAGAACACGCATATGTGGGCGTGGACATGTTTGCCCCGGACGGCAAGACTGTGAATACCGACCATGACGACACGGCGACAGTTTGGCCACAAGCCGGCAACGACGCCTGAGGGGGTGCGGCGATGCGGGTCCGGAAGCGGCGCGGTACACGCTCCGACTACCTGAGTGATGCGTTGACCCTGCTCGGCGGCTGGACGCAGGACGGTTTCCAACTCAAGCGGACGCTGGTGTGCGACGACAGCCAGCATGCCGCCCTGACGGAGCGGATCAAGGTGGCGGCCGACATGTTGCGCCTGCGACCCAGCATCCGGCGGCTGGACGGACATACCCAGATACTTCTGGGCGCGTCGGACGGCGGCACCATCACTGATGGTGAGGTTACGCTCGCCGCGCGCATCGAGGATGCGTACCGTACGGTAGTCGGTCTCGACTAGTTACCCTGCCGTCATGAGTGACGTGGTGTACGACAACAAGGGTCAGCTCCAGCAGATCGAGCAAGGGCTCCTCGACGGCGAGCAGATCATCGCGGTGTACGACGCGATCGGGCAAGGCACCGGCTTCCTCGCGCTGACCACCCGCCGGGTGATCATCCAGGACAAGTCCTTCGTCGGTAAGCGCGTGGCCATCACCAGCATCCCGTACTCCAAGGTGAGCAGCGTCAGCGTGGTCAGCGACAAGAGCTGGGCCGGCCAGTTCTTCTCCTCGGGCACGGTGGCGATCGCCGTCGGCACGCACATGTACGAGGTGGAGTTCCGGGGCAACGAGAAGACCCACCACGTCCACAACGTGATCCTGCACTACATCTCGTAGGTCAGGACCCTGGTCGGCAAGGGTGTCTCGGTCACCGTACCGTCGGCGGCGCGCCGCAGCTCGTAGCCCAGCGGGCCTTCCTTGTCCGCGACCACCTCGGCCAGGCGGGTGCCCCGGTAGACGAGCCCGGCGCCGTCGTCGGTGGCGTACCCGTCGCCGAGGGTGCCGTCGCCGATCAGCTCGTGCATCTTCGGGCGCCGCTGCGCCTCACCGTCGTAGTGCACGCCGTTGCTGTACGGCAGCCAGCCAAGGCCCTGGGTGAACCCGCGCAACTCGAGCCCGTAGCTGTCGGTGCTGCCACCCTGGTGCCAGCAGATCGAGCCGGCCGACACGCCGCTCATCACCACGCCGGCCTGCCAGCAGTCGTACAGGATCTCGTCCAGGCCGTGCACCCGCCAGACCGCGCACAGGTTGGCCACGCTGCCGCCGTCGACCCAGATGACGTCCTGCTGCATCAAGTGCTCGCGCATGTCCCGGTGGTTCGGCATCGGGAACAGCTGCAGGTGCGACATCCGGAACTTCGACCGGGCGAACGCGGCGTAGAACGCGCCGTAGCGGCTCTCCGGATCGCCGGTGGCCTGGGCCAGCACACAGATCTTGGGCTCGTCGCCGGCATTGGCCAGCTCGGCCGCGAAGTGGTGGATGGAGCCCGGCCGCAGATCGAGCAGACCGAAGTCGCCGCGGCGGAAGAACGCGCTGGTCGCGAGAATCGTCGGTTCCTCAGCAGTCACCGGATCATCATGGCGTACGCGCCGCCGGGGGCCGCGGGCGCGCCGGGGGCCGCGGCCGCGGCCGTGTATGCGCCGGCAGTCGCGGGCGGCGCATCAGCGCGGCGGCATCATCCGGGCGCAGGCGTCGGCGGTGTCCAGGACGAGGTCGGCGGCGGCGTCGAGAGCGGCAGTCAGGCGTACGGGATCGGGATCGAGCCCGGCCACGACGGCCTCGACGCGCGTCCGGAAGTCCGGCGGCGCTCCGGGCAGCACGTCCGCGGCCCCGATCGCACCCTTCTCGTTGGTCAGCCAGGCGCCGGCCGCGCCGTGGAGCGCGTGCGCGCACACGCCGAACACCCGGAACAGGCACCCGGCCACGTAGGTCACGTCCTGCCGGGTCACCGCCTTGCGCGCCACCGGGATCAGGAAGTCGGCCTCCCACAGGCCGCCGACCAGCTGATCGGCAAGCTTCGGCGGGAAGACCCGCAGTCGCTCCTGCAGCGCGGTCAGCTCACCGGTGGGATCGGCCAGGATCCGTCCCAGTGCCACCTCGCCCGCGTACGCGAAGTCGGGCACACCGAGCGGGTGACCGGTCTGGGCGTGGAACGCGTACCGCCCCGCCTCGGCGTCCTCGATGCTGCGCCGCACCCGGTCCAGGTCACGGTAGATCCAGTCCACGGCCCCGCCGTCGACGGTGAGCCACGCCCCGCCGTCGACCCACGGTCCCCACTCGCCGGGAGCGGTGACCCGGCCGTTCGCGCCGGCGACCCGCTGCAGCGCGGCCACGTCGAGCGGCGGGCGGTAGTACAGGCCGAGGTCGGTGTCGGAGTCGGGCGGGTGGGTGCCCGGGGCCAGGCTGCCCCCGAGCACCACCGCAACGACGCCCGGCACCGCGACGAGCTCGGTCACCGGGTCGCCTCGATCAGCACCCGCCGCGAATGGGACACGAAGCTGCCGTCGGTCATGATCCGGTCGTGCACCGCGCGGAGCTGGTCGCGGTAGGCGTCGACGGTGAAACCGGGAACGGTCCAGACCACCTTGCGCAGGAAGTACGCGACCGCACCGATGTCGAAGAACTCCACCCGCAGCGTCGCCGTCTCCACTCGGGCCGGATGCAGCCCGGCCGCCTCCGCACCGGCCGTGATGCCGGCCGGGGTCTGGTCGGGGCGAGGTGGCGGGAGCGGGCCCATCATCGCCTCGGACAGTTCGCGGTTCGTGCCGGCGCCGATCTGCTGCGACAGGAAACGCCCGTTCCGGGTCAGTACGCGGGCCACCTCGGACCAGTCGGTACGGACCGGGTGGCGGCTCACCACCAGGTCGAAGGTGGCGTCCCGGAACGGCAGCCTCTCGCACCGGACCACGTGGCCGCCCAGCCGCGCGAGGTTGTTTCGGGCGATCGGCGCGTTCGGCGGCCAGGCCTCGGTGGCGACCAGCAGCAGGGGCGCGACCGGGATGGTGGCCAGCACTTCACCGCCGCCGGTCTGCAGATCGAGCCCGGCGGTGGCGGTGGACATCCGGTCGGCCATGAGCCGGGCGTACGCCCAGGTCGGCCGTTCCTCGATGGCCCGGCCGTCGAACCAGGAGAAGTCCCAGCCGGCGGTCGGGGTGGCCGCGGCCTCGGCGATCAGGGCGTCGAAGTCCATCCACGCTTTCTATCAGGGTGGCCCCGGCTCGGCCGCCTATTTACAGGCGGCGGCCGGGTCGAGCTCCAAGCCGTCCAGGGTTGCCGGGTCGAGCTGCAGACCGTCCGGGGTTTCCGGGTCCAACCTGGACAGAAGCTGGTCCATCATGTCCAGCGAGTTGTTGAGCGGTGCCGGGCTGCTCTCCTCGACCTTGTGCTCCGGCGGGCACGCGCTGCGACCGAGCGGCAGACATCCGCGCAACTGTTGTTCACATTTCCGATGCCGATCCGAGTCGCTGGTTCCCGCGCCCCCCAGTCCGCCCTCGGCGCCGCCGGACCCGCCGGACCCGTCGGACCCGTCGGACCCGTCGGACCCGTCGGACCCGTCGGGCAGATCTTGCGACCCGAACGCGATCACCCGCGTCTGCGGCGCCTTCGTCACCGAACTGCCGAGCAGCTGCCGTGCGGTCTCCCGGCCGCCCGTGTAGGTCACCAGGTACCGCAGCGTCTCCTCACCCGCGATGCCCTCGGTCTGCACCCCCTTGGTGCCGCGGGCCATAGACGGGTCGCGGACCAGCCGCGTCCGGAACGGGATGGCCTGCATCTCGGACACCGTCTGCCGGGTGACCAGGGGCTGGACCGAGGCCGTCGCCGTGGCCGGGCCCGCCGCCGCCGAACCAGACATCGAACCAGCCGCCTGACCAGCCGCCTGACCAGCCGCCTGACCAGCCGCCTGACCTGCCGCCGCCGGGGTGGTCGCAGTGACGGCGGGTGCAGGGCGCCGTCGACCTCTGATGGCCGTACGGTCGGCTCCGTCAGACGCCTTGTGCCGGCCCATGGCGACCAACGGCGCCCGGATGGTGGGGGTGCCGGGTGCGGCCGCCGAGGACGCGAGGTCGTCTGCGGGCGACGCTTCGGCGCCGGCCGCCGTTTCGCGTCCAACAGCGGTGGCCACCAGCGGCCCGTCGTCGATCAGGGCGACGATGCCGGCCACGCCGCCACCGATCGCGACCAGCAGTGCGCTCGCGCCGGCCGTCATCCGTAAGCCGAACGGAAGTCGCGCCCACCAAGACTTTCGTGGCAGTTCAAGCAATTGCTGCCAGGAGTCCTGACTTGTCTGGTTTCGCACCAAGGCATTGTGCCGGTGTGCAGCCGGGGCGCAAACTCCCCGCGAGCACCCGAAGGGGGACAACCCCGGCCGTAACCTCACCGCCGTCAGGCGGTCGCGGGCACCCGCAGGTGGGCCAGCGCGTTGCTCCAGGCCACGACCTGGTCCAGAACCGTGCCCAGGGTCTGCTCGTGCCGCTCGTCCGGCAGGAACTTGCTGTACGCCTCGAAGTCGGTCATCAGGGACAGCGCCAGCTGCGCCCGCACGTCCGCCATCATCAGCTCGCCGGCCACCAGCCGCAGGTGCTCGACGGCGCGCGCGCCACCCACCGAGCCGTAGCTGACGAACCCGACGGCCTTGTTGTTCCACTCCGCGAACAGGAAGTCGATCGCGTTCTTGAGCGCCCCCGACGTCGAGTGGTTGTACTCCGGGGTGACGATCACGAAGCCGTCGAAGGACGCGATCTTCTCCGCCCAGGCGATCGTGTGCGGCTGGGTGTACTGACCGGCGGACGGCGGGATCGCCTCGTCCAGGTGGGGCAGGTTGAAGTCGAGGAGGTCGACCAGCTCGAACTCCGCGTCGGTCCGGCGCGAGGCCACTTCGTGCACCCACTTGGCGACGGCTTCGCCGTTGCGTCCGGGCCGGGTGCTTCCGATGATGATGCCGATCTTCGTCACGGTCTTCTCCAGTGTGTCGTCGCAGTTCAGATGCCATCATGCACGTGTTTGCTTCGTCAAACAAGTAACGAAAGACACGAGTGCACTCAAGCCGTACGATCGTTGTCATGTCCACCACGTCGCCGTCGTCACCGCAGGCCACCGCGGCCCCGGTGCCGCTCAGCGACGCCGAGGAACAAGTGATGCGCGCCTTCGGGCGGATGCTGGTGGTGATGCCCAAGGTGCTGGACGCCGACCTGCAGCGCGACCAGCGGATGTCCCTGAGCGAGTACACGGCCTTGCGGATGCTGTCCGAGGCCGCCGATCAGCGGCTGCGGATGAGCGAGCTCGCGACCGCCTGCGACATGTCACTGAGCGGCATGACCCGGCTGGCCGCACGGCTCGAGTCGCTGGGCTTCATCCGGCGCGTGCCGTGCGCGAGCGACGCCCGGGGCCTGAACGCGATCCTCACCGACGCCGGTCTGGCCCGGCTCCGCGAGGCCTGGCCCGACCACCTGGTCAGCGTGCGCCGGCACATCTTCGACCACCTGGGCGATGTCGACATGTGCGCGCTCGCCCGGGCGCTCGACCGCATGGCCACCGAGGGCTGACGCGCTCCCCGATGCACCCCTCCCCCCTGGCTCCGCCTTGACGTATTCCCTTATAGGTATACGATTGGGCCATGGCACGAGCGGCGACGACGACGGACGCGTTCAACGCGGTGGCAGAACCTCGGCGACGGCAGATCCTCGACCTGCTCTCCGCCGGCGAACTGCCCGTGAGCGACCTGGTCGCGCGGCTCGGCCTGGCCCAGCCGCAGGTCTCCAAGCACCTGCGGGTGCTGCGGGAGGTGGATCTCGTGCGCGTCCGCGACGAGGGACGCCACCGGATGTACCGGATCAACGCCGAACCGCTCAAGCCGCTGCACGACTGGCTCACCCGGTACGAGCGGATGTGGAACGAACGGTTCGACCTCATGGACACCGTGCTCGATGAACTCACCCTCGACGAACCCACCCTCGACGAACCCGTCCTCGACGAAGCGGAGACAGACGATGATGACGCCCACCAGCGGGACGGCCACGGTCAGCACACCGGCCGCCAACACGATCCTGATCACCCGTGAGTTCAACGCGCCCCGGCACCTGGTCTGGAAGGCGTACACCACGCCCGAGCTGATCAAGCGCTGGTGGGCGGGTCAGCGTGGCACGGTGACCTCGGCCGACGTCGACCTGCGGGTCGGTGGCCGATGGCGCTACGTGATGACCGCCGGTCCGGGTTTCGAGGTCGCCTTCCACGGCGAGTACCGCGAGGTCGAACCGGCCGAACGCCTGGTCAACACCGAGATTTTCGAGGGCCTGCCGGATCCCGACGAGCACGTCGGCCTGGTCACGGTCACGCTGTCGGAGAAGGACGGCCGTACGGGCATGGAGATGTTGTGCGAATACCGTGACCAGGCCGATCGCGACGCCGTGCTCCAGTCCGGCATGGAGACCGGGATGCAGGAGGGCATGGACGCCTTGGAACAGATCGCCATCGCCCTGGCCTGACCGCCGGCCCGCCGATCGCTCTGGCCCTCGCCCGGCCTCACCGGTGGCCTACGCGTCGTCCTCGCCCGGCAGGCCCGGCAGGCCCGGAAGGTCAGGCCGGGCGGCCCATCCTCGCGTCGCCCTCCTGGTGGGCTTCCCGGGCGATCATCTCCGGATCTCCGAGCCGCTCCAGAGTTCCCCGCACCCCCACCTCGGACTCGTCGGGGAGTTCGGCCCGGTCGGTCTCGATGTGTTCGCGCAAGTCACGGATCAGCTCGTCGCGGCGCTCCGGAGAGCCCGGCGGTGGCGCGGGCACCCGGGCGAGGTACTCGTCCACCAGCGCGTCATTTGTCGTGGTCATTTCTGCTCAGTTCCCATGATCCGGTCAACCCCGGACCGGAAGGCCGTCCACTGCGTACGAAAGGTCTCCAGCGCCCGTTCCCCGGCCGGCGTGACGGTGTAGTACCGCCGCGGCGGTCCACCCGTCGACTCCCGCCAGCTCGCCGCGATGCGCCCGGAACGTCGCAGTCGCGACAGCAGCGGATACATCGCGCCCTCGCTGGTGCTCAGGTTGAGCTCGTCGCTGACCGTCCGCACCAACTCCACGCTGTACATCTCCTGACCGGCCAGCAGTGCGAGCACGCAGTACTCGAGCGTGCCCCGCAACAGCGCGGTCGTCGATTCTTCGCTCACACCACCCAAGGTACCTTGCCACGCAAGGCCAGTTGAACTGCGAAATGTTCATCCAGCGCTGAAGAGGCCCAGGCGCTTAGGAGGACTGCCCGTCGAGCCGGGCCAGCAGCGTGTCGACCTTCGTCTCCAGGTCGGCGACCTTCGCGGCCAGATCGTCGACCACCGAGTCGATATGGCCGAGGCGCTGCCCGGACGTCTCCCGGCTGGTACCGGTGCCGAAGCCGGCGTTCCAGACGGCGCTGACAATATTGGTGATGTCGTCGGGGGTCACTTCATCCTCCACTGCCCAGGGGCCGGTATTGGTATTGCCGGTGTGGTCGTGCCGAGCGCTGAAATGCGCGTGACCGGTGTGCGGGTCGGTGGTCCCGGTGTACCTCTCCCACACCCAGCGGGAGGACCGGGACGCGATCCGGCGGTTCCAGATGACGTACTCGAGCCGGGTGTCGAACCCGGCCTTCTGCCGGGCCACGATGCTCTGCACGTACGAGTCGAACGGCTGTGGCCAGGGACCGGTCGAGTCGATGTCGACGGCCAGCACACGGCCCCGCGAGTCGGGGTTGTGGTCGCTGACCTCGGTCCGATGCGTGGCGTCGCCGATCCAGCCGTCCGCGCCCTTGTCGCGCTTCGGGCTGACGGCGTTGAACTCGGAGCGCAACTGCACAAGGCAGGCGACGAGGTAGGGGCTGGGGGCCATCAGGAGATGTCCTTCACGGTGGTGTTCTGACGTCGTCTTTGATACCCCCTTTGCCTGTGTGACGATCCTGCCGGGTGTTTCGGCTGGGCCCTGAAACCCACCTGCAGCCCGTACGGCCTGGTCAGCGATCCCTGGAGGACAGTGTGGGAAGAGTCATCGCATCGGCGTCCATGTCCCTGGACGGCTACATCGCCAAGGACGACAACACGATCGGCCGGCTGTTCGACTGGTACCAGAACGGACCCGTGGAGATTCGCACGGCATCGGGCGACATCACCTTCCACCTGAGCCCGGCGAGCGCCGAGCACTGGCTACGCTGGACCTCCGCGCTCGGAGCGGTGGTGTGCGGCCGAACGCTGTTCGACTTCACCGGCGGCTGGGGCGGACGGCACACCATGGACGTACCGGTCGTCGTCGTCACCCACGAGGCGCCCGCGGACTGGATCGCTGCCCACCCGGACGCCCCGTTCCACTTCGTCACCGACGGAGTCGAGGCCGCGATGGCGCAGGCCCAGGAGCTCGCCGGGGACCGCGTGGTGGCCGTGGCCGCCGGCACCGTCGCCGGCCAGTGCCTGGAACTCGGCCTGCTCGACGAGATCGCGATCGACCTGGTCCCGGTCGTGATGGGCCGGGGCCGGCCGTTCTTCGGCAAACTGTCGCCGACCGACATCCCCCTCGGCGACCCGACGGCCCGCATCCAGGGCGATCGAGTCACCCACCTGCTGTTCCCCGCAGGCGCAGTCACACGTTGAAGCGGAACTCGACGACGTCGCCGTCACGCATCAGGTAGTCCTTGCCTTCCATGCGGACCTTGCCGGCAGCCTTGGCCGCGGACATCGAGCCGGCGGTCATGAGGTCGTTGAAGCCGACGATCTCGGCCTTGATGAAACCGCGCTGGAAGTCGCTGTGGATCACACCGGCCGCCTCGGGGGCGGTCGCGCCGACCGGAATCACCCAGGCGCGACTCTCCTTCGGGCCGGCGGTCAGGTAGGTCTGCAGGCCGAGGGTCGAGAATCCGACCCGGATCAACTGGTTGAGGCCGGGTTCGGTCTGCCCGGTGGACTCGAGCAGTTCCATCGCCTCGTCGTCGGGCAGATCGATCAGCTCGGACTCGATCTTGGCGTCCATGAAGACCGCCTCGGCCGGGGCGACCAGCGCGCGCAGTTCGTTGAGGAACTCCGCGTTGCCGAGTTCGTCCTCGTCGACGTTGAACACGTACAAAAACGGCTTGGTGGTGAGTAGGTGCAGCTCACCCAGCAGGTCGAAGTCGACGCCCTTGCTGCCGTAGAGCGTGTTGCCCTCGTTGAGCACCGCGAATGCGGCCTCCGCGGCGGCGACCATCGGCGCGCGCTCCTTGCGGAGCTTGGCCTCCTTCTGCAGGCGCGGCAGCGCCTTCTCCAGCGTCTGCAGGTCGGCGAGGATCAGCTCGGTGTTGATCGTCTCGATGTCGTCCGACGGGGAGATCTTGCCTTCGACGTGCAGGACGTTGGGATCGGAGAACGCCCGTACGACCTGGCAGATGGCCGACGCGTCGCGGATGTTGGCCAGGAATGCGTTGCCCCGGCCCTGTCCCTTCGACGCGCCGCGGACGAGTCCCGCGATGTCGACGAAGCTGACCGGCGCCGGGATGATCTTCCCGCTGTCGAACAACTCCGCGAGCTTGTCGAGCCGTTCGTCGGGGAGGCCGACCACGCCGACGTTCGGCTCGATCGTCGCGAACGGGTAGTTCGCGGCCAGCACGTCGTTCTTGGTCAGGGCGTTGAAGAGGGTGCTCTTGCCCACGTTGGGCAGGCCGACGATTCCGATGGTGAGGCTCACGGGATTCCAGTCTACGCAGGGGTGCCGGTTGTCCCGGCTGTGGCGTCATCGCAGCCCGAGTACGGTCCGCAGACCGTCGTCGACGGCCCGCATCTCGTCCGGCGGCGCCGACCCGACCGGTTCCTCCAGAGCGCCGCGCTCCAGCGTGACGAGCGAGGTCACGTCGACCACAGCGTCGGCCGGCAGGCCGGACACCGCCGCCGGCAGGAAGACGCTGCCGGGCATCGCCGCCAGGCGGGTGTTGGAGCTGATCAGTGCGGCCAGCACGGTCGGCAGGCGGCTGTCGTTGTACGGCTGGGACTGCACGACGAGCACCGGGCGCCGGAGTCCGGCATCCACCGTCCAGTGCACGGCCCCACGGCGGATCACCATGCCCGCTCCCCGCGCCGTCCGTGCTCCCCGTGCTGCTCCTGCTCCCCGTGCTGCTCCTGCTTCCCGTGCTGGAGAAAGTCGACCTCCACGCCCTGCGGCCAGGCGATGTCGAGGGCGGCGTCTATCCGGAAGGTGAGTGCCTGGGCTTCAAGCTCGACGAGGTACCGCCGGATCGCCCGGGTGATGAACTCGGATCGGCTCATCCGCAGCTCAGCGGCCTGTTGCTCGGCCCGTTGGAAAGTCTCGTCGGGAATCGAGATCGCGGTCTTCACACGAGCAGTATAACCGGGTATAACTTCGAACATGAGTTCGAATTTCCGCCACCGACGGCTCCGTCCGAAACCCGCCAGCCATCACCGCCGCCACGAGGCAGACTCGAAGGCATGGAGTTGGACTTCGAGCGCTGCTACCGGGCCGTCGACAGCCGCGACGCGCGGTTCGACGGCTGGTTCTACACGGCCGTCAAGACCACCGGGATCTACTGCCGGCCGTCCTGCCCGGCGACCACGCCGAAACGGCCCAATGTCACGTTCTTCCCCAGCGCGGCGGCCGCGCAGCGGGGTGGCTTCCGGGCCTGCCGGCGGTGCCGGCCGGACACCGCCCCCGGTTCGCCGGAGTGGGATGTGCGAGCCGACGTGGTGGCCCGCGCCATGCGCCTGATCCGCGACGGGGTGGTGGATCGTGACGGGGTGCCCGGGCTGGCCGTCCGGCTGGGCTACACGGAACGGCACCTGCACCGGATGCTGACGGCCGAGCTCGGCGCCGGTCCGCTGGCCTTGGCTCGGGCCCAGCGCGCCCAGACCGCCCGCATCCTGATCGAGACCACCACCCTGGGGCTGGCCGAGGTCGCCTACGCGGCCGGGTTCGGCAGCGTGCGGCAGTTCAACGACACGATCCTGGAGGTGTACGCGCTGGCACCGTCGATACTCCGGTCCCAGCGGCGGGTGAGCGCCACCGGGGCGGGCACGATCAGCCTCCGGCTGGCCTACCGGGCCCCGCTGCACGCCTCTTCACTACTGGAGTTCCTGGCCCGGCGCGCGCTGCCGGGCGTGGAGGAGGTGTCCGGCCGCACCTACCGGCGGGCGCTGCGGCTTCCGCACGGCGAGGCCACAGCCGAGCTGCGGCCGCAGGACCGCTGGGTGGCCGCCACGCTCCGGCTCGGGGACGTGCGCGACCTGGCGCCGGCGGTGGCCCGCTGCCGGAGTCTGTTCGACCTGGACGCCGATCCGGCGGCCGTCGACGCCACGCTCGGGGATGACCCGGCGTTCGCGGGCGCCGTCCGGGACGAGCCCGGCGTGCGGGTGCCCCGGTCCGTGGACGGGTTCGAGATGGCCGTCCGCGCCATCATCGGCCAGCAGGTCAGCGTGGCCAGCGCGCGCACCACCCTGACGCGGATGATCCGGGCGGCAGCGCATCCGGCGCCGACCGATCCGGTAGCGGAACCAGCCGCGACGAATCCGACCGCGACGAATCTGTCGCGGTCGGCCGACGACGCCGGCGGCGGGCTCACCTCCTTTCCGAGCGCGGCTACCGTGGCCGAGCTGCCGGACAGCGCGTTCGGCATGCCGGCGGCCCGGCGCGACACGATCCGGTCGCTGGCTCGGGCGGTCGCGTCGGGCGAGATCGACCTGGAGCCCGGCTCCGATCGCGCTGAGTCGATCGCAGCTCTGCGGCAACTACCGGGGATCGGCGCGTGGACTGCGGGCTACGTTGCGATGCGGGCGATCGGCGACCCTGACGTGTTCCTGCCCACCGACGCGGCGGTGCTGCGCGGCGCCCGGGCGCTCGGGCTGCCCGACTCGCCGGCGGCGCTGGAGGCCTACGCCGGACGCTGGCGTCCCTGGCGGTCGTACGCGGTGATCCGCCTCTGGCGCGCGGCCTGACCCCCAATCACCGACAGCACGAACTCCGACCGCCGCGCCACACGGGCGCGCGGGGAGAATGACGACGTCTTGTGGAGGACGACATGATGCATCACCTGACCATGGACACCCCGGCCGGCTTGTTCACCGTCGTGGTCAACGACCAAGGCGCGGTGCGCGCCAGCGGCTTCACCGGCGAGGTGGACGAACTGCTCGCACTCATCCATACCGATCTGCAGGAGGAGGCCGAACCGGCCGGTGACATCGGAGAGGCCGGCGACGCGGTCCGGTCCTATTTCGACGGTGATCTGACCGCGCTCGACGCGGTGCCGATCGAGCAGCGCAGCGGCGGCCCCTTCATGACCCGTTCCTGGGAGGTGATGCGGGAGATCAAGCCGGGCGCGCCGGTGACCTACAGCCACTTCGCCGAGCTGGCCGGACGGCCGGCCGCGGTCCGCGCCGCCGCGGCCGCCTGCGCCCGGAACGCGGCGGCGTTGTTCGCCCCCTGCCACCGGGTGCTCCGCTCGGACGGGTCGCTCGGCGGCTACCGCTGGGGCCTGACCGTGAAGCGATTCCTCCTCGACCACGAGAGCAAGTAGGCCGGCGGCGGCCGCGGCGTCCACTGTCGGGCGCCGCGGTCGCCCGGGCGGTGAATACCAGCGGCCCGAGCAGGGAGAGGAGTCGTAGCATCAGCGCCATGACTGATACGGAGAGGACCGCGCGCGCCGGTCTCCCCGAGCGACCGTCGCTGGACGGCCTCGAGGACAAATGGTCGCGCCGCTGGCAGGAGGAGGGCACGTTTGCGTTCGACCGCTCGAAGGAGCGCTCGGACGTATACGCCATCGACACGCCTCCGCCGACCGTATCGGGCGAGCTGCACATGGGTCACGTCTTCTCGTTCACCCACACCGACACGGTCGCGCGGTTCCAGCGGATGCGTGGCAAGACCGTCTTCTACCCGATGGGCTGGGACGACAACGGCCTGCCGACCGAGCGGCGGGTGCAGAACGTGTACGGCGTCCGCTGTGACCCGTCGCTGCCCTACGAACCGCATTGGCAGCCACCGACGAGTCCGCCGAAACCGTCCGTCTCCATCTCCCGGCGCAACTTCGTCGAGTTGTGCGAGCGGCTGACCGCCGAGGACGAGAAGGCGTTCGAGGACCTGTGGCGCCGGCTCGGGCTGTCCGTCGACTGGGCGATGACCTATACGACCATCGGCCTCCGGGCCCGGGCGGTGTCGCAGCGGGCGTTCCTGAACAACCTTGCCCGCGGCGAGGCGTACACAGCCGAGGCGCCGACGCTGTGGGACGTCACGTACCGGACCGCGGTGGCTCAGGCCGAGTTGGAGGACCGGGAACGTCCCGGGTTCTACCACCGACTACGGTTCCACGGGCCGGACGGGCCGGTGGAAATCGAGACGACCCGGCCGGAACTGCTGCCGGCCTGCGTCGCGCTGGTCTTCCATCCGTCCGACGAACGGTTCAAGCCGCTGCTCGGGAAGACCGTGCGGACGCCGTTCTTCGACGTCGAGATCCCGGTGTACGAGCATCCGGCGGCCGCGCCGGACAAGGGAACCGGCATCGCGATGGTCTGCACCTTCGGCGACCTGACGGACGTGATCTGGTGGCGTGATCTTCACCTGGCCACCCGGGTCGTACTGGGACGGGACGGCCGGTTCCTGCCGGACCGGCCGGCGGACGTCCCGGCGGCGGCCTACGAGCCCTTCGCCGGGTTGCCGGTCAACGCTGCCCGCCGCGAGATCGTCCGGCTGCTGATCGAGTCCGGTGACCTGCTGGGCGAGCCGCGGCCGATCACGCACCCGGTCAAGTTCTACGAGAACGGCGACTCGCCACTGGAGATCGTCACCAGCCGGCAGTGGTTCATCCGCAACGGCGGCCGGGACGAGGACCTCCGCGCCGAGCTCCTGAGCCGTGGCCGGCAACTCCGCTGGATCCCCGCGCACATGCTGCACCGGTACGAGCACTGGGTGAACGGGCTGACCGGGGACTGGCTGATCAGCCGGCAGCGGTTCTTCGGCGTGCCCATTCCGGTGTGGTACCGGCTCGACGACGCTGGCGAGCCGGACTACGAGCAGCTTCTCATACCGGACGAATCGTCGTTGCCGGTTGACCCTTCCTCGGAGTGTCCGCCCGGCTTCGACGAGTCTCAGCGCAACGCACCGGGCGGGTTCGCGGCCGACCCCGACGTCATGGACACGTGGGCCACGTCGTCACTCACGCCGCAGATCGTCAGCGGCTGGACGACCGATGACGATCTCTACCAGCGCGTGTACCCGATGGATCTGCGACCGCAGGGTCAGGAGATCATCCGGACCTGGTTGTTCTCCTCCGTCGTGCGGGCGTACTTCGAGAACGGCGCGCTTCCGTGGCACACTACGGTGCTGTCCGGGTGGATCCTCGACCCGGATCGCAAGAAGATGTCCAAGTCCAAGGGCAATGTGGTCACCCCGATGGGCCTGCTGACGCAGAACGGCTCGGACGCGGTGCGGTACTGGGCGGCGAACGGGCGCCCGGGCACCGACCTGGCCTTCGACCCGGCGCAGATCAAGGTCGGCCGGCGGCTGGCGACGAAGCTGCTGAACGCGTCCCGGTTCGCCCTCGGGCTGGGTGCGGCCGAGGCGTTGCGGCGGCCGGTGTCCGAGCCGCTCGACCGGGCCATGCTGACCGCCCTGGCCGGCGTCGTGAGCCAGGCGACGACCGCGTTCGAGGCCTACCAGCACACCGACGCGTTGCAGGCGGCGGAGTCGTTCTTCTGGACGTTCTGCGACGACTACATCGAACTGGTGAAGGACCGGGCGTACGGGGAGGGGCCGGGCGCAGACTCGGCCCAGGCCGCGCTGGCCTCCGGATTGTCGGTGCTGTTGCGGCTGTTCGCGCCGTTCGTGCCGTACGTGACGGAGGAGGTGTGGTCGTGGTGGCGGTACGGCTCGGTGCACCGGTCGACGTGGCCGACGACGTATGAGCTGACCCGGGTCGCCCCCGACGGCGACGCGAGCCTGCTCGGGCTGGCCGGTGACGCGCTCCGGCAGGTCCGGCGGGCCAAGTCCGACCGCAAGCTGTCGATGAAGGCGGAGGTCCCGCTGGCCGAGGCCCTCGGCCCGGCCGAGATGCTGGACCGGCTGGCCCTCATCGAGGGCGACCTCCGGGCGGCCGGACGGATCGCCAAGCTCGACATGCTCCGCGACCGCACACCCGAGCTGGTGATCGCCAGCGCCTTCTGAGATTCCCGGGGCCGGCATCCCGCCGGCCCCGGCCCGGTCCAACGCGATGCGAACGCGGCGAAGCCCGGCGGGGACGGCTACGCCGGTGCGAGCATGGGACCCATGTCGATCGCGCCTGAGGAGATCGCCGCGCCCGCGACCGACGCCGTGCTGTTCCGGTCGTCGCCGTTGCGGGCATTCGGGTTGATGTTCGTCATCCTGGCTGTGACGTGCCTGGTCACTGCGCCGCTCGTGGCGCTGGTGACCGGTGATGCGGACGAGCCCTGGTGGTCGACGGTTCTGCAGGCCGCGGTGATCGCGGCGCTGGTCGCCGGGGCGTACGTGATCTCGGCCCGATCCGCGCTGCACACCTGGATCCGCGTCTCGGGCGGTGGCCTCGAACTCGCCGCCCAGGACTCCGACCCGGTCTGGCTGGCCTGGGACGACATCGAATCGGTGACCATCCACCGCAGCGGCCTGCGAACAGTGTTCGAGGTCGTCCCGACGGAGTTCGACCGGGTACACCCGGTGCCGGACGAAGGTCCGGGCTGGCCGACGCTCACCGAGACCACGTCGGGGACCGCGTTCCTGGCCGATCTCACCCAGGTCTGGCCTGGCCCCCGCGCGCTGCGCCGAGAACTCGCCCACCGCATGCCCGGCCGCGACCTCACCGCCGTCTGACCGGGCAAGCCAGGACCACCCGTAGGAACAAACGACGATGCCCGCCGGATCGAGCCGGCGGGCATCGCGGAAGCTGCGGTGACCTACCAGTCGCCGCCACCCCCGAAGTCGCCACCACCACCGAAGTCACCGCCGCCGTCGAACCCACCGCCGCCGCCGCCTAAGTCACCGCCACCGCCACCACTGAAGTCGCCGCCACCGCCGCCGAAGTCACCGGCCGCGTCCTGGAAGCCGTCCTGATAGCCGCCGCCGTAGCCCATGTCCCCGAACCCGGGCGAGAACAGCGCGTCGAAGACCAACATCCCGCCGAGCACGCCGGCGCCCGCGCCGAGAGCGGTCTTCCACCACGGCGTCGAGTACCAGCCGGCCGGCACCGGACGGCCCTGGACGCGGCCGCCGGGGTAGTAGTACGGCGTGTCCGAACCGGGTTGCGGGCCCGCCTTGTACTGCTGGCCCTGCACGTTCACCTCGCGCTCCAGGGTCAGCTGGCCGACGCCCTGAGCGGACGCCAGCGGCGGCACCTCGGGGCCGGGGTCCAGGCCCATCGCCACCCGGGCGGCCCGGACGTACAGCAGGCCCTCGAGCGCCGACTCGCGCGCGAGCTCGAATTGGCGCGACGAGTTGGCCTGCTGGAGCTGACCGCCGGCGGCGTTGTAGCGCTCGCTGGCGTCGGCCAGCGCCTGCCGCGCCGCGTCATTGTCCGAGTGCAGGTTCATCACCTGACCGCCGAGCCGCTCGTACCAGCGCTGGGCGTCGGCCCGCGCGTCCTCGAGGCGGCTCTGCTGCCGAGCCGCGCCGCTACGCCGGGTCATCAGGAACACGACCGCGACCACGAGCACAATCACCAGGATCAGCAACACGCTAGTCATGATTAAACGGTACCTGCGCCGGTCTTGTCGTACCCCTCTGGCAAGCTTCGAGTTGTGACTGCCTCGACGCTCGCTGTGGTTTTCCTGTGCCTCGCCGCGGGTTTCGCCGTGGGCTGGCTGGTGGCCCGGCTGCGCTCGGCGGCTGACATCGCGCGCCTCGACGCGACCGTCAAAGCCCAGTCGGACGGGGAGCACCGGCTGGAGCAGTCATTGCGATCGCTGTCCTATGAAGCTACCGCCCAGTCTCACGAAGCGGTCGCCCGTGCGGTCGCTCCCCTGCAGGACACGCTGCGACGATACGAGCAGCGAGTGGCCGATTTGGAGCATCAGCGGGTCGACGCGTACGCCGAGTTGCGCGAGCAGGTGCGCTCGATGGGCGTCGTCTCGGGCGAGCTGCGGACCGAGACCAAACAGCTGGTGGCTGCCTTGCGGGCGCCTCAGGTGCGGGGCCGGTGGGGCGAGCATCAACTGCGGCGGATCGTCGAAGCGGCCGGCCTGCTGGAACACTGTGACTTTGCTGAACAGGTGACGGCTGCCACCGACCACCAGGGCGTACGGCCCGATCTGGTGGTCCGGCTGCACGGCGGCCGGACCGTGGTGGTCGACGCGAAGGCGCCGTTCGACGCGTATCTCTCGGCCATGGAGGCGCGCGACGAGCACACCCGCGACAACCACCTCGACCGGCACGCCCGCCACCTGCGCGGGCACGTCGACGCGCTGGCGGCCAAGGCGTACTGGACCGCGTTCGAGCTGACCCCGGACTTCGTCGTGCTGTTCGTGCCGGCCGACCCCTTCCTGGATGCCGCGCTGCAACGCGACCCGACGCTGATGGAGCATGCGTTCGCCCGCAACGTGGTGCTGGCCACGCCCGCCACGCTGATCGCGTTGCTGCGGACGGTGGCGTTCAGCTGGCGGCAGGAGGCGCTGGCGCAGAACGCGGTCGCGGTCCACACGCTGGCGCGGGAGCTGTACGGGCGGCTGTCCACATTGGGCGATCACGTCGGCAAGCTCGGTGGCGCGCTCGGGACGGCGGTCACCGCGTACAACAAGGCGGTCGGCTCGCTGGAATCGCGGGTTCTGGTGTCGGCGCGCAAGCTGGCTGAGATGGGAGTGTCCGATGACGACCTGCCCGCGCCGGCCCAGGTCGAGGTGACGCCGCGGCAGCCGCAGGCGCCCGAGCTGTTCGACGGTGCGACGTGGTGACCGGTCAGCGGTTGCCGGCGGCGGCCTTCATGTCGCGGCGCAGCTCCTGCGGCAGCGAGAAGGTCAGCCGCTCCTCGGTCGTGGTGTATTCGGTGACCTCGCCGAAACCGCGCGCGGCCAGGTGCCCGAGCACGTCCATGACCAGATCCTCGGGCACGCTCGCGCCCGACGAGACCCCCACGGTCGTCACGCCCTCGAGCCACTCGTCCTGGATCTCGGATGCGTAATCGACCAGGTGACCGGCCCGGGCGCCGGCGTCCAGGGCGACCTCGACCAGGCGTACGGAATTGGAGGAATTACGGGAACCGACCACGATCACCACGTCGCAATCGGGGGCGATCTCCTTGACCACGTGCTGGCGGTTCTGCGTGGCGTAGCAGATGTCGTCGCTGGGCGGTGACTGCAGCAGCGGCAGTCGCGTCTTCAGCCGGGCGACGGTCTCCATCGTCTCGTCCACCGACAGCGTCGTCTGCGACAGCCACACGACCTTGGCCGGGTCGCGCACGGTCACCTTGTCCACGCCCTCGGGCCCGTCGACGAGCTGGATGTGCGCGGGGGCCTCGCCGGCCGTACCGACGACCTCTTCGTGCCCTTCGTGCCCGATGAGCAGGATGTCGTAGTCGTCGGCCGCGAACCGCTTGGCCTCATGGTGGACCTTCGTCACCAGCGGGCAGGTCGCGTCGATGGTCCGCAGATTGCGCTGCTTGGCCTGCTCGTGCACCTCGGGCGCGACTCCGTGCGCCGAGAACACCACGGTCGAGCCCTCCGGGACCTCCTCGTTCTCCTCGACGAAGATCGCCCCGCGGAGCTCCAGCGTGCTCACCACGTGCTTGTTGTGCACGATCTGCTTGCGCACGTAGACCGGCGCGCCGTACAGCTTGAGCGCCTCCTCGACGGTCTGCACCGCACGATCGACGCCGGCGCAGTAACCGCGCGGCCGGGCCAGCAGAACCCGCTTCCGAGACTCACTCACGCGCCCATGGTACGTGCGCCGCTCCGGCCGTCGCCCAGTCGCTGAGCGCAGGCTCACAGCGCCGGCGGTCTCGGAGGAATCAGTTGTACCGGGCCGGCGTCGGCCGAGGGTGACGGAATGGACGGGTGATCCGTTTCGGGGTGGGGTGCGTACTACCGCACGTGCGAACGACCACCGGGAACCGCGCTCGCAGCGCGCTCGGCACCCTGTTCGGCGCGTTGACCCTGGTCGGCGGCCTGACCTGGCTGCTGCTCAACTGGGACGGCCTACACGCCGCGGTCGACTCGACGGCCGGCGTGATCTTCGCGGCCGGCGGCCTCGTGCTGCTGATGCCACACCGGGTGCACCTGCCGGGACGCCTGACCAGCGCCGCCGCGGCCGGGACGGCGCTGGCCGGCACGCTGGCCGGACTGGCCGCCGGCGCCAGCCAGGCCTGCTGCACCTTCGTGTACGCGACGGCCCGCGGCTACCCGTTCCACTGGCTGCAGCGGGGCGCGATCGCCGACGACCCGGACACCGCCCGCCGCCTCGCCCTGGGCGCGGAGTGGCACGCCGACTGGGTGGCGCTGGCCGGCGATGTGCTGTTCTGGGCGTACGCGGGGCTGCTGGTGGTGGCCGTCGCCCAGATCGTCCGCGGCAGTGTCCGTGCCCACGACCCCGCCCGCGCCGGCGTCGCACCCGGTTGAGCCCTCGACCGACGCAGCCGAGCCGCCGGCAACGCACGGCCGAGCCGCCGGCAACGCACGCCCGAGCGGCCAGCAACGCACGCCCGAACCGCCGGCGAAGCGCGGCCGAGCCGTCAGATGGGCGCGGCTCGTTCAATGATCAAGTTGAGGCGTCGGTACGTCCGTTTCGCCCCCTGATGGGAGTGCGCGGCGCGATACTCGGGCGATGAGCGCCCTGGGCAACGCCGACGCCGCTGAGCAGGTGGAGTTCGACGAGGACGAGGACGAAGCTCCCGGTTTGTGGACATCCTTCGGGACGGCCCTGCGACTCATCGTGGGCTGGTTCTGCGTCGCCATCGGCGTGCTCAACCTGCTGGTCGAGCTCGACCGGAGCGGCCGCCAGCCGGACGGCGCGTACCTGACGTTCCACTTCGTGCTGCTGATCGGCGGCGTGGTGCTGCTCGCGCTCGCGTTCATCAATCCCCGGTTCGGACCGCTGGGGTACGTCGTGGGTGGTGCCGTCGCGCTGGCCGGGATGGTCGCCAGCACCGTTCCGGCGACGAAGACGATCTGCTGCCTGAGCGCCTTCGCGGTGCGGCACGGCTTCCCGTTCACCTTCCTGGCCCGGCACGACTCGGCCGGCCGCTGGCACGTCGACAGTCAGCACACGCTGGCCGACCTGCTGTTCTGGGGGTACGTGGGCCTGTTCGTGATGATCGTGGTGTCGCTGTTCCACCGCGAGCCGGGCGACGACGAGAAAGAGGCCGAACTCGCGCCGCCGGCCGGGGACCGCATGTACATCGAGCGCCGGCACGAGGACGGCACCGGACACCCGTACGGCCGGCCCGGGAGCGCCCCCCGCGAGCCGGACGAAAGAACTGTCGGACCCCTTCCGTAGTCTGGCGGAGTGACCGCGCCCGAGTCGAAGAGCACTGCCGACGAGCCGTGGCCGGTTCGCGTCGTCAGTCAGAAGATCGGGAGCTGGATCGCCAAACTGGGCTGGATCTGGGTGGACGGCCAGGTCGCGCAGATCAACCGGCGGCCCGGGTCAGGCGTGGTGTTCCTGACGCTGCGTGACCCCTCGGCCGACCTCAGCCTGAGCGTGACCGCCCACCGGGACGTGCTCGACGCGGGCGCGCCCGAGCTGGCCGAGGGCGCGCGGGTGACGCTGCACGCCAAGCCCGAGTTCTACCCGGCCCGCGGCACCCTCAGCCTGCGGGCCGACGAGATCCGCCAGGTCGGCCTGGGCGAGCTGCTGGCCCGTCTCGATCGGCTGAAGAAGCTGCTGGGCGCCGAGGGCCTGTTCGCCCGGGAGCGCAAGCGGCGGCTGCCGTTCCTGCCCAACCGGATCGGCCTGATCACCGGCCGGGCGTCGGCGGCCGAGCGCGACGTGCTGATGAACACCCGCCGCCGGTGGCCGGCCGTGGACTTCCGGGTGATCAACGTGGCAGTCCAGGGGCCGACCGCGGTGCCGCAGATCATCGACGCGCTCAAGGTCCTGGACAACGACGACACGATCGACGTCATCGTGATCGCGCGCGGCGGCGGCAGCGTCGAGGACCTGCTGCCGTTCTCCGACGAGGCGCTGTGCCGGGCCGTTTTCGGCGCTCGTACGCCCGTGGTCAGCGCCATCGGCCATGAGACCGACGCGCCGCTGGTGGACTACGTGGCCGACCTGCGCGCGTCCACCCCGACCGACGCGGCCAAGCGGATCGTGCCCGACATGGCCGAGGAACAGCAGCTGATCGCGACGGCCCGGCGGCGCCTCGACCGGGCGGTACTGACGCTGGTCGAGCGGGAGACCCAGCGCCTTCAGGCCTGGCGCTCACGGCCGTCGCTGGCCCGGCCCGAGCTGCTGGTCGACCAGCGGGGCGCCGAGGTGACGGCGCTGCGCGACCGGGCCACCCGCAACCTCGACCACCGCTTGCGGCGGGCCGATGACGACCTGCGCCATACCCTGGCCCGGCTGCGCGCGCTCTCGCCGGCGGCGACGCTGGAGCGGGGGTATGCGATCGTCCAGCGCGCCGACGGGCACGTCGTCCGGGCCGCGGACGAGGTCGCGACGGGCGACGACCTACGGGTGCGGCTGGCCGCGGGCGAGTTGCAGGCAACGGTCCGAGAGCAGACGCGATGAGCGAGCAGAAGCGAAGCGAGCAGAACCGATGAGCGACGAGAAGCTGACGTACGAGCAGGCGCGGACCGAGCTGGCCACCGTGGTCGAACGGCTGGAGGCCGGCGGCGCGACGCTCGAGGATTCGCTGGCGCTGTGGGAGCGCGGCGAGAAGCTCGCCGACATCTGCCAGTCCTGGCTCGACGGCGCCCGCGACCGCATCGAGACCGCCCGCGCCGCCCGCACCACGGAGTAAGTGGCCCGAGTAAGCCGCAGCTGCCGAGTAACCGGAGCAACGGCCTCAGCCGGACCTCAGCGCGAGGTCGAACACCCGGTCCAGGCTTCAGCCGGGCCAGAGGTGAACCACCGGTAGCTCCGCAATTGTTCGTTCTGTGCCGCCATGGGAGGGCGGCCGGGGCGAACGGGGACAGGCATGGATTCGGGCATCGGCCCGCCGGCCGCGCGAGCAGCGGCGGCGGCTTCGCCGTTGAGCCGGCCGTCCACGCCCCCCTGTCCGCCGACTCGCCGGAACACCCCTTTGTCCCGTACGCGGTGGGTGCTGCGTGTCGTCGTGAAGTCCAGGTCGCGACACACACAGCCCCATCGCGTACGGGCGTATCAGCGCCTCGCGCGCCGTCAGTCCGATTTATCAGCTCATAAGCGGCACCCCCACCGATCCGCAAGGAGTCCGATGACGAACATCCTGACCCGTCTGGCGGTCGGGCTGACCGCGGGCGTGGCGATCATCGCCCCGCTCGCGAGCACCGCCCTCGCCGTCGCCGTGCAGCCCCCCACCGCCCGCAACGGAAAACTCACCCAGGTCGGACCGATCGCCGAGCACGGCTTCCCCGCCTGGTACCGGGACAGCGCCGGCGTCCGCCTGGAGCCGTGCCTCTCGGTCGACGACCCGCTGTGCCCGATCCTGGCGGCCGACCTGCCGAACCCCGACGCCCCGGTCTCGTTCCCGGACAACTTCCCGGACGAGTTCTTCTACCAGCTCGCCGACAACACCCTCACACTCAACAACGGCACCAAGGTCGTCATCAGCCTGAACCTCGAGGGCGCCTTCGCCAACGGCGGCCCGGCGGCGGGTGACCAGATGGTCTTCGGGCGGATCCGGATCCGGTTCGCCGCGCCCGGCGGGCAGCGGTTCCGCATCACCCACCCGTACGGCATCGACGACGTGGTCTCCGACGACAAGAAGGGCGTCTTCGTCACCGAGGACGCCGGAGCCGTCGCCGGCGCGTTCGGCCAGGCCCTGAACGGCCGGGTCGGTCCCTTCCTCAAGTGGGATCCGGCGGTCGCCCCGGCGGCGCCGGCCGGCTACATCGGTGACGGGGCGACCCCGCACCGGATCGTCGGCAGCCCGTACAACACGAACTTCGTCCGGATCGAACAGCTCGACCCGGCCACCGGCGCCGTCATCGGCCAGGTCGGCTTCAGTGACCTGTTCACCGTGCAGGGCCGGCAGGCGACCAACGCCGGCGTGGATGTGGACAAGGCCACGTACAGCGTGGGCCCGGACGGCACCGGCATGCTCGAGGTGTACGCGACCAGCGAGCCCGGCCAGGCGATCGAGGTGGCTAACAGTGCCGCGCTCGGCTTCCGCGGCACCCGGCTGCGCGGGGACAGCGCCGGCCACTATTACGGCCGCTTCCCGATCACCAACCCGATCACGCCGGGGCAGAGCATCGAGGTGATCAACGCCAGCGACCGGCCGCCGACGCACAAGACCAAGGCGCTGACCGACATCGTCCGGTTCAGCAAGCTGCGGTACGACTCGGACGCGCGCACCCTCACCGTCGAGGCCGGCTCCAGTGACAAGGACACGGCCAATCCCCCGGCGCTGACCGTGCAGGGCTTCGGTCCGCTGGCCAACTCGCCGTTCACCGGGGTCTCCGCCCCGCCGGCGTCGATCACGGTGAGCTCCACGGCGGGCGGTTCGGCCTCGGCCGTACCGACCGGATCGGGGGCGTTCTTCCTGCCGGCCGCACCGGTGGCCGCGGCCACGGCGGACACCCCGGCGGTCCTCGGCGCGCTGGTGAAGCTGGACGGCACCGGTTCCACCGGCGAGATCGACTCGTACGCCTGGCAGCAGGTGTCGGGCCCGGCGGTGACCCTGGCCGGCGCGGACACCGCCTCGGCGAGCTTCACCCCGACCGTGACCGGCACGTACGCGTTCACGCTGACGGTGACCGGACCGGGCGGCGCCGGGGTGCCGACCACGGTGACCATCGACGTGATCAACCAGACCGCGCCGGCCGCCAACGCCGGTACCGATCAGACCGTGCAGCGCGGCAAGGTGGTCGCCTTGGACGGTTCCCGGTCGACCACGGCCGAGTCGTACTCGTGGACGCAGGTCTCCGGCCCGACCGTGACGCTGAGCGGCGCCACCACGGCCAAGCCGACGTTCACCTTCCCGCTGCAGTTGCTGCCGGCCTCGCCCGGCCCGAACCCGACGTACGTCTTCAGCAACGACCCGGTGGTGCTTCAGCTGACGGTCCGTAACCCGGCCGGCATCAGCACCAGTACGGTCTCGGTCCGGCCGCTGGCGGACGGGTTCAACACGTTGTCGGTCCGGTACCGCACCGGCAACAACGAGTGGCGGATCGCCGGCAACGTCAACCTGCTCGCCGGTCAGCGGGTCAGCGCGGTGCTGGGCAGCACGCTCACCGGCCGGGTGATCGGTACGCCGGCGCAGGCCGACGGGACCGGGGCGTTCGCCATCCGGGTGACCGGGCCGGCGCCGGGCGCGATCCGGACGATCAGCCTGGTCTCCACCACCGGTGGGGTGAGCCTGGCCTTCCCGGTCACGGTCACCAACTGACGGTCAGGAGGAAGCAGCCGCCAGCTGCTCCTTGAGGTGCCGGCTGAAGGCACCCGACACCTGCTCCGCGACGGCTTCCCGAATCAGCGTGCTGCTGTGCCGCACACGCCCATCGGGATCCTCGCGGAGCAGGTGCGCGTGCATCAGCCGGTCGATGCAGATCAACACGTCCTGGGTCGACCGGCCGGTGAGCAGCACGATGTCGGCCGCCCGGAGCGGTCCGAGGGCCGCGCACAGCCGCAGCACCTCCCAGGACTCGACCGGCATCCAGCGGGTCCGCAGGCGGGCGATCTGCATGGCCACCGACAGCGCGATCTCCCGCGGCCGCCGCAGCACGGCGACCAGGGCCGGGATCCCGCCCGTCTCCTCGACCGCGGTCTCGTCCCCGAACATGCTCAGCTCGTCGGCGGTCAACGGGAGCAGCCGCAGCACCACCGGCGTGCCCAGCCCGGCCACCGGCTTCCCGGCGATCTCGGACGGGTAGGCGTAGGTCAGCACGATCCGCAGCGCCGGGCAGTGGTGGCTGAGCCAGGACAGTTCGGCCACGCCGGCCGCGTCCAGGTCGCCGGCGTCGTCGACGCACAGGAACACCGGTTCCGGCCCGGCGAATGCGCTGCCGACGATCTCCAGCTGGTCGCGGCCGAGCGGCCGGTTCGGGTCGGCCGCGTCCACCACGGCCAGGACCTCCGGTCCGGCGCTGAGCTCGACCAGCGCGGTCTGCAGCCAGGACAGCCGCAGCCCCCCGCGGGAGGACGCGCCGTGGCCGACGGCGACCCGGCCGGGCACGTGCCGGGCGAGCTCGGTCAGGAACGCCGACTTGCCGGCGCCGTGCGGGCCGACGACGTGGGTGACCGGCGGCGGGTCGGGTTCGATCAGCATGCGCAGCTGGGTGGACCGGCCGACGAAGCGCTCCGACGCGCTGACCGTCCGCCGGGGACGCGGCTCGGGGGCGGGTACCGGCGGGGTCAGGGCCGGGCCACCGTGGCGGCTGGCCAGCACGGCCCGCTGAAGCCGGACGAGTTCGGCCGACGGGGACACGCTGAGTTCGCTGTCCAGCGACCGGCGGCACTTCTCGAACAGTCGCAGGGCCTCGTCCGGCCGGCCCAGCGCCACCGCGGCCGACATCGCCGCCCGGTACGCGGGCTCCAGGAACGGGTCGAGCTCGATCGCCTGCTGGGCCAGCCGCATCGCCCGGGCCGGGTCCCGCGGCAGCGCGGCGTCCGCCAGCTTGAGCAGCGCGCTCACGGCCGCGACCTGGACCTCGCCACGGACCGATTCGGCCCAGTCGGCGTACGGATCCTCAGGGAACGGCAGCTCACGGGCCAGCTCGAGGATCTCCTCGTACCGTTCCAGCCGTTCCGGGCCGTCCGGGGCCAGCTGATCCAGGCCCCGTACGCGTTGGCGCAGCTCGGCCAGGTCGAGCTCGGCCCGCCCGGTGTCGAACAGGTAGCCACCGCTGCGGGTGACGATGAACCAGGAGGCGGCGGAGCCCTCGGGCTGCAGCCGGCGGCGGATGACCGAGACGTAGTGCTCGAGCGCGGCCACGTGATTGCCCGGCAGTTCGGTCCCCCACACGGCGTCGGCCAGGGCGTCCTTGGACTGGATGCGGTCGTAGCGGGCGGCCAGGACGGCGAGGACCTGGCGGGCGCGCCGGGGCAGCTCGCCGGCGCGGAGGCTGACGTCGCCGTCGGTCACCTCGAGCTGTCCGAGTACCCGGACCCGCATCCGCTTCAGCCCTCTCCGTGAGTCCCGATCACAGGTCTCTTCGGCAGCGGGAGGCGAAATTCAACCGGTCAGGACAGCGAGGTTGCCAGCGTCTGCAGGTTCTTGATGCCCGTACGCCCGACGATGACGATCGTCCGCGACGTGTCGGCCAGCACCAGCGCCTGCTCCCCGGGCCGCGCGTCGTACTGGCGCCAGACGCCGTCGGCCGCCCGGAAGGTGCCCACCGGCTTGGCCGTCGAGCCCAGCTCGGCCGGCAGCAGCGTCTCCGCCTTCACACTGCTCTCCAGCAGTTGCAGCGGGTTTTTGTCCGGGTCGACGTACCCGATCCGCAGCGTCGCCCCGGTCGCCGCGCGCTGGAACGTCGCCGCCTGTACGTGCCACTTGTGGCCGAGCCGGGGCACGGCGACGGTGAACACCTGGGCCTGCTGGGCCTCCTGAATCGTCGGCGCCGGGTCGACGTCGGTCGGCGCGTCCCCCCGGAGCACGACCCGGTAGAAGATCAGGAGCAGCGCGATCGGGACGATCAGAACCGCCAACGACAGCGCCATGTCGCGCGGGCGCCGTTCCGCCCGGCTGGGCGGCGTCGCGGGCACGGGGGCGGTGGGTTCCACGTTGCCATTGTTAACCATGTCGCGCGGGCGGGACGTGGTGGCCGTACGCATGTGAGGATCGGGACACCACACCCGCACCGCCGCGAGGAGGCCCCGCATGTCCGATGCCCGTGTTCCGCAGGATCTCGATCGCAACATCGCCCTCGATCTGGTCCGCGTGACGGAGGCCGCCGCCATGGCGGCCGGCCGCTGGGTCGGCCGGGGGGACAAGAACGGCGGGGACGGCGCCGCCGTCGACGCGATGCGCAAGCTGATCAACTCGATCCAGATGCGCGGGGTGGTGGTGATCGGCGAGGGCGAGAAGGACGAAGCCCCGATGCTGTTCAACGGCGAGCAGGTCGGCGACGGCACCGGCCCCGAGGTCGATGTCGCGGTGGACCCGATCGACGGCACGACGTTGATGAGCAAGGGCATGCCGGGTGCGGTGGCCGTGCTGGCGGTGGCCGAGCGGGGAGCCATGTTCGACCCGAGCGCGGTCTTCTACATGGAGAAGATCGCTGTCGGCCCGGACTGCGCCGACGTGATCGACATCGACGCCGGCACGACCGAGAACCTGCGCCGGATCGCCCGGGCCAAGCGGTCCAGCATCTCCGACGTGACCGTCTGCATCCTGGACCGGCCGCGGCATCAGGGCCTGGTCGAGGAGGTCCGGGCGGCCGGCGCGAACATCAAGTTCATCTCCGACGGGGACATCGCCGGCGCCATCTCGGCCGCCCGCGGCGAATCGGACGTGGACGTGCTGATGGGCATCGGCGGAACGCCGGAAGGCATCACGGCCGCCTGTGCGCTGAAGTGCCTGGGCGGGATGATCCAGGCGAAGCTGTGGCCGCGCGACGACGCCGAACGGGAGAAGGCGCTGACCGCCGGCCACGACCTCAGCCGCGTGCTGACCACCGACGACCTGGTCACCGGCGACAACTGCTTCTTCGTGGCCACCGGGGTGACCTCGGGCGATCTGCTCAAGGGTGTCCGGTACCGGGAGGGCGGCGCGCACACCCAGTCGATCGTGATGCGGTCCAAGAGCGGCACGATCCGGGTGATCGACTCGTACCACCGGCTGGAGAAGCTGCGGCTCTACTCCGCCGTCGACTTCGACGGGCACCTGCCCACCGTGCCGCAGGGGATGGGCGAGGTCACCCTCCTCTAAAGGACCGGCGCCGGCTTGGGGGCGCGGCGGCGGCGGAACAGGATCGCGGCCACCGCACCGCCGAGCAGCCCGAGCAGGTGGCCCTGCCAGGAGATGGGCTGGTCGGTCGGGACGATGTTGTAGATCTGGTACCAGTAGAGCAACCCGATGAACGCGGCCACGCCCAGATTCCACCAACTGCGCTCGACGAAGCCGCGGACGAACAGCAGCCCGAGGTATCCGAAGATGACGCCGCTGGCCCCGACGACGACGCTGTGGGAGTCGCCGACGAGCCACACGCCGAGGCCGCTGACCAGCATGATCACCGCGGTCGACCAGAGAAACCGCCGGGTGCCGCCGGCCAGCGCGAACGTGCCGACCAGGATGAGCGGGACGGCGTTGCCGTAGAGGTGGGCCCAGCCCGCGTGCAGGAACGGGCTGAACAGCACGCCGTCCAGGCCGTCGAGGTGGCGCGGGATGATGCCGCCGGCCAGGTCCAGCGTGCCGCCGCCGATGCCCTGGTCGATCGCCTCGATCAGGAACAGCACGGGGATGACCGCGCACATGGTGACGAACGCGCGGCCGATCGAGGCGTAGAACGCCGGGGTGCCGAACCGGGTGGCGTCCTCGGTCTCCGTCGGGTAACTCACGACTCCAATACTGGCAGGCCGTCGCTAACTGAGGCGGCGCGCCGCCGCCCGGATCGCGGTCCGGAACTTCGACACCTGGGTGTACACGCCCGGGTACCCCTTGCGGGCGCAGCCCAGTCCGTAGCTGGTGATACCGACCTGGGTCCACTGACCGGTGGCGTCCCGCTTAACCATCGGGCCGCCGGAGTCGCCCTGGCAGGTGTCGACGCCGACCTTGCCGGCGCAGATCGACTGGTCGGCGACCAGGCTAACGCCGACCGGCCGGTACGCCGCGGCACAGGTGCCGTCGGAGACCTGAGGCACCGTCGCGTACCGCAGGAGGCGTTGCTGGTGCAACGAGTTCTCGCTGGTCTGACCCCACCCGACGACCACGTACGGCCCGGTGTCGAACGACTTGCCGGGCGACAGGTTCAGGGTGGGCAGATCGAGCGACCGGCTCAGTTGGATCACCGCCCAGTCGTCGCCGCGGGTCTCGTTCTGGAATCCGTCGGCCCGGATCACCGACACCGAGCGGATCTTGACCGCGTTCCCGGCCTTGAGGTCGTTGCTGCCGGCGGTGACGGTGATGCTGCCGTCCGGGCCGGTGCCGTCGACGCAGTGGCCGGCAGTGAGTACGACGCGCGGCGCCACCAGCGCGCCGTCGCATCCCATGGAGAGCCGGACCATCCACGGGAACTGGTCCGGAGCCGCCTGGTCACCGCCGACGATTTCCCGGACGGGACTGGCCGCGGCCGCCGGGAGCTGCGTCACGGCCAGCACGACGGCACCGACCAGTGCGGCGACATTGCGGACCATGTGGACATTGGATCACCGTCCACCGACAAGCAGCGAGGTACGCGCCGGAGCACGTACCTCGTTGTCGAAATTCCGGAAGGTCAGTACCAGCCGGTGGCCTGCGAGTGGCTCCACGCACCGCAGGGCGTGGAGTACCGGCCCTGGATGTAGTCGAGACCCCACTTGATCTGCGTCGCCGGGTTGGTCTTCCAGTCGCTGCCGAACTTGGCCATCTTGCTACCGGGCAACGCCTGCGGGATCCCGTACGCCCCGGAGCCGTTGTTCGACGCCTTCTGGTTCCAGCCGCTCTCCCGGGCGAACAGCTTGTCCAGGCACGGGAACTGGTCGATCTCAAATCCCGCGTCGAGCATCAGCGCGCAACCGATCGCCCGGTTGCCGGAGTAGTCGCTGCACGACGAGGGGATCGGGCCGGAGTACGGCTTGGACGTCGAGGTGGTCGACGTCGATTCCTTCTTCTTGGCCGCCGCCGCCAGCTCAGCCGCCTTCTTGACCGCGGCCTTCTTGAGGATCGCCTTCTTCTCCAGCACGCGGGCCTTGCTCGCGGCGTCGCTGGCCTCGGCCGCGGCCTTGGCCGCCGCGTCGCCTTCCGCCTGGGTACGCCGGGCGCGGTCGGCCGCGTGTTCGGCCGCCCGCTCCTTGAGCAGCAGCATGTCGTCGGAGTCCTGCTGAACGACGAGTTGCGCTTCGGCCGTCCGCTGCTGGACCTGCCGGCCTTGTCCGAGGTAGACGCCGCCGACCACGCCCAGAACGAGCAGACCGACCGCTGTGGCTCGTACTCCGACCCGGCTCCAGAGCCGATTCACGAAGTATCCCTTCGTCGGGGGCAATGACGCGGCACGGTGTCTCCGGGTTCCATCCCGGCTACGTTCCGTGCCGCGAGCACCGCGACCCAACGGGTCACGTACCGATCAGTGTCGATCGGTCCGTGGCGTGCCAGTCGATCTCCGACGGTCATGCCACGCGATGGCGCTCGACGAACACCATGGCGCACTGTGAAGTCGATGTGAAACGACGACGCGCTCTTGTGAAATAGCTCACATAAGGTTCCGCAGCAAAACGGACTAAATTACGCCGATAGAGATCGTCCTAAAGGGGGATCTCCTCGAGCAGGTCGGTGACCACTGCGGCGATCGGCGAGCGCTCGGAGCGGGTCAAGGTGACGTGGGCGAAGAGCGGATGGCCCTTGAGCTTCTCCACCACGGCCACGACGCCGTCGTGCCGGCCGACCCGCAGGTTGTCGCGCTGGGCGACGTCGTGGGTCAGCACGACCCGCGAACCCTGGCCGATCCGGGAGAGCACGGTCAGCAGCACGTTGCGTTCCAGCGACTGGGCCTCGTCGACGATCACGAACGCGTCGTGCAGGCTCCGGCCCCGGATGTGGGTCAGCGGCAGCACCTCGAGCATGCCGCGGGCCATCACCTCTTCCATCACGTTGGCGTGCACGACCGCGCCGAGCGTGTCGAACACCGCCTGGGCCCAGGGCGACATCTTCTCCGACTCGGAGCCGGGCAGATAGCCGAGTTCCTGGCCGCCGACCGCGTACAGCGGGCGGAACACGATCACCTTCTTGTGGCGGTTGCGTTCCATCGTCGCCTCGAGGCCGGCGCACAGCGCCAGCGCCGACTTGCCGGTGCCCGCCCGGCCACCCAGCGAGACGATGCCGATCGACTCGTCCAGCAGGATGTCCAGTGCCACCCGCTGCTCGGCTGACCGACCCCGCAGGCCGAACGCCTCGCGGTCGCCGCGGACCAGCTTGACCGTGGAGTCCGGGGTGACCCGGCCGAGGGCCGAGCCGCGGGCCGAGTGGATCACCAGGCCGGTGTGGCAGGGCAGGTTCTGCGGGTCCTGGAGCTCCAGCTCCTCACCGCTGTAGAGCCGGCTGACCTCGTCCTCGCCCAGCTTGAGGTCGGCCATGCCGGTCCAGGTGGGGTCGCTGGCCTGGCCGTGGCGGTACTCGTCGGCGGTGAGACCGACCGCGGCCGCCTTGACCCGCAACGGCATGTCCTTGCTGACCAGCGTCACGTCCCGGCCCTCGGCGGCCAGACCGAGCGCGACGGAGAGGATCCGCGTGTCGTTCGAGTCGTTCCGGAAGCCGGTCGGCAGCACGCTCTGGTCGGCGTGGTTCAGTTCCACCCGCAGCGTGCCGCCCTCGTCGTTGCAGAGCACCGGCTGGTCCAGCCGCCCGTGCTTGATCCGCAGCTCGTCGAGCATCCGCAGCGCCTGGCGGGCGAACCAGCCCAGCTCGGGATGGTGACGTTTCCCCTCCAGTTCGGAGATGACCACGAGGGGTACCACCACCTCGTGGTCGGTGAACCGGCGGAAGGCCGCCGGGTCGGACAGCAGGACCGAGGTGTCCAGCACAAAAACCCGCCCGGCGGGGGCGGGTTCCTGGTCCTGGTGCCGGTCGCGGGATGGTGTCCGCCGCGAGGCATCCGGAGTGCTGGAGACTTTGGCGGCCGGGTTCGAAGGGGCCCCGGCGTCAGATCGGCGTGATGTCACAGGCCTGCTCCAGCGGGCGTGCAACCCGGGCCGCCCGCGGTCCGCCACCTCCGGCGCCCATCGCTTGCACGGGGGCGGGATGCGGGCCCCGTGGCGTACTTGTCGCAGGTCCGGGCTCCGGCTGGCTTGGGATAACCCCGCGCCATACAACAAACGCTAGCGGTCAAATGCCATCCGCGGTAGTACGAACCCGGTGGTGATCCACTGTTTTCCGGCGCTTCACCGTCACGTTCGGCGGGTAATCTCGAGGTGTGGTCACAACCCGCCCCACGCATCCCGTGAGCCCCACAGAGGCCTGGCGGTTCACCGTCGACCGGGCCGTCCAGACGACGTTCTTCTTCGACTTCGACGGGGTGCTGTCGCCGATCAGCGACGACCCGGAGGCGTCTCAGCCGGTGCCGGACGTCCTCGACGTGCTCGACCGGCTGTCCGCCGTGGTCGACCGGGTCGCGATCGTCTCGGCCCGGCCGGTGAGCTTCCTCCAGACCCGCTTCGCGCAGCTCGCCCACGTCGACCTCTACGGCCTGTACGGGCTGGAGGTGCTGCACGAGGGCGAGACGACGACCGAGCCGGCCGCCCTGCCCTGGGTGCCGGCCATGGCCGAACTGGCCGAGCGGGCCACCTCCGAGCTGCCGCGCGAGGTCCTGGTCGAGTACAAGCGCCTGTCGGTCGCGCTGCACTACCGGACCGCGCCCGCCCGCGGCGCCACCGTGTCCGAGTGGGCCCACGAGCAGGCCGAGCGCGAGGGCCTGCGGGTGCAGGGCGGCCGTATGGTGGTCGAGCTCAAGCCGCCGGTCGATCAGGACAAGGGCATGGTCATCACGGAGAACGTACGGTCGGCGGGCTGCGCCTGGTACTTCGGCGACGATCTGGGCGACATCAAGGCGTTCGACGCGTTGCACGCCCGGGAGGCGGTCTCGCCCGGCTTCCTCGGCATCTGCGTGGCCGTGGCCAATCCGGAGACCGGGCACGAGGTTGCCGGGGCGGCCGACCTGACCCTGGACTCGCCGCACGCGGTGGCCGCCTTCCTGGCCGCCGGCCTGAAGAACTTCTAGGCGCCGAACCGGCGCTGGCGGCTGGCGTACGACCGCAGGGCCCGCAGGAAGTCGATGCGCCGGAAATCGGGCCAGTTGGCGTCGTGGAAGTAGAACTCCGAGTGCGCCGACTGCCACAGCAGGAAGCCGGAGAGCCGCTGTTCGCCGCTGGTGCGGATGACCAGGTCGGGATCGGGCTGCCCGCGGGTGTAGAGGTGCTCGGCGATGTGCTCGACGTCGAGGATCTCGGCCAGTTCCTCGATCGTGCCGCCGGCCGCCGCGTGCTGGTACAGCAGCGACCGTACGGCGTCGGCGATCTCCCGGCGCCCGCCGTATCCGACCGCCATGTTGACCTCGACCCCACCGTCGCGGTCCTGGGTCTTCTCCTGGGCCGCCTTCATCGCCGCCGCGGTCGTGGCCGGCAGGGTGTCGAGCGCGCCGACCATCCGCAGGCGCCACGGGTTGCCGTCCTCGGACAGCTCGGTCGCCAGGTCCTCGATGATGGTCAGCAGCGGCTCGAGCTCGGCCGACGGCCGCTGCAGGTTGTCGGTGGCCAGCAGGTACAAGGTGACGTGCTCGATGCCCGCCTGGTCACACCAGGCCAGCAGCTCCTTGACCCGGGCCGCGCCGACCCGGTGCCCGTCGTTGGGGTCGACGTAACCCATCTCGTGGGCCCAGCGGCGATTGCCGTCGCACATGACACCGACATGACGGGGCACCGGCTTGCCGGCCAGCCTGCCGGCGAGTCGTCGCTCGTAGAACGAGTAGATCAGCGACCGCACACTCATCACGTCCAGCGTATCGAGCGCGGGCCCGCACTCAAGTGGCGCGCGGACGACCGGTGAGCAACGTGCCGGTGATACGCCCGATCGTACGAAGATCCAGAAGCCCGTCACCCAGCCCTAGATCGGCCATCCGGTCGAAGACCCGGCGATCGGCGCCGGCCGCCCGGACGGCCGCGTCCAGGATCCGCGGCTGCCGGACCAGGCGCGTGGCGACTCCGGAGTGCCGCAGGTGGCGGCCCAGCCGGTGGCGCAGCGAGCGCCCGTACCGGTCGGCCACCCGCTCCGGACCGGCGGCCGCGGCCGCGCCGGCCAACCCGCCGGACACCACCGCGTAGAAGATGCCCTCGCCGGTGAACGGGTTGATCAGGGACATCGCGTCGCCGGCCAGCAGCATCCGGCCCCGCCCGGGCGCCGGGCGGGAGGTGGACAGCGGGAGATGGTGCCCGCGCACGTCGGTCGGCTCGACGCCGGGTAGCAACGCCTGCAACCGCTCCAGGAGGTACGCCCGGGAGAGCGGCTCGTCGCGCAGCACCTCGCCGTAGCCCACGTTGGCGGTACCGTCGCCGATCGCGAACGACCACGCGTACGCCGGCCAGCGCGCGGTGGTGGTCACCAGAACCTGCTCGGAGCCGGTCACCGGCGCGTAGCCGCGGATGGCCAGCGCCATGTGGCCACCGGGGTTCGGCCGGTGCCCGAGGGCGCGCCGGACCGTCGAGCCGGCCCCGTCCGCGCCGATCACCACGGCCGCCTCGAACCCGTCCAGCGTCACCCGGTCGCCGTGGTCGGTGATCGTCCGTACGGTGTGCCGGCGCAGGTCGGCCCCGGCGGCGACGGCCGCGTCGACCAGCCGGGCGTCGAAGACCCGGCGCGGGATGGTGTACGCCCGGCGCCGCAGCGGCCGCACCACCGTGACCCCACTCGGCCCGACCAGTCGTAACCCGTCGTTCGGCGTGTACCCGTCGGCCATCCCGGTCACGCCCAGCCGGGCCACCTCGTCCAGCGTGTCCGGGGCGATGCCGTCCCCGCACGGCTTGTCCCGGGGGAAGTCGGCCCGGTCGAGCAGCAGCACCCGGGCACCGGCCCGGCGGGCGGCGACCGCGGCGGCCGCTCCGGCCGGTCCGGCACCGACGATGGCGACGTCGTAGACGGTCATGAGGGCTTGACGCGGGTCAGCGCGTACAGGACGAGGAGAGCGGCCACGACCAAGGGTGAGCCGTCCCGGATCAATCCGTCCAGCCCCAGCAACACAAAACACAGCGGCAGATCGACAGCCAGGGCGAGCACGGTGATCCAGACGATCGCGCGCCGGGACGAACGGCCGCCGCGCATCGCGAACAGTGTGATCGGGAAAACCACGAAGCCCAGGCCGAGCGCGACGGCGAACCACAGCGCGACGGCCAGGATCCACTGCGGCCGGTGACCGAGCTGACCCAGCGACACCAGGGCGGGCACCAGCATCAGCGGGCTGTAGGTCAACGACGCCACCCGGACCGTCCAGGCCCAGCCGCTCAGTTCCGGCCGGTCCGGGCTGAGGCCGGGCACCCGTACGCGCCGGGTCAGGTGCCCGGTCATCGCCGGATGCCGGTAGAGCAACACTACCACGACCAGGCAGAGAACGGTGAGGGCGGCGAACCCGATCACGCCCGACTCCGGCGGCGCGCCCGACTCCGGCACGACCAGCCGGCCGACGGCGAAGATCGTGGTCACGGCCAGGATCAGGCCGAGGGGACGGGCGGCGGCGCGTCCCCGCCGGACCGGCACGATCAGCACCAGCCAGCCGAACCCGCGGACGACGGCCCACACCGCCCGGACGATCAGCCCGGCGTCACGTTCCGGCGCGTACTTCACGGCCAGGACCTCGACCACGACGGTGGCGACGGAGGTCAGGACGAGCAGCAGCGACAGCGCTCCCACCGCGCGCGTCCGGCTGCTCTCGATCACCATTCTCCCCTGGTTACCCATCCGTACCGGTGCGCGAACTCTGGCGGAACGGCGGAAACGGCGACCTTTCGTAATTCGGGCGAAACGTCATAAGCTTGGCTTTCCTCCCACTTCTCGATCCAGGGGGCAGGAATGACGATCCCGGTCACCGATACCGATACCGATCTGCTGGCCGCGGTCCGTGCCGGCGACACCGACGCGTACGGCACCCTCTACGAACGTCACGCCGCGGCCAGCCGGCACCTCGCCCACAGCCTGACCGGCAACCCGTCGGACGCCGACGACCTGGTCGCCGAGACGTGGGCGAAGGTGTTCGCGACCCTCCGGGCGGGGCGGGGGCCGCTGGTGGCCTTCCGGGCGTACCTGCACACCACGCTGCGGCACGTCTGCTACCACCGGGCGCGGCGGGACCGGCGGCTGGAGTTCACCGACGACCTGACCCGGTACGACGCCGGTGTGCCGTTCCTCGACCCGGCCCTGGACCGGCTGGAGCGCGCGTATGCCGCCCGCGCCTTCCGCGCCCTCCCGGAACGCTGGCAGGACGTGCTGTGGCAGACCGAGGTCGAAGGGGCGACGCCGGCCCAGATCGCGCCCCGGCTCGGCCTGACTCCGAACGCGGTCGCCGTGCTGGCCCATCGCGCCCGCGAGGGCCTGCGCCGCCACTACCTGCAGCAGCACGTGGCGGCGGCCGATCACCCGGAATGCCGGTGGACCGGCGAACGCCTCGGCGGTCACGTGCGCGGCCGGCTGGCCGTCCGCGAGGGCGCCCGGATGAACACCCATCTGGCCTGGTGCGCCGGGTGCCGGGGCCGCCTGGCCGAGATCGCGGAGGTGGACGGGACCGGTCACCGTCCGTACCGCCAGCGTCACAATGCCGCAACGACCGACTGACCGCACTTCAGGCGAACAGCATCGGGTGACCGGCGCCGGTACCCTCGGGTCCGTGCCCGCGCCCTGGAGTGGAGATTCGGGCCGCGGGTCGTGGTGGCGCGACCGCGCGGTCACGCTGGGCCGTGAGGTCGGCAAGTTCGGGCTGGTCGGCGGCACCGCTTTCCTCGTCGACCTGGTCATCTACAACGTGCTGCTGGGCAACGGCCTGGAGACGCTGCTGGCCAAGACCATCTCCACCGTGATCGCCACCACCATCGCCTTCGCCGGCAACCGGTTCTGGACCTGGCGGGACCGGGCCCACGATCACATGGCCCGGCAGTACACCACCTTCTTCGTGCTGAACGCGATCGGCCTCGGCATCGGACTTGCCTGCCTCGCGATCAGCCACTACGGGCTCGGCCAGATCTGGCCGTCGCTGCAGAGCCGGCTCGCCGACAACATCTCGGGTCAGCTGATCGGAACCGCGGTCGGCACCCTGTTCCGCTTCTGGTCGTACCGGCGGTTCGTGTTCCGGGTGGCCGCGCCCGACTCGGAGCCGGCCGTGAGCCGGCTGTGAGTTCGCTGCCACCTACACGTGCTGTCCGGCTTTTTCCCCGCCTCACCCGTAAGGTTGCCGAATGCCTTCAGCCCGCACGCTGATGGTCCGCCTGCGGCGGATCGCCCCCGAAGCCTTCGCCTTCGGGGTGATCGGCGCCGCCAACACGGCGCTCTACCTGGCGATCACGTACGTCGCACTGCCCATCGGCGCGGTCAAGGCGACCGTGCTGGCCACGGTGATCACCACCACGCTGGCGTACCTGGCGAACCGCTACTGGACCTACCGCAACCATGCCCGCAGCGCCCTGCGCCGGGAGTACACGTTGTTCTTCGGGTTCAACGTGGTCGGGATGATCATCCAGTCCGGTGCGGTGGCGACCGCCAAGTACGGGTGGCACCTCAACGAGTCCGACCACAAGCTGCTGATCATGGGAATCACGCTGGGCGCGGCCGGGGTGGCGACGATCTTCCGGTTCTGGGCCTACCGCACCTTCGTGTTCCTCAAGCCGCCGGTGGACGGTCACGAGAAGGTGATGGCCGAGATGGACGTCGCGGCCGGACTGGCGGAACTCAGCGCCGATCCTGACCTCAGCGTCGATCCTGACCTCAGCGTCGAGCCCGACCTGGACGCCGAGTTTGCTTCGGAGCTGGACTCGCAGCGGGCGGACCGTCGCTGATCAGCAGGTCGATCTCGTCCTCCTCGGGCGCGTGCTCGATCAGCTCGTAGAGCAGCGTCTGCACCCGGTGGGCGTGCGGGATCGAGTGCATCACCGCGGCCTGGTCGCCGATCGAGTCGACGACGAGTGTCCCGCAGCCGAAGATCCGGTCCAGCAGGGACTGGGTCAGCGCGTGGTCGTTGATCCGGACCAGCGGCAGGTCCCGACGTTCCCGGGTGATCACGCCGTCCTGCAGCAGAAGCCGCTCGTCGGTGACGACGTAGTGCGTCGTCCGCCACACCACCAACGGCGCAATTCCGTGCCGTACGCCCAGGTAGAGCGCGAACGCCGCGACCACCAGCACCCCGATCAGCCCGCCGCGGTTGCTCGGCAGCTTGACCCAGGACACGATCAGCGCGGTCAGCAGCAACGCCAGCACGAGCACCGGCCGCACCGCCGCCTTGGCGTGCGGGTGCAGGTGGAGGACGACCTCTTCCTGGTCGGTCAGGGCGTCATCGGGAAACGGCACGTAGTCAGCGTACGTGCCGGACATCCCCGGCCGAGACGTGCTTATCGGAACCGTCCACCGTACGGATCACCAGCTGCCCGTCGTTGTCCACGGTGGTCGCCGTGCCGATCAGGTCGCCGCCGCCCGGCACCTGCACGCGCACCTCACGGCCGATCGTCGAACACCCTTCCCGGTACGCGGCCAGCAAGCCGCACATCTCGGCGTCGCCCCCGGCCTCCCGCCAACCGGCGTACCAGGCCGCGACCGCCCGCAGCAGATCGCGCAGCAGCGGCTCCCGATCGGTGACCTCGGCTCCGGCCAGCCGCAACGACGTCGGCAGCAGACCGGCCGGCGGGGGCAGTTCGTCCGCTCGCGTGGTCACGTTCAGCCCGATCCCGACCACCGCCGCGTCGTCGACCACCTCGGCCAGGATCCCGGCGGCCTTGGCCTCATTTATCAGAAGGTCGTTCGGCCACTTGAGCTTGGCCGGCAGCTCGGTCCGGCGTTCCACCGTCTCCCGCAACGCCACGCCGGCCAACAGCGACAGCCAGCCCCAGCTCCGTTGCGGCACCGACGGGCCAGGCCGCAGCAGCACACTCAGCGTCAGCCCGGCGCGGGGCGGCGACACCCAGACCCGGTCCCGCCGGCCGCGCCCGGCCACCTGCTGCTCGGCCACCACGACCAGACCCTCCGGCACGCCCGTACGCGCGGCCTCGGCCACGTCGGCGTTGGTCGACCCGGTCTCCTCGCGGACCTCGATCCGGTCCCACAGGCCGCCCGGGCGGATCAGCGCGCGCTGCAGCGAGCGGGCCGACAGCGGCGGGCGGTCCAGGTCGGCGTACGGCGAATCGGGCATCCGCCGAGCCTACTGATCGGCGGCGTGCCGGCTGCGGTAGACGGTGCTGTGCGCCTCGCCGCCCAGCCCCGGACGGGGTCGCGGGCGGCGCCGCGGCTCGCCCTCGACCACGGCCGGGAAGACGTGCGTGGTGTCATCGACCCTCTTCCAGCCCCGGCGGCGCTGAGGCTGGACCGGCTTGTTCACCGGCCAGCTGTCACTGTCCTCGGGGCCGTACGCGCGCTGCGGTTCCGGCGCGTCCGACCACTCGCCGGGCCACTCCGCGCTCAGCGCCGGGCCGCCGGCGCGTTCCCAGCCGTCCCGGCCGTCCCGGTCGGCGTTCAGCCAGGGCGCTTCCTCCCCGGTCAGCCGGCGGCGGCGCTCACCACGCCCGCGCCGGGGCAGCTCGATGGTGCCGGACGGCTGGGCCGGCGGCCACTGCGGAAACGCATCGGTCGGCTCGGGCTCGTCGGCGGAGTCCTGGTCGAGCGGGACAAGCGGAAGGCGTTCCACCGGGGTCGGCCAGCCGTAGGGGGCGTTGTCCAGGTCGGCCAGGCCGTTGTGCGGAACCGGTGTCCAGTAGTCGCCGGACGGCTCGTCGTCGTACTGCGGCCGCACCCAGCCCTCGACGTGGTCGCCGCCGCCGGTCGAGGGGGTGGCGAAGAGGGAGGCGGCGTTGATCCCGGCCAGTTCCGGGTGGACGTCCCAGGACCGGGCCAGCACGGCGCGGGCCATCCGGCGGTGCGGCGGCTCGTCCTCCTCGATCCGATCGGCCCCGGGCGCTGCGTAGTCCTCGAAGTACCGCGCCTGCTCACGCACGTCGTCCTCGTCCTCCTCGGCGTCGTCGTCACATCCGTCCGACTCGACGCCCTCATGACCGAATTCGCGGTCGTACGCGGCTTCGTGCGCGGCGGCGAGCTCGTCGCCGTCTGCCCGGTTGCCGTCGATCTCGCCCGCAGCCTCGGTGTGGTGGCCCTCGTCGGACTCGCCGTCGCCCGGCTCGTACTCCCGGTCGTCGGACCCGTATTCGCCGTCGCCCGGCACGAAGCCGTCGCCCGGCGCGAACTGGCCGTGGACCTGCGCGGACTCCGCGTCGACGTCGCGGTCGGCCGGGGCGTCCAGTACCTCATCCGGCTCCACGGCCATCGCCTCCTCCGCCGGCGCCGCGGCCGCCGGCACGGACGCCGGTGCGGCCGTCAGCTCCGCCCGCCGGGCGGACGGCAGCGCCCGGACCGGCGCGGGCGCCGTCAGTTCCCGGCGGCGCGGCGGCTCGATGGGCGGCGCCGGCCCCTTCCGCCGGCCACCACCGGCCCACAGCGCCCGCCGGAAGCCGATGAGCGTGGCGAGTCCTCCGGCGATCAGGGCAAACCCGGCCGCGGTCATCCAGTTCGTCACGTGTCTCGTAACGAATGGGACATTGAG
>CAXSDA010000008.1:133057-199642 GCA_964236515.1 uncultured Actinoplanes sp.
CCGACGCCGCACCGCGGATACGATCACGACGTGACGACCCAGCAGGACGCGCCCGCCCCGGCGGACCTCCACACCACCGCCGGAAAGCTCGCCGACCTCGAGCTCCGCACCGACGAGGCGGTCCACGCCGGGTCGGCCCGGGCGGTGGAGAAACAACACGCGCGGGGCAAGAAGACCGCCCGCGAGCGCATCGGGATGCTTCTCGACGAGGGCTCGTTCGTGGAGCTGGACGAGCTGGCACGGCACCGCTCGACCGCCTTCGGGCTGGACGCCAACCGGCCGTACGGCGATGGGGTCGTCACCGGCCACGGCACCGTCGACGGACGCCAGGTGTGCGTGTTCTCGCAGGACTTCACGATCTTCGGCGGATCCCTGGGCGAGGTCTTCGGCGCGAAGATCGTCAAGGTGCTCGACCTGGCGATGAAGATCGGCTGCCCGATCATCGGCATCAACGACTCCGGCGGCGCCCGGATCCAGGAGGGCGTGGTCGCGCTCGGTCTGTACGCCGACATCTTCTTCCGCAATGTCCGGGCCAGCGGCGTCATCCCGCAGATCTCGCTGATCATGGGCCCGTGCGCGGGCGGCGCCGTCTACTCGCCGGCGATCACCGACTTCACCGTGATGGTCGACCAGACCTCGCACATGTTCATCACCGGACCGGACGTCATCCGTACGGTGACCGGCGAAGAGGTCGGCATGGAGGAGCTCGGCGGGGCCCGTACGCACAACACCCGCAGTGGCAACGCGCACTACCTGGCCACCGACGAGGCGGACGCGATCGACTACGTCCGGGCGCTGCTGTCCTACCTGCCGTCGAACAACCTGGACGAGCCGATGGTGTTCGAGGAACCGGCCGTACTGGAGCCGGACCCCGCGCTGGACACCCTGATCCCCGACTCGGCCAACCAGCCGTACGACATCAAGACGGTCGTGGAGACCGTGGTCGAGGACTTCCTCGAGGTCATGCCCCTGTACGCGCCGAACCTGGTGATCGGCTTCGGCCGGGTCGAGGGCCGCCCGGTCGGGGTGGTCGCCAACCAGCCGATGCACCTGGCCGGCACGCTCGACATCGCCGCGTCGGAGAAGGGCGCGCGGTTCGTCCGCACCTGCGACGCGTTCAACATCCCGGTGCTGACCTTCGTGGACGTGCCCGGCTTCCTGCCCGGCACCGGCCAGGAGTGGGACGGGATCATCCGGCGCGGGGCGAAACTGATCTACGCGTACGCCGAGGCCACGGTGCCGAAGGTCACGGTGATCACCCGTAAGGCGTACGGCGGGGCGTACGACGTCATGGGGTCGAAGCACCTGGGCGCGGACATGAACTTCGCGTGGCCGACGGCGCAGATCGCGGTGATGGGCGCGCCGGGTGCGGTGAACATCCTGTACCGCGGCGAGCTGGCGGCGGCGCCGGATCCGGCCGCGCGCCGGGCCGAGCTGATCAGCGAGTACGAGGACACGCTGGCCAACCCGTACATCGCCGCCGAACGCGGCTATGTGGACGCGGTGATCCACCCGTCCGAGACCCGGGAGCAGGTCACCCGGGCGCTGCGGACGCTGCGCACCAAGCGGGAGACGCTCCCGCCGAAGAAGCACGGCAACATCCCGCTCTGACTCAGCCGGTGTGCCGCAGGAGCTGGGCGCCGCCCCAGACGAGCGCCCCCAGCGACAGGAACCAGAACACAGCCAGCCAGACGACGTCGCCGATCAACGTGTGCTTCTGCAGCATGGCGGCGTCGTTGTGGTCGCCGTTCCTGATGTTGGAGAACAGCTCCGGCACCTGACGGGCACCGCCCATCAGCAGGAACCAGGTCCAGATGTGGGCGAACACCAGTTGCACGGTCGTGGTGGACCGCATGGCCACGATCCAGAGCACGGCACCGACGGCCAGGATCAGTACGATGCCGAAGAAGTTCCGCGTCATGATCAGTACCCCGGCGAGGAACACCATCGTCAGGAACAGCACGACCCGCGGCTCGAAGCCGTGCACCAGCAGCATCGCGCCGGCGAACCCGAAAATCGACGGGCCGAGGTAGCCGGCGACCAGCCCGATGAATGTCGACACGTAGTTCTGCTTGCCCGGCAGCATCTCGCCGCTGCCCTTGGTGAAGATCTTGACGTGCTTCACCGTCGTGCCGAACATCCACCCGAAGACCGCGTGACCCCCCTCGTGCGCGATCGTGATCACATTCGTGGTGTAGCGCCACAAGGGAACGGCCGCGACGAAGGCGACGACGGCGGTCGTCCACGCCATACCCTCCGAGCAGCCACAACTCGGACGATAACGATGGCGCTCGATCGTTCCCATCCGCCGATCGGGCCTACTGCGTCGACAGCTCCGGCAGCCACTGACCGGCCAGCATGAACGCGCCGACGACCAGCACCGCGAACGTGACCAGGTAGAACAGCCCGACCCAGAACAGCGCGCCGGTGTGGGCGAGCCGGCCCAACTGGTCGGCATCCGAGTCCGGCATCCGGCCCCGGCGTCGCAGCCGCTGCAGTTCGCTCACCGGCCGTACGCCGCCGATCAGCAGGAACCACACCCCGGTGTACGCGAACGCGGCCTGGACCTGCGGCGACGCGTACCAGGAGACGCCGAACACGATCAGCCCGGTGATCAGCACCGACACCACGCCGAAGAGGTTCCGGATGTTGATCAGCATCAGCAGGAGCAGCACGACGGTCAGCCAGAGCAGCAGCGTGATCCGGTTGCTGCCGAGAATCCACGCGCCGGCCAGGCCGACCAGCGACGGCGCGATGTACCCGGCCATCAGCGTGAGCACCATGCCCGGACCGGACGGCCGACCGGCCGAGAGCGTCAGTCCCGACGTGTCGAACTCCAGCCGGATACCCCGCAGCTTGCGCCCGGTGAGCAGGGCGATCAGCGCGTGGCCACCTTCGTGGGCGATGGTGATCGCGTTGCGGGCGATCCGCCAGATCGGCCGGAACACCACCACGACCAGCGCGATGACCGCCGTGACCAGGACCAGCAGGGCCGGCGGGTCGGGCTGCGCCCCGAGAAGATCGTTCCAAAAGCCGTTGATCGACACAGCCCGCGAGCGTAGCCGATCAGGTCTCGCCGTTCCCCCTTATGCGCGCCGCTGGGCTCGCACCTTCGTCGTCCGGGTCTGCCGGACGACGGTGCCGACGACGAACAGAGCGGCCAGGATCGACAAGGCCGTGACCACGCCGGCCGTGGACACGACCAGAGCCAGGTCGGCCACGACGACGAGCAACCAGAACGCCAGGGCGGGCCCGCGTCCGCGCATCGTGCACCTCCCATCCGTGGTGGTGAAGGAGTACCCCATTCCGGGAGTGCTCATGCACGGACGATGCCCGCCGGAGCTATGACCTGGGCTTGAATCCCTGGTAGATCAGCCGTAGATCCTTCTGGGACGCGGCCCAGTCGTCGGGCGAGGTGTACCAGGACAGGCCGTACGCCTGGTGGGCGCTGGTGATCACCCCGCGCTTGTCCGCGTGCTGGTCGTTGCCGCTGTTGGTGGTGTACGTGAACTCCCAGTCGGCGGCCTTCACGAAGTAGTTCACGGCCACGATCTTGATCCGGTGGTAGTTCCGGTAGGCGCTGCCGGCCCGGTCGTGCTCCTGCTGCGTCCAGTCGGCCACCGGGTCGGGCTTGGGCTGATCGGTCTGGTCGACGATCAGCAGCCGGTTGTCCTTCCGGAAGTACACCTCGGACCCCTGCCGGGTGATCGACGCCCCATCCGGCACCGGCACCTGGAACCCGGTCGGGTCCTGGTACAGGTGCCAGCCGGCCGGCATGGCCACCGTCCCCGCCGAACTGGCCGACGCGGACGGGGCGGCGCTCGACGGCGCCGCTGTGGTCACCTGCGCCGACGGGGTCGGTGCCGGGGCCGCGGCCTTGGTCGGAGCCGCGGTGGCCTTGGCCTCGGCCGTCGTCGGGGTGGCGACCGGCGTGCGGGCGTCATCCGAGCCGAACGCCTTCGGGATCAGCACGGCCAGCAACGCGATCAGCGCCAGCACGATCACGCCGCCGACCAGGGTCTGGTTACGGGTCAACGTGGTGCCGAAGATCGTCAGGCCCTTCTTGCCCGCGGTCGGCGCCACGGCCATCGGCGTCCAGGCCGGACGGCTCGGGGCGTTGAAGCCCGGCACGTGACCGGGTAGGACGGTGGTGCTGTCGGGGGCTTTGGGCTTGGCGGTCCGGTCCCGCTCCTGCGTCTGCTCGACGGACTTCTGCGCCTTTATCTCCACCGGTGTGGTGCTGTCCCGGGCCACGGGCACGTTGATCGCGCCGCTGGGACCGGAGCGCTTGCCGGTGGTGCGGAGGGCGGCCACCTTGGCCGGGGCGGTCCGGGTACGGCCGGTGTCGGTGTCGGTGTCGGTGTCGGTCCCGGTGTCGGCGAGGTCGCGGTCGGCGGCCTTGGTCTGCCTCCCGATCCGGGCGACCGCGCTCGCCGGCGCCACCTCGGCCGCCGGCTCCGTCGCCTCTTCGGTGCCAACTCCCGTCGCGTCTTCTTCACCGTCTTCAGCCGTGCTGTCGGTTGCCTCAGGCGCCTCGGGGCCGGCGGTCTCGCTTACCGGAGCGGGCACCTGGGCCGCGCTTGGCGCGGCGTCCGCACTCGCCTCGACGGCTGCGCTCGGCTCGGCCACCGCTGCGCTCGGCTCGGCGACCTTCGCACTCGGCTCGGCGATGGCTGCGCTCAGCCCGGCCACCTCCGCACTCGGCCCGGCCACCTCCGGACCTGGCCCGGCCACCTCCGGACCTGGCCCAGCCACCTCCGGACCTGGCCCAGCCACCTCCGGACCTGGCCCAGCCTCCGTACTCGCCTCGGCCACCTCCGCACTCGGCTCGGCCGCGAATGCCTTCGACTCCTCGACCTCGCCGGCTGCTGCGGCCACGGAGACGTCTTGCGTGCCGGTGACGTCGGTCTTCTGGGCCCGATATGCCGATGTCGCCTTAACGGCCGCGGCTCGGCCACGGCCCTTCCGCCGAGACGCCTTCGACGAACCCGCGGCGGCCCGAGCGCCGACCGCCGGCTCGCCGACCGCCGGCTCGCCGACCGCTGCCGCACCGGTCGCTGCCGCACCCGCCGTCGCCGCACCCGCCGCTGCCACACCCGCCGCTGCCGCACCCGCCGCTGCCGCACCCGCGGCTGCTGCACCCGCCGCTGCCGTGCCGGCCGCTTCTGCCGTGCTGACCACTGCTGAGCTGGCCGGTTCCTCGGCTACTTCCTTCACCGGAGCGTCTACGACCGCAGCAACGTCGACCTGCTCAAGCGTATCGGCGGCAACGGTCGCCGTTTTCACATCCGCCTCGGCAGAGCTGTCCGCCATCGCGACGCCAGAGGCGACCGGCTCGGCGTCCCCACTCGTTCCCTCGCCGGCAGTCGTTCCCTCGGCGGCCTCGAAGCCCGGCTCGGCGTTGTCAGCACCCTGTTCGTCAGCGCCAACCTCGTTCGCCGCTGCGGCATCAGGCTCGGTCACGGCGGTCATCTCGTCGGCTCCGGTCACGTGCTCGACCGCGTCGTCGCGAGTCTCCGGCGACTCGCCAAGCCCCGGACCCACTTCAGCCGCAACATCCGACTTGTCGGACGTAGTACCCGAATCCGACTCTTCGGCAAGCGCCAAAGCGCCGACAACCGGACCACCTTCGCGAGCCCGCCACTCAGCCGCCGCGCGGTCCAGGGCGGTCTGCTCGGACACGGAGCGACCCGGTTCCACGGTGACAGCGAACGGGGTGCTCTCCACGGCCGGCTGCACGAGCGTCGCGCGCTCGTCGGCCTGCGTCCGCGACGTCCGAGGCGGGGCCGTTTCGGCTGCTGGCGGGGCGTCGCCCGGAGCGACGGCGGTCTGCTCGACGGTGGCTCGGTCGCCGGGCGGCGTCACGTTCGGCGGCGGATCGTCCGATGTGGTGGGCCGGGCACTACGCCGGCGGTGCGCGATCTCGGCCGCGGAGATGGTGCCGAAGACCCCGCGGGTGCCAGGACCCATGGCCCTCTGAGCCGACTCCCCGATCTGTGTTTTCGCCGGGGCCACCGGGTTTGGCGGTACCGGCTTGCCCGTACGGCCTGGAAGATCTTGAACTGGGGGTGTGTCGAGGCGCGTGGCGTCGAGGGGGGCCGGAGCGTCCGGGCGCTGCGGCGGGCGGCCCACGCTGGCCTTGCCCGGCGCGAAGACCGGCCGATTCCCCGAAGTCGCCGGACCGCTTTCCCCGTACGGATTGGCCAACGGCCCGCCCTGACTGCGGGCCACCCGACCCGGCGCCGGGGTGACCGGCGGACGCGGCCCCGGCACGACAGGCGCGGACCCGGTGGCGCTCCCCGGCACGACCGGCGGCGTCCCCGGCAGCGCCGGACGTTCGCGTCCGACGCCCGGCCGGCGCATGGTCGGGCTCATCGGGAAGCTGAGCTTGGACCGCCGGCCGGTGACGCGCAGAAGCAGGCGTTCGGCCTCCTCGGCGTTGATCCGATGCGCCGGATCCTTCCGCAAAAGGCCGTTGAGCACGGGTTTCATCGGACCGGCGTTGCGCGACTGCGGCGGATTCTCGGTGGCCAGCGCGGCCAGCGTCGCGATGGCGGTCGGCCGCGCGAACGGCGACGCCCCCTCAACCGCGGCGTACAGCGTCGCGCCGAGAGACCACAGGTCAGCCGCCGGCCCGGCCGTCCCGTCGCGGGCGCGCTCCGGCGCGATGTAGGCCGGCGAGCCGAGCACCAGCCCGGTACGCGTGACGTTGGGGTCGCCCGGCACCGTGGCCAGCCCGAAGTCGGTCAGAACAACCCGGCCGTCATCCCCCAGCAGCACGTTGCCCGGCTTGACGTCCCGGTGCATGACGCCGGCCCGGTGCGCCGCCCGCAGCGCGTTCAAAACCCCGAGCCCGATCTCAGCCGCCCGTACGGGCGGGAACGGTCCGCTCTCGGCCAGCGTGTCCTGCAAAGATCGGGACGCCACGTACTCCATGACGATCCACGGATCGGCGTCGGTCCGCAGCACGTCGAAGACGCGGACCACGTTGATGTTGTTGAGCCGGGCGATCGCGCGCGCCTCCCGCAACGACCGGTCCCGCATCTCGCGCCGCTCATCCGGCGTGAGCCCAGGAGGCGGCACGAGTTCCTTGATGGCGACTTCCCGGTGCAGGACGACGTCGGTGGCCCGCCAGACACGACCCATCCCGCCCTGACCGAGCGGCGCAACGAGCCGGTAACGGTCAGCGACAACGAGCTGGGGGGAAGTGGACATCACGAAGAAAATACCCGGTCTTGTCGAGGGACAGCGAATTGATCTGGTGAGTCTGGGATGCGTGTCACGGTTCGTCGTACGCTCGTACGGTGAACGAGGATCCGCTGGTCAGGGTCACCAAGGGCCAGCCTACCGACGAAGAGCTGGCCGCGCTGACCGTGGTGCTGGCCTCACGATCCAGCAAAGCCGATGAAGCACCACCCCCTCCGTCGATGACCGCCTGGGTTCGCAGCTCCCGCCCGGCGTCCGGGCCGGCTTCCTGGCGAGCGTCCGGCCTGCCGACCAGACATTGACAGGTTTCGGTCTGGTTGCGACTGTCCACAGGGCTTCGTGGGGGGTCGAGGCGGGAGCGGTGAGCGACTAGTCTCAGGATGTTTTCGTCTCTCGGGGGAGGCAGGATGATTCCTGAGGAGGACCGCGGGCCGGCTTGGCTGCGCGACTACGGCTTCACAGACTTCGGCGACATCGCCGCCGACATCCACGCGATGTCCGAGTATGCACAGAAGTTGGTCGCAAACGTCCAAGACAGCTACGCCCCCCACCTCGGCAGCCTGTCTCGAGCGGTGGCGACGCCACTGCCGGAGGCAAGGTTTGGCGAACTCAAGTCGTTCTACGACATGCATGCGATCGCGCAGGGTCGTACCGAGACGAACGCCTATCAGTATGCCAACGGAACTAATGCGCTCGGCATGGCCGCGGAAACAATAAGTGGCGACTACCACGGATCAGACGCCTTCGCCCACGCGACTGTCGCAGATGTCCACGAGCACCTCACCGATAGCTTGCCACTGCCACCGCCCATCACCTCGCAAGATGGAGGAGCATAATGCTTGTCGCCGATGGCGGTGGTGGTGGTGGCGGAACGAACTGGTATGCGATGGATGTGCCGACTATGTGGAACACTATCGCGAACCAAGACACGACGGCAGCTTATGAACGGCTCACGGGTTGGCAAAAGTCCTATGAGCTGATCCTCGAACACATGGCACAAGTGCAAAACTATCGCGAGAACCTTGCTGCCGCTTGGCCTCCTGAGAAGAGCGCGGCATCCGCGGCATACGTCGGACAGCTTGACGACATGTTGGATAGCCTTCAGCGCACCTATGACGCGGCAGTAACCAATCACACGGCTTTTTCCGGCGCAACCCTCTCGATGAGCTTAACGCGGAACGACCTTGAGAAAATCTACGAAGAATACGCTTCGAATCAAATAAAGTTGGACGAATTTGCCAACGAATCAAAGCCGGTTCAATACGGCAAGGTTCCTGTGTTACCGCTAAAATCGCCTGTACCGGCCGGCCGTCAGGAAGATTTGAACAGCCAGGCAAGGCTTCTTATGTCGAACCTGAGCACGGACTTGGGTCAGGCTCAGGCTTCGCTGGTGACACCTGACGAATTTCTGCCCCCAACTTTTCTCGACAAGGGCAAAGAGGAGCACAATCTTCCCGTCTATACGCCTCCGCTAATCGCTGGTGATGACGACTCCAGCGCAAACACTTCCGGCGCCGCAGGCCGCTCCCCGGGTTCACAACCTAATCTCAACCCAACCGCCGGTAAGTCATCGCCGTCAGCCCCACCGGCGGCTGGATCGCAACAGCCCGGCCTCGTGCTCGGTGGAGCATCGGCTCCTCCTAACCTCGGTTCCCCGACATTGGGCTCTCCGGCTTCGCCGACGCCCAACATTGGCCCTAGCGGCGGTCCGGGTCCAATCAACGTGCGGCCGTCAATGCCGATCACACCCATCGACGGTCAGTTCCCACCGGCCGTTGTCCGCGGGGTGGGCGCGAGTCAGATGCCATCGGCAACCGAGAGCGGCCAATTTGGCGTCGGGCGGTCGCTCGGTGCCGATCCGCGGACTGGGTCAATGAGCGGCATAATCGGCGGCCCATCGGGCGCTGGCCTCGGAAGAAATTCAACAGGACGCGGGCCGATTCAACGCGTGAACCCTGTTGGGGGCGTAATCGGTGGTTCTGAGGGCGGCGACAGCGCTAAGACAGGTCGAACGGCTTACGCACAATCGACCCAGCCGCCGTCTACCGGTCCCGGGCGTAAAGGCCGTCGCGATCAAGGTGATCCAACCGCTCCGTGGGATCCCGACAATCCTTGGGAAACCGCCCAAGGTGTGGCCCCTGTTGTACTTCCCGTCGCTGAGCAGCGAGTGGATCCAGGCCCGGCAATTGGGCTTGGTTAGGTGAAGGAGCTGCGCGGCGTCGCGATCGGAGTAGTCGCGCTGACCCTCGGCTCCACTCTACTTTTAGCACCTGCGGGGGCTTTGGCTGCCGATCCTGATGAGTGGCATTTAAAAGCACTCAATGTAGTTGACGCCCAAAAGATTACAGCGGGTTCGGGCGTGATCGTCGGAGTCGTAGACAGCGGCGTCTCCGAGCACCGTGACATTTCGAGCAATCTTCTTACAGGCAAGGACTTCGTGACAGGTGGCGATGGAACCGGGCATGTCGATAAGTTTGGTCATGGCACAGAAATGGCTAGTCTAATTGCCGGCCAAGGCCATGGGAGGACCGGCGTGTTAGGCATCGCTCCAGGTGCGAAGATTCTCCCGGCCAAAGTATCGGAGCTCGATCGCGCATCAAGTGCTGCTATTGGTCAAGGGATTGCCTGGGCCGCCCAGCACGGTGCCGAGGTTATTAACGTATCCATCGGTGATGCGCCATCGCTTGAACTCACAAGCGCAGTCAAGACAGCAGCGGATGCGGATGCAGTTATCGTCGCCGGCTCAGGCAATGACTCCACCAACGTCATTTACGGGTATCCTGCCGCTGTTCCAGGCGTGCTGGCCGTTGGCGCGACGGACCGCTCAAATAGGCACGCGGATTTTTCACTAACCGGCCCTGCTACTCAACTGTGCGCGCCCGGCGTAGACATCATCGCCGCGGAGCCCACCAACAAATATGTCAAGATCAGCGGGACGTCGCCGGCTACAGCGATTGTTTCAGGTGCCGCGGCACTGGTACGGGCTAAGTTTCCGAAGCTGTCAGCGCAAGAGGTAATCCATCGGCTTACTGCAACGGCTACCGACATCGGGAAGCCCGGCCGAGACGACGAGTGCGGTTACGGCGTCCTGAACATCGTCAAAGCACTAACCGCCAATGTACCCCCGCTAGAAACCACAGCCACCGCCCCCACCCAGACTCCCACCGCAGCCACACCCACGCAGAAAACCTCGACGCCCACAGGCGGAAGCGGACAAGCGAGCTCCCCCACCAACACCGGAAGCAGTTCAAAGATCGTGGTCGGCATCGTGCTCATCGGAGTGATGGCGGGCGGCCTGCTGGCCTTCCTCCTAGCCTGGCGACGGAGAAGGCCCGAAACGCCCACCTCCACCGGAGCCGACTGACCACGCCCTTGTAGCGTGAAACATTGTGCAGACCGACTTGTCCCATCGCCTGGTTCTGGCGTCCGCGAGCCCGGCCCGGCGGGCGCTTCTGAAAGCCGCCGGCATAGAAGCGGATGCGATCGTCAGCGGGGTCGACGAGAGCGTGGTCGAAGCCGACGACGCGTACACGCTATGCCTCGCCCTCGCGAGGATGAAAGCGCGGACCGTCGCCGCGCAGATGCAGGCCGAGCCGGGGGTGCTGATTCTCGGATGTGACTCCGTGCTGGCCTTCGACGGGGAAGTGCTGGGCAAGCCGCACAACGCCGAGGTCGCGGCCGAGCGCTGGCAGCGGATGCGAGGACGCTCGGGCGTGTTGCACACCGGGCATCACCTGACCGACCTCGTGAGCGGCAAGCAGGCCGAGGAGGTGGGCACCACCGTCGTGCACTTCGCCGACATCTCCGATGAGGAGATCGAGGCGTACGTCGCGACAGGCGAGCCGCTGGAAGTGGCCGGGTCCTTCACCATCGACGGGCGGGGGGCCGCCTTCGTGGAGCGCATCGAGGGGGACGCCGGCAACGTCGTCGGGCTCTCGATGCCGCTGCTCCGCCGGCTCCTGGCCGAGATGGGCGTCGGCATCACCGAACTCTGGAGCGCATAGAGGATGTCGTACGAGCCGCTGGCCCTGACCTCTGAGCTGCACGCCTATCTGCTCGATCACAGCACCCCGCCCGACCCGATCACGGCCGAGCTGATCGCGGAAACACGATCCGCCCTCCCCGGCCGCGCCACCATGCAGGTCGGTTCCGAGCAGGCGGCTTTCCTACGCATCTTGACCGCTGTCGCCGGCGTGCGCCAAGCCGTCGAGGTGGGCACGTTCACCGGGCTGTCATCGCTGTCGATCGCCCGCGGCCTGGCCGACGGCGGGCGGCTGACCTGTTTCGACATCTCCGAGCAGTTCACCGACATTGCCCGCCGCTATTGGGCACGAGCGAAAGTCGACGATCGGATTGATCTCCGGATCGGGCCGGCCGCCGAGCGTTTGAAAGAGCTGCCCAGCGAGCCATACCTCGATCTGGTCTTCATCGACGCCGACAAGGGCGGCTATCCGATTTACTGGCGAGAATTGGTGCCGCGCGTGAAGACCGGTGGGCTGATTCTGGTGGACAACACGTTGTGGTCGGGCCGGGTGGTCGACCCGCAAGGCGGCGCCGACCAGGAGATTGTTGATTTCAACAACCTGGCCGTCGCCGACGAGCGAGTCGAACTGGTGATTCTTCCCATCGCGGACGGCCTCACCATGGCGCGGAAGCTTTAACGCACGCTCCGGGCGAACAGTCGCGCCGCCCACACCACCGCGAGCACCGCCATGATGACCAGGCCCTGCCACACCGCATTGGCGCCGAGATCGCCGCGGAACAATGCCCGGGTGCCGTTCACCGCCCACGAGAACGGATTCCAGTCGGCGATTCCCTGCAGCCATCCCGGCGCGTACGTCAAGGGCAGCAGAATGCCGGACAACAACAGCACGGGCTGGGCCACGGTGTTCATCAGCGGCGCCAGCGCGTCCTCGCTCTTCACGAGCAGGGCCACGCCGTACGATACGGCCGAGGTCATCAGCGAGATCAGTGCCAGCATCAGATACGCCAGCAGCAGGTACCCGATGAAGACCCGCAGATCGAACAGCAACGCCAGCAACGTGATGATGACGGCCTGCGCGATCAGCGAGACCACGTCCCGTAGCGACCGCCCCAGCAGGAGCGCGAGGCGGCTGACCGGAGTGACCCGGGACCGCTCGATGATGCCGGCCCGCAGTTCCGCAATCAGGCCGAAGCCCTGGAACAGGCCACCGAAAATGGCGAGCAGAACGAGCAGACCGGGAACGAAGATCTCGTACGCCTGCGCATTCGACCGGACCTGCAGAGCCGGCTTCAGCAGCGGTGCGAACAGCAGCAGGTACATCACCGGCTGGAACACGCCGACGAGAATCCACACCGGATTGCGCAGCAGCAACGTCATCTGCCGGCCGAGGATGAGGGAGGTGTCGCGGATCAGCTTCATCAGTTCTCCCGCAGCGAACGGCCGGTCTTGGTCAGGAAGACGTCGTCGAGGCTGGGCCGGTTGAGCTCGATGGAACCGAGCGGTACGGACGCCGCGTCGAGCGCCCGCAGAATGAGCGGAATGGCGGTGCCGCCGTCCTCCACGTACAGCCGGACGCTGTCGTCGTGAGTTTCCAGCTTGTTGACGTACGGCGCGGTGTCCAGCGTTTTCGCCGCCAGGGAAACGGCGTCGGCGGGTAGGCCCACGCGTACCACGTCTCCGGAGATCTCCCGTTTCAGATCGGCGGGCGTGCCGGAGGCGACGATCTCGCCGTAATCCATGATGGACAGGCGATCGCAGAGCGCGTCGGCCTCGTCCAGGTAATGCGTGGTGATGAAGACGGTCATGCCTTCGTTACGCAGCCGGCGGATCTCGTCCCACATGTGCGCGCGGCTCTGCGGGTCGAGGCCGCTGGTCGGCTCGTCGAGGAACACGACTTTGGGCTCGTGGATGATGCCGAGTGCGATGTCGACCCGGCGACGCTGACCGCCCGAATAGGTCTTGCACTTGCGATCGGCGTACTCGCTCAGTTGGAATGCGCCGAGCACGCGTTGGGCGCGTTCCATCGCGGTCGACTTGGAGACGCCGTACAGCCGGGCCTGCAGAATCAATTCCTCCCGGGCGGTCGAGTCGTCCCAGGTGCTGCCGCCCTGGGCGACGTAGCCGATGCGCCGGCGGACCTCGGCCGGGTCGCCGCGCAGGTCGGCGCCGGCGATGGTGGCGGTGCCGCCGTCCGGCTCGATCAGGGTGGCGAGCATGCGGAGAGTGGTGGTCTTGCCGGCGCCGTTCGGGCCGAGGAACCCGAAGATCTCACCGGCGGCGACTTCGAGATCCACGCCGCGTACGGCCTCGACGACTTTCTTCTCGCGGCCCTGACGCGAAGCGAAGGATTTGCGCAGGCCGTGGGTCTCGATCATGGATTTCCCCCTCCAGACGACGTGAAGAGCGTACGACCGTCGATCGATCTTAGTCAAACTTGATTATTCATCGGTCCATCCGGCAGGCGGCGCCTGCGTGCCGCGAGGCTGGTACGACTCGCCGGCCTCGATGCGCTTGGCCGTACGGGCGCACCAGGCGATCTCCGCTTCCGCCCGCTCGATCGACAGCTCCCACATCCAGCCGACGAAGGTGGGCTTGGCCGTCGACCAGTTCGTCGCCATCGCCGCCTGCAGCTGGTCGATGCCGGATCGCAGCTGGTTGGCCCGATTGCGCAACGCGGCCGCGGCCTCCTGACGGGGCAGGGCGGGAAGGAAGCTGAACGCGGCCATGAACGGGTCCGGCGGCGTGGCGAGGCTCCACCAGTTGTTACGCAGCAGCGTGAGGAACTCGGCGGCGCCCTTGGCAGTGATCTCGTACGTCGTACGGGCCGGCCGCGCCCCCACCTGCTCGGTCGCGACCTCCCGGAGCAGGCCTTCCTCGGAGAGCTTGCGCAACGCGTGGTACACCGACCCGGGCTGCACGTTGGCCCACTTGTCGGCGCTCCAGCTCAGCAGCTCGCGGCGCACGTCGTACCCGTGCACCGGCTGCATCCACTGGACCAGCCCCAGAATCATCATGCGTGTAGCGGACACGCACGTCAGAGTAATAGACAAATTTGACTGAGCGCGAACCGGCATTACCGAGCGGTAGGCTCGGCCGGTGCGCAAGGTGTTGATCGCCAACCGCGGCGAGATCGCGGTACGAGTCATCCGGGCCTGCCAGGACGCGGGCCTGGCCAGCGTGGCGGTCTACGCCGACTCCGACCTGTCCGCCCCCCACGCCCGCATGGCCGACGAGTCCTTCGCGCTGGGCGGCGACAGCGCGACGGACACGTACCTCCGCATCGACAAGCTGCTCGACGTGGCCACCCGCTCCGGCGCCGACGCCGTCCATCCCGGCTACGGCTTCCTGTCGGAGAACGCCGACTTCGCGGCCGCGGTGATCGACGCCGGCCTGACCTGGATCGGGCCGTCCCCGCAGGCCATCCGCGATCTCGGCGACAAGGTCACGGCACGGCACATCGCCCAGCGGGTGGGCGCGCCCTTGGTCCCCGGCACCTCATCGCCGGCCGCCTCCTCTGACGAAATCATCGACTTCGCCCGTACGCACGGGCTGCCGGTGGCCATCAAGGCGGCGTTCGGCGGCGGCGGCCGGGGCTTGAAGGTGGCCCGCACGATCGAGGAGATCCCGTCCCTCTTCGAATCAGCCGTACGCGAGGCGGTAGCCGCGTTCGGGCGAGGTGAATGCTTCGTCGAGCGCTACCTCGACCGGCCGCGCCACGTGGAGGCCCAGGTGCTGGCGGACACGCACGGCAACGTGGTGGTCGTCGGCACCCGCGACTGCTCGCTGCAACGCCGTCACCAGAAACTGGTCGAGGAAGCGCCGGCGCCGTTCCTCTCCCCTGAACAGCGTTCTACCATCCACTCGAGCGCCAAGGCGATCTGTCTCGCGGCCGGTTATCACGGTGCGGGGACGGTCGAGTACCTGGTCGGGCAGGACGGGACGATCTCGTTCCTCGAGGTCAACACCCGGCTGCAGGTCGAGCATCCGGTGAGCGAGGAGACGGCTGGGCTGGACCTGGTGCGCGAGCAGTTCCGCATTGCTTCCGGCTTGCCACTAGCAATTACGTCCGACCCGGTGCCGCGTGGGCACGCGTTCGAGTTCCGCATCAACGGCGAGGACGCGGGCCGCGGTTTCCTGCCCGCGCCGGGCGTCGTCACAGCTCTGACCTGGCCCTCCGGTCCGGGCGTACGGGTGGATGCCGGCGTTTCGGCCAGCGACGTGATCGGCGGCAACTTCGACTCGATGCTGGCCAAAATCATCGTGGTCGGCGCAACGCGGGAGGAAGCCCTGGAGCGGTCCCGGCGGGTGCTTGACGAGACGGCCATCGAAGGCATCGCGACCGTACTGCCGTTCCACCGCTTGGTGGTCCGTGACCCGGCCTTCACCTCGTCACCGTTCACGGTCCATACGCGCTGGATCGAGACCGAGTGGAACAACACGGTTCCGCCGTTCGCCGGCGCGGCCGATGCTGGCGAGATCTCGGAGCGCGAGACCGTCGTGGTCGAAGTCGGCGGCAAGCGCCTAGAGGTCACGCTGCCGGCGTCGCTCGGCCCGAGAGCGGCGTCTTCGGCCAAGGTGGCTCCGACCAAGCGCGCCAAGAGCGATCAGGCGGGCACCAAGAACGCTGACGCCAGCGCTCTGACGGCCCCGATGCAGGGCACGATCGTCAAGGTCGCCGCCCAGGACGGCGACACGGTCGCCGAGGGCGACGTCATCGTCGTCATCGAGGCCATGAAAATGGAACAGCCCCTGACCGCCCACCGCCCCGGCACCGTCTCCGGTCTGTCAGTCGAGGTCGGCGCTCCAGTCACCGCCGGCGCAACAATCTGCACAATCGACTAGCAACCAAGCCCGGAGCAATCTTCACATGCCGATCCAGCTCGGCGTGCACCCGGCTACGGCCTGAGCCGGCCGACCTACTCCACCGAAGCAGCCGGGCTCGCCAGCCTCCGCCGCGAATCGAATGCCGGAGATCCCGCAAATCGAACACGACAAGCCCCGCAAATGGAAAACCGACACCCTCGCGCGTGTATACGATCGCGCCGACGCTTCACCCTGGTACTGAAGGGCGCCGACATGCCAGATCTGCCACTGTTTCCCGCCACCCTCGTGGGGAGCTTCCCGCAGCCTGAGTGGCTGATTGACCGGGGGAAGCTGGCCAGCCGACTGCCGCCGCGGGTACGGGCGGCGGAGCTGTGGCGGGTGGCGCCGGAGTACCTGGGACGGGCGCAGGATGATGCGACGCTGCTGGCGATCCGGGCTATGGAGGACGCTGGGCTGGACGTTCTCACCGACGGGGAGATTCGGCGGGAGAGCTACTCCAACCACTTCGCCACTGAGCTTGAAGGGCTTGACCTGGACAACCCGGCCACCGTACTGGGTCGCAGCGGGCTGCCGAACCACGTGCCGCGCGTTGTCGGGCCGGTGCGGCGGCCGCGGTCTATTCAGGCCGATGACGTGCGTTTTTTGCGCGAGCACACCGATCGGACGATCAAGGTCACGGTGCCGGGGCCGTTCACGATGTCGCAGCAGGCGCAGGATGAGTACTACGGAAGTGCGGAGGCGCTGGCCGAGGCTTACGCCGACGCCGTCAACGCCGAGGTGCGGGATCTCTTCGCGGCCGGCGCGGACATTGTGCAGCTGGATGAGCCCTACTTGCAGGCGAAGCCTGACGAGGCGCGCCAGTACGGGCTGAAGGTGCTCAACCGTGCGCTGGCCGGCGCCGGGGGGACCACGGCCGTGCACCTGTGTTTCGGGTACGCGGCGTTCGTGCACGAGCGGCCCTCGGGGTATTCGTTTCTGCCGGAACTAGCTGATTGCACCTGCGACCAGATCTCGGTCGAGACGGCGCAGTCGCACCTCGACACGTCGGTGCTGAAGCAGCTTGCCGGGAAGACGATCATGATCGGTGTGATCGACCTATCCGATCCGGCGGTGGAGTCCGTCGACACGGTGGTCGAGCGCGTGCGGCGCGCTTCGCCGTACGTCGAGGCGGAAAAGGTTGTGCTCGCGACGGACTGCGGGATGAAATACCTGCCGTGGGAGTCGGCGGTGGGCAAGCTGACCGCGATGGCCGACGCCGCTGAAGTGTTGCGCCGCGGGTAGCTGACGGTCGAACGCCTCCACGAGGAGACCGCCTTCCGTACGTCGGTCAGCCATTGCCGAGTGCGAACCACTCGGCCTCGTCAGCGATCTCGATCAGCCGCTCCTCAGGCACTTCAGGAACTACGTAGTTGCGCGCGCGTATGGCAGCCAGGAACTCTGGCGGCACGGCCACGTCGTGGTAGCGGATGTAGTACGTGAAGTCTTGGCGCCACAACCATTCGCCATCCGTGATCATCGTGCTGCCGTTGAGGATCTGCTGCGCTGGATTGAACGGGTCGTCTTCGATGTCCATGATGTCGATGAGGACGTGTCCCGCGTCGAGGTAGGCCATGACCGCATCAGCGTCGGTCAGCGGCGCGGTCGCGACGTTGTCGCGGATCTTCGGTGTCGGAGTCGGATATCGAGCCTGCGACAGCTCCGCGAACATCCCCGCAGTACGCATGGTTTCCCTGTTCAACGGTGAGCCTCCGGATAGAACATTTTCCACGTGCCCCCGCGCCCAATTTCCGGCACCTGTAGGCCCGAACCTACCCGGCGAACTCCGACAATGTTTGTCGGTGCCATCACCGGCACTCCTAGCGAGTTCGCTACCTGCTGAGCAGCCGGAGGCACTCCGGACGCGGGATCGACAGTGCCGCTGTGACACGACACCAAGCGGACCGGTTCACCGCTGTAGTCAGGGTTGTTCGCGACCGCTTCGGCGATCTGATGCGGGTGTGTGAAGTTGGCTGGATGGCTCTTCCCATCCTCGCCCACCAAGCCTGGACGAAAAGTTCCGTTGCGTTCGCCATGGACCACCACGTCATGAAATCCCGGTTCTGGCTGGGCCACGTCGAAATTGCGCATGGTCGCCGCGTCGTACCCGATCGCGGTGCTGCTTTGGGAGTAGTAGACCGGATCGCCGGCGGGAAGGTGGTCGTCCGGCGGCCGAACAGGCGCCTGCGGACGCAGGGCCGGGTCGACGACCTTCCGACCCATCAGGTCAGCCTTGCCACCACCGAGCCGCTTCAGCAGTGCCTTGATGGCGTCGATTGCGTCGTTGAGCCGGCCGACCAGGCCGCGGAGGTGGGCGAGGCTGCGGATCAAGCTGCGTAGCCACTCGGAGATCCGGGCGGCCCACGAGGCGCACAGTGTGGTGACCTGCTCGACCACCAGCGGCGTACCCAGGCCGAGCGTGAAGGCTTCCTCGGCCGCGTAGGTGATCAGGCGGGAGACCAGCGTCGCGATCGCGTCGCGGACCATCATGCGGACGCCGGCCACCAACGCGCCCGCGCCCTCGGTCATCGCGGCCATCGTCTCGGCCGCCTTGGCCAGGGCGCCGAGGGAGTCCCGCTGCCGGCCGGACCAGGTCTGGTAGGCGTCGGCGGCGCCGCCCGTCCATTCCGCGAGGTTCCAGTGGGTTGCACGCTCCAGCTCGGACGCCTGGGTGTGCAGCGATCCGGCGATGTTGCGCCACGTCGCCGCCTGGGCCGAGATCTCCGCCGGGTTGCCGGCCAGCCAGTCCAGCGCCTCGGTCAGCGGCTTGACGTGCTCGATGATCCAGGCCACGCCGTACTCCAGGAGGGTGCCGAGAGGATCCGAGACCAAGGCGAGGGTGTCGAGGCCGGCGGAGACGCCGCCGAGCGTGCCGTCGATCCAGCTGCCGCCGGCGATGCCGCTGTGGATCGTCTCGATGTCTTCGGCGAGCCACACGCCGGCCCACGGATCGGACGCGCCAGAAGGATTCGCCACGGCGACGAGCGGCGGCCCCGAGGGGCTCACGGGGCATCGTCGCCGGACATTGTTCGGATGCTAGTGGATGGCTGCGGCAAGATGGGTGACGGCGGAGGAAGCGGAGGTTCCCTTGACTGAGAACGCCGATGAGCGCCCGCTGCCGGAGTTCTTCATGCACTGGCGGGCCGGCTGGGGTGCGGGCGCCGCCGACTGGACGCCTACCGACTATCTCAACCAGAAGACGGCGATCGGGCCGACGATTGCCGCCGGCTGGTTGTTCAATCCGCCGACCGTGCGGTACAGGGGCCGGGTCTTCCTGACCGAGCGGTTCTCGGCGTCGAATGTGGACGACTGGTTCACGCGGTACCCGGATGAGCCGACCCGGATCGAGGCCGTGGTCAACGCCGTCGTGCTGTGGGACTACTTCGTCAACTGCGATTTGGAGCCGTACGCGGATGCGCTGCCTGGGCTCGCGAGCGACCTCGGCGCCTGCTGGCGTGGAGTGCTGGCGGCCCGGTGTCCGGAGCTCACCGTCCACGTCGAGGTCACCGACGGGTCGAACGCATCCGACTACGGCCCGTCCGTCACGTTCTGGACCGAGGCCGCCGAATAACCACGAGCGCTCAGTCGGGGCGGAGTTCGCGGAGGATGGCGCGGATGGTGGCGTCGCGGTCAGGGCCCGAGGGTGGAAGGTTGCCGCTCAGCCAGAGGGTGGCCAGGCCGTGGGCGATGGACCAGCCGGCCAGGCCGGCCTCGCGGGACGGGGACGGGGCGGCCCCGTACAAGGCTGCCGCAGTCTTGTCGCGGGCGGCGGCCAACGCAGGGTCGTCGGTGCGGTAGAGGGTGGGGCGGAACATGACCTCGAAGTGGGCGGGCTGGTCGAGGGCGAACCCGACGTACGCGACGCCCCGCTCGAGGAAATCGCCGCCCGCAGCGAACAGGGCCGCGCCCAGCAGTGCGTAGCCTTCGCCGGCTACGGCCGTGAGCAGGCCGGCCTTGTCTCCGAAGTGGTGGGTGGGGGCGGCGTGCGAGACGCCGGCCCGGCGGGCCAGGTCGCGAAGGCTCAGAGCGGCCACGCCGGAGGTTGCGATGACCTCGACGGCCGCGTCCAGCAGGGCGCGGCGGAGGTCTCCGTGGTGGTAGGGCATCAGCGCAAGCGGGTGATGGTGACCTCGACGCCCTGGCCGGTGCTCTTCGGGCCGGCGTACACGCCCTTGAGCGGGGGGACGTCGCCGTACTCGCGACCGCGGCCGACCACCACGTGGCGCTCGCCGACGCCGACGCCGTTGGTCGGGTCGTACGCGGTCCAGCGGCCGACCCACCACTCCACCCAGGCGTGGCTCTGGCCGACGATGCTCTCGCCGATGCCCGCCGACGGGCGGGGGTGCAGGTAGCCGGACACGTACCGGGCGGGCAGGCCCATCGCCCGCAGCAGGCCGACGGTGAGGTGGCTGATGTCCTGGCAGACGCCGGACCGCTGCGTCCAGGCGTGCATGGCGTCGCTCTGCACGCCGGTCGAACCCGGCACGTACGCGACCTCGCCGCGGACGAACTCGCACACCGCCATCGCGGCCGCGTGCGGGGTGGCGTGGGCCGCACGAACGTCGGACGCGATCGCCGACAACGCAGAGTCCACTGTGGTACGTGAGGTGGGCAGCAGATACTCGTAGTAGCGGTCGACGTGACCTTCCAGAGCGGACCACGGGGAACCGTCACCGACCAGGTCGCCGGCGGGCAGCGTTTCCACTGTGGAGGTCGCCGTCACCGTCAGCGACTCGTGCTTGGCGTGCACGTCGAAGGCCGTGACGACCGTGCCCCAGTAGTCCTCGTAGCGGTACGTCCGGGCGGGCGGCCACACCTCGACCCGCGCGTCCAGCACCGCCTGCCGGGTCTCGTTGCGGGGCCACATCCGGGCCTCGTTGTACGACGACGCCACCGGGCCGGCGTAGTCGTACCCGGTCTTGTGCTCGATCCGCAGCCGCCAGCTCTGCACCTACGCCACCGCCCCGCGCACCCAGTTGACCGCCGTGGTCTGGCGGAAGTAGCGCCGGGACACGGCGTCGTTGACCTGCGAGCACGTGCGTTCAAGGCTGGCCAGCACCGGCGACAGGTCGTCGATCAGGTCGTCGGCGCCGCGGAACTCGAGGTTGGTCCGGGCCCGCCCGACGATCCGCTGCGCGTCCGTGGCCACGCCGGCCCGGCCGGGGTCGGGTTCCAGGTCGGTCAGGCAGCCCTCGGCGGTGGACAGGGCGGCGAAGACGGATCGGGGGAACAGCCGGTCCAGCAACAGGAACTCGGCCGCGTGCCGGTCGTCCAGGCTTCCCCGGTACGTACGGAGAAACGTCTCCCAGGCCCCCGACGACCGCAGCAGGGTGAGCCACGACGGGATGCTGCCCCCGGCCCGCTCGTGCGTGCGCAGCAGGCGCGCGGTCATGTCGACCCGCTCGATGCTGCGGCCCAGCACCAGGAACAGCCAACCCTCGTCGCGGCTCATGGTGGCGTCGGTCAGGCCGGCCATCACCGCGCAACGTTCGCGCACCCAGCGGAAGAAGGCGTGCACACCTTGTTGTTCGACCCGGCGCCGGGCGTTGGGCAGGCCGTGCCAGGTCGAGTTCAGGCACTCCCACATCTCCGACGACACGGTCTCGCGGGCGCCGCGGGCGTTCTCCCGCGCGGCCGCCAGCGCGCCGACCACCGAGCTCGGGTTGCGGTCGTCCAGGCCGAGCAGCGTGATCACCTGCGACGACGAGAACGGCCCGTCGCCGGCCGGCTTGCCCATGACGGCGAGCAGCGACCGGCAGGCGGCATCCTCCTCGGTCCACGGGTCGGCCGCCATCCGCTGCAGGTGCACGTCAAGGATCCGCGCGGTGTCCTCGGCCCGCTCGATGTACCGGCCGATCCAGTAGAGGGACTCGGCGATGCGACTCAGCACGACGTGACCCCCTGTTGCTGTTGCTGTTGCTGCTCGGAGTTGCCGTCCGCACCCGGGCCGAGGTCGGGGGTCGAGGCGGGGGCCAGGGACGGAGCCGGCGGCAAGGAGGTGGGTTCGATCTCTGGGACCGAGGAGTCGGCCAACACCCAGGTGTCCTTGGAACCACCGCCCTGGCTGGAGTTGACCACCAGCGCGCCCTCGGGAAGCGCCACCCGGGTCAGGCCACCGGGCAGCACCCAGATCTTCGAGCCGTCGTTGACCGCGAACGGGCGCAGGTCGACGTGCCGGCCGCGCAGCCGGTTGCCGATCAGCGTCGGCACCATGGACAGCTTGACCTCGCGCTGGGCGACCCAGCCGCGCGGGTTGGCCTTGATCGTCTCCTGCGCCGCGACCAGATCGGCCTCGGTCGCCTGGGAGCCGATCACGATGCCCGCACCGCCGGCGCCGTCGACCGGCTTGATCACCAGTTCGGCGACCCGAGGGAGGACGTACTCGAGCACGCCGGGTTCGTCCAGCCGGTACGTGTCGACGTTGGGCAGCAGCGGTTCCTCGTTGAGGTAGTAGCGGATCAGGTCCGGCACGTAGGTGTAGAGCAGCTTGTCGTCGGCGACCCCGTTGCCGACCGCGTTGGCGATGGTCACCCGGCCGGCCCGGGCGGCGTTGAGCAGGCCGGCCACGCCGATCACCGAGTCCGCCCGGAAGTGCACCGGGTCGAGGAAGTCGTCGTCGATGCGCCGGTAGATGACGTCCACCCGCTGCTCGCCGGCGGTGGTCCGCATGGCCACGTCGTTGCCCACGCAGACCAGGTCGCGGCCCTCGACCAACTCGACGCCCATCTCGCGGGCGATCAGGGCGTGCTCGAAGTAGGCGGAGTTGTAGACGCCGGGGCTGAGCACGACGACGGTCGGGGCGTTGACGCCGACCGGCGCCGCGGCCTGCAGCGCCCGCAGCAGTACGGCCGGGTACGACTCGACCGGCCGGATCCGGGTGGCGGCGAAGACCTCCGGCAGCACCTGGGTCATCGCCCGCCGGTTCTCCATCACGTAGCTGACCCCGGACGGGATGCGGACGTTGTCCTCCAGCACCCGGAACGTGCCCTGCTCGTCGCGGATCAGGTCGACGCCGGCCACGTGGATGCGGACGCCGTTGGCCGGGTTGATGCCGGCCGCGGCCCGCAGGAAGTGCGCGCTGGTGGCGATGATCCGCCGCGGCACCACGCCGTCGGCGAGCACCTGCCCGGCGCCGTACACGTCGGCCAGGAACGCCTCGAGGGCGCGGATCCGCTGGGCCACGCCCACCTCGACGGCCCGCCACTCGGCGGCGGCGATGATCCGCGGCACGATGTCCAGCGGAAAGGGACGTTCGACGCCTTTGAGCGCGAAGGTGATGCCCTGTTCGAGGAAGGCCCGGGCCAGCACCTCGGCGCGTACGCCCAGTTCCGCGCTCGACAGCGGCTGCAGCGTGGCGTGCAGCGCCTCGTAACTGTCCCGGGGCATGCCGAGCGCGCTGAACATCTCGTCCCAGCCGGGGCCGAGGCGGTAATCCTCGAACAGATCCGCCATGGTGTGAATCTACGCACCACTCGTTGCGCACGGGTAACACTTGCAACGAATAGGACGGGCCGTCGGTACGGGACCTACCGACGGCCCGGTGCGCCGCCGTCGCCGGGAACGGGGGACCCAGCGGGATGCGGTGCGACTCAAGAGTACGCCGCGACAATTCCGGACCGGTTGCGCGCGACACCCCGGAATTTCGGGGCGTGCGGCGTGGTTTCCGGCCGTGGGGAAACTAGCGTGTCGGGCGTCACCGTGAGTCGCCGCTGATCAGGGCGCATTCTGTACTCAGCAAGCACACAGCGACCGCGATCCATAATCCCCAGACGCTGCGGAGAAGGCCGAATCGATGACCGAACTGTTGACCGTTCTGGCGACCCCCGCATGGGTGTACCTGGCGATCTTCGGATTCATCACGGTCGATGCCCTGGTGCCGGTCGTCCCGATCCAGGCGATCATGATCACTGCGGGCGCGCTGGTCGTCTACGGCCACCTCAGCCTGCCGCTGGTCATCGCGGTGGGCGCGGTGGGCATGTTCACCGGCGACTCCGTCGCCTTCCTTCTGGGCCGTACGGCCGAACACGTCAGCCAGCGCAAAGGCCCCGCGAACGAACGCTGGCTGACGACCAGGCTGAACGGGCTGCGGCACCGGTTCGCCCCGAAGCACGACGACGCCGAGCCGTCCAAGACCCGGCGCGCCGCCGCCCGTTTCACCCGCGGGCTGACCACGCCGGGCCCGCTCGTCCTGCTGCTCTGCCGGTTCGTCCCGGGCGGCCGGATGGCCGCCGGCTACCACGCCGGCCGCAAGGGGTACCCGGTGCGGCTGTGGGTGCTCTTCGACGGGGGCGCGGCGCTGGCCTGGGCCACGTACGGCGGGCTGGTCGGGCACATCGGCGGCACCGCGCTGACCCAGTCGGCGTGGAAGCTGTTCGCCGTCGCCGCCACCGCGGCCGTGGTGTTCGGCGGCGCCGGCTGGATCCTGGCCCTGTTCGGCGGCCGCAAGGAGGTCGCCGAGGTGGATGCCGCGGACGACGAGTCCGCTACTGAAGTTCGTGCTGCATCAGCTGACGAGCCGCCTCCGCAATCGAGCCGGACAGCGACGGGTAGATCGTGATCGTGTGGGCCAGCTGGTCCACGGTCAGGTTGTTCTCCACCGCCATGGTGATCGGCAGGATCAGCTCGCTCGCCTTCGGCGCCACCACCACGCCGCCGATGATCTGACCGGTCGCCGGCCGGCAGAACAGCTTCACGAACCCGTCCCGCAGACCGGCCATCTTCGCCCGGGCGTTCCCGGTCAGCGGCAGCATCACCTGCCGGCCGGGCACCGTGCCGTTGTCCATGTCGTTCTGCGAGACCCCGACGGTGGCCAGTTCCGGGTCGGTGAACACGTTCGCGGACACGGTCCGCAGCCGCAGCGGCGCGACCGCCTCGCCCATCGCGTGCCACACCGCGATCCGGCCCTGCATGGCGGCCACGCTGGCCAGCGGCAGGACGCCGGTGCAGTCGCCGGCGGCGTAGATGCCGGGCACGTTGGTCCGCGACACCCGGTCGACCGTGACGTAGCCCCCGTCGGCGACCTCCACGCCGTACTCGGGCAGGCCGAGGCCGGCGGTGTCGGGCACGGCGCCGACGGCGATCAGGGCGTGCGACCCCTCGACCGTACGGCCGTCGGAGAGGGTGATCAGGACGCCGTCGCCGGTGGCCTGCACGCCGGCGGCGCGGGACTGGTTGAGGATGGTCATCCCGCGCTCACGGAACACCCGCTCGATCGCCATCGCGGCGTCGGCGTCCTCGTGCGGCATCACCCGGTCGCGGCTGGACACCAGCGTCACGGCGACGCCCATGGCCAGGTACGCGCTGGCGAACTCGGCGCCGGTCACGCCGGACCCGATCACGATCAGCTTCTCCGGCAGCTCGGTCAGGTCGTACAGCTGCCGCCAGTCCAGGATCCGTACGCCGTCGGGCACGGCCGTGGGCAGCACCCGGGGGGTCGCGCCGGTGCTGATCAGCACGGTGTCCGCCTCGACCGCGTACGTCTCCGCGCCGTGCGGGGTGACCAGCACCTGATGGGTGTGGCCGAGCGTGTCCTCACCCAGCCGCGCCCACCCGTGCACGACCTCGACGCCCGCCTTGATCAGCTTGGCCTGGATGTCGCCGGACTGGGCCAGGGCGAGTTTCTTGACCCGCTCGTTGACTGCGACCGCGTCCACGGTCACCCCGGACAGGCCGGCCGAACGTACGCCGAACGTGTCGTTGTGCCGGTAGCCGGTCACCACGTCCGAGCTGGCGATGAAGGTCTTCGACGGCACGCAGTCGGACAGGACGCAGGCACCGCCCGCACCCTCGGCCTCGACGAGGACGACCTCGGCGTCGAGCTGGGCCGCGACCAGCGCCGCCTCATACCCGCCCGGTCCCCCACCGATGATGACAATCCTGCTCACGATGCCCCAACCTCCATGAACTACGCCTCAGATGTGCCGACACGCACTCCTCGTATTCTCTCTCACCCGGCACGGCGACTATCGTCATCGCCGTGCGTCATTACGCCGCGTACGGCTCTAACCTCGATCCGGCCCGCATGCGGGCCTACTGTCCGCACTCCCCCATGGTCGGGGTGGGGTGGATAGAAGGCTGGCGCCTGACCTTCGCCGGTGAGGGTGCCATGGGCGCGGAGGGCGCGGTGAGCACGATCGTCGAGTCGTTCGGCGACCGGGTGTTCGTGTCCCTCTACGACGTGCATCCGTGGGATGCGTCGCAGCTCGACGAAGTCGAGGGCGTGACCGCCGGGGCGTACCAGAAGGTCACCGTGCGTGTTTCCACGCTGGAGGGCGACCTCAGCGCCTGGGTGTACGTCTTCGACGGGTACGAGGGTGGCCTGCCGACCGCGTGGTACCTCTCCGAGATCGCCAACGCGGCCGAGAAGGCCGGCGCCCCCGACGACTACGTGGTCGACCTGCGCGCCCGCTCCACCGGCGGATCCACTCCGGAGATCTGACCCGCCGGGCTCAGCTCAGGGCGTACGTCTTGAGCATCTCGTCGAAGATGGGCCGGCTCGCGGCAAACTGGGTTTCCTTGGTGGTCAGGTAGAACGAGTACGCGTGCCCGCCGCTGATGACCGCGCCCCACAGGCCGTGCCGGGCGATGTCGCCGGTGCCGCAGGTGTACTCGAGCACCGCGCCGGCCTCCCCGGCGATCTGCCGGTCGGTCAGCGACACTCGGTTGTACGGCTTCGGGCAGTTGGTCGACTTGGTCTTCAGCCCGCTCTCGGCGATCCCGAGGAAGCTGCCCGGCGTGCCGCTTGAGCTCTCCACCAGGATCCGGACCTTGCGCTTGGTGTCCTTCGGGTCGTAGTAGTCGACCCAGCTCCCGGACGCGGTCCGCTTCCAGTCCTTGGGCACCTTGACCGAGATGCCGCGGTCGTTGTAGTCCTGCGTGTCGAAGGAGGCGTTGACCGGCGCCGCCGACGGTTTCTGGGCCACCGGGGCCGCCGTCCCGCCGTGGTTGCCGATGAACGCGAACGCCAGCACCAGGACGACCACCACGGCCAGGGCGGCGCCGCCGGCGATCAGCTGCTGGTTGCGCGACCAGCCGCGGACAGTGGTGACGAGCTTGCCGCCGGCGTCCTTGACCCCGCGGACGGCGCCGTCCATCCGGGCCGTGCGCCTGACCGACGGGCTCTGCACGACGGTGCCGCCGGGCATCGGGTCGCGGGCCGCCCGGGCGCCGTCCCAGGCCTGCCGCGCCGGGATCACGCTGGTCGCGTCGTAGCTGCCGGACGGCGGGATGACGCTGGTCGGATCGGCCGGCCCCGACGACGGGATAACACTGGTCGGGTCGCCGGCCATCGTGCTGCTCAGGGCGTCCGGCAGGTTCTTGGCCCGGCGCCGGCCGCCGCGCTTGATGCTGGTCAGGTGCGCGCTGACCGAGTCGCCCGGCGCGAGCATGGCCCGGCCGCCGATCTGGCCGCTGGGCGGCGCCGGCGGGGGCGGGATCGCCTGGGTCTCGGCGGCCGGCGGGCGCTGGGCCGGGACCACCGAGTACGGGTCGGTCATCAGGTGCGGCGGCGCGGTGCTGGCCAGCGGGCCGGCCAGCTGCTGCCGCAACATGGTCCGGGCGTTCTGCACGTCGAAGCGGTGCGCCGGGTCCTTCTCCAGCAGCCCCATCAGCACGGTGGTGAGCGACCCGGCCCGCGAGGTCGGGGTCGGCGGGTCCTCGACCACGGCGTGCATGGTCTCGATCGGGTCGCCCTTGTCGAACGGGGGCCGGCCCTCGACCGCGGTGTACAGCGTCACGCCGAGCGAGAACAGGTCGCTGGGCGGCCCGAACTCGTGGCCCATGGCGCGTTCCGGCGAGATGAAGTGCGGCGACCCGAGCACCATGCCGGGCGTGGTCAGCTGGATGTCGGTGGGCATCCGGGCGACCCCGAAGTCGGTCAGCACGCAGCGGCCGTCTGAGCAGATCAGCACGTTGGCCGGCTTCACGTCCCGGTGCAGGACACCATGCGCGTGGGCGACCTCGAGCGCGCCGAGCAGCGCGATACCGATCTTGGCGACCACCCGCGGCGGGACCGGCCCGTCCTCGATCACCATGTCGGCCAGGCTGCGCGCGTCCAGCAGCTCCATCACGATCCACGGCCGGCCGGACTCGTGCACGACGTCGTACACCTGGACGACCGCCGGGTGCTGGAGCGCGGCCGCGGCCCGGGCCTCCCGCATGGTCCGCTCGTACATCGAGTCCCGGTCGCTGGGGGCCAGACCAGGCGGGAGGATGACTTCCTTGACCGCGACGTCGCGACGCAGCAGAGTGTCGGCGGCCCGCCAGACCGTGCCCATGCCGCCGTGACCGACCGCCGCGCGCAGGGTGTACCGGCCGCCGATGAGCGTGCCCGGGGCTGCGCGTCCGCTGCTCGGAGCGGTGTTAGCACTGCTCCACGTCGGAATCTGAGTCACTGGAGATGCCACCGAGGGGATGTAGGGGCCGGGACCAACCCCGCTATCTTGCCGGTTCCCACCCTCTTTGTGAAAGTCGTGCGGGCAGTGTTCTGCGGAACGCAACGGTCAGTGACCACCACACCGCAGGCAGTCGAACTAATCGGACTGTCCGTACGAATCGGATGACTCCGACCGGATGAACGACGGCTTAGGATCAACGCCGTGGAGTCAGAATCCGGATTCGAGATCAACCCGGTGTACGGGCCGGAGGATGTCTCCGACCGGCCTCTCGGCGCGCCCGGCGAGTACCCGTACACCCGCGGTGTGTATCCGACCATGTACACCCGGCGACCGTGGACCATGCGGCAGTACGCCGGCTTCGGTACCGCCGCCGAGTCCAACGCCCGCTACCACCAGCTGTTGGCCAACGGCACGATGGGCCTTTCGGTGGCGTTCGACCTGCCCACCCAGATGGGGTACGACTCGGACGAGCCGATCGCGGCGGGCGAAGTGGGCAAGGTCGGCGTGGCCATCGACTCGATCGACGACATGCGGCGGCTGTTCCACGACATCCCGCTGGACAAGGTGTCCACGTCGATGACGATCAACGCCCCCGGGTCCGTCCTGCTGCTGCTCTACCAGCTGGTCGCCGAGGAGCAGGGGGTGCCGGGCGCCGCGCTGTCCGGGACGATCCAGAACGACATCCTCAAGGAGTACATCGCCCGCGGGACTTACATCTTCCCGCCCAAGCCGTCGTTGCGCCTGGTGGCCGACACCTTCGCGTACTGCCGGACCGAGATTCCGAAGTGGAACACCATCTCGATCTCGGGCTACCACATGGCCGAGGCCGGTGCCACGCCCGCTCAGGAGATCGCGTTCACCCTGGCCAACGGCATCGAGTACGTCCGGACGGCGATCGCCGCTGGCCTGGCCGTGGACGACTTCGCGCCCCGGCTGTCGTTCTTCTTCGTGGCCCGTACGACGCTGCTGGAGGAGATCGCCAAGTTCCGGGCGGCCCGCCGGATGTGGGCCCGGATCATGCGCGAGGAGTTCGGCGCCACCGATCCGAAATCGCTGATGCTGCGGTTCCACACCCAGACCGCGGGCGTCCAGCTGACCGCCCAGCAGCCCGAGGTCAACCTGGTCCGGGTGGCCGTCCAGGCGCTCGGCGCGATCGCCGGCGGCACCCAGTCGCTGCACACCAACGCGTACGACGAGGCGATCGCGCTGCCCACCGAGAAGTCGGCCCGGCTGGCCCTGCGCACCCAGCAGGTGCTGGCCTACGAGAGCGGCCTGACCGGCACCGTCGACCCGTTCGCGGGCTCGTACGCGATCGAGGCGATGACCGACGAGGTGGAGGCGGCGGCGACCGCGCTGATCGACCGGGTGTTCTCGTACGGCTCCGCGGTCGAGGCCATCGAGCAGGGGTTCCAGAAGACGGAGATCGAGACGTCGGCGTACCGGATCGCCAACGAGATCGACAGCGGCGAGCGCGTCGTGGTCGGCGTGAACCGGTTCGCCTCCGACACCGAGGAGCCCTACCAGCCGTTGCGGGTCGATCCGGCGATCGAGGCGGCGCAGGCGGCCGAGCTGGCCCGGCTGCGACGGGAGCGGGACGCTCCGGCGGTCGAGGCGGCGCTGGCCGACCTGGCCAAGGCCGCGGAGGGCACCGAGAACGTTCTGCCGTTCATGCGCGAGGCGTTGCGACTGCGTGCCACCGTGGGAGAGGTATGCCACACCCTTCGTGGCGTGTGGGGCGTCTACCGGCCGGTGGAGCGGTTCTGAACAGGGTATTAATGGAGTCTTGGACCTGTGGTTGACTGCGTCACCTCCACGATCCGTAACCCGTTGACGGAGGTGGAGGGTTCATGGTCGCGTCTAGAGTGTCGCGGGTCTCGGAAGCCCGAACAGACCTCGAGAGCGATACGGAATCCGACGTGACGACTACGGCTCTGACGGTGTCTCCGGGCACCGACCCGGCATCCACCCCGGGCTCACCGCCCGACGCCGACCCGCTGCCCGGCCAGCTCGACCGCTGGCTTGCCGCGCGCGGGGCCGAGCTGATCGCCATCCGCCGCCACATCCACGCCCACCCGGAACCGTCGCGGCACGAGTTCGAGACGGCCGCGCTGGTCGCCCGCGAGCTGGCCGTGGCCGGGCTCGAGCCGCAGATGCTGGCGGCGGGCAACGGCGTGCTCTGCGACATCGGCACCGGCGACCGGGTCATCGCGTTCCGCGCCGACCTGGACGCGCTGCCGCTGCCGGACACCAAGGACGTGCCGTACCGGTCCACCGTCGACCACGTCGCCCACGCCTGCGGCCACGACGTGCACACCACGGTCCTGCTCGGTCTCGGGCTGGCGCTGGCCCAGCTGGAGCAGCAGGGCGAGCTGCCGGGCCGGATCCGGCTGATCTTCCAGCCGGCCGAGGAGGCCGTGCCGTCGGGCGCCCCCGGGGTGATCGCGGCCGGCGCCCTCAAGGACGTGGCCGCGATCTACGCCCTGCACTGCTACCCGCAGCTCCCGGTCGGACTGGTCGGGGTGCGCTCCGGGGCCTTCACCGCGGCCGCCGACACCGTCGAGGTCACGCTCACCGGCCCCGGCGGGCACACCGCCCGGCCGCACCTGACCGCCGACCTGGTGCACGCCCTGGGCCGGGTCATCGTGGACGTGCCGTCGCTTCTCGACCGGCGGGTCGACCCGCGGGCCGGCCTGTCCATGGTGTGGGGGGCGGTGCACGCGGGCGAGGCGTTCAACGCCATCCCGGGTGAGGGGCACGTGCGGGGCACCGTCCGGATCCTCAACCGGGAGGCCTGGCGGGAGGCGCCCGAGCTGGTCTCCACCCTGATCCAGGACGTGGTCCGGGCGACCGGGGCCAAGGCCGAGGTAACCTACACCCGCGGCGTGCCGCCGGTGATCAACGACCGGATGGCGTCGGCCGTGATCGCCGGGGCGGCCGGGGCCGCGCTCGGCGCCGACCGGGTGGTCGAGGCCGAGATCAGCATGGGTGGCGAGGACTTCGCGTTCTACCTGGAGCAGGTGCCGGGCTCGATGATCCGGCTCGGCACCGGGATACCCGGGTCGGGTGTCGTGCACGACCTGCACCAGTCCAACTTCGACGTGGACGAACGCTGCATCGGATACGGCGTCCGGGTGATGGTGCACACCGCCCTGGCCGCCCTCGCCACCGGCGCCTTCTAACCCGTCGTCTCGTCGGCCTAACCCGTCGTCTCGTCGGCCTAACCCGTCTTCTCGTCGGCGGCGGACTGCCGCAGTACCGGGGCGCGGCGGCGCAGCCAGCGGCGGAATGCCCAGACCAGGGCCCACACCGGAGCGCCGATCACGATCAGCCAGGGCAGCAGCGCGCCCAGCACGGTCAGCAGGACGCCCAGCGACGCCAGCAGCGCGTGCCAGCCGCCGGACAGGCCGGCCAGGAACCCGGGCGGCCCGCTGGGCGCCGGCGCCACCTGCGCGCCGGGGTCGAGCAGCACCACGGTGATCGTGGAGAGAGCGGTCAGGTCGGCCAGCCGCCGCTTCTTGGCCTGCAGCGACGCCAGGTCGGACTCCCGGGTGGCCACCTCCTTCTCCAGCATCACCAGGTCGCCCAACGTCTTGGCCTTGCTCAGCAGGTTGCGGCCGCTGTCCACGCGGGCCTGCTGGACCGTGATCCGGGCGTCCAGGTCGACGGTCTGCTCGGTGACGTCCTCGGTACTGATCCCCCGCTGTTCCTCCTTGCCCAGCTGCTTGGCCAGTGCGTCGACCACGGTCTGGAACTTGTCCGCCGGCACCCGCAGCTCCATCGTCGTGGTGGACGAGTCGCCGCTGATGTCGCGCTTGTCGCCGCCGACGAAGCCACCGGTGCCGGCCACGATCGCGGTGGCCTGGGCCGCGGCCCGGTTGACGTCGTCGACCCGGATGGTGATCGAGCCGGTGTAGATGATCGAGCGCTGGTCCACGCTCAGGTCCGGCGCCTGGGCCGGCACGTCCTGCGCCTTCCCCGGCGCCTGGTCGGCGGCGCCGGCCTGTGCCTGATCGGCGGCGCCGGCCTGTGCCTGATCGGCGGCGCCGGCCTGCTCCGGCGCGGCCGCCTGCGGCTCGCTGACGCCTGCGGACGAGGAGTCCTTGTTGTCACCGGCGCCGGCGCTGCAGCCGGCCGCTATGAAAGCCGCCACGAGCGCGGCGCCGACCAGACCGATCGTTCTCCGTCGTGCGGTCATCGTTCCTCCGAGTTCCCGGTGGGTTTCCTGACCGTCGGACGCGGGGTAAGGCCGTCCCGGTTCCGGCAGACTGCGAGATGAACGGTCACGATTCGGCAGCGGAGGACCTGTGCGCATCACGAAGTACACGCATTCCTGTCTGCGCCTGGAGGGCGACGGCGTGTTGGTGGTGGACCCGGGCGGGTTCAGCGAACGGGCGGCGCTGGACGGTGCCGACGCGGTGCTGATCACCCACGAGCACCCGGACCACCTCGACCCCGACGCGCTCGCCGCGGCGGTGGCGCAACGGCCCGGCCTGCGCGTGTACGCCCATCCGGACGTACTGCCGAGGATCACGCCGATCACCGATCAGGTGGTCGCGGTCGAGCCGGGCGAGCACCACAGCGTCGCCGGGTTCTCGCTCCGGGCGTACGGCGGGGTCCATGCATTGATCCACCCCGACATCCCGCGGGTGGCCAATCTGGGGTGCCTGATCGATGACGGGCGACAGAATCTCTACCATCCGGGTGATTCGTTCACCGTGCCCGAGGGGGCGGAGGTGGAGACTTTGTTCGTGCCGCTGAACGCGCCCTGGATGAAACTGGCCGAGTCGATCGACTTCGTCCGGACGGTCCGGCCCGCCCGGGCGTACGCGCTGCACGACGCCCTGCTCACCGACAACGGCGCGAAGATCTCCGACGGACATCTGGAACGGCTGTCCGGGACGACGTACGCCCACCTGGCCCCCGGGACGACGATTGGTTGACACCGACGACTTGATCCGGCGGATGTACGAGGAGCCGCCGGAGAAGTTCGTGGCTTCTCGGGCCGACGCGATCGCGGATGCCCGCAGGGCCGGCGACAAGGACACCGCCAAGCGGCTGGCCGCGCTGCGCAAGCCGACCGTGGCCGCCTGGCTGGTGAACCTGCTGGCGCTGAAGCGGCCCGAGCTGATCGACCAGCTGGTGGAGCTCTCGACGGCGCTGCGCACGGCCCAGCGGGGCCTGCAGGGCGACGCGCTGCGGGAACTCAACGCGCAGCGCCGCCAGGTCGTGTCGGCGCTGGTCGCGTCGGCCCGGCAGCTGGCCGTGGCCGAAGATCCGGGCGCGGCCGGGAAGCTGCCGCTGGGCGAGGTCGAGCAGACGCTGACCGCGGCGCTGGCCGAGCCGGAGATCGCCGAGCAGGTACGTACGGGCCGGCTGGTCCGGGCGGCCACCTACGCCGGGTTCGGTGAGGTGCCGCGGCCGCGGTTGCGCCTGGTCACGGACGAGTCCCCGGCGGCCGAGGACGACGCGGAGGAGCCGGCGGAGGAGGCGGAACCGCCCGAGTCGCGGGAGGAGCAACGCCGCCGCCGGGAGGTGGCCGAACGCCGCCGGACGCTCAGACGCGAGCTCAGCGCGGCCCAGGCCGACGAGAGCCGGGCCGACGAACGGCTGGAGAAGGCCGAGGCGGCCGAGCGAGATGCCGGCCACCTGGTCGAGGACCTCGACGCCGAACTGGCCGAGCTGGAACGGCGGCGGGCCGAGGCCCAGGCCGACGTGGCCCGGCGCAAGGTCGCCCGGCGGACGGCGGAACGTGAGACCGCCGCGGCCCGACGGCAGGTCGGTGACGTGCAGGCGGCGCTGGAGGATCTGGACGCCCAGGATCCGGGCTGAAAGAACCGTCGGCTTCAAGAATATTTTCCAAGAACCGGTCAAGGAGAGCAGAATCGGGCGGTGACCCCCGAACAGGCTGCCGCCAGCGTCCGGCCGGGACTCGCCACTCTGGTCGGGGCGTTCGCCGAATCGCCGCAGACGCTGCGGCGGGCCCGGCTGCTCGGCCTGTCCGGGTGGGCCTACCACGTGTCGGCCCGGGCGGGCGCGCTCGGCGACGTGAAACCGGAGACCGTCGCCGCCACGATCGGGTTCATCGCGCCCGACGCGGTGACCGACGGCTGGGAGGCCGCGGCCAAGGCGACCGAGCCGGTCGAGGTGGCCACCTGGCATCTGCACGAGCTGTGCCGCTGGGGCACCGACCAGATCGGCGGGTTCCCGCGGGTGGACCGGCTGCTCGAGCTGTCCCGCCGGGTGGTGTCCGCGGTGGACGGTGCCGGGCTGCCGCTGTTCGCGGCCTGGCGGGCGATGCCCGTGCCGGACAGTTCGTCCGGCGCGCAAGCGGCGGTGATGCTGCACCTGCTGCACGAGCACCGGCTGGGCGTGCACCTGATCGCGGTCCGCGCGGCCGGCCTGACCCCGCTGGAGGCGATCATCGCCGGGCCCGAGGGGGAGACCGGCGCGGTCGCGTTCGGATGGCAGCCGCCGTACCCGCCGAAGGGACCGATCGTGCGCCGTCTCATGTGGGCGGAATCGGTCGCCGACGCGGTGACCGGCCAGGCGTACGGAAAACTCGAGCGGGCCGAGCGGATCGAGCTGGCCGGCCTGATGGAATCGCTCACTCATCGATTCGGCCGCTAAGTCACTGGCGTTCTCGGCGGTACCGTGTTCGGATGCCGGGATGAGCGCGCTTCCCCGGGGCTGGACCACCCGCCGGCCGACGCTGGATGACATCCCCGCGATCCTGAAACTGGCGCACGCCAGCGACATCGCGGCCGTGGGCGCGCCGGACTTCACCGCCGAGGAGGTCCGTGAGGCGCTCACCGCGCCGCACACCGACATGTCGCTGGACTGCTGGCTGGCCGTGGACGAGACGGGCGAGGTGGTCGGCTGGGCCTACCCCGACAACTCCACCGGTGGCGCCCGCGACTTCGTCGAGGTGTACGTGTGGCCCGGTCGCGGCGGGCCGGCGATCCGCCCGCTGCTCGAGCGGATGCTGGCCCGGGTGCACGAACGGGCGAGGCTGTTCGGTCACTCCCCCTACGCCGTACGGGCCGGGGCGATCCCCACCGAGGCCGCGTGGATCGACGCGCTGACCGACAACGGGTTCGCCTTCCTCAAGCAGCACGCCCGCATGCAGATGTCGCTGGACGACGTGTCGTCCGACCCGCCGCCGCTGCCGCCCGGCGTGAGCGTGCGCCCGGTGCGGCCCGGCGACGAGTCCGACCTCCGCCGCTTCCACGCGGTGATCGAGGAGGCGTTCCGGGACAGCGACCACCGGGCCACCGACTTCGGCACCTGGCGGGCCCAGGTCGCGGCCGAGTCCAGCGTGGCCTGGGACGAGTGGTTGGTGTGCGAGGCCGACGGGGAGTTCGCCGGCGCGTTGCAGTCCTCCGACTCGTCGGCCGAGGAGGACGAGGGCTGGGTCAAGTACCTGGCCGTCCTCCGCCCGTACCGCCGCCGGGGGGTGGGTGAGGCCCTGTTGCGCCGGGCGTTCGCCACCTACGCGGCCAAGGGCCGCCGCACCGCCGGCCTCGGCGTCGACCTGGCCAACCCGACGAAGGCAGCCCGGCTCTACCACGCGGTCGGCATGCACCCGCTGTACCAGGCGAACATCTATCAGCGCGAGATCGTGCTATCAACTGGGAGTGGACGCTGAGACGCTGAGGGCGCGGGCCGAGGCCTGGCTCGACGACGACCCCGATCCGACCACCCGCGACGAGATGCGGGACCTGATCCACGGGCTGCCGGGGACCGCCGACGAGCTCGCCGACCGGTTCGCCGGGGAGCTGGAGTTCGGGACGGCCGGGCTGCGCGGTCGCCTGCGGGCCGGCCCGAACGGGATGAACCTGGCCGTCGTCACCCGGGCCGCCGCCGGCCTGGTCGGCTGGCTGGCCGGGCAGGGCGCCCCCGGCCCGCTGCTGATCGGGTACGACGCCCGGCACGGCTCGCGCGACTTCGCCGAGCAGACCGCCCGGGTGGCCACCGGCGCCGGCCGGGAGGCCCTGCTGCTGCCCCGCCCGCTGCCCACGCCGGTGCTGGCCCACGCCGTACGGGCGCTGGACGCGGTGGCCGGCGTGGTCGTCACCGCCAGCCACAACCCGCCGCAGGACAACGGCTACAAGGTCTACCTCGGCGCGGCGCTGGGCGGGCCGGGCGGGGCGGGCGCGCAGATCGTGCCGCCGGCCGACGCCGGGATCGAGGCCGCCATCCGCGCGGTCGGCCCGCTCGCCGACGTCAAGCTGGGCGCCGCCGGAACGGTCCTCGGCGAGTCGGTGGTGACCGGGTACGTCGACGCGGCGGCCGCCGTGCTCGCTCCGGGCCCACGGGATCTCCGCGTGGCGTACACCCCGATGCACGGGGTCGGCGGCGCCGTCCTGGCCGACGCCTTCGACCGGGCCGGATTCGCCCGCCCGGCCGTCGTCGCGGCCCAGGCCGAACCCGATCCGGAGTTCCCGACCGTCCCGTTCCCCAATCCGGAGGAGCCGGGCGCGATGGACCTCCTGCTGGCGCTGGCCCGGGAGACCGGCGCCGACGTGGCCATCGCCAACGACCCGGACGCGGACCGGTGCGCCGTGGCCGTCCCGTCCGGCGGCGACTGGCGTGCCCTGCGCGGCGACGAGGTCGGCGTGCTGCTGGCCGACCATCTCATCCGCGCCCGGGTGCCCGGGACGTACGCGACCACCATCGTCTCGTCGACCCAGCTGCGCGCCCTGTGCGCCGCCCGGGGCGTGCCCTACGCGGAAACGCTGACCGGGTTCAAGTGGATCGTCCGGGCGGCCGACGACCTGGCCTACGGCTACGAGGAGGCGCTCGGCTACTGCGTCGCCCCGGAGATGGTCCGGGACAAGGACGGGATCACCGCGGCGCTGCGGGTGGCCGAGCTGGCGGCGCAGCTCAAGGCGTCCGGCCGTACGCTCGGCGACCGTCTGGACGAACTGGCGGCCGAGTTCGGGGTGCACGTCACCGACCAGCTCTCGGTCCGGGTGCAGGACCTGTCGGAGATCGCCGCGATGATGTCCCGCGTCCGGGCCGATCCGCCGGCCAAGCTGCTCGACGACCCGCGTACCGCCCTCGAGGACCGGTCGCCGGACGTGGACGTGATCACCGTGCGGACGGCCCGGGCGCGCGTGGTCATCCGGCCGTCCGGCACCGAACCCAAGCTCAAGGCGTATCTCGAGGTGGTGGAACCGGTCGCGGACGGTGACGTGGCCACGGCCCGGACCCGCGCCCAGGCGGCGCTAGAGGACCTGCGTGTCGAGACCGGGGGGCTGCTCGGCCTCTAAGCCGGCTTGGGAGCGCCCAGGGCGGCCGAGATGGCCTTGGCCAGGGTGGCCACGACCAGGGCGATGCTGGGCCGCACGATGGAGTCCTCGAGGTTGCCGCCGCCGGCGAACCCGGCGCCGCTGGCGATCTGCTCCAGCCGCTTGTGCGCGCGGGCGGCCTCGTCCGGCGGCAGGCGCAGGGCCGGCTCCATCCGGGCCGAGGTCAGCAGCGTGGCCAGCGCGGCCGTGCGCTCGTCGACGATCTGGTCGGTGATCAGGGCCTCGGCCAGCCGGCGGCGGATCTCGGTCTCGTACTCCCGGTTGGTGATCGGGTAGCGGTGCACGTGGATGTACTCGAGCTGGGTCTCGTCCACGTCCGCGACGATGCCCCGGCTCACCAGGTCCTCGAGCACCCGGATGCGCAGCCGGTGCCGCAGCCGCTGCAGCCACTGGGCCGGCGTGTGCGGGTCGTCGTCGGCCGCTCGGGCCAGGATGGCGTCGGCGATGGGGTCACCGGTCGGGCTCGGGTCGGCCACGATCAGGTAGCCGTCGCGGTAGGCGATCCGGCCGGCGAGCGCGAGGTCGACCAGCACGGCCGCGGCCATGCCGAGGTCGAGTCCGATTCGGGAACCGGTCGCCTTGCCGGTCTGGTCGTCGTACGCGAGGAGGAGAAGTTCCTCAGCCAGCGGGATGGTGGTCATGGAAATGAACGATAGTGGGCCGCGTCACCGAGAGCGGCACAGCCGCCCCGAGTAATCGCCGAACCGCGACGCTTGGGAGACTCGGCCCATGGATTCTGATGTCTTCGTGCACCCCACCGCGGACGTGGAGGACGGTGCTCAGGTCGGCGCCGGCACCAAGGTCTGGCACATCGCGCACATCCGGTCGTCGGCCGTCGTCGGTGCGGACTGCGTGATCGGCCGCAACGTCTTCGTGGACGCGCACGCCGTGGTCGGCCGCCGGGTCAAGATTCAGAACAACGTGTCGGTGTACCACGGCGTCACCATCGAGGACGAGGTCTTCGTCGGGCCGTGCGTGGTGTTCACCAACGACCTCCGGCCGCGCGCGCAGAACCCGGACTGGGAGATCACGCCGACGCTCGTCAGGAAGGGCGCGTCGATCGGCGCCAACGCGACGCTGGTCTGCGGCATCGAGGTCGGCGAGTACGCGATGATCGCCGCCGGTTCGGTCGTCACCAGGAGTGTCGAGCCGTACCAGCTGGTGGCCGGCAACCCGGCCCGGCCGAAGGGCTGGGTCGACGAGAAGGGAAACGTGGTCTCCCGTGACCCAGCCGCTCGGCCGGCTTAACTACCCGCCGATGACGATCCGGCGGATCCCCGGCAGGCGGTCGGGGTCGGTGGTCCGCCGGCCGTCCACCAGCACCTTCACGCCCGGCAGGTCTTCGCTGGTCAGCGTCCGGTACTCGGCGTGGTCGGCCTGCAGGACGGCCGCGCCCACCTCCTGACCGGCGTAGGCCGGGAGCTTGTGCGCCTCCAGCTCGGCGGCGGTGTACATCGGGTCCGAGACGTACGGGACGGCGCCGCGCTTCCGCAGCTCGTCGACCGTGCCGAAGACGCCGGAGAAGGCGGTCTCCTTGACTCCGCCGCGGTACGACGCGCCGAGCACCAGCACGCCCACCCCGGTCAGGTCGCCGACCGCCGCGGCCAGCAGGTCCACGGCGTACGCGGGCATCGCCGCGTTGGCCTCGCGAGCCGCCCGGACCACGGTCGCGTCCGGGTCGTTCCACAGGTACAGCCGCGGGTAGACGGGGATGCAGTGGCCGCCGACGGCGATGCCGGGCCGGTGGATGTGGCTGTACGGCTGGGTGTTACAGGCGTCGATGACCTTGTTGATGTCGACGTCGATGGTGTCGGCGTACCGAGCGAACTGGTTGGCCAGCCCGATGTTGACGTCGCGGTAGGTGGTCTCGGCCAGCTTGGCCAGCTCCGCCGCCTCGGCCGACCCCAGGTCCCACACGCCGTTGGGCTGCGTGAGCTCGGGCCGCTCGTCGAAGTCCAGCACCTGCTGGTAGAAGTCGATGCCGTGCTGGGCCGACGCGGCGTTGATGCCGCCGATCAGCTTCGGGTACTTGCGCAGGTCGGCGAAGACCCGGCCGGTGAGCACCCGCTCCGGGCTGAACACCAGGTGGAAGTCGGTGCCGGCGGTCAGACCGGAACCTTCGGCGAGCAGCGGCGCCCACCGGGTGCGGGTGGTGCCGACCGGCAGCGTCGTCTCGTAGCTGACCAGCGTGCCCGGACGCAGGCCACGGGCGATGTCCCGGGTGGCCGCCTCCATCCAGCCGAAGTCGGGCTTGCTGTCGGCGTCGACGAACAGCGGCACGACCACGACGACCGCGTCCGACCCGGCCACTGCGGCCGCGGTGTCGCTGGTGGCGGTCAGGTGGCCGGAGTTCACCACCTGCTTGAGCTTGACGTCGAGATCGGTCTCGCCCGGGAACGGCGGCAGTCCGTCGTTGACGCTGCGGACCGTCGGCTCCGAGATGTCGGCGCCGATCACGGTGTGTCCCTTGCTGGCGAACTGCACGGCGAGCGGCAGCCCGATCTTGCCGAGAGCGACGACGGTGATCTTCATGCGGGGGTTGTTCCTCCTCGGGGGCGCCGTCACCGGCGGCGGCGCGACCGCAGCGCGCGCCGCACGCGACCGGCGATCCGTCGCGGGGTAATGGGAGTGATCACGACGCCGAGGCGCAGATTGTCGTCGCAATCGATGTGCACGACGTAGAAGAGTAAGCCACGCCGGAAAATCCGCCGTCCGGTGCCCGGCCGATCGAGACCCAGGACATCGTCGGTGTCCGGGCAGCCGCCGTCCGACCAGCCCACCCGGAGGCGGGATCGGCGGCGCGACCGGCGGCGGATCAGCTCGGCCACCGGGAATTCGGCGGTCAGTACGCACCCGCCACCGTCGGCCGGGCTCTGGGTGAGTGCGGCCGCCACCGAACCGGCCGTCACCGTCAACGCACCGGGTGCGACGGCCGTCGGCCAGCGGGCCACCAGGGCCGACTTCTTCCACCCGACCCGGGCCGGGCGGCGCTGGTGGTGCCGTTTGCGGTGAGTGGTGGAGACGTCGTACCAGGCGTCCGGGAAGTCCCGGGCCGGGTCCCGGAAGCCGGGCAAGGCGGCGTACACGTCGTCGCCGGCGGTCACCAGCGGCGCGAGGCCTTGGCCGCGGTAGTGCTCGGCCACCGCGACCACGTCGGCCACCGTGCCGTGCTGGGCCACGCTGATCGGGATCCGCCGGTGGGCCTCCAGGTCGGCCCGCATTCCCTCGGTCAGGTATGCCTCGGCCAGCTTCCGGACGCCGTCCACCACCCGCTGCTGCTCGTCCGGGCCGGCCGCCAGGAACCGGTCGCCGAGCAGCTTGGTCACCTCCCAGGAGAAGTGCCGGTGCAGCACCCGGTCCCGGGCCACGGGGTCGGTGATCACGTCGGCGGCGGTGATCATCAGGGCGGCCGCGTCCCGCAGGAACCCCTCGACCGGTGTGCCGTAGGTGATGTTGCTGGAGTCCTTACGCCGTACGGCGTAGTAGTACGTGTAGTCGGCCCGGACGGCGATGCGCCGGGCCGCCACCACCGCCCGCATGGTGAACGGCTGGTCGCTGCCGGACCGCTGATCCTCCGGGTAGCGCAGGCCCAGCCGCTCGATCAGCGCCCGGCGGAACAGCTTGGTGTTGGACAGCGCCCAGGGCAGCGACGAGTCGGTCAGGGTGACCGAGTCACGGTTGCCGGCACGGTAGATCTGCTGGTTGACGATCCGGCCGCTGGCGCCGGACATCCGCCCCAGCACGATGTCCGCGTCCAGGTCGTCGGCCGCCCGGACCAGCCGTTCCAGCGCCTCCGGGCCGAGGTGGTCGTCGGCGCCGAGGAAGAACACGTACCGGCCGCGGGCGCGGTCCAGGGCCCGGTTGCTGGGTGCCGCCGGACCGCCCGAGTTGGCCTGGTGCAGGACGGTGACCGTGTCCGGGAAGCGGGCGGCCCAGCGGTCCAGTTCGGCGCCGCTGCCGTCGGTCGAGCCGTCGTCGACCGCGATCACCTCGAGACGTTCCCGGCTGATCGACTGGCCGAGCACGGATTCGAGGCACGCCTTGAGGTAGGGCATCGTGTTGTAGACGGCGATGACCACGGTGACCTCGGGTGCGCGTACGGTCACGGCCGGACGCCCGCCTGCTCCATCGGCGGGGTGAGGTCGGTCTTGATCACCATGCCGGGGTCGCGGCGGGCCAGGTTCCAGCCGGTCGTCACGCCGGGTACGCCGTGCACCACGACCGCGCGGGTCCGGGCGAGGTCCAGGTCCGGAACGACCGTCCGCCGCGTGATCCGCCACAGGATGCGCGGGCGGATCAACTCGTACCAAGGCCCGTAGATCCGGCCGTCGATGGCGCGGGCGAGCGCGTGGTGACCGCGCTGGGCGTGGATGGCGACCGCCTCGGGCAGGGGCGACCCCAGGGTTTTGGCGTGGGCCCGGGCGAACCCGAGCGCCCAGCGCGGAAGCGTGGTGACCAGCGCGCGGTGCAGCCGCCGGGGAAGGCGGCGCTGTTCGGCCGAGCCGACGTCGAAGATCCGCACGCCGGCGTCTCCGGCGTACCGGCGGCTCCACGTCGCCGGGTCGGCGGCGATCAGGTCGACCGCGTACCCCTTCCGGCGGGCGCCGTCGACGTAGCGGGTCACCCGGAAGCCCTTGGCCGGGTCGATCGCCAGCACCACGACGCGGTCGGCGCCCGGGGCCGGCACGGTGACCGGCGGGGCGGCGTCGGTGTGGTCGGTGGGCGCCGTCACCCCGGCCCCGAGCTTCTCCGCCTGCTCCGGGAACTGGGCGACGAGCTGCGCCCGGATCGACTCGCTGACGCACCGCACGTGATCGACCCGGGTGAGCATCTCGCGGTACATCTCCCGCGCCGCCCGCTGGGCGAACACCTCGGCCAGGTCGGTGGCGTGCTCGGTGACCACGATCCGGGCGTCGTCGCGGGCCAGGGCGGCCGCCGGCACCCCGCCGTACAGGCCGGTGTGCGCGTGCACCAGCGGCGCCTCGATCCGGCCGGTGGGCAACGCCGCCGCCAGCCGGTCGACGGTCGCCCGGGCCCGCTGGGCGTGGTCCTCGCCGGTGACGTGCGGGGTCACCACCCGGGTCAGTTCACCCTCGGGCCGGTCCTCGACGATCAGGCCACCGGTCCGCGCGATCTGCCGGTCGAGGGTGACGCCCTGCAGTTTGCCCGCGAGCCCTTTCGACGGCCGCCACCACGCCTCGGTGTGCAGGATGGCGACCCGGCCGCCGGCCGCGGCGGTGGCGGCCCGGACGACGGCTCCGGTGTCCGGGTCGTTCGGGGACGGATACCAGGGCGTCACCACGGCCAGGTCGGCCGGCGCGGGGCGCCGGCGGGGCTCGGCGGAGGGTTCGAGGCACACCGTCAGCTGCGGGAAACGACGGCGGGCGAGGTCGGCCAGCGGCGTCGACTCCGCGTCCCCCGCCACCAGCAGCCGGGCGCCGGCCAGTGGGCCGCGGCGGCCGAACAGGAAGCGCCGGGCCGCGGCCGGCGTCAGCCGCCGCACCTCGAACCCGTCGGCTTGGTCGCCACCCCCGTCGGCTTGGTCGCCGGTCACCAGGAGCACCCGGGAACCGGCGTGGGCGAGGTGGGCGGCGTGTTGCCGGGCCGCGCCGATCCGACCGGTGCCCAGGGCCAGGTAGACGACCAGGCTCATCGGGGCTCCTTCGGAGATGTGTTCATATTCGGTCACCGTAGGCGGCGGCAACCCGGCGTGCGGTACCGCTACCCGGCATATCCTTTTTCATCGAGAAACCGTTACTGCTCTCGTCGTCCTCATCGTCGCCGGGAGCATGCGTGAAGGTTCTGAGTGTGGTCGGAGCGCGTCCCCAACTGATCAAACTCGCCCCCATCGCGGCCGCCTTCGCGAAGACGGCTCACCAGCACGTGATCGTGCACACCGGCCAGCACTACGACGCCGACCTGTCGGACGTCTTCTTCGCCGGCCTGGGCATCCCGGATCCGGACGTGCACCTGGCCGTCGGTTCGGGCAGCCACGGGGTGCAGACCGGTGCCGTGCTGTCCGCGATGGACGCCGTACTGACGCGCGAGCAGCCCGACTGGGTACTGGTCTACGGCGACACGAACTCGACTCTCGCGGGCGCGGTGGCCGCGGTGAAACAACACTTCCGGGTGGCGCACCTCGAGGCCGGTCTGCGCTCGTTCAACCGGCGGATGCCGGAGGAGCACAACCGGGTGCTCACCGACCACGCCGCCGACCTGCTCCTGGCCCCGACCGAGGAGGCCATGCGCCACCTCGCGGCCGAAGGCCTGGGTGAGCGGTCGGTGCTGGTCGGCGACGTGATGGTGGACGTCTGCCTACGGGTCCGCGACGACGTCCGGGCCGGCGCCCACGTCCGCCCGGAACTGCCCGAGGGCATCGACCCGGCACGACCGCACCTGCTGGCCACGCTGCACCGGGCGGAGAACACCGACGATCCGGAGCGGCTGAGCGCGCTGATCGACGCGCTGGCCGCGCTGCCGGTGCCGGTCGCGCTGCTGGCCCACCCGCGGCTGATCGCCCGGGCCGAGCACTTCGGACTGAAGCTGCGGCGCGGCTCGCTCTTCCCCGGCCGTCCCCTGCCGTACGCCGGGATGGTCGCGGCCGTACTCGGCTCTTCCGGGGTGGTCACCGACTCCGGGGGGCTGCAGAAGGAGGCGTACCTGCTCGGCCGGCCGTGCACTACCCTGCGTCCCGAGACGGAGTGGGTGGAGACGTTGCGCGGCGACTGGAACCGGCTGGTGCCCGACCCGTGGACGCTCGGCGACGGGTGGGACGACGTGGCGACGCGACCGGCGCCGGCCGGTGAGCGGGACGAGCCGTACGGGGACGGGCACGCGTCCGGGCGGGTCGCCGCCGTGCTCCAGGGCAGCTGATGACCCGCCGCCGGTCGCCCCGCGTGCTCTACCTGTCCTTCTACTTCCCGCCGTCGCGGGCCAGCGGCGTCTACCGGGCCCGGGCCACCGCCAACCATCTGGCTCAGGCCGGTTGGGACGTGACCGTGTTCGCCGCGCCGCTGGACTTCCTGCACGAGGCCGCCGGGTCGGTGGACGAGAAGCTGGCCGGGACGGTCGATGAGCGGGTGGCGGTCGAGCGGCCGTGGCAGAGCCTGTTCGGCTGGACGCCCGACGTCCGGCGGTTCGGCCGGCTGCACCGGCAGATGCCGACCCTGACCCACCGCCTTCACGAGGCTTCGCACCGGGTCTTCCCCGAGCGCTACAACTCGTGGGGGCTGGCGGCGGTGGCCAAGGCGCTGCGTCTGCACGCCCGCAAGCGGTTCGACGTCGTGGTGGCCACCGGCAACCCGTTCGCGGCATTCGGCGCCGCCTGGACGATCCACCGGATGACCGGCCTGCCGTACGTCGTGGACTACCGCGACGCCTGGACGCTCGACCTGTTCGACGACAAGCCGGTGTTCCCGGCCGGTCACGCGGCCTGGGCCTGGGAGCGGCGGGTGCTGCGGGATGCCTCCGCGGCGGTGTTCGTGAACGACGCGCTGCGCCAGTGGCACGCCGGCCGGTACCCGGACTACGCCGAGAAGATGATGATCGTGCCCAACGGCTGGGACGCGGACGTGCTCGAACCGTCCGCCACGACGGCCGGCCGACCGCTGCAGTTCTCCTACGTCGGCACCGTGACCCCGAACCAGCCGGTGGTCGAGCTGGCCGAGGCGTTCCGGCGGGCCCGGTCGCACCCGCTGATCGCCGACGCCGAGCTGAACCTCTACGGCCATCTGGGCTTCTTCAAGGGCCACCACCATCAGCTGGCCCACGCGCTCGACCTCGACCACGACAACCGGGTCGGGGGCGAGGACACCGGCGTGCACTACCGCGGACCGGTCTCCAAGACCGAGATCGCGCACACGTACTCCCGGAGCGACGTCCTGGTCTTCCTGGCCGGTGGCGGCCGGTACGTCACGTCCGGGAAGATCTTCGAGTACATGGCGGTCGGGAAACCGATCGTCTCGGTGCACGCGCCGGGCATCGCGGCGGCCGAGGTGCTGGCCGGGTACCCGTTGTGGTTCAACGCCGGCAGCCTCGACCCGGACGACATCGCGCAGTCGATGATCGCCGCGGGCAAGGCGGCCGAGGACCTGACGCCTCAGACGCGGGCCGCCGCCCGGGCGCACGCCGAGCGGTACACCCGCGACCACGTCCTGATCCCGTTCGAGCAGAAGCTCCGGTCGATCACCGGGCGGGTTCCCGAGCCTCCTCGGGCGGATTGAGCGACGTGGTGATCCGCATCCCGGGGCGCCGCTTGCCGATCCGCCAGGCGGTGGTCACCCCGGCCGGGCCGTCCACCACGATCTGCCGGGTCCGGTCGAGGTCGATGTCCGGCAGCGCGTGCCGCCGGGCGATCTTCCACAGGATGCCGGGACGGGCGAAGGCGTACGCCCGGTTGTAGATCCGGTGGTAGAACGCCCGCGACAGCCGCCGGTGGACCTGCTGGCCCATGATCGCCCAGGCCTCCGGGGTCGGCGACTGCAGCTTCCCGGCCCGGGCCTGGACGCCGCCCAACGCGTACCGGGGGAAGACCGTGACGACGCCGCGGACCAGGACGTGCGGGAACCGCCGGTTCTCCTGCCGGCCGATGCCGACCACCCGGACGCCGTCCTCGCGGACGCCCCAGCCGGAGTCATCGGTGGTGATCACGTCCACGGCGTACCCGCGCCGGCGGGCCGACCGCACGTACCTCTCGGCCGCGGTCGAGTTGGGCGCCACCGCGAGCACCGTGATCCGGTCCTCGCCCAGCGGCAGCTCCTCGACGACGGGCCGGGGGGCGGCCGCGTCGGCGGACGACGGCTCGGCCATCACCTCGCGGTACACCTCGCGGAGCTGCTCGGCCACGGCTTCGTTGCTGTACCGGGACCGCAGCCGGGTCCGGGCCTCGGCCATGTCCAGGTCCGGCCAGACCTCGCGCAGCCGCCGGTACGCGCCGGCGATCACGTCCGGGTCCTCGGTCACCTCGAACAGGACGCCGGCGATGCCGTGCAGACCCTCCAGCGTCTCCGCCGGGCCCTGGCTGCGGGCCACCAGGACTGGGGTGCCGGTGGCGACCGCCTCGACGATCGTCATGCCGAACGTCTCCACCTGGCTGGCGTGCACCAGCACGTCATGGCCGTGGATCAACTTCGCCACCTGCTCCGGCGGGACGGCCGGCAGCAGGCTGATCCGGTCGGTCAGGCCCAGTTCGGAGATCCGGGTCCGCAGCTCGTCCTCCATCGGCCCGGACCCGACCAGCGACAGGGTCGCCCGCGGTTCCTCGGCGGCGATCCGGGCGAACGCGTCGACCAGGGTCCCGACGCCCTTGTGGGGCAGCATCCGGCCCAGGTAGAGCAGCCGCAACGGCTCCTCGGGCGGTTCCGGGCGGATCTGGAAGCGGTCGAAGTCGATCGGGTTCGGCACCACCTGGATCTTGCCCAGGTGCTGCGGGAAGGCCGCGGTCAACGTCTCGTACAGGGCGCGGCCGACGCACAGCATGCGGTCCACCCGGTCGAGCATCTTCGAGTAGCTGGCCCGGGTGGCCGGGGTCTTGAGGATCCGCGGCAGGAAGGTGGCGTGCTCGGTCACCACGATCTTGGCGTCCTTGCGGCCGAGCGCGACCGCGATGGCGCCGGCGAAGTGCCCGGTGTGCGCGTGGATCAGCGGCGCCTCGATCCGCCCGGTCGGCAGCACCTGCCGCAGGCGCACGATCTGAGCATCCAGCCAGGTGATCCGGGTGCCGTCACTGACCTGCGGGAACGCTGCCCGGGTGACCTCGCCCTCGGCGGTGTCGGTGACGACCAGGCCGCCGCCGGGCCGGCTGAGCTCGCGCTCCAGCGTCACCTTGATCAGCTTGCCGGTGACGCCCTTGACCGGCACCGTCCAGCCCTCGGTGTGCACGGTCGAGATGCGGTCGAAGTCGCCCGCGATGGCCGCCGTGGTGGCCTGCACGAAGGCGCCGGCGAACGGGTCGTTGGGCGACGGGTACCACGGGGTGAGCACGGCCAGGTCGGCCTCGGCCGTCCGGCGGGAGGACGGCGGGACCGGCTCGAGCTGGATCTCGAGTTTCGGGAACCGGGGCCGGGCGAACGCCGCGATCGGCGCCGACTCCGAGTCCCCGACGACCAGCAGACGCGCGCCGGCCAGCGGGCCCCCGCTTCCGAGGAGCAACTGCCGGGCCGCCTTGAGCAGCGGCTTCGGCGAGTTGCCGGCCAACTGGTGCCGGGTGACGCCGTCGGCCACGGGCGTCTTCTTCCAGTCCCGGTCGGAGCCGGTGACCAGCAGCACCCGCTCCCCGGCGGCCGCCAGCTGGGCGGAGTAGGTCAGGGCGGCCCGCATCCGGCTCGTACCGAGAGCGACGTAGACGACGCTCGGCGTGCTGCTCAACGACGCTCCTTGATCATGGTCCGGAGCCGCTTCTCCAACGGCGCGAGGGTGGCGTCACGGGTGTAGTCGTCGGCGTGCCCGAGCGCGGCCTCGAAGGTCGGCCGGTCGAGGTTGCGGGCGGCCTGGCCGGCGGCGATGAACGCCTCGGCGACCACCTTCGGGTCCAGCTGATCGCTGGAGAACCAGAGCGGATAGCCGCGCAGCACGTCCACCCCGGCGATGTCCGGGTTGTGCACCGAGACGATCGGCTTGCCGTTGGCCATGTACTCGAAGACCTTGCCCGACGTCACGTACTTCGCCCCCGGCACGCAGAACACCAGAACGTCGGTGTTGTGGTACAGGTCGGCCACCTCGGTCTTGGAGAACGAACCGCGGTAGACGACGCCGAAGTCGGCCTCGCGCGCGATGATCTCCTCCAGCGGCGCCCGGTCGTGCGGGAAGAAGCCCAGGTGACCGTGGATGTTCAGCTCGGCGTCGGCCAGCCGCGGGTGCTGCCGGGCCAGCCGCCAGGCGTCGAACAGCGCGTCCAGCGGCAGGTACGGGGTGACCGTGCCGAGGTAGCTGAAGCTCAGCGGCCGGGCCGGATCGGGCACCCGGAACTCCGGCCGGCCGAGCAGCTCGGGCTCCCAGCCGTTGGGTACCACGGTCATCTTGTCCTTGGCGAACGGGTAGCGGTCGACGTGCCACTGCCGCATGCCGTCGTTGACGAAGACGATCTCGCTCGCGTCCCGCAGGACGTTCTCCTCCCACTTCAGCACCGGGCTGTCCGGGAGGTACTTCATCTTCTCGGTGAACTGGTTGAAGGTCCACGAGTCGCGGTAGTCCACCACGTACGGGATCTTCAGCAGTTTGCCGAGCGTACGGGCCAGGGCGAAGGAGACGAACGGGTTGCCGGTCGCCATCACCACGTCGAACTTCTGCTTCCGGTGCTGCTTGAGCGCCGCCTTGAGCACGCCCGGCGCCCAGCCCAGGTAATGCTCGGCGAAGATCTTCTTCTGGGCCGCGAAGTACAGGTTGTTCGCGATCAGCGGCCAGTTGCGCCGGAAGAAGGAGAACCGGCGGATGTCGTGCTCGAAGTTGAAGAAGCTCATCGGCGGGCGGACCACGGTGACCCGCGGATCGACCGTCTCCTCCAGCTTCGGGTCGGTCCCGGCGTCCAGGTAGTGCTCGAAGAACTCGCGCGGCCCGGCGAACACCGTGACGTCCCAGCCCGACTCGACCAGGTGGTTGGCGGTGGCCCGGGCCCGAAAGACACCGCTGGCCCGGCTCGGCGGGAAATAGAAGGAGAGATACAGGACGCGCGGCCGGTGGCCGTCCCGTCCGACCGGCGGCCGGGCCGGGACAGCCCCGGTCTCGGCGGGGTCGGACGGCGGAAGCGGACGGTCGGTGACGGAGTCCATAAGCCCTTCCACGATGCGGCTCAGCCCACGTGGTCGGGCTGCGGAACGGCCACGGTGGTGTTCTCCCGCGCGGAGCGCAGCACGGCCGCGGCCACCTCGACCGTACGCATTCCCTGCCGGAGAGTCACGATGTCGCTGTCTTTGCCCTCGACCGCATCGCGGAACCGCTCGTGCTCGACCAGCAGCGGCTCGCGTTTCGGGATGGCGTACCGGACCATGTCACCCTCGGACACGCCGCGGAACGCGCGCAGCGCCTCCCACTCGGCGCCGATCGCGCCGTTGGCGTAGAAGGTCAGGTCGGCGGTCAGCGTGTCGGCCACGAAACTGCCCTTGGCGCCGGTGATGACGGTCGACCGCTCCTTCATCGGGCTCAGCCAGTTGACCAGGTGGTTGGCCACCAGACCGCCGCCGAGGCGGGCCACCGCGGACACCATGTCCTCGTGCGGGCGGCCGCTGCGCGACACGGTGTAGGCCGCGACCTGCTCGTACGGCCGGCCGGTCACCCACGCGGTGAGGTCGATGTCGTGGGTGGCCAGGTCCATCACCACGCCGACGTCGGCGATCCGGCCCGGGAACGGGCCCTGCCGCCGGGTGACGACCTGGTAGATGTCGCCGAGTTCGCCGTTCTCCAGCCGGGTACGGGCGCTCTGCAGCGACGGGTTGTACCGCTCGATGTGACCGACCGCGCCGACCAGGCCCTTGGCCTCGAACGCCTCGACCAGCTTCTTCGACGCCTCGACCGAGGGGGCCAGCGGCTTCTCGATCAGCGCGTGCACGCCCGAGTCGGCCAGAGCCAGGCCGATCTCCTCGTGCAGCCCGGTCGGGCAGGCGACGACGGCGTAGTCGAGCCCGAACGCGAGGAACTGCTCGAGCTGCGCCACCACGGGCACGCCGAACGGCGCGACCGCACCCGGGGCCGGATCGAGCACGGCGACAAGTTCGACGCCGTCGAGCGAGTTGAGCACGCGGGCGTGGTTACGCCCCATCGCGCCGAGGCCGATCAGGCCCGCGCGGAGAGTCGACCCGCGCCCTGCCTGCCTACGCTCCGCCACTCGGCGATCATTCGCCGTCGTGGTCGAGGTCGTAGCCTCCCTGCTCCCGCTCATGCCTTGGCCGCCACGGTGTTCACGGCCTCGACGATGCGGTCCAGCTGGTCCTGGGTGAGTGTCGGGTAGATCGGCAGCGACAGCACTTCCTCGGTCGCCTTCTCGGTCTCCGGCAGCTTCCAGTCGCCGACCTGGCCGTCGGCGCTCAGGAACGGGCGCAGGCGGTGGATCGGGGTCGGATAGTACGCGGCGCTGCCCACGCCCAGGTCCTTGAGCTCGGCCGAGAACGCGTCCCGGTCGCCGGCGACCCGGATCGTGTACTGGTGGTAGACGTGGGTGGCGCCGTCCGCGACCGGCGGCACGACGACGCCCTTGAGGTTGGCGTCCAGGTAGGCGGCGTTGGCCTGCCGCTTCGCCGTCCAGTCGGGGAGCTGACCCAGCTGCACCCGGCCGATCGCGGCGGCGACGTCGGTGAGCCGCATGTTGGCGCCCACGATCTCGTTCTGGTAGCGCTGCTCCATGCCCTGGTTGCGCAGCAGGCGCATGGTCCGGGCCACCGTCGCGTCCCCGGTGGTGACCATGCCGCCCTCGAGCGAGTGCATGTTCTTGGTCGGGTAGAAGCTGAAGCAGCCGGCCACGCCGAAGGCGCCGACCATCGTGCCGTTCAGGGCGGACGCGTGGGCCTGGGCGGCGTCCTCGACGATGGCCAGGCCGTGCTGCTCGGCGAGGCTGGCGATCCGGTCCATGGCCGCCGGGTGCCCGTACAGGTGCACCGGCATGATCGCCACGGTGCGGGGCGTGATGGCCGCGGCCACCGCGTCCGGGTCCAAGCAGAACGAGCCCGGCTCGATGTCGGCGAAGACCGGGGTGGCGCCGACCAGCCGTACCGCGTTGGCGCTGGCGGCGAACGAGAAGGACGGGACGATGACCTCGTCGCCGGGGCCGAAGCCGAGCGCCATCAGCGAGATGTGCAGGGCCGAGGTGCCCGAGTTCACCGCCACGGCGTGCTCGACGCCGACCAGCTCGGCGAACTCGCGCTCGAAGCCGGCCACCTCCGGGCCTTGGATGACCATGCCGCTGCGCAGCACCCGTACGGCCGCTTCGATCTCCGCTTCGCCGATGACCGGGCGTGCAGATGGAATCGGGTCCTGGGGCCCAGACATATGGGCGATCCTCCTGTGTGAGCACGACGGGCGACGCCGTTCGACGGCTTCCGCGACGCCGAGAGGCGGTAAGAGCGACACGGCGATGTGCCTGTGTGTCACTTTTCGGTCGGCGGGCGAAAGAGTACCTTACCGAGTCCCGGCGCCCGACCGGCCCGCGTGCCGGTGCGCGCCACGCCACACCGTCACTGACCGCAACTCCTCAGAAGCGCGGCATGCCACCGAACTGGCGGTCGCCGGCATCGCCGAGACCGGGCACGATGTACTTCTTGTCGTTCAGTCCCTCGTCGATCGAGGCGGTGACCAGCCGTAGCGGCAGGCCCGACCGGTCCAGCCGGTCGATCCCCTCGGGCGCGGCCAGGACACAGCAGATCGTGACGTCGGTGCAGCCGCGGTCGACCAGCAGCTTGCAGCAGTGGATCAGCGACCCGCCGGTGGCCAGCATCGGGTCGAGCACCAGCACCGGCAGACCGCTGAGGTCACCCGGCAGCGACTCCATGTACGCCCGGGGCTCGAAGGTGCGCTCGTCCCGGGCCAGGCCGACGAAGCCCATCGATGACTCGGGCAGCAGCGCCAGCGCCGAGTCGGCCATGCCCAGGCCGGCCCGCAGCACCGGGACGATCAGCGGCGGGTTGGCCAGCCGGGTGCCCTCGGCGTCGGCCACCGGGGTGGTCACCGGGAACGTGCTGATCGCGAAGGAGCGGGCCGCCTCGTACACCAGCATGGTGGTGAGCTCGTGCAGCGCGGCACGGAAGGCGCCGCTCCCGGTCTCCGCGTCGCGCATCGCGGTGAGCCGGGTCCGGGCCAGCGGGTGATCAACGACCAGTACGTCCACGCGATCAACCTACCGAAACTTCTCCAAGATCAAGTGTCGGTGCCCCGCGTAGAATTCTTTTCATGACGGCGACACTCACCGACCTGCGCACCTTCCTGCACGGGTTGCCCGGCGTCGACCAGGTCGGCCTCGAGGCCCGCGCGGCCATGCTCGGCACCCGGTCGATCAAGACCACGTCCAAGGCGGCCGCGATCGACCTGGCCATCCGGATGGTCGACCTGACCACGCTGGAGGGCGCCGACACCCCGGGCAAGGTCCGCGCACTGTCGGCCAAGGCGCTGCGTCCCGACCCGGCCGACCCGTCCTGCCCCGCGGTCGCCGCGGTCTGCGTCTACCCCGCGATGGTGCCGGTGGCCGCTCCGGTGCTGGCCGGCTCGGGGGTGCACCTGGCCAGCGTGGCCACCGCCTTCCCGTCCGGGCAGGCCCCGCTCGACGTGAAGCTGGCCGACACCCGGGACGCGGTCGCGGCCGGCGCCGACGAGATCGACATGGTGATCAGCCGGGGTTCCTTCCTCGCGGGCCGCTACCAGGCGGTGTTCGACGAGATCGTCGCGGTCAAGGAGGCGGCCGGTCCGGCCCACCTCAAGGTCATCCTGGAGACCGGCGAGCTCGGGCCGTACGACAACGTGCGCCGCGCGTCCTGGCTGGCCATGCTGGCCGGGGCCGACTTCATCAAGACCTCCACCGGGAAGGTGCCGGTCGCCGCCACCCTGCCGGTCACGCTGGTCATGCTGGAAGCGGTGCGGGACTTCCGGGAGCGGTACGGGCGGCAGGTCGGCGTCAAGCCGGCGGGCGGCATCCGGACCACCAAGGACGCGATCAAGTACCTGGTGCTGATCGCCGAGACCGCCGGTGACGACTGGCTGAGCCCGGACTGGTTCCGGTTCGGCGCCTCCTCGCTGCTCAACGACCTGCTCATGCAGCGCACCAAGCTGACCACCGGCCACTACGCCGGCCCCGACTACTTCACCTTGGACTGATCGAGATGTCCTTCCTGGATTACGCTCCGGCCCCCGAATCCCGCTCGATCGTCGACATCGCCCCGTCGTACGGCCTCTTCATCGACGGCGAGTTCACCGAGGCCAAGGACGCCGTCAAGACGGTCAACCCGGCCACCGAGGAGGTGCTGTCGGAGATCGCCGTGGCCGCGCCCGAGGACGTCGACCGCGCCGTGGCCGCCGCCCGCCGGGCGTTCGGGCCCTGGTCGCGACGGCCCGGTGCGGAACGGGCGAAATACCTGTTCCGGATCGCCCGGATCATCCAGGAGCGATCGCGCGAGCTGGCCGTGCTGGAGTCGCTGGACAACGGCAAGCCGATCCGCGAGTCCCGCGACGTCGACCTGCCGCTGGTCGCCGCACACTTCTTCTACTACGCGGGCTGGGCCGACAAGCTGACGTACGCCGGCTTCGGGCCCGACCCGCGCCCGCTCGGGGTGGCCGCCCAGGTGATCCCGTGGAACTTCCCGCTGCTGATGCTGGCGTGGAAGATCGCGCCCGCGCTGGCCTGCGGCAACACCGTGGTGCTGAAGCCGGCCGAGACCACCCCGCTGTCGGCGTTGTTCTTCGCCGACGTCTGCCGGCAGGCCGACCTGCCGCCGGGTGTGGTCAACATCGTCACCGGCGCCGGTGACACCGGTCGGTACCTGGTCGAGCACCCGGACGTGGACAAGGTCGCCTTCACCGGCTCGACCGAGGTCGGCCGGCAGATCGCCCGGTCGGTGGCCGGCACCCGCAAGCGGGTCACGCTCGAGTTGGGCGGCAAGGCCGCCAACATCGTGTTCGACGACGCGCCGATCGACCAGGCGGTGGAGGGCATCGTCAACGGGATCTTCTTCAACCAGGGGCACGTGTGCTGCGCCGGCTCCCGGCTGCTGGTCCAGGAATCGGTGTACGACGTGGTGCTCGACTCGCTGAAGCGGCGGATGGCGACGTTGCGGGTCGGCGATCCGCTGGACAAGAACACCGACGTCGGCGCGATCAACTCCGCCGCGCAGCTGTCGCGGATCCGTGAGTTGTCCGACGTCGGCGCAGCCGAGGGGGCCGAGCGCTGGTCGCCACCGTGCGAGCTGCCCGAGCACGGGTTCTGGTTCGCGCCCACCATCTTCACCGGGGTCACCCAGGCGCACCGGATCGCCCGCGAGGAGATCTTCGGGCCGGTGCTGTCGGTGCTCACCTTCCGGACACCGGCCGAGGCCGTCGAGAAGGCCAACAACACGCCGTACGGGCTGTCCGCGGGCATCTGGTCGGACAAGGGTTCGCGGATCCTGGCGGTGGCCGACAAACTCCGGGCCGGCGTGGTCTGGGCCAACACGTTCAACAAGTTCGACCCCACGTCCCCGTTCGGCGGTTACAAGGAGTCCGGTTACGGCCGCGAAGGCGGCCGCCACGGTCTGGAGGCCTACCTTGCCTAAGTCCGCTGCGGCCGCGAAGCGGCCCAGGATCTCCGCGTCGTCCGAAGGACCAGGCGCCGGTAGCAGCACTCGCTTAGGGGTGCGCAAGACCTACAAGCTGTACGTCGGCGGGGCGTTTCCGCGCAGCGAGTCGGGACGGACGTATCTGGTGGACGGCGACAATGTGGCGCTGGCCTCTCGCAAGGACGTGCGGGACGCGGTCGGCGCGGCCCGCAAGGCCCAGGCCAAGTGGGCCGGGGCCACCGCCTACAACCGCGGGCAGGTGCTCTACCGGGTGGCCGAGATGCTCGAGGCGCGCCGGGCCGAGTTCACCGCCCTGGGCCTGGCCGAGGCCGAGGTGGACGCGGCGATCGACCGCTGGGTCTGGTACGCGGGCTGGTCCGACAAGATCGCGCAGGTGCAGGGCGCGGCCAACCCGGTCGCCGGGCCGTACTTCAATCTCTCCGCCCCGGAACCGACCGGTGTGGTCGGCGCGGTCGCCCCGGACTCCTTCCTCGGCCTGGTCAGCGTCATCGCGCCGGCCGTGGTGACCGGAAACGCGGTGGTCGTGCTCGCGGTCAACCCGCAGGCGGCGGTCACCCTGGCCGAGGTGCTGGCCACCTCGGACGTGCCCGGCGGGGTGGTGAACATCCTGACCGGCCGCCCGGCCGAGACCGCTCCCTGGCTGGCCTCGCACGACGACGTCAACGCGATCGACCTGACCGGGGTGACCGACGCCGAGCTGGCGGCCGACCTGGAACGGGCCGCCGCCGGAAACCTCAAGCGGGTGCTCCGGCCGCCGGTGGGCGTGGTCGACTGGGCCGCCGATCCGGGTCTGCACCCGATGACGGCGCTGCTCGAGACCAAGACCGTCTGGCACCCGAAGGGCTTCTGACGGCCGGAACGGGTAGGGGTCAGTGGCGGCCCAGGTAGGGCTACTACTCTGTGCCCAGAGTCACCCATCTCGCTTTCTTTATCCGGAGGTCATCGTGGCCACCCAGTCGTCCTCGTCGTCCGACGCGTCCGACGCGTCCGTCTCGGAGGCCAAGTCGGGCCTGTCGGGGCGCGAGCTGTGGGAGGACGTGCGCATCCAGCCGGTGGAGATCGCGCTACCGGGCGGGGTGGGGCTGACGCTCCGGGCGTACCGGCTCTCCTCCGATCTGACGCCGACCGAGATCGAGGTCGAAGAGGACGACATCTTCGACGCCCGGGCCCGCGCCCGCGCGGCCGAGTCCGAGGACCAGGACGAGGTCATCGTCGACGAGGAGTTCGCGGCGCTGATCGCTGAGGACGACTCGTCGAGCCCGGCCGCGGAGTCAGCCGACGAACCCGACGAGGCCGAGTTCGTGGAAGCGGACGAGGAGTCCGAGACGGAGGCCGTCGAGGAGGTGCCCGCCTTCCTCAGCCACCAGGGCAAACTGATCACGTTCAAGAGCGCCGAGTCGCTGGTCTCGTTCATACGTTCGGGTGCCCCGCACGACCTCGCACAACTCGACTCCTGGGCGACCGTGGCCGACCGGGTACAGTCGTCGGACATCGACCCGCTGCCGGAGGACCGGTACGAACTGGACCTCGTGGTGGAGAACTTGCGCGGCGGGCACGACGCGTGGGACCTGTCTCTCCTCATCGCTGCCGGTGAGGTAGCCCGGGACCTGGGATTCGCGCTCCGGTTGAAGCCGGTGATCCTGGCCCTGTCACCCGGATCGCCGCTGGATGATCTGGACGAGGCCCTGCGGACCGCCGAGGGCGGCGGAATGGGCGGTTTCTTCGGCCGCCGTCGGCTCCGTAAAATCGGGGCACAACAGGCAAGTCTGGGTTGGCGCTCGATTATCGGCAAGATCTCTGCCGCTGTGGACTGGCGCGACTGACCCCTCACCAGGGACCATCAGTCCTTGGCACAGACAGCAGTATGAGGATTGTTCGCGACGGTGGAGCTCTGTGCGCAGCGCTCACGCAGCGGCGTGACTCGAGGTAGGTCGCGAACAACCCTCACCCGGGGAGGAGGACGACGCCGTGGCGCTCGTGCGCGTGTATTGCGGACTCGCGTCGGCGGATGAGGTGGTGCGGACGGCTTCGGCCGCGTCGCACCTGACGGTCGCCGTGGTGGATGACGCCGGGCGACTCCTCGGGGTTCACCGGATCAGCGACGACCCGGCCGGGTACGCCCAGCTGGGGTTGCTGCTCGTCGAGCGCACCGCCGGATTCGCCGAGGCCGCGGTTGCCGCCGACAGCGACGACCACCTGGTCACATCGCTGCTCATCGCCGCCGGACGGCCCCTGGTGGTGGCCGACGACGATGCCGCCGACGACTTCGCCGAGCGCTTCGCCGACGACGACTCCCCGGACGAGATGCAGGCGCCCCAGGCCGCCCGCCGGGCCGTGGGCCTGGCCCGGGCGATGCAGGCCGGCGCGATCGCCGCGGTCAACGTGCCGCCACCGCGTGACCTGACCAGTTACAAGCCGATCCTCGCGGCCCACGTGGCCATGCTCAACGGCCGGTTCGCGGCAGCCGTGGCGCTGCGTGAGGTGCTGCGCGAGCTCTACCCGGCGGCGCTGCGGGCGTATACCGATCCGGCCCATCCCCTGGCGCTGGCCGTTCTCGACGCCCTGCCCGAGCCCGGGCGCCTGACCTCCCGCGGCGCCGACCCCCAGCAGATCGCCGAGGACGTCGCGGCCGAGCTGACCCGGGCCGGCGTCGGCACCGAGGACCAGGTGGCCGGTGCGGTGACCGCGCTGACCGTGGCGATCGGCGAGTCGCCCCGGCGCGGTGGCGTCAACAAGTCGCTCTCGCCGGCCGCGGCCGACACCGTGCGGCACGCCATCGGCGCCGTCCGGTCCTGTGACGCCGCCTGCGAGGCTCTGGTCAGCACGCTGGCGGCTCGGGTCACGGCTCCAGCCGCGAACACGGAGGGCCGTCGTACCGCCGGTTCCCGCCGGGCGCCCGAGCCGGTCCCCGACATGCAACCGGTCGTACGGCCGGTGGACACCGGCACCCGTCTGGGCCGGCGTGGCCGCCCCGAGCCGGCCGCCGGCAACGCGCCGGTGACGCCGCACCCGCTGACCTCTCCGCCGGTCGCGCCCGAGCCGATCATGCCGCCGCCGCTGGCCCCGCGCCCGGTGACGCCGCCGATCGCCCCGGCCGCCGCGTACGGCTCTCCGGGTACCGGATACGTCTCCCCGACCGCGCCTACTTCCGGATACGGGTCGCCGGCCGCGCCGGTCTCCGGGTACGGGTCGCCGACTGCGCCGGTCTCCGGGTACGGGTCGCCGGGTGGTCCGTTCGGGTCGCCGGGCAACCGGCCCGTTTCGGTGCCGCCGCCTCCGCCGGGGATGACGCCGATCGTTCCCGGGGCGCGTCCACCGATGCGGCCTTCGGTTGCGCCGGCGTCTTCCGGTGCGGCCTCCCGCCCGTCGTCCGGCCCGTTGTCTTCGTCGCTACCCGGGGCGTCTTCGTCTCGCCCCTCAACGCCTCTGTCGCGGCCCTCGGCACCACCCTCTCTGCCGCCCGCTGCGTCAATGTCGCCCGCTGCTTCAATGTCGCCCGCTGCGTCGATGCCGCCCGCTGCTTCAATGTCGCCCGCTTCGATGCCGCCCGCCTCGATGTCGCCCGCTTCGATGCCGCCGGCGGAGAGCGGGCAGCCGTTCCGGCCGACGCTGACGAACGCGGCGATCAACAACGCCCGGGCCGAGCGCCAGCGCACGGTCATCCCGCCCCGGCCGATGACCCGCAACAGCGTCCCGTCGGCTCCGCCGGCGAACGGCGCCACCGACTATTCGCTGCCGATGCCGTCGGCCCGCCCGTCGTCCGCACCGCCGGAGATGGCCGGCCCCGGCTCGCGGGCGAACTGGCCGCTGCTCAACAGCGAGGACTCCACCACCGCGCCGATCAACGCCCCGCCGTCCGACGGCCGGGTCCGGCCGCCGTGGCAGGACATGCCGAAGGAACCGCCGGCGCTGCGCCTGGTGGAGAGCGGACTGGACGCGATCGCCGCGGACGTCACCGCGATCACCGAGCCGCCGCCTCTGCGCCTGGTCGACCACTCGCCGAACGGCCGCAACGGCCGGTCGCCGCGCCGTTCCACCCTGACCGCGCTGGAACGCAGCACCCAGCCGCCGGTAGCCGCCGAGGGTGACGGCGACCTGCTGATCTTCGCCGCGGCCCGGTCCGCCTGGTTCACCGGCACCACCGACGAACCGGCGGCTCTGGACTGGACCAACCCGAACGACACCGGCTGGCGCGCGGCCGAGAAGGCGGCGACGCCGTCGTTCGCCGCGGAGACGTCGGCCGGCCTGCCGAAGCGGGTGCCGCAGGCCAACCTGGTGCCCGGCTCGCCGTTGCGCGAGGAGCGGCCGCTGCGCATCGTCCGTGACGCCGCCAGCATCGCCGCGCACACCACCGGCTACTTTCGCGGCTGGCGCCGCGGCCAGGAGATCGGCGGCTACGCCATCGGCGGCCGTCCCGGCCGCGAGTCGGCCGGCGGCTGGGACTTCAGCCGCGAGGGCGGCCAGGGCGACGACTATCGCAACGGTTCCGGCTACCCCAACAACTGATCCAGGCTCTCATCCACGAACGCGCCCCGGCCACCGGCTGAGGCGCGTTCGCCGTCCGTGAACGGCACGGCGGGACGCCACGAAAAGAAGGCGCGCCGAAATAGGCGCGCCGGCGGGCGGGACAAGAACGTCAGTGGCGGCGTATAACGAGCGGATGCGCAGTGACGATCTGGCCCGATTCCTGAGCGAGATCGCCGGAGCGGAGACGTCGATCGACGACGACGGCGTGGTGGTCGCCCGGGTCGCTGCGATCGGGGACGCGGTCCGGCTCGATCCGGCGATGGTGCTGAACGCGTTCGAGATCGTCGTGCCCAGCGGCGCGCCGGGGATCGAGTTCGGGATCCGGCGGGGCCGGGAGGAACTGCCGCTCATCGTCACCGCCGACGACGTGGTCTTCATGCCCGCGGACGCGGCCGACATGATCGAGCCGGGCATGGCGCTGCGGGTGCCCGCCGGACCGGACCTGGTCGCGTACTCGGAGATGCGCCGCGATCTGCGCGCCCTCGGCCGTGTGGTCGACCGCGAGGGCGGCGGGCTCGACGTGGAGACGCTGGCTGCGACCGTCCTCATGCACCGGTGCTTCCTGTCCGGCGCGATGCGGATCGGTCTCTGGCCGGTCCGCGTGGCCGCCTGGTGGGAGTACGCCTGGGCCACCTGCGGCGACCGGCTGCCCCTCCCGCCGTTCCGCCCCGACACGCAGTGGGACGAACTGATGGCCGGCGTCGCCGCCGCCCGCCGCGCCACCGCCGCCCAACCCCGCCCCCAGCCACGCCCGGCCAGCGACGCCCGCACCTGAGGGCCGGGCGCCCCCGAAGGGCTGAGCCGCCCCCACGGGCTGGGCCGGGCCGCGCCTAAGACCCTGGCCTTGGCGAGCCGTTGGCCATCAGAACTACCGCGGGCATAGCGGCTTCGGCGGTCGCGCATCCCTGGTCGGCCGGGAAACGACGGTAGCGTCGATTGCGGGGTTGCTCGGTCGGAGCCGGCCACGACGGCGCGGACCGGCACCGACATCTTGGTGCGACCGAGTCCGGACTGTCCGCACCGGCACGCCGGCACTGCGGGAGAGAGGGGGTAGGTAATGGGCGATCCCGGCCGTATCGACAGGTTTCAGCGAGCACACGCCTGGACCGGCTTCCCGCTGGCGGTGTTGTACAAGTTCTTCGACGACCAGGGCAGCTACCTTGCCGCGCTGATCGCCTACTACGCCATCGTCTCGTTGTTCCCCTTGCTGCTGCTCGCCACGACGATTCTCGGTTACGTCCTGTCCGGCAACCCGGGCCTGCAACAGCACATCGTCACCTCCGCGTTGAGTGAGTTCCCGGTCGTGGGCACGCAGTTGCAGGAGCCCTCCCGGATCGGCGGCGGCGCCGCCGGCCTGGTGATCGGCATCCTCGGCGCCATCTACGGCGGTCTCGGCGTGGCGCAGGCCGTGCAGTACGCGATGAACACCGCCTGGCGAATCCCGCGCAACAATCGACCCAACCCCATCAAGGCCCGCGGCCGCAGCCTGCTCCTACTGGTCACCGCCGGGGTCGCCGTCGTCGGGACGACCACGCTGTCCACCCTCGGCAGCAGCGACACCGGATCCCTCGGCGACGTCCTGAAGGTCGTCCTGCTCGCGGCGTCGGTCCTGATCAACGCCGTCGTCTTCGTGTTCGTCTTCCGGCTCGCGACTGCCCGGCACCTGACCGTGACGGACGTCGCGCCGGGCGCGATCGGCGCTGCGGTGGTCTGGCAGTTGTTGCAGACCTTCGGAGTGGCCTACGTCGGGCATGTGGTCAAGGGCGCCAGCGCCACCAACGGCGTGTTCGCACTGGTGCTCGGCCTGCTGGCCTTCTTCTACCTCACCGCCGTCGCGGTCGTGCTGTGCGCCGAGATCAACGTCGTACGCGTCGAACGGCTTTATCCTCGGGCGCTGCTCACCCCGTTCACCGACAACGTCGAACCGACCCGTGGTGACCATCGCGCCTACACCGGTCAAGCTGTCGCACAACGCAGCAAAGGCTTCGAAAATATCGACGTCACCTTCGACAAGCCCGCCCGGACTACCGAGGACCAGGGAACCAATTCGACCGCCGAGGGTGCGGAACCCCGACCCAGTGGTGCGCCGGCACCCAGCCAGCCGCCAGTTCCACCTCACCGAACGCAGACGGCCAGCCCGGCCGTGGGAACAGGAGACCGGCCGGACGGTGATGCCTGACGAGTGCCCGCACCGTTGGGCATGACGACCGTTCGCCGGCAGAGATCGTGCAGTCGGGTGGCTTCCGGTCGGGAAGCGGTTTCCCATTGGCTAATGGCTGGGCGCGGCCAGATCGGCCGTGGCGGCCGCACCGGCCGCCGCCGTGCGGGTGAGGAAGTCGGCGATCACCTCGAGCTGCTCGTCGGTGTACGTCCGGCACACCTCGTCCATGGCCGCGTTCATCCCGCCGTAGAGCCGGTAGACCTCTCCGCCCCGCTCCGGTGCCGACCGCACCACCACCGACCGCCGATCGCCCGCAGAACGCTCCCGGACCACCCACCCGGCCCGCTCCAGCCGGTCTAGCACCCCGGTCGTCGTCGCCGGGTGCAACCCCGCCCGTCGCGCCAGCGCGCTCGGGCTCAGCGGTCCGTGGCGGTCGATCACGTCCAGGCACCCGAAGTCGGGATCCCGCAGGTCGAGCCGCCGCCCGACCTCGCGGTTGAGCCCGACGAGTTGCCCACTCACGTCGCGCAACGCCGACAGCACCCGCCGCGAAGGCGAGGGTGATACGAAACTCATATCTTCCGAACCTCATACCTTAGTAGTACGGTGCTCATATTATTCGAACGACAAAGGATACCGCGATGCGCCTCATCATCGTCGCCGCGACCGGCGGCATCGGTCGCGAGCTGGTCCGCCAGGCGACCCTGGCCGGCCACGACGTCACCCCGGTCGCCCGCAATCCGCAGACCCCCGACGCCGTACGCGCGGATCTCAGTCACCCCGACCCCGACCTGCTGGAGGCGACGGTCAAAGGCACCGACGCCGTCCTGTCCGGCCTCGGCGCCCGGACCCGCGCCGACGAGGGCGTCGCCACCCGCGGCACGACCGCCCTGATCGAAGCGATGCGGACGACCGGGGTGGACCGGCTGATCGTGGTCAGCGCCGCCCCGCTCGGCACCGTCGCGTCCCCCGCCCGGCCGCACCCACCCCGGCACGACCCGGGCGACGGCTTCTTCATGCGGCACCTGGGCGCGCGCTTCGCCAAGACCATGTTCGGCACCCACTACGCCGACCTCGCCCGGATGGAGGACGCGGTACGGGCGAGCGGCCTCGATTGGACCATCGCCCGGCCGCCGAAGCTCGACGACAAGCCGCTGTCCGGACGCAGCCGGACCGCTCTCGACCAGAACGTCCGCGGCGGCTTCGCCATCTCCCGCGCCGACGTCGCGCGCGAGATGTTGCGCTGTCTGGACCGCCCGGAGACGATCGGCCACACCGTCGGCATGGCGCGTTAGGGCAGGCAGACGGCGGCGCCGGGTAGGCCGCGGGAACAGAGTTCGCACCACCCGGCCGCCCGCGCCCGGCCCTCGTGCACGGCCGACCGGATCAGCGAGTCCTCGCCGGCGAGCAGCTCGGCGTCCCGGGCGAACACCCGCGCGATCCAATGGTCGTGCCCCGGTGGCCACCCGTGCAGCATCACCTGGACCGCGGTGACCTCGTCGAACCACCAGCGGTCGGCCGGCCCGGTCGCTTCCGGCACGGGCGGCGGAAGCAGTCCCTCCCGTACGACCGGCGGGGTCCCGGGCGCCGTGAAGCACTCGTACGCCCGGTGCGGCCACCGCCGGACCGCGGCCAGCATCGCGTGCTTCTCCAGCCGTTGGTCCACCGACCGGTCGATGATCCGCCGCGGCCAGGCGCCGGGCCCCATCGCCGTCCGGCCGTCCGCCAGCACGTCGACGCCGCAGGTCCAGTCGCCGTCGAGGATGCCGGCGAAGGCCAGCCCGTACAGGGTGGGGTAGCCGGTGACGTCGCCGTCCAGCCCGTACTCCATCGCGCTGCCGACGATCAGCGGGTAACCGAGACCGCCGTACCGGGCCTCGAACGTCCGCATCGCCGCCACCAGCTCAGGTGGCACCGAGCAGCGCCGGCCGTCCAGAAGCAGAGCCGCCGCCGACGTGATGTCGGCGGCGGTCATCGCGGGCACCCGCTCGGCCCACGCGGCCAGGAACGCCCGCAGCCGGACCGAGACGGCCGGATCGTTTTCGACAAACCCGACGGACAGGATCAGGCCGGGGCGACGGCGCGCGAGCGGCGCATGGTGAGCACATACTCGACGAGCGAGATCAGCACGTTCTTGGTCGACTCCCGGTTGCGGGCGTCGCAGCTGACCACGGGCACGTCCTGGCCGATCGCGAGCGCGTCGCGGACGTCCTGGGCGTTGTGGTACTGCATGCCGTCGAAGCAGTTGATGGCCACCAGGTAGGGCAGCCGCCGGTGCTCGAAGAAGTCTATGGCGGCGAAGCAGTCGGCGAGCCGGCGCGTGTCGACCATGACGACCGCCCCGATGGCGCCGCGGACCAGTTCGTCCCACATGAACCAGAACCGGGTCTGACCCGGCGTACCGAAGAGGTACAGGATCAGATCGCGGTCGATGCTGATGCGCCCGAAGTCCATCGCCACGGTGGTCGTCGTCTTACCCGGCACCTGCCGGTTGTCGTCGACGCCGACGCCCGCGGAGGTCATGATCGCCTCGGTGGTCAGCGGGGTGATCTCGGAGACGGAGCCCACCAGCGTCGTCTTGCCGACGCCGAATCCCCCGGCGATGACAATCTTCGCCGAGGTAACGCGCCCGCCCGGCGGGCGACGCGACATGTCAGAGCCTGCGAAGTCCACTCAGCACCCTCTCCAGCAAATCCGTGCCCACCGCATCGGTCTCGTCCTCCAGCGACGTCGGCTCATACACCGCGACCAGGCCGTCCGTGGCCATATCGGCGACGATCACCCGAGCCACTCCAAGCGGCAGTTGCATTCGTGCGGCGATCTCGGCCAGCGACTGAACCCGGCCGCCGTCGCACATCGCCGTGATGTACTGATGTTCGCTACCTTGACCCTGCCCGATCCGGGTGCTGTTCACCGAACGGCCCCGGACGGTGGTCTCGACGAGCGCTTCCAGCGCTATCTCAAGTTTCGGTCGGGTCCGGCCCCGGGTCACGGCGTACGGTCGGACCAGAGCGCCGGTCGGCTCGTCGCGTTCAGGCATCGACACCGTTCACCCCATCCCTCTGATCGGCCCCGAACAATCTTCTCGTTCAACCACTGCTGTGGGCAACCGCCGGTTTGTCCGGTCGCCCGGTTCCGTTCGGCTCAGCCCACTACGTCGGCTCAGCCCAGTACGCCGGCCGCGGAGCGCGGCGCCGGCGTCAGCGCTTCACCGACCCGGTCGACCAGCAGCGCCATCTCGTAGCCCACCTGACCGACGTCACAGCTGCGCGCCGCGAGCACGGCGAACGACGAGCCGTCGGAGATCGACATCAGGAACAGAAACCCGTTGTCCATCTCCACCACGGTCTGCAGCACCGCGCCGCCCTCGAAGCAGCGGGCCGCTCCCTGGGTGAGGCTGACCAGGCCGGACGCAATCGCGGCCAGCTGGTCGGCCCGGTCCCGCGGAAGGTCCCGCGAGGCTGCCAGGAGCAGTCCGTCGGCGGACACCGCGATCGCGTGCGCGACCCCCGGAACCCGGTCGGCGAAGTTGGCCAGCAGCCAACCTAGATCCTGCGTAGACGTCATGCCTCATGCTCCTTGCCAGTCTGGGAAGACTGCTGCCCGCCCGGATTGTCATCCGGGTTGGTCGATTGGCGACCCCGCTGCACCCCACGGTGGTACGCGGACAGAAGACCGCGAACCGCCTCGGGAGTACGGCGCTGAGTGGAGTTCGCGCCCCGGTCGACGCCACCGGGGACGAGCTGGGCCATCGGCGTGCGCTTGGGCAGCCCGGCCGTGGTGGTGGTATCGATGGGGAGTTCGGAGGCCGCCCGGGCCGCTTGCCAGCCCTCGTCGGCGGCGGTGTGCCAGGGGCCCGAGCCGTTGCCGTTCCCGTTGCTTGCCGCAGCCCCGACGCTGGCCGTGTCACGGTCGCGCGTCTCGGCCCCGTTCCGGGAAGCCGACAAGAGGGAATCGGACGACAAGGGATCGGACGACAGGGAGCCGGAGAGCGACTCGGGCGAGGTGGCCTGTTGCGGCACGGACGAGCGGGCGGGCTCGCCGGTGGAGAACCGCTGGGTGGTCACCGGGTCGTCGTCCACTGTGGGCAGTACGGCCGCCGGTTCCGGGGTGGGCGCGGGCTTGGCCGTGGTGAACCAGGCCGACTCGAGCTCCCGGAAGATCGGCAGCTCCATCGTCTCGTCGACGTAGCGGCCGTCGTTGTCGCGCTGGCGAGCCGCAGCCTGCGCCGCTGCGATCTGCGCAGCCGCGGTGGCCTGCGCCTCGGCAGCCTGCGCGGCGGCGATCTCGTGAGCGGCGGCGGCGGTCGCCGCGGCGCGCTCGGATTCCGAACGAGGTTCCGGGGTGGGCATCGGCGCGGCCGACGGACGGGCCACCTGCGGGTACGCGCCGGTGCCGGTGCGGTCCGACCGGAACCGCGGGATCTCGGCGGTCATGTCGAGGGCGGCAGCCAGGCTCTCCGGCACGCTCGGCGTACCGGAGTCCCGCTCCGACACCGGCGGCCAAGCCGGCGGCGGGGGCGAGCTGACCGGCATCGCGGACACCGGCGGCGAGGAGACCGGGCCGGACGAGGGCATCGGAGGGGCCGAGACCGGCGGGAGCGGCGGTGCCGACACCGGCGGCACGAACGAGCCTCGTCCCTGGTTCTCCGGGTTGCTCGGCAGCTGACGCGGGATCGACGGGCCGAAGCCGTTCTCCCCCGGTCCGTCCGGGCGGAAGCCGTCACCGTTGCGGCGCGGCAGGTCCCGCTGGCCGTAGAAGTCCTGCGGGTCGTCCGGGATCGGCGGGATGACCTCGTTGCTGCGCGGACCGTGGAAGCCGTTCGGGCCCCCGCCGTTCGCCCCGCCGCCGTTGGAACCGCCGCCGTTGGAACCGCCGCCGTTGGAACCGCCGCCGT
>CAXSDA010000009.1:0-41803 GCA_964236515.1 uncultured Actinoplanes sp.
TGTCGTCCGACGAACCACACGCGGCCGTCGAAACACTGAACAAGGCGGCCGCCGCAATCGCGGTCAACTTCAAAACTCGCATCAGAAGAACTCCCTCGTTGACGGGTTGCGTCAACGATTCGGCGCCGCGGCCGGCGCGGATTGCCGACTTGAGGGAGATTTCCGAAATGTCGGGTCTCCGGCACGTATCGCATCGGCGACTCGGGCTCCGAGGCGGCCTGGAACGGCAACTTCAGCTCCACCCCGACCGAACCGGGTCCGGGCGGCCGACCGCTTCGCTGAGGCCCGGGCGCGAGAAGAGACGGCGTTGGTCGTCGTTCCGCCGTTTGACTGCTCGCCGCGGTGGCATGTTGACAGGTGAACCGATCAACTGAGAGGGCACCTCATGACTCCGCAACCGACACGCGAGGACAAATTCAGCTTCGGGCTCTGGACAGTCGGGTGGCAGGCCCGTGACCTGTTCGGCGAGGCCACCCGGCCGGTCCTGGCCGGTGTCGAGGCGGTGCACAAGCTCGCCGAGCTGGGCGCGTACGGAATCACGTTCCACGACGACGACCTGGTCCCCCCGGGGAGCAGCAGCACCGAGCGCCAGCGGATCATCGGCGAGTTCAAGGCGGCTCTGGCCGAGACCGGGCTCGAGGTGCCGATGATGACGACGAACCTGTTCGGCGACCCGGTGTTCAAGGACGGCGGCTTCACCAGCAACGACCGTTCGGTCCGGCGGTACGCGCTGCGTAAGGTCATGCAGAACATGGACCTCGCGGCCGAACTGGGAGCGCAGATCTACGTCTTCTGGGGCGGGCGGGAAGGGTCGGAGGTCGACTTCGCCAAGGACGTCCGGGCAGCCCTGGACCGCTACCGCGAGGGCATCGACATGCTCGCCCAGTACTCCATCGACAAAGGCTACGGCCTGCGGTTCGCCATCGAGCCCAAGCCGAACGAGCCGCGCGGCGACATCCTGTTGCCCACCATCGGGCATGCTCTGTCGTTCATCCAGCAGCTCGAGCACAAGGACATGGTCGGCATCAACCCGGAGACCGGGCACGAGCAGATGGCGACGCTGAACTACACGCACGGCATCGCGCAGGCGTTGTGGGAGGGCAAGCTGTTCCACATCGACCTCAACGGCCAGAAGGGTCCCCGGTACGACCAGGACCAGGTTTTCGGGTACGGCGACCTGATCCAGGCCTTCACCACGGTCGACCTGCTGGAGAACGGCGCGCCCGGCGGCGGCCCCACGTACGACGGCGACCGCCACTTCGACTACAAGCCGCTGCGGACCGAGAACATGGACGGCGTGTGGGCGTCCGCCCGGGCGAACATGGAGCTGTACCTGACGCTGCGGGACCGCTCGCGGACCTTCCGGGCGGACCCGAAGGTGCAGGAGGCGCTGGCCGCAGCCGAGGTGGCCGAGCTCAGCCGGCCGACGTTGAACGACGGCGAGACCTACGAGCAGCTCCAGTCGGACCGCAGCTCCTTCGAGGACTACGACCTCGAGTCCGCCCGTACCAAGGGCTACGGATTCGCCGAACTGCAGCGGCTGGCGATCGAGCACCTGCTCGCGGTGCGCTGACGCGGCCGGACCGCGGTGTGAACGGCGCAGCGATGGAGCCGATGACCGAGGCCGGTCTACGCCGCGGGGTGGCCGAACTCAGCGAGCGCGAACCGCTCTTCGCCGCCGTCGTGGCCCGGCACGGGTTCCCGCCGATGTGGGATCGCGTGCCGGGCTTCGCGTCGCTGTTGCAGATCATGCTGGAACAGCAGGTGTCGCTGGCCTCGGCGCGGGCCGCCTTCGACCGGCTCGGCGCACTCGCCGATCCGCTCACCGCCGGCACCCTGCTCCGGCTGGACGACCTCCAGCTGCGTGCGGCCGGGTTCAGCCGGCAGAAGACCCGGTACGCCCGCGCCCTCGCGAGCGCCGTCCAGGACGGTGCTCTGGATCTCGAGGCATTGTCCGAACTCGATGACGAGACCGTCGACTCACGACTACGCGCGGTGCCCGGCATCGGCCCGTGGACCGCGGCGATCTACCGCCTGTCGGCGCTGCGCCGTCCCGACGCCTGGCCGTCCGGCGACCTCGCCGTCGCCGCCGGCATCGCCGAGCTGTGGCGGCTGCCGGCCGTTCCTTCCACCGTCGAGACCCTTGTCCGCGCGGAGCCTTGGCGGCCGTGGCGCGGGGTGGCCGCCCGGCTGCTCTGGCAGCAGTACCTGGGAACACGACTGAACCGTCGCCGCTCGTCGTGAACTCACCGCCGCTGGCGTCGGTCACCCACACCGCCGTCCGCTGCCCCGGATCGAGTTGCCGAGTGTCCATCAGCGCTCTCCCGCCATCCACGGGTTCACCCTCTCAGGCGCAGGCGACACAGCGCCGGGCGATCGGGCGTACGGCCAGGCGTGCGTCCGGGATCGGCCGGCCGCACTGCTCGCAGACGCCGTAGGTGCCGTCGTCCAGGCGGCGCAGGGCGTCGTCGACCTCGCCGATCCGGTGGCGCGCGGCATGGAGCAGCGAGGTCAACTGGGCGCGCTCGAATCCGATCGTCGCGCCCTCCGGGTCGTGCTCGTCGTCGGCGTTCGAGCCCTCGGAGGCGGCGAACAGAGCCGCCAGGTCGCTCGCCAGCGCGGCCGCCTCCGACTCGGCGTCCGCGCGAATGCGAAGCAACGCTTCCCGGGCCACTCACCCAGCGTACGGCCGGATCCCGCTCGAGTGCCGGTCATCACTACTTGACATTTACCAGTACCTGCCTTTGTATAGGAGCGTGACCGAAACACACGACCCTCAACTGCTGAAGGGGGTGCTGTCGCTGCTGTTGTTGCACCTGCTGGCCGAACGCGAGTCGTACGGCTACGAGGTGGTGCAGCGGCTGCAGGCGGCCGGCTTCGCGGACGTGCTGGAAGGCAGCGTCTATCCGGCCCTCACGCGCCTGCAGCGTGAAGGCCGGTTGGCGACCCGCCTCGTGCCGTCGCCCAGCGGGCCGGCCCGCAAGTACTACCGCCTGACCCGCGCCGGGCACGGCGCTCTCGAAGGAGGGACTGCCTCCTGGGCGCGGCACATCGCCGCCGTCGACGCCGTGCTGTCCCGGCCCCTACCGCCCGAGGAAGGAAACTGACATGTCCCACACCGTCAACGGGGTCGACCGGCTGCGCATCGAACGCCTCGTCTGGAGCCTGGACCAGCAGCTCTACGACCTGCCGCGGGCGCAGCGCATCACCATCCGCCGGGACGTACGGGCGAATTTGCAGGAGGCGGCCCATGACGTGGGCGCCACCGAAGCCCTACGCCGGGTCGGTGGCAGCCGCCGGCTCGCCGAGCAGTACCTGGTGGCCGAGTTCGGCGACCGGCCGCGCCATTCGTGGGTCGGCGCCGCCTACGCCGCGGCGCTGACCCCTCTCCTGCTCAACTTCGTCCTGTCCGAGGCCGCCAACGCCTTCCGGAGCGGCGTGCTCGCCGCCGACCCGCATGTCACCGGTACCTTCGCCTGGCCGGGGGTCAGCTGGCTGCAGTCCGCCATGACGTACACCTTCACCAACGGGACAGCCGACACCCGCGGCGGAGCCTGGACCCCGCTCTCGTACCTCTTGTGGCTCATCATCACCGTCGGCTGGGGGCGACTGTGGCGGTTGCGCCCGCGCCGCCGCCCGGCGGTGTCGACCGCCTGACGAGGTGCCGGCGTACGGCGCTACTCGTCCCAGAGGCCGTGTTCGGGCCAGCGACCGCCGGCGGTGCGACGGTGTCCGTGACGGCCGGTACCTGCGCGGTCCACGAACTACGAGTCGGCTGATCAGTTCGCGATCGGTACGGCGTAGACCACGACGTTGTGGCTGTAGCTCCCGTGGCTGAACGCGCCGCCGCACGTCACCAGCACCAGACGCGGCGCGGTGTCGGTACGGAAAAGGTCGGCGGGCAGCCGCTGCTTGGGGTAGCTGTGCCGAGCCACCACCCGGTACGCGAGCTCCTGGTCGCTGGTCCGCACGGCGATTTTTGCCCCCACCGCCAGGGTTTCCAGTTGGAACAGGGCGCCACGGCCCGCCGCCGCCGTGTCGACATGCCCGGCCAGCAGCACGGTTCCCCGGTCGGCGCCGGGCACCGCCGAGCCGATCCACCATCCCAGCCGGCTCGGGCTGTCCGGTATCACCAGCGCCCCGCCCGCGGCCACACCGACGGGGTCGACGGGCGCGGTGACCCGCAGCGCGGCGATCGTCACCCTGACCGGCGCCGCGAGAAACGGGGTCGGCGGTGCCGCGCCGGGGCTCGGCGCCGCCGACGGTGAGGCGACGGGTGCGGCGGCCGGAACCACGCCCGCATCGGGTGGAGCCACCGGGTGGTGGAGCGTGACGATGCCGGCGGCCGACAGACCGAGGCCGGTCACGAGGACCGCCCACGACAGGAGCCGGCCGCCGGCATGCCGACGGATCATCCGAGGATGGTCCGGCGACGGCGCATCCAGAGCACGGCGCCGACGGTCAGCAGCAGCCCCAGGACGATCATCGCCGTGGCGGACGTGCTGATCGCCGAGCGGGCGGCCAGGCCGCCGTTGCCGGTGCCGATGGTGTCCGGCACGCCGAGGTCGCGGGCGGCCGCCTCGAGCGCGCTGTGGTGTGACGCGATGACCGGAGCGGCGGCCTGCGCGGCCTTCTTGACCGCCGCGTCGGAACCTTTGGCGATCTCGGTTTGTCCGGCAGCCATGGCCTTCATGTGCGCGTCCATCTGAGTCGAGATGAACAGCGTGTCGAAGGAGTTCCCCGACGCCGCCTGGTAACGGGCCGCGATCGCCCGCTGCTCGGCGTTCGGGCTGGACGGCAGGCTGACGTCCAATCCGGACGCCGTCTTCTGCAGTGCGGAGTCGAGTTTGGTGTGGTCAGCGACGAACCGGGCGCCGAGGTCCTTGACCTGCTGGCTCTTTCCCTTCGACTGGGCCAGTTTGCCGCCGGCGATCTCGGCCAGGTTGGACTGGTGCGCCGCCTTCAGGTAGGTGGCGTCCTGGTTCGACGGAGCGGCGGAGGCCGCCGTACCCGGTGCCAGCAACAGCAATCCGGTCGCGGCGACGAAGGCCAGGGTGATTCGAGTGATTCGCATGATGCGACGCCCCTTTCTAGGCGACGGCGGACTACCCGTCGGCTTGCGGGTCACTCGTCAGCAATCGACGCATCTGCGGTGGCCATCGGATCCATCGCCGGTGGCCGCGTCCGTGATCTTCTCGCCGTCACTCTCCCAGATGCCCGATCCGTCACCCCCGAACAAGTTCCGGGTGACGGGCGGGTGAGCCGGTAGCCGAGCTCCATACGTCGACCGGCTTCCGGATCCCGGTGGCAATCAGCGGAACGGCGACCGCCGCGAGGAAGAAGCGGCGGATCAAGCGGACCATGGTGTCGTCTCCCGGACGCTCGTCAGATGTAAGCCGAACGCGTGCCCCGATGCGCCCCGGTCAATCCAGCTGGTGAGGCCGAAAGCGTCACAGTGCCGGGCGCGGATGAGCCGGCGCGGGAATCACGGCTCGGAACTCAGAGACAGGAACCGCGATCCTCGGTGTTTCCGATGATGGTGAAGAGCATGCGGCGGAAAGCCTGGACCTCGTCCGCCGCGAAGCCGCTCAGGACCGAGGCCTCGACCGCTTCCCCGGCGTCGGCGACCGTCGCGCGGAGAGCCTCGCCGTCCCCGGTGATGGCCGGGATACGCAGGCGGCGGTCGTGCGGGGCGCTGTGGCGGACGACGAGGTGCCGGCGTTCCAGGTGATCCAACTGGCTCATCAGGGTGGTCTTGTCCAGCCCGAGAGTCCGGCCCAGCTCGCCCTGCGTGAGGCCGGGGGTCTTGGACAGCGCGCTCAGCACGATGTAGTCGCGCAGGGAGAGCCCGTGCTCCTCGGCCACCCGGCCGGTGGCGCCGCGCAGGCGCTGGGCCGCCCGGTGGAGGAGCCAGGTGATCTCCGAATCGACGGCCGGACACGGTCCGGCCGCTTCGGGGGTGGGCGGCGCCGCCCTCATCGGGGCTGTTCCGCGACCTCGGACGCCAGCAACGGGATGCCGTCGTACGAGCCGAGGTCGTGTGCGGGGACGATCTGCATCAGGTCGTCCAGGGCGATCATGCGGAGCAGGTCCCGGCGCACCTGGGCGGGATCGCTGTCGGCGAGCTTGCGGAGCAGCCAGGGCCGGTCGACCCGCCGGCGGATGCCGTCGAGCTGCCACGTGAGGTCGCCGATGAAGGCGTACCGCCGGCCAGCCGGCACGGTCACGAAGACGATCACCGAGCCGGTCGTGTGCCCGCCCGCGAGGACGACGACCACCGAACCGTCGCCGTACACGTCGTAGCTCGACGGGAAGGCAAGGTACGAGCGGTCCTCGAACCCGTACTCGTGGAACTGGTGCCCCTGTGACACGAGCCGGAAGACCTTCCCGTCCGGATCGCCGGCCGCATACCGCTGCTCGGCGGCGTTCATCCAGATCGGCGTGCCGGGCAGACTGTCGAGGCCGCTCGAGTGATCCCAGTGCGAGTGGGTGAGAAGGACGCCCTTCAGCCGGCCCCGGTCGTAGCCGGCGGCGTCGAGTTGCTCGCGGACGGTCCGCCCCGGCCGATAGGGGGCGCGAACCAGCCGGGGAAGCATCGCGATGTGGGCGGCGACGCCGGCCCCGAAGCCGGCGTCGATCAACAGATCCCCGAGCGGGTGCTGCACCAGGACGGCCGAGGCGGCGAACTGCCGCTTGTCCCGGAATGATCCGCCGCGCACGGCTAGGGCCGCTCGGGTCTCGTACGTGCCGGTGGGCAGGTGATGCACCGTCATGGTCGCGGGCGGGTGGGCCTCGGGAAGCGGCCGGGTCCACGGAGACGGCGCGGCGAGCGAAGACATGACCCGATCGTATGAGGCGAGAACGTCTGAGGCAAGAAATTCTTGGGCAAGACGAACCGGAGGCGAGAGTCTGGTCAGAAGTAGACGCCCGTGACACCGTGAAGCGGCCCCGGCAACGACGGAGGTCCGCATGGGTGCCACGCCGTGACGCCGGAACCCCGTACGGATGTCCTGTCCTCAGGGTCCGACGAGCCGCGCCGGCTGTCGCGCCCCGCCCTGATCGCCCTGTCCCTGGCCGTCCTGGCGCTGGTTGCCGGCTTCGCGGTCTGGCGCCTGTGGCCGGCCGGGCCGTCGACGTTCACCCTCGACGAGCTGCAGGGGGTGTACGCGGGAATGGTCCGCTCCGACGGGACGAGCGACGCCTCGGTGATCGATCCGGGCCGCGCCGCCCGGCAACCGGGAGACGTCGTCCCGGGCGCCTGCGAGCCGCTGTTCGAGGCGACCGTGCTGAACCGCCCGCCCGCCGGGGTACTCGACGGGGTCGGCACGTTCTGGGCGCTCGGTCCGTCGGCCGTCTCCCTGTTCAGTTACCGGTTCGCCGATCCCGCCGGCGCCGGCCGGGAGTACGCGCGGCTGGCCGGAGCGTTCGACCACTGCCGGGGCGTACGGGTCGAGGTGCGCGCCCAGCCGTCCGCCGCGAGTGTGCTCGACGGCATCCGGCGCGACCGCACTCAGCTGGCGTACGTCCTGACCGGGGACGGCGGGGCCAAGCTGGCGGTCCATGTGCTCGTCTTCAGCAACACCGTGACCTGGCAGTACCGGTACGAGCCGGTGGCCGGCCCGTACGTGCCGCAGACGGCTCAGAACGTGATGGACTCGCTCGCCGATCAGATGCGGGCGGTCCAGGATCTGCACCACTGATCGGGTCCGGCGCCCAGCCAAGATCGATTAATGGCCATGTGACGATCTCTTGACGTCTGACATATTCGGTGTGATGTTGGTCCCAAGTCTCTGGGAGAGAGTCCTGTGCTCACGTGGTGGGAGGTAGGGCGGTCTCTCCGTCCAGGACATGCCCACTGAGAACGGACTCATCAGAGGGGAACACGATGGGCAATGATGCTGATCGGATAAAGAACGCGGAAACCTGGCTGGCGAGCCGCCGGAGTTTCCTCACCTTGGGTGGCCTGGCCGTCGGCGGCGCGGTGCTCGGCGTCGCCGGATGTGGCACCGCGCAGACCGGCAAGAGCGGCAGCGCCGGGAAGGGCCGGGCGGGCGCCGCCGGCGAGACGTTGTTCGTCGCCGGGTTCCAATGGGGACCGCCCAAGAGCTTCAACCCCCTGGCCGCCTCACCCGACTGGCCGACGGCCCAGGGACAGAGCCAGCTGATCTACGAGAGCCTGCTGCGGTTCGACCTGCGGGACGGCTCGCTTCACCCGGGACTGGCCAAGGGCGTGGAACAGCCCGACAACAGCACCATGCGGCTGGCGTTGCAGGACGGCACGAAGTGGTCCGACGGCTCCGATCTGACCGCGGACGACGTCGTCTTCACCTTCGGGCTGGGTAAGACCGCCTCGGTCAACTTCTCCACGGTGTGGGACTACATCGAGTCGGTCACGGCGCCGGACGCACGGACCGTCGAGTTCAAGCTGAAGAGCAAGCCGTACAACCCGGGCTTCGTCAAGAACTTCCTGTGCACGACCCTGATCGTGCCCAAGGCGGTCTTCAGCAAGATCTCGCCGGACAAGATTCCGGCCGAGACCAACCTGAAGCCGATCGGGTCCGGGCCGTTCCTCATGGACAAGTACGACCAGACCCAGGTCAACCTGAAGCGCAACGACGCCTACTGGGGCAAGACCGTCTTCGGCACTCCACCGATGACCACGATCAACCACCCGATCTTCAAGAGCAACAACGACGGCGACCTCAAGCTGGAGAGCGGCGACATCGACGCCAGTCAGCAGTTCACCGCCCAGATCTGGAAGATGTGGGAGGCCGGCAAACCGGTCAGCACCTGGATGAAGAAGAAGCCGTACCACCTGCCGGGGAACCTGCCGCTGCTCATCTTCAACATGAGCAAGAAGGGCCTGAACAACGTCAAGGTCCGCCAGGCCATCGCGTACGGCATCAACTATCCCAACATCGCCACGACCGCGATGTCGGACTACTCCGAGCCGGCCAACGCCAGCCTCATCGTGCCCACCGGGTACGAGTCGAAGTTCTTCGACGCCGCCACCGTCACCGCCGACGGCTGGAAGTACGACAAGGCCAAGGCGATCGACATCCTCGAGAACGAGCTGAAGGCGAAGAAGGGCTCGGACGGCATCTACGTGCTGCCGGACGGCACCAAACTGGGCGGCTGGAAACTCATCACGCCGACCGGCTGGACCGACTGGAACACGGCCTGCGAGATCGTGGCCAAGTCGGCGAAGGAGATCGGAATCGGGATCACCACCGAGTTCCCGCAATTCCCGACGATGTTCTCCGCGCTGCAGAACGCCAACTTCGACCTCGCGATGTACTCGTACACCGGCGTCAACCCGGCCAGTCCCTGGATCCGGTTCCGGGACGCGCTGGACAACCGCGGCGTGCCGGCCGCCGGCAAGACCGCGTTCTGGAACTACAACCGGTTCGTCAACCCGGAGGTGCCCGCGTTGCTGGACACGGCGGCGGCCGCGAAGGACGACGCCTCGGCCAAGGCGGCCTACGCCCAGCTGGACAAGATCTACCGCGCCAACGTCCCCGTGGTGCCGTTGATGTACCGCCCGCTGGAGTTCTACGAATTCAACACCACCAACTGGGAGAACTTCCCGACCGAGGAGAACGCGTACGCCCCGCCGATGTGGCAGGGCGCCGGAATCGAGTGGCTTTTCAAGATCAAGAAGGTCGGCTCGTAGAAGGCGGCACAGATGGCGCTCGCAAGGTATCTCGGCCGCAAACTGGCCTGGACCGTCGTGGTCTTCTTCGTGGCCCTGGTGCTCAACTTCCTGCTGCCGCGCCTCATCCCGGGCAATCCGGTCGACGCCATCGTCGGCCAGCTTGCCCGGGGCGGGGGCACCGGCGGCGAGCAGCTCAAGCAGGTCCATGAGCACTTCATGGAGGAGTTCGGGCTCAACAAACCGTTGTGGCAACAGTTCTTCATCTACGTCGGGCACGTGCTGCGCGGTGACTTCGGCACCTCGTTCGGCCAGTACCCGGCATCGGTGAACTCACTGATCGGCCAGGCGCTCCCGTGGACCATCGCCATCCAGCTGCCCGCCATCGTCGTCGGCTGGATCATCGGCAACGTGCTGGGCGCCGTCGCGGCCTTCCGCGGTGGATGGGTCGACCGCGGCGCCTTCGTCGGGTCGCTGTTCTTCTCCAGCGTCCCGCCGTTCGCATTCGCGATCATTCTGCTGTACGTGGTCGCCGTGCAACTGGGCGTTCTGCCGGTCGGCGGCGCGTACTCGTTCGGGTTGTCACCGGAGTTGTCGGGCGCCTTCTTCGGTGACGCCATCACGTACTTCTGGCTTCCGTTCTGGTCCCTGGTGCTGGTCTTCATCGGAGGCCAGGCCGTGGGCATGCGGTCGATGGCCGTGTACGAGCTCGGCTCGGACTACGTCAACTACAACCGCGGCCTGGGAGTGCGGGACGGCATCACCACCCGCTACATCTTCCGGAACGCCATGTTGCCCCAGTTCACCGGACTGGGACTGTCGATCGCCGCGCTGATCAGCGGCGGCCTGATCACCGAACTGGTGTTCTCCTACCCCGGGCTCGGCACGTTGCTGTTCAACGCGATCGGGCAGAACGACTATCCCGTGATCCAGGCGATCACACTGCTGATCACGCTGGCCGTGCTGATCGCCAACTTCGCCGTCGATGTGCTCACCGGTTTCATCGATCCGCGGATCCGAGCCGCACAGAGCGGAGAACGCTGATGAGTCTGCGAGGACTACCGGCCCGGTTCTGGGTCGCAGCGACCCTGATCGTGATCGTCGTGCTGACCGGCCTGCTCGGGCCGTTCATCGTGCACACCGACCCCGGCGCCACCGTCGGCGGCCTGTACGACCATCCGCGGTGTTGCGGCACGCTGCTGCTCGGCACCGACAACGAGGGCCAGAGCGTCATCGCCAACCTGGTCTACGGCACGAGAACCTCGTTGATCGTCGGTCTGCTGGCCGGCGTCATCGCCACCGTGATCGGCCTGGTGATCGGACTGGTGTCGGGCTACCGCGGCGGCTGGATCGACGACGTGCTTACCGCGGTCACCAACGTCGGCCTCGCCATCCCGGCCATCGTGGTGATCATCCTGGTCTCGGTGTCGCTGCCCAAACGCAACATCTACACGCTGGCCCTGGTCATCGGCTTCACCGCCTGGTTCTGGGTCGCCCGGGCGGTCCGGGCGCAGGCCAGCAGCGTCCGGACCCGGGAGCACATCGACGTCGCCCGGCTGTCCGGCGCCGGGTTCTGGTCCATCCTGGCGCGAGACGTCCTGCCGTACCTGCTGTCGTACGTCGTCATGGCGGCCGTGCTGCAGGTGTCCGGCGCGATCCTTTTCGAGTCGACGCTGAGCCTGCTCGGTCTCGGCCCGTCCAACGCGACCAGCCTGGGAACCATGCTCTACTGGGCGATCGCCTGGGGTTCGGTCCGCACCGGGGCCTGGTGGGCGTTCGTCCCGCCGACCTTGATGCTGACTCTCATCGTCTTCTCGCTGCTGCTGCTGCAGTCCAGCCTGAACGAGGTCTTCAACCCACGGCTGCGCCGGGGACGGGCCGCGCGCAAGGCCACCAAGAGCGGCGACGACGAAGCCGTTCCGGCCGAGGCGCCCCGGCCCGAGGTCGTCGGGGCCGCCGGGTTGCTGGAGACCCCCGCGTCGGCCGGAACGGAGCGCCGCTGATGGGCACCCTGGTCGACGCCCGCGACATCCGCGGCGTCTACTACACGATGGGCAAGGACGTCGTGGCCGTCGACGGCGTCTCGTTGCGGATCGAGGAGGGTGAGGTGCTCGGCCTGGCCGGCGAGTCCGGCAGCGGGAAGACCACGCTGGGCTCGATCATCTCGCTCATCGCCCGCCCCCCGCTGCACGTCGAGCAGGGCACCCTGGAGATCGACGGCAAGGTGCAGGAACTGGGCGGGGACGCCAAGATTCCGCGTACCTGGCGGGGCGCGGTCGTCTCGATGCTGCCGCAGGGCGCGATGAACTCGCTGAGCCCGACCAAGCGCGTCCGGCACCTGGTGTACGACGTCATGCGGTCCCACGACCGCAAGGTGACCCGGGACGAGGCGCTCGACCGGGCCCGGGACCGGATCACCACCCTGGGCCTGCCGGCGCGCGTGCTGGACGCGTACCCCCATCAGTTGTCCGGCGGTATGAAGCAGCGGACCGTCACCATCATCAGCACCCTGCTGAATCCGCGGTTGCTGGTGGCCGACGAGCCGACGTCCGCGCTCGACGTCACCTCACAGAAGATCCTGATCGAGATGTTGCTGGAGATGCTGGACAAGAAGATCATGGCGGGCGTGATCTTCGTGACCCACGACCTGCCGGTGCTGCGGACGGTCGCGACCAAGATAGCGGTGATGTACGAGGGGCGGATCGTGGAGCGAGGACCGACCGAGATCATGGTGGACCGGCCCGAACATCCCTATACGCAGGCCCTGATGAGTTCGGTGCTCGCGCCTGAGCCGAAGTACAGCAAGACCCGGATCGAGGGCATGAGCAGCTTCGACCGTACGCTGTTCGACGCGCCGGCGGTGACCCACCGATGAGCGCCGTCTACACCGCCGAGCACCTCACCAAGACCTTCGGCCGGGGCAAGTCGGCCGTCCACGCCGTCGAGGACGTCTCGTTCGCGCTGGAGCAGGCGCAGGTCACCGTCATCGTCGGGGAGAGCGGCTCGGGCAAGTCCACCGTCGCCCGGATGGTGCTCGGCCTGATGCCGGTCACCGCGGGCCGCCTGGTCTTCCAGGACAAGGACGTCACGCACCTCAAGGGGCGGGACCGGACCGAGTACTGGCGCGACGTCCAGGCGGTCTTCCAGGACCCGTTCTCCGCGTTCAACCAGTTCTTCACCGTCGAGACCCTGCTGAACCGGTCCATCCGCCTGGTCGGCCGGCAGGTCGGCCGCCAGCGCCTCGAGGAGTCGCTGGGTCACGTCGGCATGGATCTGAGCGTCCTGAGCCGTTACCCGCACCAGCTCTCCGGCGGGCAACGGCAGCGGGTGATGATCGCCCGGGCGCTGATGATGCGGCCGAAACTGCTCGTCGCCGATGAGGCCACCTCCATGCTGGATGCTTCGCTGCGGGTGAACATCCTGAACGTTCTCAAGGATCTGCGCGACGAGCTCGGGATGACGATCCTGTTCATCACCCACGACATCGGGCAGGCCTGCTACCTCGCCGACCGGATCCTGGTGATGGAGAACGGATTGATGGTCGAGGAGGGCACCACCGACGAAGTGATCTTCAACCCGCGGCACGAATACACCAAGCGGCTGCTGGCCGACGTGCCGAAGCTGCACACCGCGCTCGAACTCGGCGACCTGCACAACACCATCGAGGCGCCCTGATGCAGCGGCGGGAGCTGGACCGTGGATGGACCGTGCGCGCCGTCGGCGGCGATGCGTCGTCGCGGGTGCCCGGTAGTTTTCCGGCCGCGGTACCGGGATCGGTGCACACCGACCTGATGGCCGCCGGCGTCATCCCCGATCCGTTCCTGGACGCGGTCGAGGAGGAGCTGCGCTGGATGTACGGCATCGACTGGCGTTACTCCAGTGTGCTGGAGGTGGCGCCGGCCGAGGCGGGCGAGCGGATCGACCTGGTCTTCGACGGCATCGACACCGTCGGCACGGTACGGGTGGGCGACGTCGAACTGGGCCGTACGTACAACATGCACCGCTCGTACCGCTTCGATCTGTCGCCGCACCTCGGCGGCGGCCCGCTCGAGCTCGAGGTCGACCTCGGATCGGCCACGGCGTACGCCGAGTCGGAGATGGAACGGCTGGGCGACCGCGTCCGGGCCCTCCCGGCCGCCCCGTACAACTTCATCCGCAAGATGGCCTGCAGCTTCGGCTGGGACTGGGGGCCGGACCTGCGGACCGCCGGGCTGTGGAAGCCGGTACGGCTCGAACGGTGGCGGACCGCCCGGCTGGACCGGGTGCGCCCGCTGGTCACCGTCGACGGGGCCGGTACGGGCCGGGTCGAGCTCCGCATCGACCTGGAACGCCTCGACGATCTGCCGCTGACCCTGACCGCCGAGGTTCTCGGGCACCGCGTCGAGACCACTGTGGACGGCGAGACGGCCACGCTCGTCGTCGAGGTGCCCGACGCCCCCGTCTGGTGGCCGGTCGGTTACGGCGACCAGCCGCTGGCCGACCTGACTCTCACGGTCGCGGTGGCCGGCGAGGAGCTCGACCGGTGGGAGCGCCGGATCGGCTTCCGGACCGTGTCGCTGGACACCTCGCCCGACGAGGCCGGATCGGCCTTCACCCTGTCGGTCAACGGCCGGCCGGTGTTCGCCAAGGGCGTCAACTGGATCCCCGACGACCACTTCCTGACCCGGATCACCGCCGAACGGGTCGAGCGCCGCCTCGATCAGGCGGTCGCGGCCGGCGTCAACCTGGTCCGCGTCTGGGGCGGCGGCATCTTCGAGACCGAGGACTTCTACCGGGCCTGCGACGAGCGGGGACTGCTGGTGTGGCAGGACTTCCTGCTGGCCTGCGCGGCCTATCCGGAGGAGTCGCCGCTGTGGGAGGAGATCGAGGCCGAGGCGCGGGAGAACGTCGTCCGGCTGATGGCGCATCCGTCCCTGGCGCTCTACAACGGCGGCAACGAGAACCTGTGGGGCCACGAGGACTGGCACTGGAAGGAACGGCTGGAGGGCCGCACCTGGGGCGCCCGCTACGCGTACGACCTGTTCGCCGCCGTCGTCGCCGACCTCGACCCGACCCGCCCGTACTGCGAGAACAGCCCCTGCTCCCCCGGCTACGACCCCGAGGACGTCCACCCCAACGATCCCGACCACGGCAGCCATCACCAGTGGGAGGTGTGGAATCAGATCGACTACACCGCCTACCGCGCCGAGATCCCGCGGTTCGTCTCCGAGTTCGGCTTCCAGGGGCCGCCCACGTGGCGCACGCTGACCGACTGGGTGCACACCGCCGGCGGCGAACCGCTGACCAAGGACGATCCGACCTTCCTGCTTCATCAGAAGGCGGTGGACGGCAACGGCAAGCTCGACCGGGGACTCGCCCCGCATCTCGGGGTGCCGGAGGACTTCGCCGACTGGCACTGGGCCACACAGCTCAACCAGGCCCGAGCGGTGACCTACGCCATCGATCACTACCGGCGCTGGTGGCCCCGTACCGCCGGAGCCGTGGTCTGGCAGCTCAATGACTGCTGGCCGGTCACCTCGTGGGCAGCCGTCGACTCCGAGGAACGGCTCAAGCCGCTGTGGTATGCCCTCCGGCACGCGTTCACCCCGCAACGGCTGGTCTTCGCCACCGGCGACGACATTTCGGTGGCGGTGCTCAACGACACCGACCAGCCGTGGCAGGGCGACCTCACGCTCAGCCGCCGGCGGTTGGACGGCACCCCCCTCGCCACCGCGACGATCGCCGTCCAGGTCGCGCCGCGCACGTCGGAGCCGATCGATCTGCCGCCGGACGTCGGCGCGCCCGGGGACCCGGCGGCGGAGATCGTCGTGGCCCAGCTCGGTCCGGCTCGGTCGGTCCACATGTTCTCCCCGGACATCGAGATGGCCCTGGACCCGGATCCCCTCGACGTCGAGGTGTCCGCGGTCGAGGACGGGTACGCCGTGACCGTGACGGCCCGCTCGCTCGCCGTCGACGTCACCCTCCTGGTGGATCGGGTCGCCGCGGACGCGACCGCCGACGAGGCCCTGATCACGCTCCCAGCGGGGGAAACGGCCACGATCCGGGTCCGCACGCGCGTTCCCGGCCTGGAGAAGGCGCTGTCCGGCGCACCGGTCCTGCGCACCGCGAACGACCTCCGGCGGGGATGACGTGGACGAGTTCGGCAAGCAGGTGGACGATCTCCTGGCGGCGATGACCCCGGCCGAGAAGGCCGGCCAGTTGACCCAGTTCTTCTACTTCCGGTTGCCGCCCGGCGTCGAGGCCGACCCGGCACTCGGGCTGGACGTCGCCCGGCAGCCGGAGATGGTCGAGTCGGCTCTCCGCGACGGCGGCGCCGGTTCGCTGCTGTTCGTCACCGATCCGGCCGAGACCAACCGCCTGCAGCGGCTCGCCATCGACGGCAACCGCCTCAGCATCCCGGTGCTGTTCGGCTTCGACGTCATCCACGGACTGCGGACCATCTTCCCGGTGCCGATCGCGATGGCTGCCTCCTGGGACCCGGAGACCATCGAGCGGGGTCAGGCGGTTGCCGGACGCGAGGCGCGGGCGGTGGGCATCCACTGGACCTTCGCCCCGATGGTCGACATCGCCCGCGATCCCCGATGGGGACGCATCATCGAGGGTGCGGGCGAGGACCCGTACCTCGGCTCGGCGGTGGCCGCCGCCCAGGTCCGCGGTTTCCAGAGCAGCGGCATCATCGCCGGTCCGAAGCACTTCGCGGGGTACGGCGCCGCTCTCGGCGGACGGGACTACGACGAGGTCAACCTGTCCGACTCCGAGCTGTGGAACGTGTACCTGCCCCCGTTCCGGGCAGCCGTGGAGGCCGGCGCGGGCAACGTGATGACGGCGTACATGGACCTCAACGGCGTTCCCGCGACGGGTAACCGGTGGTTGTTCACCGAGGTGCTGCGGGACACGTGGGGGTTCGGCGGGTTCGTGGTGAGTGACGCCAACGCCGTCCGGAACCTGCTGACGCACGGCTTCGCCGCCGATCTGACCGACGCCGGGGCCCGGGCGGTCAACGCCGGCGTGGACATGGAGATGGCGATCGCGGATCCCGCGTACGCCCATCTGCCCGAGGCACTGGAGTCCGGGGCGGCGGACCCGGAGGCGGTCGAAGCCAGCGTCCGGCGCATCCTCGAGGCCAAACTCCGGATGGGCCTGTTCGACGCGCCGTACGCCAACGAGGAGCAGGCCGGGGCCGTACTCGCCGATCCGGCCCACCGGGAGGCCGCACGGATCGCGGCCGAGCGGTCGGCGGTGCTCCTGCGCAACGAGGACGGCCTGCTGCCCCTCGACCCGGGCGCGCTGAACTCGATCGCGGTCATCGGGCCGCTCGCCGACTCGAAACGCGACACCATCGGGCCGTGGGTGTTCGACTTCGACCTGGACGAGACCGTGACCGTACTGGACGGCATCCGGACCAGGGCCGGCGACCGGGTGCGGGTCGACTTCGCCCCGGGCGTACCGGTCGTGCAGCGCACCTTCCCGTCGATGTTCGACATGTTCGGCGGGAACCGGCCGGAGGATCCCGACGGCTTCGACCCCGACGCCGAGTTCCGGCGCGCGGTCGACCTCGCCCGCGACGCCGACGTCGCGGTGGTGGTGGCGGGCGAATGGCAGAACATGATCGGCGAGGCGGCGTCCCGGTCGTCCCTGGAACTTCCGGGGCGGCAACTCGACCTGCTGCAGGCCGTCGCCGAAACCGGGACGCCGGTGGTGCTGCTGGTGATGAACGGGCGCCCACTCGACCTGCGCTGGCCCGCCGAGCACGTGCCGGCGATCCTGGAGATCTGGTATCCCGGCACGCAGGGCGGGACGGCGGTGGCCAACCTGCTGTTCGGCGACGTCTCGCCGGGCGGCAAGCTGCCGCTCACCTGGCCCCGGACTGCCGGGCAGATCCCGATGGTCCACTCGCACACCATCTCCCACGAACCCGAGCACCAGGCCCGGCGGTACTGGGACGAGGAGAGCACGCCGCTGTTCCCGTTCGGGCACGGGCTCAGCTACGCCCGTTTCGAGTACGGCGATCTGGCCGTCGACCGGTCCGCGGCCGTCACCACGGAAACCGTCACCGCCTCGGTCCGGGTCACCAACACCTCGGCCCGGGCGGCCGACGAGGTCGTCCAGCTCTACCTGCACCAGCGCCACGGTTCGGCGTCACGACCGGGACGCGAGCTCAAGGGATTCCGGCGGGTCACCCTGGCGGCCGGCGAGTCCCGCCGGCTCGAGTTCCCGATCGGGCCGGCCGAACGACGCTACTGGAACGCCGCGGTCCGGGACTGGGTGGGCGATCCCTCGACCTTCGACGTCTGGGTCGGCGGCGACTCGACCGCCACCCTGGCCACGACCTTCGAGATCACGCCGGCCTGACGTCCGACGGTTCAGGTGACGGCCGCCGGGACCACGTCCTGAGTGTCCACCGGAGCGGTGCCCTGGCGGCGCTGGCGTTGCTCGAGCACGGCCGCCAAGCGGGACAGCAGGCCGTTCAGGATCACGTAGATGACCGCCACCACCAGGTACGTCTGGACCAGCGCCTGGGTGTACTGGGCCAGCGTCTTGCCCTGGTTCAGCAGCTGGGCCGGAGGCTTACCGGCCTGATCGGCCACACCGACGCGCTCGAGCAGTTCCCGGGCCCGCCGCTCGGCCTCCGCGCGCGGCCGCCCGCGCGCCTTAAGCGGGCCGAGGGTCACGTTGTCCAGCACCGTACGGTGCCCGAACAGGTTGAAGGACTGGAAGACCATCCCCACGTCGGCGCGCAGCCGGCTCAGCGCCCGGCCCTCGACGGGAAGATCCACACCGTCCAATGTGATCCTCAATCGTAGGACCGAACTCAAGATCCTGCCTGATTTATGGGTAGATGAGAGTATTTCAGAATCGTGACAATGATCGTCAGCGGTTCCGGGAGTGCTGTGCCGGAGGCGGGGCAGTCGGGCGATGGCGCGCGGTGGGGCGACGCCTTCCAAGCCCAGGTAGGGGGCGACCATGCCGACAGCAGGAGTGTGTACCAAGTGGGATTCACCAGACGCCAGTTCCTGGGTGCCGCCGGCGCCGCCGCCGCGCCGATCGTCGTAGCCGGGTGCGGCTTCACCGGTTCGGATTCGTCGGCGGACGCCGGCAGTGACACGTTGACCTTCACCACGTGGGGCACCGACAGCGAACTTGCCGGGTTCCGGAAGGCGATCGCCGGATTCACCAAGGCCGAGCCGAAGGTCAAGGTGTCGCTGAACGCCGTTCCGTACGAGCAGATGTTCACCAACATCGACGCCCAGATCCAGGCGGGCCGCGCGCCGGACATCTTCCGCGTGCCGTACTACACGTTCGGCAGCTACGCGGGGCGCGGGCAACTGCTGGACCTGACCGGTCACGTGGACAGCACGTTCGGCGGCCGGTTCACCCCCGCGGCGTGGCGGGCGGTGCAGAACAACGGCAAACCGTTCGGTGTGCCGCACCACACCGACACGTCGGCCATCTACTACAACAAGGCCGCCATGACCGCTGCGGGCATCACCAGCGTCCCGACCTCACCGGCGCAGGCGTGGACGTGGGACGAATTCACCGCCGTCGCCCAGAAACTGCGGGCAACGCTACCGGCGGCCAAGTTCCCGTTCGCGTACAACTGGCAGGGCAACGGCGTGACCCGGTGGCTCAGCCTGCTGTTCCAGGCCGACGGGCGGTTCCTGGCCGACGACCTGACGACCCCGGCCATCAACTCGGCGGCGGGCAGGGCGGCCGTCGACTTCTCCAAGAGCTTCTTCGCCCGTAAGTTCGTCCCGCCGAACAACTCGGTGAAGTCCACCACGTACGCCGCCGACCAGTGGTATTCACAGGCCACGGCGATGGTGTTCGGCGGAGCCTTCCAGATCCCGGACGCGTCGAAATCCCTCGGCTTCGAGTGGGGCGCGACATTCGCGCCGCGGGACGTCCGAGGGGCCGGCGACTTCGGTGGCAACGCGCTGGTGGCCACGGCCGGCACGAAGAAGCCCGATCTGGCCGCCAAGTTCCTCGACTTCATGACCCAGCAGGAGTCGATGCGGGGCTTCTGCGCCGGCGCATCGCTTCTGCCCACCCGGCAGGACCTGGTCGCGAGCGGAATCAAGTTCGCGGTCCGCCCGGAGTTGTCGCCGGTGTTCATCGGGCAGGCCGCGACCGTACGCGCGGCCGACTCCGGCCAGGTCGCCTCCCCGTCCATGTCGAAGATCATCACCGTGCTCAAGGACCAACTCGAGCAGGCCTTCGTCGGCGGGCGTCCCACGGCGACCACCCTCACGGGCATGACCACCGGGATCGCCGCGGCCACGGGGGGCAAATGATCGGAGGTCGTCCGGACGTCACCGAGGCACCGGCGACCGGCTCGGCCACGCCCGAGCCGGCACCGGTCCGACGTTCCGGGCGGGCCGCTCGCGAATCCCTCACGGCGTACGCCTTTCTGACCCCGAACATATTGCTGCTGGGCGTGTTCGTGTTCGTCCCGCTGGTCGGCGCGATCTGGATCAGCCTGGAGCGTACGAACGGATTCGGCGCAGGCACGTTCATCGGACTCGGCAACTACACGCGGCTCTTCGGCGATCCGTTGTTCTGGCATTCCGTCGTCAACACGCTGCTCTTCACCGTCATCGTCACCCCGTTGTCGATGGCGCTGGGGCTGGGCGCGGCGCTGCTGCTGAACTCGGTGCTGCCCGCCCGCGGGCTCTTCCGGTCGATCCTCATCATGCCGATGGCGGTGTCCGGAGTGGCCACGGCGCTGCTCGGCGTGCTGGTCTTCGACGAGAACAGCGGAATCCTCGACAAGCTGTTGCTGTCCATCGGCCTGCCGGCCGTGCCGTGGCAGTCCGGGCGGACGGCGGCGTTCGCGTCGGTCGTCCTGGTCACCCTGTGGTGGCGGGCCGGATTCAACATGCTCATCTATCTGGCCGGTCTGCAGGCCGTCAACCCGCAGTTGTACGAGGCGGCCCGGCTCGACGGCGCCGGCGGGTGGGCCCGGTTGCGGTTCATCACCGTGCCGCTGGTCGGACCGTCGTCGTTCTTCCTGCTGATCCTGAACGTGATCTATTCGTTCCAGGTGTTCGACATCATCTTCGTGCTGACCGGCGGCGGACCGCAGAACGCCACGTCGGTTCTCGTGACGTACGCGTACGACACCGGATTCGTCACCCGCGACCAGGGTTACGCGGCGGCGATCGGCGTCGTGCTGCTGCTGATGGCGATGACGTTCACCGCGCTGCGCTGGTGGATGAGCCGGACCCGGGACCTGACCGAATGAAAGGGAACTCGCTCGTGCGGATGGTGCGCCTGATCGCAGCCGTGGCCGTCAGTGCCGTCATCGTCTTCCCGCTCTACTGGATGGTCGTGGTGGCGCTGTCGTCCCGCGCCGAACTGCTCGGCGGCGGTCTGCGGCTGTGGCCGCGCTCGTTGACGCTGGACAATTTCGAGCGCGTCCTGTCCGCCTTCCCGGCGCTGACCTGGCTGGGCAATTCGGTCGCCATCGCGCTGGTGACGTCGCTGCTCACCGTCACGGTCAACCTGATGGCCGGGTACGCCTTCGCCCAGTTGCGTTTCCGAGGCTCCACCACGCTGTTCCTGCTCGCCCTGGCCACGCTGACGCTGCCGGTCCAGGTCATCATGGTGCCGCTGTTCAAAATCATCACCCGGACCGGCCTCTACGGGACGTACTGGGCCGTCATCCTGCCCACGGCAGCCTCGGCGTTCGGCCTCTTCCTGGCGCGGCAGTTCATCCTGGGCATCCCGCGCGACCTGATCGAGGCCGCCCGGATCGACGGCGCCGGGCAGGTCCGGGTCTTCACCCGGATCGTGCTTCCGCTGTCCCGGCCGCTGTTGGCCGTACTGTTCTTCATGAGCCTGCTCGGCAGCTGGAACGACTTCGCCTGGCCGCTGATCGCGTTGAAGGACAACCGCCTGTTCACGCTGCCCATCGGCCTCCTCTACCTGCAGGGGCAGTTCGGCTCCGACTACGGCGGCACCATGGCGTTCGCGCTGCTCAACGTGACCCCGATGATCGTGCTGTTCCTGGTCTTCCAGCGCTACTTCGTGCAGGGCTTCACCCGCAGCGGCATCCGGTGACCCCGTCCACCGCCCTGCTGGCTGCGACGGCCGTCCACGCCGGCTTCCAGTTGACCGTGACCACGCTGGTCTATCCCGCGCTGCCCCGGGTGCCGCCGGGGCAATGGGTGGAGGCGCATCTCGCCCACTCCCGCGCCATCACGCCTCTGGTGGCAGTGGTCTACGGGGGCCTGGCGGCGACCGGCGGGTGGGTTCTGCTGTCCGGGCCGTACGGCTGGGAAGTGGTTGCCCTGTCGGCGATCGCGGTGGCCGTGCTGGTCACCGCGATCGTCGCCGCTCCGGCCCACGGCCGCCTCGGCGGTGGCCACAACAGCGCCGTCATCAGGCGTCTGCTCCGCGCCGACCGGGTGCGAGCCGCCACGGCCGTGGCCGCCCTGGTAGCGATGCTGGTGGGCGTCGACTCCCGGTAGTGCCTTGGCGATCGACCAGGATCGCGAGCCCGATGTACAACGGCGGCAGCACCAGTTCGATCGCGGTCAGCACGAGCTGGAACCAGTGTGGCCGTCCATACTGGACCAACGAGACGATCCGGCCGATCCCACCGAGAAACATGAACGCGGCCAGCCACCGCACCAGCCGGGGGAAGAGCACGGGCTGCCGCGCGGCCCAGATCCAGGCCATGCCGTACCCGAAGAAGATGGCGTTGTAGAAGCGTTCCCGGCTGTCCGTGGTCACTCCCGCCAACGTGTCGGCGCGGCCTTCGCCCGGCACCGAACCGATCCCCAGCACGACGTGGTAGAGCCCGATGGCGGCGCAGGCCAAGCCCATTGCGACAGCGAGCCACTTGAGCAACCGGGTCATGTCGGCGCCTTCCTTTAGTAGACACGTGCCTACTAAGACGCTACGACCACAAGTAGACTGACGTCAACTAGTATCGGAGACGTGAGCACCCGCCGACGACTCGGCCCGGACGAGCGGCGCCAGCTGCTCATCGACGCCGGCGCCGTCTTCTTCGCCTCCCGGCCGTACGAGTCGGTTCTCATGGACGAGATCGCCGCCCACGCCGGCATCTCGCGCGCCCTGCTGTACCGGCACTTCCCCAAAAAACAGGACCTGTTCGCCGCGGTCTACCGGCACGCGTCCGACGGGTTGCTGGCCGCGACCGAGCTGGACCATCAGACCCCGTTCATGGACCAGCTGACCGCGGGCCTCGACACGCACATCGCCTACTTCGCGGCCAATCCCGGTGCCGTGCTCGCCGCCAACCGGACACTCGCCGGCGACCCTGTCATCCAGGCCATCGTCGTCGGCGAGCTCGCCGAGCTGCGGAGCCGGATGATCAGCATCAGCGGGCTGGCGGGTCACGACCGCGCGCTGCTGTCGGCCGTACTGACCAGCTGGCTGATGTTCGTCCGGGTCCTGGTCGTGGACTGGCTCACCGATGGCGCCTTCACCCGCGACGAGCTCCGCGAGGCCTGCCTCGGAGCCGCGCGGGGCGCGCTCGGCGACCTCGTCACGAAGATCGAGCGCACTCGGCATTCCGGGCGGCGCGGCCCGGCCTAGGTATGCCTAGGCGCCTCGGGCACCCGTCCTATTGCGCCTGACCAGCGAAGATAGGTGAACGGTACCGATGTGACCGCTGCCTCGCCGACCGACGATGGATGCATCGACAACGAATGAGGAGACAAGTCATGTTGATGCATCCGGACCTGATGATGGCTCTGGCGAACGACCGTCGGCGCGAGCTGATCGCGGAGGCCGACAAGGCGCACCTGCTGGCCGGCGCGCGGCTGGCCCGCAAGGCCCGCCGCGCCCGGAAAACGTCGGCGGTGCGCGGACAGCCCACCGGTATCCTGGCGTCGTGCGACCCCTCCGCGGCGGTGCCAGCCCGGTGATGATCGGGCGGGAGAGCGAGCTGCGCCGGTTGGTGCAGCTCGCTTCCGCGCGTGAGCACGCGGTGGCCCTCATCGCGGGCGAGCCCGGCATCGGGAAGACCCGGCTGGTGCACGAGTTGCTGGCGGCCGTGCCGGCGGAGACCGTGGTGCTGGTCGGCCACGCCGAGCCCGGGTCGCTGTCCCGGCCGTACGAAGTGCTCCTGGACGCCATCGACGACCGCCCGGACGTCGACGAGGAACAGCTGGCGGCCGTGGCCGACGCGCGGCGCAGTCCGGTCGAGCGTCTGCACACCGGTCTCGCCCTCCTGGCCGACCTGATCGGCGACTCCCCCGCGGTCATCGTCTTCGAGGACCTGCACTGGGCCGACTCGGAGAGCGCGGCGCTGTTCGAACGTCTCGCCGATCAGCACGGACCGCGGCTGCTGATCGGAACCTACCGGCCGGACGAGGTGACCCGCCGCCAGCCGGTGTCCGGCCTGCTGGCCCGGATGGAACGCCGGCACACCGTGACGCACGTACGGCTGGATCGTCTCACCCCCACCCAGACCGCGGCGTTGCTGGCCGCGGCCACCGGCGCCCCGGCGCCCCTGCGCGCCGCGACCGCGCTGCACCATCGCACCGGCGGGAACCCGTTCTTCCTGGAGGAGCTGCTGCGCGCGCTTCCCGGGTACGACGTGGAAGCGCTGGTCGAGCAGCCGCTGCCGTGGAGCCTGGCCGACGTGTTGCGCCGCCAGGTCGACGACCTCGATCCGGTCGACCACCGGATCGTCGAGGCGGCGGCCGTTCTCGGCCACCGCATCCCGTTCGACCTTCTGGCCGGCGTGACCGGTGTGGGCGAGGACGAACTCATCGGCGTGCTGCGCGCGCTGGTCACCCGGGGCGTCCTGGTCGAGACGGGCGAGGACGAGTTCGCGTTCCGGCACGCGCTGGTACGGGAGGCGATCGCCGACCAGATGCTCGGGCGGCAGCGCCGGCGGCTGCACGAGGCGGCACTGGAGGTTCTGCTCGGCAGCGGCGCCTCCGACCCGGCGATGGTGGCGCATCACGCCGGCGGCGCCGGCCGGTACGACGACATGATCGCCGCGGCCCGCCGCGGTGCGGCGCTGTACCTCTCCATCGGCTCCGCCTACCAGGCTCTGCAGCTGGCGGAGATGGGCCTGGACGAGGTGCCCGACGACACCGAGCTGCTCGCCGCCGCGGGACGGGCGGCATGGCTGGCCGGGCTGCTGGACGATGCCCTGCGGTACGGACGGCGCTGGCGGGACCTCGCGAGCACCGCGACCGACCGGGCCGAATCGCTGTACTTCCTGGTCCGGATCGCCTGGGAGTCCCGCGAGACCGCCGAGATGCGGGCGCTGACGCACGACATCGAGACCCTGATCGCGCAGCTTCCGCCCGGCGCCGGTCAGGCCCGGGCGATGACCGCGATCGCGCAGTCGGCGTATCTCCGGGACGACGTCGACGCCGCGTTGCTCTGGTCCGACCGGGCGCTCGCTCTGGCCGACGAGTTCGACCTGCCGGCCGTACGCCTGGCCGCACTGGTCGAGAAGGGCTCGACGCTCACCGAGCGCCCGCAGACCGCCGCCGAGGGCCGCCGGATCCTGTCCGCCCTCGTCGACGAGGCCGAGAAGGCGGGCGAGTGGGTCCTGGCCGCCCGTGCCCTCGACATGCTGGTGCAGGGCGAGCCGCCCGCGTCGCCGGCCGAGCACGCCGAAACCCTGGAACGGATGCGGGTCGACGCCGAGCGGGCCGGCTTCGAGTCGATCGCGGTGGCCACCCACTTCCAGGGCCGGGCCCGGCTGGCGGTTCGGGCCGGCGACCTCCCGGCGGCGATCGCGGCGCTGGAGGAAGGACGTCAGCAGGACCTCAGCTACCGGCGCCGGGGCCGTTGGGCCGACTATCACGGGGTCTTCCTCGCCGGGCTCTATCTGGAGGACGGCGAGCTCGACCGGGTCGGGCAGCTCATCACCGACCTGACGGCGGTGCCCAACAACCCGCCGACCACCATCCCCGGCCTCGCGTTCAATCTCGCCTGCCGGCGCGGCGACCTCGCCCGGGCCGAGTCCACGTCGGACGAGTTCGTCGCGGCCCTCGACGGGCAGACGTGGCGTAGCGGCGAACAGGCCCACGACCTGATCTCCGCCGCGCTGGAGATCGGCCTGCCGTTGCCGCGGCTCGACCGGCTGGCCGCCGTGTTGCTCGACGAGGACGTGTGGAACGCCTACCGGACGCTCGTCGACGCCCAGCTCGCGGAGGCGCACGGCCGGCTCGCCGAGGCGCTGACCGGCTACCTGGCCGTCGTCGAGGCGCACATCCTGCCTCCGGCGGCCCGCGGCACCGTACGCGTAGGCGCCGCCCGCTGCCTGCTGGCGGCCGACCGGCGCGAGGAGGCCACCGCGCAGGCGGAGGCGGCCGCGCCCCTGCTCGCGGACTGGCGGGGCTGGCGGGTGGCCCAGCTCACCCAGCTCCGCGCCCAGCTGGGGATGGCGCCGGCCGACGCGGCGCCCGCGGTCACCGGGCCGGCCGCCCTGACGCCCCGCGAGCGGGAGGTGGCCGTACTGATCAGTGACGGGCTGACCAACGCGGAGCTGGCCCGGCGCCTCTACATCTCGCCCAAGACGGCCGCCGTCCACGTCTCGAACATCCTGCGCAAGCTCGGCGTCTCCTCCCGCACCGAGGTCGGCGACCTCGTCGGACGGCGCTGACGCATAGCCTGTGGGCATGCCATCAACACCGTTACCGGACCACATCCGGGAATTCCTGCGGCGGCCGAACCCGGCCGTCATGGCGACCGTGGCGGCCGACGGCCGGCCCGTCACCGTCGCCACCTGGTACCTGCTCGAGGACACCGGCACCGTGCTGCTGGGGCTCGACGCCGAACGGGTGCGCCTCAAACACATGCGTACCGACCCGCGGGTGTCGCTGACCGCTCTGTCGGAGGCGAACTGGGGCACCCACGTGAGCGTGCAGGGCCGCGTGGTGTCGATCGTCGACGACGAGGGGCTCCGCGACATCGACCGGCTGGCCCGGCACTACATCGGTCAGGACTACCCGGACCGCGTCCGGCCCCGGGTCAGTGCGCAGGTCGAGATCGATCGCTGGCACGCGTGGGGAGAGTTGGCGAACCACTGACCGTGCGGTCCGGGTTCCCGCCGCCGTCGCCGTCGCCGTCGTCGGCTTCGGCTTCGGCTTCGGCTTCGGCTTCGGCTTCGGCGGCGGCGGCGAGGTCGGCCGGCTGACCGGCCGTGCTGGTCGCCGTGAGCGCGGCGGCGAAGAGGACCAGCTGGTTGACCGCGTTGAGGAAGACCAGCAGTCCGACCGAGCCGGCGACGAGGCGGTAGGTGGGATTGGCCTCGGTGTGCTGCACGTACACCCGGCCGAGAGTCTTGAGCAGTTCCAGACCGACCGCGACCAGCAGCGCCGGTCCCAGGAGCCGGCGCAGCGGCATCCGTACGCGCGGCAGTCCCGTGAGCATGCCCCCGGCCAGCACCGTGTTCACCCCGATGCCGAGCAGAAGCCCGACCGTGGCCGGCACCCAGCGCAACACGGCGCCGCCGGTGTCCATCCCGTCCACCACCCGGTTCGCGGCCGCATTGGTCACGAACGCGACCGAGAGTGAAGCGGCCAGCAGGACACCCAATCCGGCCAGGACGAGAAGATCGACGAGCACACGGACGACGAGGTTGCCGGGATATTCGGGCAGCTGCCAGATCTTGCGGATCGACGAGCGCAGCACGTCGGCCCAGAACCATCCGGTGATCGGCACGCCGACGAACGCTATGGCCCCGGCGGTGTTGCGCGCGTCGCGCAGTGCCTGCACGTCGATGTTGGGCAGGTTCTCCACGGCGTACCGCTGCACCGAACGGAGCACCGCCGGGTTGTCCAGCACGAACCCGAAGACCGCGAAGGCCAGCAGCCCCAGCGAGAACGTCGCGAAGAACGAGTAGTACGTCACCGCGGCGGCGAGCCGGCCACCGTCGGCCTCGTCGTATCGCAGCCCGGCCCGGATCAGGTGATCGAGCCAGCCGACTCGGCGGCGCAGGCGCCGCCAGGCCACCCGCACCGACCGTCCGAAACGCCGATCCGTCACGCACGCATGGATACCCGGCCGGCCGTCCCGCATAACGTGCCGTGGATCCGCCCGGTTCCGGCTCGAGTCGGCTTCGCCCCAGCCCACGCGCGCGACGGCCTCCCGGACCGGCCCAGGCGTACCGGGCGGCCTATGTCAGGACAGCGGCCGGCCCCCGGTGACGCCGAGCACCTCGCCGGGAATCAGTGGCCTTCCCGCCACGGACCCGATTGACCCTCGCGCGTACAGTCCGGCGCTGAGCGGCCGAACGTCCGCCCGATCGGCGACGAACGGCGGGGGCGCGGCTTGTGACGCCCCACTATCTTGCAGGTACGAGATCCCGGGCGGAGAAATCATGAGCGGTGGTGCGGCGATCGCGGTCGCCGGTGGACTGGTGTGTCTGGCCGTGGTGGTGGTGATCGTCTGGGCGGCGGTCACCTACAACCGGCTGGTGCGCCTGCGCAATCAGGTCGACGCCTCGTGGGCGCAGATCGACGTGCAACTCAAGCGCCGGTACGACCTGATCCCCAACCTGGTCGAGACGGTCAAGGGGTACGCGGCGCACGAGCGCGGCACCCTGGAGGCGGTGGTGTCGGCCCGCGGCAACGCGATCGCGGCGGCGCAGAGCCCGGGTCTGGCCGACCGGGCCGAGGCGGAGAACATGCTGACCCAGACGCTGGGCCGGTTATTCGCGCTGGCCGAGGCGTACCCGGATCTGAAGGCGAACCAGAACTTCGCCGCGCTGCAGGCCGAACTGGCCGGCACCGAGGACAAGATCGCGTACGCGCGGCAGTTCTTCAACAGTGCGGTGCAGTCCTTCAACACCACCGTGCAGACGCTGCCGGCCAATCTCATCGCGGGCGTCGGCGGTTTCCGGACGAGGGACTTCTTCCAGACCGCGGGCGGCGAGCGCGGTCCGGTCCAGGTCCGTTTCTGACCCGGCCCGCGACCGATGATCGACCTTGTCGTGGCGGCCGCCGCGGTCGGCTTCTGGGTGCTGGTCTACGCCGTCTGCCGGCTGCTGACCCGCCCGTCCGTGCCGGCGGCCGCGCCGGCCACGATGGAACTCGGGGCCGAGTCGCCGGCCCTGGTCAGCCTGCTGGTGAACCGGTGGACGCTGACCGAGGACGCGGCCGAGTCCACACTGCTCGATCTGGCCGCGCGCAGGTTCTTCGAGTTGCGCCAGCCGGGCAGCGACCCGATGCAGACCACTGTTCACTCCGTCGCGAACCCACCGGACGCGAGCGGGCTGAGGCCGTACGAACGGCAGGTGCTGGAACGGGTCCGCGGCCTCGCGGTCGACGGGGTGGTGCCCATCTCGGCCCTGACCTTCCGCAACGAGGGCCAGTCCCGGTCGTGGAACAAGCGCCTGCGGGCCTCGGTGATCGCCGAGGCCCGGACCGCCGGGCTGTCCCGGCGCCGGCTCGGCCCGGCCGTCGTCACCCTGCTGACCGTGGTGGCCGCGCTCGCCGGGCTGGCGGTGGGCCTGGCCGCGGTGCACTACGGGATCGGCAGGGCCGAGGACGACCGGCCGGGGTTCGGCGCCGGCATCCTCGTCTTCGGAATCCTGAGCGCGGTGGGCGGACGGCCGCTGGGCGAGCGGGACACCCCGGCCGGGCGGGCGGTCGCGAGCCGCTGGCTCGGCGTCCGGGACTGGCTGCGCGGCCACGAGCAGTTCGCCGAGTTGCCGCCGGCCGCGGTCGCGGTCTGGGACCGCTATCTCGGGTACGGCGCCGCGGTCGGGGTCACCCGGCTGGCCAGCGCAGTGCTCGACCTGGAGATGGGCAACCGCCGACTGGTCTGGTCGTCGTTCGGCGGTACCTGGCACCGGGTGCGGGTGCGCTACCCGAAGTTCTGGCCGCGCTACGGCCGCCCGATCCCGCGGCTGCTGCTGCGCGGCGGGGCGTACGCGGTGGCCGGCGGGATTCTGGTGAAGCTCTTCGGGCCGGGCCACCGGTTCGCCATCCCCGGCTTCCTGCTGCTGATCCTCGGTGCGTACGTGCTCGTCCGGGCGGTCCTCGACCTGGCGACCACGCGGACCGTCACCGGCGAGGTGCTCTGGCACGAGACCTGGGAGTCGACCAAGGGCGGCGAGGACCAGCCGGCCGTACCCTGGCTGGACTACCTGGCGATCGATGACGGCACGAGTGACCGCACCGTCGCCTGGGGCCTGCCGAGCGAGTTCGGCGGCCGCGTCCACGACGGCGACACCGTGACCATCGTCGTACGGCCGTGGTCGCGGCGGATCGGTGAGGTGACGCCGGTCGGCGCCGGACGGTCCCGCGAACTCGTCGAGACCGTCACCGCCGACGACACCGGCAATCTGGCGCTGCGAATGCTCAACCCGGCCGCGCCCGTGGTCACCCCGACCGGCCTGTCCACCCCGACCGGCCTGTCCACCCCGACCGGCCTGTCCACCCCGACCTGCCTGTCCACGCCGACCGGACTGTTCACCGCGGACGAGGTCGCCCGGGTCGTCGGCCGGCCGGTGGTCGCCGAACCGCTGCCGCTGGGCCTGCAGTTCACTCCGGTCGGCGGGGGCCGCGCGTTGCTGCTGGTGCAGACCGTGTCCGGGCTGCCCGGCCGGGTGGCGTGGCGGGCCAACAGCCGCGGCCGGGAGCTGCCCGGATTTCCCGGCGGCGCCTTCGTGAACGGCGAACGGGCCGCCTTCCGGAGCGGCGACGCCACCGTGGTCCTGACGCTGATGGGAGACGGACGACAGGGCCAGGGTCACCTGCCGTGGCTCCTGGATCAGGCCCGAGCACGCGCCTGACCGGCCGCGCCCGGTCGAGCCTCTCGTTCGCCGAGGACCGACGACAAGGGCGTTGATACTCCTCGATTCCTTTGCCAAGCTGGCCGGGTGAAGACGAACCTGAGACGTACCCTCGTCGCCGGAGGAGCGGCCATCGCCGTCGGTGTCGTGCCGGCCGCGCTGAGTGCCCCGGCCACGGCGGCTCCGGCCCTCGCTCCAACGGCACAGCACTCGGCCCGCGCGGCGGCCTCCACCTCCGCGCCGGCGAACTACGACGCGCGGCACGACCCGGCGGTCGCCGGCCTGCTCGCGACCCGGGCGACCACGCTCGCGGCCAAGCCGTCGGCGGCGGTCAGCACGATGCGCTCCCAGCTCGGCGAACTCGGCATCGTGGACCTCGACCCGCTGACCGGTACGCCGCGGCAGGTCGCACGGCTGGACGGCTTCCTCACCGGACCGTCCCGGAAGCCCGCGGCGCAGGTCGCCCGCAAATACCTCAGGGCGCACGCCGACCTGTTCGGGGTCGACCCGGCGACGCTGAAGCAGGGCCGCGACTACACCGACATCGACGGCACCCACCACCTGAGCTTCCTGCAGCAGGTCGGCTCGGTGCCGGTGTTCGGCAACGGGATCCGGGCCGACGTGGCCCGCAACGGCGCACTGATCCAGATGACCGGCTCACCGGTGCGGCAGCTCCCGGCCGGGCTGGCCGGAGCGAGACTCACCGGACCGCAGGCGCTGGACAAGGCCCGGCGAGACGCGCGCGAGACCCGCTCGACCACCCGCGACACGGCCCGGCTGGTCGCCTTCCCGACCGTGGCGGGCGTACGGCTGGGGTATCAGACTTTGACCATGCAGTCCGGGTACCTGCACGTCGTCGACGCGCAGACCGGCCGCATCCTGTACCGGCAAAGCCTGACCAACAGCGAGAAGGACCCCGACGCGCTGGTCTGGGACAACTATCCCGGCGCGCCCGCGGGCGGGCAGCAGCGGCGCGTCTCGCTGGGCAAGTGGGTGACCCCGTTCGCGAAGAACCTCACCGGCAACTCCTCGCACGTGTTCTCCGACCTGAACGACAACAACGTCGCGGACGCGGGCGAGGAGGTCGGGCCGAGTTCGCCCGGGCACTTCACCTATCCGTTGAAGGAGTTCTCCGGCGACCTGTGCTCGGCGCAGTACAAGTGCACCTGGGACCCCTTCACGCCGTTCTCGTGGCAGGCGAACCGCGCGATGGACGCCACCCAGCTGCTGTACTTCACCTCGGTGTTCCACGACCACCTGCAGGCCGCGCCGATCGGCTTCACCCGCGCCGCGGGCAACTTCGAGACCCGGGACGGCGATCCCGTGCAGGTCAACGACCTGGACGGGGCGAACACCGCCGACGGGTTCCCGGACAGCAACCACGTCGACAACGCCAACATGGACACGCCGCCGGACGGCACCTCGCCGACGATGCAGATGTACCTGCAGCCGGCGCCGGAAACACCGACGGCGGACGACCCGTACGTGCCCTCCGACGTCGGCAACGAGGCGTCCTCGGTCTACCACGAGTACACGCACGGGCTGTCCAACCGTCTCGTCGTCGACGCGGCTGGAGTGTCCACCCTCACCGGTCCGCAGTCCGGGGCCATGGGTGAGGCGTGGAGCGACTGGTACGCCTACGACTACCTGCAGAGCGCCGGGCTGGAGAAGGACACCGCCAAGCCGGGCGAGCTGGTGATCTTCGAGTACTCCACGGCCGGGGCGAACACCATCCGCACCCAGCCGCTGGACTGCCCGGTCGGCGCCGCGGCCACGGTGTGCCCGGGCACGCCGACCGCGGGTCCCGGCGGCTACACGTACGGCGATTTCGGCCGGATCTCCCGTCGGGGTCCCGAGGTGCACGCCGACGGCGAGATCTGGGCGGAGACGCTGTGGGATCTGCGGGCGGCGCTGGGCACGAAATCAACTGAGTCGCTGGTGACCCGGGCGATGGAGCTTTCCCCCGCCGACCCGTCGTACCTGGACATGCGCAACGCGATCCTGATGGCCGACCGGGTCGACGCCGGCGGCCGGCACCAACGCGACATCTGGAAGGTCTTCGCCCACCGCGGCATGGGATTCTTCGCCGCCACGGTCGACGGCACCGACACCGCGCCGGTCGAGGACTTCTCGCTGCCGCCGGCGCCCGGATCGGCCAAGGGATCGGTCTCCGGAACCGTCGCCGACCGGGACACCGGGCAGCCGGCAGCCGGGGTCGCGGTCACCTTCGGCGGCCACAGCTCCGGATTCGCCGGGTCGTACGCCGCGGTCACCGACGCCGGTGGTCACTACCGGATCGGGAACATCTTCGTCGGCACGTACCCGAAGGTGGCGGCCGGTGGCGCCGGGTTCGAGAGCCAGGTCAAGACGGTCACCGTGACCCGCAAACCGGTCGTCGTCGACTGGACCGTCCGCCACGACTGGGCGGCGTCCCCGGGCGGCGCGCAGATCGCCGGCTTCAGCGGCGAGGACAACAGCGGCATCGGCTGCGGCCCGGCGGCGGCGATCGACGGCGCCCAGGGCACCGGGTGGAGCACCGACGCCGAGATCACCGGCGGCACGGCGATCCAGCCGCGGTACATCACGATCCGGTTGCCGGCCGCGGTGAACCTCAGCTCGATCGAGGTCAACCCGACCGGCAGCTGCGGCGACGATCCGAGTTCCTCCACCGGTGACTACCAGGTGGAGACCTCACCGGACGGCACGGCCTGGACGGTGGCGGCGACCGGCCACTTCGGACCGGCCGACCGCGATCGGATGAACGCGGTGTCGTTGCCGGCTGGCACCAACGGCGTGCGGTACGTGCGTTACACCATGCTCGGCACGCAGGTCGCCGACGAGGGCGGCAGCTGCCCCGGTGACCTCAGCGGCTGCTCGTTCGTCGACACCGTCGAGGTCGGGGTGTACGGGGCCGCCGCCTGACCCGGTGAACTTGGTTGCGGGGTGACCGGTGTGGACCGGTCACCCCGTCACTGTCGGGCCGCCTGCCGGTCGATCCGGGTGCCGACGTCGGTGACGCCGCGGTCGAGGATGCCGATGGTCACCGTGACCGCCGCCGTCAGCCTCACGACGTCCGGGCCCGGCCATCGCACCCGCACGACCAGGGCCCAGGTCAGCACGCCGGCCACGACGCCGACCACCCGGACCACCGGGCGGGCGGGCGCGCCGAGCTCGATGAGCCCGTTCACGACGGAGATGAATCCCGACAGGGTCAGGCGGACTCGGGCGGTTGTCAGGTCGTGCCCCTTGTCAGTTCGGTCTCGACCCGGTCGCACCAGTCGATCGCCGACCGGGCGAAGCCGAGGCCGTAGTCACGGCTGAAATCCCGGGGTGGGATTGGAGGCGCGGCGTTCGGTCCCGGTCCAGTTCGTCCGCGGTACGACCGACTCGAGGTGACCAGGAAGGCCTCCCGGCCCCGGTCGGTCAGCCGCCGGGTCTGGCGGGCGCGAGGACCGCCGGGCTGGTCGGTGGCCTCGATCAGGTTGCGCTCCGCGAACGGCTTGAGCTGCGGATACAACTGACCGGCGCGGACGCCCCAGAAGAACGAAACGGCGCGCTTGGCCGCCTCCCGGATCTCCTGGCCGGGGCGGGGGTGCGAGGCTTGGACCCGGCCCGCGTCAGTCGCCGGGCGTTATCGAACAAGCCCGGGCGGATGCCGAGGCGATGCTCGACGAGGCGTACGGCTCGGCGGATGCGTACGGTGCGCAGGCGATCACGCGTCAGGTCGAGCAAGCCGGAACAGGAGATCCACCGGTCGGCCACATCGGACGATGGAGCCGTATTTCGGCGTCCCCCGACAGCATCCGAACGGTGACCTCAGAGATGCGAATAGGCCTTTCTTTCGATCCCTTGCCACTGCTAGCCTGTCGCGCCAGGCCCGGACGGCGGGCCCGGAAACGGGGATCAGAACGGCTTTCCGGCTGTTAGGTGCAGCCTGATCACGTTTCCGGCAAATGCCGTACGGGACCGGCCACGAGGTTCGTCCGAGCCACGTGATTCGGGGATCACGTTCGACAGGAGACGTCGCGTGCAACACAAGGCCAAGCGCCGAACCACAGCGCGGGCACGCCGCATCATAGGAATCGTCGCCGGTCTGGTGGTGGTGGCCGGCAGCACCGTGGCCGGAGTCGCCATCGCCAACGCCGACCAGACGCCCAGCGCGGCGGCGGGCTTCCTGCCGCTGCCGGCGGCGCCGAAGTCCTCCGAGCAGTTCAAGGCTCCGCACCGCAAGGTGCCGGCGAACGCCAAGCCCGCCACCCACGGCCTGGCCGTCGAGGGCGCCCGCAAGCTCACCTTCGATCCGCGGGTGAAGAAGACCAACATCGTCGGCGGGTCCGTGGCCAACGCCGCCGACTACCCCGGCGTGGTCGGCATCGAGACCGTGTTCTGGAACTTCGACGCCGGCGCGTACTACGTCTCCACCTGCACCGGCAGCGTGCTGAGCCCGACCCGGATCCTCACCGCGGCGCACTGCAGCGTCGACATGCCGTCCGGCTGGACCCAGGTCTTCGCCGGCCGTAACGACATCAACAACGACACCAACGGCTTCGTCGCCGGGGTGGCCGCGGCGTGGGTCGACCAGGCCTACAACGACGAGTTCCAGAGCGCCACCGTTCCGCCGCTGGACGACCTGGCCGTGCTGACCCTGAAGCAGCCGCTTCCGGCCGCGTACGTGCCGGTGACGCTCGCCTCCCAGGGCGCGACCGACACGGCCGAGGGCACCAACGCGACGATCGTCGGCTACGGCGTGACCGGCTCGGCGACTCAGGACTCGGGTGTTCTGCACGCGGCGCAGGTCCCGGTCGCGGCCGACGCCACGTGCTCCAGCGCGGCGCAGTGGGGCACGCAGTTCGACCCGAACCGGATGCTGTGCGCCGGCTCCACCGGCATCGACACCTGCTTCGGCGACTCCGGCGGCCCGATCTTCACCGGTGACGCGACCGCCCGCACCCAGGTCGGTGTCACCGACTGGGGTTCGGACGACTGCACCTCGAAGCTGGGCGTCTATGAGGCCCTGAACCACTACTCGGACCAGGTCAAGCAGCAGATCACGCTGGCCAGCCCGAACAACCTCGACTGGACCGGCGACGGCCACAGCGACCTGTTCGGCCGGGACGCGTCGACCGGCGAGCTCATCGCCGCCACCGGCAACGGCCTGATGACCGGTACCATCCCGGCCTTCAACGACTACGTCGTCGTCAGCGACAGCAACTGGAACAGCTACAACAAGCTGTTCCGGGTGAACAACTGGACCGGCGACCACACCGAGTCGGTTTTCGCCCGCGACTCGGCGGGCCGGCTGTTCAACTACCGCGGTAACGGTCAGGGTGGCTTCAACGGTAAGGCGCTGCAGATCGGCACCGGCTGGAACGCGTACGCCGACATCATGGTGACGAACAACTGGACCGGCAACGGCATGCCGAACCTGATGGGCCGCACCTCCGCCGGCAAGCTCGTGCTCTACACGAGCGACGGCAAAGGTGGCTGGAGCAACCCCAAGGGCACCCAGATCGGTACGGGCTGGAACCAGTTCAACACCGTGCTGACCCCGGGCCCGTGGCTGGGTGACGGTCACCAGTCGCTGATCGGCCGCACCCCGGCCGGCGCGCTGCGGCTGTACAACAGCAACGGCAACGGCGGCTGGGTCGACCCGAAGGGCACCCAGATCGGTTCGGGCTGGAGCCAGTTCAGCACCTTCCTGTCGACGGGTGACTTCGACGGCGACAACCTGGTCGACCTCGTCGGCGTGGTCAAGTCGACCGGCGCGCTGCGGCTGTACACCACCAACGGCAAGGGTTTCTGGCTGACCCCCGCGGGCCGCCAGGTCGACACCGCGTGGAACAGCTTCAACGCGGTCTTCTAAACAACCGGCCCCACGTCAACGGCCCCCGCGGATTCCGCGGGGGCCGTTGTCGTCAGTGGGTGTTGACGATCAGGGTGCCGACGCCTTCGACCGAGTCCACGTCGACGCGGTTGGTAGCGGTGGGCCAGGTGTCCGAGGTGAGAACTGCCAGGCTTGGTGTCGGTGTGGGTCTCGCCGTCGAGCACGACCTGGCCGGCGCCGGTGCGCAGGGTCAGGCGTACCGGAACGCCGTTGGTGTTGACCGTCAGCTGGTTCATGCCGTGCGTGATGCGCAACGGGAACGTACCGGCCGCCGGGGGCAAGGTCACGGTGAAGACGTGAGCGCCGCCGGCCAGTTCGAGGGCGGCGAGCCTCGCCCCGGCCAAGTTCGCGGCGGTCTCGGTGTTGCCGCCGCTCAGCTTGAGGTTCCAGCTCACCGCGGCGTTGAGCGTGACCGTCACCGGCGGAGCGGGGGTGGTGGCGTCCTTGGCCAGGGTCAGGCGGTGGATCGGGGCAGTGTCGCTGACGCTCGCACCCACCGGCTCGTCGCTCTGGGCCAGGGTGACGCGGTAGAGGTCGGCCCCGAGCCGGCTGATCACGGTGACCGAACTGACGGCGGCCGCCACCTCGAACGTCGCCGCCGCCGGCAGGCTCGGTGCCCGGGTCGTTCCGGCGCCGGCGGGCGGCACGACCGGCACCGGGGCCGAACCCCGGGCCGGGACCGGGGCCGGAGCCGAGGCGGTCGGCGCGGGCGCCGCGGATATCGGAGCGATGGTGGCCCCGCCGGTCGGGAGAGGCGCCGGAGAGACGACCTGAAGGCTCGCGACGGATGAGTTCAGGTGCGCGTGCGCCTGCCGGATCAGGGCGGTCAGCACTCCCCCGATCACGACGAGCAGGATCAGCGCGATCACACCGCCGAGCGTCAGGCGCACCCGGCCGTGCCGGGCTTCCGGCGGCCTGATCCACGTGATGCCGTCGTCGCCGGCGGCCGGCGTGGGGTCGTCGGGCGGATCCTCGGCCGCGTGCTGCGGGCCCTCGCCGTCGCGCCCCCGGGACAGAACGCCGGTCGGCGGGGACGGCCAGTAGTCGGCCACCGACGGCATCCGGGGTCCGGACTCGTCTCCGGCCCGATCGGGGGCGGCCGGCTGGTCCACAGTGTGTCTCCTCCCGGCGAAGCAGTGCATCCATGGGTACGGACGCCAGGGAGTAACGGATCGCTGACCAGCCGAAACACTTCGGTTACGGCAACGCGTTCAGGACCTCGGTCATCTGCTTCACCGTGTCGTGGGCCAGCTTCTCGAACTCGAGCTTCACCAGCGGCGCGGCCAGCGTGGCCACACCGTGCAGGTCCAGGTCGACGTGGTACGTGATCTCCGAGCCGGTGGCGGCCGGCCGTACCCGGATGGTGTCGGTGGAGGTCAGCGTGTCGTTCTCGCCGACGAAGACGATCGTGTCACCGCCGCGCTCGCGCAGGGTGTAGGTGATCTCGCTGGTGCGCCCGAAGACCTCGGAGGTGTTCTGCCACGTCGCCCCGGGCGCGATCGGGCCCGCGTCCACCCGGGCCGTACGGCGGGTGGCCGGGTCCCACTGCTCGGTGTTACCGAAGTCGCTCAGGTACTCGAGCACGACCGCAGGCGCCGCCGTGACCGTGAAACTGCGCTCCACTGATGTCATGACCTGCGGATACCCAGGGCGGAGGGTCCGGAACGTCCGACCATTGCCGGTTTTGGCCGACCCGTCGGCGGGTAGCGGAACACCGTCGCCGAGGCCGGACCCGGCCGGGCGGGTGGGGAAGGACGGACATGACTGAGCGCCGAGTAGCCGTGGTCACGGGCGGATCCGCCGGGATCGGCCGCGCCATCGTGCGCGAACTCGCGTCCCACGGGTGGGACGTCGCCGTGCTGGCCCGGGGCGAGGCCGGTCTGGACGCGGCCGTCGCGGACGTCGAGAAGGCCGGTCAGCGAGGACTCGCCGTGCCGACCGACGTCGCCGACCCCGCCCAGGTCGAACGGGCCGCGTCCGAGGTCGAGGCCAAGCTGGGCCCGATCGACCTGTGGGTCAACGACGCGTTCGTCGGCAACCTGCGGTTCTTCTGGGACACCGACGACGCCGAATTCCGCCGGATCACCGAGGTCTCCTACTACGGGCAGGTCAACGGGATGCGGGCGGCGCTGGCCCGGATGCGGCCCCGCAACCGCGGGGTCGTCGTCCAGGTCGGTTCGGCCCTGGCGTTCCGCGGGATCCCGCTGCAGGCCGCGTATTGCGGCGCCAAGCACGCCGCCAAAGGCTTCACCGAGAGCGTGATCACCGAGCTCAAACACGAAGGCAGCGCCGTACGCGTGTGCATGGTGCAACTGCCCGGCGTCAACACGGTGCAGTTCGACTGGAACGACAGCGAGTTCGGTGAGCATCCGCAGCCGGTGCCGCCGATCTTCCAGCCCGAGGTGGCCGCCCGGGCCGTGCGGTTCCTCGCCGACCACCCGCGGCGCAACATGTGGGTCGGCTACTCCACTGCGTACACCATCCTGGGCAACCGGGTCGCTCCGTCCTTCCTGGACTGGTACCTCGGCCGCACCGGAGTGAAAGGCCAGTTGAGCGACTCCCCCGGCCCGCGGTTCGGATCCAACGTCTTCGAGCCCCGCGACGAGAACGCCGACCGGGGCGCGCACGGGATGTTCGACGCGAAGGCTCACGATCGTGATCCGTGGTCGTGGTCGTCCATGCACCGGACGGCCCTGGTGACCGCGTCGGCCGTGGCGGCTGCGGCGGCGGGCGCACTGGTCGCCGCCCGCCGCCGGCGACCGTGATCGGGTCGGACTGGTTCCTGCTGGGCGCGCCCTGGGACTGTTCGGGCCGGGGCCGCGGTGAGACGCTCGCGCCGGGCGCGCTCCGGGCGGCCGGCCTGGCCGATCGCATCGACATCGATCTCGGCGACGCCGCCACCGCCATCACCGGCGACCGGCGCGACGGGCCGACCGGGGTCCGGGCGTTGCCCGAGACCGTCGCCGCCGCCGATGCGCTGGCGACGGCGCTGGGACGCGGCCGGCGGAACCACCCGGGTCGGCGACCGCTGGTGCTCGGGGGCGACTGCAGTCTGCTGCTCGGAGTGTTCGCCCACCTGCGCCGGGCTGTCGGCGACACCGGGCTCTGGATCCTGGACGGTCATCCCGACTTCCTCGACGCGCACGACTCGGACACCGGCGAGACGGCCGACCTGGAACTGGCCGTGCTGACCGGCGACGGGCCGCCGGCGCTGACCGGCCTGGGCGGGACCATCCCGATGGTGGCGGCCGGCGATGTCGTCCTGATCGGGCACCGGACGGCCGGCCTCGACCCGGCCTCAGCGGCGGAGGTGGCCCGCCTGCCGGCCGACCTGCTCGCCATCGACGCGGCGGCGGTCCGGCGGGACCCGGCCGGCGCCGCCGCCCGGGCCGATCGGCGGCACCGGCCCATGTGGCTGCACCTCGACGTGGACGTGATCGACGCATCGGTTCTGCCCGCGGTGACCTACCCCCAGGGCGATGGACCCGATCTCGACCAGGTCGCGACCGTGCTCGCGGGACTCGCCCGGTCCCCGGACCTGCTCGGCGTCAGCATCGCCGACTTCCGCCCGGATCTCGACCCGGACGGGCGGTACGCGACCAACCTGGTCGGTCTGCTGGAAAGGGGCCTGCAGCCATAGCCGCAGACCCTTCCTTCAGCGATGGAAAATCAGTGCACGATCACCGGAACGGCGTCGGCCGGCTCACCCTCCGACAAGCGCGACTCCTCACGCTTGCGCGGAAGGAACAGGGCCGCCACGACGGTCACCAGCACCAGCGCGAACGCCACCCAGTAGGTGTGCGCGAAAGCGTGCGCGGCCTGCGGCAGGCCCCGGGCGTTCTTCAATCCGTTGGTCAGGATCACCGACATCACGGCGACACCGACCGAACTGGCGATCTGCTGAGTGATGTTCAGTAGCGTCGAACCCCGGGCGACCTCGACCGACCGGAGCGTCTTGAGCGCCGAGGTCATGATCGGCATCATCGTGCTGCCCATGCCCAGACCCATCACGAACAGCAGCGTGATCAGGGTCATGTAGGACGTGGTGCTGGTGATCTGGGTCAGGCCGAACATGCCGGCGGCGATGAACACCAAGCCGAACGGCACGATCCGGCCGACCGGGAACCGGTCGGAAAGCGTGCCGGCGATCGGCATGGTCAGCATCGCCCCGATGCCCTGCGGGGCGACCAGCAGGCCGGCCCTGAGCACCGACTCGCCGCGGATCTGCTGGAAGTAGGTCGGCACCAGCAGGAGCCCGCCGAAGAACGCGACCGCGAACAGGAACATCGTGATGATGCTGATCGCCAGGTTGCGGTTGCGGAACAGCCGCAGGTCCAGCAGCGGGTGCTTCGGCTTGAAGGAGTAGAGGACGAAGCTGACCAGCAGCGCCAGCCCGACCAGCGCCGGGATCAGCACCTTGGCCGAGCCGACCTTGCCCTCCGACGGGATCGATGAGACGCCGTAGAGGAACAGGGCCAGGCCCGGCGACATCATCAGCATGCCGACGAAGTCGAACGACTCGGACGGGTGCGGGGCGTCCTTCGGCAGCACCACCAGCGCGTAGATCATCGCGATGACGCCGATCGGAACGTTGATCAGGAAAATCCAGTGCCAGCTGGCCGCGTCGATCAGCCAGCCGCCGAGGATCGGGCCGCCGATCGGGCCGAGAAGCATCGGGACGCCCAGGATGGCCATCAGCCGGCCCATCCGCTGCGGACCGGCCGCCCGGGTCATGATGGTCATGCCCAGCGGCATCAGCATGCCGCCGCCGAGGCCCTGCAGCACCCGGAAGCCGATCAGCATGTTGATGCTGGAGGCCATGGCGCACAGCGCCGAGCCGATGGTGAACAGCACGATGGCCGCGGTGTACAGGCGCTTGGTGCCGAAGCGGTCGGCGGCCCACCCGGTCACCGGGATGACCGTGGCCAGCGCCAGGGTGTAGCCGGTGACCGTCCACGCGACGGTCGAGTAGGCCAGCGGATGGCCGGCCGTTCCGAACACCTTCTCGAACGTCGGCAGGGCGACGTTGACGACCGTGATGTCGAGGATCGACATGATGGCACCGAGGACGACGACCCCGGCGACCTTGAGGATGTCCCCGGTTATCCGGTTGTCGTCCGCCGTGGCGGTGGCAACGTCAGTCATTAGTCTGTCCTCTGTTCTTCGTTCACGCTTCTTGAAGACCGCTGATCGCGGCGACCTCGGCGGGCGTCAGCTTGAGACCGGCTGCCGCTACATTCTCCTCCAGATGGCCGATCGACCCCGTACCCGGGATGGGCAGAATCGACGGCGATCGGGCCAGCAACCAGGCAAGCACGATCTGGTGTGCGGTGACACCGTATTTCGCTGCCGCGTCCTGAACCCCGGCGTTGCCGTCGAGATTCTGGATCGGCGCCCACGGCAGGAACACCAGCCGCTCCTGTTCGCACAGGTCGACCAGCGACTCCGACTTGCGGTCGTCGACGTTGTACCGGTTCTGCAGGGACACGATCGGGGTCAGGCGCTGAGCCGTGCGCAGTTGCTCCTCGTC
>CAXSDA010000009.1:41813-64678 GCA_964236515.1 uncultured Actinoplanes sp.
GGATCTTGCCCTCCGCCTTGAGTTCCACCAGCGTGCCGATCGCGTCCTCCAGCGGCACCTTCGGGTCGGGCCGGTGGTACTGGTACAGCGGGATCTGGTCCAGCTTGAGCCGCCGCAGGCTGCCCTCGAGGGCCTCGCGGAGGTGCTCCGGCCGGCCGTCGGCGTCCCACACGCCCGGTCCCGGGCGGACCAGGCCACCCTTGGTGGCGATCACCAGGTTCTCCGGGTACGGGTACAACGCCTCGGCGATCAGCGTCTCGCTGACCTCCGGCCCGTACGAGTCGGCGGTGTCGATGAAGTCGACCCCGAGCTCGACCGCCCGGCGCAGAACCGCCTTGGCCTCGTCGCGGTTCTTGGGCTCGCCCCAGATGCCGTCCCCGGTGATCCGCATGGCGCCGTAACCGAGGCGGTTGACCGTGAGGTCCCCGCCGACATCGATCGTGCCCGCCGCACCGGCCTGTGGTGTATTCACGGTACCGACTCCCCAGCTCTCGCGTTGCGCTTTACCGCCCTCGCGAATTTACGCCGGATCACCGCGGTGAGCAGGCCGGAGAAACGAGATCTGCCCCACGCCCGGTTTCCGACCGACACCTGACAGATGGCTCGTGTCGCGGTCGCACCCGTTCCAGACTGGCCTTGCCGCCGCGGGACGGCACGCCTCGACAGCAAGGGCAGGGACGTCATGGACAGACTCCCGATCATCTACGTACGCGGATACGCCGGGCCGACCACCGGAATCGACGCGCAGGTCGACGATCCGTTCTACGGATTCAACGCGGGCGCGACCCACGTGCGGGTCGGCGGCGACGGCGAGCCGATGTTCTACCAGTTCGAGGGGCCGCTGTTGCGCCTGATGACCGATGAGGGGTACCGGCTGCTGGTGCACGGCGACCAGACGGCGTATCTGCAGGACGCCGCGGCCAAGAGCGTGCCGGCCACGTCGATGTGGATCTACCGGTACTACGACCAGGCCGCCACCACGTTCGGCGCCCCCGAACAGCGCCACCTCTTCGACTGGGCGCACAAGCGGGTGACCTCGGACGGCTTCGACATCGAGACCGCCGCCGAGGGTCTGTACAAGTTGATCCTGCTGGTGTGCGAGAAGACCGGGGCGGACAAGGTCTTCCTGGTGGCGCACTCGATGGGCGGACTCGTCGCCCGGTGCATGATCCAGAAGGTGTGCGAGTCGGACGACCATCGCCGGGCCCGCGACATCGTCGCCAAGGTGTTCACCTACGGCACACCTTGGCGGGGCATCGCCTTCGGACCGGGAATTCTGGATTGGATCGAGAAGAACGTCGGTCCGGCCGGCTCGGAGATCTTCTCGCCGCCGAAGATGTACGGCTACCTGACGCCGGGCCGGAAGTTCGGCGACGAGCCGCCGCTGGGCGAGAACTGGGATCCGGGACGCATCGACCCCGATGTCTTCGCCGCCTCCGACATCTTCTGCCTCATCGGCACCGATCCTCAGGACTACGGGATTCCGCGGATCGCCGTCGGGCCGAAGAGCGACGGGCTGGTGCGCATCGAGAACGCATACGTGTCGGGAGCCCATCGCGCGTACGTCCACAAATCGCATTCCGGGCGGTACGGCGAGGTGAACTCGGAGGAGGGTTACCAGAACCTCCGCCGGTTCCTGTTCGGCCGGTGGGCGGTGACCGTCTCCCTGGACGGGCTCACGCCGTACCCGCAGGACATGGCGGCACTGGAGCCGGACGAGCAGTGGCCGGTCTGGCAGGCCGACATGCGGCTGGCCATCCGCGGCATCCCGGTGGTGATGAGCGAGCAACTGGCCGCGCACTGGTGCCCGATCCAGATCAACGACGAGCTGCGCCGGCACGTCAGCACTCCGGACACACCGGTGCCGCTGGTGAGCTCGTTCCTGATCGATCCCGGGCACGAGCGGGAGCTGGCGGTTCAGCGCGGTGACACCGCGTTCGTCACCCACCATCAGGGGCGGATGCGCCACACGCTGACCCTTCGCGTGTACAAACTCGCGGAAACCGTCGGCGCCTTCCGGTTCGGCGAGCACCTCGAGCAGGTGCCCGACTGGGCCGACACGCTGATCATCGACGTCGGACCGGACACCGACGGCACCGGAATGCACGCGTGGGTCGCGTGGGTCAGCGAGGTGCACGGTGCGAACGACGAGTTCGACCCGATCACCTCGCAGGCGTTGACGCTCACGCCCGTCCCCGGAGGGCTGAGCGGCCGGGTCCAGCTGCCGACCGCGGCCCGGGCGCTCGCCGTCATCGGCCCCAATGCGTCCCTCGGCCTGCAGGTGCGGGACCGCGACTGACGGCCGGCTTCCTCACCCAGCGCCTCACACCGACGTGATAAGCGGACCGCATTGGGTATGGCACGAGCGTGGTCAACTCGCGAGTAGTAGTCCTGACCGGCGCGTCCAGCGGAATCGGCCGCTGCGCGGCGGTTGCGTTCGCCGCGCGCGGTGACCGGGTCGTGCTGGCCGCCCGGCGGCCCGAGGATCTGGCCGCGGCGGCGGCGGAGATCGGGCCCGACGCGGTCACGGTGACCGTGGACGTGACCGACCGGGCCGGCCTGGACGCGCTCGCGGCGACGGCGGTGGAACGGTTCGGGCGGATCGACGTCTGGGTCGACACGGCGGCGGTCATGGCGTACGGCCGCTTCGAGGATGTTCCGGCCGAGGTGTTCGACCGGGTGATCACGACCGACCTGCTGGGGTCGGCGAACGTGGCCCGGACGGCGCTGCGGCAGTTCCGCCGACAGGGCGGGGGGACGCTGATCCTCTGCGGCTCGCTGCTCGGTCACGTCACCGTGCCGTACATGTCGGCCTACGTGACGGCGAAGTGGGGTCTGCGCGCGCTCGTGCGGACCCTCCAGCAGGAGTTCCGGAGTGAGCCCGGCATTCACGTCTGCACGGTCACGCCGGGCAGCGTGGACACCCCGATCTACGCGAGCGCCGCCAACTACGCCGGCTTCGTCGGCCGGCCCCCGCCGCCGGTGGACCCGCCCGAGCGGATCGCCGCGGCCGTCGTGCGGCTCGCCGACCGGCCGCGCGCCCAGGTGTCGGTGGGCGCGACCAACCGACTGTTCGAACTCGGTTACAGCCTCCTTCCGTCGGTCTACGACATCCTGGTGACGCCGATGGCGCGCCGGCTCGCGTTGTCCCGGCAACCGGCCGATCCCGAGGACGGGAACGTCTTCCGCTCCGCACCCCGGACCGGCGGCGGCCCGCTCCGCTGGAACCGGACCCAGACCGCCGCCGTCGCCGCGGCGGCGTTGACGGCCGGCGCCCTGCTGGTCCGCGGCCTGACCCGCCCGATTCGCCGCTGACCCACGGCCGACGTACGGTTCGGCGGTGACGGGACATCTACGTCGGCGCACGTTCGTGCTCGGCGGCCTGGCCGTGGCCGCCGCCTCGGTGGCGGCGCCGCTGCCGAAGGCCCGGGCGTCCGGCGGATACCCGTTCCGCCTCGGTGTCGCCTCGGGGGATCCGGACGCCACCAGTGTGGTGCTGTGGACCCGGCTGGCCCGGGACCCACTGGCCGGCGACGGCCACGGCGGCATGCCGGACGACGACGTCGCCGTCGAGTGGCAGCTGTCGGCCACCGAGTCGTTCGCCGCGCCGGTGGCGTCGGGTGTCGAGATCGCCCGGCGCGCCGGCGCCCACAGCGTGCACGTGGTGGCCCGCGGCCTGCGTCCGGACGCCGGGTACTTCTACCGCTTCCGCGCACTCGGCGAGCTCTCCCCGGTCGCCCGGACCCGGACCGCCCCGGCACCCGGCACGCTCGGTCCGCCGCTGGCCATGGCCTTCGTCTCCTGCGCGAACTGGGAGTCGGGCTACTACACGGCGTACCGGCGGCTGGCCGAGGAGCAGCCCGACCTGATCCTGCACCTGGGCGACTACATCTACGAGAACGGGCCGGTGCCGGGCGCGGCCCGGCGGGTCGACGGCGGCGAGGCGGTCAGCCTGGCCGACTACCGCCGCCGGTACGCCCAGTACAAGTCCGACCCCGACCTGCAGGCGGCCCATCTGGTCGCGCCCTGGGTGGTGGTGCCGGACGACCACGAGGTCGAGGACAACTACGCCGGTCTGGTCCGGGCCGACGACTCGCCGCCCCTGACCGCCGCCCGGTTCGCCACGCGGCGGGCCGACGCCTACCGGGCGTACCGCGAGAACATGCCCCTGCGCCCGGACGCCACGACCTTCTACCGGCGGATCCGGTGGGGCCGGCTGGCCACCTTCCACATGCTCGACACCCGGCAGTTCCGCGACGATCAGGCGTGCGGAGACCTGCTCAAGGTCTGCGCGGCCGCGGACGGGCCGGCTCGGACGATCACCGGCGCGACGCAGGAGCAATGGCTGCTGGACGGCCTGGGACAGCACCTCGGCGCCTGGGACCTGATCGGCCAGCAGGTGTTCTTCGCCGGTCAGGAGACGGCGGCCGGGGCCGGCAACATGGACGCCTGGGAGGGTTACCGGGCGGCCCGCGACCGGCTCCAGCGGGGCTGGGTCGCCCGGCACGTCCGCAACCCGGTGGTGCTGACCGGCGACGTGCACCAGTCGTGGGCCAACGACCTCAAGGCCGACTACCACGACCCGGACTCGGCCACCATCGGCGCCGAGCTGGTCTGCACGTCCATCTCCACCGGCGGGGACGGGACCGCGACGACGGTGATCCCGGACGTGGCCGAGAACCCGCACCTGAAGTTCTTCTCCGACCGCCGCGGCTACGTCCGGACCCGGATCACCGCCGGCACGATCCGGGCCGACTTCCGCGCGGTCGACCAGGTCAGCCGGCCGGGAGCACCGATCCGTACGGCCGGGTCGTTCGTGATCGAGCCGGACCGGCCCGGGCTGACCACGGCCTGATCGTACCGGCGGGTACGGGCCGGATCGGTCGACCCGGCCGCCAACCTCCATCATGGACGGGGCATGGCCCTCATGAGCGCCTTCATGAACGCCGTCACCGTCACCACCGGCGTCCGGCCCGACGGCGCGCCGATGCTGACCGCCGCCGGCGAGTTCGACATGAGCAACGCCGACACGTTCGCCGCCGCCCTCATCGACGCCGTCGACCAGGCCGGCGATCATCTGCTGGCCGTCGACCTGACGGCCGTCGAATACCTCGTCAGCGCCGGCCGGGCCGCCCCGTTCGAGCGGGCCGAACGCATCCGCGTGGTGATCGGCCCGCTGCTCGCGCCGCTGCTGGAGGTTTCCGGCCCGGCCGAACTCACCGCCGTCGATTGTCAGTGACCGTCCGGATCGACGTGTGGTGGCCCGGACGGACCAGGCGTACCGTCCGACATGCTCATCGTGAACGGAAGGACGCGCTTGACCGCGATCTCTGGGATGGCGCCGGGGTCATTCTCCGATCTTGAGGTGGTCTCGCAGCTCGGCCGTGGAGCCGAGACGGTCGTCTACCGTGTGCGCCGCCACGGCGGCGAGTACGCGTTGAAGGTGCTGTTCACCACCGACCCGGCTCAGGCGCTGACCGCGGTCCGGCGGGAGGCCGCGCTGCTCGGCTGCGTCGGGCACCCGAACCTCCCGCGGATCTTCGAGGTCGGCCGGACCGCGACCGGGCCGTACCTGATTCTCGAGTACATCGACGGCTCCCCACTGTCGGACCGGCTGCGGGCCGGACCGCTGGACGAGGCCGGCGTTCTCCGGCTGGCTGTCGACCTGGCCGGGCCGCTCACCGCCGCCCATCGCGCCGGCCTGGTGCACCGGGACGTCAAGCCGGAGAACGTGATCATCGATCCGGCCGGCACCGGCCGCCTGATCGACTTCGGTCTCGCGACCCGCGGCGGACCGGCGGACGACCGGGTGGCCGGCACGGTGCGGTACAGCGCACCGGAGCAGACAGGCATGCTCAAGCGCCCGGTCGACGGCCGCTCCGACCTGTACGCCCTCGGGGTGCTGCTGTACGAGTGCGTCACCGGCCAGGTCCCGTACGACGACCCGGACGCCGGCGAGCTGATCCGGCGGCACGCCACGGCGCCGATCCCCGACGCCCGGGCCCGGCGCCCGGACCTGTCCCCCACCCTCGCGGCCGTCATCACCACTCTGATGGCCAAGGACCCCGACGACCGGTACCAGAGCGGCGACGCCCTGCTGACCGACCTGGGCCGGCTCGCCGCCGCGCCGGGCGAGGCGTTCCCGGTGGCGAGCGACCGGCGCGGGGTCCAACCGGTCGGCCCCACCCTGCTGGTCGGCCGGGACTCCGAAGTGGTCGCCCTGGCCAACCGCTGGCTGAAGGCCCGCGTGGGGGGCGGTGGCGCCGTGATCGTGGAAGGCCCGGCCGGTGCGGGCAAGACCCGGCTGGTCCGGGAGCTGACCGGCGCGGTCGCGGCGGACGGCGACCTGGTCCTCTACGGCAAGTGCGCACCCGACGACCCGGTGCCGCTGGCGCCGTTGCGGAGCGCGGTCGAGCGGTATCTGCGGACCGTGGAACGGCTTCCGCCGGCCGACCGCGAGCGGGCAGTCCAGCGACTGCACCGGGCGGCGGGCCGCGGTGGCCCGTTGCTAGGGACGTTGTCGCCGCTGCTGGCCGATCTGGTGCAGGCGCCGGAGATCGGCGAGCTGAACCAGCACGAGCAGTTCATCACCGCGGTCGCGGCGTTCCTGATCGGCCTGGCCGACGAGTTCCAGGGAGCCGTGCTGCACCTCGACGACGTGCAGTGGCTGGACGGTTCGACCCGGCGGGTGCTGCAGCGGGTGACCAGCCGGCTGACCGGTACCCCGCTGCTGATCATCGCGACCAGCCGGGACGACCGCGAGAACGCGGCCGCCCTGGACCGGTTCGGCGCCGACATGGACGCCACGCTGGACACCCGGATCCCGCTGCCGCCGCTCGATCAGGACGCGGTGTCCCGGCTGGTCGCGGAACACCTGGGCGCCGTCCGGCTGCCCGCCGAGCAGGTCGGGCAACTGGCCGTACGGGCCGGCGGGAACCCGTTCACCGTCGGCGAGTACGTCCGCGCGGCGTTCGACGCCGGGCTGATCACGCCCTCATGGGGGGACTGGCGGCTCGACCTGGCCGGACTGGACCGCCTCGAGCTGTCCGGCGACGCCGTCGACCTGGTGCTGCAGCGCATCGACGGCCTCGGCGCGCAGACCCGCCACCTGTTGATGGCCGGGGCGGCGGGCGGCCGGTGGTTCCCGACGGACCTGGTGGCGGCGGTCTGCGACCTGGACCCGCGGCAGGCCCGGAGCATGCTCGCCGCGGCCGAGTCGCGACGGCTGGTCGCCGCGGCCGGCCCGGACGGATACCGGTTCCCGCACGACCGGATCAGGGAGGCGCTGCTGGTCGGCCTGGACCCGGTTGCGCGGCGGCAGCTGCACCAGCGCATCGCCGAGGTGCTGGACGCGGCCGTGCCGGACGATCCGCGCTACGTCTACGCCACCGCCCGGCACTACGCCCTGGGCGAGACCGGCCGGCGTCCGGATCGGGTCCACCGGAGCGGTTTCGCCGCCGGCCGGCTGGCGTTGGTCGAGCACGCCCCGGCCGAGGCGTACGACTTCCTCGAGGTGGCCGCGCGCTCGGTCGACGCCGCCGGGCTGACGCCGCAGCCGGACTTCTTCGTCGCGCTGGGCACGAGCTGTGCCCGCACCGGCCGGTTCGCCGAGGCGCTGCACCACTTCGAGCAGGCGTTGCGCGGCGAGCCGGACCGGCTGCGGCGGGCCGGGATCCAGGCGCAGATGGCGCTGGTGCACAACAGCGCGTGGAGCCCGGACCGGGGGTTCGACGCGGTCCGCCAGGGGCTGGCCGAGCTGGGCACGCCCCTGCCCGGCAGCCGGGTCGGCCTGGCCGTGACCACCTTGGCGTCGGTGGCCCGCGGGCTGGCCGCCGGCCGCGACCGGCTGGGCTTCGGCGCCGCCCGCGGACGGCCCCGGGAACGGTACCGGCTGGAGGCCGTGCTGTACGACGCGGGCGCCTCCGCCTCGACCCTGCGGATGCGCCGCGGCACCGGGGCGCTGATGAGCCTGCGCGCCCTGCACGCCATCAACCGGCTCGGCCCCGGCCGGGAGTACGCGCGCCACATGTCCGGCCTGGCGCTGATCGCGGACGTGGGCGGCCGGGCCAAGCTGGCGACGCGGCTCTACGACCGGGCCGCCGCGGCCGCGGCCGCCCTCGGCGACCCGGAGCTGGTCGGGTACGTCGAGTGGAAGCGCGGCGCGGGCAGCCATCTGGGCGGCCGGGACGAGGACTCCCAGATCTGGATGCGGGCCCTGATCGAGCACGAGCGCTGGCTGGGACTGGGCGACTACCTGACCGGGGTGTCCACGGTCTGCGTGCAACTGTTCACCCGGGGGCGCACCGCGGAGGCCGATTCCTGGTACCGGCGGGGCCGGACCCGGCTCGGCCCGGACGCGGAGGCCGAGGGCGCCGCGATCGGCGCTGTCGCGGCCGCCGTCGCCTCGCTCCAGGGCCGGCCCGAGGAGGCGACCGCCCACCTCGAGGCGCTGCGGCGGTTCCTGGCGGCCTACCCGGACAACCCGATGCAGCTGATCAACCTGCACACGGCCGGCATGATCGCGCTGGTCGAGCAGGGCCGGCTGGGCGAGCCGTTCGATCGGCTGGTGGCCGAGTTCGCCGCGCTCGGCCTGCCGCCGGCGTCCGTGCTCCCGGGACAGCGGGTGTACTACGTCTACGAGGCGCTCGGCCGGTTGGCCCGCTGGCGCCGGGCCGGTCCCGGGGTGGGCCCGGAGGACCGGGCTGCCGCCGAGGAGGTGGTCGCACGGCTGGGGAAGGTGGCCGGCACCAGACCGCTGCGGGCCTTCCACCGGGTCGTCCAGGCCGATCTCGAGGTGCTGACCGGCCGGCCGCGGGAGGCGATGCGGACCCTGGCCGATGTCGAGTCGGAACTGCTGCCGCTGGACGCGCCGTTGATCTCGTACGAGGCGGCGCGCGTACGGGCCCGGGCCCTGAACGCTCTGGACCTGCCGGCCGCGGCCGAGCATCAGGCCAAGCTCGCCCTGCTGATCGCGGACGACCAGCAGTGGCCGCACCGGGCCCAGTGGATCGGCGACGAGTTCGGGGTGAGGCGGCCCGAGACGTCGCCGCCCGGATCGGTCCGGCCCGATTCCTCGGCGAGCATTCTCTACCGCCGCCGGCTGGAGGCGTTGCAGCAGGTCAGCCTGGCGTCGGCGACGGTGCTCGATCCCCGTCGGCTGGCCCGGGTGGCCCTCGACGAGACGCTGCGCATCCTCGGCGCCGAGCGGGCCTTCCTCTTCCTGATCGACCTCGACCTCGACCAGCTCGTGCCGCACGTGGGCCGCGACAGTGAGGGCAACGACATCCGGAAGCTGACCGGATACAGCACGACCCTCGTCGATCGGGTGCGGCACTCGGGCGAGCCGCTCGTCGTGACCGGCAGCGAAGAGGGCGTCGCCCTCGGGTCGCGCAGTGCCCAGGTCCACGGCCTGCGCAGCATCATGATCGCTCCGCTGAAGTTCGACGAGCACCTCCGAGGTGTGGTCTACCTGGACAGCCGGGTGGCCACCGGGGTGTTCACCGGCGACGACGTCGCCATCCTGAAGGCCATCACCAACCACATCGCGGTGTCCCTGGAAACCGCCCGGGCGGCCCAGCTCGAGGTCGAGGTGCAGGCCGCGCGACGGCAGCGCGACGTGGCCGAGACGCTACGCGCGGCCATGGCGGACCAGAGTTCCTCGCTCGATCCGGACGAGGTGATGGGGCGGCTGCTGACCAGCCTGACCCACACGCTGGGCGGGAATGCCGCCGTTCTGCTGGCCCGGCGGGACGACGACCGGTTCGCGGTCGCGGCCACGCACGGCGCCGCGGCGGCGGTCGGCACCGAGATGCACCCGGTGCCGCCGGACCTGCTGGGCCTGACCGGCGACCGGGTTCGCCCCGGCCCGGCGCTCGGCGGCCTCATCGGCGAGGCGCGCTGCTGGTGGGCGGCCCCGGTGTCCGGGCGCGGGCTGCCGTCCGGGATCGTCCTGGTCGGGTCGGACCGCGACGGCGCCATGACCGAGGCCCAGGCGCGGATCGCTGCGGCCATCGCCGGTCAGGGGATGATGGCGTACGACAACGCCCGACTGTTCAGCCAGGTTCGCCGGATGGCCACCGTGGACGGACTCACCGGCCTGTACAACCGCAACCACTTCTTCGCCGAGGCCGACCGGCAGGTGCGGCTCGCCCGGCGCCACGGGTGGCCGATCGCGGCCGTCATGGTCGACATCGACCATTTCAAGCGCATCAACGACACCTACGGGCACCCGGTCGGCGACGAGGTGATCCGGGTCGTGGCCGGGCGCCTGCGCGACGCCGTCCGGGACGGCGACGTCCTCGGACGCTACGGCGGCGAGGAGTTCGCGCTGGTGACGCCGCAGCCCGGGGCGTCGGCGGCCGACCTCGCCGAACGGCTCCGCCGGGTGGTGTCGGGCGACTCCGTGCCGACCGGGGCGGGCCGCCTGCCGGTCACGATCAGCGTCGGCCTGGCGCCGGCGGGCGGCGGCGAGCCGGATCTCCGGCACCTGCTGAGCCGCGCCGACCAGGCGTTGTACCAGGCGAAGCTGACCGGCCGCGACCGCGTCTGCACAGCGCCGTAGCTGGGTCCGTCGTACGGGCTTCTGGGCGCCCAGTCACCTGAGAGTTGCGCGCCGCGTCCGGCCGCGAACTGCGTCTTCTGCCTGCCGGACTGGCATCCCTCCGGGGACGCCATCCAGGCCCGTGGACTGCCGGTTCGCCATCATCGTCGCCAATCAGGCCACCCGGAACCTCGCCTGGTCCGCCCGGCCCCACGCGCCGATCGAGCCGCCCGACGAATCGCGCCGCAAGCGCAACCACCCGATCCGGAAGGCCACCGCCGCCGGTCTCCACCACCTGGGCGACCTGGTCGAGCCCTGGGTCCGCCCGGCGATCCAGCACCAGCCGGACGTCACTGTTCGAACGGGCCGGACTTGTCCTCGCTGTCCTGAATTTCCTGGTCGACGTCCGCCCAGCGTTCGCGGACCCGCTCGAGCCGGTTCTGATCGTCGGCCGGCAGCCCGCCGCCGTGGTCGTGGCTGAGCAGCTCGGTCTCCTTCTCCGCCGGCTCGTGGCGCTCGCGGTGGAGCCGGTCGGAATCAGTGACATCGTCAGCGTCGTCGGTCATGCGACGCAGGTTACCCCGCCCCGGCGGTCCGAAGCTGGACTGCCGGGGCGGCCGGCGCCGGCGGAACCTCCGGTGGAGTTCCGGTCCGGGTGTACTTCACGACCAGGGCAGCGGCGGCGGCGACCGGGATCGCGCCGCACACCGCCATTCCCGTACGGGCGCCGAACTGGCTGGTGACGGCGCCGATGATCGGGGCGCCGATGGGCGTGCCACCGGTGAACACCAGCATGTAGAGGCCCATGACCCGGCCGCGCAGCCGCGGGTCGGACCAGAGCTGCACCGACGAGTTGGCCATCGCCTGGAAGGCGAGATTGGCCAGGCCCACCACCACCAGCAGAACCAGGAAGATTCCGATGCTGGGGGCGACGCCGGCCGCGATCTGGCTCAGCCCGAACGCGACCGCGGCCACCACGATCAGCCGGAGCCGCACGGTGGCCCGCATCGCCGCCAGCAGGGCGCCGATCACCGATCCGATCGCCAGCATGACGTTGAACAGCGCGTACATGCCGGCTCCGCCGCCGAAGGTCTGGGTCGCCATGGCCGTCATCACGATCGGGAAGTTCAGCCCGAACGTGCCGACCATGCCCACCAGCATGATCGTCCAGGCGACGTGCGGCCGCTCCGCGATGTGCCGGCCCGTCTCGCGCAGCGCGCCCCGCCCAGCCGCCATCAGCCGGGACGGATTCAGATCGGCCGGACCGAGCCGGAGCAGGCCGATGGTGGGACCGGCATAGCAGAGGGCGTTGAGAGCGAACACCCAGCCCGTGCCGACCGTGCCCATCAGCACGCCGGCCACCGCCGGGCCGACCAGCCGGGTGCTCTGGAAGACGGCCGCGTTGAGCGAGACCGCGCCACGCAGCAACCCGGGCGGGACGACGTCGGTCATGAAGGCCTGCCGGGTCGGCCCGTCGACGGCGAAGATCATGCCGCTCAGCAGGGCGAACACGTAGATGTGGCCGGGATGTACGTTGCCGGTGGCGGTCAGCAGCGCGAGGAGCACGGTCAGCCCGGCGTTGGCGCTCTGGGTCAGCAGCAGGATGGTCCGCCGCGGGTACCGGTCGGCCAGCTGACCGCCGTACACGCCGAACAGCAGGATCGGCAGGAACTGACACGTCATCGCGATGCCGACTGCGAACGCGCTGTGCGTCAGCCGGAGGATCAGCCAGTCCTGGGCGATGCTCTGCATCCAGGTACCGGTGTTGGCCAGGCTTTGTCCGATCAGGTAGGTGCGGTAGCCACGGGACTTGAGAGCGGCGAATCTGCCGTCGACGGTCACATATCAATCCTCGGAGCGTGCCGGCCTATACTGAACCCCGATCATCCGTCGCACTGTTATTTGGTTGGCTTATGACCGTCTACGATCCAGCGTTGCTGGTCACCCTGGTGACGGTGGCTCAGACCGGCAGCTTCACCCAGGCCGCGGCCCGCCTCGGGGTCCGGCAGCCGACCGTGAGCCAGCACATCAGCCGATTGGAGCAGCAGACCGGTCGGGTGCTGATCCTGCGCGACACCCATTCGGTGTCGCTCACCGCGGACGGCGAGGCGATGATCGGCTTCGCCCGCAGCATCCTCGCCGCACACGATCAGGCGGCCGCGTACTTCAGCGGTTCCCGGCCGCGAGGCCGGCTGCGCATCGGCATGTCCGACGACCTGGCAATCACCCGGCTGCCGCACATCCTGCGCGACTTCCGGCACGAGCATCCGCTGGTCGAGTTCGACCTCACCGTCGACCAGAGCGGCCTGCTGCACCAGCGGCTGGAGGAGAACAAGCTCGACGTCTTCCTGGGCAAGCGGCCCCGGGGCGAGGAACGCGGCCGCCTGGTGAAACGCGAACGGCTGGTGTGGGTCGGCACGCCGACGACAAAACTGGACCTGACCAAGCCGCTTCCGCTGATCGTCTACCCCGCCCCCAGCATCTCGCGGACCGAGATGCACCGGGCGCTCAACCGGGTCCGGATGCCGTACCGCAGCGCCTGCGTCTGCCGGGGTGTCAACGGGCTCATCGCCGCGGTGGCGGCCGGGGTCGGCGTGTCGGCGCTGGCCACCAGCCTGGTGCCGCCGCAACTGACGCCGCTCGGGCCCGCGCACCGGCTGCCCGAGCTGGGCAGCATCGACCTGGTGCTGCTGACCAACCCGCGGGCCGAACGGCGCCCGGCGGTCCAGGCACTGATCGCCACGGTGCTCTCCAGCGGCTCCCAGTCCTTCGCCGCCGGTTCGTGAGGTCCACGGGACCAGGCGCCGGTTCGTGAGGTCCACGGGACCAGGCGCCGGTTCGTGCGGTTTCCGTTGCGTGGTCACGCGGCGGCCGGGCCGGCGACGAGGTGGCCACCAGTCCCAGCCACGCCGACGGCAGCAGGAAGAAGGAGCAGTCCGGCGTGCGGTCGAGGGTCAGACGCAGGGGGCGCCCTTGATGCCGGCCGACAGTTCGTGGCCGTCGGAGCCGTCGACGCTGACCGCCATGACGTTGCCGGTGTAGGCCACCTTGGCCGCCTCCTCGCAGATCTTGACGCCGTCCGCCTTGGCCGTGGGGGCGAGCGACGTCCCGATCGACACCTCGGTGCAGCCGCCGATCACCTGGACCTTCGTGACGGCGGAGGAGGTGACCGCCTTCTTCACCGTGTCGGCGGCGCCCCCGCTGCAGTCGCCGCCGTCGCCGGGCGCCGTGGCCACCTCGGACGGCCGGTCGATCGGCGTGGCGGCCGCCGGCGAGGTGGATTTGTCGTCGGAGCTGCCGCAGCCGGACAGGGTGAACGTGGCCACGGCGAGGGCGGCGGCCGCCACGGTGATCTTCAAGGTCATGCGATGACGGTACGGGCGGCAACGGCCGGCGCCGGCGTCAGGATGCGGGGATGGCACCGTTCCGGGAGTCAGGCGGCCGGGCCGACGTGCGCGTCCAGCCAGTCGCGCAGGGACCGGCTCGTCCGGAGGAGACCGACGACGCGGGTCTTCGCCGCGGCCGTGCCCAGCCACGCCGCCGGCGGCCACTGCTTCCAGGTGGTGAGGCCCTTGTGCCGCAACAGCTCCACCCGCGGGTGGTCCTTCGGGTAGCCGCGGGGTGCGTTCTTCAGGCTCCCCCGGCCGTGCACCTCGATCCCGGCCCGCTCGATGGCCGTGATCACCTCTTCCAGTTCGGCGCCGGTGCGGTCGGCGGCCACCGCGCTGCGGTACCGGTCCAGCTGGTCGGGGGCCATCTCGTACATCCCGGCGCCGCCGGCCAGACCGTCCGCCGACAGCTGCAGGTAGGCGCCGGCCGACAGCCACGCGCCGAGGTGGGTCTTGTACGGGGTCTTGTCCGTGCTGAACCGCACGTCACGGTACGGGCGGAAAACCTTCCCCGGCCCGAACTCCGGCTCCAGCGCCGTCAGCAGCTCCTCCATCGGGCCGCGCACCTGCTTCTCGAACACGTCGCGGTGCTCGGTCCAGTACGTCTTGGAGTTGTCGGCGCCGAGCCCCTCGTAGAACTCCAGCGCCTCTTCCGGCCAGCCACGGAACGTCACGCCACGAGTCTGCACCACAGCCGGCCGGCGTCAGACGGGGAGGGTGACGAGGAAGCGGGCGCCGGCACCCGGGGCGCCGTCGACCGTGATGGTGCCGTGGTGGGCGCGCACGATGGCCCGGGTGATGGCCAGCCCGAGTCCGCTGCCGGTGCTCCGGGTGCCGGGCGGGCGGTAGAAGCGGTCGAAGATCCGGTCCACGTCGGGTCCCGGGATGCCGGGGCCCTCGTCGGCGACGGTGAGCACGGTCGCGGCCGGGTGCTGCTCGAGGGTGACGGTGACGCCGGTGCCGGGCGGCGTGTGCCGCAGCGCGTTGCCGACCAGGTTACGGATCACCTGGCACAGGCGGTCCTGGTCACCGGTCACCATCACCGCCTCCGGCGCCATCACCGTGATCCGGCGTCCGGTGTCGGCCATCCGGGCGTCACCGACCACCTCGCCGACCAGCTGGGCCAGGTCGATCCGGACCGCGTCGAGTCCACGCAACTCGTCCAGCCGGGCCAGCAGCAGGAGCTCCTCGACCAGCCGGATCACCCGGTCGGCGTCGGTGATGATCCGGGTCATCGCGGTGTCCACCCCGTCCGGGCCGGCCAGCGCGTCCTGGAAGTACAGGTCGGCCCAGCCGCGGATGGTGGCCAGCGGCGTCTTGAGCTCGTGCGAGGCGTCGGCCACGAACTGCCGCAACCGCTCCTCGGCCCGCCCGCGTTCGTCGAAGGCCTGATTCAGCGCGCCGGCCAGCCGGCCGACCTCGCTGTGCGGGCGTTCCACCGGCAGCCGCTGGTCCGACCCGCCGTTGGCGATGGTGGTCGCGGCGGCGGCCATCCCCGCCAGCGGCCGCAGACCGACCCGAAGTACGACGACGGCCAGCAGTGCGATGACGGCCAACGCGCCCAGGCTGACGACGATCTCGAGCACGGCCAGCTGAGCCAGGGCGGCCTGCTCGCCAAGGAAGGCGGACGACACGATGATCGCGGTGGCCCGGCGGCTGACGAGGTTGCGGTCGAGCAGGACAACGCCGGACGGGATCGGCTGATAGAGGACCCGGAACGGCCGCCCGTCCCGCTCGATCCGCTCCGGCCGGGCAGACTGCGCCTCGACGACCGCCAGCGTCCGGGGATCGAGCGAAGTCAACGGATACGGCTGTTGCGGGGTGGCCGCGGTCGGCGACGCGGCGATGGGCCGCCCGTCGGCGTCCAGCAGGATCACCGAGATCTCGGTCCGGCGCAGGATCGTGTCGAGATTGGGAAGCAGGGCCTCCGGTTTCGACGTGGGATGGGCGACGGCGTCGGCCGCGTTGACCAGCGACCGGTCCACCCGGGCAGCGACCGTGGACCGGATGGTGAAGTAGATGGCGAGGTCGGTGCCGAGCAGACCCAGCGCGGTCAGCACGAGAATGCCGGTCAGCAGACGCCCACGGAGCGTACGGAAGATCATCATGGGGACGGCAGCCGGAGCGTGTAACCGAATCCGCGCACGGTGTGGATCAGGCTGGGCGGCTCGACGTCGATCTTCCGGCGCAGGTTCGAGACGAACTTCTCCACCACTCCGGCATCGCCGCCGAAGTCGTAGTGCCACACGCGCTCCATGATCTGCGCCTTGGACACCACCCGGCCGGCGTTGAGCATCAGGTACCGCAACAGCCGGAACTCGGTCGGCGACAGCTCGAGCAACCGCCCGTGCCGCCGCACCTCGCAGGTGTCGTCGTCGAGGTGCAGATCGGCGTACCGCAGACCGCGGTCCTCGGGCACGCCGGCCCGGGCCCGCCGCAGCGCCGCGTGAACGCGGGCGATCACCTCAGCCACGCTGAACGGCTTGGTGATGTAGTCGTCGCCACCGAGCAGCAGGCCCTCGACCTTGTCCTCGGTGGCGTCGCGGGCGGTCAGGAACAGCACCGGGGTGGCGTTCCCCTCGGCCCGCAGCCGCCGGGCCACGTCGAAACCCGCGATGTCGGGCAGCATCACGTCGAGCACCACGAGGTCGGGCTCGAACTCGGCCACCTGGCGCAGCCCGTCGGCGCCGGTGGCCGCGGTCGCGGTGGTGAAGCCGGCAAAGCGGAGCGTGGTCACCAGCAGCTCACTGAGATGCTGGTCGTCGTCGACGACGAGGACGCGGGAGCCACGACCGTCGACCTGGGTGAGATCGGGCACCGGACTCCTCTTGTGGTCGACGTCGGCTCCCATGCTCACGGCCTCTCCATCTGAAGTTCAAGTCTTCGCGATCGACTTCGGCGAATCGTCAGGAACGAGTCAGCCGCCCGGCAGGAAAGACTGCCAAGCTTCGGCCAGTTCCCACAACGGGGGGCGGCGGATGGGAATCCGTCGCTGTGGGCGCGTCGGGTCCCGTCGCCGCAGCGGCGGGATCCGGGCTGAAGGGTACTTCGGGCAGATATCGACAGACATCAGCCTGAACGGCAAGATCCTGCGGATGAACCCGGACGGCAGCGTGCCCGCCGACAACCCGTTCCACAACTACGTGTGGAGCTACGGTCACCGCAACCCGCAGGGTCTCGCCTTCGACTCGGCCAGGCGGTTGTGGGAGCAGGAGTTCGGAAACTCCATCGTGGACGAGACGAACCTCGTCACCCGGGGCGGCAACTACGGCTGGCCGGCGTGCGAAGGCACCTCGGGGACGTGCGGCACGGCCGGTTTGATCGCGCCCAGGCTGACCTACCCCGTCGCCGACGGCTCCGGCATCGCCGCGGTACAGAACGCCCTCTACGTCGCCTGCGAGCGCGGCGAACGGCTGTACCGGGCGGTGATCGGCGGCAACGGAGACCTGACCGGTGTCCAGACCTGCTTCTCCGGGACGTACGGCCGTCTGCGCACCGTGGAACCCGCCCCTGACGGTGGCCGGTGGCTGACCACCAGCAACGACGGCGACAAGGACAGCATCCCGAACGACACCGACGGCCGTATCCTGCACGTCACCCTCGGCGGCTGACCCTCAGCCGGCGCGCTCGGCGGCCTTCTCGGTCAGCGCGCGGTCGCCGTCCTCGTACTTGGTGTGCAGCACGATTCCGGCGATCTTGTCGCCGGTGAGCGTGAGCGTGTAGCGGCCCGAGACCATCCACGTCCGCCCGGCGAGATGGTGGTACGCGCGGACGTTGGCCTCGACCCGGTCGCCGGTGACCAGGAGGGGGCCCAGGAAGTGCTGGGTCGCGTCGAAGCCGGGCAGCAACGCCCGCCAGCGCTCGAGCAGCGCCTCAGCGGTCAGCTCTTCCGGCTCGCCCCCGAACAGCGACGAGTAGTCGATCTGGACCTCATCGGTGAGCCCGGCCCGCAGCACGGTCCAGTTCCGGTCATCGACCGCGTGGAAGAACGCGACGACGGCGTCGGCCGGGCTCACCGGTGAGCCTGCAGGTGAGCGTCGACGGCGTCCAGCGCGTACGCCGTCCGGGCCGGCCGGTCGTAGTAGTCGGTCTGCTCGCCCTCGCCCCAGGCGAGCTCCACCGGGCCGGTGAGGCGGGCGGCGACCGTGCGGACGTTGTCCGGGAGCACGCACCCGTCACTGTGGACGAACAGGCTCGGCACCGCCACCGCCGGAGCGGCCCGCAGACCGTCGAAGGTCAGCCAGTGCTGCCAGGTGACCTCGCTCATCTCGTTGCGCCAGGCCGGGATGGCGCCGCGCGCAGGATCGCCGTAGTAGTCCAGTTCGGCGGACATTCCGGCGCGGTCGTCGCCCGGCGCGTAGGCCGGAACCGTGGCGAGCTCGCCGGTGGCGGCGTATCGGGCGGCGGCGGCCGAGGCGCGGTCCAGGCGCTCCGCGACCCCCTTGTCGCCGCCGTAGAGGGCGGGTACGGACCGGTTGTCGTGGAACCAGCCCGCCACCGCGGCGAACGACCGGACCGGGGCGCCCGCGGCGATCGCGGCCAGCCCGTACTGAGCGCTCGCACACACCGCGACGAGCGCCGGCGGGCCGCCGGCCGATGTGGACCGACCGGCGACGAACTCCGCCACGGCGCGGACGTCGGCCACCTTGCGCGACGGCATCTCCGTCTGGCGCAGAGTCCCGCCACTCGTGCCGAAGCCGGCGAAGTCGAAGGTCACGGCCGTGTAGCCACGGGTGGCGAGGGCCGACGCGTACAGATCGGCCATCTGTTCCTTGACGGTGAGCCAGGAGCCGGTGACGATGACCGCCGGCTGCGGCTCCAGCGGATCTCCGTCGCCGCGGTGCACCCGTACCGCGAGAGGCACGTCACCGCTGCTGATCAGGTAGTCCGAAACAGTCATACGTCCAGACTGCGGGGCCCGGCCGCCACTGCGGAAGGTCAATTCTTGCGGAGCGCCGACGGTGCCACCCCGTGGTGGCGGCGGAACGTCCGGCGGAAGTGGCTGAGGTTGCCGAACCCGACCTGGGTGGCCACGTCGTCGACGGTCAGGCCGGTCGTGGACAGCAGCAACCGGGCCCGGTCCATCCGGCGGGAGGTGACGAAGGCGTAGGGCGCCATCCCGGTCGTACCGCGGAACGCCCGGTTGAAGTGGAACGGGCTCAGGTGTGCGGTCGTCGCCAGATCGTCCAGCGTGAGCTGCCGGTGCAGGCCGGCCTCCACGACGTCGGTCACCCGGTCGACGGTGCCGGACGCCAGGCGGCCGCCCCCGATCGGCACGTCCACCCCGGCGTACCGGCGCAGCAGGTGCCCGACCAGACGGTGGGCCAGCGTGCTGGCGGCCACGTCGGTCAGTCCGGAGCCGGCGAGGTGAGCCCGCCGCAGCACCGACGCGACACCGAGGACCACGCCGTCGCGGTGGCCGATGCACGGCTCGACCGTCACCGGCCGGGAGATCCACGGCGCAGCGGTGGCCGCCATCAGTACCGGATCGGGATAGATCTCCAGAGCCTCGGTCGCCTCGCGGACCCGCAGCCAGGTGATCGGATCCGGCCCCGAGACGACCGCCGACCCCGGCTCACTGTCCGCCTCGAGGGTGCGGCCGCCGGACATCCGGGTCAGGTGGCGGTGGCCGGTGAACGCCACACCGATCTGCCCGGCGCCGGTCACCGTCGGGCCGTCGTGCGGCGGTAGCCAGGCGTACTCCGACCGCATGCCGGGCCACTCGCGTACGGACTCGGAGGTCATCGGTCAGTCCGGCTCCGGCCGCGCCCCGGCCAGGAGCTGGACGAGGTGGACGCCGGGGGTGGCGGCGAGGTCGGCGGCCTGGGTGCGGCAGGAGAAGCCGTCGGCCAGCAGCACCTCGCCCTCGGACGCGTTGCGCAGGGCGGGAAGCAGCTGCTGTTCGGCGACCTGGACGGAGACCTCGTAGTGGCCGCGCTCGACACCGAAGTTGCCGGCCAGCCCGCAGCAGCCGCCCAGCCGTTTCACGGACGCACCGGCCGACTTGAGCAGCGCGGCGTCGGCGTCCCAGCCCATCACGGCGTGGTGATGGCAGTGCGGCTGAGCGATCACCTTGACCCCGTCCAGGGACGGCGGCGTCCAGCCGGGGGTGGCCGCCAGCAGCTCGGCCACGGTCACGGTGGCCGCCGCCACCGCCCGCGCGGCCTCGGTGCCGACCAGCTCGACCGCGTCGGAGCGCAGCACCCCGGTGCAGGACGGTTCCAGCCCGACGATGGGCACGCCGGCCGACGCCAGCTCGTCCACCGTGCCGCCGAGGATGCGGCGGGCCGCGTCCAGCTGGCCGGTGCTGATCCAGGTCAGGCCGCAGCAGGCCGAGTCGCTGGTGATCCGCGGGGCGTACCCGGCGTCCCGCAGGACCATGACCGCGTCCCGGGCGACGCCGGGCGCGAAGTGGTTGGTGAAACTGTCCACGAACAACACCACCGGCGTGCCCCCGACGACCGGGGGCTGGGCGGCGAACCACGCCCGGAACGTCTGGTCGGCGAATGCCGGGATCGACCGCCGGGCGTCCACCCCGGCCGCCCACAACGCGATCCGGCGGATGCCGGGCAGGTTGGTGAGCCGGTTGGCCAGGTGCGGCATCCGGGACGCCAGCCGCGACCATCGCGGCAACCACCCCAGCGAGTAGTGCGACCGGGGCCGCAGCCGGCAGCGGTAGCTCTGGTGCAGCACCTCGGACTTGTAGGACGCCATGTCGATGCCGGTCGGGCAGTCCGACAGGCATCCCTTGCAGGACAGGCACAGGTCGAGCGCGTCGTGCACGGCCTCCGAGCGCCAGCCCGGGGCGAGGTCGCCGTCGAGCATCTCCTGCAGCACCCGGGCCCGGCCGCGGGTGGAGTCCTTCTCCTCCCGGGTGGCCAGGTAGGACGGGCACATCACGCCGCCGGTGGCGGTGTTGTCGGCGCGGCACTTGCCCACGCCGGTGCAGCGGTGCACGGCCTGGTTGAAGTCGCCGCCGTCGGAGTGATACGCCAGCGCCAACTTCTGCCGGACCGGACGGTGGCCGGCGAAACGGATGTTGGCGTCCACCGGATCCGGGTCGACCAGGTTGCCCGGGTTGAGCAGTCCGGCCGGGTCGAACGTCTGCTTGATGTCGCGGAACAGCGTCATCGCGGCCGGCGAGTACATCCGCGGCAGCAGTTCGCCGCGGGCCCGCCCGTCGCCGTGCTCGCCGGACAGCGATCCGCCGTATCCCACCACGAGGTCGGCCGCGTCGGTGAGGAATGCCCGGAACGCCCCCGGCCGGTCGAGCGGGAAGTCCAGCCGGACGTGGACGCACCCGTCACCCAGGTGGCCGTACGGCATCGCGCTCAGCCCGTGCCGCTCCACCAGTTGGTCGAAGTCCCGCAGGTACGACCCGATCTTGGCCGGCGGCACGGCCGCATCTTCCCAGCCCGGATACGCGGGCTTCCCGGACGGCGCCCGCCCGGCCAGCCCGGCGCCGTCCTCCCGGATCCGCCACAGCGGTGCCGCCACCGCGGGATCCTCGACGATCCGCGACTTCATCGGCTGGGCCGCGGCCACCAGCCGCGCGGCGCGGTCGCGAACCTCGGTCAGATCCTCACCGGCCACCTCGACCATCAGCCAGGCGTGGCCACCGGGCAGGTCGGGAACCGCGCCCGAGCCGCGGCGGGTGCGGACCAGGTCGACCATCCGCGAGTCGATGCCCTCGCACGCGGTCGGGCCGAACTCGAGGATCGCCGGGATGATGTCGCCGGCCGTACCGAAATCGGGGTAGCCCAGCACGATCAGCACACTGTGCGGCGGGTCGGCGACGAGCCGTACGGTCGCCTCGGTGACGACGGCGAGCGTGCCCTCGCTACCCACCAGGAACTCGGTCAGGTTGAAGCCGCGTTCCGGCAAGAGGTGCTCGACGGCGTACCCGGAGACCTGCCGCCCGAACGTGCCGAACTCGGTCCGCGCCACCGCCAGGTTCTCCGACACCAGGCTACGCAACTTCTCCGTCACCGTTGCCGCGCCGGATGTGGATGGGCGGCCGGCCTCGTCCCGCCCGGTGACCAGGCGTTCGCCGTCGATGGTGAACGCGTTCAGGGCGAGGGTGTTGTCCGACGTCCGGCCGTAGCCCAGCGTCCGCGAGCCGCACGAGTTGTTGCCGATCATCCCGCCGATGGTGCAGCGGGTGTGGGTCGAGGGGTCGGGACCGAAGCGCAGGCCGTACGGCTTGGCCGCCGCCTGCAGCGTGGCCTGGACCGCGCCGGCCTGCACCCGGGCCGTACGCGCCCCGGAGTCGAGTTCGAGCACCCGGTTGAGGTGGCGGCTGAAGTCGACCACGATGCCGGGGCCGATCGCGTTGCCGGCGATGGAGGTGCCCGCACCGCGCGCGGTGAGCGGCACGCCCAGCGTCCGGGAGACCTCGAGGGTGGCCGCCACCTCGTCGTCCGACCGCGGCCGGACGATCACCTTGGGCACGATCCGGTACAGAGAGGCGTCGCTGCCGTACGCGGACCGCCCGGCCGCGTCGGTCAGCACGTCGCCGACCCCGGCCGCCCGCAGGCGTCCGGCCAGCTCACCCGGCCCGATGTCGCTCACCGACCGATCCTCCCACCACCCCCGGACGGCGGGAGGAGGACCCGTCCCGATTGTGGCGTGGCTCAATTGATCGGGGAGATCATGCCACCGTTGACGTAGACGGTCTGGGCGGTGACCCAGCGGGCGTCCGGCGCGGCCAGGAAGCGCATCACCGGGACGATGTCGTGCGGATCCCCCAGCTCGCCGCTGATCGTCATGCCGGACAGCCACTTGATCGTCTCGTCGGTCTCGGCGTCGAAGAAGAAGCTGGTCTTCTGCGGCCCCGGCGCGATGCAGTTGACGGTCACGCCGCGCGGCCCGACCTCCTTGGCGAACGCTTTGGTGAAGTGCTCGACCGGCCCCTTGCTGCCGGCGTAGGCGGAGTA
>CAXSDA010000009.1:64688-151795 GCA_964236515.1 uncultured Actinoplanes sp.
GGCGGCAGCGTGCTGCTGGTGAGCAACTTCACGGTCGCCGCGGTCACCGCCACCTGCGTGGTGACCATGTTGATGATCCGGCCGTGGTCGGCCATCCGGGTCGCCGCCTCCTTCATCAGGAAGAACGGGATCTTGGCATTGACGGCGAAGGACCGGTCGTACTCGTCCTCGGTCGTCTCCGCCAGCGGCTTGCGCACGATCAGGCCGGCCGTGTTGACCAGGATGTCCCAGTGGCCGAAACGCTCGATGGCGGCGTCGACGAGACGGGTGATCTCCCCCGCGCGGGTGAGGTCGGCCTGGACTGCGATGGCGTCGACCCCGGCCGCGGCGATCACCTCCTGCGCCTCGCCGGCGCGCCGGGCCGAGTTGTGGTGCACGACCAGGTTCGCGCCGTCGGCGGCGAGCGCCTCGGCGAACAGCCGGCCGATGTTGGCGGTGCCGCCGGTGACGATGGCGACCTTGCCGTCCTGAATTCCGGGCATGAGGCGAACTCCTCGTTCGAAGGGTGTCTGCCTCCAGGCTTTCCCGGTACGCGGGTGGTGGGCGCGCCCCCGATTGACCGGTACGCGCCGATGGTTGCGGTCTTCGGTCAACCGCGCCGGTACGCCGTGGGGGTCACGCCGTACGCCCGCCGGAACGCCGCCCCGAACTGGCTGGTGCTGCGGTATCCGCACGCCAGCGCGACCTGCACCACGCTCTGCCCGGTCGCCCGCAGCAGCTCGGCCGCGAGCTCGAGGCGGGCCCGGGTGACGTACCGGTGCGGGGTCACCCCGGTGGCCCGGCGGAACGTGCGCAGGAAGTGGAACCTGTCCAGGTGGGTCAGCGCGGCCAGGGTGCCCAGGTCGAGATCGTCGGCCAGGTGGGCACGGACGTACTCGTCGACGACGGCCAGCTCCCGGCGGCCGAGAGCGGACGGCTCCGGGCGTACGGCTGGACCGGCGGTGAGGTGGACAGCCAGAGCCTGCGCGACCGAATCGGCGTAGAGCGCGGGGGCACCGGCCCGCAGGGCGTGGCCGAGGGCGAAGGCCGAGGCCGTCACGTACGGATCGGTGTGGCTCAGCGTGTCCAGGTCCGGGGCCTCCGCGAACAACGATGGCCGCAGCCGGACGTGCAGCGACTCCATCGGGGCCCGCCGTCCGGTCCGCCACCGCAGCGCACTGGACCGCCCGGGCGCGGTCACGCCGACCGACCCGGGCCGGTACGCCGCCCGTCGCCAGGACCGCCCGGACCGGCTCTCGATGTCGTACTCCCCCCGGGTCACCAGGACCAGCAGCAGATCCGGGCCGGGCGTGGTGATGAACTCCGCCGCCTCCACCGGATCCCGGAACGTCCCCGCCGAGACGTCGCGCCAGTTCAGATCGTCGCTGGTCACGAGCGGCGCCGGCAGCCTGATCATGACTCCATGATGCGGCCGGCGCCCGGGGAGTTCCACTGGTCTTCGCCTCCGGGTCGCCCGCCGTTGCTCCACGACATCGATAGTTGCCGCTGTGGAACGACGGAATCTTCTTCGCGCCGCGGCCGCCGCGCCGCTGCTCGGCAGCCTCGCCCTGGAAGCGCCGGCCGAGGCCGCCCGCAAATCCGACGTCGGCAGTCCGCGCTTCGCGCTGGCCGTGCTACCGGACACGCAGTACCTCTTCGACGCCGACAGCGCCGACCCGGCGCCACTCCGGCAGACCTTCCGCTACCTGGTGGAACAACGGGCCGAGGACAACATCGTGTTCATGACGCACCTCGGCGACGTCACCGAGCACGGCACCGCGGCCGAGATCGCGCTGGCCGGGCAGACGTTCCGGACGATCGACGGCAAGCTGCCGTACAGCGTCCTGGCCGGCAACCACGACATCAACTCGTCGACCGACGACCAGCGCGGTGCCACCGCCTACCTGTCGGCGTTCGGGCCGGGCCGGTTCACCGGCATGCCGACCTACCTCGGCAGCACCGCCGACGGCTACAACAGCGCCCATCTGCTGTCTGCCGGTGAGCGGTCGTGGCTGGTGCTGGCGCTGGACTGGCGGGTGTCCGACGGCGGCATCGCCTGGGCGCAGTCGATCCTGCGCGACCACCCGCACGTGCCGGCCATCGTCACCACCCACGACCTGGTCTACGCCGACGACACCGGTCAGGCGTACCTGTCCGGCAACGGGCAGCGCCTGTGGGACGAGCTGATCCACGGCAACGACCAGATCTTCCTCACTCTGAACGGTCACTACTGGCCGCCCGGCCGGGCCGTGCTCAAGAACGCCGCCGGTCACGACGTCCACGTGCACATCACCAACTATCAGGACCGGTACTACGGCGGGGCCGGGATGATCCGGCTCTACCACTTCGATCTGGCCCGCAACGTCATCGACGTGGAGACGTTCGCGCCCTGGTTCCTGTCCCGCGATCCGGCGAAGCGGACGCCGCTGGAGGCCGAGACCATCGAACTGACGTCAGATGTGGACCGCTTCTGCCTGTCGATCGACTTCACCGAACGGTTCGCCGGGTTCGACCCGCCGGCGTTGCCCGCGCCCCGGCCGGCCGCGTCGGTGATCGACCGGAACACCGTCGCCTACTGGCGCTTCGACGCGGCCGGGCAGTCGGTCGCCGACGGCGCCGTGGTGCGGGACCTCACCGGCAAGGGCAACGACCTGACCGTACGGCGTCTGGCGAACTCGACCGAGTCGACGCTCACGCTGTCGCCCGATCACCACGCCGGCGCACCGGCCCACGCCAGCCTCCGCTTCGACGGCGGCCGGAATCCCGACCACGGCGCGATTCTGGCCACCGGCTCGCCGGCGCCGGTGAATTCGATGACGTTCCTCAGCGGATACACCATCGAGACGTTCGTCAAGTTGCCGGCACCGTTCGACGGCGACCACGCGTGGATGGGGGTCTGGAGCTTCGAGGGCCGCAGCGGGGACGCCGGCAAGCACAACGGGTACTCCGAGCTCGAACCGACGTGCAGCTTCAACGTCTCGCCGGAGCGGTTCCTGCAGTACGTGGTATATCCGTACGTCGGCGACAGCAGTCCCACTTCATGGAGCCACGCCATCCCGGCCGGCGAGTGGACCCACGTGGCCGTGGTCAACGACGGCCACCACACGGTCGTCTGGGTCGACGGCTCGGAGATCGTCCGCAACCCGTCCTCGCCGGCGGCCGGTATCGCCACCGTGGGCCGCCCCTTCGTCCTCGGCGCGACCTCCTTCGACCTGCAGTACGGCCAGGGCTTCTACGGCTTCATGGGCGACGTCCGGATCACTGCCAAGGCGCTGAAGCCGTCGCAGTTCCTGCCGGCCGGCCACTTCGCCGGGTGAGTCAGCCCTTCATCGCCGGTGACCGGTAGATCGTCGGAACGCGGAAGCCGTCGAGCCACGTGGTGAGGCGGACGACCTCGGCGTCGAGCGCGCGGCGGCCCGCAGCCGGCACGTCCTCGAGCAGCCGGAGGTGGACGACACCGTCCGGGGTCTGCGACCAGACGCCGACGGCTCGGCCGTTCACCCAGGCCGTGGCGCCCGCGTTGCCGTTGGTGTCGAACATCAGCTCGCGGTGCGGGCCGAGGTAGAAGCCGCGGCCCTTCCAGCCCATCACCGTCGGGTCGAGGACCGGCAGCAGGGCCACCCACGGGCCGGGATCGGGCACCTCGTCGAGGTCGTCGGGCCGCAGGAAGCCGGTCGAGCCGTCGTCCAGGCTGACCGGCACGGCCTCGAGTTCGGCCAGCGCCGCCCGGACGATGCCCTTGGTCGCGCCGAGCCACCAGACGATGTCGTCCTCGGTGCCCGGGCCGAAGCTGTACAGCCAGCGGTGGACGAGCTCGCGGTAGCCCTCGGCCGCGGTCAGGCGCGGCGGCACCTCCCCCAGCCAGTTGCTCATCAGCGTCCAGCGCGGCCGCGACGCGTGCCAGCCGGCGGTGTTGTCGCCCCGGACGATGTCCCCGGTCACGCCGAGGTTCGTCAGGACCCGGGAGGCGGTCCAGCTCTCCCCCGGGCGTACGGCCACCTTCACCGCGATGATCGGCACCGCCTGGCGGATCTCGCCGGCCGAGCGGCCCTCGGGTGCGTCCGCCAGCAGGGCGAGCACCTCGGCCCGGGCGGCGTCCAGCCAGGCCTCGCCGTCGGTGGCGTAGCCGGCGGTCACCACGTCCTTGGTCATCCGGGCGCGTTCGGTGGCCGCGACCCGGGCTGAGGCGCTGGGCCAGGCCGCGGGCAGCAGGTCACGCGGGAACACGAACAGGGTGCGCCGCATGGCCAGCTGCTTCACCAGCGTCCGGTCGGAGTACAGCGCCCGGTCGACGTCGGCCACGGTGACCGCGTCCATCCGCGCCCAGCAGGACAGCGTGATGGTCGGCGGCTCGGTGGCGTGCAGGACGGTCAGCGCCCGGGTGACAGCCTCGGGCGAGTCGGCGCGGAAGCCGGGCGCGAGCGCGTGGCGGACGGCCATCCGAGCGCGGCGTTGATCGTCGGTCACGTGACGCATCGCGCCATCGTGTCACGCGGCCTCACGCTCCTCACGCGCCGAGCGGGAGGCGGGTACTTTCGGGCGATGAGGACGGCGACGCGACGGCTGGCGCTCTGGCGGGCCGATCTGGAGGCCGGCGTGTGCGCCGTGCCGGAGGAGTGTGTCGAGGCGCTGCGGGACCGGGCCGTAGTGCCGGTCGTCCTCGAGCATCACGGGCGGCAGGTCTTCGACAGCGCGCTCCACCAGGACGGGGAGTGGCAGTTCGGCGGGATCGCCTGGCCCGGCGACGTACGGCCGGGGGTGCTGGTCACCGTCACCTGGCACGCGCGGGCCGCCGATCCGGTCGTCGTCCGCACCACCGCGCTGGACGAGCCCGTCCGGGTCGACGGGGTCGACTACTTCGACGAGTACGACCCGAAGGTGGTCACCCGGGAGTACGAGCCGGGCGCCTCGAACCGCGGCAAGGTGATGCACGCGGTCCGGCGGCACGGACGTGTCTTCGACGACGGCAGTGCCGTGCTGGCCGAGTCCGAGGTGGCGAAACGGGCCGGTCTCGGCCGCGGCGCACGCGGCTCGTTCCTGCTCAGCAACGCCCTCGACCAGCTGATCCGCGAGGGTTACCTGATGCGGGTCGAGGGCAGCGCCGACTCGTCCGGTTATCCGTCCTACCCCGCGGTCGACGGGCAGAAGCCGGCCGAGATGCTGTTCTACGCGCCGATGGTGGACGAGGTGCTGACCGCCGGCGGGTCGGACCGGCCCGAGCACTGGGTCAACGGCTTCGTCCGCAAGTTGCCGCCGGGCGCGAGCGCCTCGGAACAGCAGGTCACCCGGTACGGCCCGCAGGAGCCCGGTTACACGTTCGTCAAGCGTCACCCCCGCAGCTGACCCGCCAGGGTCTTGTGGAAGAAGTCGATGAACCCGTCGGGGTCGGGGCCGGCGTCCCGCAGCACGACGTGGTCGAAACCCGCATCCGGTGCGTGCCCTCGTACGACTGGTATCCGCCGGTCCGGAGCAGGGTGATGACGTCCAGGCCGCGGCCACCCTGGCGCTGGTCTCGGGCCTGGCGGATCAGGTCCTGCGGTCCGAACCCCTCGGCCGGGGGCTTGTATCCGATGCGCATGACCGGGGCGTTCCCCGGTCCGGACCACTCAACGAATCGAGATGGTGTGACAGGCTGTGCGGCGTGGACCAAGAAGAGCGGATCGCCCTGTTCCTCGACTACGAGAATCTCGCCATCGGGGCGCGTGAGCATCTCGGCGGGCTGAGCTTCGAGCTGCGCCCGGTGACCGACGCGCTGGCCGAGCGGGGCCGGGTGGTGGTGCGGCGGGCGTACGCGGACTGGTCGTACTTCGACAACGACCGCCGGATGCTGACCCGCTCGAACGTCGAGCTGATCGACATGCCGCAGCGGATGGGCGCGTCGCGCAAGAACGCGGCCGACATCAAGATGGTCGTCGACGCGCTCGAGGTCGCCTTCGAGCGCGACTACATCTCCACCTTCGTGCTGTGTACGGGCGACAGCGACTTCACCCCGCTGGTGCAGAAACTGCGCGAGCTGAACAAGCGGGTGATCGGCGTCGGGGTGGAGAAGTCGACGTCGGCGCTGCTGCCGGCGGCCTGCGACGAGTTCCTCTACTACGACCGGCTGGAGGGCGTCGAGGTCCCGGTCCGGGTCTCCGCCCCCGCCCCCGCGCCGGTGAAGACGCCGGAGCCGGCGGCCGAACCGGAACCCGCCCCGGTGCGCGACGTGGACAGCCTGGCCGCGCTGGTCGCCCAGACCGTGGCCGGCCTCGAGCGCACGTCCAGCGGCCCGGTGACCGCGTCCACGCTGAAGCGGACCCTGCTGCGCAAGGACCCCACGTTCAACGAGGCCGACTACGGCTTCCGCGCATTCGGGGAGATGCTGCGGCACCTGGCCGGACACAACGTCGTCGAGCTGAGCGACGGCTCGGCCCAGGGCGACCCGACGGTGGTGCTGCCCGAGCACGGCGACCGGGACGCGGCCTTCACGCTGCTCCGCGGCGTCGTCACCGACCTCGGCGGAGCCGTGGCGCTCTCCGGCCTCAAGAACCGTGTGCGCAAGGTCGAACCGGGCTTCAGCGAGAAGAAACTCGGCTACCGCAGCTTCCTGCAGTTCTGCCGGGCCGCCGCCACCAGTGGGGCGGTCGGCCTGGCCTGGCACTCGGAGTACGAGGACTACCTGCTGACCGCGACCGCCGACGACTGAGTCGTTCGTCCACCTTTCCTTCGGGTAGCCGCCGGAGGAGAGAAGTGATCACCATGAAGGCAGTCGGTTACCGCAGCCCGCGCGAGGTCGCCGTCGAGGAACGCCCGGATCCGACGATCCAGCACCCGGGCGCCGGGTCAAATCGGCGACCGGGTCTCGGTGCCGTTCAACATCACCTGCGGCACCTGCCGCAACTGCATCAGCGGCTGGACGACCTTCTGCCCGCGGACCAATCCTGGTGTCTCATGAACTGACGCTGGATGACGCTCCCGACGCGTACCGCCGCTTCGACGAGCGCGAAGCCGGTTGGACGAAGGTGCTGCTGCACCCGTCTCACCCGAATGGGTGAGGTCACCGCTCGCTGACGAACGCGGGCGCCGGCGCGAAGATCACCGCTAACGGTGAGCCGCGCCGGCGCCCGCGGCGGTGTGATGGCTCTGGACACGCCATCTCACCGAGGGGAACTCCAATGACCACCCGCCGCACCGTCATCAACACCGCCTCCGCCGCGATCGCCGGAACGCTCGTCGCCTCCGTCGTCGGCAGCGCCGCCCAGGCCGCAACGCCGGGACGCTCACCCAAGCCGCACGTCGTCCTGGTCCACGGGGCCTGGGCCGACGCGTCGAGCTGGTCCGCCGTCACCGGCCTGCTGCAGCACGACGGATACGTCGTCAGCGTCCCGCCGAACCCGCTGCGGGGCGTCCACGACGACGCCCACTCCCTGCGCGACTTCCTCGGCTCGATCACCGGGCCGATCGTGCTGGCCGGTCATTCCTACGGCGGCATGGTGATCACCGGCGCGGCCACCGGCCTGGCCGGGGTGAAGGCCCTGGTGTACGTCGACGCCTACATCCCGGCCGCCGGCGATTCGGTGCTGGGACTGACCAGCGCCCAGCCGGGGTCCACACTCGACCCGAACAGCGCCGTCGACCAGGTATTCCTGACCGATGCCGACGGCAAGGTGATCGGCGCCGACCTGTACGTCAAGCAGGCGAACTTCCCGGCCATCTTCGCCGCCGATCTGGGCGCCCGGGAGGCCGCGACGCTGGCCGCCGGTCAGCGGCCGCTGTTCTCCGGTGCGCTCACCGAGGAGTTCGCCGGAACGCCGGCCTGGTCGACGATCCCGTCCTGGGCCGTCGTCGGCACCCAGGACCAGCTGCTGCCACCGGCCGAACAGCAGATCATGGCCACCCGGGCCAAGGCCCACGTCACGAAGCTCAAGGCGCCGCACCTGTCGATGGTCACCGAACCGAAGGCCGTCGCCGCCGTCATCACCGACGCTGCAAAGCAATGCTGAATCCGTGACCGGCATCGAGCCTCTGCTCGCCCGCAACGACGACTTCGCCAACAGTCTGGAGTGGACCCAGGCGACGATCGTGCCGCGGTTCGACGTGTACGTGATCTCGTGCCTCGACCCCCGGGTCGACCCGACCCGGTTCCTGCAGCTCGATCTCGGCGATGCCACCGTGGCGCGCAACGTGGGCGGCCGGGTGTCGGCGGCGGTGCTGGAGGACCTCTCGTACATCGGCTATCTGCAGCGGACGATCGTCCCCGGCGGTCCCCGCTTCGAGGTGGTCGTCGTCCACCACAACCAGTGCGGTACGCATTTCCTGGCCGACCCGGACTTCCGTGCCGGGTACGCCGCGCTGATGGGGATCGCCGACGACGCGGAGCTGGCCGCGGAGGCGGTCGTGGACCCGGCGAGGACCGTACGGGCCGACGTCGACCGGGTGCTCGGATGCGACACACTCCCCCGGACCATCACCGTGTCGGGCCGGGTCTACGACGTCACCACCGGTCTGCTCACGACGGTGGTTCCGGCGGGTCCGATGCCCGGCGCAACAGGTTCGTGAGCTGGACCCGGGACCGGACGCCGAGCTTGCTGAACACCGACTTGAGGTGGGTGTTCAGCGTGTTCGGGGAGATGCCGAGCTCGGCCGCGGCCGACCGGCTGGTGTGACCGGCGCTGACCAGCTCGGCGACCCGGCGTTCGGCGTCGGTCAGCGCGTCCGGGCCGGTGCGGCTGCGGCGCCGGGCCGGCCGATGGCCGCTCTCGAAGGCCGTACGCAGGTACGGGTCGGCCAGGTTGTCCGGGGTGGCGCCCATCGCGTCGAAGGCGGTCACGGCCTCGCCCACCCGCCGGTCCGCGGTCGGAGTGTCACCGGCGCGGCGGGCGGCGGCCGCGTGGTCGGCCAGCGCCCACGCCAGCAGCATCGGACGGGGGCCGGCCCGCAGCACCTCGACCGCCCGGTCGAGCCGTTCCGGATCGTCGTCGACCAGGCCCCGGGTAAGCAGGGCGACGCCTTGCAGGCTGCGGACGCCGGGGTTCCGCACGGCGCCGAGCTCGGCCAGGTCGGCGGCCCGCTGGGCGTACGCGTGGTTGCCGGCCGCCCGCCCGACGGTGGCCAGCGCGTGCATCCAGGCCGGGACCCAGTGCCAGGCGGCGGGTCCGTCGAGCAGCGACCCGAGCAGGTCCATCGCCCGGCCGAGATCGCCCTCCTCGGCGGTCAGCCAGCCGTTCCCCAGCGCGAGCAGGGTCATCCGCCGCCGGTCGACGGACGCGCGGTCGAGGGCCGGCTGCAGCGCGGCCCGGGCCTCGGTGAACTCGGCCCGGTACATGTGGACGGCGCACAGCACGCTGCGGGCGTCGACCTCGAGGCTGAAGTCGTCCAGCTCACGGGCCACCTGCAGGAGCGTGCGCGCGCCGGCGTCGGCCGCGTCCAGGCGACCCAGATTGTGGTCCTGCCAGATCTGGGCGTACAGGTAGGACGGCAGGATCCGGCCGGTGTTGCCCTGCGCCCGCTGCCGTACGGCCGCCAGGATCGCCTCGGCGTCGTCGTAGCGGTCGAGGTTGTGCAGCCCCCGGACCAGCTCGGTGAGGTGTTCGTCCGGCTGGGCCTCGCGCAGGCGGGTCAGGTGCCGCAGCGTCTCGTCGTGGCGCCCCCCGGCGCGGCTGGCCTCGGCCAGGCTCAGCAGCGCGAGGCGCTGGGTCAGGTCGTCGCCGAGCCGCCGGCCCTCGGCCAGCACGGCTTCCCCGGCCTCGCCGTGGCCGCCGGCCAGCGCCACGATCGCGGTCAGCCGGGCCCGGGTGACGGCCGGGATGCCGATGCCCGGGGGCACCCGGCCGGCCCGCCGACCGGCGTCGGCGTAGGCGCCCATCTGCCATAGTGCCCGCGCGGCCTCGGCCTCCAGGGCGGCCACCGCCGCGGGGTCGCGAACCTCGGCGATCAACTCGTCGGCGACGGCCAGCGCCGCGGCCGCGCGCTGCAGGCGTAACAGCAGCGCGATCACCCGCAGACCGGTCCCGAGGCGGTCGGCCTGCTCCGGCGCGGTCCCGCCGAACGCCTTCCGGGCCAGGTCGGATGCCTGCTCCGGCATGGTGGCGGCGCTGTCCTCGGCCGCCTGCAGCAGCACGTCGGTCGCCTCCCGGTCGCCCGGCGCAGCGACGGCCAGAAAATGTGCGGCCGCGGCCTGGCTGCCGCCCGTCTGCATCAGGCGGCGCCCGGACTCCCGGTGCCACGTGTCGCGCCCGGCCGCCGGGATGTCCGCGTACACCGCGTCCCGGACCAGCCCGTGCGGGAAGTCGACACCGGACTCGGTGGTGGCCAGCAGCCCGTTGTCCGCGGCCACCCGGGCAGCGAAGATGACCTTGGCCGTGGGCAGCCCGCCGAGCAGGTCGGCGGCCACGTCCACCGGTAGCGGCCGGCCCCACACCGCGGTGAGCCGGACCAGGGCCACGATCTCCGGGTCGAGCGGTTCGAGGCGGCGCCGGACGTGGCGGATCAGCTCGGCGTGCATGTCGTCCGGCCGCAGACCGCGCTGCCGCCGCCAGTCCAGGCCGTCGAGGACCTGGACGGCCCAGAACGGGTTGCCCCCGACCCGGCCCAACAGCGTCCGGACCTCATCCGAGGGCGCCGCACCGGTCCGGTCCCGGGCCAGGTCGCTCATGGCCTCCGGGGTGAGCGGCCCGAGTGGCAGCCGGACGGCCGGCACCGCGTCCCCGGCCGCCGCGACTACGTCGTCGATCACTTCGGTGTTCGCCGGGCGGCTACTCAGGATCCAGGCCACCGGCGACGCCGCGAGACGGCTCGGCAGCACCCGCAGCGCGAACCGGGTCAGCGGATCGGCCCAGTGCACGTCGTCGACGGCCAGCACCACCGGCCGGCGGGCGGCGGCCTCCTCCAGCGCCTGGCCGATCTGCTCGACCAGCCACAGCTGCTGGTCGTAGACCGCCTGCAATCCGGCGAACGCGGTGCCGTCGAGCAGCGGTCGGGGGCCCGACCGCAGCGCCAGCAGGAGCGGCGCCCCGGACACCACCTGGTCGACCTCGTCGGTCCGGCCGTACCCGACGGCCGAGCCGCCCCGATCGGCCTGCTCCAGGATCGCCCGCACCAGCGCGGTCTTGCCGATGCCGGGCTCGCCACTGACCACGATCATCGCGGCGGCGCCGGACCGGGCCGATCGGCGCAGCGCGGACAGCGCCGTCCCGAGTTCGTCCGACCGCCCGCGCAGGACGGGTCGCGCGCTGGCCACGACTCACTCTGCGTCGAGCCGCCGACCGGACGCAAGGGATCGTGAGCCCGTGCACAATGGTTCCATGATCCGCAACGTGGTGGTGGGCCGGCTGCGGCCGGGGATTTCCCGGGAGACCGTCGAGGCGGCGCTGGCCGCGATCGTCGCGCTGGAGCCGGACGGGTGCCTGGACGTCCGGGTGGGGGTCGACGCCGGCCTGCGGCCGGGCAACTGGAGCTTCTCGATCACAGCGGACTTCGTCGATGCGGACGCCTACCGCCGGTACGACGCGGAGGCCGAGCACAACCGCATCCGGGCCGAGATGTTCTCCCCGATCTCCGAGGAGGTCGTCCGCATCCAGTTCGACGCCGGGTGAATTGCGGTCACGTCGACGATTCCCCACACGTGACCGCGACCTCCGAAGCTCCGTCGCGCCCGGGTTGAGAATTCAGCGTCCCGCGGGCCGGGCGTCCAGGCGGGCGATTCGGCGGGGGCCGGCCGTACGGCGGTAGCTGGCGTCGAGCATCTCGCCGATCTCGGCCCAGTCGGTGCCGGGGATCAGGTCGACGCCCAGCCAGCCGGACGGCCCGAGATACGCCGGCGAGTAGCAGCGCTCCTGGTCGAGCAGGGCCAGTCGTTCGTCCGGCTCGATCAGCACCAGGACCGACTGCTCGTGCCGCTCGTACTCCCCGTCGACCTTGATCGAACCGCCGTAGTACGCGAACACCTTGGTGGTGAAGAACGCCGGGTGGCCGTGCGAGATCTTCTCGGCGGCGTCGGGGAAGGCGAGCGCGAGCTCCCGCAACCGGTTCAGGAGCGGGTCGCCGTCATCGAACATGATCGGATGGCCCATCCGCTCACCCTAACCGGAGCGCCCGGTGTGGACGGCCGGTGAGCGGGGCGCGCCGATCCGGCACGCCCCGCTCACCGGTCGCAGAGTCCCGCTACTGCTTGGCGTCCGCCGGGGTCATCGTGGCGATGAACGCCCCGACGTTGTTGCCGTTGCCGACGGCGCCGAGCGTGTTGAAGGCGTTCTTGGACAGCTGGACGCAGACCGAGTTCGGGTCGACGCCACCGTTCTTGCCCGCCACGGCCGCCTTCACGGTCGCGGTCTTCGCCGCGGCCTTGGCGGCGGGCGCCGATGACTTGACGGGCTTGTGGTGCCTGCGGTGGTGCTTCTTGCCGCCGTTGCCGCCACCGGCCGAGCCGCTCGGTGCGGGGGCCGAAGCCGAGCCGCTCGGCGCGGGATCCGAGGCCGAACCGCTCGGCGCCGGGTCGGCCGCCGAGGTGCTCGGGGCCGGAGCGGCCGCGGTGATCGGGGCGCTGACGGTCACGTCGACCGCACGGCCGGCGCTGGTCAGGTGCAGCTTCGTGCCCACCGCGAAGTGGTCGGACAAGGCCGAGTTGGCATCGACCGCCGCCTTCGCATCGGCCAGCACGATGCAGGTCACCGACTGGTTCCCGCCCTGGGTCGCCGCCAGGCTGACCCCGGTGCCGAGTGCGACCACCCCGAGTGCGGTCGTCACCACCAGAACCTTCTTGGACGCAGATCTCATCGCGTCTCCACTCCCCTAATTCAGCGAGGCGGTCGGCAGACTCCGCCACCCGCATCCCGCAGCTACGGGGCGCGGGGAAGCGCCGGTTCAATTTCCGCCAGAATTTGAGTAGTACTTAAGGAAACCTGTCCCATACAACCGGCCCCATCACGGTCAGTAAGGGCCCGCTGCACACCGGATTAGCTCGACCGGAGTGGACGTCAAGTGGTTACTTCGATGTAACACGACGACTAATGTCGGGACGTCGATGAACGGATCCGCCCCCGTCCGGGAGGTTGTTCATGCATAAACGTCGAGGTCACCGGCTTGCCGCGACCCTGTCCGCCGCCGTGCTGGTGGCCGCCGCGCTCTCCGGGAGCGCGGCGTCCGCCGACCGGGGTTCGTCCGGCCACAACACCCGCCACGATGTTCAGGCCAACCTGTTCGAGTGGAACTGGCGCTCGGTGGCCAACGAGTGCACCACCGTGCTCGGCCCCAAGGGTTACGGCGGCGTGCAGGTGGCGCCGCCGGCCAACTCGCTCAAGCGCACCGAGCTCGGCAACGGGCAGGACACGATCCTGCACCCGTGGTGGGAGGTCTACCAACCGGTCAGTTACGACCTGACCAGCCGGATGGGTACCGAGGCCGAGTTCCAGAGCATGGTCACCACCTGCCGCAAGGCCGGCGTGAAGGTCTACGTGGACGCGGTCATCAACCACATGACCGGCCAGGGCCACACCTCGTACGGCGGTGTCGACTACACCAAGTACGACTACAAGGGTCTGTACGACACCGGCGACTTCCACCACGCCGGCGGCGCCTGCCCGACGACCGGCGGCATCGACGACTTCAACGACTACACCCAGGTGTTCAACTGCGAACTCGTCGGACTGGCCGACCTGAACACCGGATCGCCCACGGTGCAGAACGAGATCGCCGGTTACCTCAACAAGCTCATCGGGTACGGCGTCTCCGGGTTCCGGGTGGACGCGGCCAAACACATCGGGCAGACCGACCTGACCGCCATCGAGGCGAAGCTGCACAACACGGTCGACGGATCCCGGCCGTACATGGCGCTCGAGGTCTTCAGCGGTGGTCCCGGCCGGCTGTCCCAGTTCGCGTTTCTCAAGCAGGGCAGCGTGCTCGGCCTGGACGTGGACATCCAGATCAAGAACGCGTTCAAGAGCTACAGCAGCCCGCCCAACGACGGCAACATCGGGGACCTCAAGGTGTTCGGGGTCGACGCCGGCCTGCCGCCGAGCAACAAGGTGCTGGCCTTCGTACAGAACCACGACACCGAACGCAACGGCGACGCCCTGAACTACAAGGACGGCGCGACCAACACCATCGCCGACGAGTTCCTGCTGGCGTACGGGTACGGCACGCCTCAGGTGTACGCGAGCTTCGCCTGGAACATCGCCGACGACTCGCCGCCCTCGACCGCCGACGGCATCATCACCGACACCGACTGCGCCACCGGCTGGGTGTGCGTGGACCGTTACCAGGGCGTCGCCAACATGGTCGGCTGGCACAACTACGTCGGGGACGCACCGGTCGCCAACTGGTACGACGACGGCACCAACCTGGTCGCGTTCAGCCGCGGCCACAACGGCTGGATCGCCGTCAACAACGAGACGACCGCACAGACCAGGACCATCCACACCGGACTGCGCGGCGGCACGTACTGCGACATCATCCACGGCGACTACACCAACGGCCGTTGCTCCGGCCCGACGGTGTCGGTCAAGCGCAACGGTGACGCCACGGTGACCGTGGCCGCCAAGGACTCGGTCGCCTTCACGGCCGCGAACCTGGTCCGCCGCTGATGCGTCGCGGGCCCCGGGGCGACCCGGGGCCCGCGAACGTCAGGTGTGCAGCCAGTGACCCCGGACTTGCGGTTCGGGTCGGCTCACGCTGATCCGCAGGGCCAGGCCGAAGGGCGACGGGTTGGTGTCGGGCAGGTCGACGATCAGCGCGTCCGGCTCGCGGCGGAAGTCCAGCGGCTTGCCGTCGCCGAGCACGGACACCTCGTCCACGCCGTCGATCGTCAGGCCGGACGAGGTCCCGAGCGACCGGATCCGGGCGGTCCCGTCCTCGGACCAGACCGTGGAGACCGCGTACAGGTAGGTGCGGTCCGGATAGTCGTGCCGGGTGAACCGGAAGTCGGCCGAGGTGTAGGCGGGCGACGATGCGTCGGTGAACGAGCCCTCCGCGACGGCGGTCGGCCCCTCCCCCGACACGGTCCAGGGTGTCGTGCCGTAGACGGCCTCGCCGTTGACCGCGAGCCAGTCGCCGATGCCCTCCAGGAGCCGGCGTTCCTCCTCCGGGATGGTGCCGTCCGGCTTGGGGCCGACGTTGAGCAGCAGATTGCCGTTCTTCGCGACCACGTCGATCAGTTCGCCGATGATGTCCGGCACGGATTTGTAGACGTGCCCCTCGATCCAGCCCCACGAGTTGCGGGAGACCGAGGTGTCGTTCTGCCACGGCTGCGGGCGGATGGCGGCGGACCCGCCGCGTTCGACGTCGTAGACCGCGGTGCCGGGCGGGAAGGCGTCCCACTTGTACTGGATGACGACCTCACGCCCCCACTCGACGGCCCGGTTGTAGTAGTAGGCCGCGAGCCGGCGCAGGTACGGTTCGAACCCGGGCGTCTCGATCCACCAGTCGAACCACAGCACCTGCGGGCGGTACCGGTCGATGATGGCGACCGTGCGCAGCAGCCAGTCCTCCAGGTGGGCCTGGTTCGGGCTGGTCTCCTGACGCTGGGCCGGGCCGTACAGGTCGGCGTAGTCCGGATCGCGCACGTCCGAGTCGAACGTGGTGCCGGGCTGGAAGTAGAACCAGTGCTCGGCCCGGTGCGAGGACGCGCCGGCCGTCATCCCCTGCCGTACGGACTCGGCGATCAGTTCGCCGTACGCGTCCCGGCGGGGCCCCATCAGTGGCGCCTTCCACCGGGTGCGCGGCTCGTCGTACATGGCGAAGCCGTCGTGGTGCTCGGCCACCGGCACCACGAACTGCGCCCCGGCCCGCCGGAACAGGGCCGCCATGTCCCGCGGGTCGTACGCGTCGAAGGTCAGTTGCGGGATGAAGTCCTTGTAGCCGGAGTCGCGCTGCGCCCCGTGTGTGGCCACGTGGTGCTCGAACTCGGGGGACCCGGCCCGGTACATGTTGCGCGGGTACCACTCGGTCCCGAAGGCCGGCACGGAGTAGACGCCCCAGTGCACGAAGATGCCGAACTTGGCCTCGGTGAACCAGCGCGGATACGTCCACGCGGCCAGCGACTCCCAGGTGTCGGTGAACGGGCCGGCCGCGATGACCTCCCGTACCTGGGCCAGTCCGTCGTCGTTGGCTGGCGTGACCTCGGCCGGCAGATCGTCGGAGGGGCTCATCGGCCCCCCAGTCCGGACAGCGCGATGCCCTTGACCAAATACCGCTGCAACCCGAGTACCAGCGCGATGGTCGGGATCATCGCGATCGTCGACGCGGCCATCAGCAACTCCCATCGTTGACCCTGCTGGCCCAGGAACAACTGGAGGCCGAGCGGGACGGTCATCTTGTCGGTGTCGTTGACGATGATCAGCGGCCACAGGAAGCTGTTCCAGTAGCCGATGAACGTGAACACGGCCAGTACGGCGAAGGCCGGTGACGCGATCGGGGTGAAGATGCGGGTCAGGATGCGCAGGTGCCCGCAACCGTCCAGTTTGGCCGCTTCCTCGAGTTCCCGCGGCACGGTCAGGAAGAACTGACGCAACAGGAACGTGCCGAACGCGGTGAACGCCCACGGCAGGATCAGCGCCTTGTACGAGTTGACCCACTCGAGCTGCTTCATCACCAGAAACATCGGGATGACGATGACTTCCTGCGGCACGATGAGCGTGCTCAGGTAGAGGACGAACAGGCCGCCGCGGTACTTGAAGTTGAGGCGGGCGAACGCGTACCCGGACAACGCCGACGCGACCAGCGTGATCGCTGTGCCTACCGAGGCGACAAAGACGGTGTTCACGATGAAACGGCCGAACGGCAGGTAGTTCCAGGCCTCGGCGAAGTTGCCGAGCTTGATCTCCGACCCGAACAGCCTGGGCGGGACGGTGAACACCTCGGCGCTCGGCTTGATCGCGGACAGCACCATCCAGATGATCGGCACCAGGAACAGCAGGCCGACCAGGGAGAGCAGCACTTGCGAGAGGACGGTGCGGACCGTCGACCACCGGGAGCCCCGCTCGGCTGCGGTCAGAGTCTCACTGGTCATAGTTCACCCATCGCTTCTGCCCGATGAACTGGAAGATCGTGATGATCATGATGATCAGGAACAGCACCCACGCGATGGCCGAGGCGACGCCCAGGTTGAAGAACTGGAAACCCTGCTCGTACAGGTAGAGCACCATCGTCGTGGTCGCGTTGCCGGGCCCGCCGCCGGTCAGCACGAAGGCCTGGGTGAAGACCTGGAACGACGAGATCAGGGTCAGCACGACGGCGAAGAAGATGGACGGTGTGATCAGCGGCAGCCGGATCCGGAAGAACCGCTGAACCGGCGAGGCACCGTCGATGGTGGCGGCTTCGGTCAGGCTGGTCGGCACCCCGTCCAGCGCGGCCGAGAAGACCAGCATGTTGTAGCCGAAGCCCTGCCAGATGGAGAGCAGCACCACGGCCGGCATGGCCCACGTCTTGGAGCCGAGGAAGTTCGGCGCCTGCACCCCGAACCAGCTCTGCATGAGCGAGTCGACGAGCCCGTTGGGCGACAGGATGAGCGCGAAGATGGCCGCGTTGGCCACCACCGGCGTCACCACGGGGATGAAGAAGAGCGTGCGGTAGAAACCGCGGGGCCGAACCTTCGGACCGATCCAGACGGCCAGCCCGAGCGACACGAGGATGTTCAGCGGCACGTACAGCAGCACGAAGATGACCGTGTTGAGGACCGCGGTCCGAAACTCCTGGCTGCTGACCAGCGCTTCGTAGTTCTTCAGCCCGGTGAAGGAGCGGTCGCCGAGCACCGGCCAGTCGTAGAAACCGATCACCAGCGACGCGATGATCGGGAAGGCGGTGAACGCCAGCAGCCCCAGCAGGCTGGGGGCGAGGAATCCGCTGGCGATCCGGCCATCGCCGCGTCGTCGGGTCCCGCCGCCGCGGGTGGTCGCCTCCTCGGCGACCTCGGCGATGTCCGCCGGCACCATGGTCATGGCCTGTCCTCCTTCGCCGGGGCGGCGACCGTTCGCGGCCGCCGCCCGTCTCCCGCTGTCAGCCGCCTTGAGACTGGGTCTGGCTGAGGAGGTCGTTGACCGAGCCCTGCCCGTTGTACGTCGCGACCGCCTGCTTGGAGAAGGCCGTGACGACCTGCTGCCATTTCGCGGTCGTGGTGTACGGGACGGAGTTGGTCAGCGAGTAGTCCATGATCGGCTTGACGTCCTGCGTCTTGTTGCCCTCGTACCAGGAGTTCTGAGTCGAGATGAGCGCCGGGTAGGCGCGGCCGAGGTTACCGAGGTAGTTCTCGGCATCGGCCCCCACGATCACGCTGATCGCCTGGAACGCCGCATCCTTGTCCTTGCAGTCCTGGGTGATGCCGAAGCCGGACCCGTCCGACCACGTCTTGGAGCCGCTGGCACCGGCCGGCACGGGTGCGATGCCCACCTGGAACTTGGCCTGCTGCCGGGCGTTGATCAGGTCCCACGGGCCGTCCAGTGACATGTACGCGTTACCGGCCAGGAACTGGTTGGCCGCCGCACTCGTCGAGTTGGCGCTCGGCACCTGCGCCGAGACCTTGTCCTTGCTGACCAGGTCGGTGTAGAACTGCGCACCCTTCTGCCAGGCGGCGTTGTTCACGTCGAGGGTGCCGCCGGTGTTGAGTGCCGTCTGGCCGGAGTCGCTGAGCACGAACGGCAGGAGGTTACCGATGTCCGGCTGTACCCAGAAACCGTACTTGGGCGCCTTGGTCAGCGCCTTGGCGTCGGCCAGAAACTCGTCATTGGTCCAGCCGATGGCCGGCTCCTTGAGCCCCGCGGCCTTGAACGCGTCCTTGTTGTAGAAGATGACGAACGGACCTACGTCGTACGGCAGGGCGACCTGCTTGCCCTTGTACTGCAGGCCTTTGGTGATGCTCGGGACGTAGTCGGCCGCCTTGATGCCGGCCTTGCTCATGTAGTCGTCGAGCGGGACGAGCAGATTGCCGTACTGCGGCGCACGCTGACCCTGCAGGCCGATGATGCAGGCCGTGCCTCCGCTGGCGGCTTGTGTGGTCAGCTTGGTCCAGAAGTCGTTGAAGGGCGCCGTCTCAAACTTGATCTTGATGGTCGGGTACTTCTGCGTCACCATGTCGGCGACGTGCAGCCAGGCGTTCTTCTCGACGTCCGAACCCGACCACATGAACCAGGTCAGGGTCTTGGTGCCGCCGGAGGAACCGGACCCGGAGCCGCTGCTTCCACCCCCGCAGGCGGCGAGCAGGCCGACGGACAACACCGCGGCGAGAAAACTGATGAAACGAGACCTTCGCATGCCACTCCCTTGAGATGTGGTGGACGCGAGCGACAGAAGAATTGGGCGGTACGGCCAAGCCGTCACCGCTGACACGTCCGGTTGGGCGTGCCCGCATTGTTGAGTCGAGAGACATCGGATGTCTGTCGCGTCACAGTCTCAGACGTGATGAACTCTGTCAACGCCTCGTAACGCATCTGCAATCGCTACCTCCGGAGACCTGGCAAACGGCCGAACCGGGGGTTGACAGACATCGGATGTTTCACGATGGTTGCGATGTCGACTTGACGGGAGCAGGACTGTGAGCCGCTTCGTTTCATTCCGTACGCACGACATCCGGTTCCCGACCTCGCGCACGCTGGACGGGTCCGACGCGATGAACCCGGATCCGGACTACTCGGCCGCCTACGTCGTCATCTCCACCGACGCCGGCGACGGGATCGAGGGGCACGGTTTCGCCTTCACCATCGGGCGGGGCGACGACGTGCAGGTGGCCGCGATCAACGCGCTGGCCGACCACCTCCTCGGACTCGAGGTCGAACCGGCGCTGGCCGACATGGGTGCCACCGCGCGACTCTTCACCGACGACAGCCAGTTGCGCTGGCTGGGCCCGGAGAAGGGCATCATGCACATGGCCGTCTCGGCGGTCGTCAACGCGCTGTGGGACCTGCGGGCCAAGCGGGCCGGCCGGCCGTTGTGGGATCTGCTGTCCGGGCTGTCGCCGGAGGAGATCGTCGACCTGGTCGACTTCCGCTATCTCACCGACGCGATGACCCGGGAACGGGCCCTGGAGATTCTCCGGCGGGCCGAACCGGGCAAGGCGGCCCGGCGCGAGCAGCTGGTCCAGTCCGGCTATCCCGCGTACACGACCACACCGGGCTGGCTGGGTTACGCCGACGAGAAGATGATCCGCCTGGCCAAGGAGGCCGTGGCCGAAGGCTTCACCCAGATCAAGCTGAAGGTCGGCGCCGACGTCGACGAGGACCGCCGCCGGATGCGGCTGGCCCGCGAGGCCGTCGGCCCGGACATCCGCATCGCCGTCGACGCCAACCAACGCTGGGACGTCGGCCCGGCGATCGAGTGGATCAGCGCGCTGGCCCCGTGGTCGCCGTGGTGGGTCGAGGAACCGACCAGCCCGGACGAGATCCTCGGCCACGCCGCCATCCGGCGCGGGGTCGCGCCGGTCAAGATCGCGACCGGCGAGCACGTGCAGAACCGGATCGTCTTCAAGCAGATGCTCCAGGCCGGCTCGCTCGACGTGTTGCAGATCGACGCCTGCCGGGTCGGCGGCGTCAACGAGAACGTGGCGATCCTGTTGCTGGCGGCCGTGTTCGACGTCCCGGTCTGCCCGCACGCGGGTGGCGTCGGACTGTGCGAGCTGGTCCAGCACCTGGCGATGTTCGACTTCGTGGCCGTGTCCGGCACGACCGACGACCGGGTCATCGAATTCGTCGACCATCTGCACGAGCACTTCGTGAACCCGGCCGCGGTCAAGGAGGGGCGCTACGTCGCCCCGCTCGCGCCCGGGTTCTCGGCCGAGATGCGGCCCGAAACCCTGCAGCACTACGTCTACCCGACCGGCTCCGTGTGGAGCAGCGAACAGGAGTGACACCATGGTCGCCCCCGAACCGACCCGTCCCGAGAACTACCAGCGCTTCGTCCGGCCCACGCCCGCCTGGTTCTCCGGCGCCGGGCTGGGCATCTTCATCCACTGGGGCGCCTACTCGGTGCCGGCCTGGGCCGAGCCGATCGGCGAGCTCGGCACCATCGAGAAGGGCTACTGGTTCGCCCACAACCCGTACGCCGAGTGGTACTACAACACGATCCGGATCGACGGATCCCCGGCGAAGGCCCACCAGCAGGAGGTCTACGGCGGCGCGCCCTACGACGACTTCCTCGACCAGTGGCAGGCGGAAGCGTTCGATCCGGGCGAGATGACGGCGCTGTTCCGCCGCGCCGGCGCCGGTTACGTGGTTCCGACGACCAAGCACCACGACGGCATCACCCTGTGGGACGCCCCCGGCACCAACGGCCGCAACACCGTCCATCGGGGACCGAAGCGGGATCTGGTCGAGGAGCTGGCCGCCGCCACGCGGGCGAACGGCATGCGGTTCGGGGTCTACTACTCGACCGGGCTCGACTGGCACGCGGCGCCGACCCCGCCGATCACCGGGGAGGGCGAGGACTTCCACAAGCCCAACGACGAGGCGTACGCCCGGTTCGCGTACGCCCACGTGGTCGACCTCATCGACAAGTACCGGCCGGACGTGCTCTGGGGTGACATCAGCTACCCCTCGGCCGGTTACCCCGACGGCCCGTTCAGTCTGGCCAACGCGTTCGAGAAGTTCTATGCGACGGCGCCCGAGGGCGTGGTCAACGACCGGTTCGGCGGCACCCACTGGGACTTCCGGACCAGCGAGTACCAGCAGGGCCGGGAAAACGAAGGCGGCGGCATGTGGGAGGCCTGCCGCGGCATCGGCTACTCGTTCGGCTACAACCAGGTCGAGGACGCGGCGCAGTACATGGACAGCCGCGACGCGCTCAAGGAACTGGGCGACATCGTGTCCCGGGGCGGCAACCTCCTGCTGGACGTGGGCCCGAAGGCGGACGGCACGATCCCTGAGCTGCAGCGCCGGTGCCTGGAGGGGATGGCCGACTGGATGGCGGTCAACGGCGACGCGGTGCACGGCGTCACCCCGGTCGACCCCGCGGTGGCCGCGGGCTCGGACGAGCCGTGGGTGCGCTGGACCGAGGGCGGCGGTCACCGGTACGCCATCGTGGACGCCACCGGACCGGTGCACCTGACGTGCGACTCGACGGCGCTGGAGCTGCCGTCGACGGCCACGGCCGAGGCCGGCGGGGTCCGGGTGGACATCCCGGCCGGCGGCCCGGCGCCGGCGGTGGTGACGTTCGGTCTCCGTTAGACGTCGCCGAGCACCTGGCGCAACCACTGCTCGACACCGGCGATGTGCACGACTGCCCGCGCGTGAGCCAGCTCCGGGCGGCGGTCGGCCATCGCCGCGACGATCGCCCGGTGCTCGTCCATGGTCTGGTTGGTGGCCGACCCCTGCGTGATACCGCGCCAGATGCGGGCCCGCTGGGTGCGGCCGGACAGGCTCTCGATCAGCGAGGCGAGCACCGGATTGCCCGACCCGCGGGCGATCCGGCGGTGGAACTCGAGGTCGTTGGCCACCAGCTCCTCGACCCCGGGGAGGTCCGGCATCTGGTCCAGCAGGGCGGTCAGGTCGGCGATCTCGTCGTCGGTCATGGCGATGGTGGCCAGTGAGGTGGCGGCGGGTTCGAGGATGCGGCGGGTCTCCAGGAAGTACAGCACCGAACGGTCGTGCTGGAAGTCGATGGCGAACGACATCGCGTCCATCAGCAGGCCGGGGTCGAGGCTGGTCACGTACGTGCCGTCGCCGCGCCGGACGTCGAGCACGTTGATCAGGCTGAGCGCCTTGACCGCCTCGCGCAACGAGCTGCGGGACAGCCCCAGCTGCACCCCGAGCTCAGCCTCGCTAGGCAGCCGGTCCCCCGGGCGTAGCTCGCCCGAGGTGATCATCTCGCGGATCTTGTCGATCGCTTCGTCGGTGAGCGCCACGTCTGGAACGATACATATGACGTCTTTCCCGTCACCACGCGGGAACGGCTGATCTCCTCCGGCGATACGGCCGAAAGATCTGACGTTCAATGGCCGCGGAAGGCTTCTTCCAGCCACCACGACGGGCGGTCGGCTGTCACCTTGACGTCCAGCACCATCGGGACGTCGCGGGACCCGGCGAGCCAGCCGGACACCGGGGACAGGTCGTCCGGTGACCGGACGGTGGCCGCGGCGCACCCGTAGCCGCGGGCGATCGTGGCCAGGTCGGTCTCCGGGAAGACCACTGTGGACAGGGGGTGGCCGCCCGGCCCGAAGTGGTGCACCTCGGCGCCGTACGCCTCGTCGTTGTAGACCACGATGAGCATGCCCAGACCTAGACGGCGGACGGTCTCGAGTTCGGCGATGGACATCAGGAAGCCGCCATCGCCGCACGCCGCCACCGGCAGGCGGTCCGGACTGGCCAGGGCCGCGCCGAGCGCACTGGCGAGGCCGAGGCCGATCGACTGGAACGCCTGGGTGAAGACGAACCCGCGGTGGTCGGGCACGCACAGGAACATCGACGGGTAACCCATGAAGTTGCCGGAGTCGACGGCCAGCACCCGTTCGGCCGGCAGCATCCCGTCGAGCGCGATGGTCACCGTCCGCGGATCTACGTGGGTGGCGTCGCCCTCGTCGTCGTACGGCACCTGCGCCCACCGCCCCTCGGCAGCGATCCGCTCCCGGACCTCGTCGGTGCGGTAGCCGGTCGCCGTGCCGTCCAGGGCGGCCCGCACCGCTTGCGCGGCCGCCCCGGCGTCGCTGGTGATGCCGAGGTCGATGCGGTGGTGGGCGCCCAGCGCGGACGGCTCGAGGTCGACCTGGACCACGGTCGCCGGCGGCCCGACCAGCGCGCCGTGCCGGGTGGTCCACATGTTCAGAGACGCCCCGAACGCCACCACGAGGTCGGCGGCGGCGATGAGCTCGGCGGCGAGCGGGGTGGCGAACCCGCCGGACACGTCGAGGTTCCACGGGTTGCCGGCGAACAGTCCCTTGGCCACGGCCGAGGTCGCCAGCAGCGCGCCGGACGCGTCGGCCAGCGCCTCGATGCCGGCCCGGGCGGCGAGCGCGCCCCGGCCGGCGATGAACACCGGGCGCTCGGCCTCGGCCAGCAGCCCGGCCAGGGTGGCGACCGCGGCGTCGGAGGCCCCCGGCGGCTCGAGGACCGGGTTCGGGGGCGCCAGCCCCGGTTTCGGGAAGACGGTCGCAGCCTGCACGTCGAGGGGAAGGTTGAGCAGAACGGTCCGGCGCTCGTCGACCGCGCGGCGCCAGGCCGCGGCGGTCTCCGCCACCGCGGTGTCCGGTCCGTGCACCCGGGCGCTGACCGCGCCGACCGCGTGCGCCAGCGCGTCCTGGTCGACCCGGAAGTTCGAGTTCCGGGCGGTCGCCGCCGGTTCGGCCGCCACGATCAGCAGCGGGGTCCGGCTCTTGGCCGCTTCGGTGATGCCGGTCATCGCGTTGGTCAGCCCGCAGCCCTGGTGCACGGTGATCACGCCGACGCGGCCGGTGACCCGGGCGTACGCGTCGGCGGCGGTGGCCGCGCCGGCCTCGTGCCGGGTGGCCACGAACCGGGCGCCGTTGGCCACCAGCGCGTTGGTGACGTGGAAGTTTCCGCTGCCGACGACGCCGAAGACCAGGTCCGCGCCGAGACCGGCCAGGGTCCGGCCGACGACGTCCGCCACGGACGGGTCGGTCATCGCTCGATCAGCGCCAGCACCCGGGTGGGGCTGCCCGATCCGCCGACGATCGGCAGCGGCGAGGTGACGATGACCGCGCCCGCCGGGGGCAGCCGGTTCAGGTTCTGCAACTGGGTGAGGCCGTACTTGCCGGCGCCGAGCACGAAGGTGTGGCACGGGAACGGCGGCTCGAACGAGTGGGCCGCGCCCGCGTCGGTGCCGACCGTCTCCACCCCGACGCCGATGATCGGGGCGTCGGCGGCCAGCCACCGGGCCGCCGGGACGGAGACACCGGGCGTGTGCGGGCCGGTCTCGTCGGCGTTGAGGAACGCGTCCTGGTCGTCCGACCGGGCGTCCCAGCCGGTACGGATCAGCAGCCAGCCACCGGCGGGGAGCGGCCCGTGCGACGCCTCCCACTCGCGGATGTCGTCGATCTCGAGCAGGAAGTCCGGGTCCTTGGCCACCCGGTCGGCGACGTCGACGACCGCGGCCGGCGCGATCAGCTTGTGCGGACCGATCTGCGACACGTCCTCGCCGTCCCGGGCGGTGACCCAGTGGATCGGCGCGTCCAGGTGGGTGCCGGTGTGCTCGCCGGTGTGGATGTTGTTCCAGTACCAGGCCGGACCGCGGTCGTCGTACCGGCTGATCTCCTCCAAGCTGAAGGTCGCCGTGTCGGCGAACGGCTCCGGCAGCTTGAGAATCGGGGTCTCGCTGGTCAGCGGCGCGGTGAGGTCGACAACCTCGATCGCGCCGCTGCCGATTCCGGACACCAGGTCCTGCAGAACGCTCATGGACGGAGCCTAGGGGGCAGGAGCGGCGTGGAACAGGTCGTCGAAGACGCGGACGCGGTCGAAGGCCATGGCGTACGCCCGGCCACGCTGTTCCCGGTCCCGCCGCTCGGTCTCCGGCATGTCGAGCACGGCCGAGTCCACCGCTTCGGCCAGCGCCGTGACGTCGCCCGGTTCGACGATGACCGCGGTGTCGCCGACCGCCTCGCCGGTGCCCCCGGTCAGCGTGGTGATGATCGGCCCACCGCCGGCCAGCATCTTCTCGGCCAGCGCGATGCCGAACGTCTCGACGAAGTCCGGTTCCGGCTTGGTCGGCAGCACGTAAGCGGCGCAGCCCCGCATCAGCAGAGCCTTCTCCCGGTCGTCGACGTCGGTGAGGAAGGTGACCCGGTCGTCCTCCTTGGCCATCGCCTGGACGTGCTCGAGCGCCGGTCCGGTCCCGGCGACCACCAGCCGGACCTTGTCCCGGCAGCGCATCTGGGCGTACGCGATGATCAGGTCGTAGATGCCCTTGGCCCGCGCCACCCGGGACAGGAACAGGATGTAGCCGTCCTGGATCAGCCCGCGCCGGGTCAGTTCGGCGTCGACGTCGGCCGGGTCGAGGTCGACGTACGCGCTGGAGTCGATCGGCGGATAGCTGACGGTCACCCGCTCGCGGCACTGCTCGGCGAACCGGGTGCCGCTGTGCTCATCCACCGCCTCGGCCGACGTGATGATCTCGTCCCGGGTGTACTCGGACACCGCGACCAGCCGGTCGTTGGCCAGGAAGGTGGTGAACAGCGTGGCCGCGGCGCCGAACCGGTTGTCGCGCAGGCATGACTTGATCACGTTGGTGACGTCCGATCCGACGGCCTTGGCGATCGTCTGCACCTGCGGCGCGAACCCGGCCGCCCGGGCCGCGGTCACTGCGTCGACCACCACCGCGGTGTGCGGCACGAGGTACATCGACAGGCACACGGTGGGTACCGGCTCGGAGAGCAGCTCGACCAGCCGCCCGGTCATGCCGGCCAGGTACCGGCCGTCCGGGACCCGGTAGTCGCCGACCGGTTCCGGCCGCTCGACGGTGATGCCGGGGCTGTACGGCAGCAGCCGGTCCAGCGGCTTGAGCGGCAACCCGGCCGCCTGCAACGCGTGGATCGGCCAGGTGAGGAGCCGCACGTCGTCGAAGCCGCGCGTCAACGCGACCTCGGCGAGATTGCGCGCCTCACCGGAGTGTCCGCAGATGACCGGATCGGCCCGGACGGCGATGATCAGACGACGGGTAGGGCGCATGAGCACGTCCTAAGCGCTAAGAAGACACCGATGGGGGCCGCAGGTCGTGCGCCCAGGTGGACGGCTCCGGACCCAGCGTCAGGTGCAACCGCCCGCCCCGATGCACGTCCGCGGCGCTCAAGTGTGCACCATGGAGAGGTCGCCCGTTAAGAGTGGCCGACTGAACATATCGTGTCGCCGGATCGCGCTCGATCCCGTCGGATCCGATCGGGGTCTCCCGGAAGCCGGTCGTCTCGACCACGAATTCGCCGTCACCGCACCGCAAGGCGGCCCGCTCGAACGCCGGCGCGTTGATCAGGAACAGGTTCTGCCCGGCGACCGGGAACAGGCCCAGCGACGCCCACACGTACCAGGAGCTCAGGCCACCCGAGTCGTCGTTGCCGGGCAGACCGCCCCGGCCGGTGCCGAACTGCCACGTGAGCGCGGCCCGGACGACCTCGGCCGTGCGGTCCGGACGGCCGGCGTAGTGGTACGCCCAGGGCGCCTCCATGTCCGGCTCGTTGTTCAGGCCCTCGAACCTGTTCAGCGCGTACCCGGCGCGCATCTCGGCCGCGGTCGGCCGGACGCCGGGCTGCGACACCGGCGGGGCGCCGTGCCCGAAGAAGTGGTCGAGCATGTCGGCGAACGCCTTGTCCCCGCCGGCCAGCGCGATTCGGGCGGCCATGTCGTGCAGCAGCCGGAACGAGTAGTTCCATTTGCCGCCCTCGTAGAACGACGAGTCGACGAGCAGGCCGGTGACCGGGTCGAACGCGGTCACCCAACCCTCGGCCAGCCGGTCCAGGTCCTCGGCCAGGCGGCGGTCGTTCAGCGCGCGGGCGACCTGCGCGGTGCAGTGGTGCCCGTACGCCAGGTCGAGAGTGTGCGTGATCGGGTGCACCACGCCGTGCTCGAAGAAGTCCTCGCCGTACATCCGGCGCAGGTCGTCGACCATGTGCACGAGCGCCCAGCTCCAGTCGAGCTCGCCCGGCCGGGTCGCGTGGGCGTCGGCCAGCGCGGTGTGCGCGAGCGCACTGGCCTGCCGGAAGAACCGGTCGGCGCCGCGGGCCATCCGGTACCCGATCGGGAAGTTGCCCTCCTCCTCGCACACTCGGATGAGCGACTCCAGCACGTCCGACGCCCGTTCCGGCGCGATGGCGGCGAGCAGCGGGAGCTGGGTCTTGTACATGTCCCACATGGTGCTGATGTCGAAGGCGTACGGGCCGGCGTTGGGCCAGAACGGGCTCTCGTCGTCGGCCACGCACGGCTTGATCAGCGAGTGGTAGAGCGCGGTGGCCATCACCGTGCGCCGAGCCGGAGTGCCGCCGTCGACCTGCACCTTGTCGAAGTGCTCGCGCCAGCGGGCCTTGGTCCGGGCATGGACGGCGTCGAACGAGGGCCGGATCTGGCCGCACTCCTGCTCCAGGTTCTCCCGGGCCTGGTCGCACCCGCGCATCGAGAAGCCGAGCCGGACCTCGACGGTCTGCCCCGCGTGGGCCGGGCCGATCAGCAGCAGACCGAACGGGCGCAGCGTGGTGTGCCGGATCGAGTCGAAGTCGAGCCGGGTGCCGCCGTTGATCAGGCGCCGGTCGTACCAGAGCATCTGCCGCCAGCCGGGGCTGTCCGCCTCCATGTAGACCGACAGCGGCACGCCCTCCATCACCACGGTGGCCTGCGCCTTGCCGTACCCCATGCTTTCCACCTGGGCCCGGAGCGGGACGGTACGGCCGAGGTCGATGGCCAGGCCGCCGATCGACATGTCGACGACCACGCGGGCGCTCTGCGCGGTCGGGAACGTGTACCGGTGGACGGCGACCTTGGCCCCGACCGTGATCTCGCAACGCACCCCGGTGTCCAGCGTCGCCGCGTAGTAGCCCGGCGCGGCCTCCTCGTCGCGGAGCTCCCACGACCGGCCCAGGTCGTCGAGCGGCTGCACCATCGGGGTCACCCGCACATAGTTGTAGTACTTGCGGATGGCACCGGTACCGGATTGCTGGAAATGGGTGAAACCGGACGCCTCGAGCCGGTCGATGAGCAGCTCGGGGCGACCCTCGGTGTTCTTGGCGTACTGGCCGTACCCGGTCGGGTAGGCGCCGGAGTAGGCGCAGGCGGACACCATCCCGAGCGGCGACGTCGCGCCCGGGTGAGTGTTGCCGACCTGCGGTTTCGGCCACCACCACGTGCCCGCGAGGCCGTCTGCCGAGGGCAGGTCGGTCGCCGCGGTGCCGATGAACGGATCAACTTGATCGAAGATCCCTCGAATCTATCCGGCGATGGGCTTGGCCGGTAACGGACCCGGGGACTACTTCGTCACCTCGGCTTCGTCACCTCGGCCAGCAGCACCGGGCGGTCCTCCAAGGCCACCGTGACCCTCGTACCGGGTGCGAAGCCGGCGGCCCGGTGGGACGGGAGATCGGCTTGTACGTCGGAGCCGTCCGGCCGCTGGACCCGGACCCGGGTGGTGGCGCCGTGGAAGGTCCCCACCGTCACCACCGCGTCGCCCGCGCCGTCGACGGCCAGCACCACCGACTCCGGCCGGGCCAGCACGCTCACTTCGGTGCCGGCGGCCGGGGCCGGCCCGAGGACCGGCAGCACCTGCTCCCCCACCCGGACGCGGCCGGCGTCGGTGATCACACCGGGCAGGTGGTTCATGGTGCCGACGAACTCGGCCACGAACGCGGTGGCGGGCCGGTCGTACAGGTCGATCGGCGCCGCGCACTGCTCCAGCCGGCCGGCCCGCATCACCGCGACCCGGTCCGACATGGAGAGTGCCTCCTCCTGGTCGTGGGTGACGAAGACCGTGGTGACGCCGAGCTCGAGCTGGATGCGCCGGATCTCGTCGCGCAGCTGCAGCCGCACCTGGGCGTCGAGCGCGGACAGCGGCTCGTCGAGCAGCAGCACCCGCGGCGCCACGGCCAGCGCCCGGGCCAGCGCCACCCGCTGCTGCTGGCCGCCGGACATCTGATGCGGGTACTTGAGGTGATGGGCGGACAGGCCGACCAGGTCCAGCAGCTCACCGGCACGCTTCTGCCGCTGGGCCTTGCCCGCCCGGCGGACGCGCGGGCCGAAGGCCACGTTGTCGAGCGCGGTCATGGTCGGGAACAGGCTGTACGCCTGGAACACCATGCCCATGTCGCGGCGGTTGGCGGCCACCCGGGAGACGTCCCGGCCGTCCACCTTGATCGTGCCCGAGGTCGGCCGGTCGAACCCGGCCAACAGGCGCAACGCGGTTGTCTTGCCGCAGCCGGATGGCCCGAGCAGGGCCAGCAGCTCGCCGGGCCCGATCCGCAGCTCCAGCTGGTCGAGCGCCCGGGTGGCCCCGAACACGCGGGTCACGCCGTCGAACTCGACGGCCGTTCCGGTGGTGATTCGCTCGGCGACGACGGTCATCGGGGGGCCTTCCGGGTCGAGGGGTCACGGCCGGCGACCGCGGTGAACGCGAGCAGCACCAGCCAGGTCAGCACGAGGCTCATCAGCGCGAGCGCCACGGACAGCTGACCGTCGTCGTTCTGGAACTGCAGCAGCCACACGGTGAAGGTCTGGTATTGCAGCACACTGGACATGGTGAACTCGCCGAAGACGAGCGCGAAGGCCAGGATCGCGGCGGTCAGCACCGAGGTCCGCAGCGCCGGCAGGATCACCGAGACTCCGATGTGCCGCCAGGACGCGCCGAGGTTCAGGGCGGCCTCGACGAGCGTACGGACGTCGACCGCCTGCAGCCCGGCATCGATCGAGCGGTACGTGAACGGGAGCACCAACACGACGTACTCCAGCACCAGCACCAGCGGTGGCCGGCTGTTGAGCAGCTGGTTGAACAGCTGGCCGGTGAACGACACCGGATCGGCCGCGTTGCCGAACGCGATGACCCGGCTGACCCCGACGACCAGCACGATCGGCGGAACCACCAGCGGGAACAGGGTCAGCGCCTCGACCAGCGGCCGGATGCCGGGGTAGCGCAGGTGCACCAGCAGCATGGTCGGGATGAGCAGGATCAGCGCCAGCACCACGGTCACCGCGCCCAGGCCCAGCGACAGGAACAACGCGTCGGTCAGGCCCGGGGCGGAGAACATGTGGGTGTACGCCCGGAAACTGACACCCGCGCTGTTGTGGACGGAGAACCAGAACGCGGCCAGCAGCGGGCCGAAGAAGTAGATCGCGGCGATCGCCAGCACGACCGCCCGGCCGGTCCGGAACCGCACCGGCGCCCCCGTCGGCCGGGGCGCCGGCGCGACCAGGATCTGCGGTGTCGTCTCTACCGCGACCATCGCAGGGCCCTCCGTTGCATCCACAGGTACAGCATGGTCAGCGGCACGACCACGACGATCATGTCGAAGGCGAGCGCCGCCCCGACGTTCTCCTGTCCACTCAGGACGTTGCCGGACAGCACCGCGCCGATCTGCAGCGAGGTCAGGCTCAGCGTGCCGTTGGTCAGAGCGGCCGCGGTCGCGTAGGCGGAGAACGCGCTGCAGAACAGCAGCGCCACCGCGCCGAGCACACTGGGGGCGAGCGCCGGCGCGGCCACGTACCGCCAGTACTGCCGGCGGCCGGCGCCGAGGTTCTGCGCCGCCTCCAGCCACTGCGGCCGCAGGCCCTCCAGCGCCGGGGTGATCACCAGTACCATCAGCGGGATCAGGAAGTAGAGGTAGACGACCTCGACGCCGGCCACGCTGTACAGGTCGAAGTGCAGGTCGTCGCCGAGGGACAGCCCGAAGACGTCGCTCAGGAAGAGCGTCAGCACCCCGGCGTTGCCGATCGCGGCCACGAACAGGAAGGCCAGCGGCAGCCCGCCGAAGTTGGCCAGCACCGCCCCGGCGGTCGACACCAGGCGCGGCAGGAAGGTGCCGCGGCTGGTCCGGATCGCCTGCGCCAGCGGCAGTCCGAGCACGGCCGCCAGCACGGCGTCGACGAACGACACGGCGATGCTGTGCTGCAGCCCGGTCAGGTAGGCGCCGTGCAGCGAGGCCGACAGGTTGGCGCCGGTGGCGGCGCCGGTCGTGGTGTCCACGAACGCGGTGCGCAGCAGCACCACGATCGGGAGCACGAAACACAGCGCGGCGAACGCGAAGTACGGCAACAGGCCGAGCCAGGCCCACCCCACGCGGGGGCGGGCCCGGCCGGCGACAGCGGTCGGAGTCACCTACTTGACCGTCGACGCCCAGGACTGGGTCAGTGCCGTCTTGGCCGCCGTGGTCTGCGCGTCCGTTGGGAACGTCGGCGTACCCGTGACCTGCGGCAGCTTGGCCGCCAGGGACGCGTCGACCGTCTTGGCGGTGGTCATGGCGTCGAAGGTGGCCGGGCGGGCGTAGCCCTTCAGCAGGCCGTTCTGACCGTCCACGCCGTACAGGTACTCCTCCCACAACCGGGCCGCGGCCGGGTGGGGGGCGTACTTGCTGATCGCCTGAGCGTAGTAGGCCGAGAACTTCGCGTCGGTCGGTACGGCCACGGTGAAGTTGCGGCCCTTGGCCTTCAGCGCGTCGGTCTTGGCCGCGTTCAGGTAGTCCCAGTCGAGGACGATCGGCGTCTCACCACTCTCGATGGTGGCCGCGGTGGCCTGGACCGGCACGTACACCCCGGCCTTCTTCAGCTTGCCGAAGAAGTCGACGCCCGGCTTGATGTCGTCGAACGAACCGCCGTTGGCCAGCGCCGCCGCCCAGACCGCGCTGAACGCGGCGTTCGCCTTGGTCGGGTCGCCGTTGAGGGCGAGCTTGCCCTTGTACTTGGCGTCGTTCAGCCCGGCCAGCGTGGTCGGGCAGGAGCTCACCTTGCTCGCGTCGCAGCCGATCGAGACGTAGCCGCCGTAGTCGTTGAACCAGTACCCCTCGGGGTCCTTCAGCGAGTCCGGGATGTCCTTCCAGGTCGCAACCTGGTACGGCGCGTAGATGCCGTCGGCCTTGCCGCTCAGCGCAAAGGCCTGGCCCACGTCCACCACGTCGGGGGCCCGGTCCTGGCTCTTCAGTGTCTTGATGGCGGTGATCTCGTCGGCACTCGACCCGTCCGGGTTGGCGTCGGTGATGGTGATGCCGTACTTGCTCTGGAAGCCGTCCATCAGCTCGCCGTAGTTCGCCCAGTTGCGCGGCAGCGTGATGACGTTGAGCTTGCCTTCCTTCTTCGCCGCGGCGACGAGGGCGTCCATGCCGCCCAGGTCGGCGGCCGACTTGGCGGTGGACGCGTCCGCGGCCTTGGCGCCGGCGTCACTGCCGGTCGAAGTGGTGGCCGGGGCGGCGCAACCGCTCAGGGCGAGCGCGGCCGCAGCGGCCGCGCAGCTGGCGGTCAGTAAGGATCGACGCACCGGATTCTCCTTGGCACAGTTCCGATGCCGGCGGACCGCCGGCACCCACACGCTGAAGGAGCCGGCCATCGGCCGGTGGGCGGCCGTCTGTCGCGCCGGTGAACAGTGCCTGTCCCGGTGGCGTTCACACACCCAGGAGTGCTGGCAGATCGGACACCGAGGGGAGAACCACATCGGCGCCCGCGGTCCACAACGCCGCCTCACCGTGCGCGCCGGAGGTCACCCCGGCCACCAGCCCGGCCCCGGCCCGCCGGCCACACTGGATGTCGGCGGTGGTGTCGCCGACGACCAGCATGGACCGGACGGACCGGCCGCCGAGGCGCAGCAACGCGGTCAGGGCGAGATCCGGGTACGGGCGGCCGCGGCCGGCGTCGGCCGGGGCCAGCCACAGGTCGACCCGGTCGCGCCAGCCCAGCGTGTCGATCAGCAGCTCCTGCGTGGCCGGGGCGAACCCGGTGGTCAGGGCGACCTTGATGCCGTTGGCCCGTAACCGGTCGAACGCGTCCGCGGCGCCCCGGACCGGTTCGACGCCGGCGGTGGCCACCCGATCGGCGTACGCCTGCTCGAAGGCCTGGTTGGCCTGCTCGGCGCGGGCGCGGTCGCCGTCGTAGAGGTGGGTGAACACGGCGATCTTGGACTCGCCCATGGTGTCGCGGACGTACCGCAGCTGGGCCTCGTCGGCGCCCACGGCGGCGATGAACGCCTCCTCGACCAGGCCGTCGTCGCGGATGGTGGTGCCGGCCATGTCGAGCACGGCGACGTCGTACGGGGTCACAGCCCGGCCTCCTGAACGGTCGCCTCGCCGATGGCCGGCGAGCACGTCATGCCGCGGCCGCCCGGGCCGGTCACCAGCCACACGCCGGCGGCGACCTGTTCCCGGTGCACCACCGCGGACCGGTCGAGCGCCTGGGCGTAGACGCCGGCCCAGCGCCGTCGCACCGGCGGCAGCGGCCGGCCCAGCACGGACTCGGCCACCGCGGCCAGGTGGTCGTACGGCGCTTCCTCGACGTCGAAGTCGAACGGCTCGTCGTAGGCGTGGGTGTCGCCGATGGTCAGGCCACCGTCCCGGCGCTGGACCATGAGCAGCTGCATCCCGTGCCGCCGGGCCAGGTTGTCCTGCGGCTGAGCCGCGTTCAGAGCGGTGCCGTCGAAGGCCGGGTAGTAGCGGAAACTGTCGCCGTCGGCCACCGAGGTGGTCAAGGGGGCGTCCAGGGGCGCGGTCTGCATCATCTGCAGCCGTACGCGCCGGACCGGCAGCCGCGGGGACAACTCGCGGGCCAGCCCGGACAGCCAGGCGCCGGTGCAGAGGATCACCACGTCGCCGGTGTGCGCCTCGCCGTGGTCGTCGCGGACCACGCCGGTGCCGGCCGTACGGACCTCGCGGCCCGGCCGCCATCGGTATCCCGGGAAGGTCAGCAGATGGTCGCGCAACGCCCGGGTGGCTACCCGGGGCTCGACCGCGCCGTCCCGCCCGCACCACAGCGCGCCCTTCATCTCGCCGGCCACGGCCGGGTTGCGGCGGCGGGCCTCGGCCGGGTCGAGCAACTCGAATCCGCGGGCGGCGGCGGAAGGGAGTTCGGCCGCCTGCGCGGCGGTCTTCCATTCGGCGTCCGTACGGGCGATCGTGAGCGAGCCGTTACCGCGGAAGCCGAGGCCCTCGACATCGCCGGCCAGTTCCTCCCACAGCTCGCGGGCCCGCAGCGCGGTCTCCAACTCGGCCCCCTCGGCCCGGCCGCTCACCCACACCAGGCCGAAGTTGCGCACGCTGGCGCCGCGCGCCTCGAGTTCGCGCTCCACGTGGACGACCTCGTGGCCCCGCCGCAACGCCTGCCAGGCGTGCATCGTGCCGAGAATGCCGCCGCCGACCACCACCACTCGCACGGCGGTCACCATGCCACGGCTCGATGAACGACCGAGACCGCTGAGGTGAACGGAACGCCGGGACTGCTCGCGCCGCACCTCGTGGTTCACCCGGATCGGCCGGTCCTCGCCCTGATGATCAGAGCGTCTGGCCGCCGAGGTCGACCTGGTGGTGCTGGGCGAGCCAGGCGACGGCTTCGCGCAGGGCGTCCAGGGACGAGTAGCGCGGGGCGTAACCCAGGACCGTACGGGCCCGGTCGATGCTCGCCGCGATGCCCCGCTCGATGTGGTCACGGGTCGTCGCCGCCGCCTCCGGGCCGGCCGCCTTCTCGAAGTCCGCCCAGTCGACCAGGTCCAGGACCGGTTCCCGGCCGAACCAGGCGGCCACCCCTTCGGCCAGGCCGCGGCTGGTCATCGCCTGCGATGCGACCACGTGGAAGCTCTCCCCGACCGCGGCCGGGCTGGTCAGCGCCAGCTCGAACGCCTGGGCCACGTCGTCGGCGTGGACGTGGTTGAGCACGCCCAGGCCGAGCGCCGGAAGGGCCAGCGGTTCGCCGGTGGCCAGCTTGCGCCACGTGCTCGCGTCGACGTTGCCGGCCGGGGTGATCACCGGCCAACCGGGCCCGCTGATGTGACCGGGGTGCAGCACCACGGACGGCACGCCGCCGGACCGCGTCTCGGCGTGCAGCAGCGACTCGATGGCGACCTTGTTCGCGCCGTACTCGCCGTACCCGGTCCGCGGCTCGTCCTCGGTCAGCGGCACCCGGCCGGCGTGCCCGTGCACCCAGATCGTGCCGCAGTGCAGCAGCAGCGGCCGGGCCGGGCGCAGCGCGTCGACCAGCAACTGCGCCGACCGACGGGTGAAGCAGATCAGGTCGGCCACCGCGTCCGGCCGCAACTCGGCGATCCGGGCCCCGAACGCACCGGCCAGATCTTCGGCGTCGCGGTCGGTGCTGATCCGCTCGACCCGCTCCCACTCCGGCTCGTCGTGGTAGGGCGCCCGCTCGCCGCGGCTCACCGTCACCACGTCATGCCCGGCGCGGACCAGCCGCGGTACCAGGTAGCTGCCGATGTGCCCGGTCGCTCCGATCACCACTACACGCATGCTGCGACCCTATGCCCGGCTGAGCGCCTTCTCGACCTGGGCGACGGTGGCGGCCGGATCGTCGACCTCGATGACGAGGCGGGTGTACGGGTCGCCGGTCAGCTCGATGACCACCGCCCTGGCGGCATCGTGCACGTCCCAGAACACGCGTTCGCCGTCGACGTGGAAGGTGCCGGCGGCGATCACCCCGGGGATGTGCGCGCCGGCCGCCTTGAATCCCTTGGGCTCGGCGAACATGCCCGGGTCGGCGGTCGCGCCGCGGACGTTGGCCAGCGGGATCTCCAGCCGGCTGCGCAACGCCCAGAGCTTGTCCAGTCCTTCGATCTCGACGATAAGCTGATCGCCGTCGATGTGCACTTGTGCCATGGCTCTACCTCTCCTTCGTGGTGGCGCGGGCCCGGACCCGGCGTCCGAGGGACTCGTCGTCCAGGCCGGCGAGCACGGCGCTGATCTCGGCCGCGACCTCCGCATCCACCGGCGCCTGCTCGACCGCGGCCAGGAGGAACAGGCCCCAATCGGCGTCGTCGCCGGACCGGATCCGCGTCTCGAGATACCAGCGCAGCGCCCGCAGATACAGGCCGCGCTTGCTGCCGAACGTCTTGTACAGGCTGTTGCGGTGCAGACCGAGGTGGGTCACCAGATCGTCGACGGACACACCGTCGTACGACCGGTGCCCGAACAGGTCGGCCGCCGCCCGGACCACCTCGTCCTCGTCGAATGCCCTCGGCCGTCCCATGACCCGACCGTACGCCATTAAGGAACGCTCGGTCAAGAACGACCGTTCCCGAATTCCCGAGTAGCGTCCCGGGCATGACTCTTCGCCAGACCCCACCGTTCCGGGCGGACCACGTGGGCAGTCTGCTGCGGCCGGCGACCCTTCTCGGGGCGCGTGCACGGCGGGCGGCCGGGGAGATCGACGACGGCGAGCTGCGGGCGGTCGAGGACGACGCGATCCGCGACGTGGTGCGGATGCAGCGCGACACCGGACTGCTCTCGGCCACCGACGGGGAATTCCGCCGTACGGCCTGGCACATGGACTTCATCTACTCCCTCGGCGGCATCCACCCGACCGACGACAAGATCCAGGTGCACTTCCGCAACGCCGGCGGCGAGCTCGACTTCGAATCGGCCGCGCTAGCCATCGACGCGCCGGTCCGGCTGGAGGAGACCGTCTTCGGCGACGCCTTCTCGTTTCTGAAGGACACCGCCGGCCCGGGAATCACGCCCAAGCTGACCATCCCGTCGCCGAGCATGGTGCACTACCGCGGCGGCCGGGCGGCCATCGATCCGGCGGTGTACCCGGACGAGGAACAGTTCTGGGCCGACCTGAGCGCGGCCTACGCCGACGAGGCCCACCGGGTGTACGACCTGGGTTGCCGCTACCTGCAGCTCGACGACACCAGCCTGGCCTACCTGAACGACCCGGAGCAGCGCCGGATGCTGACCGAGCGCGGCGACGACGCCGAGAAGCAGCATCTGCGCTACATCCGGCAGATCAACGCGGCGATCGAGAACCGGCCGGACGGGCTGGCGGTCACCACGCACATGTGCCGGGGCAACTTCCGGTCGTCGTGGGCGGCCGAGGGCGGGTACGACTTCGTGGCCGAGGCGTTGTTCAGCGAGCTCGCCGTGGACGGCTTCTTCCTAGAGTACGACGACGCCCGGTCCGGCGACTTCGCGCCGCTGCGGTTCGTGCCGCCGGGCAAGCAGGTCGTGCTCGGCCTGGTCACCACCAAGCGGGGCGAGCTCGAGTCGAAGGACACGCTCAAGCGGCGGATCGACGAGGCCGCCCGGTACGTACCGCTGGAGCAGTTGTGCCTGTCGCCGCAGTGCGGGTTCTCGTCCACGGTGGAGGGCAATGTGCTGACGTACGACGAGGAGGTCGCCAAGCTGGCGCTGATCGTGCAGACGGCGGCGGAGATCTGGGGCTGAGCTCATCCCGCCGGTGGATCGGCCGGTAAGACCTCAGAGACCGCCACCACCCGTCGAGAGGCGCGCCCGACGTGAACTCAGTCATTCGGCTCTAGCCGACGTAGCCCGATCTTCGACAAGATCGCGGTATCGCTACCCGAACGGAGGGCACCATGCCCACCATCGTTTTCATTCACGGACTCTGGCTGCACTCGACCTCGTGGGGGAATTGGCAGGAGTTCTTCGGCGCCGCCGGATACGAGACGCTCGCCCCCGAGTGGCCGGGAACTCCCGGCACCGTGGCCGAGGCCCGGGCCAACCCCGACTCGGCCGGCGACCACGGTATCGACGACGTGACCAATCACTACCTCGAGATCATCCGGGGCCTGAGCGAGCCGCCGATCCTCATCGGCCACTCGTTCGGCGGCATGTTCGCGGAGAAGATCCTCGGCCTGGGCCACGCGGCCGCCGCCGTGGCCATCGACGCCGCCCAGATCAAGGGCGTGCTGCCGCTGCCGCTGTCGGCGCTGCACTCCACGCTGCCGGTCTTCAAGAACCCGGCCAACCGGCACCGGGCGGTGTCGCTGACCGCCGAGCAGTTCCGCTTCAGCTTCGGCAACACGCTGCCCGAGGAGGAGTCCGACCGCCTCTGGGAGGCCTGGAACATCCCGTCGCCGGGCAAGCCGCTGTTCGAGGCCGCGGCGGCCAACTTCTCGCTGCACTCGCCGGCCGCGGTGGAGACCGGCAACAACGACCGGGGGCCGCTGCTGCTGGTGGCCGGGGGCAAGGATCACACCGTGCCCGAGGTGATCACCAAGGCCACGGCCAAGCAGTACCGGCACTCCGCCGCGGTCACCGATCTGATCGAGTTCCCGGACCGGGGCCACTCGCTGACCATCGACAACGGCTGGCGCGAGGTGGCCACCACCGCCCGCGAATGGCTCGGCAAGCAGGGTCTGTGACGGCGGCCGACGGATTGGACGGGACGACCGCGATCGTCACCGGGCCAGCCGCGGCATCGGGCTGGCGGTGACGCGGGCGCTCGCCGAGGCCGGCGCCCGGGTCGTCGTCGGCGCCCGCCCGTCGGCGGCCGCCGGCGGGGCGCCCGGCGACGTGGCCGCGCAGGCTGCCGCGCAGATGGTGACCGGCCGCTTCTCCACCCCGGCGGAGGTCGCCGCACTGGTGCGGTTCCTGGCCGGGACCGGCGCGGCCGACATCACCGGCGGCGACATGATCATCGACACGATGGCCACCTCGCCCCGGCAGCACGACCTCGTCCGCGGGATCATCCAGATGGCTGGGACGCTGTCGCCGGCGGTGGTGGCCGAGGGCGTGGAGACCTCCGACGAGCACCGGATGCCGGCCGAAGCCGGCTGCGAGTACGGCCAGGGCTACCTGTTCGCCCGCCCGTTCACGCCGGAGGCCGCCCGGGAGCGACCGACCAGGTCCAGCACGTAGCGCTCGGTCGCCGGGCCGTACGTGCCGGTGAACGCGCCGACGGCCGCGCGCAGCCCGGCACCCGGCCAGTCCGGGGGCAGCAGGTCCGCCGGCAGCGCGGGCTCGCGCAGCGTGTCGGTCAGCGCCGGCATCAGCGTGTCGGCGTAGGTGCGTAAGGTCGCCGCCCCGTCGTCCGGCACCGGCCCGGCATTTCTCAGGCGGTCGATGTGGCCGCGGAAGATCTCGGCCAGCCCGGGCAGCCCCCAGGCCAGCGACGCCGCCCGGGCCGCCTGCCCGGGATCCATCGCCAGCGTGGTCAGCCATACCTGGGTGCCGGGTGGGCGGCCGGCCAGTTCCGGGGCCAGCACGGCGCTGCGATCGTTCAGGGCGATCAGTACGCCCTGCTGAAGGATGCCGTACCCGGCGAAGACGGCCGCCCGGCGCAGTCCGTCGCGGAAGTCCCGATGCTCCTCGGGCACGCTGTAGAGCAGCGCGTGGAAGTGCCCGGCCCAGGGCGCCGGCCGGGTCTGCGACTGGTCCCGGATCCGCGTGAAGGCCCGGGCGAACTCCCCCGCCAGCCGGTAGCTCGTGTACCGGCCCGAACGCTCGCTGGCCAGCTGCCCCTGGCGGACCATGCGCGACAGCAGCGCCCGCGACGCGTCGTCGGACACCCCGAGGTCGTCGAGCAGGCGGCGCAGCACCGGCCCGGCCACCGTGGGCGTGCCCACGATTCCGAACAGGAACGCGACCAGACCCACCGACCGGCCGCGGGACGGCCATCGATTCACACCAGTGATACTATCTCGCACGTCCGTACTTCGATGTGTCACGTATGAAGGGCCCTTCCGATGACCACCACGAGCACCAAGCCGGCCAGCGGGCAGAACGCGCTCGGCGGCTGGGCGCTGACCATCGGCATGAACATCGTGCTGCCCACCCTCACGTACTTCATCCTCGCCGGTCCACTCGGGATGGCCGACATCCCGGCCCTGCTGATCTCCGGCGTGTGGCCGATCGTGGAGATCGCGATCACGGTGACCCGGCAGCGGCACGTCGACGAGTTCAGCATCTTCGTGATCATCGGCATCGTGGTCGCCGTGGTGACGACCGTGTTGTCCGGGGACGCCCGCTCGGTCTTCTACAAGGACTCGGTGACCACCGGGCTGCTCGGACTGATCTTCCTCGGCTCGCTGCTGGCCCCGCGGCCGCTGACCTTCTTCTTCGGCCGCCGCTTCGCCACCGACGGCTCCAAGGTGCAGCGCGACTGGTGGGACGGGCTCTGGCAGTACCCGCAGTTCCGTTCGGTGCAGCGGCGGCTCTGCGTCTGGTGGGGGGTCGCGCTGGTCGCCGAGGCCGTCATCCGGGCGATCCTGACCCGCGTGCTCGGCACCGGGCCGATGGTCCTGGTCAACAACATCGTGCCGTACGTCGTCATCGCCGGCCTGATCACGCTGAGCATCACGACCGGTAAGCGGTCGCAGGCCCGGGCGGCCGCGCGGGGCGTGGACACCACGCCGCCGGCGGCCTGAGGTTCCTCAGTCGTCGGAGCCGTGGCCGCCGTGGCCGTGGTCGTCGCCGGACTCGGTCTCGCCGCCGCTCCCCTTGCCCGCGTTCCCTGACGTCGCCCGACCGGTGCCGGAACCGCGGTGGCGGTCGGCGGACGGCGATGGCTTCGGCGACGGGTGGCTCACATGCGTCCGGCGGACGGCCGGCTTGATCACGGCGACCGGGCTGGGCCCCGGCGGTGCGGGGGTGGTGGAGGCGGCCGGGACGTCGCCGACCGGCGGTGGCGTCGGGTACCAGAGCGGTGACTGCTGCCCGGACGCCGTACTGCCGCGGGCCGCCGTCATCACGCTCCAGCCCCCGGCCGCGACCGCCCCGGTGGCCAGCAGCGCACCTACCGCGATCCCGGCGGCGGTCCGAGCCACCCGCCCCGACCGGCGCGGCATCGGACTGAGCGCGCCTGTGTCCATCACCACCGGGCGGCGGCGCAGCTCGGCCTCGACGCTGTCCATGACCGTAAGCCTCACCCACCGGCGTCGCCGGCGCCATTGTCCGATGGTCCTAGGACCCCCGTCTGACGCTGCGCCCACAACGCCGCCTGGGTACGGTCGGTGACCCCCAATTGCTGATAAACGCTGGTCAGATGGGCCTTGACCGTACGCTCGGTGATCCCCAGCCGCCGGCCGATGGACTTGTTCGGCAGCCCTTCGCCGACCAGCCGCAGCACCTCCCGCTCGCGGTCGCTGAGCGACGGCCCGGACCCGGCCCGGCCGGACCGCCGACTGGTCAGCAACACCCGCGCCGCCTTGGGATCCAGCGGCGACCCACCGGCCACCACCTCCCGGATGCCGGCCAGGATGGTCTCCGGCTCGGCGTGTTTGAGCAGGTAGCCCTCGGCCCCGGCGGACAACGCGTCGAGGATCCGGTTCTGATCGCTGAACGAGGTCAGCACCAGGATGTGCGCGTCCGGGTCGGCCGCCAGGATCCGGGTGATGGCCTGGATGCCGTCCATGGCGGGCATCGACAGGTCCATCAGGATCACGTCCGGCTTCAGCTCGCCGGCCAGCCCGATCGCGCTCTCGCCGTCCCCGGCCTCGCCGGCCAGCCGCAGGTCATCCGTCGTCTCCAGCAGTTGCGCCAGCCCGCGCCGGACGACGGCGTGGTCGTCGACGATCAGCACCCGGATCACCGGCCGGCACCTCCACTTCCACTCGCGTCCCGGCCGCCGGCGCGGAACGGATCACCAGCCGGCCACCGGCCCCGGCGATCAGGTCGCTCAGCGCGCGTAGACCGAAATGTCCGCCCCCGGCGCGTTCCGCGACGAGATCGCCGTCGAAGCCCCGGCCGTCATCATCTATCACCAGCCGTACCGTGCCGTCCGCTTCGGCGACTTTGATATCCACCTGCTGCGCGCCGGAATGCGCGGTGACGTTGCGCAGCGCCTCCTGGGCCGTCCGGAACAGCAGGCCGGCCGTCACCGCGGAGAGCCGGTCGGTGTCGGCCACGTCCAGGTCGACCCGGACCCCGGTGCGTTCCAGGCCGCTGGCCAGCTCGGCCAGCGCCGAGTGCAGGCCCTCCTCGGCCAGGTTGGGCGGGTAGATGTCGACCAGCAGCGAGCGCAGAGCGCCGATCGAGGTGCGCAGGTCGGACGCGGCCCGGGTGATCACCTGACCCCGCTGGGAGGCGTCCGGTCTCCCCAGACGGGCCGCGTCGAGCGTGTACGTGACACCGGTCAGCTGCTGGACCACGCCGTCGTGCAGCTCGCCCGCGATGCGCCGCCGTTCCGCGTCCGAGGCGTCTACCGCGTGCCGCAACAGCGTCTCCCGTTCCTGCTGCTGACGCCGTACGCGCCGGGCCAGCGACCAGGCCAGCGGAATCTGCACCAGCTGGAGCACGACCAGCGCGCCGATCGCGATCGGGGCGAACTTGCGCCACGCCGCCTTGCCCGCCGCGTCGACCGCGTTGTACCGGAAGTAGACCTCGAACAGCATCGACTGCCCGGTCACGGCGCGGACCCCGGTGTAGACCTCGAGCAACTTGCCGTACGACACCTCGAACCGGTTCTCCGGCCGTGACAGGTCGCTCACCTCGGAGTCGATCTTCTGCCCGCGCAGCGCCTCCAGCTCCTCGTCGTCCAGCGGATAACGGCTGCCGATCAGGCCGGCCTGGTCGGAGTAGACGATCCGGCCGGTCTCGTCCCAGAGCTTGACCCGGATCAGCGAGCCGTGCAGCACGTAGCGGTGCATGGCGTCGCCGAACGCGGCCAGCGCGGCCGGGTCGCCGGTCAGCACCTTCGCGTCCAGCCGCGGCTCGACCACGCCCTTGGCCGTTACCCACGCGACCTGGCTGGCCGACTCGGTAGCCTGGTCGACGCCGGCCTGCCGGGCGGCCACGGCTAGGAGCGCGGCCAGGCCCGCGAGGACAACCAGGCCGACCGCGGTGAACCGGGCCACGAGCCCGGCGGTGGAGGTCATGACGGCAGCGTAGGCAGGATTCCGGCGGTACGGACCGGACCGCCGGACTAGTACCAAGGTGCAATGGCGGCTGCGACCCCGGCCCCGCGATCGTTCTTCCCATGCCGACCCCGATCACCCTCTCCGCCGCCTGGCCCGCCGCCCGGGCCGAGTGGCGTGGGCTGGCGAGCGGGGCCGGTCTGAACGTGCTTCAGGTGGGCGTCACGCTGGCCACCCCATGGCCCCTGGCGTACGCCGTGGACCAGGTGATCGGCGCGCCCCACCCCCGCCCGGCGCTGCTGGTGCTGGCCGCGGCCGGCACCGTCGTCCTCAGCGCCGCCTCCGGCCTCGCCGACATGGCCGGCGTGATGAGCGTGGAACGGGCGGCCGAACGGATCGGCGCCCGCCTGCGTGTCCAGGTGTTCGGCCACGTGATCACCCGGTCGCTGCGCTGGCACGACCGCCAGCCCAGCGGCGAGCTGCTGTCCCGGCTGACCACCGACGTCGGCCGGATGCTGGACGCCGTCGTGGCGCTGGCCGAGACGCTCGTGCCCGACCTGATCATGTTGGTCGCGGTGCTGGTCGTGCTGATCCTCCTGGCGCCCGGGCTCGCCCTGGTCGGCGTGGCCGTGCTGCCGGTGCTGGCCGTACTGGCGATCCGGCAGCGGCGGAAGGTCCGGGCGGTGCAGTCGCACGCCCGGGCCGAGTCCGGCCGGCTGTCCGCCGCCACCACCGATCTGTTGCGCAACGTACGGGCGGTTCAGGCGTTCGGCCGTACGGACCGGGCTGCTCGGGTGTTCGCCGTCCGCAACCAGGCGCTGCTCGACGCCGACCTGTCCGCGGTCGACACCTCCGCCCGGTGGACGCCGCTGGCCGACATCGTGCTCGCCGCCGGCGCCGGTCTGGTGCTGCTGATCGGCGGCCGCGCGGTGCTGGCCGGCCGGCTCAGCACGGGCGAGCTGCTGGTCGTGGTCGCGTACCTGAAGGACCTGTACTCGCCGGTGCGGGCGCTGACCCGGCTGTCGAGCACGCTGGCCAAGGCGGGTGCGAGCGCCGCCCGGGTGGACGAGGTGCTGAACAGCCCGGACACCGTGCCCGACGCCGCCGGCGCCGGGGCCGCCCCGGCGCTGCGCGAGGAGGTGCGGTTCGACGGCGTCGGTTTCGCCTACGAACCCGGCCGCCCGGTGCTGCGCGACTTCGATCTGCGCCTCGGCGCGGGCGAGACGGTGGCCCTGATCGGACCCAGCGGCGCCGGCAAGAGCAGCGTCCTGCACCTGCTGCTACGTCTGTACGATGTGGACGAAGGTGCCATCCGGATCGACGGCCACGACATCCGTACGGTCCGGCAGCAGAGCCTGCGCGACCGCATCGCCTTCGTGCCCCAGGACCCGTGGCTGCTGGACGGCACCCTGGCCGAGAACATCGCCTTCGGGGCGGCCGGCGCCACCCGCGCCGACGTCCTCGCCGCCGGCCGGGCCGCCCTGGTCGACGAGTTCGCCGAGAAGTTGCCCGCCGGTTACGACACCCCGCTGGGCGAGGGTGGGGTACGGCTTTCCGGCGGGCAGCGCAGGCGGGTGGCCCTGGCCCGGGCCGCGATCTCGGACGCGCCGCTGGTTCTGATGGACGAGCCGACCGCCTCACTCGACCCGGCGTCGGCGGCGGCGATCATGCGGGCCGTCCGGTCGGCCACCGCGGACCGTACGGTCCTGCTGGTCACCCACGATCTCGACCTGGCGGCCATCGCCGACCGGGTCGTCACCCTGTCCCCGCTCGCCGTCGACGGAATGGGAGGAGGTGATCACCATGGCCGGACGTATCACGTCGCCGCTGCAGCACCGCGGCAAGAAGCACACCCGGCCGCGCTCGCGCTCGCGAAGCCGTACGCGCACCCGCCGCTGACCTCATCCTGAGGTCGGCACCACCTTCGGGAAAACGGAGACCCGCCGGTCCAGGCGGGTCTCCGAACCCTATGAGCAGGGGGAATCGATGGACACGCTGGAATCGGCCGTCATGGTCGACGAAGAGGACGGCGAGCCGATCTGGTCGCTCCCCGAGGGCTCCCTGCTGCCCGGCGGCTTCCAGGCCTGGGAGCGGCTCGGCGTCGGAAACCGCACCGAGACCTGGCTCGTCTGGTCGGCGCGACTGTGGACGCCGGCCGTGCTGAAGCTGCCGCGCCCACACCTGCTCGACCACCCGCGAGCCGCCCGGACGCTGATCCGCGAGGTGGCCGCGCTGCGCGACAACGCCCATCCGGTGCTCCCCCGGCTGTACGCCGACGGGCTGGCCGAACCGGTGCCGTACATCGCCGTCGAGTATGTGGACGGCCCGACCCTGGCCGACGAGATCTCCGACGCCGGCCCGCTGGCGCTGGCCGACGTGGCCATGCTCGGCGTCCAGCTGCTGACCGCGCTGCGGGTCCTGCACCGGCGCGGGCTCGCCCATGTGGACGTCAAGCCGGAGAACGTGGTGCTCCGCGACGGGCGCCCGGTACTCATCGACTTCGGCTCGGCCCGGCCGATCGGCGCCGGCCAGCCCGCCGGGCGCCCGGTCGGCACCGAGGGCTACGCGGCGCCGGAGATGGAGGCGTGCGCCCCGATCAGCCCGGCGATGGACGTGTACGCGCTGGGCATGACGTTGCGCGAAGCCCTGACCGGCGCGGACCCGGCCACCTCGGCACCGGACCTGCCGTGGCCGCTGGCCCGCTTCTGCGACCCCGACCCGGCGGGCCGCCCGTCGGCCGAGGCGGGTCTGTCCCTGCTGGCCGCCCTGCTTCCGGCCGACACCCGCCCCTGGCCCGACTGGGCTTAGGCGGTGAACTTCACCCGGCGGCGCTTCGACAGCACGAACAGGAACATCCCGCCGCCGAGCAGCCCGACCGCGACGCCGGCCATCGTCCCGGCCGCCGCCCCGGTGACCGGCAGGCCGCCGCCGGTGCCGGACGCATCGGCGCCGACCGGCGCCGGAATCGCCGCCGGGAGGGCCGGAGCGCTGGATGTCGCCGAGGCGCTCGGCGTCGTGACCACCCCGCCGGCGTCAGGAAGACCGGTTCCCGTCGCCGTCGGCTGGGGAAGCAGCGTCGGGGTCGGGTAGACGCAGTGCTTCGGTGCGGCCACCGCCGCCTTGAACGACTTGGCGCCGCTGACCCGGCCGACCGGCCAGGCGACCGTGAACGCGAGCTCGGCCGACTGGAAGTAACTCTGCAGGTCCTGGGAGTCGGTGAAGACCCCGTCGCCCGCAAGCGTCCCGTTCTCGGGGAAGGTCGCCAGCGACGGCGGGACGTAAGTCTGGCCCGGAGGCACCGGCGGAATCTCGTGCGTGAAGCTGACCTTGCTGATGACGCCGACGGCGCCGCCGGTGCCGGTCGTCTTCAGCTTCCAGGCGACGCTCCACCCCCAGCTGGTACACGCCGAGGTACCGGTCAGCGTTCCGCTCGGGTTCGAGGTGGTGGCACTGGCGGGGGCCATGACGGCGAACGCGCCGGCCAAGCCGATGAACACACCGGCAACGACCGCCGTACTGCGGGTCTTCAGAGTCACAGCGATCGACCGTAGTCATGTCCGGCGAGGCGCGACTCGTCCCGCCGGTCAGGAAGTCGAGGCGATCGGCGGCGCGTACCTCCGTCCGGGTTAACTCCCCCGTGCCGTCCATCGACTCGTCGTGGGCGCATCCCACCCGCGGGCGGCGCGACGCTCACACCGCATTTCGCGTTAACAGCCGTTGACACGAAACTTGCCTGCGCCTACCGTGAGCTGCGGATGGACGCTCCCCGCAAGTACACGATGCGCTCCCGGGCCGACGCCAAGGCGGCCACCCGAGTTCGCATGCTCCGTGCCGCCCTCGAGCTGAGCGAGGAGAAGATGACGATCGAGATCACGCTCGACGACGTCGCCTCCCGTGCCGGCACGAGCGTGCAGACGGTCCTGCGGCACTTCGGAAGCCGGGACGGGTTGCTGGACGAGGTCGTCACGTTCGCCTCGGGCGAGGTCGAGCAGGAACGCCGGGCCGCCCCGGGCGACGTCGGCGGCGCGATCGCGGCGGTGGTCGCGCACTACGAGAAGCGCGGCGACTTCGTGCTGCGGATGCTTGGCCAGGAACACGACCCGCGGATCGCGGCGGTGATCGGGCCGGGAAAGCAGTTGCACCGCCGCTGGGTCACCGACTCGTTCCGGCCGCAGCTGGACGCGCGCCGCCGGGCCGAGCGGGAGGCGCTGACCGATCTGCTCGTCGTGGCCACCGACGTGTACGCCTGGAAACTGCTGCGCCGCGACCGCGGACTCGACGCGGCGACCACCGGCGCCCGGATGCGGGCGCTCGTCGACGCGATCCTGGGGAGCTGACATGCGGGCCTTGTTCGTCACCGCCGACGCCGGCGGCAACCTGCCGCCGGCACTGGGCATCGCCACCGAGATCGTGCGGCGTGGCGGCAGCGCGTGGTTCCTCGGCCACGAGCCGCAGCGCGCGGCGATCGAGCGCGCCGGCTTCAGCTTCGACGCCGTGAAGGAGGGACGGCCGTACGACTCGGCCGAGCCCCGCGGAACCTTGTCCGGCCTGCGTGACCTGACTGCGGTGTTCGCCGACCGGGGCATCGGCGCCGACGCGCTGCGGCTGGTCCGGGCCGAGCCCGCCGATGTGGTGATCGTGGACTGTCTGCTGCTCGGAGCGATCGACGTGCTGGTCCGGGCCGGGGTGCCGACGGTGTCTCTGGTGCACACGCTGTGGAGCTTCTTCGACGGGGAGGCAGGCGGCCCGGTCGGCGCGATCCTGCGCCTGCGCGGCGTCCGGATGCGGGCGGTGCTGCGGTCGCCGGCGCTGAGCCTGGTGACGGTTCGCGACGATTTCGAGCCGCCGGGCCGGCCGCCCCGACCGCCGTCCGTCCATCACGTCGGCCCGGTCTGGCAAGACCCGCCGCGCGCGGCCGAGCCCGGCCAGGTGCTCATCAGCTTGAGCACCACCCGGTTCCCCGGGCAGGCGGCGGCGCTGCAACGCATCCTCGACGCGGTCGGCGGGCTGGACGTCGAGGCGGTCGTCACCACCGGACCGGCGATCGACCCGGCGTCGTTGCGGGCGCCGGCCAACGCCACCGTCCACCGCTACCTCGACCACGGCCAGGTGCTGCCGGACACGTCGCTGGTGATCGGTCACGGCGGGCACAGCACCACCGCGCGGGCCCTCGCGTACGGCATCCCGCTCATCATCCTGCCCATGCACCCGCTGATGGATCGGGCGGGCGGTGGTCCGGCACGGAGCCGGCCGGATGCTGCGCCGGACGGCGAGCGTCGCGGCCGTCCGCGGCGCGATCCGCGACCTGCTGGCCGACGGCCCGCACCGCGCGGCCGCGGCCCGGCTCGGCACGCAGATCCGCGCCCGGGACGGCGCCGCCGTCGCCGTCGACCGGCTGACCGGCGTGGTGTCGGAGAACGCGTCGTGACCCGGCGGGCGATCATCTTCCACGGGACCGGCGCCAACCCCGGGGTTGCCTGGTATCCCTGGCTGGCCACGCAGTTGAGGGGCCGCGGTTACGGGGTCGAGGTGCCGCACCACCCGGGCATCAACGTCGAGCCGATCGCCACGTTCCTGCCGACGGTGCTGGCCGCTCACCGGTACGACGAGGAGACGGTCCTGGTCGGGCACTCCGGGGGCGCCGCGCTTCTGCTCGCGCTGCTCGAGCACCTGGAGGTCACGGTGGCGCAGGCCGTCCTGGTGGCCGGTTACTGGACCCGCCCGAACGACTCCGCCGAGCCGGTGCTCCAGGAGACCTACGACTGGGCGGCCATCCGCGCGCACGTCCGGGACATCACGTTCATCAACTCGCGGGTCGACCCGTACGGCTGCGACGAGCACCAGGGCCGGGCCATGTTCGCGCACCTCGGCGGCACGCAGATCGTCCGCGACGACGGCCACTTCGGCGACTACGACCAGCCGTACGACATCTTCCCGCTGCTGGACCGCCTCATCCCTTGAGCCGCTTGCCGCCGCGCGTGACCAGCGTGGTGCGCAGGACCGAACGCCGGGGCGGCCCCTCCTCGCCGTTGATCCGGGCGAACAGCATCTCGGCGGCGTGCGCGCCCAGCTCGGTGGCGTCGTACGTGACCAGCGTGATCGGCCGCGGCAGCAGATCGGCGAACTCGACGTCGTCGAAGGCCGCGGTGCCGACGACCCGGCGGCAGTCGTGCACGGCGTGCAGCATGCCCACGCACATCCGGTTGTTGTCGGCGAAGATCGCGTCGGCCGAGCCGCTCAGCAGCTCGGCCGCGACGGCCCGGGCGTCGGCCACGGAGAAGACGTTCATCCGCACCAGCGACCGGTCGAACGGTAGCCCGGCCTGCCGCAGCGCCTGCCGATAGCCGGCCAGCCGGCGCGCGCCGGTGGTCACCGACGGGCTGCCGCCGATGTACGCGATCCGCCGATGCCCCTGGTCGATCAGATGCGTGACGGCCCGCCGGGCGCCCCCGGCGTTGTCCAGCACGACCGCGTCGGCCGGCACCCCGACGGGGGTCCGGTCGATGAACACCATCGGCACCCAGCGGCTCAGCTCGGCGTGCAGGTCGGTCTGGGCGTCGGCGGTCGGCACCACCAGCACGCCGTCCACCCGCCGCCGGAGCACCAGGTCGCGCAGCAGGTCGCGCTCACGGTCGTAGCTGCTGCGGGTGCTGCCCACGACGACCATGTGCCGGTACTTGCGGGCCACCTCCTCCGCGCCGTGCGTGACGGCCGACCAGAAAGGGTTGGCCACGTCCTCGATGACCAGGGCGATGGTCTCCGTGGTCTGGCCCGGGCGCAGCGCCCGGGCGGCCTCGTTGCGCTGGAACCCGAGCCCGGCGATCGCGGACTCGACCTGCTCCCGGGTCCTCGCCCGGACGTAGCGCTCGTTGTTCACGACCCGCGAGACAGTCGCCGGGCTGACGCCCGCCGCCCGCGCGACATCGTGCATGGTCGGTCTTCGGTCCGACATGCCAGCTCCGAGAAAGATCGATCCTGGTCCCTTGCGCGCTCGCAGTGGTTCTGATTACGTTCTCTGAGAACGTTAACAGACACGAAACTCAATGGATCTTCCGCGCGAAAACCGGTACTTCCGGCCGCGGTCCCCCATCCGAGGAGTTCAGATGCGACACAGAATCGTGGTCGCCGGACTTTCGGCGTTGGTGCTCACCTCCACCGCGGCGTGCGGTGGCGGCGGGAGCGGTGACTCCGCGAGTAAAACGATCACCATCGCGTACCAGAAGTTCGGCGCGTTCATCCAGCTGGACAACCAGCTGAAGAAGGTCAAGACGCAGTACGAGTCGGCGCACCCCGGCTACACGGTCAAGCTCGAGCCGATCGAGGCGTCCGAGAACGACTACTACACCAAGCTCTCGCTGATGAACCGCTCGCCGAAGACGGCGCCGGACGTCATGTACGAGGACACGTTCCTCGTCAACACGGACATCCAGGCCGGCTTCCTGGCCCCGGTCGACGACTACCTCAAGGACTGGCCCGATTGGAGCCAGTTCACCGACGCCGCCAAGAACGCGGCCAAGGCGCAGGACGGCAAGACCTACGGCGTTCCGATGGGCACCGACACCCGGGCCCTCTGGTACAACCAGGACCTGTTCAAGAAGGCCGGTCTGACCGTCCCGTGGGCGCCGAAGAACTGGAACGACGTCCTCACCGCGGCCCGCGCGATCAAGCAGAAGGTGCCCGGCGTCATCCCGCTGAACGTCTACTCCGGCAAGGGCGCGGGCGAGGGCTCGACCATGCAGGGCTTCGAGATGCTGTTGTACGGCACCAAGAACACGCTCTACGACGACAGCTCGAAGAAGTGGATCACCGGCAGCCCGGGCTTCAACGACTCGCTGAACTTCATCAAGACCATCTTCGACGAGAAGCTGGCGCCGGACCCGCAGGACGCCCTCGACCCGAACTGGGGCACCAACGTCTCGACGGTGGAGCTGCCGACCAGCAAGCTGGCCATCAACCTGGACGGCTCGTGGCTCTCCAGCACCTGGATCGACGGCGGCAGCAAGCCGTGGCCGGAGTGGAGCAAGGTGATGGCCGAGGCGCCGATGCCGACGCAGAACGGCGAGGCCCCCGGCACGATCAGCATGTCCGGCGGCTGGGTGCTCTCGGTCGGTTCGCACGCCAAGGACAAGAAGGCCGCGTTCAATCTGGTCTCCACCATGCTGAACAAGGACAACAGCCTGGAGTACGACATCGGCGCCGGCCAGATCGCCGAGCGCAACGACGTCGCGAGTGACCCGAAGTACCTGGCGTCGAACCCGTCGCTGAAGTTCTTCACCGACCTGGTCGGCGTGACCAAGTTCCGGCCCGCCTACCCGGACTACCCGCACGTGTCGGACGCGGTCCAGGTCGCGATGGAGTCGGTGATGACCAATCAGGCCGCACCCACGGCGGCCGCCAAGACATTCGCCGACCAGGTGACGTCCGCGGTCGGTGGCTCCGGCAAGGTGACCACCCAGCAATGACGATCGCCACCGCACCCCGGGCAGCACGGATCGGAGCGTTCATCCCCGCTCTGCTGCTGCTCGGGGTGTTCTTCGCCGGTCCGCTGATCTGGGCCGTGTACAGCGCCTTCACCGACGTGGCGCTGACCGGTTCAGCCTCGGTCAACTTCATCGGCTTCGACAACTTCGCCACGATGTGGAAGGACAGCCAGTTCTGGAACTCGCTCTGGCTGACCCTCGTCTTCGTGGTCGGGTCGGCGGTCATCGGCCAGAACACCCTGGGCCTGCTCGTCGCGCTGCTGCTGCGCGGCCGGGGCAAGGTGGCCCGCGGCGTGGTCAGCGGGCTGGTGATCGCGGCATGGACCGTTCCCGAGACCGTGGCCGGCTTCTGCTGGTACTCGTACCTGCACCGCGACGGCACACTCAACGGGATCCTGGGCTGGTTCGGGCTCAGCCAGAACTGGCTCTACACCACGCCGATGCTGGCAGTCATCCTGGCCAACGTGTGGCGCGGCACCGCGTTCTCGATGCTGGTCTACCAGGCCGCGCTGAACGACGTGCCGCCGGAACTGCACGAGGCGGCCGCGGTCGACGGCGCGTCGGCCTGGCAGCGGCTGCGCAGTGTCACGCTGCCGCTGATCCGCCGGTCGATCGTCAGCAATCTGATGCTCATCACGCTGCAGACGCTGGCCGCGTTCGGCTTGATCTACGTGATGACCAAGGGCGGCCCGGGCACGAAGAGCTCGACGACGCCGATCTACATGTATCAGGAGTCGTTCCAGTTCTACAAGCTCGGCTACGGCACCGCGATGGCGTTGGTACTGCTGGTGATCGGCGCTTTGTTCTCATTGATCTACGTAAAGATGATCAAGGTGGATGACCTATGAGCGAGACCGTGGTCGCGACCCCCGAAACGGCGCCGGTGAGCTCATTCTCGTTGAGACGTAGGCCCCGGCCGACCATCGACCTCACCGCACCCGGTCACGGGCCGCTCCGGTTCGCCGTCTACCTGGTGCTGCTGCTCATCGCGATCGCGTTCTTCCTGCCGTTCCTCTGGCTGGTGGTGGCGTCGATCCAGCCCGGGGCGGCGCTGTCCGCGCACATCAGCTGGCACTTCTCGTTCCGGAACTTCTCCGACGTGCTGAACGTCGACACCATCTTCCGGCCGATGCTGAACTCGCTGATCATCTCCGGCGGCACCGCGATCATCACGGTGCTGGCGGCGGTGCTCGCGGCCTATCCGCTGTCGCGGTACCGCAGCCGGTTCGGCCGGGTTCTGTTGTACAGCATCCTGTTCTCCACCGGCCTGCCGATCACCGCGGTCATGGTCCCGGTCTACACGCTGTACAGCCAGTTCGAGCTGACCGACTCGGTGCCGTGGCTGATCCTGTTCATGGCCGCGTCGTCGCTGCCGTTCGCGATCTGGATGTCGAAGAACTTCATGGACGCGGTGCCGGTCAGCCTGGAGGAGGCGGCCTGGACCGACGGCGCCGGGTGGCTGCAGTCGTTGCGGTACATCATCCTGCCGCTGATGATCCCCGGCCTGACCGTGGTCTTCGTCTTCACCTTCGTGCTGCAGTGGGGCAACTTCTTCGTGCCGTTCATCCTGCTGCAGGACCCGGCCAGCCAGCCCGCGTCGGTGACGATCTACACCTTCTTCAGCCAGTACGGGCAGGTCGCGTACGGTCAGCTGGCCGCCTTCGCCATCCTCTACACGGCGCCGGTGGTCCTGCTCTACTCCGCCCTCTCCCGCGTCTTCGCCGGCGCCTTCAGCCTCACCGGCGCGGTCAAGGGCTGACGTGTTCGACCGGATCGCCTGACCTCACATCAGCCAGGGGTCCATGCGGCGGCCCTTCGGGGCGTCGGTGACGACCGGGGGCGGTCGACGGTGCTTGCGGAGCACCTCGGCCGCCCGGCCCGCCAGCCGTCCGCCGACACCCGTGCGGCCGGCGCTCAGGCGGGTCAGGTCACGTCCCCGCGGACCGGTGGGGATGTCCTTGGGCAGCGACGCCGCGGCGACCAGCCAGGTCGGCAACCCGAGCAGCCGGAGCACCCGAGACAGCCGCTCGGACTCGATCACGCTGTCCGGGTCCAGCTCCTCGGCCAGCAGCTCACCCAGCTCCTCGGCCGCGTCCGGCCGCTCGGTCACGGCGGCGAACACCTCGGCGTACTCCGCCCCCAGCGGGTCGCCGAGCGTGTCGGGATCGGCGCCGGGTTCCCGGGACGGGTCGCTGACGTAGAGCCCGAGTTCCTCGCCCGCGACCCAGGCGCCCAGCACCAGCTGGCGGTCGACCAGCACCCGGACCGCCAGCACCGGCTCCTCGAACCGCTCGGCCAGCACGGCCGCCAGCCCGGTCACGCCCCGCCGCCCGGCCGCGACGGCGCCGCCGGCGGCGCGGGCCACGGCGGCGGTCCAGCCGTCCTCGGGCGCGGCCAGCCAGCCGGAGAAGCGGACCTCGCGCAGCGCGTCCAGCACGGCCGCGGTGTCGCCGGTCCGGATCAGCACGAAGCCGTACGTGTACCCGGGCGGCCCATCCTGCTCCGTCCCTGCACCCGCACCGAACGCCGGAACCACCATGCCCAGATCATCCCGCAGACGGGATCATTGCGACACCCAGCATGGCCTCGACGTCGGCGGGCGGCAGCGGCCGGGCGTACTACCTCAATGTTCGAGCGAACCGCGCGTAGCTGATCTGCGGTCAGGCGCCCGGCCGGCCGAATGAGTCCAGAACGACGCCGAGCGTGCCCAGCCCGGCCTGCCAGGCGTCGCGGGGAGCATGCCATTCCAGCACGTACGTCCGACCGTTCAGCGTCATCACCTGTTCGAGGCAGCGCACGAACCGGCCCGATGCGTCGGTGTAGACGTACTCCCACACCGGGTCGCCGCTCTCCCGAGCCAGCGCGAGGTTGATCCGGCGGTAACCGGGGAGCTTCTCGGCGTGCTCCCGGGCGATCAGCGCCGTGATCACGTCGGCCGGCGCCGGCGACCACGTGCTGATCTCCAGGACCGGCTGTCCGGCCGGAGCGGTGAACCGGGCTGCGCCGGCGTCGGTGTCGGGCTTCCAGCCGGCCGGTACAGCCACCCGGTATCCGCTTGGGTCGTTGTACCAGGTGAAACCGGCCGGCACGGAGGACAGCGCCGCCGGGGCGGCGGCCGACGCGACCGGACGGGCGCCCGGGGTGGCCGACGACGGCGTGTCCCCGTGCCGGGTCGCCGCCACGACGGCGGCGAGCGTGCCGGCCACCACGACCGCGCCCGCGGCCACGCCGAGCCGCCGCGGAATCCGGGGCAGCGCGAACGCCGGGCGGGTGCGGGCGGGCCGCGCGGCGGCCAGCCGACGCAGACGGTCGGAGACCTCGCCCGGCGCCATGCGGGCGGACGGGTCGCGGGTCAGCAGGCCGTCCAGCAGCGGCTGCAGCGGCCCGGCCCGGCGCGGCCGGTCCGGTGGCGAGCCGTCCAGCGCCAGCAGCGTCTCCGCGGTGGTGTCCCGCAGGTAGGGCGGCCGGCCCTCGACCGCGTGGTACAGGGTCGCCCCGAGTGACCACAGGTCGGAGGCGGCCGTCGTCGAGTCGTCGAACAGCCGTTCGGGGGCGATGTACTTGGGTGAGCCGAGAATGATGCCGGCCCGGGCGAACGCGGCCACCCCTTCCGGGGTCACCGCCGGCCCGAAGTCGGTGAGCACGATCGCGCCGTCGTCGGCGACCAGCACGTTGCCCGGCTTCACGTCGAGGTGCAGCACCCCCGCCCGGTGCACGGCGTCGAGCCCGTTCGCCACGGCCAGGCCGATCGCCGCGACACGCGCCGGCGGCAGCGGGCCGTCGTCCTCGATGATGGTCAGCAGCGAGCGCGACGGCACGTACTCCATGACGATCCACGGCTCGTCCTCGGCCGACGCGACCACGTCGACGATCCGGATCACGTTCGGATGGTCCACCCGGGCCGCGGCGCGCACCTCCTGCAGGGCCCAGTTGCGGACCAGTCTCTGCTCGTACGGGCTCAGCCCTTCGGGTACCACGCATTTCTTGACGGCAACGAGCTGGTCACCGGAGTCGGATCGGGCCAGCCAGACGTGGCCCATCCCGCCCAGCGCCAGCGTGCGGACCACCGTGTAGCCACCGGCGATGCGTTGCCCGTCGAACGCACCTTCCGAGACCATGCCGCCACCTCGCATGTCCGGGAAAGGTCACATACACCTCGACGGTACTGCATGAACGACTTCCCGTTCGTGCCCGGCCCGGGAGTTTTCGGACGATCCGGGGTGGTCCACTCGGTGGACTGGACGGGCATCGACGGCGGCGTATGGTCGGTCGCGTCCAACGCACCGCAGCACCTCCTGGGCGGAAGAGGCGCATGAAGACTCGTGGATTCGGCCAACCCTGGCAGCTGATCCCCCTTCTCGGGATCGGCCTGGTCGTCGCGCTCGTCGTCGGCACGGCGGCGGGAGCCGGTGCCACCGCACGGCCGGCGCAGTGGCACGCCGGCGCGTCGCTGGCGGACACGGTGGCGGCCGCGGCCGCCGCTGCGGCTCCGGCCAAGGCGTCGCCGGCCGATCTGGTCATCCAGTTGGAGGCCCGGCTCGGCCAGCACTCGGTGCTGGCCGCCGACCTGATGCGCAGCCGGATCCGGGGCGACGACGATTTCGTCCAGGCGGCCAACGCCGCGCTGGCCAAGAACACCGACGCGATGACCGGGGTGATCTCGGGCATGTTCGGCGAGGCCACCGGCAAGAAGTTCGGGCCGCTGTGGTCGCAGCACATCGTCGAGCTGTTCGCCTACGCCGGCGCGCTCGCCGACAACGACGCCGACGCCCTGAAGGACGCGCGTGGGGAGCTGACCGAGTACGAGGGGGATCTGGGCGGCTTCTTCGCCTCCGCCTCGAAGGGCCGGCTGCCCAAGGCCGCCGCCGACGCGGCCGTCGAGATGCACGTCCAGCACCTGACGATGCAGGCCGACGCGTACGCCAAGAAGGACTACGTCACCGCCGACAAGCTCTACCAGGAGAGCTACGGGCACACGTACGACCTGGGCCTGACCCTGGCCAACGCGTTGCTGCCGGCGGCCGACCGGGCCGTCCTGCAGAAGCCGTTGTGGCGGCTGCGCTCGCAACTGGGCAAGCTGCTGACCGACCACGCGGTGCTGATCGAGGACGTGACCCGGGCCGCGGTCACCAACACGCCGGACTTCACCGCGGCCGGCGCCGAGATCAACGAGAACAGCACCGACCTCATGAACGCCATCGGCGTGTTGTTCGGCTCGACCGCTGCCACCCAGTTCGGCGCCCTCTGGGCCGAACATGTCGACGCGCTGGTCTCGTACTCGTCGGCGGTCGGCGGCAAGGACACCGCCAAGCAGGACGCGGCCCGGGCCAAGCTGACGGAGTTCGAGGGCGGCATGTCGAAGCTGCTGTCCGCCGCGGCCGGCAACAAGGTGCCCCCGTCGGCAATGGCGGCCGCGCTCAAGATGCACGACCAGATGCTGATGCAGCACGCCGACGCGTACGGCGCCAAGGATTACGCCAGCGCCCACAACATCGGCTACGACACCTACAACCACATGATCGATCTGGCTCAGACACTGGCGGACGCGTTCGGCGAGTCGGTCGCGGAGAAGCTGCCCAAGGGCGGCGCACAGACCGGTTACGGCGGCGCCGCGGATTACGTGGAACATCACTGAGATGCGAAGACGCTCGTACGTCGTCCTCGGCGTGCTGGTCGTCGCGGTGCTGGCCGCGGTGACCGTCCTGATCGGCGTCCGTCCCTGGTCGCACAAGCCCAGCGCGGAAGCCGGCACCTCGGCGAGTCCGTCGCCTCAAGCGGCGGACTCGTTCCACTCGGTCACCACCTACGACCCCGTGGCCGCGCCCACCCGCCTCCGTATCCCGGCTCTGGGCGTGGACAGCAAGCTGGTGAACCTCGGCCTCAACACCGACGGCACGGCCGAGGTGCCGAAGAGCACGACCGTGGCCGGCTGGTACGACAAGGGGGTCCGGCCCGGGGCGGCCGGCCCGGCGGTCATCCTCGGCCACGTCGACTCCAAGACCGAGCCCGGCATCTTCGTCAAACTGAGTCAGGTGAAGATCGGTACGCTCGTGCGTGTCGACCGGGCCGACGGCAGCTTCGCGATGTTCCGCATCAGCAGGCTGCAGAAGGTGCCCAAAGTGGAGTTCCCCACCGACCTGGTCTACGCGCCCACCCTCGATCCGACGCTGCGACTGGTCACGTGCGGCGGAAAATTCGATCGCCCCAAGGGAAGTTACCGGGACAATGTCATCGCGTTCGCCGATCTGGTCTGAGCGTCTGCTGTCCGCCGCCGCCACGGTGGCGGTGCTGACGCTGACCGGGGCCGCCCCCGCATCGGCGGCCCCGTCCACGGCCCCGGTGCCGCTACCGGTCGCCGCGGTGCTCAGTGCGGGCGGCAAGACTACGATGATCGTGGACCTGAGCGACAGCAGCCGGACCGGCAAGAGCGCCACGGTCACCCTCAACGGCGCCGACCAGCCGGCCACGCTCACCCCGGTGCTGTCCGCCGGGCTGGCGTTGTCGCTGGTCGCCGACACCTCCCAGGCGTCGGCGGCCAGTCTGCCGGCGTGGCTCAGCGGCGCCGCCCGGCTCATCCTGGAGGTGCCGTACTCCACCGACGCGGTGGTGATCGGCGACTCGGCACCGGCCAAGGTGGTGGTCGCCCCGCAGCGCGGCGCGCTCGAAGTCGTCCGCGGGCTGGACAAGGTGGCGGCGCAGGGCACCCGCGACACCGCGTCCGCGCTGAAGCTCGCGGCCGGCCAGTTCCCGGACGCAGCGGCCGGGCGGCGGGTGGCCGTGTACTACACCGCCGCCCCGGACGCGGGCGGGATCAGCCCGGCGGCGCTGGCGGCGGAGTTCCGCGCCACCCAGACGCTGCTGGTGGTGGTCGGGACGGCGGACGCCGGGTCGTACTGGGCCCGGGCGACCGCGCCGACCGGCGGATTCTTCGCCCCGGCGGGCAGCCCGGTGGTGGTGCCGGCGCTCGACCAGGTGCAGACCCAGCTGAAGGGCCGGTACCTGGTCCAGTTCGCGACGCCGCCGGCCCTCCCGGCCACCGTGTCGGTCCAGGTCCAGACCGGCGACCTGACGTTCACCGGCGACGTCGCCGTGCCCGGTGCGGATCCGGCCCCCGCCCCGGCCGCCTCGTCGGCGGCCGACGACAGGGGGTCGGGCCTGCGGACCGGGCTGCTCGCGGGCGCGATCGCGGTGGTGCTGCTGGCCCTGATCGCCGGGGCCGTGGTAGTGCTCCGGCCCCGGCGACGAAACCCGACAGCACCTCCCGCATCGGCCGAAAGTACGAGGCCGGAGGCCTGACGCGAACTTCACTCACGTTCCCCGTGACAATTGCTACTGACGTGAAGGGCTTCCGATTTGCGACCCTGAAACCGGACCACTGCGGGTCGCCCTGTGGTCCGGCACGGGGAAACGCACACACGGGAGGAGAGCCTGATCATGGAGTCGCCGACCCCCACGGAGGCGCTCGAACGACATCGATCCCGGGCCGGCGGGGAGACCACGACGCTGGCCCGGCGGATCAAGCGCCGGCTCAACGAGTCCAAGCTTCGCAGCAACCTCCGCGGTCGGCCCCGGATCCAGGGACGGATCCTCGCCCCGACCGGGATGTTCCGCCGCCTGCCGGCCACGGCCGGCCTGTTCTTCCCCTTCTACCACGACGTGCTTCCCGAGTACGGCCGCGACATGCGCCGCCACCTGCGCGCCTATCGCGACCTCGGGACCATGGTCTCCTGGGACGAGGCGCTCGACGTGCTGGCCGGCCGTCGCGCTCTGTCCGGGCCGACGTTCTGCCTGTCGTTCGACGACGGCCACCCGACCTGGCGCGACGTGGTGGCGCCGATGCTGGACGACCTGAAGGTCCCGGCGACGTTCTTCCTCACCACCGGGCTGATCGGCCAGGCGGGCAACCTGACCTGGGCCGACTGCCGCGACCTGGCCGACGCCGGGCACACGCTGGGTTCGCACTCGCTGACCCATCCGCGGCTGGCCGACTGCGACCCGGCCGAACTCCAGCGCCAGGTGGCCGACTCCAAGGCCGAGATCGAGGGCCGGGTCGGCCTCGAGGTCAAAGATTTCGCCGCACCGTACGGCGCCCCGGGCGTGGACCTCGGCGACCGTGAGGTCGAGGCCGCGAAGGCCGCCGGTTACCGCAGCTTCGCCACCACCGCGCGCCTACCGATGCACGCCGGTGACTCTCCGATGTGGATTCAGCGGCAGGGCCTGCACCCGGCCTGGCCGCTGTGGGCAGTGAGGACCCGCCTCCATGACTGACGCACGTATCTACCTCTCCCCGCCGGATGTCAGCGACGTCGAGCGCAAGCTGCTGCTGGCCGCGTTCGACTCGAACTGGGTGGCCCCGGTCGGCCCCGATTTGGACGCCTTCGAGGCCCAGGTGGCCGAGCTGGTCGGCGTCCGGCACGCGGTCGCGCTCAGCAGCGGCACCGCCGCGCTGCACCTGGCCCTGATCGCGGCCGGTGTGCGCCGCGGCGACACCGTGCTGGTGCCGTCGTTCACCTTCGCCGCCACCGCCAACGCGGTCCGCTACCTCGGCGCCCGCCCGGTGTTCCTGGACAGCACCCCCACCAGCTGGAACGTCGACCCCGAGCTGGTCGCCGACGAGCTGCGCATCCGGGCGGCCGGCGGCCAGCTGCCCCGGGCCGTGATCACGGTCGACATGTACGGCCAGTGCGCCGACTACGACCCGCTCCTGGCGGCGTGCGACCGGTACGGCGTAGCCCTGATCGAGGACGCCGCCGAGGCCCTGGGCGCGACCTACCGGGGCCGGGCCGCCGGGTCGTTCGGGCTGGCCGGCGTGCTCTCCTTCAACGGCAACAAGATCGCCACCACCGGCGGCGGCGGGATGCTGGTCACCGACGACGGCCGGGTCGCCACCCAGGCACGGCACCTGGCCACCCAGGCCCGGGAGCCGGTGCCGCACTACGAGCACCGGACCATCGGCTACAACTACCGGCTCAGCAACCTGCTCGCCGCGATCGGCCGGGGCCAGGTGCAGCGGCTGGACGAGCTGGTCGCGTCCCGCCGCGAGACCAACCGGTTCTACCGCGCGGCGCTCGGTGACCTGGCCGGCCTGACCTTCATGCCGGTGGCCGAGTACGGCGTCCCCAACTGGTGGCTGACCTGCCTGCTGGTGGACGCGGACACGTTCGGCGCCACCCGCGACGAGATCCTGACCGCGCTCGGCGCGCAGAACATCGAGGCCCGGCCGACGTGGAAGCCGATGCACCTGCAACCGGTGTTCCAGGACTGCGTGTCCCGCGGCGGTGCGGTCAGCGCCGACCTGTTCCGCCGCGGGCTGTGCCTGCCCAGCGGTTCCGCGCTCACCGACGCCGACCGGACCCGCATCACGGCGGCCGTTCGCGCCGTGGCCAGGAAGGGCTGATCCGCGATGCGCATCGTCTACATCCACCAGTACTACTGCAATCCGCAGATGGCGGGCGGCATCCGGTCGTACGAGCAGGCCCGCCGGCTGGTCGCCAACGGCCACACCGTGGACGTGATCACCACCGACATTACCCCGGGCAAGCGCACCGCCGGGTGGCGGACGACCGTCGAGGACGGCGTGACCGTGCACTGGTATTCGGTGCCGTACTCGAACAACATGTCCTTCGCCCGCCGCATCCGTGCCTTCGCCGAGTTCATGATGCTGGCCACCACCAAGGCCGCCCGGATCAAAGCCGACCTCGTGTTCGCCACCAGCACCCCGCTGACCGTGGCCGTGCCGGGCGTCCTGGCGGCCAAGCTGCGCCGGGCGCCGTTCGTCTTCGAGGTCCGCGACCTGTGGCCCGAGGTGCCGATCGAGATGGGCCTGCTGCGCAACCCGGCCGCGCAGAAGGTGGCCGGTGCGCTCGCGAACTTCGCCTACCGCAACGCCGAGGAGGTCATCGCGCTCTCCCCCGGCATGGCCGCCGGCGTCACCGCCCGCCGCCCGGCCACCCGGACCGTGGTCATTCCGAACGCCGCCGACATCGCGATGTTCGACGTGGCGCCGGAGAAGGTGCAGGCCTTCCGCGACGAGCACCGCTGGCTCGGCGACCGGCCGCTGATCGTCTACACCGGAGCCCTGGGCATGGTGAACGGTGTCGGCTACCTGGTCGAGGCGGCCAAACGGATGCGGGAGATCGACCCGGACATCCAGGTGCTGATCGTGGGGCACGGCAAGGAGTGGGAGAGCACCAAGGCGCTCGCCGCCGAGCATGGGCTGCTCGACTCGACCGTACGGATGTGGGAGAAGGTGCCCAAGTCCGAGCTCCCGGTGATCCTGGGCGCGGCCACCATGTCGACCAGCTTCGTCCGGCCGATCCGGGCCCTGTGGGACAACTCGGCCAACAAGTTCTTCGACGCGCTGGCCGCGAGCCGGCCGATCGCCATCAACTACGGCGGATGGCAGGCCGACATCCTGAACGAAACCGGCGCCGGACTGGTATTGGACCCTGAGGACGCCACGTCGGCGGGCGACGTGCTCGCCGCCCGGCTCCGCGACGACGTGTGGCTCAAGGAAGCCCGCGAGGCGGCACATCGCCTCGCGGTCGAGCGGTTCTCCCGGGACCTGCTCTTCGACCGCTTCGAGGCGGTCCTCACCCGGTCGGCGGCCGTACGTGGCCGTCGCACCGCACCGGCAACGGTGTCCGAGATTTCGTGACGAGCGGGAGAACCTGAACGTGGAACTTCGTGAGTACGTCCGGGCGCTGCGGCGCCGATGGCTCTGGATCCTGGTGCCGGTGGTGGTGGCCGTGGCGATCTCGGCCGGACTGTCGGCGACCAAGCCGCCGGCCTACCGGTCGACGATGTTGCTGTTCGTGACGACCAGCACGAGCGATCCGGACGCGCAGCTCAGCCGGCTCAACTCCTACATCGCGCTGCTCACCGGGCCGCGGGTGGCCGCCGGCGTGGTCAGCAAGCTCAACCTGCCGATCAGCCCGGCCGAGATGCAGAAGAAGATCACCGCGGAGGTCCAGAGCGGCACCGACCTGCTGCAGGTCGACGCCACCGACCCGAACCAGGCGCGCAGCCGGGCGATCGTCACCGCTGCCACCGACTCGCTGGTCACCCTGGCCAAGGAACTCGACCCGCCGCCGGCCGCCGGGTCCGGCAACACCGGCAACCCGGTGCCGCAGGTGAGCATCGCCCAGGACGTGGTCACCACCACCGATCCGAGCAACCTGGTGCGCAACGTCGGCTTCTCGGTCGCTCTCGGCCTGCTGATCGGCGCGGCCGCGGTGGCCGTCCGCGAGGCCAGCCGGCGGACCGTGCACGACGAGGACGACCTGCGCCGGCTCGGCATCGGCACGGTCGGCATGATCTCGCTCGGCAGCCGCTTCGGCCGCAACGGGCACCCGGACGAGGCGCTGGCCGAGGGCTTCCGCCGGCTGCGCAGCCTGCTGCCCGACATCGGCGCCACCCGGCAGGAGGGTGCCCGCGGCACCTCGCTGGTGCTGACCGGGGCCAACTCCAAGGAGGGCACCACCGCGGTCGTGTGCGGGCTGGCCATCGCCATGGCCGAGACCGGCTCCAAGGTGCTACTGGTCGACGGCAACATGCGCAACCCCGGGCTGGGCCGCTACCTGGACCTGGACGAGGGCAGCCCCGGCCTGTCCGACGTGCTCACCGGCAGCGCCCGGATCACCGACGTGCTGCAGGACTCGCTCGACGGCCGCCTGACGGTGCTGCCGTCCGGCCAGCGTCTGCCCGACCCGGGCGAGGTGCTCGCCTCGCCGAACCTCAGCGCGGCCATGCGGGCGTTGACCGACCGGTTCGACATCGTGCTGGTCGACTCGCCGGGAATGCACGACGTGGCCGACGCGGCGGTGCTCAGCAAGGTCAGCGACAGCACGATGCTGGTGGTCCGGGCCAACCACAGCCGGGCCTCGGAGATCGGGCGCACCATCGACACGCTGGAGAAGGTCGGCGCCCGGCTGGCCGGTGCGGTGCTCAACGCCCTGCCGCGCAAACTGCCCACCGGCACCGCCTGGCAGAGCGTCAACCCGATCGCCGCCCACCACGACTCGGCGCTGGTCTTCGGCCTGTTCGACGACGGGCCGGGCCAGGACCCGGCGGACACCGAGTACGGCGGTCCGTCCCCCGACGAGACCGCGCTCATCCCGACGGCCCGGCCGGCTCAGGGCCGGGCCCGGGTGTTCCGGTCGACGGTGGTCACCGACACCGAGGACGACTCGGACGACGACGCCCGCGCCAACCGGTTCGCGGCCCGGGGCCAGGCCCGCGTGGTCGTCATCACCGACGCCAAGCCCGCGGCCGACGAGGGCGACGCCGGCCCGGTGCCGGCGCCCCGCGTCTCGGACGAGGACGAAAGCACGGACACTCCGGACGAGGAACACCGATCCGGTGAGTGATCTACGGACGGACCAGCATGCGGCGCCGGCCTCGGCGGAGACCCGGCTGGGCCGGATCACCTGGGTGCTCAGCCGGCTGCGCGACACGTCCGTTCAGCTCATCGCCGGCCAGTTGCTGGCCGGCGTGATCGCCCTGATCGCCAATATCCTGATGGCCCGGGCGCTGTCCCCCACCGGGCGCGGCGAGGTCGCGCTCATGCTCCAGATCGTCTACCTGTCCACGCAGATCCTGTTGCTGGGCACGGAACGCAGCTTCGTGGCCGGTTATCACGGTTCGGCGCCGGCGGCCGCGGTCAAGGCGTACGCCCGGCTGCTGATCGTCCCGTGCGCGTTCGGCCTGTTCGTGGTGGCCGGGTTCGTGCTGCTGGCCCCGGCGAAGTACGACCCCGGTCCGGGATTCGTCGCCGTGGTCGCCGCCTACGCCGTGGTCGACGCCGGCATCCTGGCCACCCGGGCCGTGGCCGTGGCGGTCGGCCGGGTGCACGACTTCCTGCGGGCGCGGATCATCGAGTCGGTGTCGGTGCTGGCGATGATGCTGCTGCTGTTCTTCACCCACGTCGCCGACCCCGCCGTCTGGGTGATGGTCTACCTGATCGCCGGTCTGCTGCCGACGACGGCGTACATCGTCTACTGGTTGCGGCTCCCGGCCACGCCGGCGAACACGCCGATCGCGCCCGGTCAGCAGCGACTGGCCCGTCGTGAGGGGCTGGTGCTGTTCCCGGCGGCGATCGCCAACATGGCCATGCTGCGGGTCGACCGGCTGGCGTTGCCGGCCCTGGCGTCGACCGCCGAGCTCGGCCTCTACGCCAGCGTGTCGACACTGACCGAGCTGCTGGTGTGGCCGCTCCGGGCGTACGCCGACTCCCGGCTGGGCCGGTGGCGGGCCGCGCACAAGGGCGGCGCCCTGAACGTCAAGCCGCTGCTGCTGGCGGCGGTCGTCTACACCGTTGTGGTGGCGCCGATCGCCGCGGCCGGCATCTACTACCTGATCGTGCCCGTCTTCGGCCCCCGGTACGCGCCGGCCCGCGCAGTCGTGCTGCCGCTGGTCATCGCGGCCGGCCTGTACGCGGTCTCCCGGATCACGCTCGGGGTGCTGATCGCCAAGGGCCACAGCGCGCTGGTGTCCGGGGCCGAGATCTTCGGCTTCGCGGTCAGCCTGATCGCCTACCTGGCTCTCATCCCGCACTACGGCATCCTGGGCGCGGCCTGGGGGTCACTGATCGGCTACGGCGGCTGCCTGATCTTCGCGATCGCGGCCAGCCGGTTCGCCGGCACCCGTGTGCAAGTGCCGGTGCCGGTGCCGGCGGCCGAGGTGGTGGAGACCTCATGAGCCGGTTGCGATTCCCCCGGGTCTTCCTCGCCCCCGGCGCCGTCCTGGTGCTGGTCGCCATTGGCGGCCGGTACACGCTGGACCGGGCCGGCCTGGCCGACCTGGCCTGGGTCGACCTGCGCGTGATCGGCCTGATCGTCGCGCTGGTCGTGCTGGTCATCGACCTGGCCCGCCGGCCCAAGCGGATGCCGGCCCACCGGCCCGAGGGCTGGCTGATCGTGGCGATGCTGTTCTTCCTGTTCCAGATCGCCTCGGCGCTGTGGTCACCGCCGGGTGCGCGGTCCGGCGCCCAGACGCTCGACCTGGTGCTGGAGGCCGCGCTGACCGTGGCCCTGTACCTGTACACGCTGGGCGACCCCGCCGTCGTGGTGAAGACGCTGTTCTTCCTGTTCTTCCTGACCTCGCTGGTGTTCGCGCTGGGCGCCCTGCTGCTCACGTCGCCGGGCGAGCAGGGCCGGTTCGCCGCCTTCGGCGGTGGCCCCAACGTCTTCGTCCGCATCGAGGTGCTGGGCATCATCGCCGCGGTCGCGCTCAACCGGCTCACCGGGCGCAGACTGCCTCTGTTCCTCATACCGCTGTTCCTGCTGGCCGCGGTGCTCTCCGGCTCCCGGGCCGGGCTGGGGGCGGGCGCGGCGGTGGGCGCGGTGGCCCTGTGGGAAGTCCGGCGCACCATCAAGCCGGGCGTGGTCGTCGGGTCGGTGGCCGTGTTGGCCGTCGCCACGGCATTGACCATCGCGTTCGCGCCGCCGTCGTTCACCAGCCTGTTCGAGACCCGGTTCGTCCAGCAGACCGTGCAGCAGCACTACGTGTCCGACCGGACCAGCATCTGGCAGGACGCCCTGGGGCTGTTCTTCAACCACCCGATCGCCGGGACCGGCCTGGACGGGTTCTACGGCCTGATCGGCAAGAACCAGCAGATCGAGTACCCGCACAACTACCTGCTGGGCGTGGCCGCCGAGGGCGGCATGATCGGCCTCGGCCTGCTGCTCGCCGCCGTCGCGATGTGCGCCCGGACGATCATGAAGAACCACGGCCACCCGCGCGAGACCGCCCTGGCCTCGGCGGCGGCGGTCTACGTCGCGCTGTCCAGCCTGTTCTCCGGCGACTACTACGACGCCCGGCTGGCGTGGTTGTTCGCCGCCGTGGCGGCGGCCTCGGCCGTGACCCCGGCACGGACCGCCGGCGACGACCCGGCCGACCCGGCAAAGGTGCCGGCGAAGCCCGTACTGGAAGCGGTGTCGTGATGGAACAGGGCCCCCGCATCGCCCGTCGTTCCGTGCTCGCGCTGGCGGCGGTCTCCCTCGCCGCCGCGTGCACCCCGGCCACGAAGGAGGTGCCACGGATCATGAAGCCGGTGGCGCCGTCCTCGCCCCCGCCGAAGAAGGCGGCCTACAATCTCAAGTCGGTCGGCGACTGGACCAAGGTCTACGAGCAGAGCTGGGACTACCAGACGCAGCAGATGATCCCGCTGAGCCGGACCGGCGACAGTTGGGACCACTACAACGTCTCGTACCTGGTGGATGCGAACACGGCGATGTATCGCGCCACCGGCTCGACCCGGTACCTCGAGCGGGCGCTGCAGTACGTGGAGAACGTGGTCGCCACGGCCCAGGTGTCCAGCAAGATGAAGAGCAGCCAATACCACGACCGGTACCTCGGATGGGTGTCGGTCAGTGAGGACATCGGTGGCACCGGTGAGGAGGTGCCGCTCTACGAAAGCTACTTCTGGCGGTACGCCAGCAGCCTGCTCCGGACCATCCAGGCCGACCCGAAGGCGCTCGGCGCGTACCGGTCCCGGTACCAGAACCTGGTGGACTTCGCCGAGGTCGACGTCTTCGAGAAGTGGTTCAGCCGGGGCGCCAACGAGAACATCTACCGCAGCCGGACCCACCTGGTGTCGCACTGGGCGCTGATCGCCCTCAACCTGTCGATGGTGACCACCGACGACTCCCGCCGGGCCCGGTACCGCGAGGTGTACACCAACATCGACCACAAGCTGCCCAACGCGGACTCGAGCCTGCGCGGGCAGATGCGGCGCAACCCGGCCAACGAGTGGGCGTACTTCTGGAGCGACGTCTGGGGGTCGGCCAAACGGCCCGGCCAGGACACCGCCCACGGCAACGGCGTCATGGCGTACGTCGTCGACGCCCACGACAACGGCGAGGAGTGGACCGACGCCGACATGGCCGGGTTCTCGTCCCTGCTGACCAAGGTGATCTGGCCCGGCGGCAAGACCTATCGCGGCTTCGTGGACGGCACCGGCCCGGACAACGGCTGGTACTCCGACGGCTTCGTCAAGCTCGGCCGGTACGACCCGCGCGTCCAGCAACGACTGGATGCCCACCTGGTGGTGAACGAGCAGTTCGCCGCGAACATGGCGCTCAACGCCAAGATCCTGGCCTGACGGCCACCCCGAGGAGAGTGACACGAGATGACGAGTGGTAGGGCGGCACTGCTCGATCCCGCAGCACCCGAATGGACCGAGGCGTTGCTGCGGGCACGCCACGACATGTACCACGTGCCGGCGTACGTGATCCTGGACGCGAAGCTGTACGGCGGCGCACCGAGCGCGTACCACTACGCCGAGGGCGACACGCACCTGCTGATGCCGTTGATCCTGCGGGACATCCCGGGATCGGATCTGCGGGACGCGATCTCGCCGTACGGCTATCCCGGCCCGGCGAGCAACGCCGACCCGGCCGACGACCGGTTCTGGGCGCGGGCCGCGGACGCGATGCTGACCACCCTCCGCGACGCGGGCGTGGTGTCGGCCTTCGTCCGGATGCACCCGCTGCTGGACGCGCCCCTGCCGGTTCTCGGCCGGTACGGCACCATGGTGCGCCACGGCGAGACGGTGTCGATGGACCTGAACGTCAGCCTCGAGCAGATGTGGCAGGAGACCCGCAGCGACCACCGCAACCACGTCAACCGGGCGCGGCGGGCCGGCACCAAGGTGGTCTTCGACGACTGGAGCCGGCTCGGCGAGTGGGTCGAGGTCTACCACGACAACATGCGGCGGGTCGGCGCCGGCTCGTACTACTTCTTCACCTCCGAGCACCTGGCCACCCTGCACGAGCAGGTGGGCGACCAGATGCACCTGGCGGTCGCGATGGAGGGCGACGAGGTGGTCGGCGGCAACACCTTCTTCGAGTACGACGGCATCTGCACCGGGTACGTCTCGTCGACGCGGCGGGCCAAGAACCGGTACGCCGACGAGATGCTGTACGACGAGGTGCGGCGGTGGTGCAAGGAACGCGGCGACACCGTGTTCCATCTCGGTGGCGGCAAGGGCGGCAGCAACGACACGTTGTTCTCGTACAAGTCCGGGTTCTCCCCGTGCCGGCATCCGTTCCACACCTGGCGGATCGTCGCCGACGAGGACGCGTACGCGCACCTGGTCCGCGACCACCGCCCCGACGCCGATCCGGCCGACCGGTCCGGCACCTTCCCGCCCTACCGTTAGGAAATCGGCATGCGCATCGTCTGTGCCGGCGGCGGACCCGCCGGACTCTACTTCTCCATCCTGGCCAAACTGGCCGACCCGGCCACCGACGTGACGGTGGTCGAGCGCAACCCGGCCGGCGTCACCTGGGGCTGGGGGGTGGTCTTCTGGGACGACCTGCTGGACGACCTGTTCGCCCACGACCCGGTGAGCGCCCAGCGGATCTGGGACGCGGCCTGCAAGTGGGACGAGTACGAGGTCCGGGCCACCGGCAAGGCCACCACGCACCTGCCCGGTTACGGCTTCAGCCTGGGCCGGAAGATCCTGCTCGACATCCTGGCCGAGCGGGCCCGCGAGCTGGGCGTCGACATCCGCTGGACCGACGAGGTGGTGAACCCCGCCGACTATCCGGAGGCCGACCTCGTGGTGGCCTGCGACGGCGGCCGCAGCCGGATCCGCGAGCAGCACACCGAGCACCACGGCACGGCCGTCGACGTCGGCCGCAACAAGTACATCTGGCTGGGCACGCCGCACGTGTTCGGCACGTTCACCTTCGGCTTCGAGAAGACCGAGGCCGGCTGGATCTGGTACCACGCCTACCCGTTCACCGACCAGCTGTCCACGTTCATCGTGGAGTGCCAGCCGGAGACCTGGGCGGCGCTGGGCTTCGACGAGCTGGACGCGGACGCGGGCACGGCCAAGCTGGAGCAGATCTTCGCTTCCCACCTCGGCGGCGAGAAGCTCATCGACCACCGGGCCGAGGTCGGAAGCACTGGCTGGCTCAATTTTCGGCGGATTACCAACGAACGGTGGGATCACGGCAATGTGGTGTTGATGGGCGATGCTGCCCACACCACTCATTTCGCAATTGGTTCAGGTACCAAGCTGGCGATTCAAGATGCCATGGCACTGGCCGACACATTGGCTTCGGGCGAGGAACTCGCGGTCGCCCTGGAACGGTACGAGCACGGTCGCAAGGCCGCTCTGGCACCGCTGCAACGGGCAGCTAAATCGAGTTCGGAATGGTTCGAGCGGATGCCCGAATACGCCGAACTGCCGGCCACCCAGTTCGCCTATGCGCTCTCCAACCGGCGCGGCGAGTATCCAATGTGGCGTTACCTGCTGCACGTGGCCACGCAACGGCAGCCGTCCCGGGGGATGCTCAAGCGAGCTCTCGATTTCCGCCGTTCGAGCCGGGCGCGCAAACGTTCGGTCGCGACCAACATCACCAACTCGGCCATTCGTCCGGGTGCGGGAACGAGGGTAAGGTCGAGAACGGCGAAGGGATAACGCATGAGCGAAGCCGCACTATGCCTCCTTGACGGGGGCCGGTCAGATGAAGCGGCGTGGGCGGACACGCTGAGTCGGATCGAACACGACGTCTATCATCTTCCGGAATATGTGCGGCTCGACGCTCAGCTCTCCGGTGGCACCCCGATCGCATTCCGGTATATGGATGCGGAACGATTTCTCCTGGTCCCGCTGGTATTGGAACAGATACCCGGGAGTTATCTGAGAGATGCCGCTTCTCCGTACGGTTATCCCGGGCCGGCCTCCAACGCCGGCCCGGATGAAACGGATTTCTGGCGTGCGGCCGGCCGGGCGATGATCGAGACGCTGGCGGCGGACGGAGTGATCAGTGCCTTCGTACGGCTGCACCTGTTGCTGACGGCGCCGGTGGCCACGCTGGCCGAGATCGGCACGATCGTGCACCACGGCCAGACGATCTCGATCGACCTGCGGCAGCATCCGGACGAGATGTGGCACCAGACCCACCGGACGCACCGCAACCAGATCAACAAGGCGCGCCGGGCCGGCGTCACCGTCGTCTTCGACGACTGGACGTGGCTCGAAAGATGGGTCGAGACCTACCACGCCACCATGCGGCGGGTGGACGCCACCGACTTCTACTTTTTCGACGCCGAGCACTTCCGCCGGCTGCGGGCGGCGCTCGGCGACCGGGTGCATCTGGCGGTCGCGCTCGACGCGGACGGCGAGCTGCTCGGCGGCAACCTGTTCTTCGAGTACCACGGCCTGATGCACACCCACCTGCAGGGCACCCGGGACCAGACGGTGATGCACGCCGACAAGCTGCTGTACGACGAGATCCGCCGCTGGGGTCACGCCCGCGGCAACCGGGTCTATCACCTGGGCGGCGGCCTGGCGGGTCGGACGACTCGTTGTTCCGCTACAAAGCGGCGTTCTCGGCCGGGCGGGAGGACTTCCACACCTGGCGGATCGTCACCGACCCGGACATGTTCGCCAAGCTCTCCGGTGGCGACCCGACGCCGGAGATGATGACCAGCCCCTTCCCGCCCTACCGCTGAGAGCCGACCTTCATCAGGCCACGGCCGGCTCGGGGGCGAAGACGCGGAGCACCTCGGCGATGCGGCGCACGTCGTCCGGGGTGCAGCGGTGGTCGACCGGCAGAGTGAGGATGCGGTCGGCCCGGTCGGCGGCCTCGGCGTCGCCGCTCCAGAAGCCGGACCGGTCCTGCCGCCAGTGCACCGGCGCGAAGATGCGGTGCCGGGCCAGATGGGCCAGCAACGCGTCTCTGATCCCGGCCGTGCGGCACAGCAGCTGCACGCGGAAGGTGGCCACGGACGCCGGTCCCACCGGGAGCGCCTGCCAGTCCCGGTCGGTGGCCGGCAGCATCGCCGCCAGCGCCCGCGCGGAGCCGGTGGCGCGGGCGCGCAGGCCGGCCGCGTCGATCAGCGTCAGCACCGTGCGCGTGACCGCGGAGGCCGGGCCGGCGCTTCCCAGCAGCCGGTGCTCGCCCTTCTGCTGCAGCGCCCGGAACCCGTCCTTGGACACGTCCCGGCCATCCCGCCAGGCCGCCTTGAGCAGCATCGCGGCCAGCTTGAGTTCGGCGCCCTCACTCACCGGTCCGGCCGGCGACGGCAGGGCGTACCCGCACGGCGACCACAGCAGGCCGCCGTCGGGCAGCGGCAGGGTCTTGCGCAGCGACGCCACCGCGAAGGCGGCCGTGCTGGTGCGGGCCCAGTCGCTGAGCGGGTCGTGCGAGTGGTCCTCGACGACGATCACGTCGGGATGGTCGCGGATCCACGCGTCCCACGGCGCGCGGTCGTCGCGGCCGAAAAGGTTCTGGGCCAGCACCACATCCCCCGGCCGTACGGCCAGGGAGTCGAGCCGCGGGCCCCGCTCGTCCGGAAGATGGCGGTACCAGGCGAGCGGGGCGTCCGCGGCCAGCAATTCAGCCACACCCGTGCAGAAGAAGGAAGGGACGTGCAACCGCGGCGCCTCGAGCGAGCGCAGCAACGCGGACAGCGCGCCCGAGCCGGTGGCGAACAGTTCGTGGCCCGCCGGCCACGGGGTACCGCTGCCCTGCGCGTCGCTTCGCAGGGCGGCGGGGTCCCAGTGGAACTCGGAGCCGATCTCCGGTTCAGGCGGCGGCACGACCCACGTCCTGGGCGCGCTTGATGTTCAGCTCGTCCACCCGGACCGGCACCTCGTCGCGGTTCAGGCTGGTGAACGTCTGCCACAGGATCTTCATGTCCAGCGCCGGCGACCAGTGGTCGATGTACCAGCGGTCCAACTCGAACCGGGCCGGCCAGTCGATCGCGTCCCGGCCGTTGACCTGGGCCCAGCCGGTGATGCCGGGCTTGACCTCGAGGCGCCGCGCGTCGTGGGCGGAGTAGTTGGCCACCTGCGGCAGCACGTCCGGCCGCGGCCCGACCAGCGCCATCTGCCCGGCGAGCACGTTCAGCAGCTGGGGCAGCTCGTCGAGTGAGGTGCGCCGCAGGAACCGGCCGCACGCGGTGATCCGCGGGTCGTCCTCGATGAGACCGAACGGGTCGCTGATGCCCATCGACGCCGTCATCGCGACCGAGTCGTGGACCATGGACCGGAACTTGAGCATCTTGAAGGGCCGCCCGCCGCGACCGGCCCGGTCCTGCTTGAACAGGACACCCGGGCCGTCGGCGATCCGGATCCACAGGGCCACGCCCAATATGACCGGGGACAGCAGGATCAGCGCGATCGCGGCGATCAGCCGGTTCAAGCCGTCGGAGAGGATGCGTGCGAACGTCATCAGAACCTCACAGCGATTCGACGGTCGGGCCGGACAGGCGGTGCCGGGTGTCCAGCACGTACTTGGCGTGCTGCGTCACCAGCTCGAGGTCGAAGGCGTCGTGGTCGGCCAGCAGCACGACCGCGTCGGCCGCGGCCAGCTGCTCGGCGTCCAGCGGCACCCGCAGCACGCGCTGGTCGACGTGGCCGTCCTCGACCACGTGCGGGTCGGCCGCCCGGACCTCGGCGCCCATGTCCATCAGCAGCGAGGCGACCCGGCGGGCCGGCGACTCCCGGGCGTCGCCGGTGTTCTTCTTGTAGGCCAGTCCGAGCAGCAGCACAGTCGAGCCGTTGAGCGCCTTGCGGTCGCGGTTCAGGGCGGTCATCAGACGCCGTACGACGTAATCGGGCATGTGGTTGTTGATGTCGTTGGCCAGCTCGACGAACCGGAAGCTCTGCCCGAGCGTCCGCTGCACCCGCCAGGACAGGTACGACGGGTCGATCGGCAGGCAGTGGCCGCCGACGCCGGGACCGGGGGTGAACTTCATGAACCCGAACGGCTTGCTGGACGCGGCGTCGATCGCCTCCCAAATGTCGATGTCCAGGTCGTGGGCGAACACCGCGAGTTCGTTGACCAGCGCGATGTTGACGTGCCGGAAGGTGTTCTCCATGAGCTTGGCCAGCTCGGCGGCCTTGGTGTCACGGACCGGCACGGTGGTCTCGACGACGCTGTCGTAGAAGCTCTTGACGCGTTCCAGCGACGCTGCGTTGATGCCGGAGACCACCTTCGGCGTGGTCGTCAACGTCCAGGTCTGGTTGCCCGGGTCGATCCGCTCGGGGCTGTAGCCGAGGAAGAAGTCGGTGCCGGCGATCAGGCCGGAGCCCTCTTCCAGGATCGGCGCGACCAGCTCGGTCGTGGTGCCGGGATAGGTGGTCGACTCGAGCGCCACGGTCGCGCCGGGGCGCAGGTAGCGGGCCAGGATCCGGGCCGAGTCCTCGATGTAGCGCAGGTCGGGCTGGCCCTCGCGGAGCGGGGTGGGTACCGCGATGACCGCGATGTCGAAGCCGGCCAGCGACCGCGGATCGGACGACGGGAGGAAGGTGCCGGCGTCCAGGATCGCCTGGAGGTCGGCCGACGGGATGTCCTCCACGTAGGACTCTCCCGCGGCCAGCCGCTTGATCCGGTCGGAGTCGACGTCGAACCCGACCACGGAGTGCCCGACCTGGGCCGCCCGGACGGCCAGTGGCAGCCCGACGTAACCCTGACCGGCGATGACGACCCGCATGGGTGTGCTTCCCTTCTGGACGCGACGTTCGGCGCGACGGCTGCTCACGGGTGCCGTCCCGGGCGTACCGAGATCTCCGGCTGACGCGGCCGCGGGGAGCGGCTCCGGATGTTGTTGCGACCGGAGCGCTGGGCCACGGCCGGGGTGTTGGCGTCGCGGGCCGGGGACAGCGCCGGACTTTCGGCCAGCCAGCGCAGCACCGAGATGAGGTCGGCGCGCGGCACGGTGGGGTCGAGCAGGGAGAGCACGGAACCGTCCAGCGGCGGGACCGGCGCCTGCGAGATCAGCGGGTGGTGCGGCCGGTGGTCGGCCTCACCCGGCCCGAACAGGACCTCTTCCAGCTTCTCAGCCGGGCGCAGTCCGGTGTAGACGATCGAGATGTGCTGCTCGGCGGCGTCGGCGATGCGCTTGGCCACGTCCGCGATCCGGACCGGCTCGCCCATGTCGAGCACCAGCACCTCGCGGTGGCTGTCGATGGCGCCCGCCTGGATGACCAGCCGCACCGCTTCCTGCACGGTCATGAAGAACCGGGTGACGTCGGGGTGGGTGACCGTGATCGGACCACCCTTGGCGACCTGCGCCTCGAACGCGGTGAGCACCGAGCCGCGGCTGCCGAGCACGTTGCCGAACCGGACGCTGCAGAAGGTGCCGGGCGCGCCCTCGTCGGCGGCCGCGGTCAGCCGCTCGGTGATGCGCTTGGAGTAGCCGAGCACGCTCTGCGGGTCGGCGGCCTTGTCGGTGGAGATGTTGACCAGCCGGTCGACGCCGTGCTTGAGCGCGATCTGCAGGATCTGGTACGTGCCCACGATGTTGGTCTTCAGGGCCTCGGACGGGTGCATCTCGAGCAGCGGAAGATGCTTCAGCGCGGCGGCGTGGAACACCACCTGCGGCTTGTGCTCGGCGAAGACCTCGTCCAGCCGTTCCAGGTCGCGGATGTCGGCGACGACCAGGTTGCGGTCGTCGAGCTGGCCGCGGCCGTCGAGGGAGAGCTGCACCTGGTGCAGTCCGGACTCGTCGCGGTCGAGCATCACGAGCTGGGCCGGGTGGAACTTGGCCACCTGCCGGCACAGCTCGGAACCGATCGATCCGCCGGCGCCGGTGACCAGGACGCGACGGCCGGAGAGGTAACCGGCGACCGCTTCCAGGTCGATGCCGACCTCGCGCCGGCCGAGCAGGTCCTCCTGCCGCAGCGGGCGGATGTCGTCCACGCTGACCGTACGGCCGAACAGCTCGACCACCGGCGGGACCACCTTGAGGTCGACGTTCAGCGGCTCGACCAGGTCGGTGATCTCGCGGACGAGCTCGGCGCCGGCGCTCGGGATGGCGATCAGCACGGTGTCGGCGCGGTACCGCTGCACCACCTCGGCCATCCGGTGCCGGGTGCCGGCCACCGGGACGCCCATCACCCGCAGCGTGCGCTTGCCCGGGTCGTCGTCGAGCAGGGCGACCGGGACGTACGGGCTGGAGGGGTTGCGCAGCATCGACCGGATCGCCTGGGCGCCGCCCTCACCGGCCCCCATCACCACGACGCGGGCGCCGCCGGCCGAGGGCCGCAGCCGCTGGTCGTTGAAGAGCCGCGCGATGTAGCGCACGGCGGCGGCCAGCACCAGCCCGATCAGGCCGGCCGCGATGATGGCCGACCGCGGCACCAGCCGGCCGAGGAGCGTGTCCAGGACGAAGACGATCGGCGTGGTCACCGCGAGCGTCTTGGCCAGGGCCGCGATCTCCTCGAAGCAGCCGTACGCCCACCGCCCGGTGTACAGCCCGAACTGGATCCCGACGACGGTGAGCACGACCGCGGAGACCGCGGACAGCCCGATGACACCGTGGACGCTGACGAACTGGATGTGGCCGTCGTGCCGCAACAGCGCCGCCAGCAGCAGCGCGGCCGCCAGGCAACCCACGTCCACCACCGCTCGCGTGACCCGCCCCGGCAGTCCCATGAGGATCCACGGCGTCGTCCGGGCCGCCCGGGGGCGCCAACCGACGCTCGCCCTTGCGGTCGCGTCCGGCACCGCTCGCCGTACCTGCATGAATTCCTCCCCGTACCGGTCCGCCCCGGACCGTTTGGTCGACAAGGAAATCGAGCGCCTCGAAATTGATGCCGGCGCTCGGTTAAAGACACCTATCGGTGTCTGGGAATGAGAGTGCCAGTTGGGCCCGGGCGGGCACAGTAGCAATTGTCATGCCGTAGGTGAAGAAGTTTCACGTAAGCCCCGGAAGCTGCATCGAGGCAGCTGAACGGCCTGGCCAGAGGTACTTTCGGTCAGCCCCCGCGCCGCCGGACGGCCAATCCGGAAATGTCATGTCTGTTGTGAATCACTTTCACGTTCGACATGACATTTGCAACTGTCTTTCTGGCTGCCATTACTGGCACGGTCATTCTTACAACATCCGCACACATGTGGGAATGCCGGCGCAGTGAACGGGGAGGAAAACATGATTCGACATCACATGTTCCGCCCGGTCGCCGCCGCGGACGGCCCGGCATGAAGGTTCTGCATGTGATCGGCGACCTCGCCCCCGGGCGGGGGGAGCATCAGCTGCGGCTGCTGGTGCGCCGGCTGCCCTACTACTGCGAGATCGCCACGACGGCCGGTGGCGGCGCGCTGGCGGCGGAGATCCGGGCCGCCGGCGTCCGCGTCCACGACCTGCCTCCGGACGGCCGTTCGCCGGTCCGGGGCCTCCTGCGCCTGATCCGGCGCGGCCGCTTCGACCTGGTCCATACCCACCGGTACGCCGCCGCCGTTCCGGCCCGCGTCGCAGCCCGGCTCGCCGGGGTGCCCGTGGTGTCGACCGAGCACGGCGACGGGCTGCGCCCCGGCCACCGGTTCTACCGGGCCGGCGAACGGCTCGGCCGGATGACCGTCGCGGTGTCCCCGGCGATCGCCGGCCACCTGCTCGAGTGGCGGGTGCCCGCCGACCGCATCGCGGTGATCGCACCCGGCCTCGACCCGGCCGAGTTCTCGTTCGACCCCGGACTGCGCGCCGCCGCCCGGGCCCGGCTCGGGATCGCCGCGGGGGCGGCGGTGATCGGCGGGATCGGCCGGATGGTGCCGGGCCAGCGGTTCGACCGGTTGATCCGGACCCTCGGCGAGACTCCGGGGGCGACGCTCCTGCTGGTCGGCGACGGGCCGGCGCACGCGGCGTTGCGGCGCCTGGCGGCGATCGAGGGGGTCGCCGACCGGGTGGTCTTCGCCGGGGAGGTCGCGCACGCACGGGAGATGCTCTGCGCGATGGACGTGCTGGCCGCTCCGGCCGACCACGGCGTCGGCCTGGCGGTGCTGGAAGGTCTGGCCGCCGGGCTGCCGGTGCTCTACAGCGCGTGTCCCGCGCTGGAGGAGGAAGCGGCTGCCCGCCGCCCGGTGGACGGCGCGCAACGGCTGACCCCGCACGACCCGGAATCACTCCCCCGGGCACTGCGGGCCGAGTTGTTGTGCGTGGCCGAACGGGCGGGGGGCCGGCTTCCGGTGCGTACGGTGGCCCGATATGACGCCGCCCGTACGGCCGCGTCGGTGGGCCGTCTCTACGAGTCGATCGTCGCCCGTCGCCGGCCGCACCGCATCCGCGCCGTGACGGCAGCCCCGCACCAGGCCCGCCACGCCCATTCGAACGCCCTGCTGTAAGGCCCTCTCTACGGCACCGCGTCCGGGACCGGCTCCCGGTGGCGGATTGCGAACCGGTCGGCGAACCGGCGGAACCAGTCTTCGCCCATCGCCCGCCAGAACCACAGGTAACCGAGCCACGCGCCGAGCGTGTTGGAGATCAGGTCGTTGACGTCGGCCCAGCGGTTGGCGTGCACGGTCAGGTCGAGCACGCCCTGCGTCGTCTCGATGGTCAAGCTGATCAGGAAACCGATCAGCACGACGCGATTCTTCCGGTGCACGCCCGCGACCAGGAACAACAATCCGGCCAGCGGCAGCAGCATCATGGTGTTGAGCACGAAGTCCAACGGCCGCATGTCGATGACCGGCAGCAGCAGGATCCGGAACGTGGCCAGCCGCCCGTACGGGTCGTCGCCCCAGGCCAGACGCAACGGCAGGAAGGTCGCACCGAATACGGCGACCGCGTACCACCCGGCGGCGAACGCGGTCGCGAGGCGCGGCCACGACACCAGGCCACGCCGTACCAGCAGCAGACCGGAGAGCACCATCAGCCCCAGGCCCAGCGGCAGCAGAACGGGAAGCGCGGGCACCTCGACCTGATGGAACGGCACCAGATCAACGGTACGTCCCGATTGGGCATACGTACCGTGAACCGTCGCACACACGGTCAGCGCAGCCAGCCGGCTTTGCGGACGATCCGGATCGCGTCCAGGCGATTACGGGCGCCGGTCTTGGAGATGATGGCGGAAAGATAGTTGCGGACCGTGCCCCCGGAGAGGTACAGCCGGCCGGCGATGTCGTTCACCGACTCGCCCTCGGCCGCCAGGCCCAGTACTTCGAGCTCGCGGGTGGACAGGCCGCGGTCGGTGTTCAGCGAGGCCGCCTGCAGCATCGGCGACACCACCCGCTCCCCCGCCGCGAGCCGCCGGACGGAATCGGCCAGCACCCCGTCGGACGCGCCCTTGAGCAGGAAGTTGAGACCCTCGACCCACCGCCGGGGCGGCAGCATGCCCCGCTTCGCCGGGTCGCACATCAGCAGCATGGAGCAGCCGGGGATGTTGGCCCGCAGCTCGGCCGCGACCGGCAGGATCTGGCTCACCATGTACTCGGTGTCGATCACGATGACGGTCGGCCACAACTCGGCGGCGCGCTGGGGTAGATCGGAACTGAAAGCCAAGGTGCCCACGTACTGAATGTCGGGTTTGGACTCGAGAAGAACGCGAACCGGGACACCGAAATATCCCTCGTCTCTCACCACCAGAACCCGGATCATCAGTTCTCCTCGCCGATGGACGCCGGCCGGTCGCCGGATCGCGGACCTGTCAGGCAGGTTAGCCCTCCGGGAACGACCACGCATGCGTGATCACTTCCCTGCCAGTACTTCGCAAGCAGGGGTGGGCACGGATTGGCCGGTGACGATGAAATTTCTCGCCAGTGCCCTCCGGCGGAGGCATTTACGCAGGTCAGCATGGGAACGTGCCATTCGATCGGTTGGCTCTATCCTGCCGCCCGAGGCCCTGCCCACGCTAGTCTCCGGGCACAAGGGCTGACCGATCAACTGAGTCAGGTATGGCGTATTTCCGGCGATCACTGGGCGGGTGACCGGATACGTGGACATGACCGGACGCAGACAACGCACGGCCCGAATGAGAAGGTACGTCGGGTCCGAGCCCACAAGGCCGGACATGCCGGACATTTCTCCGTCCAATGCGGATGCTTTCCCGAACGGCTCCGCGGCCACCGGAGAAATCGATCATGAAATGTCCCGGAAATTCGCGCCGGCGCGTTTTTGTGTCGGATCATCGACTCATGACGACCGCGGCTCCGAGCGTGCACCGCCCGCTGGCCCTGCTGGTCGCCGGGGCGTACTTCATGGAGATCCTGGACGCGACCGTGATCGCGCCCGCCGCGCCGAAGCTGGCCGCCGACCTCGGCGTGCCCGCCGTCGCGGTCAACGTCGCCATCACCGCGTACGTGCTGACCCTGGCCGTGCTGATCCCGATCAGCGGGTGGCTCACCGACCGGTTCGGCGCCCGGCGCGTCTTCGTCGCCGCGATCGTGCTGTTCACCCTGGCCTCGGCCGGCTGCGCGGCCGCGGCCGACCTGCCGATGCTGGTGGCGACCCGGGTGCTGCAGGGCATCGGCGGCGCGATGATGGTGCCGGTCGGCCGCCTGGTGGTCATCCGGACCACGGCCAAGACCGACCTGGTCCGGGCGATCGCGTACCTCACCTGGCCGGCTCTCATCGCACCGCTGGTCGCGCCCGCGCTCGGCGGCGTTCTCAGCCAGTACGCGTCGTGGCGTTGGATCTTCCTGATCAACGTGCCACTCGGGGTGGCCGGCGCGATCCTGGCCCGTCGCCTGGTGCCGGACGTCCGGGCGGACCGGCCCGGCACGCTCGACTGGCGGGGCTTCCTGCTGGCCGCGGCCGGCATCGCCGCGTTGATCACCGGCATGGAAGGCCTGGGCGCACCCCGCCCGGACCGGCCGGCGACGGTGATCGCGCTGGTCGTCGCGGCCGCTGGTCTGATCCTGACCGTGGTCTACCTGCTGCGTGTGCCGCGGCCGCTGCTGCAACTGCGGGACCTGCGCATCCGTACGTACCGGGTGACCGCTCTGGGCGGCTCGATCTTCCGCGCCGTGATCACCGCGATCCCCTTCCTGCTGCCGCTGTTCTTCCAGCTCGGCTTCGGCTGGTCGGCGACGCACGCCGGACTGGTGGTGATCGCGCTGTTCGCCGGCAACGTCGGCATCAAACCGGCCACCACCCCGCTGATGCGCCGGTTCGGCATCCGGACGGTGATGCTGGGCGCGGTCGTGGCCTCGGCCGCCTGCCTCGTCGGCATGGCCTTCCTGCGGCCCGGAACGCCGCTGATCGTGGTGCTCGGCCTGCTGGTGCTGAGCGGGACCTTCCGGTCGGTCGGATTCACGGCGTACAACACGATCGCCTTCGCCGACGTCCCGGCGGAGCGGATGACCAGCGCCAACACGCTGATGTCGACGGTGCAGGAACTGGGCGCCGGACTGGGCGTGGCGGTCGGCGCGTTGCTGGTCCGGCTGGGTGGAGCCGTTTCGCCCGGCCCGGCCGGCTCGGCCTACCGCGTCGCCTTCGTCGTGCTGGCGGTGCTGCTGGCCGGGTCGGCGGCCGAGGCGATCGCGCTGCCGCGGACGGCCGGCAACGTGCTCACCGGCCGGGTCAGCTGAACGCCAGGTTCAGCACGGCGCGGGCCACCCAGATCGCCCGGGTCTGGCTCTCGTACGGGCCGAGGCGCAACTCGACCGCCTTGTCCCCGAACAGCGCCCGGACCGTCCAGCGGTTCGGATGCCGATCGTCCTCGCGACTGTGGTTGACGATCACCTGACTGGCGCCGCGGACGTTCACCGTCGCCCACTTCTCGTCTCCCCGGGGCCAGCAACGGAACCAGCCCGGCGCGCCCGGCACGAGCTCCCGGTGAGCCTCGCTCACCGCCCACTCCAACTCCTCCGGAACGGGCGGTTCCGGTTCGGCGTGCGTCATGTTCCGTACATTACGGATCAAGCCGACGTTTCGGGCGGCGCCCAGTCGGCCAGCACCCGGTCGAAGGACTCCGGCGGCGCCACCGGCGGTCCGGCCGCCCCCGCCGTGCGGGAGAAGCGCGGCGCCGGGGCGGCCTGCCGGACTCCGCCCGGTGTGATCACCGTTTCCCGGGCGGCCAGATGCGGGTCCGTGGCCGCCTCGGCGAACGACAGCACCGGCGTCACGCAGGCGTCCCGCCCGGCGAAGGCGGCCGTCCACTCGTCCCGCGTCCGGGTGCGGAAAGCCGCCTCCAGCGTGCCGCGGCCGAGATCGCCGACGCTCAGGACGCCCCGCAGCTCGGCCTGGAACCGCGGCTCGATCGCGCCGACGGCGACGTACTTGGAGTCCGCGCAGGCGTACGTGTCGTAGAACGGCGCCCCGCCGTCCAGGATGTTGACCCCGCGCCGGTCGGTCCACCGCCCCTGGTCGAGCAGTCCCCAGATCAGCTGGGCCAGCATCGGCACCCCGTCGACCATGGCCGCGTCGACCACCTGTCCCCGGCCCGACCGCTCCCGCTCGACCAGCGCGGCCAGCACGCCCACGACCAGCAGCATCGAACCGCCACCGAAGTCGGCCACCATGTTCAGCGGCGGCACCGGCCGCTCCCCGGCCCGCCCGATCGCGTGCAGCACCCCGGTCAGCCCGAGGTAGTTGATGTCGTGCCCGGCGTCGCCGGCTCGCGGCCCGGTCTGACCCCACCCGGTCATCCGGCCGTAGATCAGCCGCGGCGGGCAGTCGTCCGGCCCGATCCCGAGACGCTCGGCCACCCCCGGCCGGAACCCTTCGATCAGGACATCGGCGTTGGCGGTCAGGGCGAGCACGGCATCGCGCCCACCCTGGCCCTTGAGGTCGGCCAGGACCCGGCGCCGGCCGCGGAGCATCGGATCCCCGGGTACGGCGTCGCCCGGCGGCCGTTCCACCCGGACCACCTCGGCCCCGAGATCGGCGAGCACCATGGCCGCGTGCGGCGCCGCGCCCAGTCCGGCCAGTTCCACCACCCGCAGCCCATCCAGCGGTCCGGCACTCACGCCGGTCTCCGGGTCCGGTAGTCCGGCTCGAGCCTGAGCCCGGCGGCGAGGTCGTCGATCTCGTCGGTGACCGTCTTCACGAGGGCCGCGTCGAACGGCGCGTCCTCGTGGACGGCGTCGACGCGGAGAGTTCCGGCCTCGCGGTCGGCGGTGCAGTCGACCTTCCCGACCAGGTTCTCGCCGGACAGGACGGGCAGCGCGAAGAAACCCCACCGGCGCTGCGTCACCGGCTTGTACATCTCCAGCTGGTAGTCGAAGTCGAAGATCTCGGTCATCCGCTTGCGGTCGAACACCAGCCGGTCCAGCGGCGACAGCAGCGCCGTGCGGCCGTCGAACGGCGCGTCGTCCAGGTAGGACGGATCGACCCGCCACTTGCCCCGGACGCCCTCGATCACCGCCGGCTCGCCCACCTCGGCCACGTCCACCGGCTCGATCTGCTGTTCGAGGCCGCGGGCGCGGGCCACGCCGAGGGAGCGCAGCCGCCGCTCGTACCGGGTCCGCAGCGCGTCCCCGGCCGGTATCACGGGCAGGTCCGGGTAGACGCGTTCGGCCAGGTCCCACAGGCGTTCCCGGCCCTCGTGGCCGGCCACCGCGACCTCCCCCCGGGCGGTCATGAACTCCAGCATCCGGGTGACGTTCTTGTTGTTGCTCCAGCCGCTGGACCGCCACGGCTCCACGCAGGTGTCGGGCAGTTCGCGGGCGGTCAGCGGGCCGTCGCCGGACAGCCGGATGATGATGTCGCCGCGGCACCGGTCGTTGGCCCGCACCCAGCGGGCGTTGTCGACCTGCCACTCGCGCAGCGGGCCGTCACCGGGCCAGGCGGCCATCTCCGCCCGGTACAACGCGATGTCCTCGGCCGGGCGGATCATGCCGCGCAGGTCGATCAGCGTCCGCTCGGCCAGCGCGGCCCCGAGCTCGGCCGGGTCGTAGGCCGGGCCGAGCCGGCTCCAGGCGATCAGGTCGGCGTTGGGCGCGACAGCGGCGGTCTGGTCGTGCTGCAGCAACGTCAGGTGCCGGACCAGCTCGTGCAGGGAGGCCGGGCGGTGGGCGTCGAGCAGCTGCGCGCGGACCGCGATCCGGCGGGCCTGCGGCGCCGAGAGCTGGTGGGGCTTCACCCGGCGAGGCTACCAACCGGATGGGGGACAGGGGGTGACCTCAATCGCCCGTACGGCCGGGTATGGAGAGCTTCCGGCGCGTGGCCGAACTCTGGGCCGGACCGATGCGGCGGCTGGGCTACGACCGGTACGGAACGATGGGCGGGGACTTCGGCGCGTACGTCTCGCCGGAGGTCGCCCTGATCGCGCCGGACCACGTGGCGGGAATGTACGTCGTCTCCGGGCCTGGGCTTTCCGACGGCGGCCGATGTGCCGGAGATGACCGCGGACGAGCGGACGGCGTTCGAAGCCATGCAGAACGACGGCTCAATGTCCGGTGTGGACCACCACGCGCCGCTGCAGACGGCGCCGCAGACCTTCGCGTACGGCTGGAACGACTCGCCCCGTGGGGGCGCTGGCCTGGATCCTGACGAAGATGACGCCCGGCACCACTTCGTCGCGATGGAGGCACCGACGGCCCTGGCGGCCGACATGGGTTCCTTCTTCGGGAACTTGTCGTAGGCCGGCGGTAGGTTCGGGGCATGCTCAAGGTCCCCAGTACGTTGCCGCTGGTCATCGAACTGCGCGGGGTCCGCCACAACACTTTGCGCGACCTGGATGTCGACGTGCCGCTGTGGCGCACCGTGGTGGTGGCCGGCGTGTCCGGCTCGGGCAAGACGTCCCTGGCCATGGGCACGCTCTACGCCGAGGGCATGCACCGGTTCCTGGAGGGCCTGAGCACGTACAGCCGGCGGCGGCTGACCCAGGCCGAGCGGCCGGACGCCGACCGCATCGAGCACCTGCCGCCGGCGCTGGCGCTGCGGCAGCGCCCGCCGATCCCCGGGCCGCGCAGCACGGTCGGGACGATGAGCGAGGTGCTGAACATCCTGCGCCTGATCATGTCCCGGCTGGGCACGCACATCTGCCCCAACGGTCACCCGGTGTCACCGTCGATCGAGACGCAGGCGATGGAAATCGAGTGCCCGACCTGCCACGTGCGGTTCGAGATGCCGGGTGCGGAGTCGTTCGCGTTCAACTCGATCGGCGCCTGCCCGGCCTGCAACGGGATCGGGCGGCGGTTCGAGGTGGACACCGACGCGCTGGTGGGAGATCCGGAGAAGACCATCGCCGAGGGCGCGGTGCTGCCCTGGAACGTGGGCGGCCGCCGATTGTCGATGTTCGCGGCGGGCGAGCTCGGGGTGCGGCTCGATGTGCCCTACCGCACGCTCACTCAGAAGGAGAAGGACCAGGTTCTGTACGGCGAGCCGGTCAAGCAGGTCGTCGAGGTGTCCGGGAAGAACGGGCGCAAGGTCCGGCTCAACGTCACCTACGACAACGCGGTGACGGCAGCTGAGCGGTATCTGGCCAGCGGCAACGAGCGCAGCCAGAAGATGGGCGGCAGGTTCACCGTCTCGCGGGTCTGCTCGGTGTGCCACGGCTCGCGCCTGCGGCCGGAGGCGCTGCGGTCGCGGCTGGGCGGGAAGAACCTGGCCGAGATCAGCGCGCTCGACCTGCAGTCCCTGCGGCCGTTCGCCGACGGGCTCGAGCCCGGCCTGCCGCGCGCGCTGAAGCGGATGACCGACGGTCTGCTGGCCGAGCTGACCCGCTCCGTCGACCCGTTGCTGGACCTCGGGCTGGGCTACCTCAGCCTGGACCGCACGGGGTCGACGTTGTCCACCGGCGAGCGGCAGCGGATCGAGCTGACCTCGACCGTACGGGCCGGGACCACCGGGATGTTGTACGTCCTCGACGAGCCGTCGGTCGGCCTGCACCCGAGCAACGTCGAGGGCCTGCAGCGGACCATCGCCGCGCTCGCCCGCAACGGCAACACGGTGGTCGTGGTCGAGCATGAGCCGGCGATCATCCGCAGCGCCGACTGGGTGATCGAGATGGGTCCGGGCGCCGGCCGGTTCGGCGGTGAGGTCGTCGCCGAGGGCACGCCGGCGCAGATCACCGCCAACCGGAACTCGGTGATCGGCCCCTATCTCTCGGGCAAGGCGCGGGTCACGCGCACGCCGCGCCCGCTCTCGGACCGGTCGGTGCGCATCGAGGTCGGCGACCTGTTCAACCTGCACGGTGTCACGGCCGAGTTCCCGGTGGGCGCGCTGACCGCACTGGCCGGGCCATCCGGGGCGGGCAAGACGGCGCTGGTGCTGGACAGCTTGGTGCCGGCCGCGCGGGCCCGATTCGCCGGGCAGCCGTTGCCGGCGCACGTGCGCGGACTCGATCTGGCCGGCGTACGGCAGGTGGTGGAGATCGACGCGTCGCCGATCGGGCTCAACGCGCGGTCCACGCCGGCCACGTACTCGGGGGCGTTCGACCTGATCCGGCGGCTGTACGCCGACCGCACACCGGAGATGCGGCCGGCCCACTTCTCGTTCAACACCCGCGAAGGGCAGTGCCCGACGTGCCGCGGGCTCGGCTCCATCGACCTGGACGTGCAGTACCTTCCCGACATCACGGTCGAGTGCCCGACCTGCCACGGGGCGCGATACAACGAGGAGACCCTGGCCGTACGGGTGGACGGGCTGACCATCGCCGACGTGCTCGGCCTGACAGTGCAGGACGCCCTGGACCGCTACGCCGGCGAGCGGCCCGTCGCCGGAGCGCTGCGCCCGATCGTCGACGTCGGGCTGGGGTACCTGCGGCTCGGCGAGCCGACGCCGTCGCTGTCCGGCGGGGAGTCGCAGCGGCTGCGCATCGCGTCAAGGCTGCGGACGAGCCAGCGGGACACGCTGTACGTGCTGGACGAGCCGTCCACCGGCCTGCACCCGAAGGACATCGGCACGCTGGCCCAGGTGTTCGACCGGCTGCTCGATGACGGCGCGACCATCGTCGTCATCGACCACGACCTGGACCTGCTGGCGGTGGCCGACCACCTGATCGACATGGGACCCGGCGGCGGCCCGGACGGCGGCCGCATCGTCGCCGCCGGCACCCCGGCGGAGGTCGCGGCCGACCCGGCGAGCGTCACCGGACCGTACTTGTCACACCCCTCTGTTTGACTGCGGGGCATGGACAACCGGCAGACCGTTCAGGCGTTGTTCGATCGGACGCAGGCCCGGGACTGGTCCGGCGTGCGCGAGCTGCTGGCCGAGGAACTGGTCGTCGACTGGCCGGTGACGGCCGAGCGGATGACCGGGCGGGAGAACTTCCTCGCGGTCAACTCGGAGTACCCGGAGGGCTGGACCATCCACGTGCTCGGGATCGTGGCCGAGGGCGAGTCGGTGGTGTCCGAAGTGGCGGTCGAGCACACCGGCAGCGGTTCGTTCCGGGCAGCGTCCTTCTGGACCGTACGGGACGGCCTGATCACCGCCGGCCGGGAGTACTGGACCGCGCCCGGAGCCGATCAGGCGCCGGAGTGGCGCGCGCCGTACGTGTCTCAGCTGTGAGCGACCAGCCCGGTCAGGCGGCCCTGGACGACGGCGTGACCGGTGATCGCGGTGAAGGCGCCGCCGGCATCGGTGTCGTCGACCGCCGCATCGAGGCCGTACACGGTGAAGCGGTAGTGGTGCGTGCCGGAGGGCGGGCACGGCGGCGTCCATCCGGCGGTGCCGCCGGAGTTCTTGAGCTGTCGCGCGCCGGCCGGCAGGTCGCCGACGAGGCTCGTGGTCGCCGGCGGCAGGTCGACGACGATCCAGTGGTAGAACTCGCCGCCGGGGGCGTCCGGGTCGTCGACCACCACCGCCAGGGTGGCTGCGCCACCCACCTCCCCGGTCCAGGCCAGCGGGGGCCGTTGCCGGCCGCCGGTGCAGGTGAAGGCCTCCGGGATGGTGCCGCCGTCGGTGAACGCGCTGCTGGTGACG
>CAXSDA010000009.1:151805-194466 GCA_964236515.1 uncultured Actinoplanes sp.
TGGTCGCTCCGGTCGCCGGCGCCGTCGGCCGGCTGTCGGCGCACCCCGCCACCATCACGGTCACGGCCAGGACGACGGGCAGCAGCGAACGGCTCACGGGCGCATTCTGACATGATGGATACCACTCGTCCGACGTTGTCCGGCTGGTTCGGCATGGCCGCGTCCACCCACTACCTGGCCACCGGGACCGCCCAGTCGGTGCTGGAGCGGGGCGGGAACGCGTTCGACGCCGCCGTCGCCGCCGGGTTCGTGCTGCACGTGGTCGAGCCTCACCAGTGCGGCGCCGGGGGCGACCTGGTCGCGCTGATCGCGCCGGCCACGACCGGGCGGGTGTCGGTGCTGATGGGTCAGGGGCCGGCGCCGGCTGCAGCGACGATCGCGCACTACCGCGGCCAGGGTCTGTCGTTCGTACCGGGCGCGGGAGCGCTGGCGGCGGCGGTGCCGGGCGCCGTCGAGGCGTGGTTGTGGCTGCTGGAACAGCACGGCACGTGGGACATCGCGGACGTGCTCGCCTACGCGATCGTCTACGCCGAGCAGGGCCATCCGGCCGATCCGGCGCTGAGCGGCCTGCTGACCCGGATGGCCGGCTTCTTCACCCGCCACTGGCCCACCTCGGCGGAGCTGTGGTTGCGCGACGGGGTGGCGCCGGCGCCGGGCGAGCCGATCACCAATCCGGTGTACGCCCGGACGCTGCGATCGCTGGTCGCCGCGGCCGGCAACGGCAGCCGCACCGAGCGCATCGCCTCCGTCCGCCGGACGTGGAAGACCGACATCGCGTCGGCGGCCTCGTCGTTCGCGGCCCGCCCGCACTGGCACGCCGACGGCGCCGAGCACGCCGGGGTGATCACCGCGGACGACTTCGCACGCTTCGCGGTGTCCATCGAGGAGCCCGAAACGCTCGACTTCCGCGGCTTCACGGTGGCCAAGGCGGGTTTCTGGAGCCAGGGCCCGGTGCTGCTGCAGACGCTGGCCCTGCTGGACACGGTCGACGACGCCCGCCTCGACCCGTCCTCGGCCGCCGGGGCGCACACCGTCCTGGAGGCGCTGAAGCTCGCCCTCGCCGACCGCGACGCCTACTACGGCGACGCGGACCCGTCCCGCTTCCCGGCTCTGCGGGCAGCTCTCCTCTCGCCGGCGTACGCCGCGGCCCGCGCCGCCCGGATCGGCGTCCGGGCGTCCCGCGACTTCTCTCCCGGGACGATCGACGGCCTGACCCCGTGGACGCCGCCGCTCCGGCCACCCGAGCCCGCCGACACCGGCGACATCATGGGCGAGCCGTCCCGGGTGGACGCAGAGGGCCACGGCGACACGACCCACCTGGATGTGGCCGACCGCTGGGGCAACCTCGTGTCGGCCACCCCGTCCGGCGGCTGGCTGCAGTCGAATCCGGCGATACCCGACCTCGGCTTCAGCCTCGGCACCCGCCTGCAGATGACCTGGCTCGATGACGGCAGCCCGTCCGCGCTGACCCCCGGGCGCCGCCCGCGCACCACGCTGAGCCCGACGATGCTGCTGCGCGACGGCGTCCCGGTCACCGCCCTGGGCACGCCGGGCGGTGACCAGCAGGACCAGTGGCAGCTGCTCTACCTGCTGCGCACGATCGTCGGCGGGGCCGAACCGCAGGCCGCGATCGACGCCCCGGCCGTCCACACGATCGCGATGGTCGACTCCTTCGACCCTCGCACCTGGATCCCGGCCGGCGCGGCGGTCGAGTCCCGGCTGGATCCGTCCGAGGTCGACGAACTGCGCCGCCGCGGCCACGACGTCACGATCGACGGCCCGTGGACCAACGGCCGGCTGTCGATGGTCGCCCGCGACCCGGTCACCGGGCAGCTGCACGCGGCGGCCGACCCCCGCGGCAACCACGGCTACGCCGCCGGCCGCTGACCCCGCGCCACCGGACCCGACCTGCAGAAATCTCACCGAGGGAGTATCGGATGACCAGCATTCTGGGCCGCCTGCGAGAGGCGGACGGCCGAGGGGTGGTGCGAATCGAGGAGCGCTTCCGCACCGATGTCCACGATCTGTGGTCGGCGCTCACCGATCCCCGCCGTCTGGCCCGCTGGCTGGGCGATTTCGACGGCGATCTCCACGTCGGCGGCGAATACCGGGGCCACTACTTCTCCAGCGGTGCCGACGTCACCGGGCGGGTGGAGGCGTGCGAGTCTCCGCGGCGGTTCACGGTGGTGACCAAGGGCCGGTATGCGCCGAATGAGCAGGTCATCGAGGCCACCCTGACCGCCGGCGAGGACGAGACCGTCCTGGTCGTCGAGCAGCGCGGGCTCCGCCTGGACTGGATCGCCGCCTTCGCCGCCGGGCTCCAGATCCACGTCGAGGACCTCGCCGCCCACCTCGCCGGCGGTGACCGCTGCGACTCCGATGCGCGGATGGGCGAGCTCGTCCCGGCCTACGAGCGCGTTCCGGTCGGCACTTAGCCGAGGCCGCCGGCCCGGAGCTTCGCGATCTGCTCACGGGCGGCGGTGACGAGCTCCGCGTTGGTGTGGGCGTGGCCCCACAATCCCCAGCCGCCCTCGGGCGCCTCGGTCAGCAGGACCCAGGTACGGTCCCGGAGCGTGTCGTCGCCCGAGGCCTTCACGATCAGCGCGGTGAGCTGCTCGACCACGGCGAGCTGCTTGTCCCGGTCGAGCGCGCCGGCGTTGGTGAGCACCTGGACGCGGACGTAGTCGCTGTCCCCGTCGACGTTGGAGACGGCGCCGGCGGGCAGGTCGTGCACGAAGGCCGCGGTGTTCTTCCGGAACATCGGGATGTCCGGCACCCCCTCGACCGTCATCACCGTGTGGGCCGCGTCGGTCGCGAGCCGGTGCGGGTCGGCGAAGGTCCCGGCGGTGGCGTAGACGTCGATCATCGGCATGGCAGTCCTCTTCCGGGCTCGCGGCTATGACGGTCGTCATACTACCGATGGCCGGCGCCGGGTCAAGGACATGTGACTAGGGTGATCACATGGCTGACCCGGAAGTGACGACCGTCGGCGCCGGTCCCCGGCGGGTGGCCCGCCGGGTGCGCGTGCACGCCCGCGCCGCCGAGATCTTCCCGCTGGTCGCCGACCCGCACCGGCACGCCGAGCTGGACGGTTCGGGCACGGTCCGGGACGTCCCGGTCACGGGCCCGCACGACCTGAATGTCGGCGACCACTTCACCGTGGGCATGAAGATGTACGGCGTGCCCTACTCGATCACCTCGACGGTCATCGAGTTCGAGCCGGACCGCCTGATCGAGTGGCAGCACCCGATGGGTCACCGCTGGCGCTGGGAACTGGCCGAACTCGAACCGGGCCGCACCCAGGTCACCGAGACGTTCGACTACTCGACCTCCCGCACCGCGCCGCTGCTCGAGGTCTTCGGCTTCCCGGCCAAGAACGCCGTCGGCATCACCGCGACCTTGAAGGCCCTCGCCACCCGCTTCGCCTAGCGCGCCCCGGGATCAGAGGCCCAGCGCGGCGGCGCGCGCGGCGGCCTGGGTGCGGCGGGTGACGCCGAGCTTGCGCAGGATCGCCGACACGTGGTGGTTCACCGTCTTGGGGGCGACGAACAGCCGCTCGGCGATCTCGGAGTTGGTCAGCCCCTCCCGCACCAGGGCCAGCACCTCGACCTCACGGTCGGTGAGTTCCCCCGGGTTGCCCCGGGTGCGTGTCTGCGGGCCGCGCGGCACGTCCCGGACGCCGCGTTCGCGCAGCCGCCGGGCCAAGATCGCCGCGGCCGGCCGTGCGCCCAGGATCTGCAGCCCCGACAACGCCCGGCGCAGCTGATCCTCGTCGTCGGAGGTGGCGCCGGCCAGCGCGGCGTCGTACGGGCAGCCCAGGTGCTCCCAGTGCTCGACCGCCGCCGCGACGTCACCGTCGAGCTGAGATCGGTACGGCCCGGCCGTGCCCGCCGGTGCGTCGACGACCCCGGCCAGGCGCCGCAACCACGCCAGCTCGCCCACCACCCAGGGTGCGTCGACCCGTACGGCCAGTTCGTACGCGCCCTGGGTCACCGACGGCACCACCGCGGAGTCCCCGGCGAGCCAGGCCGCCTCGGCCCGGGCGCCCGCCACCGGGGCGAGGTACTGCAGCTCGTACTGGTCGGCGACGATCGCCGCGGCCTCGTCCAGCGCCGGCCGCGGATCGGCGTCGCCCCGCCGGGCGTGCACCAGGCCGATCGCCGTCTGGGTCAGCACCCGCAGCAGCGGCACCGACCGGGCGATGCGCAGGACGTCCGACGCCTCGGCCAGCGCTTCGTCCCAGCGGCCGGCGTCCAGGTGGTACCGCGCCCGGTGCGCCCGCACGTAGTGCTGCCACGCGTCCAGCCCGAGCTCGCCGCACCGGATCACGCCGCGGTCCAGAACGGGAGCCAGGTCGTACGCCCGGATCCGCGTCATCGCCCACCCGGCGTGGATGTACGCCCGCCCGACGTGTTCCTCCAGCCCGTCCCGCTCGGCCAGGGTGAGGCTGCGTTCCAGGGTGGCCCAGCCCTTGTCCAGCCCGGCCAGCATCTGCGCGGTCCCGATGTTGTTCAGCGCGTGCACGGCCACGGCCCGCTCGTCCGGCTTCTCGGCCAGGTCCAGCGCCCGCGTCCCCCACTCGATGGCCTCGTCGCGGTCCTCGGCGTTCAGCGCGGTCATCGCCACGTTGGTGTAGGCCAGGGCGAGCTCGGGACCGGCGGGTTGCGTCTCGAGCAGCTCGGCCGCCTGCCGACCGGCCGCCGCCGCGTCGTCGCTGCGACCGGCGCACCACAGCCGCCGGGACAGCACCGACAGGGCGGCCGCGCTGCCGGGCACGTCGCCGGTGGACCGGCGCAACGCCACCGCGTCCCGCAACGCGTCGATCGCCGGGTCCATCTGGTCGGTCAGGTACGACTCGTACGACAACCCCTCGAGCATCTCGGCCCGGCGCCCGGCCGGCTCGTCCGCCGCGAACCGCAACGCCCGCGCCCACTGCGCCGCCGCCTCCCGGTGCGCGCCGGTCACCGCCGCCCGCCGCGCCGCGGCCGGGGCGTACTCCCGCACGGCCCCGGCGTCCCCGGCGGCTTCGGCGTGATGGGCCAGCCGGGTGGGGTCGGCGGTGTGGTCCCGCAGCGCGGTCAGGGCACGCCGGTGCAGCCCCAGCCGTACGTACGGGGAAAGGGTCTGCTCGATGGTCATCCGCGCGATCTCGTGCCGGAACGCGACCCCGTCGCCGGTCTCCCGCAGCACGCCGGCGCGCAGGCCCTCGTCCAACCCGGCGGCGGCGCCGGGGGCGAGCGCGTCGAGCAGCCAGAGTTCGGCGTGCGGCAGCGCCACCGACACCGCCTCCAGAACCGTGGCCGCGTCCGGGCCGAGCCGGGCGGCCCGGGCCAGCACCGCGTCACGGACGGTGGCCGGCACGGCCGGACCGTCCGCGGCCAGCACCTCGGTCACGAAGAACGGGTTGCCGGCCGTGGTCCGGTGCAACTCGTCACCGTCCAGGCCGGACGACGCGGCCAGCGCGCCCACCGCCGCGGCGGACAGCGGCTCGACGGTCAGCCGGCGGACCGCGCCGGTGTGCAGCTCGCCCAGCAGGCGGCGCAGCGGGTGCGTGCGGTCGAGCTCGTCCCCGCGGTACGTGGCCACCACCAGCGCCGGAACCGCCCCGATCCGGCGGCCGAGCAGGCTGAGCACGTCCAGCGTGGCCTCGTCGGCCCAGTGCAGGTCCTCCAGCACGAGCGTGAGGCCGGGCCGCGCCTTGGCCCGGCGCGCGATCTCGTCCGCCAGCTGGTACGCCTTGGTGTCCGGCGCGATCAGGTCCATCTCCAGGAACGGCGCCAGCGGCCGCGGCGTGAACAGCGGATCGCAGGCGCCCCGGAGCACCCGCAGCCCGTCGCTGAATGCGTCGACCAGCGCCGTCTTGCCGCTCCCGGCCTCGCCGTCGATCAGCACCAGAACGCCGCCCGGACCGGACCGGGCGGTCGCGGCAGCGTCCCGCAGCACCCTGAGGTGGCGGGACCGCTCCTGCAACGGCGCCCTCACCCCGTTCACGCTGCCAGGACGTCCGGTTTCCGTCCACCGGCTTTCCGACACAATCCACGCCGTACGTTCGTCGCCGTCCGCGGGCCCTCCCCGTCCCCGGGTCGTACGGTTCTAGCATGACGCACTCGGTGGAAGAGTTTTTCGGGGAGTACTCGGCCGCGCTGCTGGCCCGCGACGAGAAGGCGATGGCGCGGCTGTACAACGTGCCCGCGCTGATCGTCTTCCCCGGTAGCGTGACCGCGGTGGCCGACCACGCGGAGACCGAGCGGTTCTTCGCCAGCTCGTGGGCCCAGTACGACGGCGTGACCGAGGCCAGGCCGTCGATCCGCGTGATGGCCCGGACGGCCGTCGCGGTCTGGGCCGACGTGACCTGGTCGTACGGCGGCGGCCCCCGCGAGCGGGTCTGCTACCAGCTTGCCGGCGGTGAGGCCCCGTACCGCATCGTGGTCCTCACGCCCCTGGAAGGACCGGCGCCGAGCGAGCAAGATGGTCCCAAGGTCACGTAGAGGGCGGGTGGGTCATGGCCGGGATCGACCAGGTGCAGGCGGCGCCGACGTCGCGGATCGAGCTCAACGGCATCGAGGTGATCAGCGAGAGCGAGCGGGGCGGCCGCCCGCGGGATCTGTTCTGGCCCTGGTTCGCGGCCAACATCTCGGTGCTCGGGATCAGCTACGGCGCGTTCACCCTCGGGTTCGGGGTCTCCTTCCGGCAGGCGGTGATCGTCGGGCTGATCGGCATCGTGGTGTCGTTCGCGTTGTGCGGCTGGATCGCGCTGGCCGGCAAGCGGGGCTCGGCACCGACCATGGTGCTGTCCCGGGCCGCGTTCGGGGTGCGCGGGAACCGGCTCACCGCGGCCCTCTCCTGGCTGCTCACCGTGGGCTGGGAGACCGTTCTGGTGGTCCTGGCGACGTTGGCCACGAGCACGGTGTTCACCCGGCTCGGGTGGGGCGGTGGCACCGGCACCAAGGTGGTCGCGCTGATCGTCGTCTCGGCCGTCACCGTGCTGGCCGGCGTGGCCGGCTTCTCCGTGGTCATGCGCCTCCAGACGATCATCACCGTGGTCACCGCGGTGCTGACCGTGGTGTACGTGATCCTCGTGCTGAAGGACATCCACTGGTCGACCGTGTCGGCGATCCCGTCCGGATCGGCCCAGGCGATGATCGGCGCGCTGGTGTTCCTGATGACCGGGTTCGGGCTGGGCTGGGTCAACGCCGCCGCCGACTACTCGCGCTACCTGCCGCGCGGCGCGTCCAGCCGGGGCGTCTTCGGGTGGACCACGTTCGGCGCCGCGCTCGGCCCGGTCGTCCTGCTGGTCTTCGGTCTGCTGCTGGCCGGATCGTCCACGGACCTGTCGGACAAAATCGGCGCCGACCCGATCGGCGCGCTGACCACGCTGCTGCCGACCTGGTTCCTGGTGCCGTTCGCGATCGCCGCGGTGCTCGGGCTGATCGGCGGGGCGGTGCTGGACATCTACTCGTCGGGGCTGGCGCTGCTGACCGCGGGCGTACGGATCCCGCGCTACCTGGCCGCCGGGGTGGACGGCGTGATCATGGTGGCCGGGACGATCTACGTGGTGTTCTTCGGGACCAGCTTCATCGGCGAGTTCCAGGGCTTCCTGATCACCCTGGGCGTGCCCATCGCCGCCTGGTGCGGGGTGATGCTGGCCGACGTGGCGCTACGCCGCCGCAACTACGACGAGGCGGCGCTGTTCGACCCGCGCGGCCGGTACGGTGACGTGCGCCCGCTGCCGCTGCTACTGGTGATCGTCGGCACCGCGCTCGGCTGGGGCCTGGTCACCAACTCGTCGGCCGGCTGGCTGAACTGGCAGGGCTACCTGCTCGGGCCGCTGGGCCTCGGCGGCAAACAGGGCGCGTGGGCGTTCGCCGGCCTGGGCATCCTGCTCGCGCTGGTGATCGGCTTCGTCGGCACGCTGTTCACCCGGGGCGAGATCCGGCGGCAGGAGGCGGCTCAGGGCGTCTGATCGCCCTGCGCCTCCACGAACACGCTGTAGAGGGACCGGCCGGCCGTGATGAACAGCCGGTTCTTCTTGATGCCGCCGAAGCAGAGGTTGGCCACGGTCTCCGGCAGGTGGATGCGGCCGAGCAGTTCGCCCGCCGGGCTGTAGCAGTGCACGCCGTCGAACCCCTGGCCGCCCTCCTGAGCCGCCGCCCAGATGTTGCCGTCGCGGTCGCAGCGGATGCCGTCGGTGCTGCCCGGGGCCATGTCGACGAGCAGGCGTTCGTTGACCGGGCGGCCGCCGACCATGTCGAACGCGCGGATCTCGCCGATCGCGACCACGTACAGCACGCTCTCGTCGGGCGAGAAGCACAGCCCGTTGGGGCGGTTCATGCCGGCGATCACCGGCTCCCCGGCCCCGGTCGCCGGGTCGATCCGGAAGACGTACTGCGGGATCTCCTCGACGCCCTTGTCCCCCTCGTAGTGACCGAGGATCCCCCAGCCCGGGTCGGAGAACCAGATCGAGTCGTCCGAGGCGACGACCACATCGTTGGGCGCGTTCAGCCGCTTGCCCTCGAAGCCGTCCATCAGCACCGTGATCGCGCCGTCGTGCTCGGTGCGGGTGACCCGGCGGGTGAGGTGCTCACAGGTGACCAGCCGGCCCTGCCGGTCCCGGGTGTTGCCGTTGCTGTTGTCCGAGGGCACCCGGTACGGCGTCACCTCACCGGTCGACTCCAGCCACCGCATCATCCGGTTGTTGGGGATGTCGGAGAACAGCAGGTAGCGCCCGTCGCCGAACCAGACCGGGCCCTCCAGCCAGCGCCCTCCGGTCCACAGCCGCTCGACCACCTCGTGCCCGACGACCAGCGACCGGAACCGCTCGTCGACGATCTCGACGGCCGGATCGGGAAAACGCACGATGGTCCGATCCACATCCCAGGCGTACATCGCTCAGCCCCGTCCTACGTACGGCATCGTCGTCGCCATCACGGTCATGGTCAGAACATTGGCCGACGGCGGCAGCGAGGCCATGTGGCGGACCGCGCGCGCGGCCTCGGCCACATCCATCAGCGGTTCCGGCCTGGTCTCGCCGGAGGGCTGCCGGGCGCCGACGGCCGAGCCGGCCGCCATGTCGGTGCCCGCGTTGCCGATGTCGATCTGGCCGCAGGAGATGCCGTACGCCCGTCCGTCCAGCGCCGTCTGCTTGGTCAGCCCGGTGACGGCGTGCTTGGTCGCGGTGTACGCGATCGACAGCGGCCGGGGGGTGTACGCGGCCAGCGAGCCGTTGTTGATGATCCGGCCGCCCTGCGGCGTCTGCCGGCGCATCACCCGGAACGCCTCCCGCGTGCACAGGAACACGCCGGTCAGGTTGACCGCGACGACCCGGTTCCAGTCGTCGAGGTCGAGCTCGTCGATCTCGACCGCCGGGGCGCCCATCCCGGCGTTGTTGAACACCAGATCGACACGACCGAACCGTTCGGCCGTACGGTCGAAGAGGTCCCGCACGGCACCGGGATCGGTGACGTCCGCGGGCATCGGCACGATCCGGTCGGAGGCCACCGACTGCAGGGCCTCGGCCCGCCGCCCGGCGATCACCACCCGCCATCCGTCGCCGGCCAGTTCCCGGGCCGTCGCCGCGCCGATACCGCTGCCGCCACCGGTCACGATCGCCACGCGCTGCCTGTCGTCCGTCACGAGATCATCCTAGGCCCGCCAGGCGGACCGTCTCCCCCGTCAACCGGGACCGCTCGGCCGCCCACACCACCCGGTGCGTGGCCAGGCTGGCCGCCGCGTCCGACGACAGGTGCGACGGATCGCCGCCGGCCACGGCGTCCAGGAACGCGTCGGCCAGACCCCGGTCGCCGCCGCCGTGCCCGTCCGTGCCGTCGGAGCCGCTGTCGAACACGCTCTCCGCGCCGGTCCGGAAATCCACGTACCGCAGCCTCACCCCGTCACCGTCGAGGTAGCCGTGCGTGCCCATCAGCCGGGTCCGGCGGTGTTCCTGCGGGGTGAACGCGCTCATGGTGAAGGTGCACGTCGCGCCGTCCGGGAACGCCATCGACACCACCTGGTGGTCGACGACGTCGTTGTCGCAGTCGTAGACACAGCGGCCGTACGGGCCCTCGCGCAGTGCCGTGGTGACGCCGGCGGTGGTGAGGTCGCCGGTGATCGCGCCCAGCGGCCAGAAATGCCGGTCCGGGTCGGCCAGGCAGTCGAAGTACAGCCGCTTGGCCGAGTACGGGCACTCGGGCTCGATCGCACAGTCCAGGCACCGGCCGGCGGCTCCCGCGGGCCGCTCCGACGCGCGGAAGTGGCTGCGGCCGCCGAACGAGCTGATCCGGTCGGGCAGCGCGCCCATCACGTACACCAGCCAGTCCAGGTCGTGGCAGGACTTGGTCAGCAGCATCGGCCCGGACTCGTCCGTCCGCCGCCAGTTCCCGCGGACGAACGAGTGGGCCGCGTGCCACCAGCCCACCGGCTCGAGGTGCTCGACGGTGATCAGCCGGCCGATCCGGCCCTCGTCGAGCAGGCGTTTCACCAGCCGGGTGTAGGGCGTGTACCGCAGCACGTGGCACACCGCGACCATCACCTGGTTCCGTTCGGCGGCCGCGGCGATGTCCGCCGCCTCGGCCTCGGTCGGGGCCATCGGCTTCTCCAGCAGCAGGTGATAGCCGAGGCCGGCCAGCCGGACGGCCGGATCGCGGTGCAGGCGGTCCTGCGTGGTGATCAGCGCGGCGTCGGCCAACCTGCCCGCCGCGGCCAGACCTTCCCAGCCGGCGTACGCGTGTTCCGGTGCGATCCCGAACTCGGCCACCGCGGCGGCGCGCCGGACCGGGTCCGGTTCGGCCACCGCGACCACCCGGGCGCGGCCGGTGGAGACGGCGTACCGGGTGTAGGTCTGGCCCCGGAGTCCGGCCCCGACCAGCGCGAGAGTCACCTCGGTCATCGGATCGCACTCCCTTCAACGGCGTTGGCGAGGAGCCGGAGCGCCGCCGCGACCGTGGCCGCCATCGCGTCGCGGGCGTGCTCGAGGTAGCGGCGCGGGTCGACGCCGGTGTTGCCGTCGAGCCAGGTGCGGACGGCGCCGGTGAAGGCCACGTTCAGGGCCGTGCCGATGTTGATCTTCACCATGCCGAGCCGGACGGCGGCGGCCAGTTCGTCGTCGGGGACGCCGGACGAGCCGTGCAGCACCAGCGGGACCGGCACGGCGGCGTGCAGCCGGCCGATCAGGTCGTGGTCCAGCCGGGCCGTCCGGGTGCTCATGGCGTGACTCGAGCCGACCGCCACGGCGAGCGCGTCGACCCCGGTGGCGGCCACGAAGGCGGCCGCCTCGGCCGGATCGGTCCGGACGCCCGGCGCGTGCGCGCCGTCCTTCCCGCCGACCGCACCGAGCTCGCTCTCCACCCACAGCCCCCGGGCGCGGCAGGCCCGGACGGCAGCCGCGGTGGCGGCGACGTTCCGGTCGTACGGCATCGTCGACGCGTCGTACATCACCGACCCGAAACCCTGGGCCGCCGCGTCGGTCAGCAGCTCGTCGCTCTGCACGTGGTCGAGGTGCAGGGCAACCGGAACGCCCGCCGCGGCGGCGATGCTGCGGGCGGCGGCCGCGATCGGGGCCAGGCGGCCGTGGTGGAAGCGGACCGCGTTCTCGCTGATCTGCAGGATCACCGGCAGTCCGGCGGATTCGGCGCCGGTGACGATGGCCTCGGCGTGTTCGACCGTGATGACGTTGAACGCGCCGACACCGCGTCCCGCCCGTACGATCTCGCCGGTCGGTGTGAACATCTCAGAGCTCCTCGGTGGTCACGTCGTGCTGGATACGCCGGTACAGGTCCAGGTCGACCGCACCCGCCACGGGCGCGGCCACGGCCGCCGCGGACAGCGCGACCGCGTCGGACAGAAGCTGCGGCCAGGGGGTGCCGGCGGCGAGGCCCCGGGCCAATGCGGCCACGCAGGCATCGCCGGCGCCGGTCGGGTTGCCGGCCACGGCGTACGGCGGGCGGCTGCGCCAAGTGCCGGCGGCGGTCGCGGCGACCAGACCGTCCGGTCCGTGCGACACCACCACCGCCCGCGGCCCGAGCGCTCGCGCGGCCACCGGGTCGCAGGACCCGCCGAGGACGGCGGCCAGCTCGGCGGCGTTCGGTTTGGCCACGTCGGGGCCGGCGGCCAGCCCGTGGCGCAACGCCTCGCCGCTGGTGTCCAGAATGGTCCGGGCGGGGCCGGACAGCTCGATCAGCGTGGCGTACCCGTCGGCCGGCGCGCCCGGCGGCAACGATCCGGACAGCACCACCACGTCGGCCGCCCCGGCCAGCGACCGGAAGTGCCGCAGGAAGGCCGCCCACTCGGCCGCCGACACGACCGGCCCCGGCTCCCAGAACCCGGTCGCGTCCCCGTCGTCGGCCACCGCCACCGTCCGCCGGGTCTCGCCGCCGATCGGCACGAACGACCCCGCCGGGCCGCCGGACAGCAACGTCTTCACCCGCGATCCGGTGGCGCCACCGAGCAGTCCGGTGGCCAGCACCGGCACGCCCAGCGTGTGGAGCACCCGGGCCACGTTCAGGCCCTTGCCGCCGGCCCGCTCGGCCACCGCGGACACCCGGTGCGTGCCGTGCGGCACCAGCGTGGCGACCCGGTAGGTGACGTCCAGGGCCGGATTGGCGGTGACGGTCAGGATCATCGGCGGCCGTCCCGTTCGCGTATGGTGCCGCCATGGATGTGCTGGTGGTCGGCGACGCCAACCCGGATCTGATCCTGCGCGGCGATGTGCGCCCGCGGTTCGGCCAGGAGGAACAGCTGCTCACCGGGGCGGATCTGGTGCTCGGCGGGTCGGCTGCGATCACCGCGTGCGGTCTGGCCCGGCTGGGAGTGGACACCACGCTGCTGGCCGCGGTCGGCGACGACGTGTTCGGCACCGTCACCCGCGACTTCGTGACCGCGCGCGGCGTCACGCTCACGTCGCCCGTTTCCGCCCAGCCGACGGGATTGAGCGTTCACCTGTCCACGGCGGACGACCGGGCCATCCTGACGCTGCCGGTGGCGATCCCGGCGCTGCGCGGCGCGGACGTCACCGACGAGCTGCTGCGCGGCGCCCGGCACGTACACGTCGGATCGCTGTACCTGCAGCCGGTTCTGATCGACGAGCTGGCCGAGGTGTTCGCCCGGGCGCGGAAGCTCGGCGTGACGACGTCGCTGGACACCAACTGGGATCCGTCCGGGCGCTGGGCCGGGTTGGACGCGATCCTGGCCTACACCGACGTGTTCCTGCCGAACGCGGCCGAGCTGCGGGCGATCACCGGCCGCGACGACGTCGAGGCGGCGGCGGCCGCGGTCGTGGCCGGGGGCACCGCGGTGGTGATGAAGGACGGCACCCGGGGCGGCCGGGCGTGGTGGCCCGGTGGCGGGAGCGCCGCGCCCGGGCGCCGGGTGCAGGTGGTCGACGCGACGGGGGCCGGGGACAGCTTCAACGCCGGGTTCATCGCCGGCCGGCTGGCCGGACTGTCCATCCCGGACGCGCTGGGCTGGGCGGCCGCCGCCGGATCGTTGAGCACCCGGGCGGCCGGCGGCACCGCCGCCCAGCCGACCCGCGACGAGGTGCACGTCAGCCCTTGAGGCCGCTGAACGTCATGGTCGCGATGAACCGCTTCTGCGCCACCAGGAACGCGAGGATCAGGGGCACCGTGGCGATGACGTTGCCGGCCATCAGCTGAGCCCACTGCGTACGGCGTGTTCCCTGGAAGCTGGCCAGACCCACCTGCAGCGTGAACTTGTGGTCGTCGTTGATCGCCACCAGCGGCCACAGCAGATCGTTCCAGCTCGACAACAACGTGAAGATGGCCAGCGTGGCCAGCGCCGGCCGGGCCAGCGGCAGCACCACGCTGCGGAAGGTGCGAAACGTCGAGCACCCGTCCAGGACCGCCGCCTCCTCCAGCTCGATCGGCAGCGACAGGAAGAACTGCCGCATCAGGAAGATGCCGAACGCCGACGCCAGCCATGGCACGAACGCGGCGGCCAGGGTGTCCACGATCCCGATCCGGGCGAACAACAGGTAGGTGGGGATCATCAGCACCTGGATCGGGATCATCACGGTGGCCACCACGGCCAGGAACGCGATACCGCGGCCGGCGAACTTCAGGCGCGCGAAGCCGTACCCGGCCAGCGAGCACAGCACCAGATGGGACACCACCGCGATCGCCGACACGAACACGGTGTTGCCCAGCCATTGGAGCACGTGGGACTGACTGATCAGGGTGCGGTAGCCGTCGAGGTGCAGCCGGGTCGGCAACAGCTGCGGCGGGAACCGGTTGATCTCCTGGTTGGTCATGAACGAGGTCGCGACCATCTGGACCAGCGGCAGGACGAAGATCAGCGCCAGCGGCATCAGCAGGAGGTGCCACGGGCTGAACGGCAGCCGTCTACGTCGCATCAGAACGCCTCCGTCCCGCGCCGGCGGTTGTAGGCGATGATCACCACGGTGAGCACCAGGGTCACCGCGAACAGCAGGTAGGCCAGCGCCGAGCCGTACCCCAGCCGCTGGGTCTGGAAGGCCAGCTCGTAGATGTAGTAGACGACGGTCTGGGTGCTGTTCAGCGGGCCGCCGCGGGTGGTGGTGTAGACGAGGTCGAACAGCTGCAGCGCGATGATGGTCTCCCAGATCGCCGCGAACACCGTGATGGGCCGCAGTTCCGGCAGCGTGATGTGCCGGAACACCCGCCACGGCGAGGCGCCGTCGACCCGGGCCGCCTCGACGAGTTCCTTCGGGATGTCCTGCAGCGCAGCCAGGTAGATGACGGTGGTGAAGCCGACCTCGCCCCACAGCGCGATCACGCAGAGGACGACCAGCGCCTCCTTGGGACTCTCCAGGAACTGCTGCGGGGGCAGGCCGATCCGGCGCAGCACCTCGTTGGCCGCGCCGAACTGCGGGTTGAACACGAAGCTGGCCAGAATGCCGGTGGCCGCCGCGGAGGCCACGTAGGGCACGAAGATGCAGGTGCGGTAGAAGCCGATGAGCCGGATCTTCTGGTTCAGCGCGATCGCCAGCAGGAGGCCGAGAATCAGCGCCGACGGTACGAACAGGACGGTCAGCACCAGGGTGTGCTGAGCCGCGGCGACGGCGTCCGGGTCCTGGACGATCCGCTGGTAGTTGCGGAAGCCGAGGTACTCGGCCGGCGCGATGCCGTTCCACTTGGTCAGCGAGATGACGAACGCCCACGCCGCCGGGAAGATCGACAGCCCGACGACGACGAGCGTGGCCGGCCCGGCGAAGGCCCAGCCGGTCAGGGATCGGCGGACCGCCCGTTCCCGGCGCCCGCGCGTTTTCGCGGGGGCACCGTGAGCGGTTCGCGGGGTGGCCGCGAAGGTGAGAGCCATCGCTACTCCAGCGCGCCGGCGGACTTCTTGGCCGCCGCGTCCAGGGCGTCCTTGGGCGTGCCCTGGCCCTGCAGCACCTTGGCGATGGCGTCACCGACGTTGCGGGACATCTCCTCGTAGCCGGCCACCGTCGGGCGGGCCTGCTTGGCGTTCGCCAGGTTGTCGAAGAACTTCTGGCCGCCCGGGTACTCCTTGACGTAGGCGGCGAACTCCGGCGTGTCCTTCTCGCTGGTGCGCAACGGGAGGTTGCCGACCGTCAGGTTCCACTTGGCGTCGATCTGCGCGCTGGTCAGCCATTTGATGAAGTCGCGGGCGGCGCCGGCCCGGTTGGCGTCGTCGTGGTTGAACAGCACCCACAGGTCGGGCCCGGAGACGGTTTCGTGGTCGCCGTTGAAGCCGGGGAGCTCGGTCACGCCGTACGACAGCTTGGCGTCCTTGATGTCCAGCAGCGACCACGGACCGGAGAGCATCATCGCGACGTGCCCGGAGTTGAAGAGCCGCGGGTACTGCTCGTCGGTCTGGTCCAGGTACATCGACTTGTCCTCGACGGCCATCTGCCGCAGCGTCTCGAGGGCGGCCACGCCGGCGTCGGAGTTGAACGCGGGCTTGGTGCCGTCGATGATCTTGCCGCCGTGCTGCCACAGCAGCGGCCACAGATGCCAGGTGGTGTCCTCGCTGCCGGAGACGGAGTACGCCGTGCCGTACGTCTTGGTGGACGTGTCGGTCAGCTTCTTGGCCGCGGCCCGGAAGTCGTCCCACGACCACCGGTCGGTCGGGTAGGCCATGCCGGCCGCGTCGAACAGCTTCTTGTTGTAGATCAGGGCCAGGTTGTCGACCAGCGCCGGGATGCCGATCACCTTGCCGTTGACGGTGGCCGTGTCGCGGGCGGCGGCCGGCACCTCGTTCCAGGCGAACGAGGGGTCGTTGACGAACGAGGTGAGGTCCTGGGTCTTGCCGCTGGCGCCGAGATCGCCGGCCCAGCTGCCGAAGGCGTAGCTGACGTCCGGGTAGCTTCCGCCGGTGAACCCGGCCGACAGCTTGGTCAGCAGGTCGTCGGTCGTCGGCGCGCCGGCCGAGGTCTTGATGGTCACGTTGGGGTGCGCGGTGTGGTAATCGGCGGCCAGTTTCTCGGCGACCTTCTCGGCCTCCTCGGTCTGCCCGGTCCACCAGGTCAGGGTCACCGAGGCCGACGCGTCGTACCCTTTGGCCGCGTCCTTTCCGCTGTCGTCGCCGGACCCGCCCATGCAGGCCCCCAGGAATAGGACCGCGCAACTGGCCGCGGCCGCACTGCGTATGGACCTGCGCAACGTTCTGGTCATCGCTCTACCTCGGCATCTCGGAATGCAGGGTCGTCAGATTGCGGCGTCCGTGAGGACGACGGAGCGGGTCAGGAGTCGGGGCTTGTCCGGGTCGAGGCCGCGGTGGGCGGCCAGAGCCAGGGCGAATCGCTGGGCCAGCACGAGCTGGGCCAGCGGATCACGGTCATTGCGGTACGCGACGGCGCCGGCCGACCGCGCGACGTCGTCCAGCGCGACCGGAACCGCGCCGAACGACCAGACGAGGGAACGCTTCCCGGCCACCGCGACCGGGCCGTGCCGGAAGTCCATCGCCGGATAGGACTCGGAGTACGCCTGGGCCGCCTCGCGGACCTTGAGCGCGGCCTCGTTGGCCAGCCCGACGGTCCAGCCGGTACCGAGGAAGACCAGGTGGTCGATGTCCGCCGGATCGGCCGGCAGGGCGTCGGTCAGCGCCGCCACCCCGTCCCGTACGAGCCCGGAAAGGTCGGCCCCGAACGCGGCCCGGCCCAGGGCCAGCACCGTGGTCGGGAACCGGGTCTGCACCACGCTGCGCTCGTCGGCGAAGTCCAGCAGCAGCCGGTCGTCGACGAGCGATTCCACCGGCATGCCGGTGACCGCGGTGACGGCCGTCCGGCGGCTGCCGGACGGTGCCTGGCGCAACGCGTCCAGCACCTCGGTCGAGGTTCCGGAGCGGGTGATCGCGACGATCCGGTCGTACCGGCGCCGCGGGACGTACTCGGAGGCGCAGACCGCGTCGGACTCGCCGAGCCCGGCGCTCTCCCGCAACTCGGCCAGACTCTGCGCGACGAACCATGAAGTACCACAGCCGAGGAACAGCACCCGCTCGCCCGGTGCGGCCAGCGATCGGGTGGCCGCCGAGGTCGAACCCAGGGCCCGTTCCCAGGTCGCGGGCTGACTGGCGACTTCCTCCGCGGTGTCGTTCATGGTCGAGGACTATTGCTCGTTTGTTTTCGTTTCACAAGATGCGGCGCTCAAACGAACAATTCGCGGTGAGCGTTCTACAAGATCGCCCGCAACGGCTCCGGCAACAGCTCGCCGTGCGCGGCCACCAGGTCGTTGCACATGGCCCAGATCGCGTCGACGCTCAGGCTCGCCGCGGTGTTCGGATCGACCATCGCGGCCCGCCGGATCATCGCCGGGTCACCGTCCACGGCCGCCTGCACGGTCAGCTGACCGACGCTGACGAACGACCGGTTCAGCGCCGCGCATTGCAGGGGCAGGTCGCCGACGTGCTCCGGCCGTACGCCCAGGTGGTCGACCACGCACGGCACCTCCACGGCGTACCCCTGCGGCAGGTTGGTGATCAGACCGTGGTTGGCGACGTTGCCGTGGATGCGGCGCATCGTGCCGGTGACCATGCTGTGGATGACCTGCGGCGCGTACTCGGTGGCGTCCCGGCTGACGTCCAGCGGTTTACCAGCCAAAAGGGCAGCGCGGGTGGCGTGGTACTCGGTCACGTTGTCGGCGCTGATCTTCAGGTAGTCGCCGACCGGGATGCGCAGCCGTTCGATCTCGGCGTCGTCGTGCAGGTACCACGGCACGTACTCGCTGGAGTGCTCGCTGGTCTCGGTCGGGAAGTAGCCCAGCCGCCGGTACATGTCCATCCGCACCCGCCGCCGGAGCTCCGGATCCTTGTCCAGCAACGCATCCAGCGCCGGGTACAGGCTCTCGCCGTTGCGCTCGAACCGCAGCAGCCAGGCCTGGTGGTTGACGCCGGCGCCGGTGTAGTCGACCTCGTCCAGCGGTACGCCCAGCAGCTCGCTCAGGTCGTGCACGGTCCAGAACACCGAGTGGCAGAGGCCGACCGCGTTCAGCCGCGGCGCCACCGTCGCGAGGTACCCGATGTTCATCGCCATCGGGTTGGTGTAGTTGAGCAGCCACGCGTCCGGGCAGACCGCGGCCATGTCGGCGGCGATGCCGGCGAGCACCGGGAAGGTGCGGAGCGCGCGGAAGATGCCGCCGATCCCGATCGTGTCGGCGATCGTCTGCCGCAGCCCGTACCTGGCCGGGACCTCGAAGTCGACGACGGTGGCCGCGTACATGCCGACCTGGATGGAGTTGATGACGAAGTCGGCGCCGTCGAGCGCGGCCCGGCGGTCCAGGCTGGTGGTGATGACCGGCCGCGCGCCGAGGGCCTCGGCGGTCCCCCGGGCGATCGCCTCGGCCGTCTCCAGCCGTTCCGCGTCGATGTCGTGCAGGGCCAGGGTCACGGACTTGAGTTCGTCGAAGGCGAGGATGTCGGCCAGCAGTTCGCGGGTGAAGACGACGCTGCCGGCGCCGAGCATGGCGATCACAGTCATGGCCGCGATTGTCGGTAGTGCGATCGCAAGCGCGCAATACAACTGGTGGATCGCTCTGAAACGAACTATCGTGACTGCGCGTTTGATCAATGGGAGTTCGACTATGCCTTCACTGCGCCGCGCCGACCGTGTGTCGGCGATCCTGGAACAGGTGTCCCACCACGGTTCGGTCGACGCCGGTCACCTCGCGGGCGAGTTCCGCGTCTCCCCCGCCACGATCCGCCGCGACCTGCAGACCCTCGAGGATCAACGGCTCCTGTCCCGTACGCACGGGGGTGCGATCGCCGTCGACGTGGCCTACGAGCTGCCGGTCCGGTACCGCGGCGGCCAGCACCGGGAGGAGAAGGCGCTGGTCGCCCGTACGGTGGCCGCCCTGTTGCCGAAGGGTCCGCTGACCCTCGGCCTGACCGGCGGCACCACCACCCATCTGCTGGCCCGGCTGCTGGCCGAACGGGTCGACCTGACCGTGGTCACCAACGCGCTCAACATCGCGGCCGAGCTCGCCCTCCGCCCGCGACTCAAACTGATCATGACCGGCGGCGTCTCCCGCACCCAGTCGTACGAGCTGGTCGGCCCGATCGCCGACCAGGCGCTGCAGGGCCTGAACATGGCGGTGGCGGTGGTCGGCGTGGACGGGATCAGCGCCCGCGGGGGCCTGACCACGCACGACGAGATCGAGGGGAACACCAACGCCACCATGATCCGCCGGGCCGACCGGGTGATCGTGGTGGCCGACGGTTCCAAGGTGGGCAAGATCTGCCTGGCCGGCATCTGCCCCATCACCGACGTCGCCCTGCTGGTCACCGACGCCACCGCCGACCCGGCCGGCGTCGACGCGATCCGCCGCACCGGCACCGAGGTCGTCGTTGCCGGCGCCTGACCGGGGAACGACCTAGCCGGGGAACCAGCCGGCGCGGGCGAGCTGGCCCGGGACCGGGTGGCCGAGCAACTCGCCGAGCCGGGCGGTCAGTGGCAGCAGCGCGTCCGCGTCCACGCCGGTGCCGAATCCGCTGCGGTGCAGCAGGTACAACAAATCCTCGGTGGCGATGTTGCCCGTGGCGTTCGGGGCGAACGGGCAGCCGCCGATCCCGCCGGCACTGGCGTCCAGGGCGACCGGCGACCCGCCGGCCAGCTCGGCCGCGGTCAACGCGTTGGCGTACCCGGTGTTGCGGGTGTTGTGGAAGTGCCAGCGCAGCGGGATTCCCGGCGCCGACACCGCGGCCACCGCGGCCAGCTCGCGGACCTGGGCCGGCACCCCGACGCCGATGGTGTCGGCCAGTGCGAGCTCGTCCGGCCCGGCCGCCGCGACCGACGCCACCACCGAGCGGATCCGATCCAGCGGGACCTCGCCCTCGAAGGGGCAGCCGAACGCCGCCCCGATGGTCGCCGTGGTGCGCAGGCCGGCGGCCCGGGCCCGGACGGCGATCCGGGACCATGCGGCAATCGCCTCCGCCGTGTCCACACCTTGATTACGCTGACTGAACGTGTCGGTCGCCACCACCACCACGTTGACCTCGTCCATCCCGGCGGCGATGGCCCGGTCGAGGCCGCGCTCGTTCAGCACCAGGCCGATCCAGGACACCGCCCCGCGTGGCAGCCCCGCGGCCACGGCCTCGGCGTCGGCCATCTGCGGCACCCGCTTCGGGTGGACGAAGCTGACCGCCTCGATCCGCCGCACCCCGCTGCCGGCGAGCGTGCCGATCAGCGCCAGCTTGTCCGCGGTAGGGACGATCGCGTCCTCGTTCTGCAGCCCGTCCCGCGGGGACACCTCGACGATGGAGACGCTCATTGCATACAACCTCCGCTATCTCTGGCCAGAGTCTTGCGGAAAAGTGATCCAGATGACAAGGATTGCATGCAATCGAGGGCAGCGGAGGTCTGGTGCGAGCAGCGGCGGAACAGGCGGCGGAGTCCCTGCGGGACGAGATCCTCTCCGGGGCGATCGCCTCGGGGGCCCGGCTGGGTGAGGTCGAGCTGGCGAGCCGGCTGTCGGTCAGCCGGACGCCGATCCGGGAGGCGCTCTCCCGGCTGGCCGCCGAGGGCCTGGTCGAGCTGACGCCGAACCGGGGCGCCCGGGTCGCCACCTGGACCCCCGAGCAGTTGCGGGAGATCTTCGAGCTGCGCCTGCAACTGGAGCCGTACGCCGTCCGGCAGGCCGTGCCCAAGCTGAGCCCCACCCAGTTGGACGACCTCGACGACCTGGCCACCGCGATGAACCGGGCCGGGCGGCCCGGCCGCACCCAGGACCTGACCGCGCTGTTCGAGCTGAACCGGGCCTTCCACGGGCTGTTCATCGACGCCGCCGGTTCGCCGCCGCTGGCCGCCGCGCTGCGCGGGGTGACCCACGCGTCGGTGGTGCACCAGAACTTCCACGACTACCGGCCGGACGCGCTGCGCCGGAGCCTGCACCACCACGTCGAGATGGTGGCCGCGGCCCGGGCCGGCGACGGCGACTGGGCTGAGGCCATCATGCGCGCCCACCTCTACAACGCCCGCGCCACGATGATCGGGGGGCCCGCATGAGCCTGCCGCTGGACGATCTGCGGGTGGTGGAGTTCGGGCAGTTGCTGGCCGGCCCGTTCTGCGGGCAGTTGCTGGGCGACTTCGGGGCCGAGGTGATCAAGGTCGAGGATCCGGCCAAGGGCGACCCGATGCGCGAGTGGGGCCGGGAGAAGCCGCACGGCAGGTCGCTGTGGTGGCCGGTGGTGGCCCGCAACAAGAAGTCGGTCACCTGCAACCTGCGGACGCCCGAGGGCCAGGCTCTGGTCCGCCGCCTGATCGACACCGCCGACGTCGTGGTGGAGAACTTCCGGCCGGGCACGCTGGAGCGCTGGGGCATGGCTCCGGACATGTTGTGGCGGACCAATCCGGGCCTGGTCGTCACGCGGGTCACCGGGTACGGGCAGACCGGGCCGTACGCGAGCCGGGCCGGGTTCGGCTCGATCGGCGAGGCCATGGGCGGCATCCGGTACGTGATGGGTGAGCCCGACGGGCCGCCGGTCCGCGCCGGCATCTCGCTCGGCGACTCGCTCGCGGCCACCTACGCCTGCATCGGCACGCTGGTCGCGGTGCACAACCGGACCCGTACCGGGCGGGGTCAGATCGTCGACTCGGCCATCTACGAGGCGGTGCTGGCGATGATGGAGTCGCTGCTGCCGGAGTGGGCGGTGGCCGGGTACCAGCGGGAGCGCACCGGGGCCACGCTGCCCAATGTCGCGCCCAGCAACGTCTACCCCACCGGCGACGGCGACCTCATCCTGATCGCCGCCAACCAGGACACCGTCTTCGGCCGGCTGGCCGCCGCGATGAAGCAGCCCGAGCTGGCCGCCGACCCGCGCTACGCCACGCATTCGGCCCGTGGCGTCTCGATGGTCGAACTGGACAACCGGATCGCCGAGTGGACCTCGACCGTCGGCGCCGACGACCTGCTGGAGATCCTGCACGCCGCGGGCGTGCCGGCCGGGCGCATCTTCCGGGCCAAGGACATGTTCGCCGACCCGCACTTCGCCGCGCGGCAGGCGATCGTGACCGTGCCCCACCCCGACTTCGGCGACCTGCCGATGCCCAACGCGACGCCCCGGCTGTCCGAGACGCCGGGCGCGGTCCGCTCGGCCGGCCCGGCGCTGGGTGAGCACAACGACGAGATCTACGGCGGCCTGCTCGGCCTGACCGGGGACGAACAAGCGAGCCTGAGGGAAGCACGGATCATCTAAGGAGAACGGATGTCGTATCGACTCGGCGTGGATGTGGGCGGCACGTTCACCGATGTGCTTCTGGTCGACGAGGACTCGGGGTCGACGTGGCGGGCCAAGACCGCCTCGACGCCGGCTGATCAATCGGTCGGCGTGCTGACCGGCATCGACAAGGTGTGCGCGGAGGCCGGCATCGACCGGTCCGCGGTCGCCCACGTGCTGCACGGCACCACGGTCGCGACCAACGCGATCCTGGAGGGCAAGGGCGCCACCGTCGGGCTGGTCACCACCGCGGGCTTCCGGCAGGTGCTGCAGATCGCCCGGTCGTTCGTGCCCGGCGGCCTGGCCGGCTGGATCATCTGGCCCAAGCCGGAACCGCTGGCCGCGCTGGAGAACACGGTCGAGGTGCCGGAACGGGTCGGCAGCGACGGCACGGTCATCCGCGAGCTGGACGAGGAGGCGGCCCGGGCGGCGCTGCGCAAGCTGCGCGCGAACGGCGTCGAGGCGCTGGCCGTCTCGCTGATCAATGCGTTCGCCAACGACGCCCACGAACGCCGGATCGCCGAGCTGGCCGCCGAGGAACTGCCCGGCATTGAGGTGTCACTGTCCAGTGTGGTCCTGCCCGAGATGCGGGAGTACGAGCGGGCGCTGACCACGGTGGCCAACGGGTACGTCCAGCCCCAGGTCGCCCGCTACGTGGCCAACCTGTCGGCCAAGCTGACCGCCGAGGGCGTCCCCGCCGAGCTGTCCATCCTGCGCAGCGACGGCGGCCTGTCCGCGGCCGGGGCGGCCATCGCGGCGCCGGTCACCATGCTGCTGTCCGGGCCGGCGGGCGGCGTCAGCGGCGCGGTCTGGGTAGCCGAGCAGTCCGGGCACACCGAGCTGCTCACCTTCGACATGGGCGGCACCTCCACCGACGTCGCGCTGGTCCAAGACGCGCAGGCTCGCATCGGCCGGGAGACCAAGGTCGGCGACCTGACCGTCCGGGCCTCGGCCGTCGACGTCCGGACGGTCGGCGCCGGGGGCGGCTCGATCGCGCACGTGCCGCCGCTGACCCGGGCCCTGCGCGTCGGCCCGCAGTCGGCCGGCGCCGAACCCGGGCCGGCCGCGTACGGCAAGGGGGGCGCCGACCCCACCGTGACCGACGCCAACGTGGTCCTCGGCTATCTCCCGACCAGTCTGGCCGGCGGCGAGATCACCCTGGACCGGGAGGCCGCCCGGGCGGCCGTGCAGACCATCGCCGACGGCATGGGCCTGGCCAGCGCCGAGGCCGCCGCGGCCGGGATCATCGACATCGTCAACGAGAACATGCTCGGCGGCCTGCGGCTGGTCAGCGTGCAGCAGGGCTTCGACCCGCGGGACTTCGCGCTGGTGGCGTTCGGCGGCGCCGGACCGTTGCACGCCAACGCGCTGGGCCGCCTGACCGGCGCGTGGCCGGTCATCGTGCCGCCGTCGCCGGGCGTGCTGTGCGCGCTCGGCGACGCCACCACGTCAGCCCGCGACGAGTCGGCCCGGACGGTGCTGCGCAAGCTCGGCGACCTCTCGGCCGACGAGTTCACCACGGTTTTCGCCGAGCTCGCCGACGCCGCGTCGCAACGACTGGCCGCGCAAGGCGTGCCGGTCGACCAGCAGACGGTCACGTACTCGGCTGACGTGCGCTTCGTCGGGCAGGGCAACGAGTTGCCGGTGGCGTTCGACGTCAAGGACGGCCCGGACGAACTGTCCACCCGCTTCGACATCGAGCACGAGCGGCTGTTCTCCTTCACCCTGCCCGTCGACCACGAGCTGGTGAACGCACGGGCCACGGTCACCGGCGGCCGCCCGACCGTCTCGCCCGTACGGCTGGAGAAGGGTGACGGCGACCCGGCCACAGCCCGCACCGGCGACGCCCGGATCTACGTCGACGGCGAGTTCGTCGACGCCGGCCTCTACGACCGCCTGAAGCTGAGAGCCGGCGATGTCATCGCCGGGCCGGCCATCGTGGTCGAGATGGACTCCACCACGCTGGTCCTGCCCGGCCACGCGGCCACCACCGACCCCAGCGGCAGCCTGCTGATCCGCCCGACCGACGACCAGGAGGCCTGAGCATGGCCCGCGTGTGGGAGCCCAACCAGAGCCCGCTGGAGTCCGTCGACGTCGACCCGGTGACGCTCGACCTGGTCGAGAACGGGCTGCGCAATGCCCGCTACGAGATGGACGAGGTGCTGTTCCGGACGGCGCTGTCCCCCGGCATCCGCGAGCAGCACGACGAGTTCCCGCTGATCGCCGACCCGGCCGGGAAGATGGTGGTGGGCCAGTTCGGTCTGTCCATCCCGGACTTCCTGGCCGGCTTCGAGGGCGACATCCTCGAGGGTGACGTGCTGCTCACCTCCGACCCGTACGCCTGCGGCGCCGCGATCAGCCACGCCAACGACTGGCTGGTCGTCATGCCGATCTACGTCGACGGCCGGGTGGTCGGCTGGGCGTCGATGTTCGGGCACATGTCCGACGTCGGCGGCAAGACCCCGTCGTCGATGCCCACCGACGCGAAGACCATCTACGAGGAAGGCGTGGTCATCCCGCCGTTCAAGCTGTACGACGGCGGCACGGTGAACGAGGACGCGCTGCGGATCATCCTCAACCAGGTCCGCGTGCCCGACTGGAACCGGGCCGACCTCAACGGCCTGGTCGCCGCCTGCCGCACGGCCACCCGGCGGGTCCAGGAGATGTGCGCCCGGTTCGGCGTGGCCACGTACCTGTCCGCGCTGGACTCGCTGCTGCAGCGCAACTACGACGCGATGAAGACGCTGCTGCACGTCGTCTTCGAGGAGGGCCGCACGCTCTCGTTCACCGACTACATCTGCGACGACGGCGTCGGATTCGGGCCGTACGAGCTGAAGTTGTCCCTGACCCGCACCGGCGACCGCGTCCACCTCGACTTCACCGGATCGTCCCCACAGGCCATCGGGCCGGTGAACTACTACCTCAACGAGAACCTGGCCCGGATGTTCTTCGGCATCTACATGATCACCGTGGCCGACCCGCAGATCCTCTGGAACGACGGCTTCTACCCGCTGGTCGACGTCACCATCCCGGACGGCTCGTACTGGAAGCCGAAGCACCCGGCCGCGCTGAACGCCCGCAACCACGGCATCGGCCGCGTGTTCGACCTGTTCGGCGGCCTGCTCGGGCAGACCAACCCGGCGCTGCTGAACGCGGCCGGCTTCTCCTCCTCGCCGCACTTCATGTACTCCGGGAACTACTCCGGCGGCGACCGCAAGGGCGAGTGGTTCCAGCTCTACTCGATCGGCTTCGGCGGGATCCCCGGGCGGCCGCTGGGTGACGGGCCGGACGGGCACTCGCTGTGGCCCAGCTTCGTCAACATCCCGTGCGAGTTCCTCGAGTCGTACTACCCGCTGCGCATCGAGAAGTGGGAGACGGTGGCCGACACCGGCGGCGCCGGACTGCACCGGGGCGGCAACGGCGTCGACGTGGCGTACAACTTCCTCGAACCCGGCACCATCGCGATCCACGACGACCGGTGGCTGATGTACCCGTGGGGCGTCAACGGCGGCGAGCCCGGCGCCCGCGGGCGCAAGTGGATCGACCGGGCCGGCGGCGAGCGCGAGATCCTGCCCAGCAAGTGCCACGACGTGCCGGTCCGGCCGGGCGACGTGCTGCACTTCGTCACCTGGGGCGGCGGCGGGTGGGGCGACCCGCTCGCCCGCGACCCCGAGCTGGTGGCCAAGGAGGTGCGGCGCGGCCTGGTCACCGCGTCCGGTGCCCGGCGGTACGGCGTGGTCACCTCGGACGAGGGCGAGCTCGACGCGACCGCCAGCGAGGCGTTGCGGACCGAGCTGCGCGCCGGCCGTCCGGACGAGCTGCCGGTCTTCGACATGGGCCCGGGGATGGACGAGATCCTGGCCCGCTGCCTGGAGGAGACGGGTCTGCCGGCACCGACGAAACCGGTCTGGACCTGACCGTGACCGCACCCTTCAACGGGCGGCTGGGCTGGGGTGACCGGCCGGCACTGCTGCTGATCGACATGATGCGGGCCTACTTCACGCCCGGGAGCCCGTTCGATCTCGGGTCCCGGGCCGCGGTGGACGGGTGTGCCGCCCTGCTCACCACGGCCCGGGCGGCCGGGATGCCGATCGTGCACACCCGCGTCCGGTACGCCGCCGACCTGACCGACGGCGGCCTCTTCGTCCGCAAGGTCCCGGGCCTGGCCGTGCTGGCCGAGGGCGCCGGCGAGATGGGCGACTTCGTCCCCGGCCTGGAACCCGGGCCGGGCGAGGTGGTGGTGACCAAGCAGTACGCGTCGGCGTTCTTCGGCACGTCGCTCGCCGCCACCCTGACCGCGCTGGGCGTGGACACCACCGTCATCGGCGGCGTGTCCACCTCGGGCTGCGTCCGGGCCAGTGCCACCGACGCCATGCAGCACGGCTTCCGCCCGATCGTCGCCGCCGACGCCTGCGGCGACCGCACCCCCGCGGTGCACGACGCGAACCTGTTCGACCTCGCCGCCAAGTACGCCGATGTGACCTCGGTGGCCGACGTGCTTTCCCGGATCACCCGGTAACCCGCTCGGCGGGGTTTCCTGACCGTTGGGTTGGCCCGTGGGTCAATCTGAGGGATTTACGGTGGTCGACGGGGACGATGCGCATCGTGTGAGGAAACGGAACGCCTGATGGCTGCCAGACACCGCGCCGGTCTGGGCACGGAGAAATGGATCCTGCCCGCTCTTGGTATCTTCGCCGTACTCGGCCTCCTGCTGGCCGGCATTCTGGCGGTAGTCGTCGACACATCGTCCGACCAGACCGAGCAGGTGGCCGGGTCGTCCTGCACCGGACCGATCAAGGTGGTCACGGCGAGTTCGTTCGCGCCGGTCTTCGACGGCATCGCCACCGAGCTCGACCACGGGCCGAACTGCGTACGGCTGGATGTGGACACCGCCGACGGCCGTAAGGCGGTCCAGCGGGTAGCCGACGACAACGCCGACGTGTGGGTCCCGGACGACGCCTCCTGGGTCGGCGCCGCGGGCGCGCTCGAACTGGCCCAGGCGCCGACCGCCGGGGCCGGCACCGTCCTCGCCACCAGCCCGATCTACATGGTCACCGACCAGGGCACGGCGGCCGAGCTGCGGAAGGCCGGCGGCAGCTGGTCGGCGCTGGCCGGCCTGGTCGGCACGACCCGGGCCAAGCTCGTGATCGACGGCCCGGACGACTCCGGTGACGGGCTGATCGGGGTCGGGGATGCGGCCGAGGGGGTCTGGCTGGCCAAGGACATGGACGCTTCGGCGTTGTGGCTGGACCAGGCCAAGTCGAGGACCCGTACGGTCGACGGAGCGCAGGCGGCCATGCCGGCCAAGACGGGCGAGGTCGGCCTGGTGGCGGAGCACGCGCTGCTGCCGGCGCTGGCCGCGGCGAAGACCAAGAACCTGGCCGTCCTGCCCGGCACCGACTACAGCTCGCTGATGCGCTACACCTGGCTGCCGACCGCCGACGGCATCGGCAACCCGACCCGGGCGGCGGCGCTGGACCGGATCCGGGCCAAACTCAGCAACCCGGCCATCGTCGGCAAGTACCTGAAGGCGGCCCGTCTGCGACTCCCCAGCGGGGTGGTGCCGCCCGGTGGCGCCGCCTCGCTGCCGCCGCTGACGGCCAAGCCGTTCGGTGTGCTCGAGACCCACCACATCGATCACGTCTTCGCCACCTGGTATCCGGAGGACCGCCGGACCGACCTGCTGGTCGTGGTGGACGTGTCCGGCTCGATGGCGACCAAGGCCACCGGGTCCGGCTCGACCCGCATCGACCTGGTCCGGCAGGGTTCCCGCTCGCTGGAGGGACTGCTGCCCGACGACTCCCGGATGGGCCTGTGGCAGTTCGGCAGCAAACTCGACGGCGACCAGGACTGGCAGCAACTGGTCGGGCTCCAGCCCCTCGACGCGAGACAACGCGACTCGCTCGGCTCGGCGATCGACGGGCTGGCCGCGCAGCAGACCGGCACCGGGCTCTACGACACCGTGCTGGCCGCGTACACCTCGGCCCGGGACGCGTACCGCTCGGGCGTACCGAATCAGGTCGTGGTCTTCACCGACGGCAAGAACGAGTCCGACACGAACTCGATGTCGGCGTCCCAGCTCGCGGCCGAGCTGAAGAAGACGGCCGATCCCAAGCGGCCGGTGCTGCTCAGCGTCGTCACCTTCGGAACGGCCGCCGACGCCAAAGTAGTCAACGACGCGGTGGCGCCGGTTCGGGGCTATGTGGACAACCTGACCAGCGCGAGCGAGGTCGCCGCGGTGTTCATCCACGTGGCCGCGGGCGGACTGCAGCACTAGATCCGCGCACGGTCGTTGCCGGTTGTTGTCACGCCGCCACGTGGCAACAACTGGCAACTCATTGCCTCAGCCGCCGGGGCGCGAAACCATCCCGAAACATGAGCATGCGCATCGCCGCCAACCCGATTCCGTACTGGGCCCGCGACGGCAAGACCCGGGCGGTGTTCGACACCGCGTTCGGCGACTACCAGCGGATCGGGTTCGCCGCGGTCAAGGCGGACGTTCCCGACGACATGACCGCGGCCGAGTACGCCGACTGGATCGCCGGGTACGGCCTGGCGCCGTCGCTCAGCCTGTTCAACTCGCCCCTCGACGACACCGTGGACATGGACGCCGAGGTGGAACGGGCCAAGCGGTTCGCCGCCACCCAGGTCGAGCTGGGCCTGGACCGGACCATGGTGTCCTCGATGTCGCTGCCCGCCCGGCTGGCCGAACCGGCCGTCGGCGCCGACTTCGACGAAGGCCGGCTGACCCGGGCGATCGACAACTGCGGCGCCGTCTGCCGGACGCTGGCCGCCGGCGGGCTGCGGCCCCTGCACCACTCGCACATCGGCGGCGTCTTCGAGACCGAGTACGAGATCACCCGGTTGCTCGACGACCTCGGCCCGGACGTGATCGGCGCCGGTCCGGACACCGGGCACCTGCGTTGGGCCGGCATCGAACCGGCCGGCTTCATCCGCCGGTACGCCGACCGGCTGGGCGGCCTCCACATCAAGGACTGCTTCCCCGACCTCCTCGACCCGGCCGACCGCCGGGGCATGAGCTACGGCGACGCCACCGCGAGCAAACGGCTGTGGGCCGAACCCGGCCTGGGCGTGGTCGACTTCGACGCCGTGCTGGACGCGATCCCCGACCACTACAACGGCGATTTCATGATCGAAGTGGATGAACCGAGCGTCGAGTCGAAGTACGAGTCCGCCCGCATGTCGCACGACTGGGCGGTGCGGGTGTTGCCTGGTCGCTTCGGAGCCCGATAGGGCAGCATGGGGGCATGGCCGACAACCAGACCCGAACCTTCGACGTAGTGGTCGTCGGCGCCGGACCCGGCGGCGAGGTGGCCGCGGGGCGGCTGGCTCAAGCCGGGCTCGACGTCGCGATCATCGAGGCCGACAAGGTCGGCGGCGAGTGCTCGTACTACGCCTGCATCCCGTCCAAGTCACTGCTGCGCCCGGGCGAACTGCTGGCCGAGGCCCGCCGCGTGCAGGGCGTGGCCCAGGCCATCACCGGCCCGCTGGACGTCCCGGCGATCCTCAACCGGCGCGACGACCTGATCAGTCACCTCGACGACGCCGGGCAGGTGCCGTGGCTGGAGGAACGCGGGGTCACGCTGATCCGGGGCTGGGCCCGGCTCGACGGCGACAAGCGCATCCTGGTCGGCGACGAGGTCGTCCTGGCCCGGCGCGCGGTCATCCTGGCCGGGGGAACCTCGCCGTCGATCCCGCCGATCGACGGGCTGGCCGACGCGAAGCCGTGGACCAACCGGGAGGCGACCACCGCCACCGAGATCCCGGACTCGCTGATCATCATCGGCGGCGGCGTGGTCGGGGTGGAGATGAGCCAGGCGTACACCTCGCTCGGCGCGCGCGTCACGCTGATCGAGGGCGAGCACCACCTGCTGCCGCGCGAGGAGGTGTTCGCCTGCGAGCAGGTCACCGACTCTCTGCGCGAGCAGGGCGCCGAGATCCGGACCGGCGCCAGGGCCACCGCCGTACGGCGCAGCGGGAACCAGGTCACGGTGGCCCTGAGCGACGGCGGCAGCGCGACCGCCGACCAGGTGCTGGTCGCGGCCGGACGCACCCCGGCGACCTCGGACCTCGGGCTGGAGACGGTCGGCCTGAAGGCCGGCGGATACCTCTCCGTGGACGAGAACATGCAGGTCCCCGGTTCGGACTGGCTGTACGTGATCGGCGATCTGAACGGCCGGGCACTGTTCACGCACATGGCCAAGTACCAGGCGGCACTGGCCGGCGGCGCGATCCTGGGCAAGCCGATGGCGGCCGAGCACCTGGCCGACGGCCCCGGCTCGCCTCGCGTGGTCTTCACCGATCCGCAGGTGGGCGCGGTCGGGCACACCACGAAATCGGCGGCCGCGGCCGGCCTGAAGGTCCGCGTGGTCGACATCGCCACGAACGCCAACGCGGGGGGCGCCTTCTACGCCCCGGGAGCCGCCGGCACCAGCCGGTTCCTCGTCGACGAGGCCCGGGACGTGCTGGTCGGCGTCACCATCACCGGCTCCGAGGTCGCCGACTTCATCCACGCCGCCACCATCGCCGTGGTCGGTGAGGTGCCGTTGTCCCGCCTGCGGCACGCCGTCCCGTCGTTCCCCACCCGCAGCGAGATCTGGCTCTACCTGTTCAACGAGCTGGGCCGGTAGCGATACAACCAGGCCGGGTGGGGTACCCGGCGCGGATGACCGATCGTGCCGTCGACCTGGACGTGCCCCTGGCCGTGGACGCCGGGGCCGCCGCTCCGCACGACGCCAGCGGCGAGACGGTGGCCATCTCCGACCTCGGCGCGGTGGCGCCGCCGCCCCGGCCGGGTCGCCGCTGGATGCCGCGCCGGGTGGTGGCGACCCCGGCGGCGTACGACCATCCGCACGGCGCCCGCATCGTGGCGCGGGTCGAGGCGTACGGCATCGAGGTCGAACGGCTGCGCTCGGCCCGGCTGACCGGGGTCCGCGGCGAGACCGACCGGGAGACGTACGCCCGGGCCAAGAACACGATGGCGATCGTGGTCAGCCCGCCGTCGAAGCGCCGGTTGCAGCCGATCGCGCCCAGCGCCGACTGGCGGGTCGACCTGGCCGAGGGGTGCCCGGCGCACTGCCAGTACTGCTACCTGGCCGGCTCGCTGTCCGGGCCGCCGGTCACCCGGGTCTACGCCGACCTGGACGACGTCCTCGGCAACCTCGCCGAGTACGCCGGTCGCGGGACGGTGACCAGCCGCCGGACGGCCCGCCGGGACGAGGGCACCACCTTCGAGGCGTCGTGCTACACCGATCCGCTCGCGCTGGAACACCTGACCGGCAGTTGGCGGCGGGCGGTCGAGCACTTCGGCGCCTGGGACGCACCGGTGCAACTGCGCTGGACGACGAAGTTCGCCGACGTGGACACGTTCGTCGGGCTGCCGCACGCCGGGCGTACGCGGGTCCGGTTCAGCGTCAACGCCCTACCCGTCACGACCCGGCTGGAGGGCGGCACCAGCCCGCTCGCCGACCGGCTGGCGGCGCTACGCCGGCTTGCACTCGACGGGTATCCGGTGGGGCTGACCATCGCCCCGATCATGCCGATGCCGGACTGGCCGGAGCACTACGGCGGGCTGCTGAACGCCGTGGCCCGCGCCGTCGACGGGATACCGGCCCTCGACCTCACCGCCGAGCTGATCACGCACCGCTTCACCCCCGGCAGCAAGGACGTGCTGCTGGGCTGGTACCCGCGCACCCGCCTGGAGATGGACGAGGAGTCCCGGACCCGCAAGCACGGCAAGTTCGGCGCGGTCAAGTACGTCTACCCGGCCCCGGTGATGGCCGAGCTCCGGACCTGGTTCACCACCGAGATCGCGCGACGGCTGCCGGACTGCCGGATCCTCTACTGGACCTGAGGGCGGTCCCGGAGCCGGGCCGCCCGCAGCGTCAGGTAGCGCTTCTCCGGTTCGCTGGCGGTCCGGGCGGCGGCGGCCCGGTAGTGCTCGATCGCGGCGGCGCGGTCGCCGGCCCGCTCGTACAGGTGGGCCCGGACGGCGTCCAGGCGGTGGTGACCGGCCAACGTCGCGTCGACCGCGTCGAGGAGCGTCAGGCCGGCGGCCGGGCCGTGCACCATGGCCTCGGCCACCGCCCGGTTCAGCGCCACCACCGGGCTACCGGTCATTCGCTCGAGCAGGGCGTAGAGCGCCAGGATCTGCGGCCAGTCGGTGTCCCCGGCCCGGCCCGCGCGGTCGTGCAGCGCCGCGATCGCCGCCTGCAACTGGTACTCCCCCACCGCGCCGCGGCTGATCGCCGCGTCGATCAGCGCCGTCCCCTCGGCGATCAGATACTCATCCCAGAGCGTCCGGTCCTGCTCGTCCAGCGGGATCAGGTCACCCCCGGTTCCCGTACGGGCGGCCCGCCGGGCGTCGGTGAGCAGCATCAGCGCCAGCAGTCCGGCCACCTCGCCGTCGGCCGGCAGCATCCGGTGCACCATCCGGGCCAGCCGGATCGCCTCGGCCGACAGCTCCACCCGGTGCAGACCGGGGCCGGAACTGCCGGCGTACCCCTCGTTGAAGATGAGGTAGAGGATCCGCAGCACCGACCGCAGTCGCCCGGCCCGCTCGGCCCCGGCCGGCATCCGGAACGACTCGCCCGACGCCTTGACGGACGCCTTGGCCCGGCTGATCCGCTGCGCCATGGTGGATTCCGGCACGAGGAATGCCTTGGCGATCTCGGCGGTGGTGAGGCCGCCGACCGCGCGCAACGTCAACGCGATCGCCGACGGCCCGGTCAGCGCCGGATGGCAGCACAGGAACAGCAACGTCAGCGTGTCGTCCTCGCCCGGTCCGGGCCCGGGTTGCACCTGCCGGGCGGCCAGTTCCTCCCGGCGACGGCGCGCCTGGTCGTTGCGGACCTGGTCGATCAGCTTGCGGGTGGCGGTCTGCAGCAGCCAGCCGCGGGGGCTCTCCGGCACCCCGTCCGTACGCCAGCGGGCCGCGGCCGTCAGTAGCGCCTCCTGCACCGCGTCCTCGGCCGCGTCGAAGTCGCCGTAGCGGCGGGCCAGCACGCCGAGAACCTGCGGCGACAGTTCGCGCAGCCGGTCCTCGAGCCCGGTCCCGGTCACCCGCCGAGCGCCTCGAAATCGGCCGGGCCCATCACCCGGCGCACGCCGATGGGCTGTTCCAGCGGCACGCCGCCCGGCCCGGGCACCCGCGACACCAGGGCCGCGATCTCGACGGCGCGTTCCTCCGAGTCGACGTCGATCAGCTGGTAGCCGGCCAGCATCTCCTTGAACTCGGCGAACGGGCCGTCGGTGACCACCGGCGCCCCGGCGCCTGCGGTGACCACCTTGGCCGCCTCCGGGCCGGTCAGCGCCTCCTGGGTGACGAGCTCACCGGAGGCGACCAGCGCGTTGTTCAACGCGGCGTAGTAGTCCATGTGCGCCTTGATCTCGGCCGGCTCCCACTCGTCCATCCCCGTCTCCACGACGCCGGGTTGGTAGTCGACCGTCAGCAGGTACTTCACGCTTCCTCCAGGGGTTCGGGTTCTCGGGTCAGGAACGAAGCTGTCCACCGCTTCTCGACAACACCCGCCACCCACCCTAGGGCGGCGACCGCATGGGCCGAAGGCTCCGGCCCGTCCCCCCACCTGACCCGTCCCGGGGCCACGGGTCGCCTGGCGGACAGTGCCCGGCGGCCGGCGGTGGTCTGCTGACCGGGACGACGAATCGGGAGGCGGCCATGCCGTTCAGCATCATCGAGGGCCAGTTCCGCATCATGCACACCCAGCCCGACGGCGACCCGGTCCGCTTCTACCCGACCGGTCCGGACGCGTTCACCCAGCTACACCTGGCCGCGACGCGCTCACCGCGACCGTGGCCGACGCCCGGGCGGGCAGGACCGGCGCGCCGGAGCAACTGATCTTCATCGAGGGCTGACTCAGGTCAGCGGGAAGACGGGCTGCGTCCAGGGCCGGCGGTCCGACGACTGGATGTCCGACACCCACTTCACCCACCAGAAACCGCGGCGGCCGGGGGCGACGATGCGGGCCGGGTAGCCGTGGCCGTAGGCGAGCGGGAAGCCGGCCATGCCCGTCACCAGCCACACGTCGTCCAGGGTGGACGCGCCGAACCACCGGGAGAAGCCGGTCACGGATCGCACCTCGACGCTCCGCCCGGCCGTCACCCCGGCCGCGGCCAGGACCACACTCAGCCGTACGCCGTCCCATTGCTGCCCGGTGTACCAGCCGCTGGTGCAGTCCAGCACCGCCCCGAACCGTTCGTGCTTCCAGGCCAGCACGGTGTCCAGATCGAAGGTGGCCGCCCCGACCCGCAGCCGCCACTGGTCCGGGTCGAGGTGCGGCACGGCGTCGTTGATCCACGAGGTCACCTCGGGCCGGTCCTTGGGCACCGAACCGGTGAACCGTCGCGTCGTCGCCCCGGCCGTGTCCCAGACCGCCGTGGCCACGGCCGCGGCGCCGCCGAGCAGCCCGAACCGGAGCAGCGCCCGCCGGTCCGCGTCGGCCCGCCGCGGCCGGACCGCGTGGAGCAGGAAGTGGCCCAGCACCGCGGCCAGCGCGCCGAACGCTGCCGCCACGTGGATCTGCATCAGCGTGAACGGGCCGAGGAACTCCAGGTGGCCGGTCGAGTGGATCAGCCCGCTGACGATGGTGACCAGCGTCAGCCCGAGCAGCACCAGCGACAGCGTCTTGACCGATCGGCGGCGCCGCCGGCGAGACAGGCCACGCCGGACCACCACGTACTTCCAGGGCGCGATGAGCAGGATGGCCAGGGCCGCGCCCGCATGCAGCTGCATGATGTCGAGCGGCCAGTTGACGCCGACCGTGTTGGCCGCGATGCCGGTGACCACCCCGGCCAGCAGCAGCAGACCGAGGACCAGGTCGACCCGGCGGCCGCCCTGGCGGTTGGTCAGCCGCACTCGCATGCCCTGAAAGCTAGCCGTTCTGCTCCTGACTGACCTGCTGGTTCCACTCGCGCTTGCTGGACTGCCAGCCGTCCTCGTTCATGCCCCGGCGCCAGTACCCGGAGATGGACAGCCGGTCCATGGGCAGGCCGCGCTCCACCTTGAGGTAGCCGCGCAGCGCCTTGACCAGGTTGGCCTCGCCGTGCACGAACACGTGCGGGTCGCCGGCCGGGAACGGGTAGGCCCGGACCGCCGGAACCAGCAGCTCGCCCACCGGGCGGTCGCCGCGGTACAGCCAGGTGATCTCGGCGTCCGCCGCGGTCTCCAGTTTCTGCTCCTCGGCCGGGTCGGTGACCTCGACGAACACGCGGGCCCGGGCACCCGCCGACATGCCCTCGAGCGCGGCCGCGACGGCCGGGAGGGCACTCTCGTCACCGGCCAGCAGGTGCCAGGCGGCGTCCGGATCGGGGGCGTACGCGCCGCCGGGTCCCATGAACCGCAACTGGTCACCGGGCCGGGCGCCCGCCGCCCACGGACCGGCGACGCCCTCATCCCCGTGCACCACGAAGTCGAGGAACATCTCGCCGGTCTCGGGCAGGAAGCGCCGGATGGTGTACGTCCGGGTCACCGGCCACTCGTCCCGGGGCCGCGACTCGCGGATGGCGGCCACGTCGAACGGTTCCGGATAGCTCACCCCCGTCGGCGGGAACAGGGCCTTCACGTAGTGGTCGGTGAACTGCCCGCAGGCGAGCGCGGCGACGTCGGGGCCGCCGACCACCACCCGGACCATGTGCGGGGTGAGCGGCTCGACCCGCGTGACCGTACCGACGTGTGCCTTGCGTACGGGCCTGTCCGGCATGAACCGCTCCCTGCTCGCCGGGAAACTCACTGACGCAGGGAAGGGTACCCTTCGTTTCTAGGAGACGTGGGGGCCGAGGAGCGTGAGGTCGGCCGCGGACAGGCGGTCGGCGGCGGTCTTGGCCTGGTGCCAGTACGGGTAGAGCAGCGTCGGCGCGCTCACCTCGTCCAGCCGGGTGCGCTCGGAGTCGCTGAGCTCGAGGTCGGCGGCGGCCAGGTTGTCGGCCAGTTGCTCGGCCGTACGGGCCCCGATCACCAGCGACGTCACGCCGGGGCGGCCGAGCGACCAGGCCAGCGCGACCTGCGCCGCCGACACCCCGTGCGCCTCCCCGACCGACACCAGGACCTCGACGGTGTCGTAGAGCTTCTCCTGATCGTGCACCGGGGGCTCGTCCCAGTCGGTGAGCTGGCGCGAACCTTCGGCCGGCTGCTGCCCCCGGCGGTACTTGCCGGACAGCAGGCCACCGGCCAGCGGACTCCACACCAGTACGCCCAGGCCCTGGTCGACGGCCGCCGGGAGCAGTTCGTACTCGGCGTCCCGGGCCTGCAGCGAGTAGTAGATCTGCTCGCTGACGAACCGCGGCGCCCGGATGCGGTCGGCGGCGCCCAGCGCCTTGAGCAGGTGCCAGCCGGAGTAATTGGACGCGCCGACGTACCGCACCTTGCCCGAGCGCACGAGGTGGTCGAGCGCTTCCAGGGTCTCCTCCAGCGGGGTCGCGCCGTCCCACTCGTGCACCTGGTAGAGGTCGATGTGGTCGGTGCGCAGCCGCCGCAGGCTGGCCTCGCAGCCCTCGATGATGTGGTGGCGGGACAGCCCGGCGTCGTTCGGGCCGGCGCCCATCGTCATCCGCACCTTGGTCGCGATCAGAGCGGCGTCCCGGCGCCCGTCGAGCACCTCGCCGACGATCTCCTCGGACAGGCCACCGGAGTAGACGTCGGCGGTGTCGATCAGGTTGACCCCGGCCTCCAGGCACTGGTCGACCTGCCGCCGGGCCTCGGCGACGTCCGTCGACCCGACGCTGGCGAAGTTTCCCTTCCCGCCGAACGTCATGGTGCCCATGGTCAGCACGGAGATCCTCAGGCCCGACCGGCCGAGCGCACGATATTCCATCCGGTCACTCTAATCCGCAGGCACTTCTCGCCCGTACTGCATGCAGTGATGCCGATGTTCCCGATGGGTGGGCGCGCACCGGTGCCAATCTCCGGCACGGGTGATCAAATTGACCGAACGGACTAAAGCATCCGGTCCGTTCGATGTACAGGATGGTTCGCGTGTCTGGACGCCATCGTAGAAACTTCGCCATGGGCCGTATCGGGACGGTGGCCGTCGGGCTGGCCGTGCTGTTGGTCCTGACCGGTTCCTGGTTCGGGTACCGGCAGCTGACCGCGGACAAGTGCACCGGCCGGCTGAATCTCAACGTCGCCGCCGCGACCGAGATCGCGCCCGCGGTCAAGCAGGTGGCCGACCAGTGGGTGAAGGGGGGCGCCGCCGTCGACGGCACCTGCGTGGCCGTCACGGTCAACGCGGTGAGCCCGCCGGTGATGACCGCGGCCATCGCCCGTCAGCACAAGGTGGCGATGGCCGGCTTGGGCCCGGCGCCGACGAACGTCCAACCGTCGGACGTCTGGCTGCCCGACTCCTCGCTCTGGCTGGTGCGGCTGGAGACCGACGCGACGGGCTTCCAGCCGACCGACGGCCGGTCGATCGCGCAGAGCCCGGTGGTGCTGGCGATGCCCAGCCTGATCGCGCAGCAGGTGGGCTGGCCGGCCAAGACGCCCGGCTGGAAGGACCTGGTGGGCCAGATGGGCGGGACACAGCTGAAGGCGGGCGTGGTCGACCCGACCAAGGACGCCACCGGCCTGACCGGTCTGCTGGCGCTGGGCGCCGCCGCCGGCACCGACGAGAACGGCCTCAAGGCCAAGGTAGCGGCGCTGCGCTCGCTCGCCACCGAGAGCTCCAGCCTCCGCGACGACCTGCTGCAGAAGTTCCCGCACTCGCTGGCCGACATCGGCAGCTCGCTGAGCGCCGCGCCGCTGTCCGAGGCCGACGTCATGTCGTTCAACCGGCAGCGGCCGCCGGTCAGCCTGGCCGCGTTGTACGTGCAGCCGGCGCCGGCTCCGCTGGACTACCCGTTCACGGTGATGCCGGAGGTCGGGCTGCAGAAGGCCACCGCGGCCGAGGAACTGCACAAGGCGCTGGGCGGCGTCGCCTTCAAGAACGCGCTGGCCGTGGCCGGTCTGCGCGCCTCCGACGGGACGACCGGCGTCGGCTTCGCCACCCCCGAGGGGGCGCCGGCCTCGATGAAGCCGGTCGCCGTCCCGGACGCGTCCACCTTGGCCAAGGTGGCCGGCGGCATCAGCCAGTTGATCGGCAGCTGGGCCGCCCTGGCCCAGCCGGGACGGGCTTTGGCGGTGTTCGACGTGTCCGGCTCGATGCGGGAGAAGGTGCCGACCGCGGGAAACCAGAGCCGGGCGGTGGTCACCCAGGGAGCGGCTCGGCAGGGCCTGGCCCTGTTCGACGATCGGTGGTCGGTCGGAACGTGGATCTTCTCCACCGACATGGTCGGCAAGAGACCGTGGAAAGAATTGGTGCCGATCGTGCCGCTCGCCTCCAATCGGGCCCAGCTTCAGAACACCATCAGTCAGATCGTCCCGAAGAAGGACGGCAATACGGGCCTCTACGACACCGCGCTGGCGGCGTACAAAGACGTGCAGGACGGCTGGCAAGGTGGCCGGGTGAACTCGGTGATCATCTTCACCGACGGTAAGAACGACAACGACGGCGGTCTCACCCAGGAACAGCTGGTCCAGCAGCTGACCAAGTTGAAGGACCCGCGACGCCCCGTCCGCATGGTCATCATCGGCATCGGCCCGGACGTGGACCCCAAGGAGCTGCAGACCATCGTCAACGCGACGAGCGCCGGCGGCGTCTTCATCGCTCCGGACCCGGCTCGAATCGTTGACATCTTCCTGCAGGCGATGGCGACGCGGTCCGGCGTCTGACGCTCTCCCCGGTGAAATCCTCAGCCCCGGGCCTGTTCCCGCCGATCAGGCGGGGACAGGTCCGTTCGTTTTCGGGATGAGGAACGCCCATGACGCTGCGCGCCCCACGGTTCGTATCCGCCGTGCTGGCGCAGGCCCGGCTTTCCGACGACGCCTTCCACGCCCGGCACCGCGCTCTGCGCGCCTGGCTCTGGCTGCAGATCCCGCTGCTGGCCGTGGTCGCGCTGATCTACCGGCACAACGACGCCGGCGCGATGACCGGCCTGGTCACCATGAGCGGCCGATGGCTGGTCTGGGTGATGTCCGCGGCGATGCTGGCCTGCGCCACGCTGGGCGAGGTGACCCGCTCCCGCCGGGCCGGCGCGGCCGCGGTGTCCCTGGGCCTGCTGTTGTCCGCGGCGATCCTGGTGTCGATCGGCGGCGGCCGGACCGACCTGCATTTCGGGTACTTCCTGGTGCTCGCGCTGATCAGCCTCTACCAGGACTGGCTACCCCTGCTGGTGTCGGTGGTGCTGGTGGTGGTCGAGCACCTGGTGATGGGTGAGATGGCGCCCGCCCTGATCTATTCCGACCGCAAGGCCCAGACCTCCCCGATCGCCTTCGCGGTGCTGCACGCCGGGTTCGTCGCCGCGGTGTGCGCGGTCCAGGTCGTCTACTGGCGGTTCATCCAGAAGGCCCAGGACGAGACCGACCGCGTACGGGCGGAGTCGGAGAGCGCCCTGCGCCGTACCGCCGAACGTTTCGAGGCGCTGGTGCAGGACAGCACCGACGTCATCCTGGTGCTCGACGGCGACTACCGGATCGCCTCGGCCAGCGCCGCCGTCACCCGGATCATGGGGTACGCCCTCGCCGACCTGGTCGGTACCCCGTACCAGGACCTGGTCGATCCGGACGACGTCGGCAAGCTGGCCGGCGACAAGGCGGCCGAGGTCCGCGTCCGGCACGCCGACGGCGGCTGGCACTGGCACGAGGTCATCCCGCGCAACCTGTCGGCCAACCCGGCCGTCGGGGGCATGGTCGTCAACCACCGGGACGTCACCGAGCGCCGCGCGTTCCAGGAGCGCCTGGTCTACGAGGCCTCGCACGACGCGCTGACCGCGCTGGCCAACCGGGCCCGGCTGCTGCGTTCCCTGGAGACCGCCCTGGACGGGCCGGACCGCGCCGGGGTGGCCGTGCTCTACCTCGATCTCGACGGGTTCAAGCAGGTCAACGACACGTACGGGCACGAAGCGGGCGACGCCATGCTGATCTCGGTGGCCGCCGGCCTGCAGCGCTCGGTGCTCGGCTCGGACCTCGTGGGCCGGCTGGGCGGCGACGAGTTCGCCATCGTGCTGCACCAGGTGAAGACGGCCGACGATGCGGTCACCGTGGCCAAGCGGATCCTGGCCGAGCTGTCCCGCCCGATCGAGATCAACGGCGTGTCGCTGCAGCCGCGGACCAGCATCGGCATCGCTCTGGCCGACGGCAACGACGCAGGCACCGACGAGCTGCTGGGCCGGGCCGACAGCGCCATGTACCACGCCAAGCGGGACCGGACGATCAGCTGGCAGCTGTATGTGGACGGCATGCACGACCCGCATCACGGCACGGCCACGCTCGAGGACGACCTGAAGGACGCCGTCGAGCGCGGCCAGTTGCGACTGCACTTCCAGCCGGTGGTGACGCTGGACAGCGGCGAGCTGACCGGCTTCGAGGCGCTGGTGCGCTGGCAGCACCCGCAGCTGGGACTGCTGCCGCCGGACGACTTCATCCCGCTGGCGGCCCAGTCCGACCTGATCGACGGGATCACCGCCTGGGTGCTGGACCGCGCCTGCCGGCAGGTACGCGCCTGGCAGCGGCGTGTCAGCCACGGCCCGCGGCTGACCCTGAGCGTGAACATCGCCCGCCGGCAGCTGGAGTCGCCCACCCTGGTGACCGAGGTGCTGACCGCGCTCCAGGCGACCGGGTTCGCCCCGGCCGACCTGATCCTCGAGGTGTCCGAGTCCGACTGCGTGGATGCCGGGCCGCTGGTCGCGCAGATGACCGAGCTGCACGGGATGGGCATCCGCTTCGCCCTGGACGACTTCGGCACCGGCCTGTCGTCGCTCAAGCACCTCAGCCGCCTGCAGGTCGACGTGCTCAAGCTCGACTCGTGCTTCGTGACCTCGCTGGACGGCACAGCCCAGGGGTCGGCGGTCGCGGAGGCGGTGATCCGGCTCGGCCACAGCCTGCACCTGGACACGGTGGCCGAGGGCGTGGAGACCCGGGCCCAGTCCGACGAGCTGACCCTCCTCGGCTGCCGTACGGGCCAGGGCTTCCACTTCGCCAGCCCGCTGCCGGCGGACGAGATCGACGCCCTGCTCGACGCCATGGCCTTCGGCGACCGCCCCCGCCTCGGCGTCCCGGCACCGGCCTGAGACGGCCGGCCCGAGACGGCCGGCCCAAAACACGACGATGCCCGGCGGGAGACCCCGCCGGGCATCGGTGTCAGCGGATCAGCGGTAGCCGCGGGGGCGGCGGGTGGTGGTGAAGACGATCAGGCCGATGATCAGCAGGATCGCGCCGACGCCGATGACCATCACCGTGTTGGTGCCGGTCAGGGCGAGGCTGCTCTTGGTCGTCGCGGCCTTGGGCGCTGCGTCGATGGTCTGGGCCTTCGGAGCCGCCTGGGCGTCCGGCTGGGCATTCTTGTCCAGCGTGGCGCCGTCGTCGGACACGTTGGTCTTGGTCTTGTCCGAGGTCGAGGTCGCCGCGGTCGACTTCTTGGTCTTCGTCGGGGCCGGGTCGTCGTAGGTCGACTCGTCATCCCCCGAGGTGGTCGTGGTGGTCGTCGTCGTGTTCCCGGACTTCGCCGGGGCCTTGGTGGTGGCGCTCGGCTTCGGCTTGACGATCACGGACTTGGTGTCGTCGGCGCCGGTGCCCGCGGACTTGGTCGGTGCCGCCGTCGGGGGCTTGTTGTCGCCCTGCTGGCCGCCGTTGTTGTTGCCGCCCTGCTGGCCGCCGTTGTTACCGCCGTTGGCGTTGCCGCCGGTCGCCGGGGGCGTGGTCGCCGGCGGCTTGGTCGGCGGCGTCGTTGCCCCGCCGCCATTGCCGGCCCCGCCGCCATTGCCGGCCCCGCCACCGTTGTTGGCACCGCCACCGTTGCCGGCCCCGCCACCGTTGTTCTGGTCGCCGCCGCCACCACCGTCGCGGACGGTGACGCGAACGGAGTCGATCGCCGGCGTCTGGTTGGCGCGTTCCATCATCGGGATCCGGTGCGAACCGTCACCCGCCCACGCCGCG
>CAXSDA010000010.1:0-49200 GCA_964236515.1 uncultured Actinoplanes sp.
TTCCTTGGGAAGGTACGCCTCCCAAGGCCCATCCACAGGTTTCAAGCATTGCTCTCTCGTCGATGATGAGGTTGTTGCCCGCCACGGTGAGCGACGCGGTGGATGCGTGCATGGCCCGAAGCATTCGCCGGCCGGTGTCGCCGTAGCGGATGACGGTCACCGGCGAGCCGTCGTGGTCGGCCTCGGATTCGTCGTAGTAGAACCCGTCGCGGCTGAGCGGGCCTGCCCTGCCGCCGCCCCATTTTTCGGGCACCGTCGCGAAGAAGGAATCGATGCCCGCGAGAAGGTAAGGCCGTCGGCTTTCTTCCTGGATTGCATGCGCGAGGGTGGTTTTGCCGGCGCTGGAGGTGCCGTTGAGGAAGATGATCTGTCCGTGCTGGCTGTCGTGCGACTCGGTCATGAACATAATCCTTTCGGATGGCCGGATCCTTATATGGCAACGTGTGCGCTGGTTGGGGCGCAGGGAGGGCTCGGCGACTGAGATCGGCGGCGTAGTTGGTCCACTCGCCGGCGCTGGCGCGTTGCCAGGCGACGGCGACGCTGATGTGGAGGGCTACCGGCCGCTGCGGCTGGCCCCCAGTCCACTCCAGCAAGCAGCTGACCGCAGCTGAGATCCGGCGTTCGGTTTGCTAGACCGGTGTCGGCGCGGCCGGTCAGCGCCTCAGATCTCCACACCACGAACGTCATCTAATGCCGCGTGTTCCGCCGAGGCGGCTGGCCACCGTGCGGCCGTGCCGCAAACTGTTCGCGCGGTGGCCGGGTTAGCAACAGAATAGCGTCGAATCGATCATGAGCGTTCCGTTTGGGGGTGGCGAAGCCGATGGCCGGAGGTGGCGTGGTGCGTCCTCGACTGAGCGAGGCGCCGCGGGAAGTTCGTGCCGTCGTGGAGGATGTGCTGGGCGAGTCGGTCCGGCTCGAACAGCCCGCCGAGATGGGGTTCACTCCGGCCATCGCGTCCACCGTGGCCGGAGGTTCCGGCCGGTCAGTGTTCGTCAAGGCAGCACCGACCGGTAGCGGTCTAGGTGAGGCCGTGCGTACCGGCGTGCAGCTGGCGCCGCTCATCGGGGACTTGTCACCACGGTTGCTGGCGGCGAGTGAACCCAAGGACTGGGTCGTGGCCGTCTACGAGCGCGTGCCGGGTTGCGCTGTGGAGCAGTGGGATGAGTCGACGGTCACCGCGATGGTAGATGTTCTGGCGGTCGTCCGGGAGCGGCTGACAGGTCCGCCTTTGCCAGGGGCGGTCCGCTACGCGGACGCGTTCGCTCCAATGCTCGGAGCCTGGCGATCGTTGGCACGCCGTCCAGGCGGCGAACCCTCCACCGTGGCGCATCTGCGCGGTCTCGAGCTGCCGGCGCCGATCCCGTTCGAACTGCTGGCTGACCTGGAGGACCAATGGTTCGAGGCATTAGGTCCGGGTGACGCAATGCAGCATGGGGACCTGCGACGGGACAACGTCATCACGCATGCCGCCCAGGGCCGGCCGCGGCTGTGGGTGGTGGACTGGACGCATGTGTGGGCCGGGCCGGGGTGGATGGATCTGGTGCGCCTGGCTCCGGACATGGCCGAGAGCGGTCACGACCCCGAGGCCGTGCTGCGCCGTTCGTGCTGGGCGGACGCCGAACCTCATGCGATCAATGTGGCACTGGCCGGCCTCGCAGGACGCGCGTGGCGGGACGGCCACTTGCCAGACCTTGCCGGCCTGAGGCGGATGCAGCTTCAGCAGGCGGTCCAAATCCTTGTCTGGCTGGGTCGGCGCTTGGGTATCAGCTCGTAAAAGACTCCCCGACGTCGATTCCAGCGTTCGTCCGGCCAGGGCGCCTTGTATGCAAGGAGACGCGCAATGGTGGGACCGGCCGCCGGTCCGCTCTGTGACACAGAATCCCGTATTCCGTGTGTCATACGGCCGCCTCAAGAGTCTGCTCGGCCAACCTGACGGTCGGCTCGGGTGCGTGGCTCCTGCCCCGTCTGCTGGCCGGATGCGGCAGCGGGCCGGTGTTCCTCGCCGACCGGCGCGCCCCCACCGCCGGACGCCGCACGCCGGCGCTGGCCGACACTGACCCCGACACCGGTCGAGGCTGGCTGTCCTAGCTAGGGTCCCGGTAGTACGGGCCGAACTGGCTGTGACCTGTGGCCAGTGAGCCCGGTGGCGTTAAGAAAAAGTGGTTGCCTGGCGGTCTCGCCTGGCCGATCCTGGCACCGGTGGACCTCAAAGACGCGGCGCAGGCCTGGCAGACCGACGGTTTCGTGATCCTCCCAGGCTTCCTGCCTGCAGGGGAGTTGACATCAGCGGTGCGGGAACTGGACCTGCTGTTCCCCTCCGCCGACGGATTCCATGACGGCACCGATCCACGTCACGAGCGTTTCATCGGCGACGAGTTCGCCGGGATAGACACCTTCCCATTCGCCAGCACACAGATCAGCCTGGCGGCTGTGAACCATCGCATCCTGGCGCTGGCCAAGGCCCTGCTGGAGGACGACGATGTTCACCTCTACGGGGCGGAGGCCTGGGCCAAGTACACCGGCGCCTGCGACTACGACCAGGCCCTGCACCGTGACTACCTCAACCACACCGTGCTGGTGCCCAGCACCACACCGGGCTGCCGGCAGGTCGAGATGTTCGTCTTCCTCAACGACGTTCCCGACGAACTCGGGCCGCCGCATATGGTCTCCCGTAAGCACACCGCCGACCTGCCCGCCGTTCCCAACTGGTTGCTGCGACCGGGCCAAGACGGTACCGATCGCTTTGCGGCCGAGGCAGATCCACAACTCTACGAAGCGGAAGTCTCCGGTGCGGGCCCGGCGGGAACAGTCATCGCTTTCGAGCCGGGGACCTTCCACCGCGGCACGCAGCTGAGCGCACCTCGGGGAGCGCGGTACAGCATGCAGCTGTGCTTCCGGCCGGCCAGCCTGCAGTGGGGACAGCGGGTCGGTTGGGCGGCGAAGAGCTTCACCAGCGAGTGGGTCGAGTTCGTCAGCCGCGCCACCCCGCGGCAACTGCAGGCCCTGGGCTTCCCGCATCCCGGACATCGTTACTGGACGCCCGAGACCCTGGCAGGCATGGCACTGCGCTATCCGAGGCTCGACCTTTCCCCCTGGCCGGGAAGAGCACGGCACAGGGATCTCGGATGTTGAGGCTCTGGAGCTTCGCGGATTGTTGATCGACGGCGTTCCGAGGGAGTGGGCTGAGCCGTTTCTCGAAGGCGGGGAAGCTTCCTCTTGATCACAGTCAAGCTCGGTTGGCCCAGATCCAACCGCGTTGCACAGGAAGCGACCCGGATCTACACCATGCCCACCAAGGCCGGCGATCGCCGCGATCGACTCCGGCGAGGAAGCCATCAACCAGCGCACCCTGCTCATGGCCACCTACCTCGGGCCCACCGAGCGGCGTCGGCTGTTCGAGCGGGAGCTGGTGTGATGCTGCGGTGGCCGCTGCACCCGCAGCCCGGCCCGTTGGAGGCGTTGTCCTCCTGGCTCCTCCGCATCGCCGGCCGCTACCACCTGCCGGTGGCCGAGCTGCTCACCGGCAACCTCGGTCTGGTCGGTCTCGCCGTGCCCGACGACCTCGACCTCGATCCGCCCGCAGCCATACTCGCCGCGCTGGCCGGCCGGACCGGTGTCGACCTCGCCCGGATCCGGGCAATGACTCAGGCCGGCGTCGCTCAGCTCGGCCGGCGCCGCGGCCGTCCGACGGCGGCCAGGCTCAGCCCGATCCTCATACCCGCCGGTACTCGATGCCGAGCAGCGACGCCGCCGCCTGGTAATCGGCCGCCCGGTGGCCCACGGACAGGGACCAGTGGTGGCCGACGCCGGAGGCGGACCAGTCGTCCACCCACTCGCCGGGGTCGCGGCCGAACGACACCCGGCTGGTGGTGTTGCCGATGGCCAGCAGCGGACCCTCCACCACCGTGCCCTCGGAGGCGATGAACGACAGGCTGCCGTCACGGTCCTGGCCCAGGCCGAGCAGCGTCACCGGGCCGGGCTGCACGTCGAACTCGACGCTGACGCCCCAGCCGCGCTTGCCGTGGTAGACGCCGAGACCGCGCAGCAGCGGGTCGTGGGCGCTGACGGCCAGGTGCGCCGGCCCGTCGTGGCCCATCTCGACCACGCCATCGGTGAAGTTCAGCGCCTGCAGCTCGCAGAACGAGCCGCCCGCCCCGGCCACCTGGGTGACGAGCTGGGCCACGGAGGTGCGCAGCTCGTACTCGCCGCTGGCCGGGACGCCGCGGGCGGTCAGCAGCGACGCGCCCAGGATCATCCCGGCGCCCAGCCGTTCGTGCTGCTCGCCGTTCAGGCCGCGGTGGTAGTAGGCCAGGCTGTCCAGTTCGAAGTCGGCGACCAGCTTGTCCAGGCCCACCGACACGCGGGCGCCCCAGGCGAAGTCCTCCTCGTTCACCGACTCGTCGAGGTGAACACCTTGCGGGCCAGCTGCATCCGTTCCGACACCTCGGCGTCGGTGCCCTCTTCGACCCGTACGCGCAGGTCGTCGAACTCCAGCACCTCGACGTGCGAGCCGAAGGTGGCCGGCAGCAGGGTGAGATCGGTCGACACGTCGAGCAGGCCCGGGTAGAGGTGGCCCATCAGTCCGTGCCGGGCGTGCCGCAGTGCCGCCCGCACGTCAGCGGCGCGGATCCACCGGCCGATCCGGTCCCATGCCGATTCCTGGCGCAGCCAGCCCGACACCGACCGGAACGGGATGCCGGCCCGGCGGAAGGTATTGCCGATCTCCGGCACCGGGCACTGCCCGCAGTAGGCCAGCCAGGCGCCGGTGTCGAACGACGCGTGGTCCATCTTCTCGGTCGGCTGCAGGTCGATCACGAGCACGGGCGTGTGGGCGCGCTGGGCGATCGGCAGCACCATCGAGGCGGTCAGGTACGTGGTCAGGAACAGCACGATCAGGTCGCAGTCGGCCCGCCGGAGCTTCTCGGCGGCAGCCGCGCCCTCCTGGGCGTCGGAGATGAACCCGGCGTCGACGACCTCGGCGTCCATCCCGGCGAAGCGTTCCGAGACGTAGCGGGCCGACTCCTGCAGCTGCGGCAGCAGGCCGGGGAACTGCGGCCAGTACGCGCCGAGCCCTCCGGCGACGAGCCCGATCCGGGTCCGGCGCCGCGGCCGGACCGGTAGCAGCTCACTCACGGCGAGACCTCCAGCAGGATGACGTGCAGGTTGCGCGGGCCGTGGACGCCCTCGACCCGGTTGAGTTCGATGTCGCTGGTCGCCGACGGGCCGCTGATCCAGGTGAGCGGGCGGCGCGGGTCGAGCCGGGCCACCGCCTCCGGCACCGCGGCCACCACCTGCTCCGGGCGCAGCACGACGATGTGCCGGTCGGGTAACAGGGTGAGCACGCGGCGGCCCTGGTCGGGCGAGGCGTCGAGGACGATCGTGCCGGTCTCGGCCACCGCCACCGCGGCCGCGGTGACGACCCCTTCGGCGCCGGCGATGTCGGCGTGCGACAGCCCGTCGTCGCGGATCGCGATCAGCGTCGCCGGCAGCCACTCCTCGGGCAGCCCCGGCGGCACGACGACCCTCGACCCCGGCGGCAGGATCTCGGCGATGACGTCCGACGGCACGCCGCGGTGCACGACCGCCTTGTAGTCGGTCAGCCGGTCCACCAGCCGGTCGAGGTCGGGGGGGTCGAAGCTCCGGCGGTACGCCCGGGGCACGTCCGGCGGCTTCGGCGCGCCGTCCAGGGCGGCCCGGATCCGGCCGAGCACCGTGTCGCGGGCGCTCACCGCGACGCCCACCAGTCGCGGAACGTCTCCGTCGGCGGGTCGGGCAGGTCGCGGGCGGCGGTCCAGCCGTTCAGCGGCGGCGGCAGCCCCCGGCCGCGGCGCCCGGCCAGCCGGCTGAGCTTGGCCGCCTTCTGCGCGGCGGCGTACACCCGGGGGTGGTCGAAGGCGTAGGCGGCCGCGGCCATGGTCACCGCCTCGGGCGTCGGCCGCGTCTGCGCCTCGACGTGCTCGTTGCGCAGGTGCACCAGGATGGACGGGATGTCGATCTTGACCGGGCAGGCGTCGAAGCAGGCGCCGCAGAGCGAGGACGCGTACGGCAGGGAGGCGTTGTCCTCGACCCCGGTCAGCTGCGGCGACAGCACCGCGCCGATCGGGCCGGGATAGACCGAGCCGTACGCGTGGCCACCGGTCCGCTCGTACACCGGGCAGACGTTGAGGCAGGCCGAGCACCGGATGCAGTGCAGCGCCGACCGGCCGATCTCGTCGGCCAGCACCGCGGTCCGCCCGTTGTCCAGCAGCACCAGGTGGAAGTTCTGCGGCCCGTCGCCGGGCGTGACCCCGGTCCACATCGAGGTGTACGGGTTCATCCGCTCGCCGGTCGACGCCCGCGGCAGCAGTTGCAGGAACACCTCGAGATCGGACCACGTGGGTACGACCTTCTCGATGCCCATGACGGTGATCAGCGTGTCCGGCAGGGTCAGGCACATCCGGCCGTTGCCCTCGGACTCGACCACCGACAAGGTGCCCGTGTCGGCGACGGCGAAGTTCGCGCCGGAGATCGCCACCGGCGTGGACAGGAACGTCTCCCGCAGGTACCTGCGGGCGGCCGCGGCCAGGACCGGCGGGTCGTCGGTGAGCGCGGGGTCGACGCCGGGCATCTCGCGCAGGAAGATCTCCCGGATCTCCGAGCGGTTCCGGTGGATGGCGGGCACCAGGATGTGGCTGGGCGCGTCGTGTCCGAGCTGGACGATCAGCTCGGCCAGGTCGGTCTCCACCGGCTCGATGCCGGCCGCTTCGAGCGCCTCGTTCAGCCCGATCTCCTGGGTGGCCATCGACTTCACCTTGATCACCCGCTGGTGGCCGGTGGCCTTGACCAGGTCGGTGACGATCGCGTTGGCCTCGATGGCGTCGGCCGCCCAGTGCACCGTGCCGCCGGCCCCGGTCACCGCCGCCTCCAGCTGCTCGAGGAGTTCGGGCAGGCGGGCCATGGCGTCGGCCTTGATGGCCGAGCCGGCGTCGCGCAGTTGTTGCCAGTCCGGCAGTTCGGCGATGACCCGGCCGGACTTGCCGCGGATCGTCGTGGTGGCGTGGCTCAGGTTGCGGCGCAGCTGAGGACTCGCCAGCGCGGTGCGCGCCGCCGCGGGAAAGGGCCGGTCACCTCGGAGGTGACCGACGCCCCGAGGGGCGGTGGCGGGCATGCCGAGAAAAGTCATGAGGCCTCCGTCGACGCCAGGATCTCGGCCAGGTGCACGGTCTTCACGCCGGTCCGCAGCCGGGACAGGCCACCGCCGATGTGCATCAGGCAGGACGAGTCCCCGGCCGTGCAGACGTCGGCGCCGGTGTCGAGGACGTGGCGCATCTTGTCGGCCAGCATCGCGGTCGACGTGTCGGCGTTCCTCACCGCGAAGGTGCCACCGAACCCGCAGCACTCCTCGGCCGCCGGCAACTCGACCAGGTCCAGCCCGCGGACCTGCCGCAGCAGCCGCATCGGCTTGTCGCCGACCCGCAGCACCCGCAGCGAATGACAGGTCGGGTGGTACGTCACGCGGTGCGGGTAGTACGCGCCGACGTCCTCGACGCCGAGCACGTCGACGAGCAGTTCCGACAGCTCGTACGTCTTCGCGGCCACGTCCTCCGCCCGTACGGCCAGACGCTCGTCACCGCCGTGCCGGGCCACCATCGCGTGCTGGTGGCGGACCGAGCCGACGCAACTTCCCGAGGGAGCGACCACCACGTCGTACGGCCGGAAGGTGTTGACGTACCGCTTGACCAGCGGCAGCGCCTCCTTCTGGTAGCCGGTGTTGACGTGCATCTGCCCGCAGCACGACTGTTCCGGCGGGAACACCACCTCGTGGCCCAGCCGTTCCAGCAGCAGCACCGTCGCCTTGGCCGCCGCCGGGAACATCGTGTCGGCGAGGCAGGTCGCGAACAACGCGATCCGCATCTACGCAGTCCTCCTCAGCTCGGCAGCCGTCGCTCCGCGTCGCGCCACGCGCCGGGGTCACCGGCGGGCTCGTAGCGCTTGATCTCCTGAGTCTCCCGCAGAAGCGCGCGGAGCGCGTCCAGACCCCCGGTCAGAACGTGCGCCGAGCGGGCCTGGACGAGGATGTTTCCGAGCGCCGTGGCCTCCACCGGGCCGGCCAGCACGGGTAGCCCGCAGGCGTCCGCGGTCAGCCGGCAGAGCAGCTCGTTGCGGGCGCCGCCGCCGACGATGTGCACCGCCTCGACCTCGGTCCCGGACAGCCGCTGGGCCGCCTCGACCGCCCGGCGGTGGGCCAGCGCCAGGCTGTCCAGGATGCAGCGGGTCATCGCGGCCGGGGTCTCCGGCACCGGCTGCCCGGCCGCCCGGCAGGCGGCCTCGATCCGGGCCGGCATGTCGCCGGGCGGCAGGAACACCGGGTCGTCGAGGTCGACCACCGACCGGAACGCGGGCTCGCCGGCGGCCTGCCGCAGCAGCGCCGCGACGTCGGTGCGCCGCCACACCCGCATCGACTCCTGCAGCGGCCACAGTCCCATCACGTTACGCAGGTAGCGGACGGTGCCGTCGACGCCGCCCTCGTTGGTGAAGTTGGCCGCCCGGGACTCCTCGGTCAGCACCGGCCGGTCCAGCTCCACGCCGACCAGGGACCAGGTGCCGCAAGAGATGTACGCGAAGTCCTTGACTGAGGCCGGGACGCCGACCACGGCCGAAGCGGTGTCGTGGGAGCCGACCGCGACGACCTGCGGCGTGCCCGGCAGCCCGAGCTCGGGCAGCACCGGCCCCACTAGCGAACCCGGCGCGTGCAGCGCCGGGAACAGCGACGACCGGATACCCAGCTCGGCCATCAGCGCGTGCGCCCACTGCCCGGTCTGCCGGTCGGCGAGCTGGGTGGTGGAGGCGTTGGTGGCCTCGGCGCCGAGCTCGCCGGTCAGCCAGTAGGCGATCAGGTCGGGGATCAGCAGGAGCTGCTGGGCGGTCTCCATCATCGGCGTACCGGCCGCGGCGACGAGCTGGTAGATCGTGTTGAACGGTTGCTTCTGCAGACCGGTGAGCTCGTACAGCCGGGCGTCGGGGACGGTCTTGGCCACCCGCTCCGGCACCCCGTCCGTCCGGGCGTCGCGGTAGTGCACGGGGTTGCCCAGCAACGCGCCGGAGGCGTCCAGCAGCCCGTAGTCGACGGCCCAGGAGTCGATGCCGATGCTCGCGACCGGGCCGGCCGCGCGCAGGCCGCCGAGGATGCCGCGGAACAGCGCCAGGATGTCCCAGTGCAGTGTGCCGCCGACCCGGACCGGCTCGTTGGCGAACCGGCCGGCGCTCGACAGCGACAGCCGGCCGGGCTCGACGTGCGCCGTCATCACGCGTCCACTGGACGCGCCCAGGTCGACGGCGGCGAAAGAGGTCATCTCAGGAACGCCGCCGCGACGCCTGCATCCACGGGGATGTGCAGCCCGGTGGTGTGCGACAGCTCGCCGCCGGTCAGCACGAACACCGCGTTGGCCACGTTCTCCGGCAGCACCTCCCGCTTGAGCAGGGTGCGCTGGGCGTAGTACTCGCCGAGCTTCTCCTCGGGCACGCCGTAGACCGCGGCCCGCTTCGCGCCCCAGCCGCCGGCGAAGATGCCGGAGCCGCGGACCACGCCGTCCGGGTTGATGCCGTTGACCCGGATGCCGTACCCGCCGAGCTCGGCCGCGAGCAGCCGCACCTGGTGGGCCTGGTCGGCCTTGGTGGCGCCGTAGGCGACGTTGTTGGGCCCGGCGAACAGCGAGTTCTTGCTCGAGATGTAGACGATGTCGCCGCCCATGTCCTGCGTGATCATCGCCCGGGCGGCCTCCCGAGAGACCAGGAACGAGCCCTTGGCCATCACGTCGTGCTGCAGGTCCCAGTCGGCCTCGGTGGTGTCCAGCAGCGGCTTGGAGATGGACAGGCCGGCGTTGTTGACGATCAGGTCGACACCGCCGAACGCCAGAACCGCGGCCTGGATCGCGTCGGCGACGGCGGAACCCGACGTCACATCGGCCTGAACCGCGACCGCCTGGTCCGGACCGCCGATCTCGGCCGCCACCGCCGCCGCGGTCTCCGCGTCCCGGTCGGCTACGACCACGCAGGCGCCCTCGGCGGCCAGCCGCAGAGCGATCGCCCGGCCGATGCCGGATCCGCCGCCGGTGACGAACGCGACCCGGGTGGCCAGCGCCTTCGGCGTGGGCAGACGCTTCAGTTTGGCCTCTTCCAGGGCCCAGTACTCGATCCGGAACTTCTCCGACTCGTCGATCGGGGCGTACCGGGAGACCGACTCGGCGCCACGCATGACGTTGATCGCGTTGGTGTAGAACTCACCGGCCACGCGGGCGGTCTGCTTGGTCGCGCCGAACGAGAACATGCCGACGCCGGGGACGAGCACGACGGCCGGGTCGGCGCCGCGGATGGCCGGGCTGTCCGCGGTGGCGTGCCGCTTGTAGTAGGCCCGGTAGTCGTCGCGGTAGGCGGCGAACCGTTCCTTGACGGTGTCCGCGTCCAGCTCGCCGTCCAATACCAGCGGCTTGACCTTGGTACGCAGGAAGTGGTCCGGGCAGGAGGTGCCGAGGGCGGCCAGCTCCGGCATCCGCTCCCGGCCGACGAAGTCGAGCACGACCTCGGAATCGGTGTAGTGACCGACCTGCGGGCGGTCGGCCGAGGCCAGTCCGCGCAGCAGCGGGAACAGCTCGGCGGCCCGCGGCCACCGGTCCGCGACCGGCTGCGGCGGGGTGACCAGCGCACCGAACACCTCCGCGCGGCCGTTCTGCTCCAGGTACTCGGTCGCCCGCCGGATGATCTCGAGCGAGTTCGCCTCGCACTCGTCGCTGGTCGCGCCCCACGCGGTGATGCCGTGGCCGCCCAGGATCACGCCGATCGCCTGCGGGTTGGCCTTGTGCACGGCGGCGATGTCCAGGCCGAGCTGGAAGCCCGGGCGGCGCCAGGGCACCCACAGCACGCGGTCGCCGAAGATCTCCTTGGTCAGCTCCGGGCCGTCGGCGGCGGTGGCCACGGCGATGCCCGAGTCGGGGTGCAGGTGGTCCACGTGCGGCGCGTCGACCAGCCCGTGCATGGCGGTGTCGATGCTGGGGGCGGCGCCGCCCCGGCCGTGCAGGCAGAAGTCGAACGCGGCGACCATCTCGTCCTCGCGCTCAACGCCGGGATAGACGTCGACCAGCGCGCGCAGCCGGTCGAGCCGCAGCACGGCCAGGCCCGGCTCGGTCAGCGTGCCCAGGTCACCGCCGGACCCCTTGACCCAGAGCAGGCCGGCCGGTTCCGCCGTGACCGGATCGGTCCCGGTGCCCTTGGCCGAGGTGTTGCCGCCGGCATAGTTGGTGTTGCGCGGGTCGGCCCCCAGCCGGTTGCTCCGCGCGATCAGGTCGCGAACTGCGGGGTTGGTCATGAGCTCCCTCGCCGCCATGAAACGTTTCACAGATTGCCGACACGTTACGGGCTCGGATCGGGCGGGGTCAAGATGTCATCGTCGATGCGCGGGCCACCAGTTCGGGGATGAACGTCGCCTGCTCGTGCTCGTGCGCCGGGTTGGTGGCCTCGTCCAGCACCAGCCGCGCGGCCGCCCGGCCCAGCTCCTGGCGTGGCTGGCGGACCGAGGTCAGCGGGACGGCCGCGGCCGCGGCGAAGTCGATGTCGTCGAAGCCGACGATGGCCAGATCGTCCGGCACCCGCTGACCCGAGCCGATGCTCTGCTGCAGAAGCCCCAGGGCGAGCAGGTCGTTGGCGCAGAATGCTCCGGTCGGCCGCCGCCGGACCGGCAGGCCGGACAGCCGCTCCCCCGCCGACCGTCCCTCGGACACAGTCAGCGCCGAGGTCGGCAGCACCACCAGATCGTCCGGCGGCAGGCCGAGCTCGGCCCACACCTCGCGCGCGCCCTGCAGCCGCTCGCGGACCTGGCCGATCGAATCCGGGCCGCCGATGAACGCGACCCGGGTGTGTCCCTGGTCGACCAGATGCTCGACCGCGAGCCGGCCGCCGAAGATGTCGTCCACCGCGACCGAGCAGAACCCGCCGTCGTCGCGCACCCGGTCGACGATGACCACCGGGATGCCGCGCCGGCTCACCTCGTCCAGGGCCGGCGAGTCCGGGTTCACCGGAGTGATCAGGATGCCCTGCACCCGTTGCTGCATCAGCCGGTCGAGGTGGACCTCCTCGCGCTCCGGCCGGCCGTTGGAGTTGCAGATGAACAGCGACAGGTCGGCGTCCTCGGCGGCGAGCTCGATGCCCTGGGCGACGTCGTGGAAGAACGGGTTGCTGCCGTCCAGCATCACGTACGCCAGGGTCCGGCTGGTGCCGGCGCGCAACTGGCGGGCCGACTCGTTGCGCACGAAGCCGAGTTCCATCATGGCCCGCTCGACCCGTTCCTTGGTGCTGGCGGCCACCATCTCGGGACGGTTCATCACGTTGGAGACGGTGCCCAGGGAGACGTTGGCCGCCGCGGCGACGTCCTTGACGCTGGGCGTACGGCCACCGAGCGGCTGGCGAGTCACCACGGCATCTCCCCGGTCCCTCTTGAAACGTTGAAGCGAATCGTACGTCACGGTCGCCGGCCGTTTCCGTCGCGTTACAGAGGATTGCTTGACACGTGTGATCGGGGCCACCTACGTTGCATCGTAGGTCGTCTGAAACATTTCAAAGATCGGTTGTGGGGGGGTGACTCGTGGCGGAGCCGCTGGCCCGGCTGGAGGTCGTCGACGTCACGAAGTCGTTCGGCGCGGTGGCCGCCGTGCAGGGGGTCAGCTTCGCGCTGTACGGCGGCGAGGCCCACGCCCTGGTCGGGGAGAACGGCGCCGGAAAGTCCACCATCGTCAAGATGCTGGCCGGGGTGCACCAGCCGGACACCGGGACCCTGCGGGTCAACGGCGAGGACGCGGTGTTCGCCGGTCCGGCCGACGCCAAGGCCGCCGGGATCGCGGTCATCTACCAGGAGCCGACGCTCTTCCCCGACCTGTCGGTGGGCGAGAACATCGCGATGGGCAACCAGCCGCTCACCCGGTTGCGCCAGATCGACCGCAAGGCCGTGCACGCCAACGCCGAGCGGCTGTTCCGCCGGCTCGGCGTGCACATCGACCCGTCCCGGCCGGCAAGGGGTCTGTCCATCGCGGACCAGCAGCTGGTGGAGATCGCCAAGGCGCTGTCCAGCGAGGCCCGGATCCTCATCATGGACGAGCCGACCGCCGCCCTGTCCGGGGTGGAGGTCGAGCGCCTGTTCGCGGTGGCCCGGTCGTTGCGGGACGAGGGCGCCGCGATCATGTTCATCTCGCACCGGTTCGAGGAGATCACCGCGCTCTGCCAGCGGGTCACGATCATGCGGGACGGCAAGCTGGTCGTCACCGAGCTGGTGGCCGAGGTGACCGTGGACGACATGATCCGCCGGATGGTCGGCCGGGACCTGAGCGCGCTGTTCCCCAAGCAGGACGTGACGCCGGGTGACGTGGTGCTCGAGGTCGACGGCCTGAGCCGCGAGGGCGTCTTCAAAGACATCAGTTTCGCCGTACGGGCGGGTGAGATCGTCGCTCTGGCCGGTCTGGTCGGGGCCGGCCGGTCCGAGGTGATGCAGGCGGTCTTCGGCGTCGACCGGTACGACTCGGGCACGGTGACGGTGCACGGCCGGCGCCTGAAGCCGGGTTCGCCCCGGGCGGCGATGGCCGCCGGGATGGCGCTGGTCCCCGAGGACCGCCGCCAGCAGGGCCTGGTGATGGAACTGTCGGTGGAACGCAACGTCAACCTGCCGCGGGAGCGCCGGCTGGCCCGGCTCGGGCTGCTGTACGGCTCGGCCGAGCGGGACGAGGCGGCCCGCTGGACGCAGCGGCTGCAGACCAAACTAGGCCGGCTGACCGACGTGGTGGGCACCCTGTCCGGCGGCAATCAGCAGAAGGTGGTGCTGGCCAAATGGCTGTCCACCGGCCCGACACTGCTGATCGTGGACGAGCCCACCCGCGGCATCGACGTCGGCACCAAGGCCGAGGTCCACCGGCTGATGTCCTCGCTGGCCGCGGACGGCATCGCCATCGTGATGGTCTCGTCCGAGCTGCCCGAGGTGCTGGGCATGGCCGACCGGGTCGTGATGCTGCGCGAGGGCCGCGTCGCCGCGCGGATCGACCGGGCCGAGGCGACCGAGGAAAGCGTGATGTACGCCGCGATGGGCCAGGAGGTGGCAGCGTGACGGCGACGACCACGACGGCGCCCGCACCGGCCCGGCGCTCGCCGTTCGGCGCTCTCCTGCGCACCCGTGAACTGGGCATCGTGCTCGCCCTGGTGATTCTGGTCGGCTACACCGCGCTCAATCACCCGCGGTTCCTGTCCGGGCAGAGCATCCGCGACATCCTGCTGAACACCGCGATCATCGCCGTGATGGCCGCCGGTCAGGCGGTCGTGGTGATCACCCGGAACATCGACCTGTCGGTGGGCTCGGTGCTGGGCCTGAGCGCCTTCACCGTGGCCACCACGATGAGCCACCACCGCGGCCTGCCGATGATCGTGGCGGTCCTCATCGGACTCGGGGTGGGCGCGGTCTGCGGCCTCGTCAACGGCGTCCTGGTGCGGTACGGCCGGGTCCCGGCGCTCGTCGTCACGCTCGGCACGCTGTACATCTACCAGGGGGTCACCTACTCCTGGGCCGGCGGTCAGCAGGTGAACGCGGACGAACTGCCCGCACACTTCCTCAACTTCGCCGGCGGCTCGATCATCGGCATCCCCTGGCTGGTGCTCATCGCGCTGATCGTGATCGGCGGCGTCTCGCTGATGATGCGCAACTACCGGATCGGCCGGGAGCTGTACGCGATGGGTTCCAGCCCCGCGGCGGCGGAGCTGGCCGGTATCCGGGTGGCCCGTAACCTGCTCGGCGCGTTCCTGCTCAGCGGCGCGCTCGCCGGGCTGGCCGGGGTATTGTTCGCCGCCCGCTTCGGCACCGTCGACGCGAGCGCCGGCACCGGCTACGAGCTGAACGTGGTCGCGGCGGTGGTGGTCGGCGGGGTCGCGGTGTTCGGCGGCAGCGGCTCGGTCTGGGGCGCCGGGCTCGGTGCGCTCCTGCTGACCGTGATCGGCAGCGCCCTCGCCGTGCTCGACATCAACCAGTTCTGGCAGCAGGCCATCGTCGGCGCGCTGATCGTGCTGGCCATCGGCGCCGACCGCATCGTCGCCGTGCGCATCGCCCGATCCCTGCGGAAGCGAGACTCCCATGTCTGAGGCCAGACGGCGCCTGGGTAGCTGGGACACCATCATCATCGTCCTCGCGGTGCTGGTGCTGATGGTCGCGTCGCTGACCGTGGACAACTTCGGGACCAGCCGCAACTTCACCTTCCTGGTGCTCGATCTGCTCCCGATCGCGCTGGTCTCGCTGCCCATGACGTTCATCGTCATCACCGGCGAGATCGACCTGTCGGTGGCCAGCACGCTCGGCCTGACCAGCGCGCTGATGGGGTTCATGTGGGAACACAACCTGTCGATCCAGACGATCATGCCGCTGTGCATCGTGGTCGGGGCGGTGCTGGGCGCGTTCAACGGCTTCCTCATCACCGGACTCGGCCTGCCGTCCCTGGCGGTCACCATCGGCACCCTCGCCCTCTACCGCGGTCTCGCGTTCGTGGTGCTCGGCGACAGCGCGGTGGCCGATTTCCCGTACAACTTCACCAGCTGGGCCACCGGCACCCTCGGCGGCGGCCCGGTCCCGAACGTGCTCATCCCGCTGGTCGCCCTGGCCGTCGTCTTCGGGGTGATCCTGCACGCCACCCCGATCGGCCGGTCGCTGTACGCGATCGGGGCCAACGCCCAGGCCGCGCACTTCTCCGGCATCCGGGTCGCACGGACCAAGTTCTGGCTGTACGTGGCCAGCGGCGCGGTGTCCGGCCTGGCGGGCGTGCTGTGGACCCTGCGGTACTCCAGCGCCCGGGCCGACAACGGCGCCGGGCTCGAACTCGCCGTGGTGGCGGCCGTGCTCCTCGGCGGCGTGTCCATCTTCGGCGGCAAGGGCAGTCTGCCCGGTGTCCTCGCCGGTGTGGTGCTGCTGGCCGCACTGCAGAACGCGCTGCGGCTGGAGGACGTCTCCGGCCAGGCGGTCAACATCGTCACCGGCTCCCTGCTGGTGCTGTCGGTCCTGCTCCCCAACACCGCCACCTCGATCCGCGGCAATTGGCAGCGGCGCAAGCTCCGGCACGCCGCGGCGCAGTGAAACCCCTCCCCCACTCTCACTGAGCGGAGTCACCCCTATGAAGTCCCGCGTTCTCGCCGCCGCCGCGACGTCGTCGGCCCTGTTGCTGTTCGTCGCCGCCTGCGGTGGCACCACCAAGTCGAACTCCTCCGACACCGGCTCCGGGGCGCAGGCCTCGGCCACCGCCGACCCGAACGCCGCCCTCAAGACCGGGCTGAAGATCGCCTACCTGCCGAAGCAGCTGAACAACCCGTACTCCGATGTGGAGACCGGTGGCGGCAAGGTCGCGGTGGGCGAGCTCAAGGGCGAGTACAAGCTGGTCGGCCCGAACGACGCCAGCGCCTCCTCCCAGGTCAGCTACATCAACACGCTGATCCAGCAGCAGCAGAACGTGATCGTGATCGCGGCCAACGACCCCAACGCGGTCTGCCCGTCGCTGAACCAGGCCCGGCAGGCCAAGATCAAGGTGGTCACCTTCGACTCGGACGCCAACCCGTCCTGCCGGGACGCGTTCATCAACCAGGCCACCACCGAGGGCATCGGGCAGAGCCTGGTGAAGATGGCCAGTGACCTGGCCGGCGGCTCCGGCGACATCGCCATCCTGTCGGCCACGCCGAACGCGACCAACCAGAACTCGTGGATCGCCGTGATGAAGACCGAACTGGCCAAGCCGGAGAACGCGAAACTCAAGCTGGTCAAGATCGCGTACGGCAACGACGACGACCAGAAGTCCTTCCAGGAGGCGCAGGGCCTGCTGCAGAGCTACCCGAACCTCAAGGTGATCGTCTCCCCGACCACCGTGGGCATCGCGGCGGCCTCCCGGTACGTCAGCTCGTCGAACTACAAGGGCAAGGTGGCCATCACCGGCCTCGGACTGCCCAACCAGATGCGCCAGTACGTCAAGGACGGCACCGTGAAGGAGTTCGCGCTGTGGAACCCGGCCGACATCGGGTACCTGGCCGCGTACACCGGCGCCGCGATGGCCTCCGGGCAGATCACCGGCAAGGAGGGTGAGAAGTTCAAGGCGGGCAAGCTCGGCGACTACACCATCGGCAAGGACGGCGAGATCGTGCTCGGCCCGCCGACCGTCTTCAACGCCGCCAACATCGACCAGTTCAACTTCTAGGACGTACGGACGACGTATGCGCTACTGCTTCCAGCTGCAGGTCCGCCCCGAGCGGATGGCGGAGTACCAGAAGCGGCACCATGCCGTGTGGCCCGAGATGCAGGACGCACTCCGGGCCACCGGCTGGCGCAACTACTCCTTGTTCCTGCGCGACGACGGGCTCCTCATCGGGTACGTGGAGTCCGACGATCTGGCCGCCGCCCAGGCCGCCATGGCCGCCACGGACGTCAACGCCCGCTGGCAGTCGGAGATGGCCGGGTTCTTCACCGGCATCGACGGGCGGCCACCCGACGAAGGTTTCGTCCTCCTCACCGAGGTGTTCCACCTAGCAGAAGAGAAGTGATCCGTCATGGCTGACCTGGCCGCCGTCAAGCGGGCGCTGACCGCCCAGCGCATCGAGACCCCGTCCTGGGCGTTCGGCAACTCCGGCACCCGGTTCAAGGTGTTCGCCCAGGCGGGTGTCCCGCGGACTCCGCAGGAGAAGATCGCCGACGCCGCCCAGGTACACAAGTACACCGGTGTGGCGCCGAGCGTCGCCCTGCACATCCCGTGGGACGCGGTCGGCGACTACGGCGCGCTCCGGACGTACGCGCAGGAACTGGGGGTGGAGATCGGCGCGATCAACACCAACGTGTTCCAGGACGACGACTACAAGCTGGGCTCGGTCACCAACCCGGACGCGAAGATCCGGCGCAAGGCCACCGACCAGCTGCTCGAAGCGGTCGACATCATGGACCGTACGGGTTCGCAGGACCTGAAGTTCTGGTTCGCCGACGGCCTGAACTACCCCGGGCAGGACGACCTGCGCGACCGCCAGGACCGGATGGCCGCGGCCCTGCGCGAGGTGTACGGCCGGCTGGGCGAGCACCAGCGGCTGCTGCTGGAGTACAAGTTGTTCGAGCCGGCCTTCTACGCCACCGACATCCCCGACTGGGGCACGTCCTATGTGCACTGTGTCGAGCTGGGCGAACGGGCGGTCGTCTGCATCGACACCGGCCACCACGCCCCCGGCACCAACATCGAGTTCATCGTGGCGTTCCTGCTTCGGCAGGGAAAACTGGGCGCGTTCGACTTCAACAGCCGCTTCTACGCCGACGACGACCTGATGGCCGGCGCCGCCGACCCGTTCCAGCTGTTCCGCATCATGAACGAGATCGTGCGGGGCGGCGCGCTGGATCCGGCGTACGGCATCAATTTCATGCTCGATCAGTGCCACAACATCGAGGCCAAGATCCCGGCGATCATCCGCTCGGTGATGAACGTCCAGGAGGCCACGGCGAAGGCGCTGCTGGTCGACCGGGACGCGCTCAAGGCGGCGCAGGCCGCGGGCGAGGTGCTGAACGCGAACGCGGTGCTGATGGACGCCTACAACACCGACGTCCGGCCGCTGCTGGCCGAGGTCCGCGCCGACGCCGGCCTCGACCCCGACCCAGTCGCGGCGTACAAGCGCAGCGGTTACCAGGAGGAGATCGTCGCCGGCCGGGTCGGCGGGCAGCAGGCCGGCTGGGGCGCCTGACGCACGGCCGGCACCACGACGACGGCCGGCTGGGGAGTCGGGGACGGACTCCCCGGCCGGCCGTTCCTCGGCCCGCGGCGCCTGCGGCCAGCACCGAGGCGGCGTTGGCGGTGATGACGAGGGTCATGCCCGCCCACTCGTGGGCGACCGGGCGCTGACCGAGCAGGACCGCGCCGGCCGCGGTGGCCAGCACGGGGTGGGCGCTGGAGAACAAGCCGAAGAACCGGGCCGGCACGTGCCGCAGCGCGATCAGGTCGATTGCGTACGGGATGGCCGAGCTGAGCACGCCGGCGCCGATCGCGTAGCCCAGCGCGGCGCCGCCGAGGCGCCCCGAAGCGAGCAGGCCGGCCAGGACCGGCAGGTAGAGCAGCGCCGACAGCGAAGCGGCCACGGCGGTCGCCTGCAGGCCGGGCAGGCGCCGGCCGGCCGCGCGGTTCACCAGGATGTACGCCGCCCAGCAGATGGCGGCCAGCAGCGCCGAGCCGACACCGGGCAGGTCACTGGACGGGCCGGGCAGCACCAGCACGTACACCCCGGCGCCGGCCGCGACCGCGCACAGCAGGTCGGTCCGGGAGCGGGAGCCGGCCAGCCCGACCGCCAGCGGCCCGAGTACCTCGAGCGTCACCGCCCGACCGAGCCCGATCCGGGACACGGCGAAGTACAGGCTCAGGTTCATCACGGCGAAGATCAGCGCCAGCAGCAGCGCCGGCCACCACTGGGACCAGGTCATCCGGCGCGGGTTCGGGCGGGCCACCGGCAGCAGCACCGCGGCCGCGACGAGCTGGCGGACGGCGACGACGCCGGGAACTCCGATCGCCGGGAACGCGTGCGCGCCCGCGGCCGCGCCGATCTGGTTGGCGGCGCCCCCGGCGAGCAGGGCCAGGATCCGGTTCTTCATGCCTCCACGGTCGGCCCCGCACCGGGCGGCCCGGAAATACCGGCGGTGCGTGATCTATACGCTGGGCGTATGGATGTGCAGATCCGGCACCTGGCGGCGCTGGTCGCGCTGGCCGACGCGGGCACGTTCACCGGCGCGGCGGGGCAGCTCGGGGTGTCCCAGGCCGCCGTCTCCCGCACGGTCGCCGCGCTGGAGACCACCCTGGGCGTACGGCTGGTGCAGCGCACGACCCGGCACGTGGCGCTGACCGCGGCCGGCACCCGGATCCTGCCGCAGGCCCGCCGGGTGCTCGACGACCTGGCCCACCTGCGGCGGCTGGCCGAGCGGGCGCGGTCCGAGATCCGCGTCGGGTACGCCTGGGCCGCGCTCGGCAAGCACACCCGGCGGGTGCAGAAGGCGTGGTCGGCGGCTCATCCGGCCCTGCCGCTGGTCTTCGTGCACGCCAACGATCCGACGGTCGGGGCTGGGCGACGGCTCGGCCGATGTGGCCGTCGTCCGGCACGCGTTGCGCGACACCCGGTTCACCACCGCCCGTTTCACCAGCGCCCGGGTCGGCACCGAACGCCGGTTCGCCGCCGTCGCCACCGACAATCCGCTGGCCCGCAAGCGCTCGGTGACGCTCGCCGAGGTGGCCCGGTTCACGGTCGCGGTGGACGACCGTACCGGCACCACCACGGCCGAGCTGTGGCCCGCACCGCCGGTGTTCCGGGCGTCGCACAGCCTGGACGAGTGGCTGACGCTGATCGCGGCCGGGCAGGCGGTCGGCGTCACGGCTGAGGCGACGGCCCACCAGAACCCGCGGCCGGGCGTCGCCTACCGCCCGGTCCGCGACGCCCCGCCCATTGTCGTCCGCCTGGCCTGGTGGCGCGACGACCCCCCGGCCGAACTTTCCGAATTGCTCGAGGCGATCCGCGCGGCGTACGGCCCCGGCTGAGGTCAGCCGCCCGCCTCGAGCCAGCGGGCGCAGTCCTGCGGCGCAAGCGAATGCAGGCGCCGCTGGTACTCGTCCAGGTCACGGCCGGTCAGGATTCCGCGCCACTGATTCGACCGCCCGCAACGGAAGAACGCCGGCCGGTCGGTGAACAGGCCGAGCCGCTCGTCCGGGACGAGGTCCGCCGCCCGCTCGCGCATCCGCTCGAACGTCGCCGCGTCCACCAGAGCCGGCCACCGCGTCTCCGGCACGGCCATGTCCAGGCGCCCGGCAAGGGTCCGCATCTGCCCCTCCAGATCACGGCCGAGGTCAGCGAAGTGCAGGAGGACGACCGCGGGGTCGTGGCGCCGGGACCAAGCGCCGGCCAGGTGCTCGACGACGGCACGAAGCGAGTCGAGATTCGTGGCCGGCGACCGGTCGTCCCGGATCCACTGCAGGAGCCGCTCGCGCTGATCGTCCGGTCGGATCGTCGGCGTCCGGGCCGGCGGCAGCATCGACTCGATGCGATCACGGTTCAGATTGGCGCGGTGGTGATCCGTGGAAACGGCGACGTCGCGCGGATCGCGGCCCACCACCACGTAGGAGACGCCGTCCACCCGGGGCAGGCCGTCGAGAGGGGTATGGGTCTTGATGAACCGCCGATGCGTCTGGTCCTCCAGCCGGCGCCGGACGTCGGCCGGCGGGCACAGCCGCATGTCCAGCCACGGCGACAGACTGGTCAGCGGCGCCGGCAGGTCTGCGCTCCGGAAGATCAGCAGCGCGCAGATCATCTGCATCCACGTCGTTCCGCACTTCGACGGCGTGCTGATCACGATGTCGCCCGGCCGGAGGTCGAACGCCGCCCACCGGCTGCTGTCGGTCAGCCCGCTGCGGTACAGCCCGGGCGCCGGGGCAATCATCGCCCGACCCTACCGCTGCCCTGGCGATGACGTCAGCTCTGGAGGAGCCGGTCGATCGCGGCCGGGCGGTCGCAGGTGGTGGTCACGTCGACGGCGGCGCCGGTGGCCGCGGCCGACTGCATGGACTCCATGACGTCGAGGACGTGCAGGGCGACCTCGGCCGAGGCGCGGTGCGGGCGGGAGCCGGCCAGGGCGTCGTGCAGGTCGAGCAGGCCGATGCCGCGGCCGCCGGCGACGTACCCGGCCGAGGGGGGCAGCACCTGCCACTCCGGGGCGGCGCCGGTGTAGAGCGAGACGTCGCCGGCGAAATAGTTCGGGTCGGGGACGCTGAGCGAGCCGTCCGCGCCGTACACCTCGATCCGCGGCAGCTGGGCAGCCCACGTGTCGAAGCTCATGATCATCGTGGTGAGGGCGCCCGACTCGTGCTCGAGCAGCCCGGTGGTGTGCGTGTCGATGCCCACCGGGAACGACGTGCCGGCGCGCGGGCCACTGCCGATGGTTCTCCTCGCGCGGGAACGGGAGGCCAGCGCGACCACCCGGCGGACCGGGCCGAGCAGGTGCACCAGCGAGGTCAGGTAGTACGGGCCCATGTCCAGCAGCGGCCCGCCGCCGGGCTGGTAGTAGAACTCGGGATCGGGGTGCCAGCGCTCGTGCCCGGGCGTGGTCATGAACGCGGTCGCGGCGTGCGGCCTGCCGATCAGCCCGGCGTCGACCGCGGCCCGCGCGGTCTGCACCCCGGTGCCCAGCACGGTGTCGGGCGCGCAGGCCGCCCGCAACCCGGCGGCCTCCGCGGCCGCCACGATCGACCGGCCCTGCGCGGCGTCGAGGGCGAGCGGCTTCTCGCCGTACACGTGCTTGCCCGCGGCCAGGGCGGCCAGCGCGATCGGCGCGTGCCCGGCCGGCGTGGTCAGATTGAGCACCACGTCCAGGTCGGCCGCGTAGAGGTCGTGCAGAGGGAGCACCCGGGCGCCGTCGTGCGCGTCGGCCAGAGCCTGCGCCCGCGCGGTGTCCAGGTCGGCGACGGCCGCCACGGCCAGCGACGGGTGGGCGGTGATGGTCTCGCTGTACTGACCGCTGATCTTTCCGGCGCCGACGATGCCCACGCGCAACGGGCTCGGCCTCAGCGGGCCGCCCACAGCAGTCCCCTCTCGATGATCGTCCGGACGTTCGGGTCATCGAGGATCTCGACCCGGTGGCCCGGCGTGGCGACGAAGATGCGCCCGGAACCCCACTGCCGGGTCCAGACCGCCGGCGCGGTGATCGGCCGGTGCCATGCGCCCCACGGGCGGGTGGCGGTGGTCGTGGTGGCCAGCACGTCGTTGTAGTCGTCGGACAGCACCCAGTACTGCTCGGTCTCCAGCTCGAAGTCGCCGATCCCGGCGGTGATCTCGTGCTCGCGCCCGGCCGCGGTCATCTCGACGGTGTGCCGGACGTAGTTGTCGGACTGCTCGCCGGTCCGTTCCGCCGGACCGCAGCGGGCGGCGTGGGTGGCGAACTGGCCGCCGACGAACTGCAGGTAGTCGGAGCTGTCGCGGTACGAGTCGGCGATGCCGCCGTGCCACCCGGCGAACCCGGCACCGCCCTCGACCGCGGCGATCAGGCCGGCCAGCTGCGGCTTCTCGATCGTCGACATGGTCATGCATTGGACGACGAGGTCGACGGAGGACATGTACGTCTCCTCGGCGTACGGCTCGGGCGAGTCCTCGACCCGCACGGTGAAACCGTTGTCCTTGAGGAACGGGATGAACAGCTCGGTGGCCTCGACGGGCTGGTGGCCGTACCACCCACCGCGGACGACCAGGGCTTGGCGTTGGTTGGTCACGCTCCCATCCTCACCCACCGGACGCCGCCGCGGGTGCGACGCAGACCACTGATCCGGACCTTGCGCCGGACCGGTACCGTCTCCGGGCACGTACGGGGATCGATGATCACCAAGGAGGGCCGGTGCTTCGACCAAGGCTCGTGGCCGGTGTGGCCGCCGCCGTGGCGCTGGCCGCCGTGGCCGGCTGCACGAAGTCCGGCGACCCGTCCGGTACGCCCGGGCTGGTCGCCCGCGGAACCGTTTTGACCACCGTCAAGCCGGTCAAGCGGGACGTGGTCAACCAGGTCAGCTTGACCGGCAAGGTGACCATCGACCCGGTCTTCGGCATCGTCGCCCCGGCCTCGGGCGAGGTCCGGTACGTCGACCGGCAGCCGTCGGCGACCCCGGCCACGGAGCCGGTCTGGGTGGCGTCGGTGTGGGCCGGGGGCTCACCGTACCGGGTGACCATCCCGCCCGGCTCGACGCTGGCCGGGCGGCTGCTCGACGACCACGCGCAGGTCACCGCGGGGATGCCGATCGTGTCGGCACGGCACGCGGGCTACGGCATCGCGGCCGACATCGACAGCGACATGGCGTACCGGCTCTCCGGTGCGGCCACGTCGGTGCAGGGGCAGATCAAGAACGGGCCGGGCCCGTTCCCGTGCACGCCGCTGGGCACGATAGCGGCGCTGCCGTCGGGCACCATCCCGGAACCGGCGCCGTCCGTGTCGTCGTCGGCCGCGGGCGGGGCGGCGGGCGAGGCGCCGGCGGCCGACGCGGGCACGAGTGACGCCGGCGGCTCCGAGCCGACGGGGCTGCGGCTGGTCTGCACCGCCGGCCGCAAGGTGAAGCTGATCAACGGCGCCACGGTGACGCTGACCGTGGTCACGGCCAAGGCGGCGGGTGTGCTGGCGCTGCCGGTCGAAGCGGTGGCCGGCACCCAGGGCCGGGGCAAGGTCGACGTCCTCGACGCTGATCAGCAGCGGAAGACCGTGGACGTCGTGCTGGGCCTCACCGACGGCAAATTCGTGCAGATCAAGTCCGGGCTCAAGGGCGACGAGACGGTGGCCGTGCCGGGGCCGGATCTGCCGGAGGGCGCGCCGGCGCCGGGCACGAACCCGTCGGGCGGCCCGGGGTGACCGCGATGATCGAGCTGTCCGGTGTCACCAAGGTGCTCAAAGGCCAGAATCCGGTCCGTACGGTGCTGGACGGGGTCGACCTGACTGTGGACGCCGGCCGGAGTGTGGCCGTGGTCGGGCGGTCCGGGTCGGGCAAGAGCACGCTGCTGAGCGTCATCGGGCTGTTCGACCGGGCCGACGGCGGTACGTACACGCTGGACGGCCGGGACATCACCCGGCTGCCGGAACGGACCGCGAGCAAGCTCCGCAGCTCGCACTTCGGGTTCGTGTTCCAGCGGTTCTTCCTGCTCAAGCACCTGACCGCCGCCCAGAACGTGGCGATGGCGCTGGTCAACGGGCAGGGCTGGCTGCCCCGCCGGGAACGCCGGGTCCGGGCGCTGGCGGCCCTGGACCAGGTCGGGATCGCCCACCTGGCGAAGACCCGGCCGGCCCGGATGTCCGGGGGCGAGCAGCAGCGGGTGGCGATCGCCCGGGCGCTGGTCCGCAACCCGAAGGTGCTGCTGGCCGACGAGCCCACCGGGGCGCTGGACATCGAGACCGGCACCGCGGTGATCGACGCGTTGCTGGCCGCGACCACCCGTGGCTGCGCGCTGGTGCTGGTCACCCACGACCGCGACCACGCCGCCCGGATGGACCGCACCCTCGACCTGGTCGACGGCGTGCTGACCGAGCGGGTGCCGGCCGGTACGGAACCCGCGTGAGGCGGTTCTCCGGCCGGCTTCGCTCGGCGCTGATCATCGGGGTGCAGGGTATCCGCGCCCGCAAGCTGCGCACCCTGCTGTCCATGGTCAGCCTGTTCCTCGGCGTGCTGGCGGTGGTGGTCGTCCAGGCCGGGGCCAGCATCGCCGCGAACGCGTTGCTGGCCGACTCCGACCTGACCGAGGGCATCGACGGGATCCAGCGGGCGGACGTGCCGGCCGAGGGCGCCGCGATCGCCCTCGACACGGTGGCCGGGCGGACCGACGCGGTGGCGCTGATGTCGTTCTCGGCCATCATCGGCGAGCCCGGGGTGACGCCGGTGAACCCGAACGGCTCGCCCCTCGACGAGGACTGGGGCGGCGACGAGACGGGGCCGAAAGGGCAGGCGGTGGAGCTGCGGCTGACGGCGCTGACCGCGGACGTACGGCCGTTCCGTCCGTACCGGGCGCGGTCCGGTCGCTGGCTCGACTTCGGCACCCTGCCGGCGTTGGCGCCGCGGCTGGTGCTCAACGAGGAGGCGGCGAAGGCGTTCACCCGCTACCACGTGCCGGCCCAGATGCACGTGACCGGCGCCGCGCAGGATGTCACGCCGCAGTTCGTCGGCGTGGTCGACGACGGCAACACCGAGCCCCGGGCGTACGTCCGGATGGATGAGCTGAAGACCTGGTTGCCACCCGGCGTGACGTCCGATCCGAGCGTCGGCGGGGATCTGGAGGTGCTGCTGGCGGAGTCCACGCCGGTGGCGAAGGTGCTGACCGGCAAGCTGCGGGCGGCCGGGCTCCCGGTGTCGATCGACCGGGTGCAGTCGCGCAAGCAGCAGGAGAAGCAGCTGGCGCTGGTGCGCTGGATCTTCCTCGCCATGGCCGGGCTGGTGCTGGTGATCGGCGCCGCCGGGGTGCTCAACGTCGGGCTGGCCACGGTCGGCGAGCGGGTCGAGGAGTTCGCGCTGCGCCGGGCGGTGGGCACACCGCGGACCCTGCTGGCCGGCATCGTGCTGGCCGAGACGCTGCTGACCGGCCTGCTCACCGCGGCCGCGGCGATCGGCACCGGCGCGGTCGCGCTGCGGGTCGTCTCGGCGCTGGCCGGGTCGAGCGAGCCGATGCTGCACGACGTCCGGTTCCCGTGGCAGGCCGGGGTCGCCGGCGTGGTCGCCGGGCTGGTCGCCGGGCTGCTCGGCGGTTTCGTCCCGGCGCTGCGGGCGGCCCGCATCCCGATCGCCTCGGTGATGCGGGCCTGAGTCTCAGCTGACCACGAAGGTCGTGGTGACCGTTCCCTTGCCCGCGATCTGGATCTGGGCGGCCGGGACGCGGGTGGCGTCGGCCGGGAAGTTCCATCCGGCGACCGGGCGGGTGGCGCCGCGCTGCACCGTCGCCGTGCCGCCGGTCGTCACGGTCAGCGTGTGGGCGCCGGACTTGAAGGTCAGTTTCGTGCCGGTGCTGCTCGCCAGGACCCAGCTCGGGTCCAGGTGCCAGAACTGGTGGAAGGCGGCGCCGCCGTCGAAGGTGTCGGTGGCGACCAGGCTGCGCGTGTCCCGCAGCACCGACGTCGTCCGGACGTGCTTGACGCCCCAGAGCCTGTCCGTGATCGACCAGGACTGCCAGGACGCCTTGGAGTTGCTCCAGGTGACGACGCTGGAGGTGGAGTCGGTGTACGTCCCCTTGTCGGCCGTGGCGACGTTGTGCGAGCTCGGCGCGGCGGCCCAGGCCTTGTAGTTGCCCGCCGGGTCGTAGGGGGCGCGGCCCGGATTGACCAGGACCCGGACGCCGTTGGCGGCCCAGGTGACGCCGCCCCGGTCGGGCTGGCCGTGCGCCCAGCGCTTGGGACCGTACCGCAGGAGGTAGTACGACGTGTTCGGGTCGGTCCAGGACCACCGGCCCACGATCACCCCGGCGGCGTCGTCCCGGAACATCTTGTCGGTCCGGGTGGGGGCCGGGTAGCCCTTGTCGGCGAAGGCGTCCCCGAACACCGCCAGGTTCCCGTCGGGCTGGGTCAGCCACTGGCTGACCTTGGTGGCCTTGGCGACCTCGGACCGGATCGCGAGCACGTGCGGGTCGCCCGCGCCGGGTCGCCCGCGCCCGTACGGGCCTGCAGATCGTCGGCAACCCAGCCCCACAGCTGCATGTTGAAGACGTGGTAGCCGGAGGACTGCTCCTTGCTGGTGCCGGCGGCGGTGAACGCGGCCGGCGCGTTCGCCTCCAGCCGGGCGACCACCTTGTTCTGGATGTCCTTACGGCCCAGCAGCCTGGCCGCGACCAGGTTGGCCCGGTCGGCCATCGTCCCGTGGTTGTGCACGGCGTGGTTGGGCGGCCCGTAGAACCGGGGGCCGAACTGGACCGCGATGTCGGCCAGCATCGGCGCGGTGAGCCGGGGGTCCTTGGTCAGCATGTACAGGCAGTTCTCGGCCAGTAGGCGGCGCATCGAGGTGCCCTCGTCCCAGCCCCAGGCGTTGGCCTGGGTGGTGCTGAGGGTGGTGCCCGTACCCGGGTCGGGGTTCTGCGAGTGGAACGCCAGCAGCTGCTCGACCAGCGCGTTCAGCGACTCGTGCTGCCCGTCGTTGTAGGCGCGGTGGGCGAGCGACGGAAGCCACATGAAACCCCGCAGGGACAGCTGCCAGCCGGAGTCGCCGTAAGGCGGGTTCTTCCACCACAGCGCCGGGAGCTGCCCGACGGTGAAGCCGGGACCGGGCGGGAGGGCGACGACGATCGGCTGGCCGTCGGGTACCGGGTCGGGTGCGGCCACGCCGCAGCCGCCGGCCGGATCGGGCACCGAATCGTCCCGCGGGATGCCGAAGACGTGCGGCCCCGGATCGTCCCCGGCCCAGCTCCACGGCGACACCAGTCCCACGGAGCCGAGGGCCAGAGCGACAGCGGCGGACTTGTACAGGGTACGACGCACGAAATGCTCTCCTTGATCGCCATTGATCAGCCACCGGCGCCGCCCCGAGGCGTCCGCGTCGGACTGACCATGTCGTTGTAGTACGAGGCCGGCCGCACCGCCATGGCCGTAAAGGCCGAGGCGCGGGGGGCCGTTACGACGGCCGCCATGGTATCGACGGACACCGTTGCCAGGACGCGCGGGACCGTGACGTCATTCGATTCCGTGGTGATCCGGTCCGGTTACGATCGCCCGCCGCCGTCGTAGTACGTGATCTGCAGCATGGCCAGGGCCATGAACGGCGAGTCGCGATACACCGCCGCCGCCGTGGCGCCGGCATCGACCGGCTGGTCGGCCCGGACGTGGAGGAGGTCACCGGTGTGGGTCTCCTGTGGATCCCAGAACGTCGGCCACTGCGGCCGCTGCTCCCACCCGACTCCGAGGCTGAGGTGATCGGCGGCGTCGCTGTAGACCAGGGGCAACCGCCAGTCGGCCGGGTCCGCCGGCTCGTCGCCCGCCCAGCCGGCGGCCCGGAGCGCGGCGTCCCAGCCGGCCCGCCGGGGCGGCACCGTGCCGCCGAACGAGAAGTACCGCGTGACCGTACGGGTGCAGGTGACCGGCCCGTACGACCCGGCCGCACCGCCGCCCGGCCGGCTGACGCAGACGTCCCGGACCGACGTGGCCACCGGCGTCATGTCGACGGCGAAGGCGGTGATCGTGGCCATCCGGTCGTCGAGCAGCCCGGCGGCGGCCGCACCGGCCGCCTCGACCCCGGCCGACCCGGCCACCGCGGCCACATCCGGCCGCGCCGGCCGATCGTGGTGTCGGTACACGGTCACCGCCGCCCCGACCGCCAGCACCAGAACCACCGAAACGAGCCCCCGCTTGCTCATCCACCGCACGCTATCCGCGAGTGGTCACCGTTGCGCATCACCCACGGCACGGTTAACGTTTCAGCGATGTTGCCATGGTGAACGGATGTGCGCCATGCGAACATCTTGTCGCGGAGGTGGATCATGCCCGACCAGCGAGCTCTTCTGATCAACGGGGAACACGTGGCGGCGGCCGGCGGCCGGACCACCGAGGACGTCAGCCCGCACACCGGCGAGGTCATCGCCGAGGTGGCCGCGGCTGCCCCCGAGGACGTGACCCGGGCCGTCGACGCCGCCGACGCCGCTTTCGCCGGTTGGTCGGCGACCCCACCGACCCAGCGCCGCAAGATCCTGAACCGGGCGGCCGACCTGCTCGAGGAACGCGCCGCCGACGCGGCCGCGCTGATGGGCCGGGAGACCGGCGGCACGTTCGGCTGGTCGATGTTCAACGTCGGGCTGGCCGCGAACATGCTCCGCGAGGCCGCCGCGCTGACCACCGCCCCGATCGGCGAGGTGCTGGCCACCGACAACCCCGACATGATGTCCCTGGCCGTCCGGCAGCCGGCCGGGGTGGTGGCCGCGTTCGCCCCGTGGAACGCGCCGATCATCCTCGGCACCCGCGCAGTGGCGGGGCCCCTCGCCGTCGGCAACACCGTGGTCGTCAAGGCCAGCGAGGAGGCGCCGCTGGCCTGCGCGCTGTTCATTGCCGACGCGCTGACCGACGCCGGGCTGCCGGCGGGCGTGCTCAACGTGCTGACCAACGACCGGGCCGACGCCGCCGCCATCGCCGAGACGCTGATCGGCGACCGCCGGGTGCGGCGGGTCAATTTCACCGGCTCCACCGCGGTCGGCCGGCGGATCGGTGAGATCGCCGCCCGTCATCTGACCCCGGCCGTGCTCGAACTCGGCGGCAAGAACAACGTGCTCGTGCTGGACGACGCCGACATCGGCTACGCGGTCGACGCGGTGGCGTTCGCGGCGTACATGAACTCGGGCCAGATCTGCATGTCGGCCGACCGGATCCTGGTCGACAAGTCGATCGCCGGCGACTTCGCCGAACGCCTGGCGGCCAAGGCCAAGGGTCTGCCCGGCGGTGACCCGGCCGACCCGGGCACCGTGATCGGGCCACTGATCAGCGCGGACGCCGCCCAGCGGGTGGCCGGGCTGGTCGACCAGGCGGCCGCCGGAGGCGCGCGGGTGCTGGCCGGCGGCGGCGTGCCGGACGGCGCCCACTACCCGGCCACGGTGCTGGCCGGGGTCACGCCGGACATGCGGATCCACACCGAGGAGATCTTCGGGCCGGTGTGCACGGTGCTGACCGTCGACGGCGAGGACGAGGCGGTGGCGATCGCCAACGACAGCCCGTACGGCCTGACCGCCGGTGTGGTGACCCGCGACCAGATCCGCGGCCTGGGCGTGGCCCGCCGGCTGCGGACCGGCATCGCCCACGTCAACGACCAGTCGGTGGACGACGAGCCGACCGCCCCGTTCGGCGGCGTCGGCGACTCCGGGTACGGCCGGTTCGGTGGCCGGGCGGTCCTCGACGCGTTCACCGACCTGCGCTGGATCACGTTGCAGCAGAAGCCGAAGCAGTTCCCGTTCTGATGCCGCGGACGCAGGTCGGGATCGTCGGCGCCGGGCCGGCCGGGCTGGTGCTCGGGCGGTTGCTGGAGAACGCCGGGATCTCCACGGTGATCCTGGAGCGCCGGTCCCGGGCGTACGTGGAGCACCGGGTCCGGGCCGGCGTGCTCGAGCACGGCACCGCCGACCTGCTGGAACGGATCGGCGTCGGCGCGCGGATGCGGCGCGAGGGCCTGGTGCACCGCGGCATCGAGCTGCGTTTCGACCGCGCCCGGCACCGCATCGACCTCCAGCAGCGGACCGGGAAGACCATCACCGTGTACGGGCAGCAGGAGGTGGTCAAGGACCTGATCGCGGCCCGGCTCGCCAGTGGCCTGCCCGTGGAGTTCGAGGCCGAGGTCACCGCGGTCGACCTCGACGGCCCAGCCGTCCGGTACAACGGCACCGAACTGGTCTGCGACTTCGTGGCCGGGTGCGACGGCGGCCACGGGGTCGCCGCCGCGGCGGTGCCGGCCGGGGTCCTGACCCGTTACGAGCGGCAGTATCCGTACGCCTGGCTGGGCATCCTGGCCCGGGCCCCGGCGAGCAGTGACGAGCTCATCTACGCCCGGCACGACCGCGGTTTCGCGCTGCACAGCATGCGTACCCCGGAGATCATCCGGATGTATCTGCAGGTGCCGCCGGACACCGACCCCGGCGACTGGCCGGACGAGCGGATCTGGGACGAGCTGACGGTCCGGCTGGCCACGGACGACGGGTTCGAGCTGACCCGCGGCCCCGTGCTGGAGAAAGGTGTCACGCCGATGCGCAGCCTGGTCACCGAGCCCATGCGGTACGGGCCGCTGTTCCTGGCCGGGGACGCCGCGCACATCGTCCCGCCGACCGGCGCCAAGGGCCTGAACCTGGCCGTGGCCGACGTGTCGCTGCTGGCCGCCGGGCTGATCGCGCACTACCGCGACGGCGACGACCGGCTCCTCGACGACTTCTCGCGGCAGCGGCTGGCCCGGGTGTGGCGGGCGCAGCGGTTCTCCAGCTGGATGACCACCATGCTGCACCGGCGCCCGGACGACGACGGGTTCGCCCACAAGCTGCAGGTGGCCGAGCTGGCCTACGTGACCGATTCGGCCGCCATGGCGACCACCCTGGCCGAGAATTACGTGGGATGGGACGTATGACGATCGTTGCGCTGGCCGACGCGGTCGCCGAACTCGTGCACGACGGCGACACGGTGGCCCTGGAGGGCTTCACGCACCTCATCCCGGTGGCCGCCGGGCAGGAGATCATCCGGCAGGGCCGCCGCGGGCTGACCCTGGTCCGGATGACCCCGGACATCGTCTACGACCAGCTCATCGGGGCCGGCTGCGCGGCCAAGCTGGTGTTCTCGTGGGCGGGCAACCCGGGGGTCGGGTCGCTGCACCGGTTCCGCGACGCGGTGCAGAACGCGTGGCCCGGGCCCCTCGACATCGAGGAGCACAGTCACGCCGGGATGGCCAACCGGTACGCCGCCGGGGCCGCCGGGCTGCCGTTCGCGGTGCTGCGCGGGTACGCCGGGACCGACCTGCCCACCTACACCGACACCGTCAAGCCGATCGCCTGCCCGTTCACCGGCGAGGTGCTGACCGCGGTGCCCGCCCTCAACCCGGACGTCGGCATCGTGCACGCGCAGCGCGCCGACCGGGCCGGCAACGTCCAGTTCTGGGGCATCACCGGCGTCCACAAGGAGGTCGTGCTCGGCTCGGCCCGGTCGCTGGTCACGGTCGAGGAAGTGGTGGACGAGCTGACGCCGGTGCCGGGCGCGGTGGTGCTGCCGTCCTGGGCGGTGACCCGGGTTGCGCACGTGCCGGGCGGGGCGCACCCGTCGTACGCCCAGGGGTTCAGCGACCGCGACAACGACTACTACCGGCGGTGGGACGCGATCAGCGCCGACCGCGCCTCCTTCACCGCCTGGCTGGACGGGGTACGGGCGTGAACTGGACCGCGGACGAGATGATGACGGTGGCCGCGGCGCGCGAGCTGACCGACAACGTACGGTGCTTCGTGGGGATCGGGCTGCCCAGCACCGCGGCCAACGTGGCCCGCCGCACCCACGCCCCCGATCTGGTCCTGGTGTACGAGTCGGGCACGATCGGCGCCCGACCCGACCGGCTGCCACTGTCCATCGGCGACGGAATCCTGGCCGAGACCGCCGATGCCGTGGTGAGCGTGCCCGAGATGTTCAACTACTGGCTGCAGCCGGGCCGGGTCGACGTCGGCTTCCTCGGCGCCGCCCAGATCGACCGGTTCGCCAACATCAACACCACCGTCATCGGCGACTACCGCCACCCGACGGTGCGGCTCCCGGGTGCGGGCGGCGCACCCGAGATCGCCGCGTCCTGTGTCCGGGTCATCGTGATCGTCCGGCAGAGCCCCCGCACGTTCGTCGAACGGGTCGACTTCGTCACCTCGGTCGGGTTCGGCCGGGGTCCCGGCGACCGGGAGCGGCTGGGCCTGCGCGGGCGCGGCCCGGTGCTGGTCATCACCGACCTGGGCGTCCTCGAACCCGACCCGGCGACGTGCGAGCTGACGATGACCCGGTTGCACCCCGGGGTCACCGCCGAGAAGGCCCGCGAGGCCACCGGATGGCCCCTGGCGATCGCTCCCGATCTCGCCGGAACGCCGGCGCCCACCGCAGACGAGCTGGCGGTGGTGCGCGCCCTCACCGGAAAGGACGAGCCGTGAACCCGCCCCTTCGCTACCCGGACTACAGGTCGACGGTGCTGCGCGCGCCCCGCGAGAAACCGATCCTCCTGCCGCACTCGATGACCGAGCTGACCGGGCCGGTGCTGGGCGAGGGCCGCGTCGCCGCCGCCGACGCCGACCTGACGATGGTGGACGGCGGCGAGGCCCAGGGGCAGCGGATCGTTCTGCACGGCCAGGTCCGCGACTCGGACGGGCGGGCGGTTCCGGACACACTCATCGAGATCTGGCAGGCCAACGCCGGCGGCCGCTACCGGCACCGGGTCGACCAGCACGACGCGCCCCTCGACCCGCACTTCACCGGGCTCGGTCGGGCGCTGACCGACTCGACCGGCCACTACCGGTTCGTCACCGTCAAGCCGGGCGCGTACCCGTGGGGCAACCACCCCAACGCGTGGCGGCCCGCGCACATCCACTTCTCGCTGTTCGGGCGGCGGTTCACCCAGCGCCTGGTGACCCAGATGTACTTCCCGGACGACCCGCTGTTCGCCTACGACCCGATCTTCAACTCGGTGCCGTCGGAGGCCGGCCGGCGAGCCCTGATCGCGGCGTTCGACCTGTCGGCGACCGTCGACTCGTGGGCGCTCGGCTTCCGGTTCGACGTCGTGCTGCGCGGCGACGGGGCGACCCCGCATGAGTGAGCTCGAGACGCCGTCGCAGACCATCGGGCCGTACCTGGGCATCGGGCTGCCGTGGCCGGACGGCCCGGATGTGGTCCCGGCGGGGACGCCCGGCGCCGTCTGGATCCGGGGCACCGTGTACGACGGCGCCGGCGCCGTGGTGCCGGACGCGCTGGTGGAGACCTGGCAGGCCGATCCCGGCGGGCGGTTCGGCGGACCGTTCCGCGGGTTCGGCCGGTGCGCCACCGACGACGACGGCCGGTACGCGATCCGCACCCGCCGCCCCGGCCCGGTGCCCGCGCCCGACGGTGGCCCGCAGGCCCCGCACATCGACGTGTCGGTGTTCGCCCGCGGCCTGCTCAACCGCGTGGTGACCCGTATCTACTTCGCCGGCGATCCGGCGAACGACACCGACCCGGTGCTGCGATCGGTGCCACTCGGACGGCGGGCCACCCTTCTGGCCACTCCCGAGGGCGGCGACCACCGCTTCGACATCCACCTGCAGGGACTCGATGAGACCGTCTTCTTCGACCTCTGAGCCCGGGCTCTTCGACGGGGTGCTCGCCGCCGGTTCCGTCCGGGGCGCCGTCGGGGACGGGGGGTGGCTGCGGGCGATGCTGGACGCCGAGGCGGCGCTGGCCGTGGCCGCCGGGCGGGTCGGCCTGATCGACCCGTCCGACGCCGCCGAGATCGTGGCCGCCTGCGCCCGGCTCGACGTGTCGCCGGCCGAGCTCGGCGCCGAGGCGGCGTCGTCGGGAACCCCGGTGGTGCCGTTGCTGGCGCGAATTCGCGCCGCCGTGCCCTCCCCGGTGCAGGAAAAGGTCCACTTCGGAGCGACCAGTCAGGACATCGTCGACACGGCCGCCATGCTGGTGGTGTCGCGGGCGCTGCCGCTCCTGGTGGCGGATCTGGCCGCGGCGTGCGGGTCGGCCGCCGCCCTGGCCGATACTCACCGGGCGACCGTGGTGTCCGGGCGGACGTTGCTTCAGCAGGCCGCGCCGATGTCGTTCGGGCTGGTCGCGGCCGGTTGGCTGAACGGGCTGGACCGGGCCCGCCGGACGCTGGCCGCGTACCGCCCGGCCGCCCAGCTCGGCGGGGCGGCCGGTGACCTGGCCCGGTACGGCGACCGGGGGACGGCTCTGCTCCGGGCGTACGCGCGGGAACTGGGTCTGGACGAGCCCGAACTGCCGTGGCACACCGAGCGGACCCGGATCGCCGACCTGGCGGGCGCGCTCGGCGCCGCGGCCGGGGCGGCGGGGAAGGTGGCCCGGGACGTGATCCTGTCCGCGCAGACCGAAGTGGGCGAGTTGACCGAGTCCGGAACCGAAGGGGGATCGTCGGCGATGCCGCACAAACACAATCCGATCCGGGCGGTGTCGGCCGCCGCGTCGGCCGCGCAGGCGCCGGGCGAGGTGGCGACGCTGCTGAGCCTGATGCCGCAGGAACACCAGCGCGCGGCCGGCAACTGGTACGCCGAGTGGCGGCCGCTGCGGGCCCTGCTCGAGTGCACCGGCTCGGCCGCCTTCCAGCTGCGGGAGTGCCTCGGCCGCCTGGAGGTGCACCCGGACCGGATGCGCGCCAACCTGACTCTCGACGGGCCGATGGCCGACGCCGGCGACCTGATCGACCGGGCCCTGACGGCGGCGAAAGCATGAGCGCCGTCGAGGTCCACCACCGCGTGGACGGCGACGGCCCGCCGCTGCTGATGATCAACTCGCTCGGCGCCGACCTGTCCATGTGGGACCCGCAACTGCCCGCGCTGACCGACCGGCGGGTCATCCGCTACGACGCGCGCGGGCACGGCCGCTCCCCCGCGCCCGGCGGCCGATATTCGCTGGCCGACCTCGGCGCGGACGCGCTCGCCCTGCTCGACCGGCTCGGGGTGGACCGGGCCGAGGTGTGCGGGCTGTCGCTGGGCGGGATGACCGCGATGTGGCTGGCCGCGCACGCGCCCGAGCGGGTCGGCCGGATCGCCCTGTTCTGCACGACGGCGTACTTCCCGCCGAAGTCGATGTGGGCCGACCGGGCGGCGCTGGTCCAGGCCGAGGGTGTGGGCGTGGTGGCCGAGGCCGCGGTCTCGCGGTGGGTGACCCCCGGCTGGGCCGCCTCGCACCCGACTTCGGTGGCGCGGCTGCGGGACATGGTCGCGGCCACGCCGGCCGCCGGGTACGCCGGGGCGTGCGCCGCCATCGGGGACATGGACCTGCGGCCCGATCTGGCCCGGATCACCGCGCCGGCGCTGGTGGTGTCCGGCGCCGACGATCCGGCCACGCCACCCGAGCAGGGCCGGCGGATCGCCGCCGGGATCCCCGGCAGCCGGTTCGAGGTCCTGGCCGACGCCGCCCACCTGGCCACCGTCGAGCAGCCGGACGCCGCGAACCGACTGATCCGGGAGGCCCTGAATGGCTGACGAGACCTACGAGGCCGGGATGGCCGTACGCCGCGAGGTCCTCGGCGACGCCCACGTCGACCGGGCGGTCGCCGGGACGACCGCGTTCACCGCGGATTTCCAGGACTTCATCACCCGGTACGCGTGGGGCGGCGTGTGGACCCGGGACGGGCTCGACCGGCGCACCCGCAGCTGCGTCACCCTGGCCGTGCTGACCGCGTTGCGTGCCCACGACGAACTGCCCATGCACGTCCGCGCGGCCCGCCGCAACGGGCTGACCGACGACGAGATCGCCGAGGTGCTGCTGCACACCGCCGTCTACGCCGGGGTACCCGCGGCCAACTCGGCCTTCCGGATCGCCCGGGAAGCGCTCGACGCCGATGACTGACGCCGATCCCGCCCTTTCCCCTGACCGGGAACCGCACCACGTGCAGTCGCTGGAACGCGGGCTGGCGGTGATCCGCGCCTTCGACGCCGGCCACCCCGAGCTGACCCTCAGCGAGGTCGCCCGGATCTGCGACCTGACCCGGGCCGCCGCCCGCCGGTTCCTGCTGACCCTGACCGATCTCGGGTACGTACGCAGCGACGGGCGGATGTTCTCGCTGACCCCCCGCATCCTCGAACTCGGATACGCGTACCTCTCCGGGCTGTCGCTGCCCGAGGTGGCCGAGCCGCACCTGGAACGGCTGGTCGCCGAGGTCCGCGAATCGTCGTCGGTGTCGGTGCTGGACGGCGACGACATCGTGTACGTGGCCCGGGTGCCGACCAGCCGGATCATGACCGTCGCGATCAGCGTCGGGACGCGATTCCCGGCGTACGCCACCTCGATGGGCCGGGTGTTGGTGGCCGCCCTGCCGGACGAGCAGATCGAGGCGTACCTGGGCCGGGTCCGGCTGGTGCCGCTGACCTCGAGGACGGTGCGCTCGGTGGCCGCGCTCCGGACCGAGCTGCGCAATGTCCGCCGGCAGGGGTACGCCGTGGTCGACCAGGAACTGGAGGAAGGGCTGCGGTCGATCGCGGCCCCGATCCACGACCGGACCGGCGCCGTGGCCGGCGCGGTCAACGTGTCGGTGCACGCCAGCCGGACGTCGCCGAACGCGATGACCAGTGAGCTGCTGCCGCCGTTGCTGACCGCCACCGCCCGGATCGACGCCGACCTCGCGGCCGGCGCCACCCGGCGCCGATCAGGGTAGGTGCACCCAGCTCCGTGTCCGCGCGGACTCGGTCATCGCGTCGAGGACCTCGGCGCTGCGGACGGCGTCGTCGAGGGTCGTGCCGTACGGCTTGCTCTCCTCGATCGAGCGGAGGAACCGGTACGCCTCGATCACCTTGAGGTCGTCGAACCCCATCGAGTTGGCCGAACCGGGCTGGAACGCCGAGTACTCGCCGTGCCCCGGTCCGATGTAGACAGTGCTCACCGCCTGATCCTGGTACGCGTCCCCGGTGCTGACGCCGAGCTCGCCCAGCCGCCGGAAGTCCCAGTGCAGCGCGCCCCTGGTGCCGTGAATCTCGAAGCCGTACGCGTTCTGGTCCCCGACCGCGACCCGGCTCGCCTCCAGCACCACCCGCGCCCCGGAGGCCAGGCGCAACTGGCTGGACACGTAGTCCTCGTTCTCGACCGAGCCCATCTCGCCGCCCGAGGCCCGGGTGTGCCCGGCGGTGGCCCCGCTCGGCCGGGCCCGCTGCGGTACGAACACGGCGGTGTCGGCGACCAGTTCGGTGATCTCGCCGAGCAGGAACCGGACCAGGTCGGCGCCGTGCCCGGCCAGGTCGCCGAGCACGCCGCTGCCACCCCGGGCCCGCTCGTAACGCCAGGACAGCGCGCCCTGGGGGTGCGCGGCGTAGTCGCTGAACAGCCGGAACCGGGCGTGCGTGACCTGACCCAGCGCGCCGTCGGCGATGAGCTCCCGAGCGGCCTCCACGGCCGGGGCGTTGCGGTAGTTGAACCCGACCGCGCCCTGCACGCCGGCGTCGCGGACGGCGGCGGCGACCGCACGGGCGTCGTCGGCGGTCAGCCCGACCGGTTTCTCGATCCAGATGTGCTTGCCCGCGGCGGCCAGCCCGGCGCCGATCTCGCGGTGCAGGAAGTTGGGCGCGGCGATGCTGACCGCCCGGATCCGGGGGTCGGCGGCCAGGTCCCGCCAGTCGGTGGTGGCGGTGGCGAAGCCGTACTGCCCGGCGGCCTCGGCGGCCCGGCCGGGCGCCTCGTCGGCCACCGCGATCAGCTCGGGGCGCAGGCCGAGCTGCGGGTAGTGGTGCGGGACCCGGGCGTACGCCTGGGTGTGGACGCGACCCATCCAGCCGAACCCGGCGACGGCGACACCGATCGTAGTGGTCATGTCCGCCAACCTAACGCGCGCCGAGCGCCCGGCCGGCCTCGTCACACGCGGGTGATCTCGCGGAGATCAGAATCCCCCGTTCCACAATTCCGGACGGTGAACGGGCGCCCGCAAGGTCACTGACAAATACCGGCTCTGGCTCACTTTGGTGGACTCGTGACTTGAAGCGACGTTCGTCGATGATCTTCGGGTGCTCGATACGACGTTTGCCGATCTACTGTTCCCCTGGCGGGCTGCGGTACGGATGGAGAAGGTCAGCGACAGCGAACATGGCATCCAAGTACGGGCGCGCACGGTTGCGGCCTCGGCGACTTGCCCGGGATGCGGTACCGCGTCGCTGAGGGTCCATGCCCGTTACCAACGCCGGGTGGCGGATCTGCCGGCCGGTGGCCGTCGGGTCACCATCTACCTGCAGACCATCGCGGTGGCCCTGGCCGGCCGTCCGGGTACCCGGCTGGCGGCCCGTTCGGCGATCGCGGTGAGCCGCTCGACGCTGCTGCGGCTGCTACCGGCCATGCCGGCGCCCGAGGTGAAGGTCGGTCCGCGGGTGCTGGGCGTCGATGACTTCGCGCTGCGGCGCGGGCACGTGTACGCCACGATCCTGATCGACATGGACACCCACCGCCCGATCGACGTCCTCGCCGGACTCACCGCCGAAACGTTCGCCGCCTGGCTGCGAGCGCATCCCGGAGTGCAGGTCATCTGCCGGGACCGCGGCGGCGCCTACGCCGACGGCGCGCGCACCGGCGCACCGGAAGCGGTCCAGGTCGCTGACCGCTACCACCTGTGGGCCAACCTCGGCGCGGCGGCCGAGAAGACCGTCTGGGCCCACCGCGGCTGCCTCGCTGAACCAACACCGCAACCGGCGGTCGCCGACTCCGTTGCGCCCGCACCGGACCGCACACTCGATGTCAACGGCCAACCCCGCCGGTTAGTGGCACGCAAGCAGCAGCGGCACGCCGCCATCCAGCAGCTGCGGGCACAGGGACACTCGCTGACCGCGATCAGCCGACAGCTCGGCGAGTGTTTCCGCACCGTGCAGCGGTACGCGGCCGCGAACCTCGAGGACCTGCGCGCCCCGGCGATCCACCGTTCCAGCGTGCTGGACGACTACGCCGACTACATCCACCAGCGCCGCGCCGCAGGACTGAACGACGCCGCCGTGTTGCACGCCGAACTGCACACCCGCGGCTGGCGCGGCAGCCTGCGCACCGTGCAGCGTTACCTGCGACCCCTACGCCCTGCGGCCACCGCACCCAGGCCCGCGCCGCCACCTAAACCGCGACGGATCGCCAGCTGGATCATGACCAAGCCAGAGAACGTGGACACCGACCACAGTTTGGTGCTCACCGGCATTCTTGCCCGTTGCCCGGCCCTGCGGGCGGCGCGCCGGCACGTCGCCGCGTTCGCGACCATGATGCGCGAACTTGGCGGCGAGCGCCTCGCCGGTTGGATGCACGCCGTGGAAGCCGAAGACCTGCCCGCCCTGCACGCTCTCGTGGCCAGCCTGCGCCGCGACCACGCAGCAGTCACCGCCGGACTCACCTTGCCCTACAGCTCCGGCGCCGTCGAAGGCCAGGTCAACCGCATCAAGGCACTCAAACGGGCCATGTACGGCCGCGCCAACCTCGACCTCCTGCGCCAACGAATCCTCATCCCATACTGAGCACCCGGCTTACCAGCTGAAGCTGGCCCATCGCCGCCGATGAAGCCCAAGGTCAAGCCACTCTCCGTAGGCACTAACCGGTTGAGGGCAGGAAGATCGGTGCGCGCTTCCGAATTGAGTGCACTCGCTGCCGAGACCGGAACATCAAGCGGATGGGGGACACCCATAGGCTCGATCGGTGGCGTCAGACTTTATTGAGCCAATGTTTGTAGGCGTTGCCGAATGGTTCCAAGCGATCCCGGACGGCTGACATTAGCCACTCAGCCGTTTCTGCCGCTTGGCTGACGACCGGTGGAGGATATCCGTACTGCCGTTGGTGAGCGGCGAACTCGTCTTGGTCAAGGAGTTCAACGACACCGTCCGGGCGGTTCCGCCAGACGTCGAGGTCCAGGTCGATCATCGTGACTTCCGCTGGGCTCGGCCAGGTGGACGGTGTGGTGATGTCGCAGTAGAGCTCGCATTCCGCGGGCGCGGCGGAGTACAGCGCAGTCCACCATGCGCCGGGTGTAAAGAGCATGACCCGAGGGTCGGCTGTGGCGTAGATGGGCCCCTCGTCTCCTCGGTGGTAGATCGTTCCGATCGGACTTCCCAGCCAGACTCCGTGCTCGTCTTCTCCGAGGCGACGCATAGTGTGATGCCAGTGCAGCCGTCCGTCGAACTTGCGGACTACGACGCGGACTTCGTTCGGCCTCATCTAGAAAACATATTCCGCAGCGTTCAGAAGGCAAGGCCCCGTGTCCTCATCTGCCGCAGAGAACGCGCGCTCAGCTCTGGGCGGATCGTCACCATCAGTGACGGGTCCACCAAGGGTGAGCCGGAGCCCAAATACCTGTCGGCCGGCGCCGGATACGCCCCGCCGTGTCGACAAACCGTCTCAACCTCGCGGCTCCGCGTCCGGACGGGCCATCCTGTACGGATGATCGCTCCGGACATCGCCGAGCGGCGGCGGACCGCGTTCGTGCTGTGGCGGCCCGCGGTCACCGATCCGCCGCCGCGGCTGGTGCTCGGCGACCGCGTGCTCGACCTGCGTCCGGCCGACGGGCAGCCCGACCTGTGGGTCCGGCCGGCGGACGAGTGCGACCTGGACGACGGGCAGGCGTACGCCTACTGGTTCGAGGTCACCGACAGCTATCCGGGCGGCCACGGCGCCCGCATCCACCGCACCGACCCGTTCGCGACGACGGTCGACTGGCGGCAGCTGTCGCCGGCGCTGGACCCGCCGTACACGGCCGAGGACCGCTGGCCCGCCGGGGTGCTGTTGTGGCGCGACGGCGAACTGGTGGCCTGCGATCCCGACGGCACCGAGCCGGTGACCGTGCGCAACCCGCAGGACCTGCCGCCGAACAACCGCACCGTCTACTACAAGCTGCCGACCACCTGGGCCCGGCGGACCGGCGAAGGGGCCAGCGAGGTTGCCACCGGCACGTTCGCCGACGTCCGGGCGCTGGTCGACGCGGACGCGGCGCCGGCCAACCTGCGCGGGGTGCGGGCGCTCGAGGTCGGCCGGGCGTACCTGCGGGACCTCGGCATCACCACGCTCGAGCTGACGCCGATCGCGGACACCTGGGTGACCCGCGAGTGGGGGTACTCGACCAGCAACTACGCCGCGCCCGACCAGGACCTCGGCTTCCCGTCGGGGACGCTCGCGCCGGCGCCGCTGAGCCTGCTGGCCGACCTGGTGAACGCCTGCCACGACGCCGGGATCCGGTTCTCCTACGACGCGGTGATGGCGTTCGCGCAGCGTCAGCCGTACCGGGAGATCGCGTACGGCGACTTCTTCGTCCCGGGCGAGGACGACCGGTACGCGTTCGGCGGCGACCTGTGGTCGTACCACCGGTGGCTCGACGCGTACGACCCGGTGGAGGGCAAACGCGGGACGCTGGAACCCGCCCGGCAGTTCCACAAGGCGGTGATCGCCGAATGGATCCTGAACCGGGGCGTCGACTCGGTCCGGGTGGACAGCGTCAACAACATCGGCAACTGGGACTTCGTCGGCGAATTCACCGCGTACGCCCGGGGACTGCATCGGCAGCGCGACCCGTCGGCCGGCGAGGCGCAGTTCCTGGTGGTCGGCGAGGAGTTGTCCGTACCGGTGGATCTGGTCCGGGAGAACCGGCTGGACGCGCTGTGGAACGAGCACTTTCTGTATCTCGTGCGGGCGGCGATCCTCGGCGGCTCCCCCGACACCGTGCGGGACATGATCGATCCGCGTCGGCTCGGCTTCACCGACGGCGCCCAGGCGGTCAACTACGTCACTTCGCACGACGTCGAGGGCGTGGGTAAGGAGCGGCTGTACCGGTTCCTCAACAACAACGGCGTCACCGACACCGAGCCGCGGATCAAGCTGGCGTTCGCCTGCCTGCTGACCGCGGTCGGCATCCCGATGATCCTGGCCGGCGAGGAGTTCGCGGACGACCACGACCTCCCGGTGGTGCACCCGAGCAAGCAGATCGACCCGGTGAACTTCGACCGGCTCGAGGACCCGTGGCGGCAACGCGTCTTCACCGTCACGTCCCGGCTGGTCGCGCTGCGGCACACGGCGGCGGCGCTGAGCGGCGACGACGTCTCGTTCCTGCACACCGACCTGACCGGCGGCCACCGCGTGATGGTCTGGCGGCGTGGTACCCCGGACCAGGACCCGGTCGTGGTGGTCGCCAACTTCTCGGACTGGAGCCAGTCCCCCGGCGACGAGTACGTGGTCCCGGGCTGGCCCGCGGTGGCTCCGGGCCGGGTGTGGCACGAGGTCACCCAGGACCGCGATGTCCCGCCCGAGTGGGCCGGCCGCGAACCCCTCTACTCCTGGGAGGCCAAGGTCTACACCCTCCGCCCGGCACAGTGACATCCTGAACACCAGGGAATCGGGGCCCCGCGCCGAAGGTTGAGGCTTCACGTGAAGAAGATCGGGTTCCTGTCGTTCGGGCACTGGCGCAACGTCAACGGGTCGCAGACCCGCAGCGCCGCCGACGCGCTGCTGCAGACGATCGACCTGGCGCAGGCCGCCGAGGACGTCGGCGTCGACGGGGCATTCGTCCGGGTGCACCACTTCGAGCGGCAGCTGGCGTCGCCGTTTCCGCTGCTGTCCGCCATCGGCGCCCGGACCAGCCGGATCGAGATCGGCACGGCGGTCATCGACATGCGGTACGAAAACCCGCTGTACATGGCGGAGGAGGCGGCGGCGGCGGACCTGATCAGCGGCGGCCGGCTGCAGCTGGGCGTGAGCCGGGGATCCCCGGAGACCGTGCTGCGCGGCGCCGAGGTGTTCGGTTACGTGCCCGGCGACGGCGAGACCGGCGCCGACCTGGCGAGGCAGAAGACCGAACTGTTCCTGGCCGCGATCGGCGGCGCCGCGGTCGCCACCACCGACCCGGCCCGCACCGGCGGCGTCAGTGGCGGCCTGGCCGTCACGCCGCAGTCACCGGGCCTGCGCGACCGGATCTGGTGGGGCGCCGGCACCCGGGCCACCGCGCAGTGGGCGGCCGGGCTGGGCCTGAACCTGCAGAGCTCGACCCTGCTGTCGGAGGACACCGGGGTGCCGTTCGACCAGCTGCAGGCCGAGCAGATCGCGCTGTACCGGCAGGCCTGGGCCGAGGCCGGCTGGGAGCGGGAGCCGCTGGTGTCGGTGTCGCGCAGCGTGCTGCCGATCACCGAGGAGATCGACCGGATCTACTTCGGCGACCGCGGCGACGACGACCAGATCGGGTTGCTCGAGGGGGTGCGGTCCCGGTTCGGGCGGACCTTCGTCGGGGAGCCCGACGCGATCGCCGAGGAGTTCGCCAAGGACGAGGCCGTGCAGGCCGCGGACACCGTGCTGTTCACTGTGCCCAACCAGCTCGGCGTCGACTACAACGCCCGCATCCTCAAGACGATCGTCGACCACATCGCCCCGGCCGCCGGCTGGTCGCCGGCGCCCTGAGCTCAGCCGGCGCCGAGCTCAGCCGGCACCCCGAGCTCAGCCGGCACCCCGAGCTCAGCCGGCGTCGAGGTCGAGGACGGTGACGCCATCTGGGACGGCGACGGCCAGGCGGCGGCCGTCCGGGTGCTGGGTGGCCGCCGCCGGCGGGCCGTGCCGGCGGCCGTAGCAGCCGACCCGGGTGCTACGGCCGCCGGCACATCCGGCCACTCGGCCAGGACCGTGCCGGTGGCCGGGTCGATCAGGCGGGGATGCCCGTGCAGGGACACCACCTGTTCGCCGCGGGCGATGAGGCGGCCGGCCGGGTGGGTCATCGAGCTCTCGCTGACGCAGGCGCCGGTGGCGACCGACCACACGGCGATCGTCCGAGTTCGCGGCGGGTCCGCCACGTCATGGAAGCTGGTCAGCACGAACCGGTCGGAGTCCAGCCAGCAGGCCGCGTCGATCTCGCCGTCGTCCGGCATCGGCGGGAAACCGGTGTACCGGTCCAGCACGGCCGCGTCCTCGAGGGCGGCGGTCAGGTCGAACACCTCGCACTCGCCGTACGGCTGCCACACCCAGCCCGCCGACAGCAGATGCCGGCCGTCCGGGCTGACCTCCAGCCGCGAGTGGAATACGTCCGGCGGCTTGCGCTCGCCGGGGGTCAGGAGTTCGCCGGTGGCGGCGTCCTCGACGTCCAGCCGGTTGTTGAACACCGGGCAGTGCACCAGGATCTCCCGGCCGCCGGGCAGCCGCCCGAGCGCCACCGGGTAGTCGAACGCCGATGTCATCGACGGCCCGCGGGTCAGTTCGCGGAGCGGTTTCCCGTGGTCGAGCAGCAGGGCCTCGGCGCCGCGTTCGGCGTACAGCACGTGGAACCGGCCGGACGGCGACCGCACCGCCCGGTCGAACCGCACCGGCTCCTCGGCGAGCAGGTCGGCGGGGAACCCCCAGTCGACGGTCACCCGCGATTGCGGCCGCGCGCGCCCATCGGCGCCTGGGACATGTCCACGGCCGTCGAGGTGAGGTTCTTCCAGGCGTAGCCGTGCTCGCTCAGCCAGTCCTCGGCGGCCAGCTCGGCCTCGGCGGTCGCGTCCGGGACGTCCTTCTCGTCGGCGACCTCGGCGAGGAACCGGAAGGTGAAGAACGGCCGCACCGGGTCGTACGTCAGGTACCCCTCGGGGGTGTACTCCGTGGTCAGGACGTCGTGCTCGGGCGCTGCGGCCTGCAGCTCGTCCCGCTGCTGGGGGGACAGCGCGTCGAAGGCGCCGCGGACGGTGATGCGGACTTCCCGGGAGCTCATGGGGTGACGTTAGCGATGCGCCCGGTCCGGGTGCCACTGCAACATGGCCGCGGTGGCGTCGTCGCGCAGGTCGCCCTCCTCGTACGACACGATGGTGTGGATCATCCGGCGCATGGTCTCGGCCGCCGGGGATCGGGCGGCCAGGTCCTCGACGACCAGGTCGGTGAGCCGGTCCAGGCCGAACAATTCGCCCGTACGGTCGCGGGCCTCGGTGATCCCGTCGGTGTAGAGCACCAGCGCGTCCCCGGGCTCGAACTGGTGCTCGGTGACCCCGGGACCGCGATCGACCATGTGCCCGAGGCCCAGTGGCAGTGCCGTCGGCGACGGTGGGGAGGGCAGCGCCCGCCCGTCGCGCACCCACAGCTCGGCCGGATGGCCCGCCGAGATGCGCCGGTAGAGGCCGGTCCGGGTGTCGAACTCGGCCAGCACCGCGGTGACGAACGCCCCGGGGTACTGTGCCCGGATCCACTTGTCGATCGAGCGGTACGTGTGGGCCAGGCTCAGCCCGGACCGGCGGGCGTTGCGGTACGTGTTGAGGCTCAGCGTGGTCAGCGCGCTGGCCGAGATCCCGTGCCCGACGGTGTCGAACAGCGCCACGTGCAGGATGTCGCCGTTGGCGGCGTAGTCGAACGCGTCCCCGCCGACGTCATAGCACGGTTCCAGCACCGCGGTGACCGTGGTGCCGTCCACGGCGAAGGTCAGCGGCGGCAGCTGATTCCAGATGATCTCGGCCGCGACCTGCATGGGGAGCCGCCGCCGGGTGTGCTCGACGGCGTCGCCGTACGCCTTGCGGCTGGCGATCAGCTCGGCCACCAGCGCCGCGATCGTCTCCAGATCGTCGATCAGCGGCTCGTCCGGTTCCGCCTTGGCCCGGACCAGCACGACGCCGAGCCGTTCGGCCCCGTGCAGCAGCGGCAGCCACAGCTCGACGCCGTTCTCGTCGACGGTCGAGGCGGGCCGGGTGGTGACGAACGCCCGGCCGGCCAGCGTGCCCTCCACCGGCTGGGCCACCGCCGGGAACGTGGTGCCGGGCAGCGGGTACAGGCAGATCTGACCGTAATCGATCAGCTGCACGACGAGGTCGGTGGCGTCGAGGAATGGTGCTACCTCGGCCAGTACGGGCGGAATGTCCTCCGGCCGGCCCCGATGCCGCAGGGCGAGCAGGCGCCGTACGGCTTCCATGGAATCGGCCATCCCCTCATCCTGTAGTGCCGCCCGGCAAACGCCAACCCGCAGGGGCAGACTGGTCCGATGCGCATCCGACCCCTCGCCCTGGCCGTGGTGCTGCTGGCCGCCGCGTGCAGCAGTGACAAACCGGCCGCCCCGGCCGTGACTCCGCCGGAGACGGCCCCGGCCTCGGCGCCCGCCTCCGCCACCCCCGGCACCGGTTTCGCGGCGCAGGACTGGTCGACGTACCACGGCACGGCCGACCGGGCCGGGGTCGCGACGGCCATGCCGTCCGGGGGCACGCCGAAGCTGGCGCAGTCGCTGAAGCTGGACGGCGCGGTCTACGCGTCACCGCTCGAGGTTCGCGGGCTGACCATCGTGGCCACCGAGAACGACACGGTCTACGCGTTCGACGGCCGGTGGAAGCAGGTGTGGAAGCGGAGCCTGGGCTCGCCGTCGCCGGCTCAGGAGCGGCAGTGCGGCAACATCGACCCGCTCGGCATCACCGGCACACCGGTGTTCGACCGGACGTCCGGCCAGGTCTTCCTGGTCGCCGAGACCGGCGGCGCAGTCCGCCACGAGCTCTCCGCGCTCAACGCCGCCACCGGCGCGGTCGCCTGGAGCAAGAGCGTCGACCTGCCCGGCGTCAGCGCGCGCGACATGCAGCAACGCGGCGCCCTGGCGATCACCGGCGGCAAGGTCTGGGTGTCGTACGGCGCGCAGATCGGCGACTGCGGCGACTACAAGGGCCGGGTGGTCGGGGTGAGTCTGGACGGCTCCGGCAACCCCGTCTACTACAGCCCGCCGACCAAGCGGGGCGGCGGGATCTGGAACCCGGCGGGCCCGACCGTGCTGCCCAACGGCAATCTGCTCGCGGTGTCGGCCAACGGCGCCGCGTTCCCCGGCGACACCTACGACCACACCAACACCGTGCTCGAGCTGGACGCGAACGCAAAGCTGGTGGACTCGTTCGCACCGTCCGACTGGGCGGCCAACAACCAGGGCGACGTCGGGCTGGGCTCGCAGGGCGTGGCTCTGGTCGGCACGAAGTGGGCCGTCCTGGGCGGCAAGTCGGGCCCGGTCTACGTGCTGCGGCAGGACAAGCTGGGGGGTATCGGTGGCGAGGTCTCCCAGCAGAACATCTGCAAGTCGTTCGGCGGCGCCGCGGTCCAGGGCGACGTCGTCTACCTGCCCTGTACGGACGGGGTCCGCGCGGTCCGGGTCGACGACGCCGGGAAGCTGCACGTGCTCTGGCACACCGACTCCTCGACCACCGGCTCCCCGGTTGTCGGCGGCGGCCGCATCTGGGTGCTGGCCCCGAGGGACGGCATCCTGCACGCCCTCGACCCGGCCACCGGCAAGAGCACGGCCGCGGTGGCCGTGGGCGAGGCCAACCGCTTCGCCACCCCCGCCCTGACCGGCCGGAGTGTCCTCGTCCCGACCCTGAAGGGCCTGGCTGTCGTCACCGCCGGCTGAGGAACGCCGTCAGCGTCGCCCCCAGCCGGTCCCGGTCGTCGGCCCACGGGTAGTGCCCGCCGCCGGGCTGCAGGGCCAGCTCGGCCCGCGGGAACAGCGCCGCGTACTCAGCCGCGCGCCCCGGCGGCAGGGAGACGTCCACGGCGCCGCTGACCAGCAGGACCGGCCTGCCAGCCGGGCCAGCGCGGCCCGGGTGGCGGCCGGATCGACCGCCCCGCCGGCGTAGTACTCCGCGGCCGCGGCCTCGTTCTGGTCGACCGGGATGTCCGCCGTTCGGTGCCCGTGCCGGAACGGCTCGATCGCCGCCCAGTCCGCCTCGGTCGCCGTACCCGCCCAGATCCGCTCGAACCCGGCGTACGCCGGGCCGAACCAGGGTTCGCCGCGGCGCGTCTCGGCCACCTCCCGGCGGTCGTCGTCGGTGACGGTCACGCCGACCGCGAACGGGCTCGGATTGAGCAGCACCAGCCGGCGGATCCGGTCCGGATGCCGGGCGGCGTAGGTGACCGCCAGAGAGGCGCCGGCCGAATGCCCGAGCAGGTCGATCCGATTATGCCCGAGATGCCGCCGGAGGGCCTCCACGTCGGGCACCTGGCGGTCGCAGCGGTAGGTGCCGGCGTCGTCGGGCACGGCCGATTCCCCGCTGCCCCGCAGATCGAGGCGGATCAGCTCGCCCGGCACGGGCAGGCCGGCCAGGTAGGCGGAGGACTGCATCGGGCCGCCGGGCAGCGCGATCACCGGCTCACCGGCGCCGGTGCGGTGATAGGCCAGCAGCGTGCCGTCGTCGGCCGGGAAGGAGCTCACGATGTCCGACCTTAGGGCGAGGGCAGCGGATGCGCGCCCGCGGGCCGGGGACGCGTTCGAGACGGTCGAGCCGGGAGAAGGCGCGGCGGCCCGGGGGGCAGCCGCCGCGCCTGAGCTCTCAGACGATCAGAGAGCGATCTTCTGACCCGGGAAGATCAAATTCGGGTTGCTGACCACGCCCTGGTTGAGCTGGTACAGCGTGTGCCAGCCACCCTTGATCGCGTGCGACGACGCGATCTTGGACAGCGTGTCGCCGGAGCGGACGACGTACTTGGCGCCGGTCGCGGTCGTCGTCACGGTCGTCCGCACGGGGGTCGACTTGCGGACCACGCGGTGGGTGGTGGTGTGCTTGGTCGCCTTGTGCGTCGTCGTCTTG
>CAXSDA010000010.1:49300-94707 GCA_964236515.1 uncultured Actinoplanes sp.
TGCGTCGTCGCCTTGTGCGTCGTCGCCTTGTGCGTCGTCGCCTTGTGCGTCGTCGCCTTGTGCGTCGTCGTCCGGGCCTTGTACGTGGCCGTCGAGCCGGCCTTCTTGCCGCACACCGGCCACGCGCCGATGCCCTGCCCGGCCAGCACCTTGTTGGCGATGGCGATCTGCTGCGACTTCGACGCCTGGTTGGCCGTCGCGGCGTACTTGGTGCCGCCGTACGCCTTCCAGGTGCTGCGGCTGAACTGCAGGCCGCCGAAGTAACCGTTCCCGGTGTTGATGCTCCAGTTGCCGCCGGACTCACACTGCGCGACCGCGTCCCAGTTCACCGCCGCCGAAGCGGGCGACGGCGAGGCGAGCAGGGCGGCGGCGCCGGCCGTGCCCACGGCGGCGATGCCGAGGGCGAGGCGGCCGGACTTCCGGCGGGCATGGTGCTTTCCGATCTGGGCCATGACAGATGAACCTCCACGCCTACGAGGTGAGCTGTCGGGTTCGGGCTGAGGTGCCCGGCCGCGGCATTGCAGAGGCGGCTTCACCCCTAGGCACGCGCACGCCGGCCCGGGAAGGTGGGCCGTGCGGAGACGTGCCGGGGAACGTGGTTCCCCCGCTCCATGCCTTTCGATTGAGTTCCCGGCCCGGTCGGCGGCAGGATTAGGCGATTACCGACCGCGGGGCCCGCGTTGGCGGACCGGCCGACGGTAACCGCATCGATGCCCCTCGCGGCAAGTTGTCACCCGAATACGTGACGTTGTTCTCACCCCGCGACGCGCGTTTTGAAGGTCGTCCGATAGGCCTGCGGAGTGGTGCTCAGACGCTGCCCGAAATGGTGCCGTAACGTCGCTGCGCTGCCGAAACCCGCCCGTACGGCAATGGTGTCGACGCCCATTTCGGAGTCCTCCAGAAGGCGCCGGGCGAGCAGCAGGCGCTGACCGGTCAGCCAGTCATGCGGAGTGACGCCCGTCTCCGCCCGGAACTTGCGGGCGAACGTGCGGGGGGCCATGTGGGCGATGTCGGCCATCGTCTCCACGGTGTGCAGATGGTCCAGGGAGGCCATCACCCGGTCGATGATCGGCTGGAGGGTCTCGCACTCGATACCGACCACCGGGGTCTCGACGTACTGGGCCTGACCGCCGTCCCGGTGCGGTGGCACGACCATCCGGCGGGCCAGCGTGGCCGCGACGGCCGATCCGTGCTCCGCCCGGACCAGGTGCAGCCCGGCGTCCACGCTGGCGGCGGTGCCGGCACTGGTCAGGATCTTCTCGTCGGCGACGTAGAGCACGTCCGGGTCGACCCGGGTGTGCGGGTACTGCCGGGCCAGCCGGGCGGTGTGCCGCCAGTGGGTGGTGCAGACCCGGCCGTCGAGCAGGCCGGCCGCGCCCAGGGCGAACGCCCCGGTGCACAGGCTCATCACCCAGGCCCCCCGGTCGTACGCGTCCCGCAGCGCGGCCAGCACCGCGGGCGGCGGCTCCCGATCGTCGTCGAACGGCACCACGGCCACCAGGTCGGAATCCGCCACCGGGGCGAGGTCGTGGCTCGGGGTCACCCAGAAGCCGGCGTTGGTGCGCACCGGGTCGCCGTCGGCCGAGCACACGGAGAACCGGTACCCGGGCAGGCCCTCGTCGGTCCGGTCGGTGCCGAACAGCTCGCACAGCACGCCGAGCTCGAACACCGCGGCGTCGGGCATCACGATCACCGACACGTTATGCAACATGTGACCGAGCGTACGTCCAGTTGGCAGGATGTTAAAGGTGTGTGGCATCTCTGCCACTGTCCCGGTCCGTTGTCCCGGCGCATGCTCAGGACAACATCGAACCAGGGAGATGACCACCATGATCGGAATCCTGCTCTTCTTCGCCGTGATCGCACTGATGGGCGGCTTCGGCTTCACCGCCGACAGCCGCGACAGCGCCGACTGGAAGCCCACCGACAACGGCACGCGCGCGCACCGATGGGAATAGCGGCCGTCAGTCCAGCGTGTACAGAAGACCCGTGCCGATCTCCATCCGGGTGATCCCCAGGCCGGAGATCGGCCGGTCCGGCACGTCCGCGTACGGCGTGCCGGGCACGCGATCGAGCAGCACCACGGCGCTGCGGATGCCGATCGAGCGCAGCCGGGCCACGCTGCCGGCGTCCGGGAACTGCTTCATCAGGTCACGGATGGCCTGATGACCGGGGGTGTCGATGCTGCTCGCGCCGTTCGTCATGACCGGGAAACCGTTGGTGGACCACAGCATGATGTTCAGGTCGATGCTGTCGTCCGACGGCACCACGATCATCGGGCCACGGGCCGCCGCCATCGCCGCCGGTTGGTCCGGGATGGTCACGTGGTCCATGTTGGGCAGTCCCTCGACCGTGACGAGCGCCAGCAGAACCGTTGCCAGCACCCGGCCGAGCACCACTCCCCCCAGCCGGCTGACGAACCCGGCGGCCAGCAGGCACAACAGGATCGTCGGCCAGAGGATGAGCCGCCCGGGCGTACGGCTGCCGTCGAAACCCGGCAGGTACCTCCAGAGCAGCACGAAGGTCGGGCCGTTGGTGCCCATGGCGAACAGCATGCCGATGAACACCCCGGCGGCCAGGAACAGCCGGGCGGCCGGCGACCAGGCCGACCGGAACAGCCCGGCCGCGGCCAGCGCGTAGAGCACGAAGCCGCACAGCAGCGTCTTCTCGTTGGACACCGCGCCCAGCGCGTCCCGGGCCGCCTGGTGGGCGTCACCCCAGATCAGCGAGGAGCGCGGGGCGATCAGGAAACCCCGGCCGGGCGGGGAGAACAACGCAATGTAGTCCCAGGTCCGGGCCGAGGCCGGGTTGAACACCCGCACCCGCAGGTAGGGCAGCGCGAAAAGGGCGCTGACGGCGGCGAAGGCGAGGCCGCCGCCGACGTCGGCCAACAGCAGGCGGCGGCCCAGCGGGGGTCGCCCGGCGATCAGCCAGCCGGCCGCGCCCAGGACGGCGACCAGCAGCATGACGTAGCCGAAGGCCAGCCCGATGCCGAAGCCCAGGCTGATCTGCCACGCCGCGACCAGCCAGCCGGCCACCGCCCAGCCCGGCCGGCGGCGCTCCGGCCGGTGACCGCCCGGCAGTGCCCAGCCGTGGCCGCGGGCCAGCATCGCCAGCGCCAGCACGATGCCGCCGCTGGACAGGATGTTGAGGTGGCCGTCGTGGCCGTACCGCCAGGGCGCGTACGCGTACGCCACCCCGGCCAGCACGCCCGCCACCCGGTTCGCGCCGAGCTGACGGGCCAGCGCGTACATACCGGCGGTGGCCAGGGCGAAGGACAGCACGTAGACGAGGTTGTAGCGCAGCATCGCCGCGGCCGGACCGGTGCCGACGAGCCCGAACGGCGCGTACCCGAACAGCGAGTCGTTGAACGCCAGCCCGTTGTGGTCGGGGTAGAAGGCGTTGGTGTCCCACAGTCCGGCCAGCCCGTGCCGCAGCGACCACCCGTCCCAGGCGAGCAGCCACGCCTGTCCGGTCGGGTCGAGAGGGTCGCCGATGATGGTGGAGTACGGGTCGGCGATGCCGTTCCACGGGTGGTCCGAGGCGAAGGCGTACACGAGCACCGGCGGCAGGAACCAGATCATCAGGACGGCCAGGACGATCGCGCCCGCCGACGCCAAAACCACCTCACGGCGCACGGTCACCGCGGGGCGGGTCACGGTGTCGGCCACGCCCGACAACCTAACCGACGCGCGCCCCCGGAAAAAGATCAGGACGGGCCCGGCCACGCCGGACCCGTCCTGTGGGTGATGCGCTCAGTTCCTGGTGATGCGCCCGTCCGTGCCATAGGTGAACGGGGTGGGCAGCGCGCCCACGTAAGCGACCAGCGGCACCAGTTCGGCGTCGGCGGTCTGCACGATGTTCCCGGCCTGGGTCAGTACGGTGAAGCCGTCGCCGCCGCCCATCATGAACGAGTTGGCCGTGCCGGTGTAGGTCGCCGACGCGTCGTCCGCGATGGGCGTCCCGTCGGCCAGCGTCACCGCGGTGATGTCCGTGCCCGAGTAGCTGAACCTGAGCCCGGAGATCTGCATGATGCCGCCCGTTCCCGGTGCGAGCTGCTGCCGCAGCAACGCCCACACCTGCGCGCCGGTCAGCGTGAAGGTGTCCAGGTAGTCGTCCTGGAACGGCTGCATGGTGAACAGGTCGCCGTACGTGACCTCGCCCGCCTGCAGCCCGGCCCGGACGCTGCCGGTGTTGACGAAGGCGAGCTGCGTCTTGGCGTACGTCCGCTGCGCGTCCGCGATCAGGTCACCGGCGGGCGACTCCCCGGCCGGCGTGGCGCCGCCCTCCCGCTGCGACGGCACGTCGGCCGCCGCGGTGTTGATCACCTGCTGGGTGACCGGGTTGGTGGCGGTCACCGCCGCGTCGACGATCGCCTGCACCTTCGGATCCGGCGCGACCGCCGGGGCGGCCGGGTCGGTGGACAACGGCGGCTGGTTCTCCCACACCGGCAGGACCGAGGCCCAGGTCGCGGCGATGGTGCCGGCACGGCGGTCCAGGAGCAGGTGGATCTGGTCGTACGCCCGGGTGAAGGACGACGCCTGGATCACCAGGGCATGGCCGACCCGGGTGTCGACGACGCTGTGGCTGTGCCCGCTGACCACGACCGACACGGCTGGATCGAGCGCCGACGCGATGGCGTTGATCCGATCCCCGACCGTGCCGACGGGGTAGGTGCTCTGGAATCCGCCCTCGTGGATGACCGCCACGAACGCCCGCACGCCGTGCCGCTGCAGCTGCTTCACCTGGCCGTTGATGGCGGTGGCCTCGTCGGTGAAGTGCACCCCGGTGGTGCCGCCGGTGGTGACGATGGTCGGCGTGGTGATCGTGGTGGCGCCGATGAACGCGACCGGCACGCCGCCGATCTTCTCGATGGTGTACGGCTTCAGCAACGGCTTCCCGGTGCGGTCGCTGATCACGTTGGCGTCGACCACCGGGAAGTTCAGGCCACTGAACGTGATCGACGGGTCCACCGTGGAGGTGCCGCCGAACACCTGCTTCAGCATCTCGGGGACGCCCCGGTCGAACTCGTGGTTGCCGAGCGTACCGACATCGATGTGCATCTTGTTCAGCGCGTCCAGGGTCGGCTTGTCCCTCAGCAGCGCCGACGCCGGCGGGCTGGCGCCGATCATGTCCCCGGCCTCGACGGTCACCGTGTCGCCGGTCCTCCGCGCCTGGTTCAGGTACGTGGCCAGGGTGCCCAGGCCGCCGGCGACGTCCTTGGTTCCGGTGTACGGGTCGGTGTAGGTCAACCCGTTGTGGGTCAGGTTGCCGTGCACGTCGTTGATGGCCAGGATCTGGCCCGTCGCGTACTTGTGGCCGTCCCGCAGGATGCCGGTCAGCACCTGGCCCTGGGCCTGCAGCGGCGGGTTGAAGCCGCCCAGCACGGCCAAGGTCGGCGCCAGGTCGGTCGCCTTGACGCCGCGGACCGACCGTACGTGGGCGATGTCCGGGCCGCCGGCCACGAAGGTGGCGTGCATGTTGATGTTGTGCTTGAGGTCGACGTCGTCCGGCAGGTAGCCGTGCTGGCCGAAGAACTTCGACGGCGCGACCAGGGTGCCGCCCGTGTTGCCGTCGAACTCGTACGGCACCTTGGTCACCACCACGACGTCACCCGAGCGCTCCGGGTTGAGCGAGTCGATACCGGCCACGTTCGCCAGCTCAGACTTGGTGAGGACCTTCTCCACGAACGGCAACGCCCGGTAGGCGGCCACGATCTTGTCGACCGTCGCCCGGTAGTCGGCCGGGTCGAGCACGCCGTCCGGGTTGCGGCCCTTCAGGTCGAGGTAGATCTGCGCGGTGGCGCCGGCCCAGCAGGCCTTGGCGATCGTCTTACCGGCGGCACTCGTGGCGGCCGGGCGGCAGTTGCCGGTCTGCTCGACGTCCTGCAGGCCCAAGTTCTTCAGGATGAGCGGGGCGTCGACGGCCAGCCACTGCGGGGCGAAGCCGTGGTCGCTGGAGGCCAGCACGTCGGCGTTACGCAGCAGCGACCGGACGAGCCCGAGACGGGCGTCGGCCGAGTGGTACGCCGTGCGGAGGTAGCCCTCGCGCTGGGCCAGCCGGTTGTCCCGCGGCCCGGTGCCGGCCACCCGGTCGAAGTACGGGTTGGCGGAGCCGTCCGGGGCGGTCGGGGTGAGCAGCCCGAGGATCTGGTGGCTGACCTCGTCCGTCTGGTCGGTGCCGGCCAGCAGCACCTCGGTGTCCGGCTGGAGCTGCCTGAGCACATAGTTGAACACCGCGACGTCGTACGCCTGGTTGAGCCCGACGGTCTGGGCGAACCAGGTGTCCTCGTCGATCAGCCCGGCCTCCTCCGGCGCGAAGTCCCCGAAGATGGCCGGCGGCAGGTTGTCGGCGATGTACTTGGCCAGCTTGTCCTCACCGGGCGCGCCGGCCGGAAGGGCGTTGCAGGCCGCGGTCGCGCAGTGCGCGTTGGGCCGGGTGATCGAGGTGAAGTACAGCTGGAAGGACGACAGGTCACGGCTGAGGTGGGTGACGTCGGCGTAGAAGCCGGCACTCTCCCCCGCAGCCGCGTCGATCAGGCCGTCCGCCCCGGACAGCTTCACCGGGCGGTACGCGCCGGGAGTCAGGTCCGCGGCCGCCTTCGCGCCGTCCTTGGCGGCGGTGGACGGCACCATGACGACCCGGTCGTAACCGGCCGCGGTGGTGGCGTACACGTACAGGTCGAAGGTCCGGGTGGGGTTGAGCGCGGCCGAGCTCGAGTTGATCGTCAGCACGCTCTGCTGGGCCGGGACCGCGCTCGCCGGCACGTTCGTCCAGCCGGTCGCCGGGGTGAACGCGGCGACCTGGTAGGACAACCCGAAACTCGCGGCCGAGGCCTGCTTGGTGGCGTTGGCCGGATACTCGAGGACGCCGCGGCCGGAGTAGAAGGTGGCGTAGTCGACGGTCGGGCCGCTGATGTTGGCGTTCAGGCCGCCGGTCCACTCGAGCTGGGCGACCTTGCGGCCGGCGAGCTCGGCCGAGGACGCCACCGACTGGGCCTCGAGCACGTTGGTCGGGTCGCTGCCCGGGCTGGCGCCGTTGCCGTGGAACGAGAACGACGTCGAGCTGGTGAACGGCTGCCGGTTGTCGAAGAACGTGTTGTTGGTGCTGCCGTGCACCCCCGGTCCGGCGCCGGTGGCCAGCGTGTACCAGCCCTGGCCGGTGTTCGGCGGGAAGCCCTGGGTCAGGCCGTTGTCCCCGGTGGCGCCGTTACGCATGAGGTTGGCGTATGTCGGCATCTGACCGGCCGCGGCGTACCTCTGCATCAGGTCGGGGCGCATGCCGTCCGAACTGAACAGTACGACCGGCGTGCGTCCCGGCCGGGCCTTGGTCGCCGGGCTTGCTTGTGCCGCCGGGGCCCCGGCGGTCAGCGCGGAAACGGTCAGCGCGGCGGTGGCCAGCGCGACGATCCTGCGTTTGTCTATGGTCATCTCGCACCTTTGCGGACGGTGGGTTGCCTGTGAGCACCAGCCACCCACTCTCATCAGCGCAGGCGCATACGTCAATCGACCCGCCGGACCGTTCGCGCGCCGTTCACCGGCCCGGTCGTTTTCGCCCGGGTCACCGCGGCGGCCGCCCCCGCCGGGTCACACCGTGATGACCACCTTCGCCCGCGTCCCCGTACCGTTCCTGCACGATGGCCTTCACACCGGAACGGTAGGGCGGACGGGACCGCGGGCGCATCGGGGACGAGCCCCTGCTGCCACCTATGCGACCGCCGGCATACGTAGTTCTCCCCGCGCTCATCCAGTGATCGCCTTGGATCGACATTCCGGCATCATTCGACCGCTAGCTTCCGGAGTATGGACGACCGACCGCTGCTCGCCGTCGCCCACCGGGCCGGCAACAACCTCGCCGATCTTCGTGCCGCGTTGGCGGCCGGTGTCGACCTCGTCGAGGCCGACGTTCATCTCTACCGCGGTGCGCTCGAGGTCCGGCACCGCAAGGCCGTGGGGCCGCACCTCTACTGGGAGATGTGGACCGAACTGAATCGCCGGAGCGACCTGATCGTGCCCGAGCTGCACGAGGTGCTGGCGGTGGCGGCCGGTGACCCCCGGCTGATGCTCGACCTCAAGGGACCGTCGCCGGCCGTCGCCGGCCGGGTGGCCGAGGCGTTCCGGGTCCATGCGCCGGCGGTGCCGCTCGCGGTCTGCACCAAGCAGTGGCGGATGCTGGACGCCTTCGCCGCCGACCCGCACATCGGGCAGGTGTTGTCGGCAAGCGATCCGGTACAGCTCGCACGGTTGCGGGCCCGGCTGCGCCGGCAACGGGTGTACGGCGTGTCGGTCCGGCTCAGCCTGCTCACCGCGGCGGTGGTGGCGGAACTGCGCCGGGCCACCGACCTGATTCTGGCCTGGCCGGTCGACACCGACATTGCGCTGAGTCGGGCCCGGCGGATCGGGGTGACCGGCGTGATCAGCAAGAACCTGCCGATGCTGACCCGCCTGGTGGCCGAGCGGACCGGTGTCGCCCTGGCCGCTTAGAGCAGATGGCCGATCTGCTCACGCTGGGCCGGGTCGGCGAGCGCGGCGCCGAGCGCGACGACGGATGCGCCGGCGTCCAGAAACGGTTCCACGTCGGACGCCTCCAGGCCACCGGTGGCGACGAACCGGACGTCCGGGAACGGGCCGCGCACGGCGCTGATCCAGCCGGCGCCCAGCGCCTTGGCCGGGAACGCCTTGAGCCAGGTGCAGCCGGCCAGGTGCGCGCGCTGGACCTCGGTGGCGCTGCCCACCCCGGGCAGGTGGGGCAGCCCGGCGGCCACGCTGGCGGCGAGGACGGACAGGTCCAGGCCGGGGGCAACGGTGTAGCGGGCGCCGGCGTCGGCCGCGGCGGTGACCTGGGCCGGGGTGATGACGGTGCCGGCGCCGACGATGAGGCCGCGCGCCTCTCCCGCTCGTACGGCCGCGCGCAGTGATTCGACCGCGGCGGGGGTGCCGATCGGCACTTCGAGGGTGGTGACGCCGGCGTCCCAGAGCTGGGTGGCCAGCACGACCGTCTCGTCCGCGGGCAGTCCGCGCAGGATCGCCATCACCCGCTGGCCGAAGATCTCAGTGAAGTCCATCAGGGTCCTTTCCCAGTGCCGGCGGCAGGTCGGCGACGTCGCCGGTGACACCCAGGGCGAAGCTCGCCACCCGGTGGCCGAGACGCAGGCGGTCCGGCTCGGCCCAGTTGCGCAGCAGGCCGAAGAGATAGCCCGCGGCGTACGCGTCCCCCGCGCCGACCGGCTCCACCACCTCGATCGCCGATGCCGGCGCGTACGTCTCGCCCGCCGGCCCGTACGACCATGTACCCACCGCGCCGTCCTTCACCACCACCGTCCCGGGACCGGGCAACAGCCGGCGCACGTCGGCCGCCGAATCGACGCCCCACAGCGTGCGCGCCTCGTCCAGTCCGGCGAACACGATCTGCGCCTGCCCGGCCAGCCGGCGCAGCACCGGGCCGGCCTCGTCCACCGGCCACAGCCCCGGGCGGTAGTTGACGTCGAAGCTGACCGGCAGATCCGACGCGAGGACCGCCTCGACCAGGCCGGCGCAGGACGACGACAGCGCGGGCGTGATCCCGCTCAGGTGCACCCGGCCGGTCAGCCGGGGCAGCAGCGACGCGTCCATCCGGGAGGCGGCCGACCCGGACCGGTAGTAGTACACGCGGGTGGTCTCGCCCGGGTCCTTGAAGAAGACGCCGGTGGCCGCGGCCGGGTCGACCTCGACGAGCGAGGTGTCGACGCCGTACGACGCGACCCGGTCGACCAGCAGGCGGCCGAGCGGGTCGTCGCCGACCCGGCTCACCCAGGCCGCCCGGGCGCCGAGCATGGCCAGGTAGCAGGCGACGGTCGACTCGGCGCCGGCCACGTCCAGCCGCATCGGGCCACCGGCCTCCAGCGGCGCGGGCGGGTCGGGCGTCACCAGCGCCATCGACTCCCCCACGCACATGATGCCGGTCACGAGATCACCATCCGCCATCCGCAGACTCCCGACGCCGGTATCACCGCCGCGTCGGACGGGCCGGCGGTGGCCAGGTCGAAGACCCGGCCCAGCATCGGTTCGATCCCGATCGAGCGGTACGGCCGGAAATTCGGGAATCCGCCGAGGTTCCGCCACAGCGCCGTCGACACGGGCTGGCCGGGAGCGGTCAGCGTGAAGGTGAGCCGATCGGGGCCGTCCACCACGGTCGTCGCCGGGCAGTCGATCAGGATCGCACCGGTCGCGGTGCCGTCGACCGGACCGAACTCCGCCAGCGGCAGCGGCCAGGTCTCGTCGGCCCACGGTTCGGGGCCTGCGTCGTACACGCGCACCCGGGTGCCGCTCGGCGCGTCGAGCCGCGCCGCCGTGGACAGGTCCAGCAACGCATGGGCCGCCCAGAGGAAGCGGCGCCCGGGCTCTCCGGTGAGCCGATAGTCGGCGGTCACCGTGCCGCTTGCGCACCGGATCGCTCGGGTCAGCGTGAAGCCGTCCGCCTCGACCTCGCCGGGCGCCCGCCACGGAACCGACCAGAGGGCGCCGTGGTCGGGCACGCCCCGGACCGTCGGCAGGCACTCCTCGAGTCCGCCGGCGTCGACGAAGTCCTCGCCCGGCCGCACGGCATCGCGGGCCGGATCGGGGCGGTGCCACAGCCATTCCCGGCCGCCGAGCCGCAGGCTGGTCCACCGTCCCCCGTGGGCGAGGTCGGTCGTCACCATTCGGCGAAGGAGCCGTCGTCGTGCCGCCAGACCGGGTTGCGCCAGGCGTGCGCGGTGCGGTCGGCCTGCCGGACCGCGGCCTCGTCGACGGTGATGCCTAGGCCCGGACCATCCAGGCGGGCGATGTGGCCGGCGACGATGCGCAGCGGCCCCGGATCGGCCACGTAGTCGAGCAGGTCGGCGCCGACGTGGTAGTGGATGCCGATGCTCTGCTCCTGGATCAGGAAGTTGGGCGTGGCCAGCGCAACCTGGAGGCTGGCGGCGAGCGCGATCGGGCCGAGCGGGCAGTGCGGGGCGAGCAGCGCGCCGTACGTCTCGGCCAGCGCGGCGATCCGGCGCACCTCGGAGATGCCGCCGGCGTGGGACAGGTCGGGCTGCACCACGCTGACGCCGGCCGTGAGCGCGGTCAGGAAGTCGGTGCGGTGGTAGAGCCGTTCCCCGGTGGCCACCGGCACCGGCGACCCGGCGATCAGGTCGGCCAGCCGGTGCCCGTGTTCGGGGACCAGCGGCTCCTCGACCAGCAGCGGGTGCAGCGGGGCGACCGCGGGCAGGATCAGCTTGGCCGCCGGGAAACTGGCCCGGCCGTGCAGGTCGAGGGCGACATCGCGGCCGGGGCCGAGCGCGGCCCGGGCGGCGGCGACCCGCTCGACGATTGCGGACACCTCGGCCGCGGTCGGCACCGGTGAGAGGCGGCCGCTGGCGTTCATCTTGACCGCGGTCATGCCGGCTTCGACGTGGGCCACGACCGCGTCGGCGATCTCTCCCGGCTCGTCGCCGCCGACCCACGCGTACACCCGGACGCGGTCCCGGACGGCACCGCCGAGCAGGGCGTGCACCGGGGCGCCGTACGTCTTCCCGGCGATGTCCCACAGGGCCTGGTCGATGCCCGCGACCGCACTGCTGAGCACCGGGCCGCCGCGGTAGAAGCCGCCCTTGGTGAGCACCTGCCAGTGGTGCTCGATCCGCAGCGGGTCCTCGCCGATCAGGTACTCGGACAGCACCTCGACCGCCGCCCGGACCACCTCGGCGCGGCCCTCGACCACCGGCTCGCCCCAGCCGACGACACCGTCGTCGGTCGACACCCGGCAGAACAGCCAGCGGGGTGGGACGAGGAACGTCTCAATCTTGTCGATCTTCACGCCGTGCCCTCTTCTCCAGCTCGGCCTTCTTGGGCGCGGCCTTCCCCGGCGCGGCTGTCTCGGCTGTCTCGGCCGTCTCGGCTGTCTCGGCTGTCTCGGCTGTCTCGGCTGTCTCGGCTGTCTCCAGCCTGGCCTTCTCCAGCTCGGCTACGTCCTCGATCGCCTGGTCCAGGAGCCTGCCCATGGCCCGGGCGGCGCCGGCCGGGTCACGTTTGCGGATCGCGGTGACCACCGCGCGATGACTGGGCACGGGATCACGGGGGCCGGCCGTGCCGTGCACCATCCGGTCGCGTTCGGCCAGTCCCGTCTCGATCAGCACCTGCATGCGCACCACGAGCTCGTTGTGGGTGGCGGCGAGCAGCGCCCGGTGGAAGGCGAGGTCGGCGGCGACGGCGGCGCCCGGGTCGGACCCCGCGGATCCCATCCGGTCGAGCGCGCCCTCGAGGGCGGTCAGGTCGTCGTCGGTGGCGCGGCCGGCGGCCAGGCTGGCCGCGCCCGGCTCGACGATGCTGCGCAGCTCGTGCAGGTCGTCGAAGAGGTGATGCTCGGTCGGCCCGGCGAACTGCCAGCGCAGCACGTCGCTGTCGAGGAAGTTCCAGTCGACCCGGGGACGGACGAACGTGCCGCGCTTGGGCCGGGCGTCGACCATGCCCTTGGCCGCCAGGACGCGCAGCGCCTCACGGAGCGCGGTCAGGCTGACGTCGAGCTCGGTCTGCAGAGCGACCATGTCCAGCGTCGCGCCCTCGGCGACCTCGCCGGTCAGAATGCGCTGCGCGAGCACCTCCACCGTCTGCCCGTGTACGCCACGCCCTCCGTACTGCTGCATCCCGACCCGTCTCCCCATTCTGAGTGCCGCTGAGCCCGTACCCGTCACGACGACGATTTCACCGCACTCCAGCCGCCGTCGACGACCAGGCTCGCGCCGGTGATGTACGCGGCGTCGGCGGACAGCAGGAACGCGACCGCCGCGGCGACCTCCTCAGGCGTGCCGAGCCGACCGGCCGCGGTGGCGGCGGCGCTGCGTTCCCGGTCCATCGCCGGTATGGCGTCCCAGGCCGCAGTGCCGATCGGTCCGGGTAGGACGGAGTTGACCCGCAGCTCGGGACCGTACTCGACGGCGAGCTGCCGCCCCAGCGACACCAGGGCACCCTTGGCCGCCGCGTAGGCCGGACGGCCGGGCAGCCCGAAGTTGGCGTGCACCGAGGAGATCAGCACGACCGCGCCGGCCGAGGCCCGCAGATCGCCGAGCAGCGCCTTGACGCCGAGGAAGGCGCCGGTGAGCGACACCGCGAGCTGGTGGTCCCAGGACGCCCGGGTCGTCTCGCCGGCCGGGCGCACCTCGGCGGCGTACGCGTTGCTGACCAGCGCCGAGACCGGCCCGAACCGCTCGCGCGCGACCTGGGCGACCTCCGCCCACGCGGTCTCGTCGGAGACATCGGCGAGCACCGAGCAGGCCCGGCCGCCGTCGGCCTCGATCTGCTTGGCCACCGCGTCCGCCGGGGCGATGTCGGTGAGCACCACGGCAGCGCCCTCGGCGGCCAGCCGGCGGGCGCAGGCGGCCCCGATGCCGCCGGCGGCCCCGGTGACCACGGCGGCACGCCCGGCCATCCGCCCGGCCATCTGACCGGCCATGCGCCCGGCTATGCGCTCGGCCATCCGCGGCTCACTCATGACGGCCCCCGTTCCGGAAGTAACCATTAATTACGAAGACATCTTGACGGCCGAGGCGCCGTGATGCAACCTCTTGGAAACAGAAACTCGTCCTCTTCAGGAGGGTTCGCATGGCCCACAGTGAACTCACCCGCCGCGGCTTCCTGGCCGGTATCGGCGGACTCGGCCTGGCCACCGCTCTCGGCGGTTGTGCCACCGGTAGCGACAGCGATTCGGGTTCCACCGCCGCCTCCTCCACCCTGACCCTGCAGTCGTCACTGTCCGATCCGGACCCCAAGGCGGCGCTCACCAAGGTCGTGCAGGGCTACACCAAGAACAAGGTCACGCTCAACACGATCGCCATCGAGACCTTCCGCGCGCAGCTCCCGACGTACCTCAACTCGGGAAATCCGCCGGACGTGCTGACCTGGTACGCGGGCTCCGTGGCCCGCGACTACGCCAGCAAGGGCTTCCTGCTCGACCTGTCCAGCCTGTGGACCGGCAGCGGTCCGTGCGCGAGTTTCTCCCCCGCCCTCAAGGAGCTGTCCACCGGGGCCGAGGGCAAGCAGATCTTCGTGCCGACGAACTACTACTGGTGGGGCCTCTTCTACCGCAAGTCGGCCTTCCAGGAGTGGGGCGTCCAGCCGGCCACCACCTGGGCCGAGTTCATCACGCTGTGCCAGACCATCAAGAGCAAGGGTGTCAACCCGCTGACCATGGGCACCGGTTCCACCGCCTGGGTCGCCTCGGGGTGGTTCGACTATCTGAACCTGCGGGTCAACGGCGCCGAGTTCCACCGCGACCTGCTGGCCGGCAAGAAGTCGTTCGACTCGCCCGAGGTGCAGAAGGTGATGGGCTACTACAAGCAGCTGCTCCCCTTCTTCGACCCCAAGGGCCGGTCGTACTCGTGGCAGGACGCGGTCACCCCGCTGGCCTCGAAGAAGGCGGGCATGTACCTCATCGGCGCGTTCGTCACCAGCGCCGTGCCCGCCGACGTGGTCGACGACCTCGACTTCTTCCGGGTGCCGATCATCGACGCGAACGTGCCGGTCGCCGAGGAAGCGCCGACCGACGGGTACTTCGCCAGCGCCAAGTCGCGCAACGTCCAGGGCGCCAAGGACCTGCTCGCCTACCTGGCCTCGCCGGCCGCGCAGCAACAGTTCATCAAGGAGTCGAAGTCGTCCAACCTGCCGACCTCGACCCAGGTGGACACGTCCGCGTTCTCGCCGCTGGTGCAGAAGGGCATCAAGCATCTGAACGACACCAAGGCGATCACCCAGTTCTTCAACCGGGACTCCAGCGACGAACTCCAGACGACCGCGGACACCGCGCTGACGAAGTTCCTCGACAAGCCGGGCGACGTCACTACGATTCTGGCCAACTGGCAGGCGTCGGCGAAGAAGGTCCTCGGATCGTGACCGCCACCGCCGTCCGTACCCCGGTGACCGCGCCGCCGACCCGACGGCGGCGCGGCATCCGGGCCGTGCCGCCGGTCGTCTGGGTCTTCCTGCTGGTGCCGGCCGCGGTCGAGGTCGGCATGGTGTTCTGGCCGGCGCTCAACAGCTTCTACCTGTCGCTGACCAAGTGGAACGGCCTGGGTGCGGCCAAGCCGGTCGGGCTGGACAACTTCCGCAACCTGTTCTCGGACGAGATCTTCCTCGGCGCGCTGAAGAACAACGTCATCTGGGCGGTCGGCTTCGGCGGCCTGTCGGTGCTCGGCGGCCTGGCCCTCGCCGTCGCGCTCAACCGGCCGCGCCGCGGGGTCGGGCTGTACCGCAGCGCGATCTACCTGCCGATGGTGTTCTCGCTGGCGGTCACCGGGCTGTTCTGGCGGGTCCAGTACCAGCCCGACGGCTCGGTCAACACGCTGCTGGGCGCGGTCGGGCTGCAGAGCATGGAACGGCAGTGGCTGGCCGACCCGTCCACCGCGCTGTACGCGGTGCTGGTCGCGGCCGTCTGGCGTCAGGTCGGGTACGTCATGGTGCTGTACCTGGCCGGGCTGAAGAGCACCGATCCGTCGCTGGACGACGCGGGCGCGGTCGACGGCGCGAGCGCGTGGCAGCGGTTCCGGTACATCACGTGGCCGCAGCTGCGCGGGGTGAACACGGTCGTCTTCGCGGTCACCGTGATCGACTCGTTGCGCACCTTCGACATCGTCTGGGCGATGACCCAGGGCGGCCCGTACCACTCGTCCGAGCTGCTCAGCACGTACATGTTCCAGCAGGGCTTCACGTTCCTGAACCTGGGCTACGCCTCGGCCATCGCCGTGGTCATCTTCGCGCTGGCTCTGATCTTCATCATCACCTACCTCGTACGGACGACGAAGGACGAGGTGGAGGTATGACGGCCGCGGCCATCGCCGGTGTGACGTCCGTCCACGACGACGCCCCGCCGCCCGCGCTCAACCGCAAGCGCGGCGGGTGGTTGTTCCACACGATCATGATCCCGCTGACGCTGCTGTGGGTCGCGCCGATGCTGTTCGTGCTCGTGCTGGCGTTCCGGTCCTTCGACGACATCTCGGCCAACGGCACCGCCGCCTGGCCGCACTCGTTCACGGGGGACGGTTTCACCACCGCGCTGGGCCAGGGCAACATGGGCCGGGCGCTGTGGGTCAGCGTCCAGGTGACCGTCCCGGCGGTCCTCATCAGCCTGCTGCTGGCGTCGATGGCCGCGTACGCGTTGAGCCGGTTCCGCATCCCCGGGCGGCGCGCCATCCTGCTGGTCATGCTGGCCGGCAACCTGCTGCCGCCGCAGATCCTGCTCATCCCGGTGTCTCGGGTGATGGAGTCGCTGGGCATCTACGACACGTTGTTCGCCCTGGTCACCATCCACGTCGGTTTCGGGCTGGGGTTCTACACGTTCGTGCTGCACGGGTTCATGCGCTCGATCCCGGGCGAGCTGACCGAGGCGGCCCGGATCGACGGCGCCGGGCCGGTCCAGATCTACGCCCGGATCATCATGCCGCTGTGCCGGCCGTCCCTGGCCGCGCTCGGCGCCCTCGCCACCACCTGGATCTTCAACGACCTGATCTGGTCCATCACGGTGCTGCGGACCGAAACCAAGCTGCCGGTCACCGCGGCGCTGCTCAACCTGCAGGGCGGCTACGTCAGCAACTGGAACGTGGTCGCCGCCGCGTCGCTGGTCGCCGCGGTCCCGACCGCGGCCGTGTTCTTCGCGTTCCAGCGCCACTTCGTGTCCGGCCTGCTGATGGGATCGACCAAGTGACCGCACCGATGACGATCACCCTGTGGGACTTCACCTGGTACACCCGGTCGGCGCCGGGCGAGCCGTTCGCCGACCTCGACGAGGCGTTCCAGCAGGCGGTGGACCGCGGCTACGACACCATCCGGATCTGCGCCATGCCGTGGTTGCTGTTCCGGTCCGGCCTGGACACCTCGGCCCTGGTCTTCGAAGGCCTGGGCGGGGCGTACGGGCAGCGGATGCGGTGGTACGACGTGCGCACGCCGGCCACCGTGGACGGCCGGGCGTGGCTGCTCGAACTGTTCCGGGCCGCTGCCCGGCACGACGTCCGCGTCATCGTCTCCAGCTGGGAGTACCAGCAGAGCCCGTCGTTCGCGGACTCCGACGCCTGGTATCGCGGGCTGTACACGATCGGCCCGGACGAGCGGGCGGTGGCGCTGGCCGACGCCCACGCCGACCTCATCGACTTCCTGGCGTCCCACGGGCTCGCCGACCGGGTGGCGTTCGTCGAGCTGCACAACGAGATCCAGTACAGCGGCATCGCGCGCGGACTCGGCGGCGGGTTCGCCGGGATGACGTCCACCCTCGAGCGCGGCCTGGCCCGTTTCAAGGAACGCCGGCCGGACGTGCCGGTGACCGTCAACGTCGCGCACGTGCCGGTGGGTGACCTGCGGTTCCTGCCGCGGGGCATGGACGTCGCCGTCTTCCACCCGTACGTCTACGGGGTGCTCCGGCAACTGGTCGACGAGTTCGGGTTGCGGGATCTGTCGAGGCCGTACCCTCAGGAGCGGGCGTACCGGGAACTGCTGCGGGACGACGCGCCGCCGCTGGAGTCCTGGACGCCGGCGGGCTCGGCGGACTGGAAGCTCGAGGCCACGCTGATCCCGCAGCGCGAGGTCTACACCCACGACTGGTGCGATCCGCTCAAGTGGGACCGGTGGCTCTACGACCGGTACGGTGAGCACCGCCGGGCCATGCGCGAGGTGCTCGACCTGTGGGTCGACGCGGCCGCCGACTTCGCCGCCGCCCGCGGCATCCCGCTGGTGTTCGGCGAGGGCTGGGTCGGCTACACCCCGCTGTACGCGAGCTTCGAGGAAGGGCCGGTGGGCGCGGAGATCTGCGAGCACGCGGTCCGGCGCAGCGCCGAGGTCGGCGCCTGGGGCACGATCGTCTGCTCGAACGCCGCCCCGCACCATCCGATGTGGGCGGACGTGGAGCTGCAGCGCCGGCTCAACCGCGAATTCGTCCAGGGAGTCCACTGACCATGTGGACGCTGACCGGGGCGACCACCGAGTACGCCGTCACGCTGGGACCCCGCGGGCGGTGGCTGGAGCTGGCCGCCTGGGGACCGCACGGGATCACCCACGGGCCGTCCCCGCTGGGGTTTCACGGCAAGGTGCAGTACATGACGGGCGGTGACGTGGCCGCGGTCGAGTACGCGCCGGACGGGAGCCGGCCGTTCCTCGGGCCCGACCTGGTGCTGACCGGCCACCGGGCGGCGTCGTGGGTCCACCGCGACGTCGCCGTGGACGACTCCGGGCTGACCGCCACGTTCGCCGACGAGGTCACCGGGCTGCGGATCGAGCAGCACTACCGGTTCGCGCCGGGCACCGACGTCATCGAGCGCTGGGTGTCGCTGACCGCCGGCGACCGGGCCGTCGGGATCGAGCGGCTGGGGTCGGCCGGTTTCTGCATGCCGACCCCGAACGGCGCGCGGCTGACCTATCTCAGCGGGCAGTGGGCGCAGGAGTTCACCGAGACGGTCGTCGACCTGCCGCGCGGGCGGTTCGAGATCGGCAGCGCCCAGGGCGTGACCGGTCACCAGTTCTCGCGTACCTGGCGGTCGCCGACCGGAACGATCCCGGCGCGGTCTGGGGCGTCCAGTTCGCCTGGAGCGGATCGTGGTCGATCACCGCCGACGCCGACGCCGCCGGGATGAGCCGGATCCGGGCCGGACGGGCGCTGACCGACGGACCGGTGACGCTCGGCGCCGGCGACACGCTCGTTGCCCCCGTGGCGGCCGGGGCGTACAGCGCCGGCGGGGTCGACGGGCTGTCGCGGGTGTGGCACGCGTAGGAGCGGCACCTGGCCGGCGACCGGCTGGACCGCACCCGGGCGGTCATCTACAACTCCTGGGAGGCCACGCACTTCGACGTGACTGCGGCCGGGCAGCTGGAGCTGGCCGAGGTGGCGGCCGATCTCGGGGTCGAGACGTTCGTGGTGGACGACGGGTGGTTCACCGGCCGCGCCGACGACCACGGCGGGCTGGGCGACTGGGTGCCCGACGAGGCGAAGTTCCCGGACGGGTTCGGCTCGTTCGTGTCGTCGGTGGAGAAGCTGGGGCTGCGCTTCGGGCTGTGGGTCGAGCCGGAGATGGTGAACCCGCGATCCCGCCTGTACGAGGCGCACCCCGACTGGGTCTACCGGACCGAGGGCCGTCCGCTGACCACCGTCCGGAACCAGTACCTGCTCGACCTGGGCCGCGACGACCTGCACGACTTCGTATGGTCCACTCTCGACGGACTACTCCGGGCGTACCCGATCAGGTACTTGAAGTGGGATTTCAACCGCCCGCGGACCGAGGCCGGGGTGGCCGACCCGGACGGCGCCCACGTGCGCAACCTGTATCGGATCCTGGACCATCTCCGGCACGAGTTCCCCGAGGTCACGGTCGAGGGGTGCGCCGCCGGCGGGGCGCGGGTCGATCTGGCCATGGCCGCGCGTACGGACGTCCTCTGGCCCAGCGACAACACCGCACCGATGGATCACCTGCGGATCCAGCACGGCTATCTGCTGGCGCACGCGCCGCACCTGCTCAGCTCCTGGGTCACCGACGCCGCCGGCCTCTTCGACGGGCGGCCGCGGTCGCTGGACTTCCGGTTCGTGCTGGCCTGCGCCGGCGTGCTCGGGATCGGCGCCGACATCACCCGTTGGTCGCCGGCCCAGCGGGCGACCGCCCGGGCCTGGGTGGCCCGGTACAAGGCGGTCCGCGAGGTGATCACCCGGGGCGCGGTGCACCGGATCGGCGGCGCGGACCGGCCGGCGTGCGCGGTGCAGTACAACCTCGGCGCCCGGGTCGTGGTGCTGGCCTGGAACACCGGCCCGCTGGACGGTCTCGGCACGGTTCCGGGCCGGGACGTGCGGCTGCGCCTCGGTGGGCTCGATCCGTCCGCGGTCTACCGGGACGGGGACGTGACGTACTCCGGAGCGCACCTGACGGCGGCCGGGCTGCCGGTACGGTGGACGCGCGAGCACGACGCGGAAATGGTTTCGCTGACCCGGGAGGCGGCATGACGCGACTGGTCATCGGTTCGTACACGGCTGAGATGGAGGGCAACGGGCACGGCCTGAGCGTGGTTCCGGGCGGGGCCGCCGAGACGCCCTCGCCGTCGTTCGTCATCGCCGACGGCGACCGGCTGTACGCCGTGCACGAAAGCACCGAGGGTGCGGTCAGTTCGTACCGGCTGGCCGCGGACGGGTCGCTGACGCACCTGTCGACGCAGCCCACCGGCGGCGTCTGGCCGTGTCATCTGGCTCTGCACGACGGGTTCGTGCTGTGCGCGAACTACGGCTCGGGCAGCGTGTCGGTGCACCCCGTGTCGGAAGCCGGCGTCATCGGCGAACGCACCGATCTGGTCCGGCACAACGGGTCCGGCCCGAACGCCGAGCGCCAGGAGGGCCCGCACACCCACCAGGTGAAGGTCGCCACCGACGGCACCATCACCGTGGTCGACCTCGGCATCGACGAGCTGGTGCAGTACCGCCTGGCCGGCGGGACGCTGCACCGGACCGGTTCGGTCACGGTCCCGGCCGGTTCCGGGCCGCGGCACTACGTGGTGCATCCCGACGGCCGGTGGTTCGTCGCGGCCGAACTCGGCTCGGCGGTGCTGACCGTCGTCAAGGGCGAGTACGTCGCCAGCGTCCCGGCGACCGCGAGCGACGTCTTCAACCAGCCCAGCGCCATCGCCCTGTCCGCCGACGCGCAGTACGTCTACCTGGCCAACCGCGGCGCCGAGACTGTCTCGGTCTTCGCGGTCGGCGACGACGATCTGACCTTCGCCGGCGAGGTGAGCTGCGGCGGCGCCTGGCCCCGCGACCTCATCGTCGACGGCGGCACCCTGTACGTCGCCAACCAGAAGTCCGACACGGTCGCCGTCTTCACCCTCGGCCCCGACGGCCTTCCCATTCCGTCCGGCGACTCGATCGCCACCGGCTCCCCCACCAGCGTCCTGGTCGTCGAGCGCTGACCGGAGCGCCCCGCCGCGGAGAGCCGGCGAGGCGGTCGCCTCGAGGTCGTCGCCCGGAGGGTGTGCGCGGGTGATCCTGGACGGGGATCACCAGGCGTGACAATTCGCCGGTGTACGGTCGGCGCATGCGCATCCCCACCGCCGCGATCACCGCGGGTTCCCTGATCGGCGGGTGGCAGCTCGCCCGCCGCACCGGTATCCGGCCCCTCGGCGGCGCGGTGCTCGCCGTCGGTGGTGTGGTCGCGGGTCGCGAGTGGGCCCGTCGCACCAGCCCGGCCGTCACCGCGGCGCTGGGGGCCACCTACGTCGGCGCCTTCGGGCTGTCGCACCCGCTGGCCAAGCGCATCGGCTCCTGGCCGGCCGTCCTGGTCGTGTCGGCCCTCACGGCCGCGGCCTCGTACGCGGCCGCAGACCGCCGGCCCTGAGCCCCGCCGCCCCTGAGCCCCGCCGCCCCTGAGCCCCGCCGCCCCTGAGCGGCCACCCTTGACTGGCCGGCCCTGAGCCGCCGCCCCCTGAGCGGCCACCGACCGCCGGAAACCGGGCCTGCGGAAGGATGAACCCATGACCCCCACCATGAAAGCGCTCGTGCTGGAGAAGACCGGCGAGCCGCTGGCGCTGCGCGACGTTCCCCGGCCGGAGGCAGGACCGGGCCACGTCCTGGTCCGCGTCGCCGCCGCGAGCGTCAACCCGCTCGACGTGAAGATCCGGGACGGCGCCGCCGCCCACGCCCAGGTGGTGCCGCCGGCCGTTCTCGGCATCGACCTGGCCGGCGTGGTCGCCGAGGTGGGCGTGGGCGTCTCCGGGTTCGCGCCCGGCGACGAGGTGTACGGCATGGCCGGCGGCGTCGGTGGCGTTCCGGGCACCCTGGCCGAATACGCCGCGGTCGACGCCGACCTGCTCGCCCCCAAGCCGGCCGCCCTGTCGATGGTGGAGGCCGCCGCGCTGCCGCTGTCGGTGATCACCGCCTGGGAGGGCCTGGTCGACCGGGCCGGTGTCCGCCCCGGCCAGCGTGTGCTCGTCCTCGGTGGAGCGGGTGGGGTGGGCCACGTCGCCGTCCAGGTCGCCCGGTCGCAGGGCGCGACCGTCTTCGCCACTGGTTCCGGGCCGGGCCTCGACGTCATCCGGGGCCTGGGCGCCCATCCGATCGACCGGACGGCGATGACTCCGCAGCAGTACGTCCGGGAGGTGACCGGCGGCGCCGGCTTCGACGTCATCTTCGACACCGCGGGCGGTCAGGCGCTGGACGACGCGTTCGCCTCGGTCCGCCGCTACACCGGCCACGTGGTGAGCATCCTGGGCTGGGGCAGCCACAGCCTGGCGCCGTTGTCCTTCCGCGGCGCCAGCTACTCCGGCGTCTTCACCCTGCTGCCTCTGCTCACCGGCGAGGGCCGGGCCCGGCACGGCGACATCCTGCGGGAGGCCGCCGCTCTCGCCGACGCGGGCGCGCTCACCCCGATCGTGCATTCCCGGACGTATGGCTGGAACACCGTGGCCGAGGCGTACGACGTGGTCGGTGGCGGCGCGGCCCGCGGCAAGGTCGTCGTCGACCTCGTCTGACCGGGGGATCTACTGCAGGTACGGCGCCAGCCGGTACAGCAACCGCATCCGGTCGTCGCGCTCGGCCGGCCCGGTGGCCCGGTGCCAGGTGCAGGCGATGTCCCAGGCGACGACCCGGCCCGTCGACAGGATCCGGGCGAAGGCCTCCAGCAGGGCGTTCATGGTAACGCCGCCGGGAGAGGGAAAGAGGAGACCGGGCAGCCCGTCCGGGTCGAGCACGTCCAGGTCGGCGTGCACCACCAGCGGGCCGGCCGGCACCGTGCCGGCGGTCACCTCGTCCACCGCCAGGCGGCGGATGGCGCCGGTGGCCAGGTAGTCGGTCTCGGCCGGGTCCAGGTCGCGCGCGCCGACCAGGACGGCGCGCTCCGGCGCGACGGGCCGCAACCCGATCGGATCGGCGTACCGGTCGGGGTGCGCGCCGGTCAGCAGCCGCAGCGACAGACCGCCGAGGTACCCGGACGTGGTCGTGTCCAGGGTGTGCAGATCGGCGTGGGCGTCGAACCAGACCACCGCGGGGTCCAGGCCGGACCGTTGCACCCCGGCCACCGTGGCCCCGGCGACCAGGCAGTCCCCGGAGAACACCTGGGGCGTGCCGACGGAGGCGGCGACCTCGCCGGCCACCGCGGAGTACAGGAACGCCAGCCGGGACCAGATGTCGCCGGCCGGCAGCGACGGGGACACGACGATGTCGGCCGGCGCCGGGATGTCGTCGTCGGGAAGTCGCTCGTCGGAGTGGAACGGCACGCGGATGACGGTCATCGGATGCGGACCGTGAGGGTGCAGGTGTCGTCGTCGGGGCTGGCCGTCTGCAGCGCCGGCCGTAGGTGCTCGAGTGCGCCGGGCCGGCCGGCCACCGTGGCCACGCTGAGCTTGACCGCGTCGAGCAGGTCGTCGGAGTCGGCGTCGCGGCGCTCGATCAAGCCGTCGGTGTAGAGGACCACCAGGTCGCCGGGATCCAGCGGGTGGACCGCGACCGGGTACGCCGCCTCGGGTTCGGCGCCGAGCAGGACGCCGCCGGGCAGGTCCATCTCCTCGCAGGCGCCGGCGCGGCCCAGCAACGGCGCCGTGTGGCCGGCCCGGGCCCACGTCATGGTGTGCGTCGCCGGGTCGTACACCGCGACGATGGCCGTCGCGGTCAGGTCGAGCTGGACGCACAGCCGGTTCAGGTGGGCCAGCAGCCGGCCCGGGTCGTCGATGCCGATGGACAGCCACGCGACCAGCGCGAACCGGAGGTGGGCCATGCCGCCCGCAGCCTCGCGGCCGTGCCCGGCGACGTCCCCGATGGCCAGCGCCACCCGGCCGTCGGGCTGGGTCTGGGCGTGGAACCAGTCACCGCCGACGTGCAGCGCGCTCTCGGCCGGCAGGTAGCCGACCATCGCCTCCAGGCCGGCGAGCTCGAACGGACCCGGCGGTACGGGCTGGATGAGCCGGTGCAGCTGGCCCGCCAGGCGGTGCTCGGCCAGCGCGGTCATCTCCCGGGTGTGCAGCGCCTCCCGCAGTTTGGTGATGGCGTCGCGGGATCCGACCCGTCCGGTGACGTCCTGGACGACGGCGTAGATCTTGACCGGGTTGCCGTCACCGTCGCGGGCGACGTCGGAGAGAATGCGCAGGTGTCTGACCGACTCGCCGATGCGGAACCGCACCGTCACGTCCGACGGCTCGCCGCTGTCCAGGGTCTGCCAGGCGGCTTCGGCCAGTCCGCGGTCGCCGGCCAGCATGGCCGCGTTCTGCTCGGCGCGACTGGCCGGCCCCAGGCCGGGATCGCGGTCGAAGATCCGGTACACCCCCGCCGACCAGGAGCTCCGGCCGGTGACGAGGTCGTACTCGGACCAGCCGAGCCGGCCCAGCCGCTCGGTGCCGGCCTGGCGGCGCTGCTCCTCGTCCAGCCGCTCCCAGTACACCAGCAGCCCGCCGAGCACGGGGTGGACGGTGACGACGTAACGGGACTCGGCGGCCACGCCGGCGGCCCGCTCGACGTAGACGAACTCGTCCACCCGCTCCGGCCGGCCGGTGTCGAGGACTCGGTGGTACGCCTGCCACAGCGTCCCGCCGGTCATGCTCGGGTAGAGCGCGCTGACCCGGGCGCCGACCCGGCGCGCGCCGAGCCGGTACAGGTCGTGGTTCTCGCCGGTGGCCGCCGCGACCTCGAAGTCGGTGACTGTCCCGTCGTCGCCGGTCACCGGGCGCAACCACGAGCACCCCGCCGGCAGGGCGCCCACGATCTGCTGAATCACGCTGGTCATCCACGCCGTGTCGGGGGGGCGCACGGCGGCGGCGGTTCCCGTACGCGCACGCTCGTCGGCCATGGGACTCAGCCTAGTCATGGTCCGCCAGGGGTGGATCCGGCGTCCGGGGCAGGGATGCGAACGATCGTCGATACCGGCAGACTGCCCGGATGACCGCGGACGGGATGCTCGGCCGCCGCTATACGCTGCGTGACCAACTGGGTCGCGGCGGTATGGCGGTCGTGTGGCGCGCGCACGATTCCGTGCTCGGCCGGGACGTGGCCGTGAAGGTGCTGGCGGGCAAGCACGCCGGCGATCCGGTGTCGCGGCGCCGGATCCGGGACGAGGCGCGGGCGGCCGCGGCGTTGTCGCATCCGAACATCGCGCAGGTGCACGACTACGGAGAGTCCGAGTACGACGGAGTGATCACGCCGTACGTGGTGATGGAGCTCATCCCCGGCGTCACGTTGCACGAACGGCTCGCCCGCGCGCCGCTGCCGGTGTCGGAGGCGATGCGGATCGGTGCGGAGGTGGCCGCCGCGCTGGCCGCGGCGCACGCCGACGGGCTGGTGCACCGGGACATCAAACCGGCCAACGTGATGGTCACCCCGGCCGGCGCGGCCAAGGTGGTCGACTTCGGCATCGCCGCCGCGGCGGAGACCGAGGCCGACCCGGCGGAGCTGTTCGGCACGCCCGCCTACCTGGCGCCGGAACGGCTGCTGGGCGGCGTGGTCGAGCCCGCCTCCGATGTGTACGCGCTGGGGGTGCTGATCTACCGGATGCTGTCCGGCCACTCGCCGTGGACCGCGGACACGACTACGCAGATGCTGAGCGCGCACATCTACGTCGAGCCGGAACCGCTGCCGCCGCGGACCGGGGTGCCCGACTACGTGACCGCGCTGTGCAACCGCTGCCTGGCCAAGGATCCGACGATGCGGCCGAGCGCCCGCGACGCGGCCGAGGTGCTGGCGCGCGGCGCGGGCGCGCGGGTCGTGGTGGCCCCGGCGGCGGTCAGCGAAGCCGACGCGGAGACGGGGACCGAGACGGGGACCGAGACGGCGACCGAGACGGGCACAGCGCCGGCGCCGGCGGCGAGACGGCGGCGCTGGCCGGTGGTGGTGGCCGCCGCGCTCGTCGTGGTCGCGATGATCGCCTCCGTCTGGGCGTTGAGCGGCCGGCGCGACAACCCCCGCGGTCCGGCGTGGGCGGGATCGGCCCCGGTGGCGCCCAGCCCGAGCCCGGCGACGGGCGCACCGGCCGAACCCGCGGCCGACACGCTCCCGTCGCAGCAGGCCCCGCCGGCCAAGCCGGTGGCCGTTCCGGCGACCCTCCCGGCGCCCCGTCCGCAGGTGCCGGCCCGGAGCCGCCCCCCGGCGCCGACCAGCAGGCCGCCGACGACGTCCGCGGCGCCGCCGCCCGGCCGGTTCACCTTCTCCTCGGACGGCGGCACCGTGGTCGCCACCTGCACCGCCGCGGCCAAGGCGCAGCTGATCTCGGCCACGCCGGCCGGCGGTTACGCGGTGACGAAGATCAAGAGTGGCCCGGCCGGGGTGACCTACGCCGTGTTCCGCGACGGCTCGGCCAAGGTCCGGATGACCGTGATCTGCCGCAAGGGGACGCCCAGGGAGGCGACCACCGGCGACGGGTGATCACGCGTGACCGGCGGTCCAGCACGCGGTGCTCCCATGGCACGCCACCAGTCCGGCCAGGCCCCGGTGCCACTTCGCCTTCTCGGCGGCGGACAGCGACGACGCCGTGTTGTGCAGCTCGTCCGGGTCACTCGTGCGGTTGTAGTACTCGACCGTCCCGTCGGTGTACTCCACGTACGTGCTGGTGGCGGTCCGCATGGCCGAATACGTCGTCGGGTTGCCGCTGTCCTTGGCGGGCATGTCGGGGTCGGTCGGATCGGTGTCCGGCCCGTGGTGCTCGACCAGCGAGGCGGTCCGCCACGTACTCGGCAGGCTCCCACCGAACAGCGGCGTGAGCGTGTGCCCGTCGATCGCCGCCGACGGGGTGACGCCGGCCAGGGTGTCGAAGGTCGGGCGGACGTCGATGTTCGACACCGGTCCGGCGACCGTCTTGCCGGCGGCCAGGCCCGGGCCGGCGGCGATCAGCGGCACGTGGATGTCGGTGTCGAACGCCGTCTGCTTGCCGGGGTTCAGCCGGTAGTCGCCCATGTGGTAACCGTTGTCGGAGCTGAACACGACGACCGTACGGTCGGCGACGCCCGCCTTGGTCAACGTCGCCTGGAGCGACCCGATCATCCGGTCCACCGACTGGATCGCCTGCACCCGCTTGCGGAACGCCGTGTCGATCGCGGTCTCCTCGGTCGCGGTCAGCGGCGCCCGCTTCGCCAGCCACGGCGGCGCGTTCGCCGGCAGCACGTCGTAGGCCGCCCCGCGCGGCGCCTTGAGGCCGGGGAACTTGTCCTTGTCCTGCGGCGCCGGGGTGTAGGGCGCGTGCGGCGCGAACGTGGACAGCTCGATCAGGAAGGGCTTGCCCGCGGTGGCCGAGTCGGTGATGAACGTGGACGCCTTGCCGCTGATCACGTCGGTCAGGTAGTCGGTGGGCTTCTGCCCGTGGTGGACGATCGTGTTGTTCTCGTTGAGGTTGTAGTTGAACTCGCCGTAGCCGTTGCCGGCCACGTCCCACTCGGTCCAGCCCGGCGGCACGAACTTGTCCGCGGGTGTGTACCCGTTGAGGTACTTGCCCATCATCGCGGTGCGGTAGCCGGCCTTCTGCAGGTCGGTGGCGAACGTGTCGCTCTCCTCGCCGCGCTTGTGGAACGTGCCGAAGCCGCCGTCGCTGCCGCCGTTGGTGAAGACGCCGGTGTCGTGCGGAAACTTGCCGCTGAAGATCGACGACCGGGACGGGCAGCACAGCGAGTCGGTCACGGAGTAGTTGCTGAAGGTCACGCCGGCCTTCTGCAGCGCCTGCACGTGCGGCATGTACTGGACCAGGTTCATCGCCAGATCGTCGGTGAGGACGAAGACGACGTTGGTCTTCTCGGGCGGCGAGGCCGTCCCGCCGGGCGGGGCGGGGCAGCCGCCGGTGGACAGGGCCACGAGCGGGACGAGGAGCAGACCTGCGATTCGAGTCATCACGGGACAGATCTCAGCCCGTACGGGATCGACAACCATGAGGATGCCGTACGGGCGACGTAAAGATCCCTAATCGAACCAGATCGGCCCTGACCACTCCGGTATCTGGTACTTCGGGCGGCTGGACGGCACCTTGCCCCACGGCCACAACGTCACCGGCCGGCGCGCGGCCACGTCCTCGACCCAGCCGAAGGTCATGATCAGGACGGTCAGGATCACCAGCGCGATGGCGAAGAACCCGAGCCCCTCGAAGACGCCCAGCGAGTCCAGCGGCAGCAGATCGGCGAACAGGAAGGACACCGTGATGGCGATGTTGTGCCACAGGTAGATGGTCACCGCCCGCGAGTTGGCCAGGTTGACGAACCCGTTCGCGAACTTCCGCCGGTTCAGCCACGCCATCGTCGGCCCGCACCGCAGCAGCACCAGCGTGAACCCGAACGAGTACAGCCCGTACGCGATCGGTTCGTAGCTCAGGTCGATGCTCCCGTCGTCCGCGGGGTGGTTCAGCGTCCACCACGCGCCCGCGGCCATCGTCGCCAGCGCGACCGGCACGATCACCGCCCACGGCACCTTCTTCAGGTCGCCCCGCCGGTGCGCGAAGCCGAGCATCCAGCAGGCCACGAACGTGAGCACGTCGGTCGCCGCCGACGCGATCTTCTCCGGCACGAACTCCGGCGCCGCGTCCCAGCCCCACAGCGCGAAGAGCGGGACGATCAGCATCAGCAGCCGGGCCTTGCCGTACAGCCACAGCAGGGCCGGCGACAACAGGACCATCCACAGGTACGCGACCAGGTACCAGAGCACGCCCTCGGCCGGCTCGGCCCACTTCGAGGCCGGTGGCTCGACCACCGGGACCACCCAGAACAGGAAGTGTTCCCAACTCGGCCGGTCCGGCCAGCCCTTCCACAGCATCGCCGGGATGAGCACGATGGCCATCGCCCACAGGGCCGGCACCAGGCGGCGGACGCGGCTGGTGACCGCGTCCTTGGCCGAGCGTTCCACCGACCTGACCATCAGCGAGCCGCCGAGCGCGAACATCACGCCCATCGAGGGGAAGATGAACGACAGCCAGGCGAACCCGAACATGTGCAGCAGCACGACCCGGACGATCGCGGCCGACCGCAACGCGTCGAAGTACCGGTCGCGGGCCGGCCGGGCCGGCGCCGCTTCCGCCGGCGCCGGTTCCGGGACGGGGACCATCTCCGTCCGATAGATGCCGGGGGCGTCGGGAGTGACCGGTTCGCGCATCCGGTAAGGCTAGAGACGTATCCATGATCGTCTGCGTCGTTTGTCACCCGAGCCGGGGAAGCCGTTCGCCTGAGGAAAAGTGTCCGTAGGCCCCGTAACCTTCGGCCCGGCCTCAACCATTGACCGCCCCCATCCGTCTACTCAATAGAGACGGCCGGGGTGGCGGTCACGGAGGGGAGCCGACCGGATGCGGCGTGCGGCCATCGTCCTGGCGACCGGGCTCGCGGCGATCGCCGCCACCGGCGCGCCGGCGCAGGCCATCGCGCGCGGTGAGGATGCCGCCGACGGCCGGTACGCGTTCTCGGCCGAGCTGGTGATGACCGGCATCCCGACGCTCGACGGCAGCACCCGGGACAGCTCGTGCTCGGGCAGCCTGGTCGCCCCGCACTGGATCATCACCGCCGGACACTGCTTCAAGGACGCCCACGACCGGCACGTCAGCCGCCCGGTGGCGAAGACGACGGTGGCCGTCGTCGGGCGGGCCGACCTGACCGGCGACGGCGGCACCGAGGCGACCGTGGTCGAGGTCCGCCAGTCGCCCACCCACGACATCGCCCTGGCCCGGCTCGACCACGCGGTCACCGGCGTGGTCCCGGTCCGGGTCGCGACCGCCGCCCCGAAGACCGGGACCGCCGTACGCCTGACCGGGTTCGGCCTGACCGGTGACGCCGGCGGCGCGCTGCCGAACCGGATGCAGACGGGCGAGTTCCGGGTCACCTCGGTCACCGGCACCCAGATCGGCATGTCCGGGATCGCGCCGCACGCCGACACCAGCCCGTGCGAGCACGACTCCGGCGGCCCGTACTTCACCGGCCCGGACACCGCTCCGACGCTGGTCGCGGTGGTCAGCCGCGGGCCCGACTGCCCACACCGGGGTGCCGACACCAGCGCCCGGGTGGACACGGCCGCGTCCTGGATCCGGTCGGTGATCGGCACCGACCTGAGCACGCCGGCGACGAGAAAGCCGGCCCCCGCCACCATGTCAGCCGTCCCGCCGGCGGCCGCCGCGGCCGTACCGCCCCGGCCGGGCGGCGGCCGCTGGCCGATGGCCGCCGGGGTGGCCGGAGCGGCGGCGGTCGTGCTCGCACCCCTGACCCTGCGGCGCCGGCGGCCGCGCCGTCCGTCGACGGTGCGCAGTCACCGCCGCCGCTGACCCTGACGGACATTGTCGCCGGGCCCCGCCGGGTATCTTCGGCGGCGGGAGGAACAACGTCCATGACACCGCACACCACCGGGATCGTCGGCTCGGGCAAGGTCGGCACCGTGCTCGCCCGGCTGTCCGCCGCCGCCGGCCTGCGCACGCTGGTCGCCGGCTCGGCCGCCAACCGCGGCATCCTCGACCTGATGCTCGGCGTCACCGCTCCCGGCGCCACGCCCGCCGGGATCGAGCAGATCGCCGCCGAGGCCGACCTGATCATCCTGGTGGTGCAGTTCCGCAAGTCACCCGGCCTGCCGTACGCGTCCTTCGCCGGCCGCGTCGTCGTGGACGCGATGAACTACTGGCCGCCCATCGACGGCACGCTGCCGGAAATCGAGTCCGACCCGCGCAGCACCAGCGAGATCATCGCCGCCCGGATGCCCGACTCCCGGGTGGCGAAGTCGCTGAACCACCTCGGCTACCACGACATGGACACCGACGCCCGGCCGGCCGGCCACCCGGCCCGGCGGGCCGTCGCGCTGGCCACCGGCGACCCCAAGGCGGCCGACCTGATCGCCGGGTACGTCGACGCCATCGGGTTCGACGCGGTCGAGCTCGACTCGCTCGCCGCCGGGCGGATGCTGCAGCCGGGCGAGCCCGCGTTCGGGCAGGCGCTCAGCCGCGACGACCTGACCCAGCTGCTGCGGCCGTGCCAACAGTCCCTCGGCCGGGACGAGCCGATCGGGAATCTGCGGCCGGGCTGCCCGGTGCTGAGCCGGGACGAACTGGCGGAACTGGCCGCCGATGACTGACCTCGACGTCATCTCCGAGGCCGTCCTCGGGTTCACCCTGCGGCCGTCCCAGCGCCGGGCCGCCGAGTCCGCCGGCGCCGGCCGGGACACCCTCGCGGTGCTGCCCACGGGCAGCGGCAAGAGCGCGATCTACCAGGTCGCCGGCCTCGCCGCGGGCGGCCTCACGGTGGTCGTGTCGCCCCTGATCGCGTTGCAGCGCGACCAGTCCCGGGCGTTGACCGCGCGGGTCAAGCCGGACGGCTCGGGAGTGCGGGCGGTGCTGCTGAACTCGACCCAGCACGCCACCGACCGGGCCGGCGCCCTGTCCGCGCTGCGGTCCGGCGACGCCGACTTCGTCCTGCTCGGCCCGGAGCAGCTGGCCAACGCGGAGAGCCTGGGCGCGATCGGCGGCGGCCCGCGGGAGGTGACGCTGGTCGCGGTGGACGAGGCCCACCTGGTCAGCGAGTGGGGCCACGATTTCCGGCCGGAGTACCTGCGGCTGGCCGACGTGATCGACTCGTTCGGCCGGCCGCCGGTGCTGGCGCTGACCGCGACCGCCGCGCCGCCGGTGCAGGCCGACATCACCCGGCAGCTGCGGATGCGGTCGCCCGAGGTGATCGTGGCCGACTTCGACCGGCCCACCATCAGCCTGGCCGTCCGCCGCACCCGGCACGGGCTCCCCGAGGCCCAGGCCATCGACGACCGTACGGTCGAAATGGTCATCGAGCACGACTCCCCCACCCTGGTGTACGCGCTGACCCACGCCCGCTGCGAGAGCGTGGCCGACCGGCTGAAGCTCGACGGCTACCCAGCGGCGCCGTACCACGCCGGCATGTCCGCGGCCCGCCGCGCCGAGGTACAGGACGCGTTCTTCGCCGGCCGGCTCGACGTGGTCGTGGCCACCAGCGCGTTCGGCATGGGCATCGACAAACCCGACGTCCGCACGGTGGTGCACGCCGGGGTGCCGGGCAGCCTGGACGAGTACTACCAGGAGATCGGCCGGGCCGGGCGGGACGGCCGGCCGGCGGCGGCGGTGCTGGTCTACGACGCCCGGACCGTACGCATCCCGCGCCTGCTGGCCGCCCGCGCGCACATCCCGGACCGGACCGTGCACGCGGTGGTGGACGCGCTCGAGGCCACCCGGGGACGGGTGACCGTCGCGGACCTGGCCGAAGCCGCCGGCGCCGCCAAGGCCACCGCCGAGCGGATCGTCGACGAACTGCTCGAACTGGGCCTCATCACCCCGGCCGGGAACGACGCGGTGTCGGTGCCGCCGCGGATGTCACCCGAGGCGTACGCCCGGGTCACCCAGGCCGGAAGCCGGCGCCAGGCGATCCTGACCAGCCGCATCGAGGCCGCCCGGGAGTACGCCGAGACCACGCGCTGCCGCCGCGGCGAACTGCTCGGCTACTTCGGCGAGCACTACGAGGTGCCGTGCCGGTCCTGCGACAACGACGTCCTCTCCGACGCGCCGCCGGCTCCGCGGGTGGCGGCCGTTCCCGGCGGGGGCAAACGGGTCCGGCACCGGCTGTGGGGCACGGGCACGCTGCTCTCGCAGGACGAACACGAACTGGTGGTGGCGTTCGACTCCGTCGGGTACCGGCATCTGACCGCCGCCGCGCTGACCAACGGGCTGCTGGAGATGGTGGACTGATGACCGAGCTGATCGCGCCGATGCTGGCCACGCCGGGAACGTTGCCGTCCGGTGGCGGCTGGGCGTACGAGTACAAGTGGGACGGCGTGCGCGCCATCACCTACGTGACCGCCGAGGGGTCGCGGATCGTCAGCCGCAACGAACACGACGTCAGCGCGTCCTATCCGGACATCACGCTCGCCGGCCGACCGATGATCCTGGACGGGGAGATCGTCGCGCTCGACGGCGACGGGCACCCGTCGTTCGGCCGGCTGCAGACCCGGATGAACGTCAAGGTGCCGAGCCCGGCGCTGGTCGGGGCGGTACCCCTGACGTACCACGTCTTCGACCTGCTCGACCTGGACGGCCGGTCGCTGCTGACCCGGTCGTACGCCGAACGCCGGAAGGCCCTGGAATCGCTGTCGTTCGACGACGCACGGGTGTCGGTGCCGGACAGCTTCGTCGCCGACTCCCCCGACGAGATCGTCGACGCGGCCCGCTCCGGGAAGTACGAAGGTGTGGTGGCCAAGCGGCTGAGCGCGCCCTACCAGTCCGGCCACCGGTCCCCGGACTGGATCAAGGCGCCGTTCATCCACACCCAGGAGGTCGTCATCCTGGGCTGGACCGCGGGCGCCGGCCGCCGCGAGGGGCTGATCGGAGCGCTGCTCGTGGGTGTGTACGACGCCGGCACCGGGGACCTGTCCTTCGCCGGCGGCGTGGGCACCGGCTTCACCGACGCCGTCCTGCGCGATCTGCAGACCCGGCTGGCGCCGCTGGCCCGCGACACCTCCCCGGCCTCCGACGTGCCCCGCCCGGTGCTGCGCGACGCCCACTGGGTCGACCCGGACGTGGTCGGCGAGGTCGAGTTCCGCAGCTGGACCTCCGACGGCCGCCTTCGCCACTCGTCCTGGCGTGGCCTGCGCCCCGACCGCGATCCGTCCGAGATCCGCGTCGACCGGTTGCCGTAGCGCCGATGGACTACGACGCCGAACTGCGCGGGCACAACGAGGTGCTGTTCCGGGCGGCTGACATCCGGCCCGGCGAGCACGTCCTCGACATCGGCTGCGGCGCCGGGCAGACCACCCGGCAGGCCGCACGTACGGCGCGCTCCGCCCTCGGGGTCGACATCTCGGCCGCAGCGATCGGGCGGGCCCGGGCCGGAGCACCGCCGAACGTCGCCTTCGCACGGGCCGACGCGCAGACCCATCCCTTTCCGCCGGCGGACTTCGATCTGGCGATCAGCCGGTTCGGCACGATGTTCTTCGACGACCCGGTGGCCGCATTCGCCAACATCGGGCGGGCGCTGCGCCCCGGCGGGCGGCTGGTGATGATGGTCTGGCAGGCGGGCGACCGCAACGAGTGGGACGTCGTCATCCGGCGCACCGCCGAGGTGTCCGGCGGCCCGGATCCGTTCTCGCTCGCCGACCCCGGGGTCGTGACCGGCATTTTGGAGGCGGCCGGATTCGCCGGCGTCACTCTCACCGACGTCGACGAGCCGGTCTTCTACGGCCCGGACGTGGACGCCGCCCTCGACTGGGTCCGCGGCTTCGCCACCGTGCGCCACGTCTCCGCCGGCCTCCGCGAGGCCTTGGCCGCGCACCTGGGACCCGGCGGCGTCCGGCTCGGCTCCCGCGCCTGGCTCGTCCGCGCCTGGCTTTTCCGCGCCTGGCTTTTCCGCGCCGGCCGGGTGGCACCGTGACCACCGCCGCGCTGTACCTCGAGTTCGCCGACCTCGAGGCCCGCGGCGTCTCGCCCGTGTACGAACGACTGTGCCGGGCGATCGCCGCCGACGACGACATCCTCCGGCGGCTGGACACCCTGCCCGAACCCAAACGGCAGCCGAACCTGCTGCTGGGCGTGGTCCGGTGGCTCGGCGGCCCGGCCGGCGATCCGGCCGCGTTCCACGACTTCGTCCTGAGCCGGTGGGCAGCGATCGAGCCCGAGCTGCGCGCCCGGGCCACACAGACCAACGAGGCCGGCCGGTGCGCGCTGCTGCTGCCGGTGCTGGCCGCGCTGCCGCAGCCGCTGGCGCTGCTGGAGGTGGGCGCCTCGGCCGGGCTGGGCCTCTACCCCGACCGCTACTCCTACCGGTACGGCGACCACCGCCTCGGGTCGGGCGACCCGGTCCTGGACTGCGACCTCACCGGGATCGACCCGCCGGCCCGCCGCCCCGAGGTGGCGTGGCGGGCCGGCCTGGACCTCCACCCGCTGGACGTCACCGACCCGGCCGACGTGGCCTGGCTCGACGCGCTGATCTGGCCGGAACACCAGCACCGCCGCGACCGGCTGCGGGCCGCGGCCGCGATCGCCGCCGCCGACCCGCCGGTCCTCGTCCGGGGCGACCTCGTCGACGACCTGCCCGCCCTGGCGGCGCGGGCTCCGGCCGGGGCGACGCTGGTCGTCTTCCACACCTCCGTGCTCTACCAGGTGCCGACCGCGCGCCGGGCCGCGTTCACGTCGCTGGTCCAGGAGCTGCCCGGCCACTGGATCTCCGCCGATGCGCCGCACGTCATGTCGTACGGGTCCCTGCCGCCGGCGCCGTGGGACACCGCGCTCAATGTGCTCGCGCTGGACGGCCGGCCGCTGGCCTGGACCCGCGCCCACGGCCAGGCGATGTCCTGGTTCGCGTCACCCTAGGCATCGGGGCGCCGTATCGGGCGCGGCGGTGGCGCTGGCCGCGTTCGCCGCGTCCGGGCCTGATCACGTCGGCGGCGGCCACCCGCGGCCGGCCGGTCGCGCTTCTGGGCGCCACGGAGCACTGACGTCGCCGTCCACGCCTGTCTGATCAACCCGACGGCAACGTCGAGCGTGGTCCGTGGCAGACCGACAGAAGTGGCACCCGGGCTAAGGACGTACCGCCCGCAGGTACGCCCCGGCCGTCGTGCGGACGGCCGGGGCGCCCGCGGCCACCCGGCCAGCCAGGAAGCCGTACAGCTCGTCCCGCTCGGCCGGGGTGAGCGTGGCCGCCACCGCTTCGGCGTACGTCGGGGCGAGCGGGTTGGGCGCGGTGTGCAGAGCCGCCTCCCAGTCCACCGGCGCCGGCGCGGGCACGTCCCACTCGACGCGGTGGTCGAGCTCGAGCGCGGTGAAGCCGGCCGTCCGCGCGCCCAGCAGCAGGTGCCGTTCGTCGAAGCCGACCATGGCCGGGGCGTCCGCGTACGCCGAGCGCAGCTTGTCCACCAGGCCGGCCACCGGCGTCAGGTCGAGCCCGAACATCCGGTAGCCCCCGTGCAGCCCGGCGAAGCTGTTGATCGGCTCGAAGATCGACAACCGGCCGCCCGCCCGCAGCACCCGGAAGAACTCGGCGAACGCCGCGGCCTTGCGGTCGACGTAGATGAGCACCGACCGGGCCGTCACCACGTCGACGCACTCCGCCCGCAGAGCGAGCCCGTCGGCCGCCGTCTGGACGAAGCGCCCCGGCCCGTACGCCCGGCAAACCTGCAGCATCCGGCCGGACACGTCGCTGAAGACGACCGACGCCCCGCGTTCGATCGCGCCCAGTCCGATCAGCCCGTCCCCGGTTCCGACGTCGAGGACCACGTCGCCGGGCTGGATCCGGGCGCCGTCGAGCACGCCGTCGCGGAACGTGTGGAGCAGAGGTTCCAACCCCTCGCGGGGCCCCCGGCGGGACAGCAGCCAATCGGCCCAGGGATCCATGCCCTCACGGTAGCTACGACGAACGCCGGGCGAACGGATCTCCGAACTTCCGAACGGCCTGCCGGGCGTACGCCTGCTGGAACGTGGACACCCGCTCGGAGCGCCCGCGCCCGAGGAAGCTGACCGCCCAGTGCATCACGGCACTCACCTGGTTCTTGAACCCGACCAGGTAGAACAGGTGCACGAACAGCCAGATCAGCCAGCCGAGGAAGCCGGACAGCCGCAACGGCCCGATGCTGGCCACCGCGTCGAACCGCGACACCGTCGCCAGGCTGCCCTTGTCGAAGTAGTGGAACGGCTGCCCGGACTCCTTGCCGTCCAGCCGCCGCTTGATCTGGCCGGCGGCGTGCCGCCCGGACTGGATGGCCACCTGGGCCACGCCGGGCAGCGGCGTCCCGGGCTTCTCGTCGGGGGCGATCATGTCGCCGACGGCGAAGATCTCCGGGTGGCCGGGCACGGTCAGGTCGGGGTTGACCTTGATCCGGCCGGCCCGGTCGGTCTCCGCCCCGGCGGCCGTGGCCACCGTGCGGGCCAGCGCCGGCGCGGCCACCCCGGCCGCCCACATCTTGGTGAACGACTCGATCCGCTGGTGCCCGCGCTTGGTCTCGACCTCGATGCCGGTGGCGTCCACCCCGACCACCTTGGTCTCCAGCTCGACCTCGACGCCGAGCAGGTGCAGACGGCGCAGCGCCCGGGTGGAGAGCTGGTCGCCGAACGTCGACAGCACGGTGGGCAGCGCGTCGAGGAGGATCACCCGGGTGGTCCGGGGGTCGATGCGCTTGTATTGGCCGGGCAGGACGCGGTGGGCCAGCTCGGCGATCTGCCCGGCCATCTCGACCCCGGTGGGGCCGGCGCCGACGACGACGAAGGTCAGGAACTTCTCCCGCTCGGCCGGGTCGGGCTGCAGGTCGGCCAGTTCGAACGCGCCGAAGATGCGGGCGCGGAGCTCGAGGGCGTCGTCGATGCTTTTCATGCCGGGGGCGAAGTCGGCGTAGGAGTCGTTGCCGAAGTACGACGAGGACGAGCCGGCCGCGATGATCAGGCTGTCGTACTCCACCGTGTAGTCCAGCCCGGGAGCGGACGCGGCGACCGTACGGGCGGCGACGTCCACATCCGTGACCGTGCCCAGGCGTACGTCCACATTGTCCTGATGCTTCAGGACGTCACGGATCGTCGGCGCGATCTCGCCCTCGGACAGGATCCCGGTGGCCACCTGGTAGAGCAGCGGCTGGAACAGGTGGTAGGCGGTGCTGTTGATCAGCGTGACCTGCACCGGCGCCTTGCGCAGCGCCTTGGTGGCGAACAGCCCGCCGAACCCGGCTCCGACGACGACCACGCGATGATCCGTTGACATGCCCGTCAGTAGACCACGCTTCTACAGCAGGCCGGAACGCTGCCAGAGGCGGATCCCAGGACCACCGATGAGATCCAGGTCATCCAGGTACGCGACCACCTTCCGGCCGGCCTCGCGCAGGGTCTCCCGGTGGTACGGGTTGGCCCACGCCGCGCGCCGCCCCTCCGCCGGATCCAGTCCCATCGCCCGGTAGACGTCCGGGTGGATGAGCGCCCGGCCGGTGAGATACGCCGACCGGGCGATGACCAGCCGGTCGAACCCGATCCGGGTATGTGACGCCGCCCGGACCTGGCGGGCCAGCTCGGCCCGGGCGTACTGCACGTGCCGGGCCTCCTCCACCACGTGGATCTTCGACACCATGCGGACCAGGGGCTGGACGCGCTCGTCGGCGGCGGCCTCCCGCTGCAGCACGTCGAGGACCTCCTCGGCGATCAGGATGGCGGCGAACATCCGCGGGCCCGTCGCCGTGGCGCCGATCCACTTCCCGAGCTTCTGGTCGAACGGCTTGAGGCGGTACACGGGGCAGTCCAGCGCGGCGATCATCCGGCCGAACATGACCGAGTGCCGGCATTCGTCGGCGACCTCGGTCAGGGCGTACTGGGCGTGCGCGGCCGTGGGGTCCTGGTCGTAGTAGTCGCGGATCAGCAGCTGCATGAGGATGGTCTCGAACCAGATGCCGAGCGACGCGATGCTGGCGACCTCGTGCCGGGTCAGGTCGATCCGCTGCTGAGGGGTCATCCGCTCCCACAGATCGGTGCCCCACAGGCTGGACCGTTCCGGCGGGACGAACCAGCCGTCCGGCACGAGCGGGGCGTTCCAGTCGATCTCCACACCCGGGTCGTACGAGTGGTCGGCCGACGACCGCAGCAGGCGGGTGGCGGTGGTCTCCCGATCGGCCACGATTCACCTCCACGTGTTACTTGAGGTAACAGTTACTTCTCGTATCATGCAATCCATGGCCGACGACGTCAACGACGGCCGGCGCGGACGGTGGGCCGACCATCGGGAACAGCGCCGGGCCGAGCTCACCGCGGCCGCCATCGACGCCATCCGCGAGCTGGGGCCGGATGCCGGGATGGACGCGATCGCCGCCCACGCCGGGGTCAGCAAGCCGGTGCTGTACCGGTATTTCGCCGACAAGTCCCAACTGTGGCTGGCGGTCGGCCAGGTGGCGGCCGGCCTGGTGCTGGACGCGATCGGGCCGGCGGTCAGCGGGGTGCGCGAGGAACGGGCGGCGATCGAGGCGGCCATCGACGCGTACCTGGCCCACATCGCGTCCGATCCGAACCTCTACCGGTTCGTCGTCCACCAGCCGGGCATCACGCGGTCGCGGGACGTCGTCTCGGAGGTGGTCGAGACGGTGGCCAGCGGGTTGGCCCGCATCCTCGGGGATCGGTTACGGGCCAACGGGCTGGACTCGGGTCCGGCGCTGCCCTGGGCGTACGGGCTGGTGGGGTATGTGCAGGCCGTGGGTGACTGGTGGTTGCGGTCGCAGCAGCCGATCAGCCGTCCGGCGCTGGCCGAGTATCTGACCACCCTGTTGTGGGGCGGCGTGGCCGGTCTGGGTGGAGGATCGCATCCATGAGTGAGGACTACCTCGGTCCGGCGGTCATGGACGTGGACGGCGATCAGAGACCGGTCACCGTACGGCTGTCGGCCCGGTTCGAGCCGATCGACGGCCGCACCCGGTGGGCCGGCCGCACCCAGCCCGACGCCGGCCTGCTGAACCTGGTCCGCGGCGGCCGGCGCGAGGTCACGATCACCGTCGCCGGCGGCGAACCGGCCCCGGCCCGGATCGGCGACCCCGACCCGTGGGGTGGCGTGCGGCTGAGCGGCGTGGGGCGGCCGCCGTGGGCCTGATCGACGTACCCCAGGAGGTTCTCGACAACCTGGCCGGCCGGTTGCGCCACACTCGCCGGCCACCCGTGCAGACCGCGGCGGACGGGCCGCCGGGCGGTCAGCCGCACGAGGACCCGGCCACGTTCGCGCGGATCGACGAGCTGATCGGGCACTGGCCCGACTGGGACTGGCGGGCCCTGGAACGGCGGATCAACGCGATCCCGCAGCAGCGGATCGTGGTCGACGGCGCTTCTCCGATCGGGACCTGGACCGGCAGTTCACCCGGGTCGGCATCGCCCGGCTGTTCCACGAGCTGATGACCCGGCACCTGGGGTACGACCGGTACGTGGCGCACGGCGACGACATCGGCGCCGGCGTCGTCAACCGGCTCGGCATGCTGGCCCCGCCCGAGCTGCTGGCGACCCAGACGGCCAACCCGGCGATGGCCGCCGACCGGTCCGGGCTCACCGCCGCGGAGGAGGCCTCCGTCGCCGCCGACGCGCGATGGGAGGCCGACCACGGCGCGTACGCCCACGTGCAGGCGACCCGGCCGCGCACGCTGGCCGCGGCCCTGAACGACTCCCCCCGCCGGGCTGGCCACCTGGATCCTGGAGAAGTGGCTGACCTGGAGCGACCCGGCCACCCGGGACGCCCTGACCGACGACCACCTGCTCGGCACGGTGGCGGTCTACTGGGTGACGCAGACCATCGGCAGCGCCGACCGGCTGTACACGCCGGCCACCGCCGAGCCACTGACCTCGGCCATCACCGTGCCGGCGTCGGTGCTGATGCCGCACGAACCCGACCTGCCGGTGCCGCCGGAGTCGTGGCTGCGGCGCACCTACACCGACCTCCGCCGTTACCGCGTCCTGGAGCGCGGTGGCCTCTTCTGGGCGGCCGAGACCCCGGACCAGTTCGCCGCCGAGATCCGCCGGGCCTTCGCGTGGTTGCGCTGAACGGGCACAATGCGCGTCGATGATTGAGGTCCAGGACCTGACCAAGTCGTACGGCGGGGTGCGCGCGGTCGACGCCGCCACGTTCACCGCCGCGCCCGGCCGGGTCACCGGGTTCCTCGGGCTCAACGGGTCGGGCAAAACGACGACGTTGCGGATGCTGCTCGGGCTGTCCCGGCCGACGTCGGGGCGGGCGCTGATCAACGGCCGCCGGTACCGGGACCTGGGCCGGCCGCTGCGCGAGGTCGGGGCCGTGTTGGAACAGGGCCTCAGCCATCCCGGCCAGACCGGGCGGGGCCATCTGGTCACCCGGGCGATCCTGTCCGGCGCTCGGCGGTCGCGGGTCGACGAGCTCCTCGAGTACGTCGGGCTGGGCGGCGCCGCCGGGCAGCGTACGGCCGAGTACTCGCTCGGCATGCGGCAGCGGCTGGCCGTGGCGACCGCCCTGCTCGGCGACCCGGCCGTGCTGGTGCTGGACGAACCGGCCAACGGCCTCGACCCGGAGGGCGTCGCCTGGCTGCGCCGCCTGCTGCGCGAGCACGCCGCCCGGGGTGGGACGGTGCTGATCTCCAGTCATCTGCTGGCCGAACTGGCCCAGCTGATCGACGACGCCGTGGTCATCGCGAAGGGCCGGATCATGCGTACGGGCCCGCTGGCCGAGCTGGCCGGCGACGTCCACGTGCTGCGCGTCCGGGGCCGCGACCCGGCGGTGCTGTGGGAGGTGTTCACCGCGGCCGGGGCCGAGCTGCGGGCCGACGGCGACGTGATCGAAGTGACCGGGCTGACCGCCGAGGAGGCGGGCGAACTGGCGTACTCCGCGGGCGTGCCGGTCTACGAGCTGACGTCGGCCGCGCCCAGCCTCGAGGAGGTCTTCCTGGACCTGGCGTCGGCCGCATGACCGCCGTCCTGCGCAGTGAGCTGTACCGGGTGCTGACCACCCGCTCGAGCTGGGTGACGCTGGCGCTGGCGACCGCCGGCGGTGCGGGGTTCGGCCTGATGGGGCCGGACGCGTGGGCGCTGGTGGCCGGGCTGGGCGCGTTCGCCGTGGCCGCCCTGGTGACCACGTCGCAGTACGAGCACGGCACCATCCTGCTGACGTACCTGGGCCAGCCCCGGCGGCTGCGGGCGCTGGCGGCCGAGGTGCTGGTCGGCGTGGTGCTGGCCGGCGGGACGGCCGCGCTCAGCGGACTGTTCGCCCTCGGCCTGGCCGGTAGCCAGTACGTCGCGACCGTGGCCATGACCCCGCTGATGGCGCTGTTCGGCGTGGCCAACGCGGTTCCTGCCCAACACCTACGGCGCGGAGGCCTCGGCCGAGCGGCTGTTCGGCGTGGCCAACGCGGTGCTCATCCGCCACGCCACCTGGCTGGTCGCCGGGTGGGGGGCCTGGCTGCTGTTCGTCGAGGGCCTGATCGAGAAACTGGACCAGCCGCTGCCGTTCACCGCGTTCCTGCGGGGCGCCGGCGGGGAGACCCGCTTCATCTGGATCTTCACCGCCTGGACGGCGGCGGCGCTGCTGCTGGCGGTCATCGCGGTCCGCCGCGACGTCCACGCCGACTAGCGCCGGAACACCCACCAGCGATACCCAGCGTAATTGAGCACCGCGATCACCATCGTGGCCGCGGTCTTGGCCAGGACGTACGGCGTCCCCAGCGCGGCCAGCCCCGAGGTGACGCCGACGGTGACCAGCCAGCTCGCCGCGACCAGCACGACGTACCGCAGGAGGGCCGGGCCGACCAGGCCGGACGCCCGGAACGCCGCCCGGTTCAGCCCGAAGTTGAGCACGAACGTGGCCACGAAGGCGACGGTGGTGGCGGTCGGCAACGGCCAGCCGGCCACGGTGTGCAGCAGGATCAGCAGCCCGACGTCGAAGGTGTAGCCGACGGCCCCGGCGGCCAGGAATCGGGTGAGGTGGTGGCCGGCGATCCGGCGGAACCGCGGTTCGGCGGCGACCGGCGCCTCGATCACGTCGCTCATCGCGCCGAACGGTAGCACCGCCGGGTGACGGGCGACCCTGATCGTGTCCGCGGCACGGCTCCGGCGTAGGTTCGGGGCTAATTGACCTCGACCGCAGGAGATCACCGATGACCGACAGCGAAACCGACTACGAGGCCGAGCAGCCGGACGGTCTGCAGGACACGACCGAGGCGCTGGACTCTGACGAGGTCGGCGACCCGTACGAGGTCGGCTACGAGCCGTCGGACAAGTGGGCGGGCGCCAACCGGTTCGGCACCACGGCCGCCGAGGAGGCACAGGGCGAAACCCTGGACCAGCGGCTGGAGCAGGAGGTGCCGGACGTCAGCGCCGATGACGACGACGCCGACACCGACGAGGACGAATCCACCCGCCGCGGCTATGAGGAGGATCCCCGGGCGGGGCGCCTGATCGCCGAGGACGAAGGCTTGGGCCCGGACGACGAGGAGGACTCGGTCGCGTACGACGCCGGCATCGACTCGGCCGCGGCCACCGCCGAGGAGGCCGCCGTGCACGTGGTCGACGGGCCCGACTCGATCGGCGAAGGCCCCGAGGTTTAGCACAACCCTGTTTCGTTGACGAGAACAACCCGTCCGTCTACGGCACGTCCTGCCTGACCGACCATCAGACGCAGTTCTGGACGCAGGTCACGCCCTGACCGGCTTGCGGCCCCAGGCGGAGATCATCGGGGAGGTGGCCAGGTCGAGGCGGCCGGACATGACACTGGCCCGATGCTCCTCGATCTCGGCCTCGGTGGCCAGGCCGGCGGCCAGCAGACGGCCGCGGATCTGCTCGACGGTGGCCAGTTCCAGCTGAGCGCAGGCCGGGCCGGTGATCGGGAAGTACGCGTCGGCCCCGACGTCGGCGAGCCCGGCCTCGCGAAGCCGGCGGGGCAGGGTGCGGCCGAAGGCGAGGTCGACGCCGCGCCCGGCCGTGAGCGTACGGAAATCGTGCTTGAGCTTGTTGGCCCGGCGCTGCGCCGGCCCGGACTCGTCCGGGCAGACCAGGGGCTGCAGCGCCGGGTCGGCCTCCTCGACCAGCAGCCACCCGCCCGGCTTGAGGGCGGCCACCATCGTCCGCAGCGCCTGCTCGCGGGACGGGACGTGCACCAGGACGAGGCGCGCGTGGACCAGGTCGAACGTCCCGGGCGGCGGGTCGGCGCCGACGTCGTGGCGCCGGACCTGGTAACCGCCGCCGCCCGTCAGCCACGTCGTGTCGATGGCGGTGGCCAGTACCGTCGCCGCCCGGGCGGCCAGCCACGACGGCACGCTCGGGCCGCCCGCGCCGACCTCCCAGCACCGCCAGTCCCCCGCGATGCCGAGCCGCTCGATTTGCCGGAACGTCGACGGGTCGAAGAGGGCGGCCAGCGCGTCGAACCGCGCCCCGGCCTCGGGCTGCTGGTTGTCGAGCAGGTAGCTGCTCTCGTCCGTCATGGTCACAGCATGGCGTGTCCGGCGGCGGGGTACTTGCCGCTCATCGGCGTGCGCTGCGGCGTGATGGCCCGCCGGGTGACGCGCCAGGCCCCGTCGCGCCGCCGCACGGTGTCGTTCTGCACGACGCTCCCGACCGTGCCGTCGGTCATCAGGATCAGCCCTTTGGACCGTACGGACACCTCGCCGCCGCCGCCGGTGATGACGACGTTCGTCAGGTGGTGCGCCACGGGATTGCCGGCGCCCAGATGCAGGGCACCGCGCCGGATCGCCTCGACTCCCTCGAACGCCCCCACTCCGGCGTCGGTGAGGTCGTAGACCGCGTCGGCCGTGAAGACCTCGTCGAGCCGGTCCAGCTCGCCGGCGTCGAAGATGTGCCCCATCAGGGACAGCGTCTCGGTGATGGCCCCGCGATCGTCGGCCGTCAAGCGTTCCATGGTGTGCTCCTCGTCGTCGGTGTTGTCGCGTCGTGACATCACCGTAGCACCGATGTCGCGGCGCGACATCACCTTGTTGTCGCGACGTGACATCATGGCCTCATGCCCCGGTGGGAACACGGCAGCGACGAGCGCCTGAAGCAGGCCGCGCTGGAGCTGTTCGAGGAGCAGGGCTTCGTGGACACCAGCGCGGTCCAGATCGCCGCCCGCGCCCGCGTCACCACCCGGACCTTCTTCCGGTACTTCGCCGACAAGGAGGAGATCGTGTTCGCCGACGCGGGCGCGCTGAGTGCCGCGCTCGTCCAGGGAATCCTCGACGCGGACGACGTGTCGCAGCCGCTCCGCACCGTGACCGGCACGCTGACCGGGTTCGACTGGGAACGCCTGGGATCGCGCGCATCGCAACGCCGCCGGGACGCGATGATCACCGCGAATCCGGAACTGCTGGAGCGCGATCTGATCAAGCAGCAGCAGATGGCCGACGATCTCGCCGGCGCGCTGCAGCGGCGCAGGACCGCCCCGGACGTCGCGGAACTCGCGGCCCGGGTGGGGATCCAGGTGTTCCGGACGGCCTACCGGCAGTGGCTGGACGCTCCGGGTGAGCCCGACCTGGCCGCGTTGACCGGCACGGCGATGGCCGTCCTGGCGTCGATCGTGCCTGCGCCCCGCTGAGTCACGCCGACCGGCCGTACCGGCGCCGCATGCGGTCCAGATCGTTCCGGCGGGCGATCCAGTCCCGGACCAGGCCGCAGCGCAGGCAGACGACGCGGATGAGCCGGAAGACCCGGAACGGGCCGGCGCCCAGGCCGGTGGCCCGGCGGGTCGGGAACTGGGCGAACTCGTCACCCCGGCAGCTCGGGCACGGCGGGGCAGGCGCGGCGTTCATTCCTCCATGATCGCAGCCCGATGCACCCGGGGTGGACCCGCGCTACGACGACATGACCGCGGTGACCGAGACCGCGGCGTAGCCCATCACGAAGCTGCCGCCGGTCTCGTCGATCACCCCGCCGAGACCGGTGAGCAGCGCGGTCAGGACGGGCGGGGGCAGCTGATGGTGACCGCCCTGGGTGGGGACCTGGTCCAGCCATTCGTCCCGGGTGTACGTGCGCTCCCAGTCGAACCGCCACTGCTCGGGTTCGGTGAACGCCCCCGCCGCCC
>CAXSDA010000010.1:94717-149198 GCA_964236515.1 uncultured Actinoplanes sp.
TACCGTTCGCGGTCCCCTCGAATCCGGCGAGGTACGCGTCCAGCGGCGGGCGGCCCCAGAACTTGATCGGCGAGTCCGGCAACACCCGGGCGTACACCTCGCCGAACGCCGCCGCGATGGCCGGCGGGGGCACGAAGACGTTCCAGAACGGCGCCAGCCGGCCGGCCGGGCGTAGCACCCGGGCGGCCTGCGCGGGCCCGGCCACCGGGTCGATCCAGTGCCAGGACTGGCCGGCGATCACCGCGTCGAACCGGCGCCGGCGTGGATCCCAGGACTCGAACGTGGACTCCTCGACCTCGAACCCGTCCTGCCGGGCGGCGGCGGCCATCCGCGGGTCGGGTTCGACACCGAGCACGCGGCACCCGGCGTCACGGAACGGCCGGGCCGAGAGTCCGGTGCCGATCCCGGCGTCGAGCACGTCCGGCCCGGGCGACCCGTCGACGATCGCCCGGACCAGCTCGTCCGGGTACGAAGGGCGGCTGCGGGCGTACCGCCCGGCCTCGGACCCGAAGCCCTCGGCGATCTCCCGGGCCTCGTGCGCGTGAGTGGGCATGTGCCCACTCTACCGTCAGTAGAAGCGCCACGCCTGCCCGGGCGACCCGTCGCACGCGTCGATCTCCAGCGGGGTGCCGCTCGTGTCGCCCAGTCCGCGAACGGTCAGGCATCGGTCGCCGAACAGGCGCAGCTCCGCCCCGGTCTGCCGCCAGGTCTGCCGGGCGTCGTCGGCGCAGGTCAGCAGCTGCACCGCGGTGCCGTCGGCCCGGCTCGCGTCGGCGGCTCCGATGCACTTGTCGCCGAAGCCGCGCAGCCGGGCGCCGTCCCGGCGCCAGCGCTCCTCCGGGACGTTGATGCAGTCCCACAGCTGGGTCGCTGTGCCGTCTTCGGTCAGCGGGCCGTAGACGTCCACGCACCGGCTGGCGTAGAGGCTCTGGATCTGCTGCTCGGCGGGGACGGCCGCCGCCGCCGTCGGTGTCGGGTGCGGTGTACCGGGACCGTCCAGCAGGGCCCGTCCGGTGAGGACACCGGCGACCACCACCAGGGCGGCGGCCACGGCGATCGCGGCCGTGAGCCGCCGGCGCCGGGGCGGGGGCTCCGGCACGGTCACCGCCGCCGGGGCCGGGCGGCCCTTGAGGGCGACCAGTTGCCGCCGCAGGTCGTCGACGTCGGCCGGGCGGTCCTCCGGCCGGCTCGACGTGGCCCGGGTGAGCAGGGCGTCGACACCCGCCGGGGGTTCGGCCAACCGGCCGAAGAGAGCCTCCAGGGTGCGGCCCGCGGAGTAGACGTCGCTGCGCACCGACGGCTGCTGCCGGCCGAACAACTCCGGCGCGATGTAGTACGCGGTGCCGGCCATCGGGACGGACGTGTCCCGGCCGATGTCGCCGGCCAGGCCGAGGTCGCACAGTTTGGCCCGGCCGTGGTGGATCAGCACGTTCGCCGGCTTCACGTCCCGGTGCAGAAAGCCCTGCTGATGGATGTACGCCAGACCGGTCAGCAGATCCTCGGCCCAGGTGAAGGCCTGCTCGGTGGAGATTCCGCCGGAGTCGAGGCGATCACCGAGCGAGTCCTCGCAGAGCTCGGTGGCGAGCCAGGGCCGGGCGCCGTCGAGGATCCGGGCGTCGGAGAACCGGACGATGTTCGGGTGCCCGGTCAACCGGCGGAGCACGTCGATCTCGCGGTCGAGCCGCACCCGATCCGGCGGGTTGACGTTCGCCGCCCAGAACTTGAGGGCCACCGGCACGTCCCGCAGCTGGTCCCGGCCGGACCACACCTGCGCCTGACCACCGCGGCCGAGGCGCCGGCCGAGCTCGTAACCCGGCGGCGCCTCGACCGGTTCGTCCGGGTCCGCGGTGGAGGGATCCGCGGCCGCCCGGGGCGTCGGCTCGGGCTGCGGGCGGGTCGCCGCGGAGTCGGAATCGGCGCCCTCTCCGGCAGACGGGGTCACCCGGCCTCCCGGTCCGGCAGGAGGGCCAGGTCGTCGAGGGTGATCCGGCGGTACCGGACCAGCAGATGCGCCACTTCGTAGTACTCCGGCAGGGACAGCGTCTTCGACCGGACCACCGGGTCCGGTTTCCGCCGGCGGCGAGCCTGTTCGCGGCGACGGCGCTCGGTGACGCGGCGGGCCAGATCGGCCGAGGCCGCGGTGTAGAGGCGGCACAGCCGCTCGACGTCGGCGCGCAGGCTGCGCAGGCTCGGCCGGTCGAGGCGGCTCATCACCTCCGCGTACGCCGCGGGCAGGCGCCCGCCGTTCAGGATCGGCTCGCAGAGCGCGGTGGCCAGCGGGCGGAACTCCGAGGGCACCTCGGGCACGATCGTCTCGGTCGGTTCCCGATCCACCAGGTCGAACTCGTCCAGGGCCGGCTGATTGAGCTGACTGACCTCGAGGCGGCATCCGCCCGGGCCGGTGATCACGGCGAACGGGGCCGGAACGGTGCAGGCATAGCCCCGGGCCGAGGTGTCCGGGCGGCGGCGCAGCGGCATCTCCTCCTGCCCGGGCTCGTGCACGAACAGCTCGTGGACGGTCGACAGGTTACGAACCCAGAGCTCGCCGCCGGACTGCCGGATCGACCCGGGTCAGGTCCCGGTCGTTGATCGCCGTCCAGATGACGATGTCGCAGCCGGGATCGCGCCCGAAGGTCCGCCGCTGGTCCTCGAAACGGAACTCGAAGACCTCGTCCTGCCCCGGATCGTGCTCGTCCGGCCGGTACGCCACGGCGAGCAAGGGCGCGGACGACTCCGCCACACTGTCGGTCAACCTGATCCCCCTTCGATATCGGAGGTTATCCCAGATCAGAGCCCACCCGGAAGGTCGATCACGACGCCGCATACCGCGACCGTAGGGGCATCGCCGGGCCGGTTGAAGCGGGCAGGCCTGCCCTCCTTGGCGGTTGGCGGGCAGGCCTGCCCCCGGATGCGATGGCACGGACAAGCACCGCCGGGGAGACGACCACCGATCCGGGCCGGTGATCGATGAGGGGAGATCGTCATGGGTATCAACCTGAAGCCGGCGGCCCGCCGCCTGGCCGGCGCCGCGCTCGCCGCCGGGCTCGGACTGGCCGGGCTGGCCGCGCAGCCGGGCGCCGCGGTGGCGGCCGGCACCACCACGCTCTGCGGGGGCGGTGGCCTCTACACCGGCGAGGCGTTCTGGCAGACGTCGACCCAGTGGGGCCGGGCCGGCGAGCGCCTCTGCTGGGAGTACAGCGACACCCAGGTACGCGCGGTCGGCCAGCTGCGGATCGACTGGCCGAGCGACTGCACGCTCACCGCGGGTCTCCAGACCGCGGAGGTCTCGTGCCCGACCCGCGAGGCGAAGCTCGGGCGGCTGACCTTCTACTCCGTGCAGGTGCCGTTGGAACTGACCGGGCCGGACGGGGTGACCCACCCCTCCACCTGCACGTGGGACAACCAGACGGCGTTCGACATGGACCACAAGGTCTGGACCTGCACGAGCGATTGGGTCGGGATCCAGCAGGGCGGCGCCTACCGGGGCGTGATGACCGGGGCCGGTGGCGACATCAAGCACGACGGTGACGGGCTCAAGCTCCTGGACACCTTCAGCCGTACGCTCCACTTCACCTGATCCCCGCCCACGTGAAGGCCCCGGCGCGGCCGGCGCCGGGGCCGGGCCGCGCGGCTCTAGGCTGATGCCGTGCCTACCGGAGTCGCCCTCAAGGACGTGCGCGAGCAGCTGTTCGCCGCGGCCGAGCGGGTGTTGTTGCGGGACGGGCCGAACGCGCTGACCAGCCGGGCCGTCACCGCCGAGGCGGGCGTGGCCAAGGGGGTGCTGCACCGGCACTTCGCCGACTTCGACGACTTCCTGGCCGAGCTGGTCCGCGACCGTACGACCCGGATCGCCGCCCGGATGACCGCGCTCGAGGCGGCCGCCGGGACCGGCACGGTCGCCGGGAACCTGACCGCGGCGCTGACCGAGCTGTTCGGGTCGGTGGCGGCGGCCATCGTCGGGCTGATCATCTTCCGGGACGAGCTGCGGGCCCGGTTGCGCCGCGAGACGCCCACGGGCATCCCGATCCTGACCGACGCGGCCGCCGCGGTCGCCGCGTACCTGGCCGAGGAGCAGAAGCGGGGCCGGATCGCCGCGGACGCCGACCTGAACACGATCGGGCTGACGCTGATCGGTGGCGGTCATCTGCTGTCGGCGGACCGCGATGCCGGGCCGCCCCGCACCGGCGACGTCCGGCGGATGGTGAGCCTGGTGCTGGGCCCGGACCGGCAGTAGCACCGGCCCGGGACCGACGAGCTAACTCAGCGCGAACTTCTGTGCCGCCGAACCGTTGCAGTCGTAGATCTGCAACCGGGTGCCGTTGGCGGTGGCCCCGTTGGGCGAGTCCAGGCAGCGACCCGACTGCGGGTTCTTCAGCGAGCCGTCGGCCTGCTGCTGCCAGGCCTGGCCGCCGACGCCGTTGCAGTCCCACAACTCGACCTGCGTGCCGTTGGCCGTGCCGTTGCCGTTGATGTCGAGGCAGCGGCCGAGGGTCTTCAGCGAGCCGTTCGACTGGTGGAACCAGTGCTGGTCGGCGGCGTAGGTCTGGCAGTCCCAGAGCTGGACGGCGGTGCCGTTGACGCCGCTGTCGTCGGCCGCGACGTCCACACACTTGCCGCCCGGGCCGGCGGTCACGCCACCGCCGTTTACCGCGAACTTCTGCGCCGCGGCGCCGTTGCAGTCCCAGATCTGCAGCCGTACGCCATTGTTGGTGCTGCCGTTGGGCGAGTCCAGGCAGCGGCCCGACTGCGGGTTCTTCAGCGAGCCGTCAGCCTGCTGGATCCACTTCTGCCCGCCGACGCCGTTGCAGTCGTACAGCTCGACCTGGGTGCCGCCCGCGGTGCCGTTCCCGTTGATGTCCAGGCAACGGTTGAGCGTCCGCAGCGAGTTGTCGGCGAAGTGTGTCCAGTGCTGGTCCTCGGCGAAGCCCTGGCAGTCCCAGAGCTGGACCGCGGCCAGGTTGGCGCCGGTGTCGTCGGCGGCGACGTCGATGCACTTGCCGCCGGGGCCGGTGATCGTGCCGGCCGGCGCGCTGGGCACGTTGGTCTGACCGCTGTAGCCGGCGCTGACCACGTTGGCCTGCACTGAGTTCTCGGTGGCGTCGGTCGGATAGCCGGACGTCATCGCGCCCTCGAACCAGGTGCCCATGTTGCGGTTGCTGTTGTCCCCGCCGATGCCGAGGATGATGCCGCCCTCCTGCTTCATCGGGATGTAACCACCCCGGTTCGGCAGGGCGCCGCTCCACCACGTCGACAGGCCGCCGGACTGCGCGTTGCCACCCTTGATGGCGTACGTGGTCTGGCCGTTGTTCTTCAGCACCGCCGTGACGTACGTGCTGTTGTTGCCGAGGTTCGCGGTGTTGGTCCCGTTGCCGCCGGGGAACAGCCCGTTCTCCAGGTCGCCCTGCACCCACGGCCCGGAGCCGGTACACGGCGCGAAGAAACAGGTGGTGGCGAGCGTGACCGCGTCCATGTGGCCGTTGCCGGTGTCGAACGGGGTGGACTCGGCGTTGCCGTAGTCGAAGCAGCAGTCCGAGCCGACGTGCGTGCCGCTGGCCACCATGTAGACGCCCTCGGGCTGCCCGTTGACGGCCACTCCGGACGCGACGCCGGTGTAGCGGTAACCGACGCCGGGCGACACCCAGACGCCGTACGCCTTGTGACCGCCGGCGGTGATCGCGATCTCGCCCGCGTCGGCGCCGCGGTCACCCGAGCCGGCGCCGCCGTCGGGGGCGATGGACAGGTCGTTGTGCCGGCTGGTCTGGTCGTAGATCCGGGTGATCCGGCAGGTGGTGCCGTTGCAGAACGCGTCGTGGTCACCGGCGTTGACGTAGCCGCCGGAGGTCAGCGTGCCGACGTCGCGAGTGGCGCCGTCGGACGCGCGGGTCACCTGGTAGAGCCGGCCGCTGTAGGAACCGAACAGGGCCCGTACGGTCGAGTGGGCGGCGACGCACGGGGTGCCGCCGGTGGCGTAGAGGTCGCAGGGAAGGGTGCCGGCGGCACTGGCGGTGCCGGGGAGGCCGGTGACCAGTCCGATGACGAGGGCTATCGCCGCGGCGGCGATGAGCAGCGGGGATCGATGTCTGCGCATGGGGATGAAGCTCCTCGGTGGGTGTTGGAGCAGTCTGCGCGGTGGCCGGCGGGCAGACATAGACGCGAGTCGACCTCTGTAACGGAAGTTACGCCGGCTGGTCGATCAAGTCAATATCCGGTTACCTGTGTGCGAACGTGTGCGGATGCGCAGTCCGCGGCCCGGCGTTGCATGGTGGACCGTTCCGCGGCATTCGCCGTCATCGCCGCCGCCCGCAGGAAATGCTCGCGCGCCCGCTCGTGCTCCCCCGACCGGCACCGCAGATCACCGGTCACCGCCTCCAGCAGGTGGTAACCACGCATGGCCGGCCGGTCGAACAGCGGCAGCACGATCTCCAGCCCGGCCGCCGGCCCGAACGCCTGCGCCGCCGCCACCCCCCGGTTGAGCTCGACCACCGGGGACGGGCTGATCCGGGCCAGGCCGTCGTAGAGCGCGGTCATCCGCACCCAGTCGGTCTCCGCGGCCGTACGGGCCCGGGCGTGGCAGGCGGCGATGGCGGCCTGCAACGCGTAGTTGCCGACCGTACCGCCGAGGCGCCCGATCCGGTCGAGGTTGGCCAGTCCCCGCCGGATCAGCAACCCGTCCCAGCGGCTGCGGTCCTGGTCGGGCAGCAGCACCGGCTCACCCTCCGGCCCGGTGCGGGCCCGCAACCGCGACGCCTGCAGCTCGATCAGGGCCAGCAGCCCCAGCGTCTCGGTGTCGTCCGGGGTGAGCGCGGCCAGCATCCGGCCCAGACGCAGCGCCTCCGCACACAGGTCGCCGCGGAACCACCGGTCGCCCCGGGTGGCCGCGTACCCCTCGTTGAAGACCAGGTAGACGACCTCGCGGACGGCGTCGAGCCGGGCCGGCCGGTCCGGACCGGACGGCAGCTCGAACCGTACGGCCGCTGCGGACAGCGTGCGCTTGGCCCGGACCACGCGCTGGGCGATGGTGGCCTCCGGCACCAGGAACGCCCGCGCCACGTCCTCGGTGGACAGCCCGCAGACCAGTTTCAGGGTGAGCGCCGAGCGGGCGTCCGGGGACAGGATCGGGTGGCAGGCCATGAAGATCAGTCCCAGGAGGTCGTCGGCCAGGTCGCCGTCGAGCTCGGGCTCCACCGTCGGCGGCTGATCCGCCGCCACCAGGCGGTACTTGCCCCGCCCGGCGTCGCGGCGGCGGAGGTGGTCGGCCGCGAGGTAGCGGGCGGTGGTGGCCAGCCAGGCGCCGGGGTTGTCGGGCACGCCGTCCGTACGCCACTTCGCGATCGCCGTGACGAACGCGTCCTGCGCGAGTTCCTCGGCCTCGCCGAGGTCGCCGACCAGCCGGGTGAGGCGGGCGACGAGGCGGGGCGACTCCACCCGCCACACCGCCGCCACCCGCTGGTCGAGGTTCACCGCGGCTGCAGGTCCTCGAATTCGACCACCCGGCGGACGTCGACCCGCCCGGTGCCGACCAGCAGCGCGAACTTCCGCGCGTGCTCGACCGCCTCGGCCAGCGAGTCCACCTCGAGGATGGCGAACCCGGCGATCAGCTCCTTGGCCTCGGCGAACGGCCCGTCGATGACGCGCACCGCGCCGTCGTCGACTTCGACCCGGGCGCCGTTGCGGCTGGACGAGACGCCCTCGCCGGCCAGCAGCACGCCGGACATCGCCATCTCCTGCATGTAGGCGCCGATCTCGGCCTGCCGTTCCGGGCTCGGCGGGACGCCGTCCTCGTTGTCCTGGGTCTGATAGTGCATCAGCATGTAGCGCACGTCGGCCTCACTTGTCGGCGGGGGCGTAGACGAGGTGGACCACGCCGGACCCGAAGGTATCGGACGAGACCAGCGTGAGCGGGACGGTCGCACCGTCGGTGAACAGCTTCTTCCCGTGCCCGACCACGATCGGGTGGACGAGCAGGTGCAGTTCGTCGACGAGGCCCAGGTCGAGCAGCGAGCGGACCAGGGTGGCGCTGCCGGTGATCCCCAGTTTGGTGGTCTTCTTGAGGACGGTCAGCTCGGAAAGCCCGATCACCGCCGTGTTCTCCCACTCGGCGCCGGTCCGGGTGGTCGAGACCACGTACTTGCGGCCGCCGTTCATGGCCTGCGTCATCGGGTCGGCCGGGTCGGCCTTCGGCCAGAACGCGGCGAACTCGTCGTAGGTGACGCGGCCCAGCAGGGTGGCGTCGTTGCCGCCCATCAGCGCGCCGACGGCCGCGCCCATCTGGTCGTCGAAGTAGGGGAAGTGCCAGGTCTCGGGCGCCTCGATGACGCCGTCGAGGGAGATGAACAGGCCGGCTCTGATGTAGCCCATGACGATCGCTCCTTGTGTCTTCCGGTTGCCTTCACCTGGTATGCCGGACGACACGAGCGGGATTCGACATGGTCGCCGAAGTTTTTTCAGACGTCGATGCTGAGGTGGACGGCGACGGTGTCCCCCACGTCCAGGTCCTCGGCCCGTTGCACCTTGACCTTGACCGGCACCAGATAGCCGCCGTGGCGCGGGAACAACGAGGTGGTGAAGTCGGTCGCGCCGATGCGGGCCGAGACCGGGATGACCCCCCAGCCGTACGTGACGGTCTGCGACACCGACTCGATCGCGGCACACTCCGGCTCGGGCACGGGCACGAACAGGTACGGCGCCGGTCCGCGCCACTCGACGATCTCCCCGCTGAACTCGAGCTCCACGCCGATCAGGGTACGACCGTCACCGGCCAGCGGCCCGTCTTCACCAGTTTGACCGCCAGCGAACCGGCGATCCGGTGCCCGACGCTGGCCGAGGAGCCGACGACGACCGCGTCCGCGCGTACCTCTGCGGCCACCTCCAGCAGCACGGTGAGCGGGTCGCCGAACCGGACCACCAGGTGGGCGTCGACATCCCACTGCGAGGCCTGGGTGCGCAGCGCGTCCCGCAACTGCTTCTCGACCTCGTCCTGGGCGTCCATCGCCTCCTTGGCCGCGAGCCCGGCGTGGTCGGCGATCGAGATGAACGCGGCCGGCTGTTTCCGGGCGTACACGATGATCAGCCGGGTGTGCTGGCGGCGGGCCAGGCCGGCGGCGTACGCGGCCGCGCGCAGCGACGTGGGCGTCCCGTCGACGCCCACGACCAGCGTGCTCGGGCCGTCCCGGCCGAGCTCGAACTCGCCGGGTCGCATGGGCTAGGCGGGATCGCGGAGGGCGGCCAGGGACTGGGCGGTGAGCTCGTACGGTTCCGTCGCGGGGTCCACGAGGACGACCGTACCGGCAGCGGCGTGGGTCAGCGCGGCGGTGAAGCTGCCGTCGGCGAACTGGGCCACCGGTCCGCGCGGCGACCGTCCGATCGCGACGGTCCGGGCCTGGACGTCGGCGGCGTGCGCAGCCAGCACCCGGCCGGCCGAGGCGTGGTCGCCGACGCTGGTCAGGATCTGCCCGGTCGCGGCGACGCCGTGCGCGGCCAGCCGGTCGAGCTGTCCGGCGACCGCGTCCCGGGCCGACTCGGCGTCCTCGGGATCGATGGCCAGTTCCTCGATCACCACCGTTTCGCGAACCCGGACCACTTCCAGCGGAGCGCCCAGGTCGCGGGCGATCGCGACCGCCGCGTCGACCACCTCGTCGGCGCCGCCGCCGGCGCCGACCGCGACGATGACCGGGCGGGCGCCGGCCGCGACGACCGGGCCGACCGGCTCGAGGTGCGAACTGACCGGATCACCTTCCTCGAGGCCGGCCTCGGCCGCGCCGAGCAGCTTGTGGCCGGTGGCCAGCACGAAGATGGCCAGCACGAAGGTCGCGCCGCCGACGTAGAACGGGACGCTGAGGTCGAACGCGTCGGCCAGCTTGCCCGCCGCGAACGGCGCCAGACCGCCGCCGATGAACCGCACGAAGCCGTACGCCGAGGACGCCACCGGCCGCTCGACCGGCGACACCAGCATGACGGCCTGGGTGGTCAGCGTGTTGTTGATGCCGATGAAGGCGCCGGACAAGATGACCGCGACGATGACCACCGACGGCGTGCCGACCCCGGCGGCGATCACCGCCATCAGGATGCCGAGCGCGAACAGGTTGACGTACAGGGTCCTGGCCGTACCGAACCGGGCCTGCAACCGCGGCGCGAAGAACACGCTGAACGCGGCCACCAGCAGTCCCCAGCCGGTGAACACCAGGCCGAGCTTGTGCGCGTCGAGCTTCATCGGGTACGGCGCGTACCCCAGCATGGTGAAGAAGCCCCAGTTGTAGAGCAGCGCGGTCAGGCCCATGGTCAGCAGCCCGCGGTGCCGCAACGCCTTCAGCGGCGCGGTCAGCGACGTGGTGTGCGTCGGCGTGGGCAGTGCCGGCACGAACAGCACGGTGGCGATCAGCGCGATGAACATCAGCACGGCCACGCCGAAGAACGGTCCGCGCCAGCTGATGCTGCCGAGCTCACCGCCGAGCAGCGGGCCGACCGCGATGCCGAGACCGAGCGCCGTCTCGTACAGGATGATGGCGCCGGCGAAGCCGCCGGTGGCCGACGCCACGATGACGGCCAGGCTGGTCGCGATGAACAGCGCGTTGCCCAGGCCCCAGCCGGCCCGGAAGCCGACGATGCCGCCGATCGATCCGGACGTGCCGGCCAGCGCGGAGAAGACGACGATGATGCTCAGGCCGATGACCAGCGTCCGCTTGGCCCCGAGCCGGCTGGACACCCAGCCCACCACCAGCATGGCCACCGCGGTGACGACCAGGTAGCTGGTGAACAGCAGCGACACCTGGCTCGGGGTGGCGTGCAGGCTCGACGCGAGCGCGGGCAGGATCGGGTCGACCAGGCCGATGCCCATGAACGAGATGACACAGGCGAAGGCGACCGCCCAGACGGCTCGGGGCTGCTGGAACGGGTTGGACTTCGCAGGGGCGTGGCGGGTTGCGGTCACCGGCTGTTCTCCGTCGAGGGTGCGGCCCGGCCCGCGTCGACCAGCCGGGAGAGTGCGGGGAGGGCGGCGGCGATGGCCGCCCGGTCGTCGTCGTCGAGGCTGCTCATCATCTGGTGCAGGGCGGCGGCGCGTTCGGCCCGGCGGGACGCGACGAGCGTCGTCCCGGCCCCGGTGACGGCGACCAGCACCCCGCGGCGGTCGCCGGCGCTGGCCTGCCGGCGCACCAGGCCGTCGCGTTCGAGCCGGGAGACCAGCTGGGTCATGCCCGGCTGGGACAGGCCCTCGCTCACCGCCAGCTCGGTCAGGCGGACCGGGCCGTCCCGGTCGAGCCGGGCCAGCACCATCGCCGCGGTGAGGCTCAGGTCGCCGAAGGTGGCCAGCCGCCGGACCAGGCGGGTGACCTCCTCCAGCACCGAGACCAGGGTCGGCTCACCGGTTTTCATAACGTGATTATGCAACGCTTTCTAGAAACCGGCAACCGCATGCGGGCCGTACGGCTCCTCCAGCCGGGCCTTCTCCTCCGCGGTCAGCCGGAGGTCGAGGGACGCGACGGCATCGACCAGGTGGCCGGACGTGCGGGCGCCGACGATCGGCGCGGACACCACCGGGTTGGCCGACACCCAGGCCAGCGCGACCTGCGCCCGGGGCACGCCCCGCTCGTCGGCGATCTCGGCCACCACCTCGGTGATCCGGCGGTCGCCCTCCTGTCCGTACAGCGTCTTGCCGAACTGGTCGGTGCCGGACCGTTCGGTGGTGGTGTCCCAGTCGCGGGTGAGCCGGCCCCGGGCCAGCGGGCTCCACGGGATCACGCCGACTCCCGCGTCCCCGCACAGCGGCAGCATCTCCCGCTCCTCCTCGCGGTTGAGAAGGTTGTAGTGATTCTGCATGGACACGAAGCGGGCCCAGCCGTGCTTCTCCTGCAACGCCAGCGCCTTGCCGAACTCCCACGCGTACATCGACGACGCCCCGACGTAGCGGACCTTGCCCGCCCGGACGACGGCGTCCAGCGCTTCCAGGGTCTCCTCCATCGGCACGCCGCGGTCGAGCCGGTGGATCTGGTACAGGTCGACGTAGTCCATGCCGAGCCGGCGGAGGCTGTGGTCGATCTCGGTCAGAATGGCCTTGCGGGATAGCCCGCTGCCGTACGGGCCGGGCCGCATCGCCCCGTGCACCTTGGTCGCGACGACGACCTCGTCCCGGTCGGCGAAGTCGGCCAGCGCCCGGCCGACGATCTCCTCGCTGGAGCCGTCGGAGTAGACGTTGGCGGTGTCGAAGAAGGTGATGCCGGCCTCGAGCGCCTGCTTGATCAGCGGGCGGCTCTCGTCCTCGGGCAGCGACCAGGCGTGGTTGCCACGCTGCGGGTCTCCGTAGGTCATGCAGCCGAGGCAGACGGCGGAGACGTCCAGGCCGGTGCGGCCGAGTTTGAGGTATTTCATGGCTCAGTCCTATCCGATACCCCGGCGTCCCGCTGCGCACGTCGATGACGAACCGGTCGTAGCCGCCCTCGGGTGAGCCTGCTGGACACCAGGGCAACCGGTTCGGCCGTGATCACGGTCGGTGACGGCACCGCCGGCGACGCGGCGCTCGAGGTGTGATCTTGGCCGCACCCGGCGACCGTTACAAGCGCTGCCACGGCGGTGAAACGAATGGTTCGCATCGGTGGAAACCTCGTACCCGAACTGTGCGTCACCTGGAGTTTCGACGGTAGGGCGGTGGTTTCGCGTTCGCTCCGTTAGTATCCCGGCGCGGCACGAATGCGGGAGTCAACGGGCACGCGGATGCGGTAGTCAGAAAATTCCCATCACCACGGGCAATCTTTGTGGTGGCGGCGACCGTCTATAAGTTGAGGTCCACCGCTCGACGAGGAGAGAACGTTGCCGCGAACCGCCCGGACGAGACGTAAAGCGCCCCGCTGGGCTTTCTGGTGCGTTCTGCTCGGCGCCCTGCTGCTGGTCACCGGCGGCGGCTCGGTAGCGGCGATCAAGGTGGCGGCGACGACGGCGACCCACTCGGTGGCCAAGGCCGACCTGCTGGGAACGGTCCGCACCGGGACCGAGCGGCAGCACGCCCAGGTCACCGGGGTCAAGAACATTCTGCTGGTGGGCCTGGACACCCGGCCCGGCCAGGATCCGACCCAGCTGACCCGCTCCGACTCGATCATGATCCTGCACATTCCGGCGGATCACTCGACCGGCTACCTCGTCTCCATCCCGCGCGACAGCTACGTGCACATCCCGCCCTACAACAACGGCAAGAAGAGCTGGGCCGGTGGCAGCACCAAGATCAACGCCGCATTCGCCTTCGGCAGTCAGGGGCTGACCGGCAACGCCGCCATCGAGCACGGCTTCGAGCTGCTGGCGCTGACGGTCAAGGAGATCACCGGGATCACCCCGGACGCCGGCGCGCTGATCGACTTCACCGGCTTCAAGAAGGTCGTGCAGGTGCTCGGAAAGGTCTGCATGTACGTGGACGAGGACACCACGTCGATCCACGTCGGCTACGACAAGGACCACAACCTCAAGGCGCCGTACGTACTGAACCCGAACACCGGCCTGCCGATCCACAAGGTGTACGGCGTGACGGCGCAGAAGTACACCAAAGGCAACCACTGCCTCACGCCGAGCCAGGCGCTCGACTTCGTCCGGCAGCGGGACCTGCTCGCCAACAAGGACGCCGACTACGGCCGGCAGCGGCACCAGCAGCAGTTCTTGAAGGCGGTGCTGCAGCAGGTGGTGAAGAGCGGGCTCGACTCGCCGACCAAGCTGCCCAGTCTGCTGACCGCGGTCGGCAAGACGATGACGGTCGACGACGGTGGCATCTCGCTCGAGGACTGGGCGTTCGCGATGCGCAACCTCAACCCGAACGACCTGATCACGGTCAAGACCAACAACGGCATCTTCAACTCGAAGACGATCGGGGGCCAGGACTTCGAGGTGCTCAGCCCGGACAGCCTGGAGATGCTGCGGGCGGTCAAATCCGACACCATCGCCAATTGGCTGACCGCCCACCCGGAGTGGATCGCCAAGAGCTGAGAGCGGAGGCACCTCACCGTAGTCGTGATCGAATGCGCTCATGACGACTCCGGACCGCCTTCCCGTTCTCGACGCGCTGCACTCGACCCCGTCCCGCCGGTACCTGTCCGACCGGCCCATTCCGGACGACGTGCTGTGGGCGTTGCTCGACGCCTCGGTCCGCGGGCCGTCCGGCGGCAACACCCAGCAGTGGGCCTGGATCGTGGTCCGTGGCCCGGCGGTCAAGGAGCGGATCGCCGGCTGGTACCGGGAGGGCTGGGAGGCCGCGTACGGGGCGCGGCGGGAGCAGATCCTGAACGCCGAACCCGGTAGCGGCGACATGAGCCGCGCCAGTTTCCTGGCCGCCGAGCACCTGGCCGAGCACCTGGCCGAGGCGCCGGTGTGGGTCTTCCCGGTGCTGCTCCGCGGCGCCCGGTCGCAGAACCCGCGGCTGGGCTCGTCGATCTACGGCGCGGTGCAGCAGCTCATGCTGGCGGCCCGGGCGTACGGCATCGGAAGCACCCTGACCACTCTGCACACCGGCCACGAGGACGACGTGCGGGACCTTCTCGGCCTGCCGCCGGAGGCGCTGACCATGGCGCTGATCCCGCTCGGCTACCCGGCGAAGGGCCGCTGGGCGCAGCCCCGGCGCCGGCCGCTGGAGGAGGTCGTGCATTTCGACCGGTACCGCGGATAACCTGCGGTGTGCGCCGAATCCGTCCGGAGTGGCCGGTGGCCGCCGCGCTGCTGATACTGCTGGCACTGACCAGCTCCCGGTACGGGTGGCACCGCGACGAGCTCTACTTCGTCGTCGCCGGGCGGCACCCGGCCTGGGGCTACCCGGATCAGCCGCTGCTCACCCCGCTGCTGTCGGCCGGGCTCGACCGGCTCGGCGGCGGCTCGCTGGTGGTGCTGCGGCTGAGCTCGGCGCTGGCGTCGGCCGCGACGGTGGTCCTGGTCGGCGTGATCGCCGGCCTCCTGGGCGGTACGGACCGGGCCCGGCGGCTCGCGTCGGCGATGTGGGCGGCGGGCGCGGTCAGCCTGATCACCGGTCACCTGGTCAGCACGGCCACCTTCGACGTCCTGTTCACCACCGCGTTCGCCGCCTGCGTGCTGAAGGCGACGGCCACCGGCCGGGCCGGCTGGATGCTCGCCGCGGGCGCGGTGCTGGGCGCCGGGCTGCTCAACAAACTGGTGGTCGGCATTGCGGCCGCCCTGATCGTCGCGGCGCTGCTGGTGCTGGGGCCGCGGCGGCCGCTGCTCTCCGGGCCGGCGCTCGCCGGTGGCGTCCTGGCGGTGCTCGGCGCGTTGCCGTACGTCCGGTGGCAGAACGCGCACGGCTGGCCGCAATCGCAGGTCGCCCGGTCGATCGCCGGGCAGGGCAACCGGATCGGCGTCCTTCCGCTGCAGCTGTTCCTGGTGTCGGTGCTCCTCGCGCCGTTCCTGATCGCGGGCCTGGTCCACTTGCTGCGCCACCGGGCCCGCGCCCTCGGGTACGCGTACCTGGCGATGCTCGTGCTGACCATCGCCACCGGCGGCAAGGCGTACTACGCGGCCGGACTGCTGACGGTGCTCACCGCCGCGGCCGGCGTCGTCGCCGACGGCTGGCTGGGGCGCGGCCGTGTCCGGCTCCGGACCGCCCTGACCGGCGTCGCGGTGGGTGTGTCGCTGGTCCTGGACGGGCTCAGTGGACTGGCCGTCACGCCCGCCGCCCAGTTGTCGTCGAGCGGCATCGAGTCGACCAACCACGAGGCCGGCGAGCAGGTCGGGTGGCCGGAGTTCCGGGACGCCGTCCGGGCCGCCGTGCGGACGCTGCCGCCGGAGCAGCGGGGCCGGGCGGTGGTGTTCTCGTCGAACTACTCCGAGGCCGGCGCGGTGATACTGGGCCGGGACCTTCCGCCGGCGTACAGCGGGCAGAACGGGTTCGCGTTCTGGCCGCCCCCGGCCACCGCCACCGGCCCGGTGATCCTGACCGGCTTCGACCCCGGCGATCCGGCCCTCCGATACTTCACCGGTTGCCGGGTCACCGGCCGGGTGGACAACGGCTACGGGCTGGACAACGACGAACAGGGCGCGGTGCTGCAGGTCTGCGACGGTCCGGCGGGCGGCTGGACCGCGGTCTGGCCGTCCCTGATCCACTTCGACTGAGTCAGGCGCGGCCCGCCACCATGTCGATCAGGCGGGTGAGGACGCGGCCGGGATCCTCGCGCAGCCCGTTGTGCTCGTACTCGTTGGTCACCCAGGCGCGGGTGCGGCCGACCGCGCGGGCCGTCTCCAGCGACAGCTCGGCGTCGACGTACATGTCGTCGAAGTAGACCGCCGCCGCCACCGGCACCTCGTTGGCGGCCAGCCGGTCCGGGTCGAGAAGATACGGCCAGTCGTCAGCCGCGGCCAGGATGGCGGCGGCCTCGGCGAACGGGCGCAGCGCGGTGGTCCCGGCGAACATCCAGGGGTACATCATCTCGCCGGTGAACAGCAGCGGATCGGCGTCCGGGGCGAACGCGGGCCGGTCGGCCAGGGCCCGGTCGGCGGCCCAGCGGGTGGCCGCGCCCGGCCGGGCGTAACAGAACTCCTGCAGCGCGAAGATCGGGCCGTCGAGGAAGCCGGTCTGGGCCATCACCCGGTACCGGAACGCGTCCGACAGCCCGCTGCCGTCCCACGCGTCCTCCAGCAGCCAGTGCACGTGCTCGTAGCCGTCGCTCATGCCGAACGCGTTGCCCAGCGCCCGCAGCCGCCGGGCGGTCAGCCGGTCACCGTCGGGCAGCCGTACGTCATGGGTGTCGAGGTGGCCGGCCAGGGTGCGGACGTGGGCCACGTCGTCGGGGTAGCGGCCGTAGTAGGCGGCGTTCTTGGCCTCGACCCGCGGGTACGTCCGGGCGTAGACGTCGTCGGCGGTGGCGGCCAGGCCGGGCAGGCCGCCGGTGATGTAGCAGGCGCGCAGCCCTTCCGGTGCCCGCGACAGGTACGTCAGGGTGATGAACCCGCCGTAGCTCTGCCCGAGCGTCTCCCATCGACGCCCGCCGGCCAGCCGGGCACGCAGGATCTCGGCGTCGGCGACGATGCTGTCCGCCCGGAAGTGCCGGAGGTACGCGGCGATCTGCGGCCCGCTCATCCCCCGCACCGACGCCGCCGTGACGGGTGAACTGCGGCCGGTGCCGCGCTGGTCGAGCAGCAGCACCCGGTGGGTCTGGGTGGCGGTGCCGAGCCAGGCCGCCTGCCCCGGGCGGGGAGCCGCGCTGCCCGGTCCGCCCTGCAGGTAGACCAGCCACGGCAGATCCTCGCGGAACCGGCCGGCCGCCGTCACCTCGCGGGCGAACACGTCGATGGCCGCGCTGGCGGGATCGGCGTGGTCCAGCGGTACGGCGACGGTGTGGTCGGCCCACTCGAACCCGGGGATGCGTGTCATGTCGCCAAGTTAGCCCAGGCCGCCCGGTGAGCTTGTTCGGAAGTCGTCACACGGTCGTGCGGCATGCTGGTGACCATGAACGACTACACCACGGCCGTCGAGACCGCGGCGGCGTACGCCCTGGAGTGGCTGACCGGCACCGGCGACCGGCCGATCCCGGCCCGGGCGACCGCGGACGACCTGGCCGCGGTGTTCGGCGGCCCACTGCCGGCCGGCCCGACCGGCACGGCCGAGGTCCTCGGCCAGCTCGCGCGCGGCGCCGAGCCGGGGCTGATGGGCATGCAGTCCGGCCGCTTCTTCGGCTGGGTCATCGGCGGCACGCTGCCGGCGGCCCTCGGCGCGGACTGGCTCACCAGCGCCTGGGATCAGAACACGGCCCTGCGGTACGCGACCCCGGCGACCGCCGCGATCGAGGCCGCCGCCGCGTCCTGGATCCTCGAGCTGCTGGACCTCCCGCGGACGTCCGACGTCGGGTTCGTCACCGGCGCCACGATGGCCAACTTCACCGGTCTGGCCGCCGGCCGCCGCCAGGTGCTCGCCGACCGGGACTGGGACCTGGACGGGCGCGGGCTGACGGGCGCGCCGCCGATCCTGGTGCTGGCCGGCGCGGAACGGCACGACACCATCGATCTGGCGCTGCGGCACCTCGGCCTGGGCCGGCCGGCTCTCGTGGACGCCGACGAGCAGGGCCGGATCCGGATCGACGCCCTGGCCGCCGCGCTGGACGCGGCCGGCGACCGCCCGGTGATCCTGTGCCTGCAGGCCGGGAACCTGCACTCGGGCGCGTACGACCCGTTCGCCGAGGCGATCGCGCTGGCCCGGCGGCACGGCGCTTGGGTGCACGTGGACGGCGCGTTCGGACTGTGGGCGGCGGCGCCGGGTCTCCGGCATCTGGTCGCGGGCGTGGACGGCGCCGACTCGTGGGCCACCGACGCGCACAAGACGCTGAACGTGCCGTACGACTGCGGCATCGTCGCCGTGGCGCGGCCGGAAGCCATGCGGGCGGCGATGGGCGTGCACGCCAGCTACCTGATCAACCCGGCCCCGGCCGAGGGGCCACCCGACCCGCTGGAGACCGTGCCCGAGTTCTCCCGCCGGGCCCGGGGCGTGCCGGTCTGGGCGGCGCTGCGCGCCCTCGGCCGGGACGGCGTGGCCGGCCTGATCGACGGGCTCGCCCGGCACGCCCGGGATCTGGCCGCGGGCATCGCCGCGGTGCCCGGCGCCGAGATCCTCAACGACGTGGCGTTCACCCAGGTCTGCGCGTCGTTCGGCGACGACGCCCGGACCGAGGCGGTGACCGCGGCGCTGCTGGAGTCGGGCCGGGTGTGGATGTCGGGTTCGCGGTGGCGGGGCCGGGCGGTGACCCGGGTGTCGGTGAGCAACTGGGCCACCGACGACGCCGACGTGGCCGCCTCGATCGACGCCGTCCGGGCGGCGGTCACCCGAGCCGGAGGAACTCGTCCCACGTCTGACGGCCGAGGGTAGCGTCCGCGGTGGTCAGGTTGGCGCCGTCGCGGAACGCGGCCGCGGCCTTGCCGGGCAGACGCATCGGCAGGTACGCGCGGCGTTTGCCGGCCATCCGGGCGTACGACCGGATCAGGTCGCCCAGTTCGTGCACCTCCGGCCCGCCGAGATCGGGGACGAGCCCGGCCGGCGCGCCCCGGCTCAGCTCGGCCAGCCGGTCGGCGACCTCGGCCGCGGCCACCGGCTGGGCCTTGGCCCCACTCGGGACGGGAACCACCGGCAGCTTCACCATCGCCTGCGCGGTGAGCCGGATCAGCTCGTGGAACTGCGTCGCGCGCAGCGTGGTCCAGCCGATCCCGGAACCGGCGATGATCTCCTCCCCGGCCCGCTTGGCCGCGAAGTAGCCGAACATCGCCCGGTCCACCCCGCTCACCACCGGCACCCGGTCGGCGCCGGTGACCGAGATGTAGACCAGATGCCGTACGCCCGCCTCCCGCGCCGCCCGGACCAGCATCGCGGCCTTGACGTCGTCGCCCTTCTGGCTGCCGGCGCTGTGCACCACGGTGTCCACACCGGCCACCGCCTGGTCCACGCCGACGCCGGTGGCCAGGTCGCCGGTGACGTACTCGACCCCGTCGGCCGGCTCGTGCAGGGTGCGGCTGAGCACCCGGACCGGCCCGTTCGCGGCCCGCAGACGCGGGACGACGAGCCGGCCGAGGGTGCCGGTGCCGCCGGTGACGAGAATGGGTGCGGTCATGATCTGCTCTCCGGTCACATCGGCCGTACGTGCGGGGTCACCGTGATGACCCCGGGCGAAGAAGGAACGTGACGAGATGACCGACAGCCGCCGGACCGATCTGTTCGACGCGCAGCGGCCGCGGCTGCGGGCGGTCGCGTACCGGATGCTGGGTTCGCTCAGCGAGGCCGACGACGCCGTGCAGGACACCTGGCTGCGGTGGCAGCGCGCGGACCCCTCCGGGGTGGAGAGCCTGCCCGCCTGGCTGACCACGGTGACCGCCCGGGTGTGCCTGAACATGTTGCGGGCCCGGCAGCAGCGGCGGGAGGTGTACGTGCCGGACCCGGTGATCGAGCCGGCGGACGGGCCCGACCCGGAGGGCGAGGCGGTGCTCGCCGACTCGGTCGGGCTGGCGCTGCTGGTGGTGCTGGAGACGCTGGCCCCGGCCGAGCGGCTGGCGTTCGTGCTGCACGACATGTTCGCGGTGCCGTTCGAGGACATCGCGCCGATGATCGGGCGGACCCCGGCGGCCGCCCGCCAACTGGCCAGCCGCGGCCGCCGCCGGGTCCGGGGCGCGGCGTCGGGGTCGGCGTCGGCGTCGCCGTCGCCGGAGAAGGATCCGGCCCGGCAGCGGGCGGTGGTCGACGCGTTCTTCGCCGCGGCCCGGGCCGGCGACTTCGACGCGCTGGTCGCGGTGCTCGACCCGGACGTGGTGCTGCGGGCCGACGGCGGCGGCCACCCGGGCCGCCCGAGCGTGGTCCTGCACGGCCCGGCCGCCGTCGCCGGACAGGCGCAGATGGGAGCGAAGCTGGCCGGCTCGGTCCGGCCGGTGCGGGTCAACGGCGCCGCCGGCGTGCTGTCGGTGGTGGCCGGGAAGGTGTTCTCGGTGATGGCCTTCACCGTCGCCGGTGACCGGATCGTGGCGGTCGAGGTGCTCTACGACCCGGTCCGGCTCAGGCGTCTGTTCCGCTGAGCAGCGCCTGCAGGATCCGGGCCAGCTCGGCCCGGTCGGACTCGGTAAGGGTGGCGAAGAAGTCGTGTGACGCGCTCGCCCGGGCGTCCCGGATGGCCGCACCCGCGGCGGCGCCCTTGTCCGTCAGCGTGACCAGCGTGGCCCGCCGGTCGGCCGGGTCCGGGTGGCGCTCGACCAACTCGCGGCCCTGCAGGTCGTCGACGACCTCGGTGGCCGAGCGGGCGGCGATGCGCAGGTGCTCGGCGAGCTCGCTCAGCCGCAGGCCACCGTGGTTCATCAGGACGCCGAGCGCCCGCGACTGCGACGGTGTCACATCCCAGGGCGCGAGGACGTCCCGGAACCCGTGCCGGAGTCGGCGCGCGACGCCCCAGAACGCCTCGGGCAGGTTCTCCTGATCGGCCACGGGGAATACCGTATCAGCGATTAGGGTTGTAGCCTCATGTTGAGGTAACCTCAGCAATCGGTACCTGAGTAGACGACATGGAGGTTCTATGCCCAGAGGTTCTGCGCCCAGACGCGCATCCGAGGAAGAGAAGGCCCAGGCCCGCGGCGTGTCGCTGCGGCGGATCGGGCAGTTGTTCACCACCCACCGCACCCCGCTCGCGGTCGTCACCGCGATCATCGTGGTGTCGTCGATCGTGTCGATGGCATCGCCGTTCCTGCTGCGCGAGGTCATCGACGTCGCGCTCCCCCACCAGAACGTCCGTCTGCTGATCTGGCTCGTCGCCGGCATGGTCGCCGTCGCCGCCGTCACCTCGGCGCTGGGCGTCGTCCAGACCTGGATCTCCACCACCGTCGGCCAGAAGGTCATGCACCGGCTGCGCACCGACGTGTTCACCCACCTGCAGCGGCTGTCCATCGGCTTCTTCACCCGCACGCGGACCGGCGAGGTGCAGTCGCGCATCACCAACGACATCGGCGGCATGGAGTCCGTGGTCACCTCGACCGCGACGTCCATCGCGGCCAACCTGACCACGGTGGTCGCCACCGCGGTCGCCATGGCCGCGCTGTCCTGGCGGCTGTCCCTGGTCTCGCTGGTCGTCCTGCCGCCGGCGATCTGGCTGACCCGCCGGGTCGCGCGCATGCGCCGCGAGATCACCGCCCAGCGCCAGCGCGAGCTGGCCGACCTCAACGTCACCATCGAGGAGGGCCTGTCCATCAGCGGCGTGCAGCTGGCCAAGACGATGGGCACCGGCGCCACACTGATCGACCGTTTCACCCGCTCGTCGACGCGCCTCATCGATCTCGAGCTGCGCTCCGAGCTGGCCGGTCGCTGGCGGATGGCCGCCATGAGCATCCTGTTCGCCGCCATCCCGGCGATCCTCTACCTGGCCGCGGGCCTGCCGGTCACCTCCGGAACGATGAGCATCGGCACCCTGGTCGCGTTCACCGGCCTTCAGGCCGGGCTGTTCCGGCCGCTGCTCGGGCTGCTCAACGTGGGCGTCCAGCTGACCAGTTCGCTGGCGCTGTTCGCGCGGATCTTCGAATATCTCGACCTGCCGATCGAAGTCGCCGACCCGGTCGATCCCGTCCGGATCGAGGAGCCGCGCGGTCACCTGCGGATGGAGAACGTCGGCTTCACTTACACCGGCTCCCCCACGCCGGCGCTGTCCGGGGTCGATCTGGACGTCCCGGCCGGCACCTCACTGGCGCTGGTCGGCGAGACCGGATCGGGCAAGAGCACCATCGCGTCGCTCGTCGCCCGGCTGTACGACCCGGATTCCGGCCGCATCACCATCGACGGCACCGACATCCGCGACCTGCGGCTGACCGACCTGGCGAGCATCGTCGGCATCGTCAGCCAGGAGACGTACCTGCTGCACACGACCGTGAAGGAGAACCTGCGGTACGTCCGGCCGGACGCCACAGACGCGCAGCTCGAGGCAGCCGCCCGCGCCGCGCAGATCCACGATCTGATCATGAGCCTGCCCGACGGATACGACACCACCGTCGGCTCACGCGGCCACCGGTTCTCCGGCGGCGAGAAACAGCGGATCGCGATCGCCCGGACGTTGCTGCGCGACCCGCGGATCCTGGTCCTGGACGAGGCCACCAGCGCCCTCGACACCGAGACCGAGCGGGCGGTGCAGCGGGCGTTCGACGAACTGTCCCGCGGCCGTACGACGATCACCATCGCGCACCGGCTGTCCACCGTGCGCGATGCCGACCAGATCGTGGTGATCGACCACGGCCGGATCCTCGAGGCCGGCGACCACGAGTCCCTGCTGGCCGACGGCGGCCGCTACGCAGCGCTGGCCGCGTAACGAGCCCGCTACCGTATGGCGGTGGAAGTCCGTTATGTCCTGCACACCGCGTACGGCGCCGGCGGCACCATTCGGACCGTGATCAACCAGGCCAACGCGATGTGCGCCGACCACGACGTGGAGATCGCCAGCGTGTACCGGACCCGGGACGAGCCGGCCTTCGCCATCGACCCCCGGGTGCGGCTGGTGCCGCTGACCGACCGGCCGTCGGACGGCACCCGGCCGGGCCGGCGCCCGCCCAATCCGCTGCCGCACCGGCACGACTACCCGTACAAGCGGTGGGAGCCGGCCGTCGACGCGGCGGTGCTCCGGTACTTCCGGCGGCAACGGGACGGGATCCTGGTGACCACCCGCCCGGCGCTGAACCTGCTGTCCGCGTACTTCGCCCCGAAGCGCCTCGTCCGGATCGCGCAGGACCACATGAACCTCGCGTCCTACCCGGCCGGGCTGCGCGCCGCGATGGTGAGGGCGTACCCGCGGCTGGACGCCGTCACCGTCCTGACCGGCCACGACCTGGCCGCGTGGCGGGCCACCGGCGCCCCGATCCGGCTGGCCCGGGTCCCCAACGGCATCCCGCCGTGGCCGCACCCACCGGCCGCCCTCGACGCCAAGGTGCTGGTCGCGGCCGGTCGGCTGAACGCGCAGAAGGGCTTCGACCTGCTGCTCGACGCGTACGCGACGGTGGTCGCGCGGCACCCGGACTGGCGGCTCGACATCTACGGCACCGGCGACTGGCAGCAGCGCCTCGAGGAGCGGATCGGGAGGCTCGGACTGACCGGCCGCGCCTGCCTGCGCGGCGCCTCCCGGGAACTGGACCGGGTGTTCAGCGAGGCGTCGGTGTACGTGCTGAGCTCGCGCAAGGAAGGGCTGCCGATGGTGCTGCTGGAGGCCATGACGGCCGGCCTGCCACCGGTGTCGTTCGACTGCCCGACCGGTCCGGCCGAGGTGATCGAGCACGGCGCCAACGGCCTGCTGGTCCCAGCCGAGGATTCCGCGGCGCTGGCCGACGGGATCTGCGCCCTCATCGAGAACCCCGGGCGGCGGCGGGCGATCGGCGCCGCGGCCCGCGAGTCCAGCACCGCCTTCTCCATGCCGGTCGTCCGCGCGTCCTGGGAGCGGCTGTTCGCCGAATTGTCCGCTACCCGCTGACACGGAAACAGTGGCCTGAGGGTGTTGTCGCCACGGATCCGGTGGAAAGATGTCGCTGCGAAGCGTGAATATTTAGCAGGAGGCCCGATGACGTCCAAGAGCGTGCTGCACAACTTCATCGACGGAGCGGCCGCCGAGCCGGCTGACGGCCGGTACGCGGACCTCATCGACCCGACCACCGGCGAGGTGTTCGCCTCGGCGCCCATCTCCGGCCAGGCCGACGTCGACCGGGCGATGTCGGCGGCCGCGACCGCGTTCGAGAAGTGGCGCGGCACCACCCCGAGCGAGCGTCAGCGGGCCCTGCTGAAGTTCGCCGACGCCGTCGAGGCCCGTACCGACGACCTGGTCGCGGCCGAGTCGCAGAACACCGGTAAGCCCCTCGGCCTGACCACCAGCGAGGAACTGCCGCCGGCCATCGACCAGATCCGGTTCTTCGCCGGCGCCGCCCGGCTGCTCGAGGGCCGGTCCGCGGGTGAGTACCTGGCCGGCTTCGAGAGTTACGTGCGGCGGGAGCCGATCGGCGTGTGCGCCCAGGTCACGCCCTGGAACTACCCGCTGATGATGGCGGTCTGGAAGCTCGCCCCGGCCCTCGCCGCCGGCAACACGGTGGTGCTCAAGCCGTCCGACACGACTCCGGTCAGCACGATCATGCTGGCCGAGATCGCGGCCGAGTTCCTGCCGCCGGGCGTGCTCAACGTGGTCACCGGCGACCGGGACACCGGCCGTCTGCTGGTGTCGCACAAGACCCCGCAGCAGGTGTCGATCACCGGGTCCGTACGGGCGGGGATGGAAGTGGCCAGTGCCGCCGCGACCGACCTCAAGCGCACCCACCTGGAACTCGGCGGCAAGGCCCCGGTGGTGATCTTCGACGACGCCGACCTCGCGGCCGCGGCCGAGGCGATCGCTGTCGGCGGCTACTTCAACGCCGGCCAGGACTGCACCGCGGCCACCCGCGTGCTCGCCTCGCCGGGCATCTACTCCGACTTCGTGGCCGCCCTGGCCGAGCAGGCCAAGGGCACCAAGACCGGCGCCCCGGACGACGAGGACGTGCTGTACGGCCCGCTCAACAACGCGAACCAGCTGTCGAAGGTCCGCGGCTTCCTGGACCGCCTGCCCGACCACGCCCAGCTCGACGCGGGCGGCCGGCAGGTCGGCGACCGCGGCTACTTCTGGTCCCCGACCGTGGTCTCCGGGCTGGACCAGTCGGACGAGATCATCCAGGACGAGATCTTCGGCCCGGTCATCACCGTGCAGAAGTTCACCGACGAGGACGAGGCGGTCCGCTGGGCCAACGGCGTCGAGTACGGCCTGGCCTCCTCGGTCTGGACCAAGGACCACGCCCGGGCGATGCGGATGACGCAGCGGCTCGACTTCGGCTGCGTCTGGGTCAACTGCCACATCCCGCTGGTCGCGGAGATGCCGCACGGCGGGTTCAAGCACTCCGGCCACGGCAAGGACCTGTCCGTGTACGGCCTGGAGGACTACACCCGCATCAAGCACGTGATGCACAGCCTCGAAGGGTGACCACGATGTCGTCGTCGGAGGAACTGCACAAGCGCCGTACGTCCGCGGTCGCGCGCGGCGTCAGCTCGGTGATCTCGTCGTACGTGGACAGCGGCGCCGGCGGCGTGGTGGTCGACGTGGACGGCCGGGAGTGGATCGACTTCGCCTCCGGGATCGCGGTGACCAGCGTCGGCAACTCGGCCCCCCGGGTGGTGGCGGCGGTCCGCGAGCAGGTCGAGCGGTTCACCCACACCTGCTTCATGGTGGCGCCGTACGAGTCGTACATCGCGGTCTGCGAGCAGCTGGCCGCGCTGACCCCGGGAGACTTCGAGAAGCGGGCGGCGCTGTTCAACTCGGGCGCCGAGGCGGTGGAGAACGCGGTCAAGATCGCGCGGCACGCCACCGGCCGCCAAGCGGTCGTCGTGTTCGAGCACGCGTACCACGGCCGGACCAACCTGACCATGGCGCTGACCGCGAAGAACATGCCGTACAAGCACAAGTTCGGCCCGTTCGCGCCCGAGGTCTACCGGGTGCCGATGAGCTACCCGCTGCGCGACGGCGGCCTGTCCGGTCCCGCGGCGGCGGTGCGGGCCGTCGACATCATCGAAAAGCAGGTCGGGGCGGACAACGTGGCCGCCGTGGTGATCGAGCCGATCCAGGGCGAGGGCGGTTTCGTCGTCCCGGCCCCGGGCTTCCTGCCGGCGCTGGCGGCGTGGGCGCGGGGGGCCGGCGCGGTATTCGTGGCCGACGAGATCCAGACCGGGTTCTGCCGCACCGGCTCGTGGTTCGCGTCCGAGCACGAAGGCGTAGAGCCCGACCTGGTCACCGTGGCCAAGGGCATGGCCGGCGGGCTGCCGCTGGCCGGGGTCGTCGGGCGGGCCGACCTGATGGACGCGGTGCACGTCGGTGGCCTCGGCGGCACGTACGGCGGCAACCCGATCGCCTGCGCGGCGTCGCTGGCCGCCATCGAGACGATGCGCGAGCTCGACCTGACCGCGGCCGCCCGCCGGATCGAGGAGCGGATGGTCCCGGCGCTGGGCGCGATGGCCTCGCCGGCGGTCGGGGAGATCCGCGGGCGCGGCGCCATGCTGGCGATCGAACTGGTCGAGCCGGGCTCGTCCGGGCCGTACGGTCCGATCCCCGACCCGGCCCGGACGTCCGCCGTGGCCAAAGCCTGCCACGCCGCCGGGCTGCTGGTGCTGACCTGCGGCACGTACGGCAATGTGCTGCGTTTCCTGCCGCCGCTGGTGATTTCCGACGGTGAGCTCGATCGCGGCCTGTCGATCCTCAGCGACGCCCTAGGCTGAGAATCGTGTCCATGGCCTCCCGCCGGGCCGGGCCGGCCGGCAGGAGGCCGTCGGGCACGATCAACTCGTCCAGGCCGATCTCCCGGTACTCGGCGATGGTGTCGGCCAGCGCGGCCGGCGACCCGCCGATGACCGCTGACGGCCGGCCCTCGGGCAGCGGCCCGTCCACCACGACCAGGGCCTGTGCGGTCCGGGCGATCTCCTTGGGGTCACGCCCGATCGCCGCGCAGTGCGCGTCCAGGACGGCCGACTTGTGCGCGATCAGATCCGGCCGCCCCCAGGTGTTCCACGCGTCGGCGTACTCGGCCACGATCCGCAGCATCCGCTTCTCGCCCTTGCCGCCGATCAGGATGGGCAGCGGGTCCTGCACCGGCTTGGGCTCGCAGACGGCGTCGGTCACGTCGTAGTACGTGCCGTGCACGGTGGTCGACGGCTCCCGGAGCAGCCCGCGCATCACCTGCAGCGCCTCGACGAACCGGTCCAGCAGCGCCTTCGTGCCGGGCAGCTCGATCCCGTACTGCGCGTGCTCGTTGACCTGCCACCCGGCCCCCACACCGAGCGTGAACCGCCCGCCGGTGATCCGGTCCACGGTGGCCGCCATGTTGGCCAGCACGGCCGGGTGCCGGTAGGTGTTGCCGTACACGAGGCTGCCCAGCCGAATGCCCGGGATCGCCGCCCCCAGCGCCGCCAGCAGCGAGCCGGCCTCCAGCACGGGCGTCGCCGGGTCGACCCCCGGCCCGGCGTTGGGCATGAAGTGGTCGGCGATGTACAACCCGTCCCACCCGGTTTCGGCCGCGTGCCGGGCGTTCTCGAGAATCGTGCCGTACGGCTGAGCCGCCCCCGGCCAGAAGGAAAGCCGCATCAGGTGGCCGAGGCGGCGAAGATGTCGGTGATGGCCTGGTCCAGGGTGCGGTCGAATTCGGCGTCGGTCTGCTGGTAGCTCAGATCCTGGGTCAGCGCGCGGGAGAAGCTGGCGATCAGGCCGTGGTTGCGGGCCAGCCGCTCGTCCGCCTCCTGCTGGGTGTAGCCGCCGGAGAGGGCGACGACGCGCAGCACCTTCGGGTGGGCGATGAGGTCGGCGTAGAAGTCGTCGACCGACGGGATGGACAGCTTGAGCATGACCTGCTGCCCGTCCGGCATCGCGCCCAGCCGCTCGGCGATGCCCTCCTTCAACAGGTCCTCGGCCTTCTGCTTCTCGTCGCTGTGGATGTCGATCTCCGGCTCGAGGATGGGCACCAGCCCGGCCGCCAGGATCTGCGCGCCGTACCCGAACTGCTGGTCGAGAATCGCGCCGATCCCGCCGGCGTCGGCCCGGCTGACGAACGAGCGCATCTTCGTGCCGAACACCCCTTTGCCGTTCGCCCGCTCGAGGAGGCCGTCCAGCTTCGTGAAGGGCTTCATCAGCCGTACGCCGTGGGCCTCGTCGGCGAGCCCCTCGTCGACCTTCACGAACGGCACCACGCGCTTGTGTTCCCAGAGGTACCGCGGGGTGTCGACGCCCTCGACCGTACGGTCCATCGTCTGCTCGAAGAGGATCGCGGCCAGGATCCGGTCGCCGGTGAACGCGGGCGCCGCGATGATCCGGGCGCGGAACGCCTGCATGAGGTCGAACATCTCGTCGTCGGTGTGGTACGCCGAGTCCGGCACCCCGTAGTGCTCCAGCGCCGTGGGCGTGCTGCCGCCGCTCTGGTCCAGGGCCGCGAAGAACCCGGCCCCGTCGGCGATCCTGGCCTGCTGTTCCTGATCCATACAGCCATCCTTGCACCGCCGCTCCCCCGGTGCCGCCTCCCGGTGCGGCACGCTATGGGCTCTCGTGCGCCTCAGGCTGGCCGTCCCGGGCCCGTACCCCAGGCCCTGACCTTCCCTGGCCCCCGTTTTCCAGGCCTGGCGTTTTCCAGGCCTGGCGTTTCCAGGACTCCGTTTCCCGGGCCTTCGCGGCTTCCATGCCGGTGGAGGACGTCAGATGACAGCTGTCCGACGGACCGGGATCCGCGTCGGCTCAGCGTCAGCAATCCTGATCAGACTCGCCCGCGTCGCTCGCTTGTTGATTTGAATTTCATCAATGCATAAGGGGAGGGAGTGCATGGAGTAATGACTTGGCTGCCGCTAAGTCGACGTTGGTCCAACGGTACACCGCGCGGGCCGAAAAGAAGAAGAACCGGTCCAGGTCGACCGACGAACCACATCACCGGCGCAGGAAATCCGACCAACCACATTTACCCATCAAGCGGCCCGATCCGCTGGCCCGGACGGCCGGGCCAGCCCTACCGACGAAGGCTCCACTTCAGACCGCGGCTCATGACCTCCCGGAGGTCCCGAACTCCGCGAACCATCCGGATACCGGCTCGCCGATCACGCGGCGCCCGAATCGGAATTCTGCCGCGAACTGGCGAGAATGCCGACCGGAACCAATCCAACCGACATTGTCGGGCCTCGGCCGATGTGAACGCGGCCAAGAAACGGCGAAGGAATGGGCTGATGTGCGAAGGATTCGGCGACACATGAGCATTCCGCGTTTTCGCGCCGGAGGATCGACTCTCAGGAATTGCCCTTCGGTAACGCACTTCCGCTCCGGAGGACCGTCAGTTGCGGCCGGCCCGGACCAGCGCGATCGCCTCCTCGCGGGTGGCCACGCCGAGCTTGCCCAGCATGTCGGAGACGCGGTTGCGGATGGTTTTCGGCGCCAGGAACAGGCGCGCCGCGACCTGGGAGGTCGGCATGCCCTGGGCCAGCAGTTCGAGGATCTCGAGGTCGCGGGAGTCGAGCGCGGCCAGTGCGCCGGTCTGGGGGGCGGCGGTCGCGGCGGCGATGACGGCGGTCTGGGCACCGCGGCCGATGACCAGGCTGCCGCGGGCGGCGGAGTGGATGGCGGCCAGTACGTCGTCCGGGTCGGAGTCCTTGAGCAGGTAACCGTCGAGGCCGGAGCCGAGGCTGCGGACGACGAACTGGTCGTCGGCGTGCATGGTGAAGACGACCACGCGCAGCTGCGGCCACCGGCGCTTGAGTTCCGCGCCGAGACTGATGCCGTCGCCGTCGGGCAGATTCAGGTCGAGCAGGGCGACGCCGGGCTCGGTGGACACGGCCCGGGCCTCCGCGGCCGTACGGGCGGCGCCGACGAGTTCCAGGTCCCCATCGGAAAGGATCAGCGCCGTCAGCCCGGACAGGACGATCGGGTGGTCGTCGACCACCATCACCTTGATCACGCCGTCACCGTCCTCGCCGGCAGGTCCACCGTCAGTCGCGTCCCGGTCCCGTGGGCGGCCACGTCGAGGACGCCGCCGAGCTCGGCCGCCCGGCGCCGCAGCGACGACAGGCCGACCCCCCACACGATCGGGCCGCCGATGCCGTCGTCGCCGACGTCGACGGCGACCCTACCGCCGGCCGTACGGCGGACCGTCACCGTGACCCGCCGAGCCTGCGCGTGCCGCAGCGCGTTGGTGACGCCCTCGGCCACCGACCGGTACACCGCCACCGCGACGTCGAGCGAAAGCGGCAGGCCGCCGTCCAGGCGGACGTCGAGCGCGACCAGCGGCCCGTGCCCGTCGAACGAGCCGACGAGCCGGGCCAGCGCCGTGGCCAGGTCGCCGTCCACGAGCACCGACGGGGTGAGCCCGGAGACGATCCGGCGCAGGTCGGTGCGGCAGGCGGCCAGGTCGCCGGCCAGCGACTCCAGCACCGGGGTGGGCTCGCGGCGCATCTCCGCCCGGACGCGCATGCCCATGCCGGCCAGCACCGGGCCGAGGCCGTCGTGCAGGTCGCCGAGGATGCGGGCGCGTTCGGCGTCGCGCTGGCGGGCAACGTCCCGGCGGGCGTGGTCGGCCTCGACGGCCAGGCTCACCGCCTTGGCCACCAGCGCCACGGTGGGCAGCAGCTGGGCGGCGGTGCGCTGCTGCCGCGGCTCGGAACCCTCCCGGTGGGACGGTTCGAGCAGCAGGGTGCCGACCCGGTCGCCGCCGACCACCAGGGCGTGCAGTTCCCAGTGCGGCGGGAGATCCGGCGCGTCCGGGCCGAGCACGATGGTCACGTGCCGGTACCCGCTGGCCGTCGCGACCATGGCCGCCGCCTGGCCCAGCAGGTCACGGGCGTCGGTCAGGGTGTGCAGGCCGGCGGTGATCTGGGCGACGTCGGCGGCGGTCAGCGTGCCCCGGCCGTACCGGCGGGCCAGGAAGTACCGGCGCAGCCAGAGCACGCCCGGCAGGACCACACCCGCGGTGACGACGGCGGTGAACGCGCCGGACACATCCGGACCGGGCAGCCCGGCCTTGGCCACGGCGACGCGCACCAGGGTGCCGACGACGGCTCCGCAGACGATGGTGGCGGCGGCGATCCCCACGTCGACCAGCGGTTCCTCGACCGGGCGGAGTTCCCGGGCGGTCACCAGGCGGAACACGACGGCCACCACCGCCCACAGGCCGAGCGCCGTCACCAGAGCCCGGGCGCGCGGGCCGGCGGTGGCGTCGGCGACGACGATCGCGCCGATCAGCAGGGCGGACCAGACGATCAGCCAGACGATCCGGCGCCGGGCCACCCGGTCAGCCGTGCGGTCCAGGCCCCACGCGGTCACCGCGATCCCGACCAGTACGGGCGCGATGGTCAACGCGTCCCAGCACCGTTCGATCCCGGCCCAGCCGCGCGGGCCGGGTATCACCACGGACGCGAACGCGACCACCGCGGGCAGCACCGCCAGCACCGCGAACCACCGGCCCAGCCGGGACTCCGGGTCGCGGTCCAGCAGCAGGGCGGCCGCCACCCCGAACGCCGGCCAGCCCAGGCCCTGTACCGCGGCCGTCGGGACGGTCGGGCCGGCGAAACCGAGCAGCGCCGGCGTCACCCCGGCCGCGGTGGCCAGCGCCGCGACCACGACGCCGCGCGACAAACCTCTCGCCATCGGCTCACTCACAGGTACATACTGCGGCCTCGGAACGGTGCCCGGGCAGATCCGCGGGACGGGCCGGGACATGCCGGGACGGCCCGGGACGCCGCGGGTCTGGCTCGCGGGACGGCCCGGTTCGCAGGGTGAAGGCACCCCCCGGAACGGACCGGGGCGCTGATCGGAGGAATTCCGCCATGTCCATCACCCAGAACGACACCGCCACCACCACCCGCCGCGGCGTCACCGGACCGGTCCTGGTCGGCGGCGCGTTCGTCCTCTCCACCGTGGCCAATCTCTGCTTCCAGGTGGCCGCCATCCTGTTCACCGACGAGGACCCGCACGCTCCGGAGGGCCCGATCGCCAGCATCGTCAGCATCAGCATCGTCGGGGTGGCCGGCCTGATCGTGGCCCTGGCGATCGCACTGCCGATGATCCGCACCCCGGAACGGACGAAGGTGGGCGCCATCGTGCTCGGCGCGCTGGCCCTGGTGTCGGCGGTGTTCTTCTGGTCGGGCGCTCCGGCCGTGCTCGGCGCGTCGGCGGCGTGGTTGGCCGGGCTGACCAAGGACGGGCGGCCTCAGTCGGGCGTGGCCCGCGGCTTCGGCATCGTCGGCTTCGTCGTCGCCGTCCTCACCGTCGTCGCCACGTTCGTGGGCCCCCTCGCCTCCGGCTTCGGCAACTGACGGAGAAGTCTTCGGCACGACACGGCTGAAAGATCTGCTGATGCGCATCGCTCACTGATCGACCCCATCCGGCTTGACCTTGACCCAGGGTGAGGGCCCATCGTGGGAGTGTGCAGCGGGCGGAGCTCTTGACGATCGGGATGTTCGCGCGGTTGTCCTGGCTGTCGCCGCGGGCCCTGCGGTTGTACGAGACGCAAGGGTTGCTGGTGCCGGCCGCCGTCGACGAGCAGACCGGGTACCGCTGGTACCGGGCGGAACAGCTCGACACCGCTCGGCTGGTGGCCCGGCTGCGACGGCTGCAGATGCCGCTGGCCCGGATCGCCGAGGTCGTCGGCGCACCCGACCCGCAGGCCGTGGTGGAGCTCCTCGAACAGTTCTGGGCGGGCGAGGAGTTCCGGCTTGCGGCCCGTCGGGAACTGGTCAGCCACCTGCGCTTCCGGCTACTGAGTGAGAAAGGAGATCTTGACGTGTTCGACGTACGGGTACGGGAGGTGCCGGAGCAGGTGGTGCTCACCGAGCAGCGGTACACCCGGGTCCAGGAACTGGGCCCGTGGATCGACGAGGCCATGGGCCGCCTGCAGAAGGCGGCGGCCGGCCACGGCGACGGGATGATCGGGCCGTGCTTCATCGTGTTCCACGGCGAGGTCAACGAGGAAAGCGACGGACCGGTGGAGATCTGCCTGCCGATAACCCCCGCAGTGGACCGGCCGGTCGACGGCGCGGCCCGGGTCGAGCCGGCCCATCGCGAGGCGTACACCCGGATCACCAAGGCGCAGTGCGCGTTCCCGCAGATCCTGTCGGCCTACGACGCGGTCCGCCTGTGGACCGAGCGGGAGGGACGGCCGGTCACCGGATCGCCGCGGGAGGTGTACTTCGCCGACGTGCACGCCGCCGCCCCGCAGGACGAGGTCTGTGACATCGCCCAGCCGATCAGGGCTTGAGCGCGACCCCGCCGTACATGGCGACGTCGGAGTCAGCGGTGGTGCGATCCGTCTCGTCGGGGTGCCAGTGGTGGACGAAGACAACGCCGGGATCGACGACCGTGAGGTCGCCGAAGAGGCCGGCCACCTCGTCGTGGCTGCGCGGGCGCAGCGGGACGCCGCTGCGCTGGTAGGTGCCGACGGTGTGGTCGCCGCCGGTCCGGTCGTTCTCGGTGGTGACCGCGGAGATGGCCAGGGCGCTGCCGGACGGCAAGGGCGCCAGCAGGGCGTCGATGATCGACCGGGCCTGGGCGTCGTCGACGATGTGCTGCAGCACCGCGATCAGGGTGATCGCGACCGGCTGGGACAGGTCGAACTGGTTGCGTACCGCGTCCGACGCCAGCAGAAAAGAAGGGTCGCGCAGGTCGGCCTCCAGATAGGAGACGGCGCCGGTGCCGGCGGGGGTGAGCAGTGCCCGGGCGTGCACCAGCACGAGCGGGTCGTTGTCGACGTACACGATCGTGGCCTCGGGCGCGACGCCCTGAACCACCTCGTGCAGGTTGGGGTGGGTGGGCAGGCCGGTGCCGATGTCGAGGAACTGCCGGATCCCGGACTGCGCCAGGTACGCCACGGCCTTGGCCATGAAGCGCCGGTTGGCCCGCATCGACGTGCGCAGCGACGGCATCCCGGCCAGCATCTTCTCCGCCGCCACCCGGTCGGCCTCGAAGTTGTCCTTGCCGCCGAGCACGTAGTCGTAGATCCGCGCGGAGTGCGGGATGTCAGGGCGCAGCGACGGGGGCGGGGGCATGCCGGGAGCCTACTGCTCGCGAATGGACCACGGGGTGCCGTACTCGACCAGCTTGTCCAGGAAGGGCACCGGGTCGAAGGCCTCCGGACCGAGCACGCCGGCGCCGGACCAGGTGCCGGCGGCGAGCAGTTCGAGGGCGATCACCGGGTTGACCGCGGTCTGCCAGACGACCGCCTGCGACCCGTACTCCTGCATCGACCAGGCATTGTCGACCACGTGGTACAGGTATACGGACTTCGCCGAACCGGAGACGTCGAGGCCGGTGACGAGTGTGCCGGCGCAGGTCGCGCCGTGCATCTGGGCGCCCAGGCCGGCCGGGTCGGGCAGGACGGCGGCCACCACGTCGCGGGGGGACACGGCGGTTCCGCGTACGGAAACCGGGTCCGTCCGATCGAGACCGAGCTTGTGCAGCACCCGCAGCACGTCGATGAACTCGGTGCCCAGCCCGTACTTGAAGGTGACTTTCTGCGCGTCGACCCAGCGCGGGATGAGCAGCACCTCCTCGTGTTCGACGTGGACGCACTCAACCCGGCCGATGCCGCCGGGGAAGTCGAACACCTCGGGCTCGAAGAACGGCTCGGTGGTGTACCAGCCCCGCTCCTTCTCCCAGATCACCGGCGGGTTCAGGCACTCCTCGATGGTGGTCCAGATGGAGAACGACGGGGCGAAGTCGTAGCCGTCGACCACGATGTTGCTGCCGTCGCGGACGCCGACCTCGTCGATCCGGGAGAACAGGTGGTCGGCGGCGTACCGGGCGAACACGTCGGACAGGCCCGGTTCCACGCCGATCCCGACCAGGGCCAGCCGACCGGCCGACTCCCAGTCCCCGGCTGCCGCGAACTGCTCGTCACCCAGCTTCACCCCGGTCTTCGCGTACGGCTCGGACGGGTGCGGACGCGACAGCGACATGGCCATGTCGAGGTAGTCGGCGCCGGCCGCCAGCGCCGCGGTGAAGATCGGCATGACGAACCGCGGGTCCACCGCGTTGAACACGTGCGTGATCGCGTGTTCCCGGCAGAGCGCGGTCACCGCCTCGGCCGACGACGCGTCCACCCGGGCCGCGGTGAACCGGTCGTCGCCGAGGAGGGCGACGGCCTTCGCGGCCCGGTCGGCGTCGTAGTCGGCCACCACCATGCGCTCGAAGAAGTCGCGCCGCGCGGCGATGCCGACCGCGGCGCCGCCGACGCCGCCCGCGCCGACCAGGAGGATCCGCATGCCGTGCCGCCCTTCGTCACTGATTCCGTATGTCGATCAGCGTCATGAGTACGGAAACCCTTGTCAAGAGCGGGTGAACCTGCGATAAACGCAGGTACACGGGGATTCGAATCATCACCCACGGGACGGTGCTCATGGCTACTTCCGCTCCCCCGCTCCAGCCGAGCCCGCTCGAGAAGGGCCTGAAGCTCGGCGCCCTCGGGCTGATCTCGAGCATCGTCATCGCCGTGGCGTCCACCGCACCCGGCTACAGCCTGGCCGCGACGATCGGATATATCGGGCAGTCGGTCGGCACCAAGTCGCCGATCATCGTGCTGCTGGCGTTCGTGCCGATGCTGTTCATCTCGTACGCGTACAAGGCCCTGAACAACATCGACCCGGACTGCGGCACCACCTTCACCTGGGTGGCGCGGGCGTTCGACAAGCGGACCGGCTGGATCAACGGCTGGGTCATCGTGGCCGCCGACATCATCGTGATGGCGAACCTGGCCCAGATCGCCGGCCAGTACTCGTTCCAGCTCTTCGGGCTGGACTCGCTGGTCGACAACGCCTGGGCCACCACGATCGTCGGGTGCGTCTGGATCGCCTTGATGACCTGGATCTCCTGGCGGGGCATCGAGCTGTCCGCCCGGACGCAGGTGATCCTGCTCGGCGCGGAGCTGCTGACGCTGGCCATCTTCTCGGTCGTCTGTCTGGTCAAGGTCTACTCCAACCACGCCGGCGCCCTGGCCATCCATCCGTCGCTGTCCTGGTTCAATCCGGTCGGCCTGGGCTGGGGGGCGGCGTCAGCCGGCTTCCTGCTGGCCGTGTTCATCTACTGGGGCTGGGACTCGGCGGTGGCCTGCAACGAGGAGACCGACAACGCGGCGGTCACCCCGGGCCGGGCCGCGGTCATCTCGACGGTCGTCCTGCTGATCACGTACGTCGTGGTCACGGTGGCCGCCCAGGCGTACGGCGGGGTCGGCGTCAAGGGCCTGGGCCTCACCAACCCGGCCACCATCGACGACCCGCTGACCGGCATCGGCGAGTCGGCCATGGGCACCTGGGGCGCCAAACTGCTGTTCATCGCGATCCTGTCGTCGGCCGCGGCGTCGACGCAGACGACGATCCTGCCGACCGCGCGCACCACGCTGTCGATGGCCGCGTACAAAGCTCTGCCGGACAAGTTCCGGGAGGTGCACCCGCGGTACCAGACGCCGACGTTCTCGACCTGGGCCATGGGCATCGTGTCGATCGTCTTCTACGTGCTGCTGACCTGGCTCTCGCCCGGGTCGCTGAACGACCTGATCGCCTGTATCGGCCTGTTGATCGCGTTCTACTACGGATTCACCGGACTCGCGTCGGCCTGGGTGTTCCGCAACCGCGTTCAGGGGAGCCAGAAGGATCTGTGGCAGAAAGTCATTCTTCCGCTGATCGGGGCAATCATTCTCTTCGCGGCTTTTGTGAAGACGGCCATCGACTCGTACGCGACCGACTTCGGGGAGACCGCACCGTTCGGCATCGGCGGCGTGTTCGTGCTCGGGATCGGCTCGATCCTCATCGGAGTCGTGCTGATGGTGATCTGGAACATCATGGCCCCGGCCTACTTCCGCGGCGACACGATGCGCAACAACGTCGCCATCGGTGAACAAGGACAGACCATCTCCACGGAATCACTTGATTGAGATAAATTCTGCTACGGATTCCATTGCCAAACGGCGATGAAACAAGCGAAAATCGCAGCGTGAGCGACCTCGCGCTGGACGACGTCAACAAACGCATCATCGAGCATCTGCAACGCGACGGCCGGACCTCGTACGCCGCGCTGGCCAAGACCATCGGCCTGTCCGAGGCCGCGGTCCGGCAGCGGGTGCAGCGCCTGCTGGACGGCGGAATGATGCAGATCGTCGCGGTCACCGACCCGTTGATGCTCGGCTTCGCCCGGCAGGCGATGGTCGGCGTCAAGGTCAGCGGTGACCTGCGGAAGGCGGCCGAGTCGCTGGCCGCCATCCCCGAGGTGGACTACGTGGTGATCTGCGCCGGCGGGTACGACCTGCTGGTCGAGCTCGTCTGCACCGACGACGAGCACCTGCTGCACCTGCTCAACGACGCCATCCGGACCGTACCCGGCGTCACCGCGACCGAGACGTTCATGTACCTGAAGCTCGCCAAGCAGACCTACGCCTGGGGGACCCGATGACCGCCGATACCGACCGAGATGGCCTCTCCGCCTCCGCCCGCGACCACCTCTGGATGCACTTCACCCGGATGGGCGGCTACCAGGGCGACACCGAGGTGCCGGTGATCACCCGCGGCTCCGGGCCGTACATCTGGGACCAGCACGGCAAGCGGTACCTGGACGGGCTGTCCGGGCTGTTCGTGGTGCAGGCCGGCCACGGGCGGTCGGAACTGGCCGACGCCGCCGCCAAGCAGGCGTCCGAACTGGCCTACTTCCCGCTCTGGTCGTACGCCCACCCGGCCTCGATCGAGCTGGCCGAGCGCCTGGCGTCACTGGCCCCGGGTGACCTCAACCGGGTCTTCTTCACCACCGGCGGCTCGGAGGCGGTGGAGAGCGCCTGGAAGCTGGCCCGCTCGTACTTCAAGACCCAGGGCAAACCCCTCAAGACCAAGGCCATCTCCCGGTACGTGGCCTACCACGGCACCACCATGGGAGCGCTGTCGATCACCGGCCTGCCCAGCATCAAGCAGGACTTCGAGCCGCTGGTGCCGGGCGCGTTCCGGGTGCCGAACACGAACTACTACCGCCGGCCGGACGAGTCGATGTCGGAGGAGGAGTTCGGCATCTGGGCCGCCGACCGGATCGCCGAGGCCATCGAGTTCGAGGGTCCGGACACGGTCGCCTGCGTCTACCTCGAGCCGGTGCAGAACTCCGGCGGCTGCTTCCCGCCGCCGCCCGGCTACTTCCAGCGCGTCCGGGAGATCTGCGACCGGTACGACGTGCTGCTGGTCTCGGACGAGGTGATCTGCGCGTTCGGCCGGCTGGGCGAGTACTTCGGGTCGCTGCGGTACGGCTACCAGCCCGACATCATCACCTGCGCCAAGGGCCTGACCTCGGGCTACATGCCGCTCGGGGCGATGATCGCGTCGGAGCGGCTGATGCAGCCGTTCCTGCAGGGCACCAACGCCTTCAACCACGGCATCACGTTCGGCGGCCACCCGGTGGCCTCCGCGGTGGCACTGGCCAACCTGGACATCTTCGAGCGGGAAGACCTCAACTCCCACGTTCGGGCGAACACCGACCTCTTCCGCTCGTACCTGAACCGCCTGACCGACCTGCCGATCGTCGGCGACGTCCGCGGCGACGGGTACTTCTTCGGCATCGAGCTGGTCAAGGACAAGGCGACCAAGGAGACGTTCAACGACGACGAGTCGGAGCGGCTGCTGCGCGGCTTCCTGTCCAAGGCGCTGTTCGACGCCGGGCTGTACTGCCGGGCCGACGACCGGGGCGACCCGGTGGTCCAGCTCGCCCCGCCGCTGATCTGCGAGGAGGAGCACTTCGTGGAGATCGAGCAGATCCTCCGCACGGTGCTCACCGAGGCCTGGACGCGGCTCTGAGCGTCTCGTTCTGGCAGTCGGCGCTCGGTCCGCAGCCGGCGGCCACACCGCTGCCCGGCGATGTCACCGTGGACGTGGCCATCGCCGGCGGCGGGTTCACCGGCCTGTGGACCGCCTACTACCTGGCCCGGTCCGATCCGACTCTGCGGATCGCGGTGCTCGAGGCGCAGTACGCCGGCTTCGGCGCGTCCGGGCGCAACGGGGGCTGGTGCTCGGGGCTGTTCCCGGTGTCCGAGGCGGCGCTGGCGAAGAAGTACGGCGCCGAGGCCGCAGCGGCGATGTACCGGGAGCTGGCGGGCACGGTCGACGAGGTCGGGCGGGTGGCCGCGGCCGAGGGCATCGACTGCGACTTCGCCAAGGGCGGCACGATCGCCCTGGCCCGGACGCCGGCCCAGCTGCGGCGGGCGCGGTCCGGCAGTCAGGCCGGCACGTTCCTGGACGCCGCCGCGGCCCGGTCGATCTGCGGCGCGACCGGCGTGCTGGGCGGCGTCTACAGCCCGGACTGCGCCGCCCTGCAGCCGGCCAAGCTGGTCCGCGGGCTGGCCGCGGCGGTGCGGCGGCTCGGCGTGGACCTCTACGAGCAGACCCGGGTGACGGCCCTCGCGCCCGGGGTCGTCACGACCACCCGGGGCACGGTCCGGGCGACGCACGTGGTCCGGGCACTGGAGGGCTACACGGCGGCCCTGCCGGGGTACCGGCGGGCCCTGGCGCCGGTGTACTCGCTGGTGGTGGCGACCGAGCCGCTGCCCGCGTCCATCTGGGACCGGATCGGCCTGGCCCGGCGCGAAACCTTCACCGACGAGCGGCACCTGATCATCTACGGCCAGCGCACCGCCGACGACCGGCTGGTGTTCGGCGGGCGGGGCGCGCCGTACCACTTCGGGTCGCGCGTCCGCGGCTCGTACGACCGGGTGCCCGCGGTCTTCGAGGCGTTGCGGCGGACCATCGGGGAGCTGTTCGAGATCGACCCACCGATCGCCGACCGGTGGGGCGGGCCGCTCGGCATCCCCCGCGACTGGATGCCGTCGGTCGGACTGGCCGGCGGCGTGGGCTGGGCCGGCGGATACGTCGGGGACGGGGTGGCCGCGACCAACCTGGCCGGCCGTACGCTGACCGACCTGATCACCGGCAAGGACAGCGACCTCACCCGGCTACCCTGGGCCGGGCACCGGTCCCGCCGCTGGGAGCCGGAACCGGTCCGCTGGCTCGGCATCAACACCGTGCTGCAGGCCACCCACCTGCGAGACGCGTGGGAGAACCGCTGAGCCAATTCCGGCGCGAGGTGAACCGGCGACCGACAGGAGACGTGTTCTGAATGTCCGACCTGTCACGCGTACCGAAGGATCGTGCGTTGTCGCTCACCTCGCGCTCCCGTCCGGCCACGGCGCCCGAAACGCCCCCGGACCCTGTTCCCGCAGACGATGATCAGCCGGTCAAGCGCCGCGGACCCGTCCGCCGGGTGCTCGCCGTCGTCGCCACCGTCCTGGCCGCGGTGCTCGTCTACGCCGCTCTGGTCGCCCCGGACCAGCACACCAAGCTGACCGCGGGCTCGTTCGTCCGGATCCCGCTCGAGGGCATCGTCGTGGCCGCGGTGCTGCTGGTGCTGCCCCGCGTGGCCCGGGCGGTCATAGGCGCGCTGGTCGGCGTGTTCCTCGGCCTGCTGATCCTGATCCAGGCCCTCGACTACGGGTTCTGGACCTTCCTGAACCGGCAGTTCGACCTGGTCGCGGACTGGGGTCTGCTCGACGACGGGGTCAACTTCCTGCACGACGCGATCGGCCGGGCCGGTTCGATCGCCGTGGTGGTGCTGGCCGTCGTGCTGATCCTCGCCCTGGTGGTGCTGCTGGCGTTGTCGGTCGTACGGCTGGGAAGGCTCGCCGCCCGGCACCGCAAGGGCACCGCTGTGGGGATCGGCGTGGCCGCCGTCGCCTGGGTGGTGTGCGCCCTTCTCGGCGTGCAGTTCGTCGCCGGCATCCCGGTGGCCGCGCACAGCCAGGCCGACCTTGTGCACTCCCGGACCCTGGCCATCCAGGCCGGTCTGCGCGACCAGAAGGCGTTCGCCGACGCGATCAAGGTGGACAGGTACGCCGCCACGCCGGGCAGCCGGCTGCTGACCGGCCTCAAGGGCAAGGACGTGGTCTTCTCGTTCGTGGAGAGCTACGGACAGTCCGCGCTCACCGACCCCGCGCAGGCGGCGATCGTCAACCCCGCCCTGGCCGCCGGGCAGCAGCAACTGGCCGCCGCCGGATTCGCCGCCCGAACCGGGTACCTGCGGTCGTCGACGTTCGGCGGCTACAGCTGGCTGGCCCACTCGACGTTCCAGTCGGGCATGCTGATCGACGGCCAGCAGCGGTACCGGACCCTGGTCAGCACCGACCGGCTGACGCTGACCGGCTCGTTCCGCAAGGCCGGCTGGGGCACGGTCGCGGTCGAGCCGGACAACACGTACAACTGGCCCGAGGGCGATTTCTACGGCTACCAGAAGGTCATCGACTCCCGCACCCTGGGCTACGCCGGACCGCACTTCGGATGGTCGACGATGCCCGACCAGTACACGTTGTCGCAGTTCCAGAAGCAGGTGTACGGCAAACCGCACGGGCCGCTGGAAGCCGAGGTCACGCTCACCTCCAGCCACACCCCGTGGGCGCCGATCCCGCAGATGATCGGCTGGGACCAGGTCGGCGACGGCTCGGTCTACGGCCCGATGGCCAGGACCGGGAAGACCCCCGAGCAGGTCTGGAAGGACTCGAGCCAGGTACGGGTGGAGTACGCCAAGTCGATCGCGTACTCGGTCGGGGCGCTGATCTCGTGGGTGCAGAAGTACGGCGACGACAACCTCGTGCTGGTCTTCCTCGGCGACCACCAGGCGGCCAACATCGTCAGCGGGAAGGACGCCACGCACAACGTGCCGACCACGATCGTGGCCAAGGATCCGAAGGTGCTGGACAAGATGGCGAGCTGGGGCTGGGCGTCCGGGCTGAAGCCGGACGAGACGGCGCCGGTGCTGCCGATGGAGTCGTTCCGGGACAAGTTCCTGGACACGTTCAGTCGATGACACGGTCGCGGCCGGCCAGGAACCCCAGCACGATGCGGGCGGCCGCGACCCCCGTCTCGGCCGGTGCACCGACGGTGAGACCACGGCGAAGGTCAGCAACGGCACCGCACCGAGCAGGCCGAGCGCGGTGCTGGACAGTCCGGTCCCGTCCCGGATCCGGTCCACCACCGGGCCGACCGAGGTGATCGCGGCGGGCAGGTTCGCCGCCACCAGCACGGTGAGTGCGGCCAGCAGCGGCGTCCGGGTTCTCGCGGTCGGCTCTACGATCACCAATGTGTCGGCGGACGCGCCGGGCATCCGCCGGGCCGTCCGCGCATGGGAGACTCGACCTGTCCACGGTTGATCATCAGGAGGTTCCGGCATGGCGGGGTTGGACGGCCGTACGGTCATCGTCACCGGGGCGTCCGGTGGGCTGGGCGGCGCCGTCGCGGCCGCGTTCGCCGCGGCCGGCGCGGACGTGGCCGGGATCGCCCGCCGCACGTCGCCGGCCGGCGAGCAGCTTCCTGGGGTCCGGTACGCGGCGGTCGACCTGGCCGACGACGACGCCGTGGGTGCGTTCTTCGACGACTGCGGTACGCCCTGGGCCGTGGCCCACACCGTCGGCGGGTACGCCCCACCGGTTCCCCTGTCCGAGCTCGACCCGGCCGTGCTGGCCGAGCAGCTGACCCTGAACCTGACCACGTCGGCGCTGGTGGTGAAGCACGCGCTGCGCCGGATGATCCCGGCCGGCGGCGGACGGGTGGTGCTCACCTCGAGCCGGTCGGCCACGATGACCGCCGGGGCGGGTTTCGCGTACTCGGTGAGCAAGCTCGGCGTGCTGCACCTGACCCGGATGGCGGCCGAGGAGGTCGCCGGCACCGGCGTCACCGTCAACTGTGTCGTCCCGTCGATCATCGACACCGCCACGAACCGGGCCGCGATGCCCGCCGTCGACCACGCCGCCTGGCCGAAGCCGGCAGACCTCGCCCGCACATACCTCTATCTCGCCGACCCCGCCTCGGCCCTGGTGAACGGCGCCACCCTGCCGGTCTGAGGCACTGATCCGGCGGCCTCGTCCCGCCCGGTCCCGCTACGAGGCCGGGACCAGGGTGCGCGGTGCGACCGAACCGCGGGCGTGCAACTCCATCGGCAGCTTGCGCACTCCCGGTACCACCTCGTCGTCGAGCAGCAGCTCGACCGCCCGCCGGCCGAGGTGGAAGTACGGCAGGGCCAGGCTGGACAGCCCGGGGTCGAGCCAGCGGGCCAGGTCGGAGTTGTCGAAGGAGAGCACCGACAGATCGTCCGGGACGCGTTTGCCGGCCGCGGACAGGGCCTGGTAGACGCCCATCGCCGCGCGGTCGTTCATGGCGATGACCGCGGTCGGCCGCTCCCGGTCCCACCAGCCGGCGGCCAGCACCTCGGACACCGCCGCCCGGGCCGCCTCCGGCCACCACGGGCAGCGGATGTGCCCGGCGAGCCGGCGCCCGGCGGCGCTCAGCCCAGCCTTGATACCGGCCAGCCGCCGGCTGCCGGCGGTGCCTTCGGCGTGGACGCCGACCGTGCCGACGACCCAGATCCCGTCGGTGTGCCCGGCCTGGACCAGGGTCCGGGCGGCGAGCCGGCCGGCCCGCCGGTCGTCGGGGATCACGGCCGGTCCGTCCAGGGTCGGGTCGACGTTGTTGAGCAGCACCAGCCGCCGGTCCCGCAGCGGGTCGGGGACCGGGTGCTCGATCGTGCCCATGGTGGCGTAGACGAACTTCTCGACGCCGCGCGCGAGCAGCGCCCGCACGCTGGACGCCTCGAGCTCGTCCGCGCCCTCGCTGTCGGCCATCAGCACCACGTGGCCGCGGTCGGCGGCGGCGGCGATGCAGCCACGCAGCATCTCACCGGCGAACGACTCGGTGGCGACCACGTCGGAGATCAGGCCGATGGCCGGCGCCGCGTCCGGCAACTCGCCCCGCGGCACCAGCCGGCGTCGGTAGTCGAGGAGACGGGCCGCCTGTAACACCCGTTCCTCGGTCGCCGCCGAGATGCGCATGTCGCGCCTTCCGGACAGGACGAACGAAGCCGTGGTCAGGGACACGCCGGCCCGGTCGGCGACATCGCGCAACGTGACCCGGCCGTTCCTGGCATCCGCCATCGCCAATCTCCATCCTCCGAGGCCGGAAGTTCTTGACACCCTATGTGACGAGAACCACACTCATGCTAATCGTTTTAGCAACCGAGGAGCCGCTCATGCCACCGTCCGGCACCATCATCGCGCTGACCGCCGCCGGAGTGACGGTGCTGATCGATGCGTCGGACGGGCGCCTGCCCGCAATCGTGCACTGGGGCCGGGAGATCGCCGGGATCGACGAGGAAACCGCGTTCGCTCTGGTCGCCGCCACCCCCAGCGTCGCCGGCTCGAACAACATCGCCCCGGTGCCGCGGCTGGCCTTGCTGCCCGAGCACCATGTGGGCTGGACCGGGCGGCCCGGTCTGAGCGGCTCCCGCGACGGCGTGGCCTGGACCCCGGCCTTCCGCACCCGCGCGGTGGCCCTCGACGGCGCGGCGGTGACCGGGTTCCGGTCCGCCGGGTCGGGCGTGATCGAGGTCGAGGCGGCCGACGGCGAAGAGGCACTGGCGCTGCGGTTGACGCTCGAGCTGCGACCGACCGGCCTGCTGCGCGTCCGGGCGGCGGTCACCAACACGGCGGCCGACACCTACCAGGTGGACGATCTCGTCCTCGCCCTGCCGGTGCCGGCCGAGGCCACCGAGTTGCTCGACTTCGGCGGGCGGCACAACTTCGAGCGGGTGCCGCAGCGGGAGCCGTTCCGGATGGGCACGCACCTGCGCGAGAACCGCAAAGGCCGGACCGGGGCCGACAGCGCCTATCTCCTGCACGCCGGCGCCGAGGGGTTCGGGTTCGCCGACGGCGAGGTGTGGGCCCTGCACACCGCGTGGAGCGGCAACCACACGCACTACGCCGAGCGCGTGTTCACCGGGGAGCGGCTGCTCGGCGGCGGGGAGCTGCTGCTGCCGGGTGAGATCCGGCTGGCCACCGGCGAGACGTACGAGGGGCCGTGGCTCTACGGCGCGTACGGCGTCGGCCTGGACGAGGTGGCCCGGCGTTTCCACCGGCACCTGCGGTCCCGTCCGCGCCCGGTCGGCGCCGACCGGCCGGTCACCATGAACGTCTGGGAGGCGGTCTACTTCTCCCACGACCTGGACCAGCTGCTCGACCTGGCCGACCGGGCGGCCGCCGCCGGGGTCGAGCGGTACGTGCTGGACGACGGCTGGTTCGGGGCCCGCCGCGACCAGTACGCCGGGCTGGGCGACTGGGTGGTCGCCGTCGACGCGTGGCCGCGTGGCCTGCACCCGCTGATCGAGCGGGTGAAGAAGCACGGCATGCAGTTCGGTCTGTGGTTCGAGCCGGAGATGGTCAACCCGGACTCCGACGTGGCCCGCGCGCACCCCGAGTGGATCATGGCGGGCCGGGCCGAGTGGCCGGTCGAGTCGCGGTTCCAGCAGGTGCTGAACCTCGGGATTCCGGGCGCGTACGAGCACGTCAAGGGTCAGATGCTGGCGATCCTGGACGAGTACCCGATCGACTACATCAAATGGGACCACAACCGGGACCTGATCGAGGCCGGCAACCAGACCGACGGTGGCCGTCCCGGCGTGCACGCCCAGACGCTGGCGTTCTACCGGCTCCTGGACGAGCTCCGCGAGGCCCACCCGGACCTGGAGATCGAGTCCTGTTCGTCCGGGGGCGCCCGGGTCGACCTGGCCGTGCTGGAACGCGCCGACCGGATCTGGGTGTCGGACAACATCGACCCGCACGACCGCCAGCACATGCTGCGCTGGACCACGCAGCTGATCCCGCCGGAGTACATGGGCTCGCACATCGCGTCAGGGCATTCGCACACCACCGGCCGCCGGCACGACCTCGGTTTCCGGGCGGCCACCGCGATCTTCGGTCACCTCGGCATCGAGTGGGACCTGGCCCAGGCCACCGAGGCGGAGACGGCCGAGCTGGCCGGGTGGATCCGGTTCTTCAAGGAAGAGCGCGGCCTGCTGCTCGGTGGCGACCTGGTCCGGATGGACGGCGCCGACGACCGGGTGCTGGTGCACGGCGTGGTCGCGCCGGACCGGTCCCGGGCGCTGTACGCGATGGCCGTGCTGGACAGCATCGCCCCCGACCCGGCCGGCCGGCTGCGGTTGCGTGGGCTCGACCCCGACCGGCACTACCGGATCCGGCCGGTGTTCGCCGGCCCGCCGCCGTCCGGCCTGCAGCCGCCGGCCTGGTGGGGAGAAGACAGCCAGGGTGCGGTGTTCCTGGGCGCCGCACTCGAATACGCCGGGGTGGCCTCGCCCAAGGTCCACCCGGACCAGGTCGTGCTGTACCGCGTGGAAGCGACGGAAGGAGCCCGTCACACCGAATAGCCGCCGGACGCCCCCAACCACCGAGGCGGTACGGCGACTGCGTTCTTGGCAGTAACGGCGAAGGAGCCCTTGATGGCCATCACCACCACCACGACCGCACCGGAGAGAACTCGCCACTCCGCCGAGCCGACGAGAAAGCGGCGCGACGACACCCGCCTGGCCCTCCTCTTCATCCTTCCCGCCCTGATCGGCTTCCTGGCCTTCATGGTCTGGCCGACCCTGCGCGGTATCTATCTCAGCTTCACCAGCTTCAATCTGCTCACCCCGCCCAAGTTCAACGGGCTCGACAACTACATCCGGATGGTCCAGGACCCGGTGTTCTGGAACGCCCTGAAGGTCACCGTCCTGTACGTCATCATCAACATCGCCGTGCAGACCGTCTTCGCTCTCGTCATCGCGGTGATGATGCAGCGGCTGACCAAGCGGACCTGGCTGCGGGGCATCATCCTGACGCCCTACCTGGTGTCCAATGTGGTGGCGGCGCTGGTCTTCCTGTGGATCCTCGACTTCCAGCTCGGCATCAGCAACAAGATCATCGACGCGATCGGCCTGGACCGGATCCCGTTCCTGTCGTCCGGCGGCTGGGTCATCCCGACCATCGCGCTGATCAACGTCTGGAAGTACGTCGGCTACACGGCTCTGCTGATCTTCGCCGGTCTGCAGACCATTCCCGAGACGGTGTACGAGGCCGCCCGGGTCGACGGCGCCAGCGAGGCGCGGATGTTCCGCAGCATCACCGTTCCCCTGCTGCGCCCGGTTCTGGCCCTGGTGCTGATCATCACCGTGGTCGGGTCGTTCCAGGTGTTCGACACGGTGGCGGTGACCACCCGCGGCGGACCGGTCGACTCGTCCCGGGTGCTGCAGTACTACATCTACGACATGGCGTTCGGCCGGTTCCAGTTCGGATACGCCTCGGCGATGTCGGTCGGCCTGCTGATCGTCCTGGTGATCATCACATTCGTCCAGTATCGGCTCACCCGGGCCGAGTCGTCGGACCTGGCCTGAGGAGACAAGATGGCCATCGACACCGCTCCCCCGGCCACGACCGGCACAAGTTCAGCCACCCGTGAGGTCGGCCCGCCGGAGAAAGCCGGCTTCCCCATCGGACGCACGTTCGCCTGGGCCTTCATGGTCCTGGTGATCCTGGTCAGCCTGTTCCCGTTCTACTGGATGCTGCGCACGGCCCTGTCCAGCAACAACGCCCTCTACGCGGGATCGAACAGCCTCCTGCCGGTGCGGCCCTCGTGGGGCGGCTTCGAGCGGGTGTTCGGCCTGCAGACCGGCCAGGCGGCGATCGACGCCGGCGGCGCCGGGCAGCCCATCGCCTTCTGGCACTACCTGGTCAACTCGATCATCACGTCCACTTTGGTCACCGTCGGCCAGGTGTTCTTCTCGGCCTGCGCCGCGTACGCGTTCGCCCGGCTGCAGTGGAAGCATCGCGAGCGGGTGTTCGCGTTCTTCCTGGCCGGGCTGATGATCCCGACCATCTTCACGCTGCTGCCGAACTTCGTCCTGATCAAGCAGCTGCACCTGGTCGACACGCTGCTGGGCATCTCGCTGCCGACCATGCTGATGACCCCGTTCGCGATCTTCTTCCTCCGCCAGTTCTTCCTCGGCATCTCCCGGGAGGTCGAGGAAGCGGCTCTGGTCGAGGGCGCGTCCAAGGTCCGGGTGTTCTTCCGGCTGATCATCCCGATGTCCTCGGCCCCGCTCGCGACCCTGGCCATCCTGACCTACATCACCGCCTGGAACGACTACTTCTGGCCGCTGATGGTCAGCTACACCGACCGGTCGCGGGTGCTCACCGTGGCCCTCGGCGTGTTCAAGTCGCAGACGCCGCAGACCGGTCCCGACTGGGCCGGGCTGATGGCCGCCACTCTGGTCGCCGCGCTGCCGATGCTGATCCTGTTCATGGCCTTCGCCAAACGCATCGTCAACTCCATCGGCTTCAGCGGAATCAAGTGAGGAGGCCCGTCATGTCCAGGTTCCGTAAAGCCGGCGCGGCCGTGGCCTCGGCGTTGCTGCTCACCGGCTGCGGCTGGGGCGGCGCCGACGCCACCGCGGGCGCCTCGTCCGGCACCATCGAGTACTGGCTGTGGGACTCGGCCCAGGAGCCCGGCTACCAGAAGTGCGCCGACGCGTTCCAGCAGCAGAACCCCGGCCTGAAGATCCACATCTCGCAGTACGGCTGGGACGACTACTGGTCGAAGCTGACCGCCGGCTTCATCGCCGACACGGCGCCCGACGTCTTCACCGACCACCTCGCCAAGTTCGCCCAGTTCGCCGACCTCCACGTGCTGCGCCCGCTGGACGAGCTCCAGGCGACCAAGGACGTGCAGGACAGCGACTACCAGGAAGGCCTGGCCGAGCTGTGGAAGGGCCAGGACGGCCACCGGTACGGCACGCCGAAGGACTGGGACACCATCTCGATGTTCTACGACACGGCGGCCCTCAAGAAGGCCGGCGTCGATCCCTCCACGTTGGATAATCTGACCTGGAACCCGACCGACGGCGGCACCTTCGAGAAGCTGATCGCGCACCTGTCGATCGACCAGAACGGCAAGCGCGGCGACGAGGCCGGGTTCGACAAGACGAAGGTCAAGACGTTCGGGTTCGCCTCCAACGGATCCGGCGGCAGCGGCTGGGGTCAGACCCAGTGGTCGATGTTCACCGGCAGCGCCGGTTGGTCGGCCACCGACAAGAATCCGTGGGGCACCCACTTCAACCTGGATCAGCCGGCGTTCCAGGACACCATCAAGTGGTTCTTCGGGCTGGCCCAGAAGGGCTTCATGCCGACGTACGAGGAGAGCGGCGGCACCAGCGCGATCGGTTCGGACAAGCAGTTGCAGTCCGGCACCGCGGTGATCGCGATGAACGGCTCGTGGCAGATCTCCACGTTCAGCAAGCTCACCGACGCCGCCGGCAAGAAGCTGGAGGTGGGCATCGCGCCCACCCCGATCGGTCCGAGCGGCAAGCGGGCGTCGATGTTCAACGGTCTCGCCGACTCCATCACCACGCTGTCCAAGCAGCCGGAGAACGCGGCCAAGTGGGTCAAGTTCCTCTCCGGTGAGCAGTGCCAGGACATCATCGGCCAGTCCGGCGTGGTGTTCCCGGCCCGGCCCAACGGCACGAACCTGGCCATCCAGTACAACAAGACGCAACGGAACCTGGACGTCACGCCGTTCACCGACCAGGTGAAGGACAAGACCACGTTCCTGTTCCCGGTGACCAGCAACGCCGCCGACATCACGGCGCTGATGAACCCGCGGATGGACGCGGTCTACATCGGCAGTTCGCCGGTCGGTTCGCTGACCAAGCTCAACGATCAACTGAACAACCTGTTCAAGGTCGCGCAGTAACGAACCCGGCGGCCGGCACCCAGACATCTGACGTCTCGGGGGCCGGCCGTCGGCGCGTCCGCCACTTGGTCATGGTGTGGGTCCAGACATCATATGTATGCTCGGGCAACACACCGGAAACGAGCGGGAGGCCGCGGAATGAAGCGCGTTGCGCAGATCGTCGGCCTGCGACCGGAGAAGGCCGAGGAGTATCTCGAGCTGCACCGCCAGGTCTGGCCCGGCGTGCAGAAGGCGCTCCGGGACGCCCACGTCACCAACTATTCGATCTTCCTGCGCGACGGCGTGCTGTTCTCCTACTTCGAGTACGTCGGCGACGACTACGCGGCCGACATGGCCCGGATCGCCGCCGACCCGGAGACGCAACGCTGGTGGCAGCACACCGACCCCTGCCAGGCCCCGCTGCCGACGGCGAACCCGGGCGAGCTGTGGGTCGAGGCGGAGGAGATCTTCCGCCTGGACGAGTCGTGAAGTCCCGGGCGGTACGCGGGGTGACGGTCACCGAACTCGGCTTCGGCGGCGCGGCGCTGGGCAACCTCTTCGCCGAGACGAGCGACGCCGACGCGTACGGCGCAGTCGAAGCGGCCTGGAACGGCGGCGTGCGCTACTTCGACACCGCGCCCCACTACGGCCTGGGGTTGTCCGAGCGACGCCTGGGCGCGGCGCTGGCCGGACGCCCGCGCGACGAGTACACGCTGAGCACCAAGGTCGGCCGGCTGCTGATGGACAACCCGGCGCCGACCGGGTCGGACCTGGCCGCCGGGGGCTTCGCGGTGCCCGACACGCTGATCCGGCAATTCGACTACAGCCGCGACGGGGTGCGCCGCAGCCTGGACGCCAGCCTCGGCCGCCTCGGACTCGACCGGATCGACATCGTGTACGTCCACGACCCCGACGAGCACGTCGACCAGGCGGTCTCGGAGGCGATCCCGGCCCTGGTCGAGCTGCGCGAGCAGGGCGTGATCGGCGCGGTCGGGGTCGGCATGAACCAGTGGCGGGCGCCGCTGCGGATGATCCGGGAGACCGACCTCGACGTGGTGATGCTGGCCGGGCGGTGGACGTTGCTCGACCGTACGGGCGCCGAGCTGATGGCCGCGTGCGCCGACCACGACGTGGCCGTGGTCGACGCGGCGCCGTTCAACTCGGGGCTGCTGGCCACCGACCGGCCACCGGCCACCGCGACCTTCGACTACGCGCCCGCGCCGGCGTCCGTGCTGGCGCGGGCGAACGAACTGGCCGAGCTCTGCGCCCGGGAGGGTGTCCGGCTGCCCGCCGCCGCGGTGCAGTTCCCCCTGCGCACGGCGCAGGTGGCGGCGGTGGTCTGCGGGCTCCGGAACGCGGCCGAGGCACAGGCGGCGCTGGCCCGGTACGCCGAGCCGATCCCGGAGCACGTGTGGGCGGTGCTGGATGCCTGAGGTCGACCTGGCGTACGGCCGGAAAGGTCTTCGGGTGGTCCTGCCCGACGACCGGACCACCGTGGTCACGCCGGCCGAACAGCCCGGAGTCCCCGACCCGGCCGCGACGCTGGCCGGCGCGTTACGCGAGCCGGTGGCCGGTCCCCCGCTGCGCGAACGGGTCCGCCCGGGGCAGCGCATCGCGGTCTCGCTGTGCGACGCCACCCGCCCGCAACCGCGCCGCGAGATGCTGGCCGCACTGCTGGACGAGCTGTCCGGCCTGTCCGCGCCCGGCGACGTCACCGTGCTGGTGGCCACCGGCACCCACCGCGGCAACACCGACGCCGAACTGCACGAGATGCTCGGGGACTACGCCGACACGCTGCGGGTGATCAATCACGACGGCCGCGACTCGTCGCAGTTGCGGTGGATGGGCGAGTTCGGCGCGGGCGTGCCGGTGTGGCTCAACCGGCACTGGGTCGATGCCGACGTGCGGATCACCACCGGGTTCGTCGAGCCGCACTTCTTCGCCGGGTTCAGCGGCGGCCCCAAGCTCGTCGCGCCCGGGCTGGCCGGGCTGGAGACCGTGCTGACGCTGCACGACGCCCGCCGGATCGGCGACGCCAACGCGGTCTGGGGCGTGTGCGAGGGCAATCCGGTGCACGACGACGTCCGGGCCATCGCGGCCGGCACCGGCGTCGACTTCGCGTTCGACGTGGTCCTCAACCGGGAGAAGCAGATCGCCGCCGCGTTCGGTGGGAACCTGCTGCCGATGCACGCCGCCGCCCGCGAGGCCTGCCGCCGGATGTCCATGTGCCCGGTGGACGGCCGGTTCGACGTGGTGGTGACCACCAACTCCGGCTATCCGCTGGACCAGAATCTGTACCAGGCGGTGAAGGGCATGTCCGCGGCGCTGACCGTGGTGAAGCCGGGCGGCCTGATCATCTGCGCGGCCGAGTGCGCCGACGGTTTCCCCGACCACGGGTCGTTCCGGGCGGTACTCGCCTCGGCTGCGACCCCGGCGGCGCTGCTGGCCGAGATCTCGGGGCGGACGGAGACCGTGCCCGACCAGTGGCAGGTGCAGATCCTGGCCCGGATCCTGACCACCGCCCGGGTCGGGGTGCACACCGGCGGGCTCACCGACGCCGAGCTGCAGTCCGCGCACCTGTTCGCCGTGCCGGACATCGCCGCCGCGGTGTCGGCCGAACTGGCCGCGCGGGGGCCGGACGCCCGGGTCTGTGTACTGCCGGACGGGCCGCAGACGATTCCCTACCTGGTCGAGGAGATGGCCTCATGACGCGTTTCGAAGGGCAGGTCGCGCTCGTCACCGGCGGGGCGTCCGGCATCGGGCTGGCCACCGTGCAGCGGCTGGCGGCCGAGGGCGCCACCGTGGTGGTGGTCGACCTGAGCGACGCCGGCGTGGACTCCGCGGCGCTGGTCATCAAGGCCGACGTGGCCGACCCCTCCGCGATGGCGGACGCGGTGACCACGACGGTGGAGCGCTTCGGCCGGCTGGACGTGGTCGTTCCCGCGGCCGGCGTCGACCAGTGCGACACCGTGCCCAACACGAGTCTCCAGGAGTGGCGGCGCATCATCGACGTCGACCTCAACGGCGTCTTCTACCTGTGCCGGGCGGCCATCCCGGTGTTCGAGGCGCAGGGCAAGGGCGCGATCGTGACGGTGTCGTCGGCCATCGGAACGGTCGGCGAGCACAAGCGGTCGGCGTACTGCGCGGCCAAGGCGGGCGTGGAGAACCTCACCCGGGCGATGGCCCTGGACCACGGCGCGGCCGGCGTCCGGGCCAACTGCGTGGCCCCCGGCCTGATCGACACGCCGCTGATCCGCGGCGGAAAGGTGAGCACCGGCGTCAACGGCGGCATGGACGCGATGGTGGCCGCCCACCACGCCCTGCCCCGCATCGGCCGGCCCGACGAGGTCGCTGCCGCGATCGCGTTCCTGGCCAGCGACGACGCCTCGTTCATCACCGGCACCGTCCTCGCCGTGGACGCCGGCTGGACGGCGGCCTGAGACCCGCTACAGCCCGAGCAGCAGGGCGTAACGGACGGCATCGATCACGGCGTGGGCCAGGCTGGTCGCGGCCAGGTTGCCGGTGCGACACCAGGTGAAGGACATCGGCACCCCGATCAGCACGCCCCGGTCAAATGACTGGGTTGCCGGGCGGCACCCGCCGACCGTACTACGGTCACGGTCGCCGAGGTGCTGAGCCGGGCGCGGCCGGTTAGGTTGAGGCGCTAACCCCGAGGAGCTGAACGTGAGTCTGGAAAAGGTGGTCTTCGGCTTCTTCGTGCTGCTGGCCGCGACGCTGAACTTCGGCTTCTTCATCGGCGACCTGTCCGATCCGACGCTGCACAACGAGTACGAGCTGTTCGCCGCGGTCGTGGTCAGCCTGATCGCGACCGTGCTGAAGTTCGGCGACCGGACCCAGATCGGGGCCGTCCACCTGGCCACCAGCCTGGTCGCCGACCTGCAGCTGATCGCGGCCGCGCTGACCTGGGCGTACGCCAGCCAGATCTCATCGCTCGGGCTGGACGCGAAGGCGACCGCCAGTGTCGTGTCGCTGTCCGGGGGTGCACTGCTGGCCAATCTGGTCTCGGTCGTCCTGCTGGTGATCGAGACCGTGTCCTTCCACCGCCGGTGAGGGGCGACATGAACCGATCCGCCCACCGGGCCTGGCGGCACCCCGATCCGGGTGACGACCGGCGGGCCCGGCTCTTCGTACGGTCCGGCGAGGCCTCGTCCACGATCTTCCTCATCCTGCGCCGGATGCGCGCGCCGCTGATCGTCCTCATCACGATCTTCGCCGTCAGCGTGCTGGGCCTGTCACTCATCCCGGGCCGCGACGCCGCCGGGCACTCCACCCGGATGGGCTTCTTCGACGCGTTCTACTTCATGAGCTACACCGCCACCACCATCGGGTACGGCGAGATCCCGCAACCGTTCACCGGGGCCCAGCGCCTGTGGGTGATGGCCGCCATCTACCTGACGGTGATCGGGTGGGCGTACGCCGTCGGGTCGTTGCTCAGCCTGCTGCAGGACCGCGCGTTCCGGCAGGCACTGGCCCGGCAGCGTTTCCGGCGCACGGTGTCCCGGCTGCGGGAGCCGTTCCTGCTGATCGTCGGGTACGGGCAGACCGGGCGGCGGCTGGGCCACGCGCTGGACGCGCTCGGACGCCGGTTCGTCGTGCTCGACACGTCCGCGGAACACGTCGACGCGCTCGACGTCGACCAGTACCACGCCGACGTTCCCGGGCTGTCCACCGACGCCCGGGATCCGCAGATCCTCGGGCTCGCCGGACTCGAACATCCCCGGTGCGAGGGCGTGCTCGCACTCACCGACGACGACGAGGCGAACCTGGTCGTCTCGATGACCGCCGCGCTGATCCGGCCGGATCTGCCGGTCATCGCCCGGACGACCTCGCCCGCCATCGCGCACCGGATGCGGGCGTTCGGCTCGCCGA
>CAXSDA010000010.1:149208-180920 GCA_964236515.1 uncultured Actinoplanes sp.
TCTGGACGGAGGACGCGCTGAGCGTCGGCCAGATCGGCGACCGGCTCCGCCTGGCGCTGCACGCCCCCGCCTCGTACCAGCTGATGTCCTGGTTGGAGAGTGGACCGGGCGCCGAACTGCCGGACCGCGGCCAGGCGCCGACGACCGGCCGGTGGGTCATCTGCGGGCACGGCCGTTTCGGGCGGGAACTCACCAAGGATCTGCGCGCCGAAGGCCTCGAGGTCACCATCATCGATCTTGACCCCTCCTCGGAACCGGGCGTCATCGCCGGCGACGCGTCCGACCCGGCGGTGATCGCCCGCGCCGGCCTGGCCGACGCGGTGGGACTCGTGGCCGGCACCGACAACGACACCACGAACCTGTCCCTGATCGCCGCGGCCCGGCGGATCAACGCCGACCTGTTCATCGCCGCGCGGCAGAACCGGCCGGCCGGCGCGCCGCTGTTCGCCGCGATGGACGTCGACTGGCTGCTCGTGCCGACCGAGGTGATGGCCCGGGAGATCTACACGCAGCTGAGCACGCCGCTGTTGTGGCGGTTCCTGCAGGAGATGCCCGCGCAGGGCGACGAGTGGGCGGCCCGGCTGGTCGAGCGGCTCCGGGAGCACTGCGGGAACGGCCTGGGTACCGTCTGGAAGGTCACGCTGACCGGTCACGAGGCCCCCGCGCTCCGCTCCTGGCTGGCCGGCGGCGACGCCCCGCTCGGTGATCTGCTGCGCAGCCCGCAGGACCGCGGCCGGCCGATCCCCGCGGTGCCGCTGCTGCTGCAGCGCCACCGCGGGGACACCGTCCTGACCCCGGGCGACGACACGATGGTGGCGCCGGAGGATCAGATCCTGCTCGCCGGCCGTCCGTCGGCGACCCGCTACCTGGCCGACACCATGACCAACGACGCGGCGAGCGAGTACGTCCTGCGGGGCCGGTCGGTGCCGTCGGGCTGGCTCTGGCAACGCCTGACCGGCCGGGTGCCCGCCGCCGGAACCGAGGACCGGGGATGACCGGCGCGTCTACAGCACGAGGCTGAGGACGACGCCGAAGATCACGAAGCTCGGCGCGGTGTGGGTGATCAACCCCCATCCAGATGCTCCGGAAGCGCCGGCTGGGGAACGCCTGACCTACCTCCCGGCGGTATCGCAGCGCGCTGATCGGGATCACCGAGCACAGTACTCAGTCGGTGCTGTTCACGGTCCTGGCGCTCGCCGTCGTGCTGCACTGACCGGCGCCCGTCCGGTCACCGCCGGACGCGGTAGCGCAGATGCAGGACGTGCTGGGCCGGGTCGTCGACGTCGGAGTCGTTCGTGCTCACCTGCCCGACGAGGTCGAGCTCGACGTGCTCCGCTCCGAGGTGGTCGAAGAGGCGCCGGCCGCGGCCGAGCAGCACCGGGACGACGTGCAGTTCCAGTTCGTCGATCGCGCCGGCCCGCAGCAGCGCCTGGATCGCGCCGGCACCCATCACCAGGGCCACCCCGTCCCCAGCAGCGGTCCGGGCCTGGGCCACGCACTCCGCGACGTCGGTGACGAAGCGGACCGAGCCCGGCGGCGTCCCGTCCGGGACGTCGTGGGTCAGCACGATGACCGGCACGCCGTCGTGGTGGTCGCCGCCCCAGTGCCCGGCCAGCTCGTACGTCCGGCGGCCGGAGATCAGGGCGCGGCTGGCCATCGCCTGGGCGTACACGTCGCCGCTGGGCCCGGGACCGGTCCGTTTGTCGAGCCAGTTGAACAGCCGGTACCCGCCCACGCCCAGCGGATCCGCCGGCCCGTCGTCCGGCCCCGTCACGTACCCGTCCAGGGAGATGGTCATGTCCGCCCGGATCACACTCTTGTTGTCTGTCATACCCGGTACAGACCGCCGTAACGGCCGGAATTCATCGCCGAGCCGGGACGATCTTCGTGGCCAGTCCGGTCTTGACGTCGTACGCATAGCCGGAAAGCTTGATCCTCGGCGAGATCTGGGGCGTGCCGGCGAGCGTGGCGACGTCGGCGGCAACCGTCCGGGCCGGGTCGAGGACGGCGAGGGCGGCCAGTTCGGCGTCGTCGTAGCCGGTCCGCCCGGCGAAGTCGTGCCGCAACCGGTCATCGGCGAGGAAGCCGGAGCCACAGTCGGTGTGGTGCACGACCGCGAACTCGAACCACTCCGCGTCCGGGGTCTTCGTCTCGTGCAGGAAGCTGATCCACGCCAGGTCCTTCACGACGGCGGGGGTGACCCGGCCACCGACGTTACGGGCGACGATCGCGTCGCCCAGGGTGAGACCGAAGACGGCGGCCGGGTCCACCCGGGGATCGATGCAGGTGAGGATGTAGACCTGCCGGTGGGGCAGGAACGGGATCGCCGGCACGTGGTCCTTCGCGTCGGTGGCGGCGAAGCGGGCGTTCTGCTGCAACAGCTCATCGAAGTTGCTCATGAGCGAAGCGTCGCTCCGTCGCCCCGGGGCGACGACGGGCGATCCTGCCAGTGGTCGCAAGAGTCCTGCCACCCGGCGGGTCAGGCCGCCGCGGCGGCGGCGATGAGAGCCGCCGTCTCGTCCGGGTGTGACACCGGTACGGCGTGCGCCGCCTCGATCTCGACGATCGTGGATCGTGGATCCGGCCCGTTCCGCCATGAACCTCTGGGCCGGCGCCGGGAGGGAGTTGTCGGCGGTGCTGACGAGTGCCCACGACGGCCGCGTGCGCCAGGCGGCCGGGCCGGTCAGGGTCTCGCCGAGCGCAGCCGGGTCGATCGGGCGCTGGGCGGCGGCCATCACCGCGGCGGTGCCGGGGTCGACGTCGGCCGCGTAGACGCCGGCGAAGTGCTCCGGCCGCAGGTACAGGTCGGCGCCGCCGGGGTAGGGGCGGATCACCGTGGTCTCCGGGCCGAGCCGGCCGCCGGGGAACCTGCCGTTCAGCTCGCCGGTGATCTCGCCCCGGTCGGGCTGGAAGGCGGCGACATAGACCAGCGCGCGTACGTCCGGCGTGAGCGCGGCGGAGTCGGAGATGATCGAGCCGCCGTACGAATGCCCCGCCACGACGACCGGACCGTCCAGGGTGGTCAGGACGCTCCGTAGATGGGCGACGTCGGCGGCGAGGCTCCGCATCGCCACGGACGGGGCGAGCACGGTGTATCCGCGGGCCTGGAGCCGGGCGATGACGCCGTGCCAGACGGACGCGTCGGTGAGGGCTCCGTGGACGAGCACGAGAGTGGGTTCCGTTGTCATGGATCGATCCTGATCCGGCGCCGGCGGCACGAGGAGTGGCAGAACTGACGCTGATGGATAGGATCCTGCCATGACCCGCCATCGGATCACGGTGCTCCTGATGGAGCAGGTCCTGCCGCTGGACTTCGCCATCCCGATGCACGTGTTCGCCCGCGAGGCGCCCGAGTTCTACGACGTGCGCACGGCCACCGTCGACGGCTCCCCCGTCGGCGCAGCCGGCGGTCTGAGCCTGGTCCCGGACGGGGGTCTGCAGCTGCTCCGCGACGCCGGCACGGTCATCATCCCGGGCTACGCGGGAGCGTCCACCGACCGGCTCGACCGGATGACGGTGGACCTGCTGCGCGGCGCCGCCGGTCGCGGCGCCCGGATGGTGTCGATCTGCTCCGGGGCGTTCGCGCTCGCCCAGGCCGGACTGCTGGACGGGCTGACGGTGACCACCCACTGGTCGCTGTGCGACACGCTGGCCGAGCAGTACCCGGCGGTGACGGTGGATCCGGCGCTGCTGTTCGCCGACCACGACTCGGTGCTGACCTCCGGCGGGGTCACGGCCGGGGTGGATCTGTCGCTGCACATCCTGCGCAAGGACCTCGGCCCGTCGATCGCCAACCACGTCGCGCGACGCATCGTGATGGCGCCGCGCGACAGCGGGCAGGCCCAGTTCATCGAGGCGCCGCCGGTTCCGCCCGGTGACGATGCCATCGCGGCGGCTCAGCAGTGGATGCTGTCCACTCTCGACGCTCCGATCACCGTGGCCCGGATGGCCGATCGAGCCCACATGTCCGAGCGCACCTTCCACCGGCAGTTCCTCGCCCGGACCTCGCTGACCCCGCTGGCCTGGCTGCACCGGCAGCGGATCGGGCGGACGAAGGAGCTGCTCGAGACGACCGGGCTGACCGTGCAGGAGATCGCCGGCCGGGTCGGGCTGGGCTCGGCCGCCAACCTGCGGGCCCACTTCCGCCGGGCCACCGGCATCACGCCGACCCACCACCGCCGGAACTTCGGCCCCCGGACGCTGGAGAGCCGGACGTCTCAGAGCTGAAGGTCGAGCGTGTCAGAGCTGAAGGTCGAGCGTGACCGGGTCGCCGCCGTTGTCGGCCGACATCACGGCGGCCTCGCTCAGGCGCAGCGAGTCGATGACGTGCCGGCCGGAGTTGAACGGCTCGCGCTTGTCCGCCAGCGCCGACTGCAGTTCGGCCATCGTGCCGGCGAAACCGTCCGGGAACCACGCCGACTTCGGCCGCACGGACAGAGTCTCCCCGGCCGTGTGCAGTTCGACCGAGTCCTCGTCCAGGACCGTGCCGCGGATCGCACCGTCCGTGCCGACGAGGGAGAACAGGTGGCGCGGGGGCACGAAGTCGGGGGCGGCGCCGGTGCCGTGGATGGTGGCCAGCGTGCCGTCGGCGCAGCGGATCTCGGCGTGCATGTTCCACGGCGTCTTCGCGGCGTCCGTCTGCACCGGCGCCCGCATGTCGGCCGCGCGAACCTCGGTCACCCGTTTTCCCGCCAGCCAGCACCGGGTGATGTCGAACCAGTGGGCGCAGTAGTCGTACAGGGCGAAGTGGGCCTGGTCGTTGAAGTGGCGTTCCTGCGTCCAGGCGAAGGACGTCTCGAAGTCGTGCGTGACGGCCGACAGCTCGCCGATCGCGCCCTCGGACAGCCAGCGGGTGGCGATCCGCCAGGCCGGCGCCCAGCGGCCGTTCTGGTTCACGGCGACCGTACGGCCCTTCGCCTCGGCCAGGTCCAGGATCGCCTGGGCCTCGGCCACGTCGTTGGCGAACGGTTTCTGGCTGAGCACGTGCTTGCCCGCCTCGAGGGCCTGCCGGACGAGCGGCGCGCGGTCCTCGGTCCGCGCGGCCACGTCGACCACCTCGACCGCCGGGTCGGCCAGCAGCTCCTCGGCCGACGCGTACGCCCGGACGCCGTGGTCCGTCACCGCGCGGGCCGCCACCTCAGGGTCGATGTCGTAGACGCCGGCGATCGGGAAGCCGTACTTCGCGTAGCCGGGGATGTGGGCCGACTGGGCGATCCAGCCGCAGCCGAGGATGCCGATGCCGAGGGGCTCGGCCGGCACGGTGGGCGCGTAGTCCGGGACGTTCACGACGGGGACCCCTTCTCGAACGACGCGATGTGGCCCTGGACGAAGCGGAGGGCGTCCGGGACCTCGTCCTCGGTGAGGTGCTCGATGACCAGCGGGCCGTCGTAGCCGATCCCGGCCAGCAGCTCGAGGTAGAGCGGGTAGTCGATCAGGCCCTGACCGGGGCCGGGGAGTCCGGGCTTGGGGCTGTCCGGCGCCGGCGGGGTCACGTCCTTGGCGTGCGCCAGCCGGACGTACGGGCCCTCGGCGGCGAAGCCGGACCGCATGGTGTCCGCGACGAGTTCCGGGCGGGCCAGGTCGTTGGTGAAGAAGTTGGTCGGGTCCATACAGATGCCCAGCGCCGGCGAGCCGACCTCCTGGAGCATTCGCACCCCCAGCTCCGGGGTGTGGCAGATGTTCACGACGTACGGCTCGAGCAGGATCGTCACGCCCTCGGCCGCGGCCACCCCGGCCAGTCCGGCGACGACCTCGCGGAACGCCGTCCAGGCCTCGGGGGTGCGGTTGGCCGGGTCGTCGTCCCAGTCGCCGCTGGGCGCCAGGCTGCCGGTCTCGGTGCTGATCAAGGTGGTCCCGAGCTCGCTCATGCGGCGCAGGAACGAGGTGAACGCGGCGATGTTGGCCGCCCGGCGCTCGGGATCGCGGTGCAGCAGATTGAGGTAGCCGCCCACCGCGGCGATCTGCACCCCGGCGGCGTCGTAAGCCTTGCGCCAGCGGGAGAAGTCGCCGGAGAGGGCGGGCGAGTCGATGTCGAAGCCGAACCCGACCTGCACCTCCCGCGGCACGAACTGGACGGCGGTCAGACCGAATTCGCGGGTCCGGGCGGCGATCTCTTCCGGATCGCGCCCCTGGATGACGTTGGAGAAGATGGCCGGGTACATGAGCGGCGGCTCCTACGGCTGGGGTGTTCCGATGATCCCGAAGATAGGCCCGCGGTTAACACGCACGCAATACCTTCATCGGACTCCCCCAGGACTTTGTCAGATGAACTCGCGAGAAGCACAGCCGCCCCGCCGACCCCTCCGGCCCAGGACACTTCATCTGCCGAACCTCGTAACTTCATCAGACGAACTTCTTGACTCGGCCGCCTCCGCGGACCTACTGTCGCGTTCCAGATACAAATTGCGAACGTGTTACGGACGGGTCCCGGGATGTCCTCCGGGCCGGCCCCACATCTCTCCCCCCTTTTGTCGACAAGCGCGCGTGACGGCGGGCGGCCGGCGCGTGCCGTGACCTTCCTCCGGCAGCACCACTAGGAGACGTAGATGGACACCGTGTTCAACCAGGCGATGTCACGGCGCAACCTGCTCCGGGGCGGGCTCGGCGCGGCCGCTCTCGCCGGCGTGCCCCTGCTCGCCGCGTGCGGCGGCGGCAGCTCGGGCAGCGGCAGCGGTTCGAGCGGCAACAAGACCGTGCGGCTCGGGGTCATCAAGACGTGGATCACCCCCGAGATCCAGAACATCATCAACCAGTTCCAGACCAGCAGCGGCCTGACCGTGCAGATCGTGCCCATCGCCGGCTCCTCCGGTGTCGAGCTGATCCAGCAGTTCACCCCCGGCCTGGTCTCGGGCAAGCCGTCGGTGGACGTCATGTTCATCTCCGACGAGGCCACCCCCGGCTTCGTCGCGGCGGGCTGGCTGGAGACGCTGGACGACATCCGGACCACCGCCTTCAAGGCCGACTACCCCGACTACATCAACGCCTACGACGACGTCTGGAACGTCAAGGACGGGCACATCTACCGGCTCACCACGCAGTGGTCGGTGTGCCTGTACTTCACGCAGAACGAGGCCCTCAAATCGCTGGGCGCGACCGTGCCGACGAGCTGGGACGACATCAACGCGCTGGCCGCCAAGGCCAAGAGCAAGGGCATGTACGTCTTCGGCGACTCGGTGGCCAAACCGGCCCTGGCCTTCGTCGACGCGGCCTGGCTGACCCTGCAGGCGGGCGGCGACATCTTCGACTTCGGCGACGCCACCGGCAACGCCTTCCAGTTCGTCAAGAACCTGATGGACTCGGGCGCGTTCCCCAAGGAGGCGATCGGCTGGACGTACGACCAGTCGAACGCGGCCTACACGCAGAACAAGATCCTCACCATGCGGCAGTGGAACTACTTCACCGACGTGGCCGCCTCGACCAAGCCGTGGTACTCGCCGGACAAGGCGACCGTGTCGCTGCCGCCCGCGGGCAAGGGCGGCTCCCCGGCCACGTACGGCGGCGGCTGGGGTCTGGCCGTGCCAAAAAAGGCGGCCAATGTGGACGGCGCCAAGCAGTTCGTGTCGTACATGCTCGACGCGAGCCGCAGCACCCAGGTGGCCACCGCCAGTGCCAACTGGGCCGTGCCGCGCAAATCGAACGCGTCGCTGGCGAGCACCAACCCGCTGTTCGCGGCGATGCAGAAGTACGGTGACGCCGGGGTGATGAAGCCCCGCCCGTTCCGCACCAAGATCAATGACGCGCAGAGCGTGGTCGACGACGTGTTCACCGCCTACCTGTCCGGGCAGCAGTCGCTGTCCGCCGCGCTGAGCAGCGGCCAGTCCCGCATCAAGGCGCTGGGCTGAGGTCATGACCGCGATCAGCACCGCACCGGTTCGGCCGCCGCACGCGAAGATCAAGCCGCCGGGGCAGTGGCGCCGCCACCGCCGGCAGATCATCCTGTGCTTCGTGCTGGTCCTGCCGGTGGTGGCGATCCGCGTCTTCACCGCCGGCTGGCCGATCGTGAAGACCGCCATCACCAGCTTCCAGCACTCCAACCCGACCGAGGGCGCGAACACCTGGGCCGGACTGGCCAATTACCGGGAGCTGATCCACAGCACCACGATCCAGCAGTCGGTGCTGTTCACGGTCATCTTCGCGGTGGTGTCGACGGTCCTCGAGCTGGCGCTGGGCGTCGCCCTGGCGGTCCTGCTGAACAAGCAGTTCCGGTTCCGCCGGATCGTCCGGGCGATCAACCTGATCCCGTGGGCGATCCCGGCGGTGGTGGCCGGCGTGGCGTTCCAGTTCGCGCTGGACCCCAATTACGGCACCATCGCCGGGGTGCTCAACCATCTCGGGTTCAGCCACGTCCTGTGGCTGTCCGAGACGAATCCGGCCCGGGCCGCGATCATCGGCGTCAACGTGTGGCGCAACGCCGGGTTCGTGGCCGTGCTGCTGCTGGCCGGCCTGCAGACCATTCCGGCAGAGCTCTACGAGGCGTCCGCGGTCGACGGCGCCTCCGGGCTCAAGCAGTTCCGCCGGATCACGCTGCCGCTGATCATGCCGGTGATCGCGTCGGCGGGCACGTTCATGCTGATCTGGCAGGTGTCCTCGTTCGATCTGGTGCTGTCGATGACCGGCGGCGGGCCGGGCACGGCGACCGAGGTGCTGGGCCACGCGTCGTACATCAAGGGCTTCCAGAACTTCGACTTCGGCTTCAGCGCCGCCATCGCCATGGTGCTGCTGATCGTCGTCGGGGTGGTCGGGGTCATCGGGTCCATGGCGCGCCGACGGGCGGAGTTCTGATGAGCATGCTGGACACCCGCGAATCACCGGCGGGCACCGCGCCCGCCGCCGATCCTCCGGCCGGCGGGACACGCCGGAAGCGGCACCCCGGCGTCTGGATCGGGGTGACCGCCCTGGTGGTGGTGGCGCTGTTCCCGGTGTGGTGGATCGTGACGTCGGCGGTCACCCCGGCCGGGCGGCTGCTGACCTCGCCGCCGAACTACTTCCCGAAGCACTTCACGTTCAACAACTTCAGCCGGCTGGCCGACCAGATCCCGATCGGGCAGGCGCTGCTCAACTCGATCCTGCTGGCCGTGCTGTCCAGCGTGATCGCGGTGGCCCTGTCCTACCTGGCCGCGTACGCCTTCGCCCGGTACACGTTCCCGGGCAGCAGCGCCATCCTGGTCCTGCTGCTGCTGTCCAGCGCGCTGCCGCAGGTGGCCACGGTCATCCCGCTGTTCCAGCTGTACGGCAACCTGAACCTGATCGACACCGTCCAGGGCCTGATCCTGCTCCTGTCGAGCATGCTGACGCCGTTCACGGTGTGGATCCTGACCACCTTCATCCGGCGGGTGCCGATCGACATCGAGGACGCCGCCCGCATCGACGGCGCCGGGTTCTTCCGGATCATCATCCGGGTGACCGGGCCGCTGACCGCGCCGGCCATCGCGACCATGCTGGTCATCAACTTCGTGCTGTCCTGGAACGAGGTGTTCTTCCCGCTCATTTTCGCGCAGTCACCGCAGAGCCAGCCCCTCGCGCTGGGCCTGCTGAACCTGTCGGCCAGCGTGGCCAACGCCGGCCGGCCGTGGGACCTGCTGAGCGCGCTGACCGTCATCCTGATCGTCCCGGTGATCATCGTGGTCATCGCCTTCGAGCCGTTCATCACCCGCGGACTCGCCGCCGGAGCGGACAAATGAGCGGCGCTAGGGTGATCGACACGCGAGAGGGGCCACGATGACGTCAGAGACCGCCCGGCCGGCCGGGCAGGCGCGCCACGCCAAGGTCGTGCACGAGCTCGGCAGCCAGATCGTCCGCGGCCACCTCGAGCCCGGATCGGTCGTGCCGACCGAGGAGAACCTCGGCGCCCAGCTGCTGATCGGCCGGTCGGCGCTGCGCGAGGGCGTCAAGGTGCTGGCGGGCAAGGGTCTGCTGGAGAGCCGGACGAGCGCCGGCACCCGGGTGCGCCCGCGGGAGTCGTGGAACCTGCTCGACCCGGACGTGCTGCGCTGGCGGTTCAGCCCGGCCTCGGCCGAGGACATCACCGTGCTGGCCAACCTGCGGGTGGCGCTGGAACCGGGCGCCGCCCGGCTGGCCGCCGAGTCGTCCAGTCTGGCCCTGCGCCGGGCGGTCTCGCTGGCCATGGCCAACCTGTGGGCGACCGCCGACGACCCCGAGGCGTTCATCGAGGCCGACCTCGCATTCCACCGCGCCATCTTCGTGGCCGCCGAGAACGACCTGCTGCTCTACATCCATGACGTGGTCTCCGGCGCGCTGAGCGCGATCCGCCCGATCCACACCTCGTCGATCGGGCACAACAAGGAGACGCTGCCCAACCACGAGATCGTGGCCACCAGCATCGTCCGGGGCCACCACCGCAAGGCGGAGAACGCGATGCGGGAGATCGTCGAGGTGGCCCGCGAGGACGCGCTGACCGAGGTCGCCGCGAAGAAGTCCCGTCCGCGCCGCAAGCGCTGACCGCACCGACGACATCCGCGCCCGCGAGCGCGGCCGATGGAGCCTGCGCTGAAGGAGGTACGCGTGAAGGTCACCGGTTTCCGTTCGCTGACCACGGTGCACGACTGGGGCCGGCGGATCGGCGACGTCAACGGCGTCAACGCGACCGAGCTGACCGCGGTCCCGGTGCTGATCCTGGAGACCGACGAGGGTCTGGAAGGCGTCGGGCTGGGCGCGCACGCCGAGATCGACCGGGTGTTCCCGGCGGTCGAGGGCGAGGATCCCCGGTCGGTGACCGCCCTGTACGACCGGATGCTGGGCCAGGTGTTCAAGGCCGGGCACGCGGGCAGCACGTACGGCACCATCGGCGCGCTCGACACCGCGCTGTGGGACCTCAAGGCCAAGGCGGCCGGGGAACCGTTGTGGCGCCTGCTCGGCGGCCGGGACCGGTTCGTGCCCGGGTACGCCTCGGGCCTCGACGCCGGGCTCGACGACGCCGGCCTGGAACGCTTCTACGCCCCGTTCGCGGCCCGTGGGTTCACCGGGGCCAAGGTCAAGGGCGGCGCCGACGCGGCCCGCGACCTGTCCCGGCTCGAGCTGGTCGGCGAGGTGATGGGCGGCGGCTGGCTCGCGTTCGACGTCAACGAGACGTGGAACCGGGGTCAGGCCGCCCGCTACCTGCACCGGCTGGAATCCGCACTGGACCTGGCCTGGATCGAGGAACCGCTGCGGCGCTGGGACGCCGAGGGCCACGCCACCCTGCGCACCACCGTCCGCACCCCGATCGCCACCGGCGAGAACCTGACCGGCGTGGAGCAGTTCATGCCGCTGCTGCGGGCCGGGGCGGTCGACATCGTGCAGCCGGGCAGCGTCTGGGGCATCACCCACTTCCTGCGGGTGGCGACCATCGCCCACGCGTACGACCTGGTGGTGAGCCCGGTCGGCTACAACGCCAACCCGGTGGCCGCGGCGGCCACCGCGGTGCCCAACCACCTCGTGCTCGAGGTGCAGGACCTGACCTTCCCGGCCGGGCTGGACGTCGACCAGGAATTCGCCGACGGCGGGGTCGTGCTCGGTGACCGGCCGGGCCTGGGCATCACCGTCGACGAGGCGGTCGTCCGGGCTCAGGCCGGCCGGATCCCGACCGGCCCCTGGAACCCACACGTCCGGCCCTCCCGGGCCGGTCGCCGGATCAGGCTCGACGGTGACTCTTCATCAGATAAAGACGTGAATTAGTCGGATGAAGTCTTGTCGTCACGGTGGCGTGGTCCGTACCGTGACCGGCATGACCCGCGGAATCCTCCGCGCTGGAACGAGAAGGCAGTGCTCAGATGGGTGTGCTCGACGGGTACCGGGTTCTCGACCTGTCCATCGCCATGGCCGGGCCGCTGGCGTCGATGCGCCTCGGCGACCTCGGCGCCGACGTCGTCAAGATCGAGCCGGTCACCGGCGAGTGGCAGCGGCACACCGCCGCCGGGGGTGCGGCCGGTAACCAGGTCAACGCCTCGTTCCTGTCGCTGAACCGCAACAAGCGCAGTCTCGCGATCAACCTCAAGTCCGAGACCGGCCGGGCGCTGCTGGCCCAGCTGGTGGCCGGCGCCGACGTCTTCCTGCAGAACTACCGGCCGGGCGTGGCCGAGCGGCTCGGCGTCGACTACGCGAGCATCGCCGCGCTCAAGCCGGACATCGTCTACGCGTCCATCTCGGGTTACGGCGAGACCGGGCCGTACGCCCAGCGGCCCGGGCAGGACCTGCTGCTGCAGGCGATGAGCGGCGCGCTCTACTCGTCCGGCCGGGTCGAGGATCCGCCGCAGGCCGGCCCGTACTTCATCGCCGACGCGATCACCGCGTACTCGGCCTTCGAGGGGGTGCTGGCCGGGCTGCTGCACCGCGAGCGGACCGGCGAGGGTCAGCTCATCCAGGTCAACATGCTGGACGCGCTGATCGCGATGCAGATGCAGGAACTGAGCGTACGAACGGTGGGTGGCGTCCCGCAGCGCCGCGGCCACGAGATCCACGCGCACACCTACATCCGGGCACCGTACGGCATCTACCCCACCGCCGACGGCTACCTGTCCATCGCCTTCGCCGACCTCGACGTGCTCTCGACCGCGCTGGACGCCCCCGAACTGGCCGCCTGGGACGCGGAACGGGACGGCTTCGCCCACCGGGACGAGATCTCGGCCGTCGTCGCCGACCGGCTGCGGGGCAACACCACGGCGTACTGGCTGGAGACGCTGGGCGCGCAGGGTGTCTGGGTCGGGCCGGTGAACTCGTACGACGACGTGCTCACCGATCCGCAGGTGGCGCACAACGGTTCGTTCGTCACCTACAAGCACCCGACCGAGGGTGAGGTGACCACGCCCGGGTTCGCGTTCCGGATGAGTGCCACGCCGGCCACAGTGGACCGCCCGGCGCCGCTCACCGGTGAGCACACGGCCGAGGTGCTGGCTGAACTCGGGCTCGACGCCGAACAGATCCGGAAGCTGGCCGACGACGGCGTGGTCCGGCTGAAATGACTCTGCGCGGCATGACCTGGGACCATCCGCGCGGATACCGGCCGCTGCGGGAGTTCGGCCACGGCGTGCGGTGGGACGTCCAGCCGCTGGCCGACTTCGAGGCGCGGCCGTTGCGCGAGCTCGCCGGGACGTACGACCTGCTGGTGATCGACCACCCCGGGCTCGGCGGCGCCCTCGCCGAGCACGCCCTGACGCCGATGGACGAGGTGTTCACGCCGGCCGAGCTGGCCCGGTGGAAGGCGGCGTCGGCCGGTCCGACGTGGATGAGCTACACCGTCGACGGCCGCCAGTGGGCGCTCCCGATCGACGCGGCCACGCAGGTCGGCTTCTTCCGGCCGGGAGCGCTCGACCACGTGCCGGCGCGCTGGGCCGAGGTGCCGGAGGCGGTCAAGGCGGTGCCGAGCGCGCTCTGCCTGGGCGGCCCGCACGCGCTGCTGATGCTGCTCGCCTGCTGCGACGGCGCCCACTCGGACGAGCTGCTGCCGGACGAGCGCGCCACGGTGGCGCTGACGCTGCTGCGCGGGCTGTGGCGGTCGGTCGACCGGGAGGTGTCGCTGGGCAACCCGATCGCGGTGCACGAGGCGATGGCGGCCGGGGCGGTCGCGTACTGCCCCCTGGCGTACGGCTACCGGACCTATCCGCTGGGGTTCGCCGACGCCCCGGCCTGGTATTCGAGCCACCCGGTGAGCGTGCTCGGCGGCACCGGCCTGGCCGTCTCGGCGCCCGCCCGCGACCTGCCCGCCGTCCGGGGCTGGATCCGCGCCTTCCTCGACCCGCGGGTGCAGGCCGAGTTCGTGCCTGCGCACGGCGGCCAGCCCGCGGCCGCGGCGGTGTGGGACGACGCGACCACCGGTTATTTCGCGGCCACGAGGAAGTCCCTGGCGCACGCCCTGATCCGGCCGCGGCACGCCGGCTGGATCGCCGTGCAGGACTCGGCGTCGGAGGTGGTGCGCGCGTGCGTCACCGGCGACGTCACCCCGGCGGCGGCCGTCGCCGAGGTCAACCGTCAGTACGCCGACTCGATGGGGCTCGCTCATGACCACCGGTGACATCGACTTCCAGCTCCGCGGCGGCGTCGCCACGATCACGCTGAACCGGCCGCGGAAGCTGAACGCGGTCACCACCGCGATGAGCGCCGAACTGCTCGACCTGGTCGGCCGGATCGGCTCCGGCGCAGTGGCCGAGCCCGTCCGGGTGGTCGTGGTGGCCGGCGCCGGAGGGCGGTCGTTCTGCGTCGGCAGCGACATCGGCGAGGTCGACGAGTACCCGGACCCGTGGACGTTCCGCAACCGCCGGGACTACTGCGACGCGTTGCGGGCGCTGCGGATCCCGGTGATCGCGGCGGTCAACGGGTACGCCTACGGCGGCGGGCTGGAACTGGCGCTGTCGGCCGACATCCGGCTGGCCGCGACCACGGCGTCGTTCGCCGCGGCCGAGATCAAGCTCGGCTGGATCGGCGGCGGGGGCGTGTCGGCGTTGCTGTCGGCGAGTGTGTCCGCCTCCGACGCGGCGTTGATGCTGCTCACCGGCGACCCGGTGGACGCGGCCGGGGCGTACCGCATGGGCCTGGTCTCCCGCCTGGTCGAGCCGGGCGATCTGGCCGCCGCGGCGCAGGAACTGGCCGCGACCATCGCCGCCCGGCCGCCGATCGCGGCACAATCGGCCAAGGCCAACCTCACCGCCGCCCGCAGCATGGGTCAGGAGGCCGCCATCCAGTACGAACGGGAGATGCAGGCGATCTGCATGGGCACGCAGGACGCGGCCGAGGGCCGGGCGGCGTTCGCTCAGAAGCGGCCGCCCGTGTTCCGGGGTCGATGAGGAGGAGTTGCGCATGCTGGTGATCCGGTACGCGATCGGCGACGAGGCCCGGGTGGGCGTCCGCTCCGATGACGGTGTGGTGCGGCGACTGGCCGCCGGCTCGCTGGAGGAGCTGCTGCGCCTGCCCGCGGACGAGTTCCGTTCCGCGGTGGAGGACCCGGGCGATCCGGAAGCCGGGCCGGTGCGGCTGCTGCCGCCGGTGGACGGCCGGACCGAGGTGTGGGCGGCCGGCGTCACCTACCAGCGGTCGAGTGAGGCCCGGCAGGAGGAGAGCCAGGTCGCCGACGTGTACGCCAAGGTGTACGACGCCGACCGGCCGGAGTTGTTCTTCAAGAGCGTCGCCTGGCGGGCCGTCGGCCCGGACGAGCCGATCGGCGTCCGCGCCGACTCGGCCGTCGATGTGCCCGAGCCGGAGATCGCCGTCGTGGTCAACGCGCACGGCGAGATCGTCGGCTATACCGTCTGCGACGACGTGTCGTCCCGCTCGATCGAGGGCGAGAACCCGCTCTACCTGCCCCAGGCCAAGGTGTACGCCGGGGCCTGTGCGCTCGGCCCCGGCATCCGCCCCGCGTGGGAGATCGCCGACTGCTACGACCTGGGCATCTCCGCCACGGTGACGCGCAGCGGCACGACCGCCTGGTCGGCACAGACCTCCACCCGGATGCTGCACCGCCGGTTCGACGAACTCGTCGCCCACCTCGGCCGGCAGCTCGCCCTGCCGGGCGGCGCGATCCTCTCCACCGGCACCGGGATCGTGCCCGACCTGACTTTCACGCTCACGCCCGGCGACACCGTCGCGATCACCATCGACGGCATCGGGGCGCTGTCCAACCCGGTGCTCGAGGCCGACCCGGCGGCGTTCGCGTGGCTCGGGTCCGGCCCGGCCCGGCGCTGGGAGGGCGCGTGAAAGCCCTCGCCGACGGCTGGTTCCAGGTCCGCACCGAATACCTGGAGTTCTGCGGGCTGCCGCTGTATCTGCACGCGTTCGCCGGCGACGACGGCATCGTGCTGCTGGACAGCGGCGTGGCCGTCACCCCGGAGACGTCGATCCGGCCCGAGCTGGCCGCGGCCGGACTGGCCATCGAGGACATCCGCCTGGTCCTCAACTCGCACGCCCACCCCGACCACATGGGCGGCAACGCGAACCTGGCTGCGGTGTGCGACCCGGTGTTCGCCGGCCCGGCCGCCGAGGCCGCCTGGCTGGAGGACAACGACCTGCTGATCGACCAGCTGTGGGAGGCCAACCCGGACGCGTACCGGCTGTCGCCGGCCGAGCGCGACGAGCTGCTCGGGCTGCTCGGCGCGCGGCCGCGGGTCGGGCGGCTGCTGCGCGACGGCGACCGGCTCGACCTGGGCGGGGCCGCGCTCGAGGTGATCACCGTCAGCGGCCACTCCCCCGGCCACCTGGCCGCGCACGACGCCGAGCGCGGACTGCTGTTCACGTTCGACGACGTCCAAGGGGCGGGCGTGCCGATCGCGCGCTCCGACGACTGGCTGGCGCCGCTCTACCACGACGTCCGCCGCTACCGGGCCGGCCTGATGCGGCTGGACGCCCTGGACTTCACCACCATGCTGCCGGCGCACGGCGACCCGATGGACGCCGGGGCCGGGCACGCCCGGATCGCGGCCAGCCTGGAGTTCCTGGACCGGGCGGACGAGTTCGTCGCCGAGTTCCTCGACCGGCACGACCAGGTGCGGCTGGGTGACCTGGCTCATGACCTCGGCACCCGGCTGGGGCCGTACGGTGGGATCAACCTGCAGACGATGTCCGTCGCCCAGGCGCACCTGGACGATCTGGTGCGCCGGGGCGAGGTCGCGCCGCTGTTCACCCGCATCGCGAAGGGCGATCGATGACTACCGTTCAGGGTTATGACCCGCGCACCGGTTCGCCGGTCGGCGACGGCGTTCCGGAGACCACGCCGGACGAACTCTCCGCGCTCCTCGCGGCCTCGTCGGACGCGTCCGGGCCGTTCAAGAACACCACCCCGGCCGTACGGGCGGAATTCCTGACCCTCCTCGCCGACCGGCTGGATCAGGCCACGGACGAGCTGGTGCCGCTGGCGGTGGCCGAGTCCGGGCTGCCGGTGCCGCGGCTGACCGGTGAGCTCGCCCGCACCAGTGCCCAGCTGCGGCTGTTCGCCTCGGTGGTGACCGAAGGGGCGTACCTGGAGGCCATCCTGGAGGACGCCGACCCGGCCGCCACCCCGCCGCGGCCGGTGCTGCGCCGCTGGCTCGAGCCGGTCGGGCCGGTGCTGGTCTACGCGGCCAGCAACTTCCCGTTCGCGTTCAGCGTGCTCGGCGGCGACACTGCGTCGGCGCTCGCCGCGGGTGCCCCGGTGCTGGTCAAGGCGCACGGCTCGCACCCGGCGCTGTCGAAGGCGACGGCCGACCTGGCCGACCGGGCGGTGGCCGACGCCGGGTTGCCGGCCGGCGTGTTCGGGATCGTCTTCGGCGACGCGCCCGGCGTCACCGCGCTCAAGGACCCGCGGGTCAAGGCGGCCGGGTTCACCGGATCGACCACCGGCGGCCGGTTCCTGTACGACGTGGCCGCGGGCCGGCCCGACCCGATCCCGTTCTTCGGCGAGCTCGGCAGCATCAACCCGGCCGTGGTCACCCCGGCCACGGTCGCCGCCCGGGGGGACGAGATCGTCTCCGGGTTCGTCGGCTCGTTCACGCTCGGCACCGGCCAGTTCTGTACCAAGCCGGGCCTGCTGTTCCTGCCGGTCGGCCACGGCCTCGGCCCGGCGCTGCGCGACGCGGTGGCCGCGGTCGACGCGGCGCCGCTGCTCAACGCCCGGATCGCGGGTCAGCTCGCGGACGGGCTGACGTCGCTGGCTGCCCACCCCGGAGTGACCGAGGTGGCGGCCGGTCCGGCTGCACCGGCCGAGGGCTCGTGGGCGTCGCCCCGGCTCTACGAGACCACCACCAAGGCGCTGGCCGACGATCCGGGCGGCCTCACGGCGGAGCACTTCGGGCCGGCCGCGATCGTCGTCGAGTACGACTCGGCCGACGACCTGCTGGCCGCCCTGGGTGCGGTCGAGGGTTCGCTGACCGCGACCGTGCACGCCGAGCCGGGCGACGACTTCCCCCTGCCCCGGTTGCTGGAGACGCTGACCGAGCGGGCCGGCCGGCTGGTCTGGAACGGCTGGCCGACCGGCGTCGCGGTGTCCTGGGCGATGAACCACGGCGGTCCGTGGCCGTCCACCACCAACCCCGGCTTCACCTCGGTCGGGGCCACCGCGATCCGGCGCTGGCTGCGCCCGGTCAGCTATCAGGCGGTGCCCGACGAGCTGCTTCCGCCGGCCCTGCAGGCGGCCAATCCGTGGCGGATTCCACGGCGGGAATGAAAACCTACGGGTGAGCGTCGGCATGATTCGACCTCCGAGCGGGCAGACTGCGGCCGTGAGTCGACTGCGCAGGTCCCTGCCCCCGTCGAGCGCGACCGAGCTCGACGTCTGGGTCCTGACCACCACCACCGAGTTGCGCGCGCTCCGGGCGGCCTTGGCGGCGGCGATCTCCGGCGATCCGGAGACGGCCGGCCGCCCGCTCGACGACGTGCCCGAGCGAATGGTGCTGGTCGCGACCGAGCTGGCCACCAACGCCATCCGGCACGCCAACCCGCCGACCGAGGTGCGCCTGTCCCGGACCGCCGAGGAGTTCCTGCTCGACGTCGCCGACCACGATCTGACCACCGTGCCGGAGCTGACCGAAACGAACACCCTGGACCCCGGCGGCCGGGGCCTGATGCTGGCCCGCGAGTTCTCCCTCGAGGTCGGCTGGTACGCCACCGGCGACGCCAAGCACATCTGGGCCACGTTCCCCCTCGGCGCCTGACTTCCGGGCACTTTTCCAGCCCCTTTTCCGGCTCTTCCGGCCCGCAGCGATCGACAATCGGCGACGGATTTGGCATCCTGTTGCGGTTGTGGCGGTCGACAGCAGCATCGACGAACGGGAGCGCGCGCCGGAGACACCCCGGCCCGCGCCGGTCCGTCGTGGCCGCCCGACGTTGCTGACGGTGGCCGCGGTCTGCGTCATCGCGGCCGCGCTGGCGGTGGTCGGCTGGGCCCGGATGAACACGGTCCCCGAGGGCCGTACGTACACGGTGGTGCCGCCCGCGAGAGCCGCCACCCCGAGCCCCGCGCAACCCCTCGTCCCGCTGCTGCCGCCGGGCAGGGCCGCGGGCGGCTCGTCGACGCACCCGGCCCGACCGGCCACGACTCCGCGGAGCTCCGCCGGGCCGTCCCACTCGGCACGGCCCCGCACCGCGCCGGCCGGCGCGATCACCGGGTACCTCGGCCGGTGCCTGAACGCCTCGGCCGCCGCCGGGGTGCCGGTCGAGATGGCCGCCTGCGACGACGGCGCCGGCGAACGCTGGACCTTGGCCACCGACGGCACGATCCGCTCCGAGGGCCTGTGCCTGGAGGTCAACGGTGGCGCGATCACGGACGGCGCCCGGGTGCAGACGGGCACCTGCGACGGTACGGCCGGGCAACAGTGGAAGGCGACCGACGGCCGGGACATCGTGAACCCGCAGTCGGACAAGTGCCTCGACGTCGCGGACTTCAATCCGCTCACCGGGGCCGCGTTGCAGATCTGGAAATGCGTGGCCGGGGCCAACCAGAAATGGACGGTCCCGGCGGCGTGACGCGGTGTACCGTTGCCCGTATGTCACGCGTGTCAGCCCTCACGACGACGCCGGTTCACCCCGGTGCCGCCGGCTGACGCGTCAGCCGAACTTCGAAGCCCCGGGCGATCGCCCGGGGCTTTTTCGTGCCGTGGCGACGCTTCCCGGGCGTACGGGAAGGACTGATCGTCATGGTTGACCACCGCAGACTCGGCCGCGAGCTGGAGCTGTTCGCCTCGGATCCGCTGGCCGGCGCCGGACTGCCGTTGTGGCTGCCGGCCGGCGCCGCGGCCCGGCACGCCGTCGAGGAGTACCTGCGCGAGCGCGAGCGGCGGGCCGGCTACCAGCACGTGGTGTCGCCGCCGATGGGCAAGCAGGAACTCTACGAACTGTCCGGGCACCTCCAGCATTTCGGCGACGAGATGTTCCCGCCGATGGGCCTGGGCGCCGACGACAAACTCATGCTGCGGCCGAGCCTGTGCCCGCACCACGCGCTGGTGTTCCGGGCGCGCGGCCGCTCCTACCGGGAGCTGCCGTTGCGGATCGCCGAGATCGGCGGCATGTACCGGGCCGAGCGGTCCGGGGTGGTCGGCGGGCTGAGCCGGGTCCGGGCGATGACCCTCAACGACGGGCACACCTTCTGCGCCGCCGACCAGGTGGTCGGCGAGGTCGTCCGGGAGCTCGGGCTGATCCGGCAGGCGCACGCGGACCTGGGCGTACGGCCGTCGGGTTTCCGGCTGTCGCTGCGCGGGCCCGGCGGGAAGTACGTGGACGACCCGCCGATGTGGGAACGGGCCGAACGGGTGCTCCGCGCGGCGCTCGCGCAGGCCGGCGTGGACTTCGCCGAGGGGCCGGACGAGGCCGCGTTCTACGGCCCGAAGATCGACATCCAGGTCCGCGACGACGCCGGCCGGGAGATGACCCTGTCCACCGTGCAGGTCGACTACGGGCGGCCGGTGCGGTTCGGGCTTTCCTACCGGGCCGCCGACGGATCGGACGCGGTGCCGGTGATGATCCACCGCAGCATGGCCGGAACCATGGAACGGCTGTTCGCCCACCTCATCGAGGTGCACGCGGGCGCGTTCCCGGCGTGGTACGCCCCGGTCCAGCTGTCCGTGCTGCCGATCGGCGCGGCGCAGGAGCCGGCGGCCCGGGCGTTCGCGGCCGAGGCGGTGGAGGCCGGGCTGCGGGCCGAGGTGTCCGACGACGGGTCGCTGGGCGCACGGATCCGCCGGGCGGCGCAGCGGAAGGTGCCGTACGTGGCGGTCATCGGCGAGCGGGAGGCCGTGGCCGGCGAGGTCGCGCTGCGGCTACGCGACGGGCGCGGGCTGCCGCCGCAACCGGCCAAGTCGGCGCTGGCCCGGATCGAGTCGGTGGTCCGCTCCCGGTCGGCGGACCTACTCTGAGCCGATGGACATCGATCGCGTACGGGCCGCGTATCCCGCCCTGGCCGAGGGTTTCGCCCATCTCGACGGCGCGGCCGGGACGCAGGTGGCAGCACCGGTGGCGGACGCGATCGCGGCCACGTTGCGGTCGGCGGTGTCCAACCGGGGCACTGCCTTCCCGGCCGCGCGCCGCTCGGGTGAGATCGTGGCGGCGGCCCGGGCGGCGGTCGCCGATCTGGTCGGGGGCGTGCCGGGCGGGGTGGTCTTCGGGCCGAGCGCGACCGGACTCACCGCGATGGTGGCCCGGACACTGGCGTCGACGTGGACCGCGGGCGACGAGGTGGTGCTGTCCCGGCTCGACCACGACGCCAACGTCCGGCCGTGGGTGCAGACCGGGGCGACGGTCCGGTGGGCCGACGTCGACCCGTCGACCGGCGTCCTGGCCGCGGACCAGTACGACGCGCTGATCGGGCCGCGCACCCGGCTCGTCGCGGTCACCGCGGCCAGCAACGCGATCGGCACGATCCCGGACGTCCGGGCGATCGCCGACCGGGCCCACGCCGCCGGGGCGCTGACGTACGTGGACGGGGTGCACGCCACCGCCCACCGGGCCGTCGACGTGGCCGCGCTGGGGGCGGACTTCTACGTGACCAGCGCGTACAAGTGGTCCGGTCCACACCTGGCGACGGTGGTGGCCGACCCGGCGACGTGGGAACCGCTGCGGCCGGCCAAGCTGCGGCCGTCGCCGGACCAGGTGCCGGACCGGTTCGAGTCCGGGACCCTCAGCTTCGAGCTGCTGGCCGGGATCACCGCCGCCGTCGGCCACCTGGCCACGCTGGCCCCGTCCCCGACCGGCGACCGGCGGGCCGATGTCCTCGCCGGAATGACCGCGGCGGCCGGGTACGAGCGGACCCTGCTCGACCGCCTGGTGACCGGGCTGGCGTCGCTGAACACCGTGACCGTGCTGCCGGCGCCGTCGCAGCGCTGCCCCACGGTGTCGTTCCGGGTCCACGGCGAGGCGCCGGCCGACACCGCCCGCAAGCTCGGCGAACTCGGCGTGTGCGTGTTCGCCGGCGACTACTACGCCGTCGAGTACTTCACCCGGATGGGCCTGGACGGCGCCGTCCGGGCCAGCATCTACCATTACAACGATGAGTCCGATGTGGACCGGCTGGTGACCGGTCTCAGCCGGGGGTGAGGGTGCCGTCGGCGGCGAGGCCCACCCGGACCGGCGCCGGGATGGTGCCGGTGAACGTGCCGTCGCGCCGGTCGGCGAACCCGAGCAGAGCCGGCGCGCCACTGGGCAGGCCGACCAGGTGGGCCGCGTAGATGGCGGGATCGGCGTACGGCCGGGCCGCGTCCAGGTCGTACGGCCCCAGCAGTGACTCCCCGGGGGCGCTCCACACGCCGGTCGCCGGGGTGGCCCGGCGGCGGTCCCCGCACAGGTCCGCGGCGGCGCAGCTGAAGGTCAGCACCGACCGGCCGTCGATCTCGGCCACCTGCGGCACCTCCATCTGCCCGAACCCGGCCGGGGCGGTCAGCGGCGGCTGCACCTCCCAGTGCTCGAGGTCGGCCGAGCAGGCGTGGCCGATGACCCCGCGCTCGTACCGCGGCCCGCGGGCCACCCGCGCGGTGATCAGCATGTGCCAGCCGTCACCGTGCGGGTCGCGCAGCACCCACGGATCGCGCCAGGACTCCTCGCGCCAGCTCATCTGGTCGAGCGTCTCGTACCAGCGGGCGTCGGCGCACAGCACCGGGCCTGGTCCGGACCGCGTCCAGGTGATCAGGTCGTCGGAGTCGGCCCGGCCGATCCGCTGCACCCGGCCACCCTCCTTACGGGAGATCCCGGTGTAGAAGAAGTGCCAGCGGCCGGTGTCGCCGCGCACCACCGAGCCGGTCCAGATGGCCCGGTCGTCCCAGGCCGGGACGTCCGCCGGCTCCAGCGCGTCGGGGAGAACGGTCCAGTGCTCCCAGTCGGCACTGATCGCGTGCCCGACCGCGGCGTGCAGGTGCCGGGCGGCCGGGTCGCCGAGTGACCGCGGCGCCTGCAGGTAGAACAGGTGGTGCGACCCGTTCTCGTCGACGGGCCAACTGTCCCAGACCCACCGGTCGGTCAACGTCAGCACGCCTGCCTCCAACGACTCCCGCAAAATCGGTTCAGCAGAAGTATCCACAATATGCCCCGGAAACGCACATCCCCGATCACGGGCTCCCCACAGGCACGATCGTGTGCGGAGATCCGTTTCGCAATCGGCCGGACATCTCATTGCCGCCGGCGGTCGAACAATGCATTCTGTCGCATCGACCGACGGCTACATCTCGGCCAGGCGTGGCAGCAGGTGAACATCAGCCGCAGCCGGTCGTCGGGCACGGCGTCGTCGTCCGGCTCCTCGTGCTCCGGCGCCGCCAGCGGAGCCAGCGCCCGCAACCGGTTCTCCTCGGCGGCGCCGCGGCGCCGGCGGTCCAGGGCCCGGTTGCGGGCGGTGGTGGTCAGCCAGGCGCCCGGCCGGCGCGGCACCCCGTCGACCGGCCAGCGCACGAGCGCCTGCGCGAACGCGTCCTGTGCGCACTCCTCGGCCATGTCCCGGTCACCGGTCAGCCGGATCAGGGTGGCGACCACCCGGCCCCATTCCGCCCGGAACGTGTCGGCCACCACCGAGCTGATGTCTACTCCGACCAGAACGGCCTCACCTCGATCGCGCCGACGGTGGCCACCGGGTGCCGGGCGGCCAACTCGACCGCCTCGTCGAGGGAGCCGCACTCGACGATGTCGTACCCGGCGACCTGCTCCTTCGTCTCGGCGAACGGCCCGTCGGTGATCAGGCGGCCGAAGTCACGGACCATGGTCGCGTCGGTGGTCCGGGCGAGCGCGTGACCGTCGCACGGTGACGGCGTGGCCGGGCGGGCTCAGCCGTTCGCCCCGGTGCTCGATGCCGCGCTCAGCCATCATCTGCTCCCCGGCGATGAACTCAGGGTCGGCGTCGATCTCCTCGGGCCCGGGCTCGTACGACCCGTTGTCGATCATCCACCGCATGTAGCGCATGGAACCTCCTCAGGTTGTCTCACCCGTACGACGCAGCGCCGGCCCGGAATCGACACCGAGGCGCATGACCTCCTCGATCGCGGCGGCGAACACGTCCGGTTTCTCCTGCGGCAGGTTGTGGCCGGCGTCGGCGACCTGGTGGTGGACGCGCGGGCCGGTGAAGTGGGCCGCGGAGGCGGTGCCGTCGGTGGCCGGGAAGTTGCCGTCCGCCGTGCCGTCCAACGTGACCGACGGCACCCCGATCGGCGGCAGCGCGGCCAGCCGGGCCTCGGCGGCGTCGTACGCCGGTGCTCCCGGCGCGTAGCCCAGCCGGTGCCGGTAGGAGTGCAGGACCACGTCGACGTAGTCCGGGTTGTCGAACGCCTCGGCCGCCCGGGCCAGGTCGGCCTCGGTGAACGCCCACTTCGGCGAGTTGCGCCGCCACAGGATCCGGGCGATGTCGGTCCGGTGCGCGGCCAGCCCGGCGGCGCCCCGCTCGGTCAGGAAGTAGAAGAAGTACCAGAGCCCGGCCTCGATCTCGGCCGGCAGCGGTGCCGCCGACGCGGCGATGTCCTGGACCAGGTAGCCGTTCACGCCGACCAGCCCGGCGCAACGGTCCGGAAACAGCGCGGCCGTCACGCAGGCGGCCCGGCCACCCCAGTCGTACCCGGCCAGCACCGCCCGCTCGATGCCGAGGGCGTCGAGCAGGGCGACCACGTCGGCGCCGATCGCGGCCTGCTGACCGGACCGGGGTGTGGCCGGGTCGCGGAACCGGGTCGGGCCGTGGCCGCGCAGGTACGGCACGATCACCCGCCGGCCCGCGGCGGCCAGCCGGGGTGTGACGTCGATGTAGCTGTGGATGTCGTACGGGTAGCCGTGCAACAGCAGCACGGCCGGACCGTCGGCCGGTCCGGCCTCGACGTACCCGATGTCGAGGAGGTCGGTCGAGACTGTCCGGACGGGCCCCATGCGGGGCAGCGGTGTGCTCATCGTGGCTCCTCGGCGATGGGGCGTTCGCGTGGCGGGTACGGACCGATTATGAGTGCTGATCCCGGACCTTGGTGCCGGCCGACGACGCCACCTTCCGCGGGCCGCCGGGCACGGCTCCACAGAGTCAGCGTGCAGGCGGCGCAGAAGAGCAGCGTGAGCCACCCGTGCGCGGACGGCGGCATCGGAATCCACCGCGACAGGTAGAGCGCGGCGGCGCCGGCGGCGGTCCACCACGGCAGCCGGCGGTCCGTGCCGGCCAGGTCCCACAGCAGCGCACCGACCGCGATCCCGGCCGCGTAGTACTTGTTCGTTCCGGGGTCGAGGGCGATCCGGGCGGCCACGGCGAGCAGAAGCACGGCCGGCCAGGCGCCCCGGCGGACGGCCACCACGCCGAGCGCGATGCCGATCAGCGCCTGCGCCGGCCGGTCCCACGGCGGCGTCCGGGCGTCGGTGACGCCGAGAGCCCGCAGCGCCGGCAGCGACGTGTTCGGGATGGTGAAGTGCAGCAGCCGGGCGGTCCGTGGGTCGGCCGCGAAGAACGGCAGCCACCCGGCCACCGCCACCGCCCCGGTCGCGATCGAGCCCCGCACCCACGCGCGCGGCCCGGGCAGGATCAGCAGCACCGCGGCGAACCCGACCGCCCACGGCTTGGCGTCCACGGCCAGGCCCAGCAGCACACCGGTGAGCCACGGCCGCCGGGCGCGGGCCGCCGCCACCGCGGCCACCCCGGCGGTCAGCGCGAGCACGTCGTCGAGGTGCGCCGAGGCCACGGCCAGGTACATCCACGCCGGAACGAAGGCCACCGCGGCGTACGCGATCCGGCGGTTCGCCCGCCGCCGGTCCCCCCAGCGCTCGATCGCGAACCGCCGCGCCTGCCACAGCACGTACGCCCCGGCGGCGACCCCGAGCAGTTGCGCCGCCGGCAGCGGCGGACGGCCGCTGACCAACGCCAGCGCGTCGACGGTCAGGAACGCCACCGGGCCGATCTGCAGCACCGGCGCCGCGGCGTACAGGTGCAGGCCACCGGCCGGGTCGTCGAGGTCGGCCAGCGCCCGGCCGCCCTGCACGAAGAAATGCCAGGAGGCGCCGCCGTGCCAGGCCATCGCGACGAACCAGGCGAGCGCCCAGACGGCGACGGCAGCCGGGACGGCCCGGCGCCCGAGCAGGAAAGATCTCATCGCGGGTCAAGCTAGGAAGCCGCCGCTGAGAAAACGCGAAGGATGCCGGTCACCAGCCGCCGCCGACCTGGGCCGCGTTCCTCAGGACACGGCCCGGAGCCCCCGGTCGGTGAAGTCGATCAGCCACTCGAAGCTCTCGTCGACGTCGGCGCTCCACTGGAAGCCGTTCGCCGCCTGCAGCGTGGCGAAGCCGTGGACGAGACTGCGCAGCATGCGCAGGGCGTGGTCCTGTTCGGACTCCGGGATCCCGTAACCGCGCAGCACCCCGACGAACGCGTCCATCCCGCGCCCGGCCGCCACCGCCAGCGGATCGTCCGGGCCGGTGGGCTCGACGCCGAGGGTGGCCGCGTACCGGCCCGGGTGCGACACCACGAACGCCCGGAAGGCGCGCGCGGCCGCGGCCAGGGCGTCGCGGCCGGCGTACCCCTGGATCGCGGCCCCGACGACGTCGGCCGCCTCGTTCAGAGCCAGGATCGCGATCCGGCGGTTGAGGTCGTCCTGGCCGCCGACGTGCTTGTACAGCGACGGCGTACGGACGTCGACACGCTCGGCCAGCAGGCCCATGGTCAGGTTGCCCAGCCCGACCTCGTCGGCGAGAGCGGCGCCCGCGGCGACCACGGCCGCCGGGTCCAGTCCGGCCCTAGGCATGGGCGAGGAACGACAGCATCAGCGACGCCACCCGGTCCGGGAACTCGACGTGCGGGTAGTGCCCGGCGCCCTCGATCATCTCGAGGCGGCCGAGACCGGCCGGGAGGTCGGCCACGATCGCAGTGCCCTCAGCGTGCGGGTCGGTCCAGTCGGGGTCGAGCGTGCCCTCGACGATCAGGACGGGGCAGCGGACGTGGCCGAGCTGGGCGGCGGCGTCGGCCGGGGTGGTGCGGCCCATGCCCTGCAGCACCTTCATCCGGCCGGGCTCCCGCAACGCGGCGTCGATCCGGTCGAGCCGCTCGCCCAGGGCGGCCGGTTCGGCGCCGGGGTGGGCCAGCTCGAGGTACGAGCGCCAGAGCTTCGCGCTGCCCAGCACGTTCATGCCGAGCAGGCGGACCATGCCCTGGCGGTACCGGGACGACCGCAGATCGCCGAGGCGTACGGCCTGCTTGCGGGTGAACGGGGCGAGCTCGACCACCGCGGTGACCAGCGACGGGTTCTGCGCGGCGGCGATGGTGGCGGCGCCGCCGGAGATGGAGTGGCCGACGAGGACGGCCGGGCCGCCCAGGTGGCGGATCACGGCGAGCAGGTCGCCGGCGATGGCGGTCCGGGTCCAGGCCGGCCACTCGGCGCTCGACTCGCCGCACCCGCGCAGGTCCACGGCGGCGACCCGGTAGCCCGCTGCCACCAGCTGCGGGACGACCGCGGCGTACGAGGCCCGGCTGTCGCCCATGCCGTGGGCGAGCACGATCAGCGGGCCGGAGCCCGTCACCTCGTAGGCGATGGTGCCGCCCTCGACGGTCAAGAATTCGGTCATGGCTGCCTCCCGGTTTGGCTAACTTGGTTAGCTAAAAGCTAATCGCGTTAGCCAACCGTGTCAAGGCAGCTTGGTGAGATCCAAATCTCCCCAGACCTCCGCGATCCGGCCGGCGTCGATCCGGTAGAGGGTGAACTCGGGCATCCGCACCGGCTGCCCGCCGGTGGACGTCCCGGAGCCGATCGAGTAGGCGCTCAGCAGGGAGCCGTCGACGAGCAGGTGCCGAAGGTCCCAGAAGTAGTCCGGGACGGCGGCGACGAGCGTGTCCAGATCCGTGACATACCCGCGGAGCCCGGCGGCGGCGTCGTTGACGCGGACGTCGTCGTGGACGAACTCCCCCAGCTCATCGAACCGGTGCTCGTTGCAGCACCGCAGGTAGCGCCGGTAGAAGGCGCGCTCGTCGGTCATGATCGGCCGGTTACCCGTTCAGCCCTTCGACGATCCCAGGGACAGGCCCGCGATGAACTGCTTCTGCAACAGAATGTAGACGACCAGGGTCGGGATGGCTGCGATCAGCGCCGCCGCCGCGATCATGTTCTGGTTGGAGACGAACTGGCCCTGCAGGTTGGCCAGCGCGGACGTGATCGGCCGTTTGTCGCCGGTCTGGATCAGCGTGATCGCCCAGAAGAAGTCGTTGTAGATCCAGGTCGTCAGCAGCGTGGCCAGCGCGGCCAAGGCCGGCCGGACCAGCGGCAGGGTGATCCGCATGTACCGGGTCCAGAGGCCCGCGCCGTCCAGCAGCGCCGCCTCGTCGACCTCGGTCGGCACCGTCTTCATGTAGTTGCTGAGCACGAAGACGCAGAAGCCGAGCTGGAACGACAGGTTGATCAGGATCAGGCCGGCGTACGAGTTGTAGAGCAGGCCGTCCCCGCTGATCCAGCTGGGCACGTGGATGGCAAGGTAGATCCGGTACAGCGGGGTGATGATGACCTGCTGCGGCAGCAGGTTGCCCGCGGTGAACAGGACCAGCAGCGGGATGTTGAATCGGAACGTCAACCGGGAGACCACGTACGCGACCATCGACGCCAGGAACAGCGTCAGCAGTACGGCCGGCACGGTCACGTAGACCGAGTTGAGGAAGAACTTCCACATGTCCGACTGGGTCCACGCGTTGCTGAAGTTCTCGAACGTCAGCTTGTGCGGCAGCGACACGTACCCGAGCTTGTTGGTCTCGCTCTCCGGCCGCAGCGCGACGTACAGCGCGAACAGGATCGGCGTCACCCACAGCACGGTCATCACGACCATGAAGACCTGCGAGGCGATATTGGCCATCCGCGGGCCGCGCGCTCTCGACGGACCGGACGGAGCGGGGCCGGTGGCCGCCGCCGGGCGGGACGACGTCACCGCAGTCATCGTGCCTCCCGGCGGAACGCCTGGTAGAGGAAGATCGAGATGGGGACGAGCGAGATCACCAGCAGGATCACGCCCAGGGTCGAGCCGAAACCGATCCGCTGAGTCTCGCCCACGATGTTCTGGGTGACCGCCACCGACAACAGTTCGAGGCCGCGCAACGGGTTGCCCTTGCTGGTGATGTAGACCAGGTCGAACGCGCGCAGCGACTCGATCACGGTCACCACCAGAACGACGATGTTGATCGGCCGCATGGTCGGGAAGACCACCCGCCAGAACGTCTGCCAGCCGTTGGCCCCGTCGACCGTGGCCGCTTCCCGCAGCGCGGGGTCGACCGCCTTCAGGCCGGCCAGGTACAGGACCATCACGTACGGCGCCTGACGCCAGCTGGCCTCGACCAGCAGCGCCCAGAGATTCAGCCGGGGGTTGCCGAGCCAGTCGATCAGATTGTTGTTCTGGTTGTGGCCGATGATCGTGTTGATCAGCCCGAAGTTCGGCGAGTAGATCAGTTCCCAGATGATGCCGATCAGCGCCAGCGACAGCATCACCGGCAGGAACAGCAGGCTCTGGTAGACCCGGGAGCCCTTGATGTTGCGGTCCAGGATGACCGCGAACAGCATGCCCAGCGGGGTGGCGAAGACAACGAACACGCCCAGCCAGATGGCGTTGTGCTCGACCGCCGGCCAGAAGTCGGGATAGTTGGTGAACGCCTGCTTGTAGTTCTGCACGCCGTTCAGGCAGCCGGGCTGCGGGATGCCGGGAGCGACCGGGAAGTTGCTGCAGGACTGAAGCTTGACCGCCCCGACGCCGGTCCACTTGGTGAACGACAGGAACACCGACGCGAGCGCCGGGAACCAGATGAACGCCAGGTCGAGCAGCAGCGGGATGCCGAGCATCAGCGCGGCCGCGATCTTGTCGCGGCGGGTCAGCGTCCGCACGCGCCGGCGGCGGCGAGGTGCCGCCGCCGGTGCGAGCGGTTCGGTGGAGATGAGTGCCATCAGCTCGTGAAGATCGTCTTGGCCTGGCTCTCGGCGCTCTTCTGGATCGTGGCGACGGTCGCGTCGGTCGGGCTGTCGAGGAACTGCTGGATCAGCTTGATCATCGCGTTGGCCATGTCCGGCACGGTGTCGCGGTCCATGAACTGGGCGACGTTCTTGCACTTGCCGATCTCGGCGACCGACTTCTTCTGAATGTCGTTGTAGGTCGGCGCGACCAGGCCGTTGGCCAGGCCAACGTCCCAGTGGTCGGTCTTGAGGAAGCTCGCCTCGGCGTCACCGGTGCCGATGTACTCGAGGATCTTCTTGGCCGCGTCCTGGTTCTTGCCCTTCTTGGGCAGGATGAAGCCGTCGGTGGGCGCGTCCATGTAGTCGGTGCCGTAGCTCGTGTTGATCGTCGGGAAGACGAAGAAGTCGAGATCGGCCAGGTTGGCCGCCGAGTAGTTGGCGGCGACCTGGTTGGTGCCCTGGAACATCATACCGGCCTGCTTGTTCTCCAGCGCCTTGGCCGCGTCCTGCCAGATCCGGCCGGTCGCGCCCTTCTGCAGGTACGGCGCCAGCTCACGCCACTGGTCGAAGACGGCCTTGACGCCCGGGTCGGTCCACGGCACCTGGTGCTTCATCAGCTTGATGTGGTAGTCGTAGCCGTTCACCCTCATGTTGATGATGTCGAACGTGCCCAGCGCGGGCCAGCCGTCCTTGTCGGCGAAGGCCAGCGGCACCAGACCGTCGGACTGCATCTTCTTGGCCAGCGCGACGAATGCGTCCCAGGTGGTCGGGACCTCGTACCCCTTGGCCTTGAAGACGCTCTTGTTGTAGTGCACGACCCACGGGTAGTTGTACAGCGGGACCATGTAGTACTTGCCGTCGAGGCCCTTGGACAGGCTCTTGGCGGCGTCGTTGAACGTGCCGCCGATCTTGTCCCACACGTCGTCGATCGGGGTCAGCAGGCCCTGCGCGGCGAAGAACTGCAGGCGGTACCCGGCGAACCAGGTGGCCAGCGAGTCCGGGGTGCCCTGCAGGTAGTTGCTGATGTTGTTCTGGAAGGTGTTGTGGTCGGTCGTGTTGACCGTGGTCTGCACGCTCGTCTTGCCCTGCGCCTCGGAGATCAGCGACGCGAAGGCGGCCTTGGGGGCGGCATCGGAGTAGTTGGAGCCGAACGTGATCGGCCCGGTCGCGGCACCGCTGCTACCTGTGGACTTGGACGAGCTGTCGCCGCCCCCGCAGGCGCTGAGCAGCGTCCCGGCGACCCCGGCGGTGGCGACACCGGCGAGGCCTTTCAGGGCGGAGCGCCGGCTGATCAGATCGGACATGGGGCCGCCTCCGTAGTCAAGGATTCAAAAGTTTTCGAACAACTTCCAACGCAGATCATCACGACTTAAACGTGGTCGGTAGTGCCGTGTCAAGGCACTGTTTCATCAAGATTGCCTGCACGGACACTCAAGGTGACCTCAAGATCATCGGTCGTACGGCGGATCCATCGGGCGATTCCAATGTCTTACGCTGCGCTTCGTCACGGTCCGCCGCACACCTGCCCCCGGCCTCGGCCCCGCCCCGGCCCCGGCCCCCGGCCCCGCCCCGGCCCCGGCGTCGGTGCCCCGCCCGTCCGCGACTAATGCCGCTTCGCCTGCGCCTGGCGGGCGCCCGGGCGCGCCCGCCACTCACGCGCCGTACCAGTGGCGCGCACCAGTGGCACACCACGGTGGTGACACGCCGCAGTCCAAGCTGCTGCCGTACCAGTGGCACACCACGGTGGCCGCCACTCACCTGCTGTACCAGTGGCGCGCACCAGTGGCACACCACGGTGGTGACACGCCGCAGTCCAAGCTGCTGCCGTACCAGTGGCACACCACGGTGGCCGCCACTCACCTGCTGTACCAGTGGCGCGCACCAGTGGCACACCACGGTGGTGACACGCCGCAGTCCAAG
>CAXSDA010000011.1:0-76358 GCA_964236515.1 uncultured Actinoplanes sp.
GCGAGATGGTCCCGAAGAACATCACGCTCGCCGGTCCGGAGCGGTCGGCGTTGGTGCTCGGCCCGTTCATGCTGGCCTTCTGCACCGCGACCAAGCCACTGCTGAACGCGATGCGCTGGGCCTCCCGGACCGTCCTGAAGCTGTGGCGGATCGAGGCCACCGACGCCGTCAAGACGGTGTTCACGGCCGAGGAGCTGGCCGGGATGGTGACCCAGGCGCGCAGCGAGGGCCTGCTCGGGTCGGAGCAGTACTCGCGGATCCACGCCGCCCTCGGGCTCAACGACCGCACCGCCGCCGACGTGTTGCGCCCCTGGTCGGGCGTGACCACCGTGCCCGGCGACGTGTCGCCGGCAGTGGTCGAGGCGCTGGCCACCCGGACCGGGCGGTCCCGGTTCCCGGTGGTGCAGCGGGAGAGCCGCCGGGTGCTGGGCTTCGTTCATGTCAAGGACCTGCTCTCCTACGACGGGACGGAACGCCGGCTGCCCATTCCGCCGGAGATCATCCGGCCGCTGGCAGTGGTGCCGCCGGACCGTACGCTCGCCGATCTGCTGCTCACCATGCGCCGCGACCGGCGGCACATCCTGCTGGTCAGCGACGGTCGGCGCCCGCTCGGGGTGATCACACTGGACGATGTGCTCCACGCCGTGGTGGGCGAGCCGCAGCACGGCACCGTGCCGGTGAGCGGGGCCCGCACGCGCGTCTGATCGGGGGGTCGGGTGACACCGGCCCCGGTCAATCTGGACAATAACCCCATGCCTCTCACCCGGCGACGTCTCGGACACCTAGGCGCCCTCACCGCCACTCTCGTGCTCGGCAGCACGCTGCTCGCCAACGCGACGCTGGGCAACTCTGGCCCGGCGACGCCGCCGGCCGCCGAGCCCACGGCCGGAGTCATCCCCAGCGCCGGGGCGTTCTCGACCGCCGGAACAGCGGGCCGGATCCGGGTGGCCGGCGGCCCGATCAGCCTGCGGTACACGTTCGACAGCGGCACCGCCCGGCCGATCCTCGACGGGCACGGCGCCCATGAGCTGCGCGCGCTCGGGCAGAACGGCGGAACGCTCAGTCTCGTCCGGAAGGGTTCCGGGCTGGCCGTCGCGTATCCGGGCCGCTGCACGCTGGTCCGCGAGCAGCAGTGCCCGCGGGCGATCCTCGAGGGCATCCGCGACGACTCGCTCAACCCGGGGACGCGGCCCATGGCGTACGGCGCCTCGGTCCTGATGACCCACTCGGACCTGGCCGACGGCGCCAACGTCTTCCAGAAGGGGTATTCGGTCGGCGGGGTTAGCCAGTTCAAGCTGCAGGTCGACCACCTGCTCGGCCACCCCAGTTGCGTGATCACCGGCAACCAGGCGCACATCTACCGGGCCGAGCCGTGGGTCGACGTCGCCAACGGGACCTGGCACGACCTGGCCTGCGTACGGAGGGCGAATCGGCTGTCGATGGTGGTCGACGGGGTGGCGAGGGCCTCGGTCAAGCTGCCGGCCGGACTGTCCATCGCCAACGCCGAGCCGCTGCGGGTCGGTGGCAAGGGGCCGGCCAAGGGGAACGACCAGTTCGCGGGCGAGATCGACAACGTGTTTCTGGCGATCTCCTGATACTTACCACCTGGTCGAAATTTGGATAGCGTGGCCAACCGTGACCACCGGTACCGACGTTCGCGCGCTGCGTCCCGCCCGGATCTCCACTGCTCTCTTCTTCGTCGTGCACGGAGGAGTCACCGGCACCTTCGGGGCCCGGCTGCCGTGGATCGCCGACCACGTCGGCGTGGGCGTCGGTGGTCTGGGCATCGCGTTGCTCATGCCGGGCATCGGGGCGCTGGTGGCGATGCCGTTGTCGGCCCGGCTGACCCATCGGTTCGACCTTCGCGCGCTCGCCCGGATCCTGATCCTGTTCTGGGTCGCGGCGCTCATCCTGCCCAGCCTTCCGACCAGTCTGCCCCTGCTCTGCCTCACGCTGATCGTCTACGGAGCCGCCGCCGGGCTGGCCGACGTGGCCATGAACGCGGAGGCGGTGCTGGTCGAGGAGCGGTACGGCCGGTCGGTCATGTCGAGCTTCCACGGCTGGTGGAGCGTCGGCGCGCTGGCCGGTTCGGCGGTGGCGGCGCTGGCGGCCCGGGCCGGTCTCGACGCGCGTGTGCACTTCGTGGGGGTCGCGATCGTGCTGGCGGTGATCGCCCTGGCCGCATCCACCCGGCTCCTGCCGCACCGGGCGGAACCGGACCGGGCCGAGCCGCCGGCGTTCGCGTTGCCGTCCCGGGCCGTGCTGGCCATCGGGCTGGTCGGGCTCTGCGCGGTGTTCGCCGAGGCCAGCGGCCTGGACTGGTCGGCCGTGTACGTCCGGGACCAGTTGCACAACGCGGCCAGCACTGCCGCCGCCACGGTGTCGGTCTTCTCGATCAGCATGGCGCTGACCCGGTTCGCCGGCGACGGTCTGGTGCGGCGGTTCGGGGCGGTGGCGACCGTACGGATCGCTGGGGTGTGCGCGACGGTGGGGGCGCTGACCGTGGTGTTCGGCCACAATGTGGTGCTCGTGATCATCGGTTTCGGGCTGATCGGGGCGGGGATCGCCGTCGTGATCCCGCTGGTGTTCGCAGCGGCCGGGCGGATCGGGGACAACCCCGGCCGGTCGCTCGCGGGGGTGGCGGGGATCGCGTACGGCAGTGGTCTGATCGCGCCCGGGGTGATCGGCGGGATCGGGCATGCGACCTCGCTGACCGTCTCGTTCGTGGTGGTCGCCGTGCTGACCGCCGTCATGGCCGTGTCCGCCCGGGTTCTGCGGCCGGCCCGTCCGGTCTGACGCCGCCGGCCGGTCACGGCCCGGTTCAACGCTGCCGTCACGGGACGGCGCAGCTCTGCAGGGCCCGGAGGGCGCATCGGGCCGGCGGCGCGGACTCGGCCGAAGTCTGGACCAGGGCGAAGATCGAACGGGTCGGGGTCGGGGAGACCAGCGGCACCGCGACCACGCCCGGCGGCAGGCTCTCCGCGCCCAGGCGGGGGAGCACGGTGATGCCGATCCCGGCCTCGACGAAGGCGATGGCCGTCGGATAGTCGTGCGCCTCGACCCGGAACGGCGGGCTGAATCCGGCGGCCCGGCAGGCCCGCAGCAGGTTTTCCCGGCACCAGCCGCGGGCGAAGTCGTTGTCGATCCACCGTTCGCCGGCCAGCCGGACCAGCTCGACCGGGCCTTGACCGGCCAGCGGGTGCTCCCACGGGACCACCGCCACGTACGGATCGTCGAGCAGGTGGTGGGCTCGGGTTTCCCGGGTGCCGGTGTGGTCCGGCGGCGCCACCACCAGCTGCACGTCCGGCCGCTTGCCGGGCCGGATGCTGGAGTCGTCGCGCAGTTCGAGATCGAGGCGCAGGTCGGGGAAGTCGTGCAGCAGCGCCCGGGCGACGGTCGGCATCCAGGCCGCGCCGACCGAGGCGAAGTACGCGATGGACAGCGTGCCGGTGCGGCCGTCGCGCAGGTCGGTGACGTACGCCTCGATGTCGCCGAGCTGGGCGAGCAGGCCGTCGATCCGATCGGCGAGGCCGAGGCCGACCGTGGTCGGTTCGATGCCCCGGCCGCTGCGGGCCAGCAGGGTCAGGCCGGTCTCCCGCTGCAGCGCGGTGACCTGCTGGCTGACCGCCGACGCGGTGTAGCCCAGGTTGGTGGCGGCGACGTTGACCGAGCCGCTGGCCACGACGGCACGAAACACCCGGAGGCGGTGAAGGTCCAGCATGCCTGTGACCGTACAGCTGGACTTAACGGAGCGGAAGAAGTATTTGCTTGTGCTGAAGAGTCAGCCGGGCCAGATTGAATCCATGGACGTCACCACCACCACCATCACCACCGACCGTCCGGTCCGGACCTCTGCTCTGCCGATGCTGGCCGCGCTGACCACGGTGCTGCTCTGGGCGTCGGCGTTCATCGTGATCCGCGCGGTCGGCTCCCACTACAGCCCGGGGTCGCTCGCGCTCGGCCGGCTGGTCACGGGCGGCATGGCGTTGACCCTGATCGCCCTGCTGCGCCCGAGAACCCTGCCGCGGGGGCGGCCGCTGGCGCTGGTCCTGACGTACGGCGTGCTGTGGTTCGGGGTGTACGCGATCCTGGTCAACGCGGCCGAGCACCACCTCGACGCCGGCACCACCGCCCTGGTGGTCAACGTCGGCCCGATCCTCATCGCCGTGCTGGCCGGGGTGTACCTGAAGGAGGGCTTCCCGCGGGGCCTGGTCGCCGGTCTGGTGATCGCCTTCGCCGGGGTCGCCACCATCGCCGTGGCCACCTCGACCGGTCATCACGACGCCACCGGGGTGCTGCTGGCGCTGGGGGCAGCCGCGCTCTACGCCGTCGGCGTGCTGCTGCAGAAGCAGGCCCTGGTCACGGTGGACGCCTTCACCGCGACCTGGCTCGGCTGTGTGGCCGGCGCGGTCACCTGCCTGCCGTGGGCGCCGTCGCTGGTGCACGAACTGGCCTCGGCGCCGGCGTCGGCCACCGCCGGGCTGGTGTACCTCGGCCTGTTCCCGACGGCGATCGCGTTCGCGACCTGGGCGTACGCGCTGCGGCGGATGAGTGCCGGGCGCCTCAGTTCGTCGACCTACCTGGTGCCCGGGATCGCCGTCGGAATGTCCTGGGCGTTCCTGGGTGAGGTGCCGAGCGCGCTGGCCTTCGTCGGTGGCACCCTGTGCCTGATCGGGGTGGCGGTGACCCGATGGCGCGCCTAAGTGGCGTAGGCGGCTACGCCGGTCCTGGTCACACCGTAGAGGCGGCCGCGGGCGACCATCGGCTGCATGGTGATGGCGGCGGTCCTGGGGTCCAGCGCGATCAGCTTGCCGGTACGGGCGTCGAACGCCTGCATCGGCTTGCCGTCACCGCGAAGTGCGTAGAGGACGCCGCCGGCGAGCGCGAGCTCATAGGGAGTGCCGTCGGGGTACGGGCGCCGCCAGATCTGGTGACCGTCGGTGGCGTCGGCAGCGACCAGGCCGGAATCGCCGTTGAGATAGATCCGGGTGCCGTCGGTGGCGAAGAACGTGTGCCAGCCGAAGTCGGGCAGCGTGGTGACGGTCGCGCCGGTGGCCGCCTTGACCAGCCGGATCCGGTCGTTGTCACGGCAGCGGAGGTAAAAGCGCGAGCCGTCGGTGGAGGCGCCGAGCGCGCTGAAGCAGTCGGCGGCGAGCGACCACAGCTTCCGGCCGGTGGTGATGTCGACCGCGGCGTCCGGGCCGTCGGCGTCCTCGACCAGGACACGGCCGCCGGCCGCGATGTCGTCACCGCTGAATGAGCCGACGCGGTACCAGAGCGGGGCGCCGTCCGAGATCCGGTAGGCCCGGAGCGCGTACTTGAGGGCGGTCGTGTCCCAGAATCCGCCGAGCAGGACGCCCTGGTCGACGACGAACTGGTACATCATCCCGGAGGTCGGCTCGGTGTAGATCGCCCGGCCGGTGCGTAGGTCGAGCGCGGTGATCGTGGACTTGCCGGAGTGGCAGTCGCGGTACTGGGCGATCAGCCGGGAGCCGACGATCGCGGCCAGGGTGATAGTGCTCTTCCGGGCGACCGGGGTCTGCCAGGCGACCCTGCCGGTGGCTTCGTCGTAGGCGCTGATGCGGTACCCGGCCGCGGTCACCAAGCGCCGGCCGCCGATCAGCGGGGTGGCCGCCGGGTCGCAGACCGCGGCCGGAGCCGGGGCGGTCCAGGCGGCCCTCAGGCGGCCGGCGGTCACCGGCGTGAGCCGGTGCTCGCCCGGGTTGAAGTGGTCGCCGGTGGAGTGAGCGGCGGACTGCGCCCACGCGTCCTCGGGCTGAGCGGCGGTCGGCGCTGTGCTGCTTGACGCCGCGCTTGCCGCGGTGGCCCAGGCCGCACCGGGGGTGGCTGCGGTGTGGCCGATGGCCGCGACGGCGGTGACGGTTAGCAGGAACGCGATGGCCGAGGCCCGGTTGATCATGTTGGCAAGGTACGGGCCGGGGTGGCTTTTGGGAGGTTACTGGGCGGTCAGGAAGCCTTTCGTGGCGAAGCGTTCGCCCATTCGGAGGTGGGTGGCGGCGTCGGGGTGGAGTTCGTCCGGAAGCGGCAGTTCGGCGTAGTCGTCCTCGCCGTACAGTTCGCGGCCGTCGAGGTAGGACAAATTCAGGTCGGTGGCCGTTCGCTGGGCGACGATCCGGGCCAGTTCTTCGCGAATGGACTGCAGCGTCAGTTTGCCCGCCGCGCGCTCGGCCGGGTCGCCGGTGGCCCGGAAGAGCACCTTGCCGTCGGCCAGGGCGGCCATGTCGAACACGCCCGGACCGGGGGTCTCCTCGTGGATCGGGCAGAGGACCGCCGAGATCACCAGCAGCGGAGTGGTCGGGTGTCCCTCGCGGATGGTGTCCAGGAACCCGTGCACTGCCGGTGTGAACGCCCGCATACGCATCAGGTCGGCACCGACCAGATTGATGCCGATCTTGACGCTGATCAGGTCGGCGGCGGTGTCCCGCAGCACCCGGGCGGTGAACGGGTCGAGCAGTGCGCTTCCGCTGAGGCCGAGATTGATCAGCTCCACCCCGGCCTGGGCGGCGGCGACGGCCGGCCAGGTCGTGCTCGGACTCGCGGCGTTCGAACCGTGGCTGATCGAGCTGCCGTGGTGCAGCCAGACCGGACGTCCGCGGTGCGCCGGCTCGATCGGCGCGTCGGTGTGCAGCGCGACCACCTCGGTCGTCTCATGCTGCGGCAGCCAGATCTCGACGTCCTTCATCTCGTCCGGCAGCCCGTCGAAGCGGATCGTGCCAACCGTGCCCGGACGGTTGTCGACGGCCCCGGTGACCATGTCGATGGTCACCCGGGTGCCGCCGGCGATGGTGCCCTGACCGGCGAGCCGGCCGTCCACGACCAGGTCGAAGAGGCCGGCCGGACGGGGTGGGGCACCGGCGAAGACGATCGCCGTCGACAGTGCGTCGAGCTCGACGACGGTGGCCCCCGGGTGCGGAGGACCACGCGGACGCCGGACGGCTGCGACTCGGCCATCGCCAGTTGCGGGTCGGGGCACTCGGCGCGGGCCCAGGCGGGTAGCCGGTGCGGGACCAGCCCGTACGTACCGGGCTCGACCTCCGCGGCGCCGCGGATCAGATCCCCGGTCATCGGAGTGTCGATCATCATGCGGGCAGTATCCCGGTGCGAGCGCCGGCACCCGAGTGATTTACCTGCGTGGGCGTGATCGCGCTCGCTGCCGGGACCCTGGCGGGTGCATGCCAAAGGTGGGTCAGCGGCGCTGCAGGAAGCTGACCGCCGCGGTGACGGCGAGGTCGGTCAGCTCGGGGTCGTGCCGGGCGCCGATGTCGCGCATGAAGGCGTGCTCGCCGCCGCGGTAGACATGCAGCTCCAGATCGGAGAGACCGGCCGCGTACAGGGCGGACAGGACCAGCAGCCGGGCGTCGGCCGGCACGTGTGGATCCTGTGAGCCAAAGATGATCATGAGGCGGCCCTGAATGTCGGCCGCGCGGGCCAGGGATCCGGCGTCGTCCGCGCCCAGGCCGCCGTTCTGCAGGCCGGTCGGGTAGAAACAGACGGTTGCCGCCACGCGCGGGTCCAGCGCCGCACGGAAGGCCAGGTGGCCGCCGATGCAGAAACCGGCCGCGAACAGCGTCGTGACCCCGTCCCGGGCCTGCAGGAAGTCGAGCACGGCGATCCGGTCGGTGTCGAACTGCGCCGTCGGCGTCGCGGCCGCACCGGCCAGCCCGGCCGCTTTCCCGGCGTCGTCGAACTCGAGCGCGGTCCCGGCCAGTGGCCCGTGTGGATAGATCTCCGGCACGGCCACCACGAACCCGTACGTCGCCAGTCGTCGCGCCGACCGCAGCGTCGACTCGGTCAGCTGAAAGATGTCGGTGTAGAGCAGCAGCCCGGGCCACGGTCCGTCCCCGTCCGGCGTGATCACCACCGTGCGGATGTCCCCGTCCGGCGACGCGACCCGTACCTCTTCCTCACGAACCTTCATGCCGCTCGACCTTACTGACGGCTCCGGGGTTGCGGTCACGGCTCGCCGCCGTTCGGAACCGGACGACGTGCGTGGGTACGGAACCCCGTTCGTACCCACCGTCAAGACCTATCGACCGTAGGTGATCGAAATGGCTTGCATAAACCGACAAATAGATCTTGGAGGAAGATCATCGACATTGCGTACCGGATCGAAGTCGGTGAATTCGGGCGTATCCGTCTGGGGTGGACGGCAAGGTTTGCCCGATCGTCCCTGTCGGACTGTCGTAGCAGGATGTTCACGGATCACCGCGTGGTGCGCGGAGGTGCCGAACCGTAAGGTATCGACCCGGAACTGAAAGTGATTTCGCGTCTACGCCCCCCTCGTCGCGTCGTCCGGCTCAGAGTCGAGCACCCGTGTGTGCGCGTCCGTGCTGCCGCCCTGCTGCGGCACGTGGGGCCGCACTGATATCGGAGGAGCACGGCGATGACGACGCCGACCGTCCTGGAACGCAAGACGATGGGCACGGCCGTGATGGCGGTGTTCGCGTGCGCCGCGTCCGCGCTTGTCGTGGTGCTGCTCGGCAGCATTCCAGCCACCTACGCGACCACCGGAGTGGTCGCCCTGCCCCTACTGTTCCTGCTGGTCGGGGTGGTGGTCGCCCTCCTCTCGGTGGGTTACACGGCGATGGCCCGGCGGGTCAAGCACCCGGCCGTCTACTACGCCGCGATCACGCACGGCCTGGGCCGCCCGATGGGTGTGGCCGGCGGCCTGGTCGCGCTGCTCGCGTACAACGCCATCCTGACCGCCCAGTTCGGATTGTTCGGCTTCACCGCGGCCAGCCTCTTCGGCTGGGGTCCGTGGTGGCTGTGGGCGCTGGTGGCGGCGGCGGTCGTGGCCGCCTTCGGGGTGCGCGGCATCGCGGCCGCAGCGGTGTTCCTGTCCATCATCTTCGGGGCGTCACTGCTGGTCGTGGTGCTGTTCGACTCGACCGCCCTGAGCCACCCGGCGGGCGGCAGCCTGACCAGCACCGGACTCACCGTCGCCGGGCTGACCGGTGGCCTGGGCGGCGGCGTGGCCTACGTGATCGCCTCGCTGATGGGCTTCGAGCTGCCGGGCGCGTTCACCGAGGAGAGCCGGACGAGCATCGCCCCCGGCCGGGCCGTCTTCATCGCGCTGATCGGGCTGGTCGGCATCTACACGGTCACGGCGTACGCGGTTTCCGCCGGGGCCGCCGACGCCAAGCTGGCCACCGCCGACCCACTGGCCATCCTGGACGACCAGTACGGCCCGGTGGCTCCACCGTGGGCCCGGTTCGTACTGCTGATGGCGATCATCACCTCGATGCTCGCGTTCCACTCGACGGTCAACCGGTACACGTTCGCGATCGCGCGTGAAGGTGTCCTGCCGGGGTGGCTGGCGCACACCGGCCGGGACGTACGGGCTGCTTCGCCGGTGGCCGCGTCCTGGTTCCAGACCGGCATCTCGGTCGTGGTCATCCTGGGGTTCGCGGTGTTCAGCGCGGATCCGATGGCGACCCTGTTCGCCTGGTTCAGCACGCTCGGCGCGCTGGCGCTCCTGGCGCTGCTGATCCTCACCTCGCTCGCCGCGATCATCGCGCTGCCGCACCGCGGGACGGAGGCGGAGAGTGTCTGGACCTGGCTCATCGCCCCGCTCCTGGGGCTGGTCGGCGGCGTGGTGATCTTCGGCGAGATGCTGTTCAACCTGGGTGCCCTGTTGGGTCCGGACAACAACGTGACGCGTTGGGTGATCCCCGCCGTCGTGTTCGCCGTCGCCCTGGCCGGCCTGATCTGGGCCGCTTACCTCCGCGACGCTCGCGCCTCCGTGTACCAGCACATCGGCCGCCGGCTGCCCGACGTCAACGCCGTCGTCGACGTCCGGCTGTCCGACCTCCCGCTCTGAAAGGCGCTCCGTGATGACCTACCCGGACGGACGGCACGCTGAGCGTCCTACCGGCTCGGCCCAGCCCTACCTCCAGGACCGGCAGCGGTGGCCCGGCGAACCCGACCAGCCGAACTGGCCGGACGGGGCCGGGCGGCCGGCTCGGCCGGGGGAATCCGGCCAGCGGGGCTGGACCGCGGAGCCGGACCAGCGCGGCTGGAACACCGAATCCGGCCGGCCCAGCGGCGGCGGCTGGCTGGACGGCCCGCCCCGGCCGGGCAGCGCCGACGGGCTGGGCAGTCCGGATCGGCTGGGCCGTCCGGACCGGCTCGGTGGTGACGATCGGCTGGGTGGCGGCCCGGACCGGCCCGGCCGCGCCGACCGGCCCGGCGGAACGGACCAGCAGACCCGCCCCGGCGGAACGGACCAGCAGACCCGCCCCGGCGGAATGGATCCGCAGACCCGCCCCGGGGGAATGGATCCGCAGACCCGGCCCGGCGGAATGGACCAGCAGACCCGGTCCGGCGCCCCGGACCAGTACGGCCGGCTGCACGAGCCGGACCGGCAGGGCGGTTGGCTGGGCGAATGGGAGAGGTCGAGCCGCCCCGCGGAGGCGGAGACCGACCGGCAGCAGTGGCCCGGTCAGCCGGGCACGGAGCCGGACCCGTGGTTCCCGCGCCAGCGGCCGCCGGCGGACGTGCCGGCCGGGGCGTACCCGGACAACGACTGGCTCTCGCCGCCGCGTACGGGCTGGGATCAGCACACCCAGGCCGCGCCGCCGGTGGAGCCGCGCGACGCCCCCTCACAGCCGGCCTCGTTCACGGCCGGCGAAGAGGCCGGGCTGCCGGCGCTGCTCCGCGGCCGGGCCCTGGACCGGCTCATCGCGGTCAACGCCAGCCACGCCAGCCACGCCGCCGACAAGGTCCGCACCAAGGACGATCTGTGCGAGCACGCCATCGCCCTGTTCTCGTTCGACCTGACGGACAAGACGTTCCCGCTGAGCACCGCGACCCGGCTGTCCCTGAGCGACGACGGGAACACCAGTCTGATCGACATGCTGACGAGCCTGGCCAACGTGGCCGAACACAAGGTCGCGCAGGCGGCCGAGCACGGACGCCGATGGGACCCGCGGATCCCGCTGACCGGGCTGGTCAACCGCAGCGAACCGCTGTCGCCGGACATGGTCTACCTGGGCATCGGCGTCTCCACGCTGGACACCCCCGAGATGTCGTGGCGGTCGATGAAGGGCACCGTCGACCGGTTCAGCGGACTGCACCTGCGAGGGCAGGGCTACCTGTACCTGGACGACGCGACGGCGGGCCACTTCGTCCGCGCGGCGCAGCTCGGCTCGCAGACCGGTCAGCACGAGATCATGGCCAACAACATGCTGTTCAGCCACTACAGCTGGAAGCGGCGGCCGGACCTGATGGAGCACGCCAACCAGCGCACCTACCTGATCTGGGAGCAGATTCGGCGGCTACATCAGGCCCTGAAGAGCGCGACCGCCCAATGACCACGGAACCTCCCGATATCAGCGGACTGGATGCGGCCGCCTCCCTGATCAGCGGGCGGCCGGTCGACGTCGACCGCGTCCTGGACGGCCTGTACGGGCAGCCGAAGTGGGACCGGCACCTGTTCTATCCGGTGCCCCGCGGCGGCGAGTTCGGCCAGCTGGACCGTTTCGCCGGCCTGCCGTGGAACAACATCGGCCACCGGCTGGGCAACCCGCCGGGCGGCAACCACACCAAGTCGGCCGAGCGGGCGGTGCTCGCGTGGGCCGCCCGCCTGTTCTTCGGTACGGCCGAGGCCGGCACGTGGTGGGGCAACCTGACCAGCGGCGGCACCGGCGGCAACCGCGGCGGGCTGCTCGCTGCCCGGGACCGCTTCCCGGCCGCCGCGAGTGGGCTGACCAGCGCGATCGGTTACTACTCGGACAGCGACCACTACAGCATTCCGAAGCTCATGCACGAGCTGTGCATCCCGGCGGTGAAGGTCCACGCCCGGCCGGACGGCGAGCTGGACTACGACGACCTGTACGACCAGCTGCGGCCCGGCGCCCCGGCGATCGTCAACATCACCGCCGGCACCACCACCACGGAGGCGGTCACCGACCCGCGGAGGGTGGCCGCGGTCCTCGACGCCCGCGGCATCCACGACCGGCACGTGCACTGCGACGGCGCGCTCAGCTCCATCCCGCTCGCCCTGGAGAACCAGCTGGACCTGTCGGCGGTGGACTCGATCGCCACCAGCGGGCACAAATTCCTGGGCGTTCCGCAACCGACCGGCTTCGTCGTCGGTCGCGCCCGGACACCGCGGCGGGAGCGGCACATCGCGTACATCAACACGGTCGACGACAGCCCGGCGGGCTCGATCGACGGGCTGCCGGCCTTGGCCATGTGGCTGGTGATCGCGACGCTGGGCGAGGACGGACTGCGCGCCCGGGCCCGCGAGGCGCGCGCCGTGGCGGCCCACCTGACCGAGCGGCTCAACCTGATCGGCGTGCGCGCGTGGCGGCACAGCTGGGCGTTCACCGTGGTCTTCGCGGAGCCGCCGGCGTCCATTCTGCGGACCTGGCCGGTGTACCGGGACCAGGACGGCCGCTGCCACCTGCTGTGCATGCCGGGCGTGACCCGGGACCAGGTGGACACGTACGTCGAGGCCCTGGCCGTGGCCCGCCGGCTGGAAACGGCCGACCTGCAGCGGATCCCGGTGCCCCGCACCTCCCGCCCGGTCAGCGGTTTCGCCATCGCGCCCGCGCCGCGAGCACCCTGATCACGTATCGGTGCACCCTGGGCATAGCCGGTATGGTCCTGGATATGGGGGACAGGGGGACGGCCGCCGGTCTGGACACCTCGACGGTGCATCCGGCCCGCCGCTACAACTACTGGCTGGGCGGCAAGGATCACTTCGCGGTGGATCGCGCCTCCGGTGACCTGATCGAGCAGGCCTTCCCGGCCGTACGGGTGTCGGCTCGGGAGAACCGCGAGTTCCTGCAGCGGGCCGTGCGGTTTTTGGCCGGTGAGGCCGGCATCGACCAGTTCCTGGACATCGGCACCGGCCTGCCGACAGCCGACAACACGCATCAGGTCGCCCAGGCGCTCAACCCGGCGGCCCACGTGGTGTACGTGGACAACGACCCGATGGTGATGGCGCACGCCCGGTCGCTGCTGACCAGCACACCCGGGGGTCGTACCCGTTATCTCGAGGAGGACCTGCGCCACCCGGACCGCATCCTCGGACACCCGGAGGTGCGGGCGACGCTGGATCTGGGCCGGCCGGTGGGGCTGATGCTGGTCGCGGTGCTGCACTTCGTCGAGAATCAGGCCGAGTCCCGGGAGATCGTCCGGTACATGATGGACGCGTTGCCGGCGGGCAGCTCTCTGGTCGCCTCCAACGCGACGCTCGACTTCGTGCCGGCCGAGGCGGCCGCGGTCGCCCGGGAGCGGCTGGCCCAGGGGCGTACGGACGCCCACCACCGCGATCGGGACGAGTTCACCGAGTTCTTCGCCGGTCTGGACCTGATCGGGCCCGGCATCGTCCCGGTCTCGGACTGGCGGCCCACCCGCCCGGCGGCCGACCGGCCGACGCCGGACCAGGTGTCGATCTACGGCGGGGTGGGCCGCAAGAGGTGAGCCGCCCCCGGGCGGCTAGGTTGAGCACGTGGAACTCCTGCACACGGGCAAGGTCCGGGACGTCTACGCCGACGGGGACGAGATCCTCCTCGTCGCTTCCGACCGGGTGTCGATCTACGACGTGGTGCTGCCCACGCCGATCCCCGACAAAGGGAAGATTCTCACCCAGCTGTCGCTGTGGTGGTTCGACCAGCTCGCCGACGTCGCCCCGAACCACATCATCTCGGCCACCGACGTGCCGGCCGAGTGGGCCGGTCGCGCCGTCCGCTGCCAGCGCCTCGAGATGGTCATGGTCGAGTGCATCGCGCGCGGCTACCTGGCGGGTTCGGGTCTGAAGGCCTACGAGAAGGACGGCGCGGTCTCCGGCGTCGCCTTGCCGCCCGGGCTGATCGAGGGCTCGCGGCTGCCGGAGCCGGTCTTCACCCCGACGACCAAGGTCGCGCCCGGCGAGGGCCACGACGAGTTCATCACCTATCCGGAGGTGGCCGGTGAGCTCGGACCGGACGTGGCCGCGGAGCTGCGCCGGATCACCCTCGAGGTGTACGAGCGCGGGTCCCGGGTGGCCGAGGAACGGGGCATCGTCATCGCCGACACCAAGATCGAACTCGGCTGGTACGAGGGCAATCTGACCCTCGGCGACGAGCTGCTGACGCCGGACTCGTCCCGCTTCTGGGCCGCCGACGAGTGGCAGCCCGGGGCCGCTCCCCGCTACCTGGACAAGCAGTTCCTGCGGGACTGGTCGGCCACCGAACTCAGCGACTGGGACCGGACCGCACCCGGCCCGAATATCCCGGACCAGGTGGTCGAGGCCACCCGCAACCGCTACATCGAGGTGTACGAGCGTCTGACCGGCGACCGCTGGCGCTGAGCTCCGCGCGGCTCAGACGCAGGCGCCAGGTACGGGCGGTCCGGCCGGATGCCGCGGCTCAGATGGAGGCGCCGGGCCGCGGGCCGGGCGAGGATCGCCACGGGAAGCCCTGGCCACCCTCCAGCCCGGGTTTGCGCGCCACCAGGTGGATCCCGTAGCCGATGCCGGCGATGGCCATGAAGAACCCGGTCCATCCGCCGACGATCATGGCGACCGGCGCCATCGTCCACAGCAGAACCGCCAGGGCCTTCCGAAACCGGCGCCGCGGCGAACCCAGCTTGTCGATCTTGTGCGTGAACTTGGGGTCGCCACGCAGCTGGGACACCAGACCGTCGAAGACGGACTTCTCTGCGGGATCGAGCACGGAAGACACCTCCACATCCGTGTAACCAGTGGTTCCAGCTACCCCTACGTCCGTGGCCGAAACCTGGTTCAAAACCGACTTCTTTCGAGCACGATGTAGTGGAAACAAAAGCACGAGATGCTGCGATCATGGCGCCCGAGGACGAAGACCGCGTCGAGCGGTGGGAACGTGCCACCGCTTACCCACTCACCGTGCTGTCCCTGCTGTTCATCGTGGTCTACGCCTGGCCGATCCTGGACCCGGCGATGGAGGCCCACCTGCGGCGCACCTGCGAGACCGCGGACCTGATCATCTGGATCCTGTTCGGGATCGAGTACGTGGCCCGGTTCAGTCTGGCACGGCGGAAACGATCATTTCTGCGTACCCACTGGTTCGATCTCACCGTCTTGCTGCTCCCGTTTCTGCGGCCGTTGCGGGCACTCCGATTGATCAATGCGCTGCGGGTGATCAATCGGCGTGCCATGCACCTGACCCGGGGCCGATTGGCACTTTACATCGGCGCCGCCACGGTTCTGGTCGTCCTCGTGGCCGGGCTGGCCGTGCTGGATGCCGAACGGGGCCGGCCGGGCAGCACGATCGAGACGTACCCGCAGGCGTTGTGGTGGGGGGTGGCCACGATCACCACGGTCGGATACGGCGATTTCTACCCGACCACGCTGGAAGGACGCCTGATCGCGGTCGTGCTGATGGTCAGCGGCATCGGCTTGATCGGTTTCGTCACCGGGTCGCTGGCCAGCTGGATCGTCGAACGGATTTCCGACAGTGACGAGCGGACCGAGGACGTCACCCGGCAGGAACTCGTCACGCTGACCGAGGAGATCCGGCTCCTGCGGGCGGAGGTCCAGGAACTGCGGGACAGCCCGTCAGAAACCGCTGAGCAGGAACGCGGCGAAACCTAGCGCGGCCAGGGGGATCGCCGCCGCCAGGGCTGCCACCCGCTGCCGGTTTCCTCGGGCGACCAGCGCGATGATCAGCAGCCCGAGGATCAGCTCGATCACCGCGGTCCACATGTTGTCCGTACGCCGGGGGAGGCGACGCAGCAGGACCAGGGCCTCGGCGAACAGCACCGCACCGGGCAGAGCCACCGCCACCATGCCCCGCCAACCGGTGGCCGTGGCGAACGCCCCGGCGACGCCGAACACCACGCCGGCCAGCAGGCCGAGGAACATCCAGATCAGCGACGACGTCGCCCAGATGTTGGAAAGGTTGTCGTGCTGCCACCGCCAGGCCGTCAGGTAGTACGCGGGAACACCTAGCACCAGCAGTACGGCCGCGGCCAGCGCACTGCGCCACCACGGGAACCGGACCCACAGGCCCATTCCGAACGCGGCCACCGACCAGACGGCCGCGGAGTTGGCGAGGTCAGCCCAGGGGTAAGGCAGCACCTTCTGCAGAGCGAAGTCGACGGCGCCGAGCAGGAGTCCGCACACCACGGCGACGACTGCTACCCGTCGATGATCAAGAGCCACCCGTGCAGTGTCTCAGCCGGGGCACCGTTCAGGACGCTTTGGGGATCCGCTCGATCAGCCGCCGCTCGGTCGGCCGGCGGTCCAGGGCCGGATCGACGTCGGCGCGCTTCGTCACATACGGCGCGGTGAACGTGTCGACGCCGGTGCCGCGGTGGCTGCCTGGCCGATAGGTGACGGTGACGGCACGAGGCGAGGCGGCCTCGATCACTCCCGCGTGCCAACCGTCGCGGTAGACCCACACGGGGTCGGCTTTGTGATAGCCGTCGGCGGGCATGACGTCATCCGGATCGCGCTCGGGCGGTGCGATCGTTGGGGTCGACATCGGAATGCCTCCAGATCCCGGGGTCTGGGTCCAGACCCCCAGCTTTGGGGAGTCTGTCCTGACCGATAGGCCGAACTTTTGAGCACGCTGTGCCGTCTGAGCACGCTGTGCCGCTTAAGCACGCTCTGTCAGCGAGCACCACCTGCCTGTCAGCTATCATCCCCGTCATCCGGTGCGTCCGCAAGGCCGTCTGCACGTGCAGACGTCTTGTGCGCTGCACGGGCTGTCCGGTTCGATGGGTACGTTCGATCGGTTTCGTACCGGACGATCACCCTCGTAGGATGCCTACAGGCTGCTGGTCGGCGGCTACCGAAGGAAACGTTGAGGAGTCAGGTGAGCGCGAGTTCGCAGGAGGAGGCGGCGGGCAGTGGTCCCACCGTGCTCCGGATCCTGCTCGGAGCTCAGCTGCGCCGACTGCGCGAGGGCCGGAACATCAGCCGCGAGGACGCCGGCTGGGAGATCCGAGCCTCCGGTTCGAAGATCAGCCGGATGGAGCTCGGCCGGGTCAGCTTCAAGGAACGCGACGTCTCGGACCTGCTCACCCTCTACGGCGTCGACGATGCCAAGGAACGCGAGGCCACTCTCGGCCTGGCCCGGCAGGCCAACAGCCCCGGCTGGTGGCACCACTACGGCGACATCCTGCCGTCGTGGTTCGGGTCGTACCTGGGGCTCGAGGCGGCGGCGACGCTGATCCGGACGTACGAGATCCAGTTCGTACCCGGCCTGTTGCAGACGGCGGAGTACGCGCGGGCGGTCATCCTGCTTGGGCACGCGGGCGCCGACGCGGAGGAGATCGAACGCCGGATCGAGCTGCGCCGGCAGCGGCAGCAGATCTTGAACCGGTCCGATCCGCCCCAACTGTGGGTGGTGATCGACGAAGCCGTCCTGCGCCGGCCGATCGGCGGGGTCGACGTGATGAAGGCGCAGATCGAGCACCTCATCGAGGTCTCGCGGCAGCCCAACATCCGGATGCAGATCATCCCGTTCCACGCGGGTGGGCACGCCGCCGCGGGCGGCCCGTTCGCGATCCTGCGGTTCCCTGAGCCCGAACTGCCGGACGTCGTCTACGTCGAGCAGCTGACCAGTGCGATCTATCTGGACAAGCGCGAGGACGTGGACCACTACGCGATCGCCATGGAGCGGGTCTGTATCGACGCCGACGCTCCCAACCTGACACCGGAAATTCTGGAGAAGCTGCTCCTCGAGGTCGGCCGACCTCATTAGCAGCGACGGTGCCGCGGCGGAAGGATCCGCTGCGGCACCGTGTCCTGCTGACAGGTCAGGCGATCAGGTTGTCGAAATCGCCATCGCGCACGCCGAGGACGAACGCCTCGATCTCGGCCGGGGTGTAGATCAGGGCCGGACCTTCGGGGTCACGACTGTTCCGGACCGCCACCCCGCCGTCCGGCAGCATCGCGCACTCGACGCAATTGCCACTGGGATTGCTCCGGCGGCTCTTCTGCCAAGTCACACCCTGCAACTGCCCGGCGGGCATGCCGTTAACCAAATGCCTCATTCGAAGCTCCCTACATTCCGCGCCGTTCGTCTGTCGACCGGCGTACTGCGGACCCATGGGCCTCAGGCAGGAGGCCTAGCGTGCAGATGCACGTGCATCTGGCCTTGCGTACTCACGGGATTGTGAGCATGATAACGCACGTACAGGCACTCGTGGGGGTCACTAAGGGTGACATCTTTGAGTGACCGTACGGTCGCGGAGCGGGCTTCTTGGCGGAGTCGTCCGAACGGGAGGAAGAGCGCATGTCGGTCCCGAACATCGGTCCGGAACATTCCGAGCCGTATGAGCCTGACGAGTTCCGGAACGATGCCCGGGTCGGCAACGCCGCCCTCGTCTACCGCGACCCCGTGCACACCGACGACGTCCGGGCCGCGTCCACCCGGGCCAGCACCGTGACGCACCGGTTCGGTGGGGTGCGATACGCACTCAGCCGGCCGGAACGGGCACCCGAGGCCGAGGAGAGCGGTGAGTCCGACGAGAGCCGTTGACCACGTCCGCTGTGGCCGGCGCCGCCGGGACGGCGAGCCCGTCGGTCGCATGTGGGCGCCGATGATGCGGGACGGTCGTATCCGGCTGAGCATCCCCCACCGGCTTGTGCAGGAGTTCGCCGAGACCGACTACTGCTACGGCGTCGGGACGCTGACCATGAAGGTGGACCGCGTGTGCTGGGACCGCCCGGTCCCGCACGAGGGCGATACGTGGCTTGAGGTGGACGGCCTGGTCATCGACCAGGCCGGCCGGGAGAGCGAGCGCCGGCATGTCCTGGTGCGCGCCGGCCGGTTGCCCGGGCCGCCACCACGCCGACGGCCGCGCCTGCGGCCCTGAACCCCGGCCGGGCGGTCGGGTTCCCCCGTGCCAGGCTGCCCGGCCGGCCTCCATCAACGCAATGGCCTGCGGCTCAGGGCTTGCGGGCCACTCCGGCCCAGTAGTACGCCGCCTCCGGGCTGTCCACCGGAGCGTCCGGGCGCCACGCCGACACCGGCACCAGGCCCGGCTCGAGCATCTCCCAGTCGCCGAAGAAGCGCTGGACCGCCTCCCGATCACGCGCCACCAAAGTCATCCCGGCGCCGGTGGCGGCGTCCACCGCCGCGTTGACCTCGGCCGGGTTGAAGTCGGCGGTCGGGTGAGTGACCGCCAGGCAGCTTCCCGACGGCATGGCGTCCCGCAGCACGTCGACCGTGCTCCACGGATCGTCCTCATCGGCCAGCAGCATCAGGATCGCGATGAGGGTCAGCCCGATCGGCTGACCGAGATCGAGCGTCTGCAGCAGGACCGGGTCGTCGAGGACCGACCGGGCATCGCGGATGTCGGCCGAGATGTACTCGCTGCGACCGGTCGGTGTGCTCATCATCAGCGCGCGGGCGTGCACCAGCACGATGGGGTCGTTGTCCACGTAGACCACGCGAGCGTCCGGCGCGACCTCCTGGGCGACCTCATGCAGGTTGGGTCGGGTGGGGATGCCCGTGCCGATGTCGAGGAACTGGTGAATGCCTTCCTTGGCCACGAGAGCGCGGGCAGCACGGTGGACGAACCGGCGGTTCTCGCCGGCCATGTACCGCATGCCGGGAATCGCCCGGATCATGGCTTCGCCGACCGCGCGGTCGATCGCGAAGTTGTCCTTGCCGCCCAGCCAGTAGTCGTAGATGCGGGCGGAATGCGGCACGTTGATGTTGACGCCGGGGGGACCGGCCTCGACCGGAGGGGGAACGTCGCGGCCTTGCGTCACGGCTCGCCTCCTGAGTCGTCGTTGACGTCCCAGACTAGCGGGCCGACGCGATCGAATTCAGGGCGATCATTGAGACGACGCGGTCACGGACAGAGACGAGGTCAGGCGGCGGGTGCGCTGTCCCGGTAGGACCGGCTCCGGGCGTCGCGGGACGTGCCGGCGACGACCCGGTCCCGTCCGGCGTGCTTGGCCGTGTACAGGTTGCGGTCCGCAGTGGACAGCAGAACCGCCTGGCCGACCGGGCCGACCTCGGACAGGCCGGCCACGCCGATGCTCACCGTCACCGGCACGCCGTGGGTGAGGTCTTCCCAGTCGTACGACCGGATGGTCCGGCGCAGAGCGTCCAGGTGCGGGCACGCGGTCTCCGCCGACATGCCGGGCAGCGCCAGCAGGAACTCCTCGCCGCCCATGCGTGCGGCGAATCCGTCCGGCACGATCGCGGCCAGCTCGGTCTCCAGCAGCTTGGCCACCAGCACCAGCACCTGGTCGCCGACGTCGTGCGAGAGCTGGTCGTTGACCCGCTTGAAATGGTCCAGATCGACGATGGCCACGGTCAGGTCGCCGCCGCCGGCGATCAGTTCGGGTAGCTGCTCGTCCAGGTAGCGGCGGTTGCGCAGCCCGGTCAACGGGTCGCGGCGGGCCTGCTCGCGGAACCGCTCGGCCTCCTGCCGGGCCTCGGCCGTCTCGAAGATCGCCTGCCGGGTACGCGCCTGCGCCTCCCGCTGCGTCGAGTGCAGCGCGTGATGGGCGGCGAAGAAGATCTTGTGCTCGGCGAATGCCTGGGCGAAGTCGCCCCGGGCGGCGTGCAGCTCGGACTGGTCCTGGTGCACCCGGACCAGGACGTCGTTGAGCTCGCGCTCCTCGCACAGCCGGCGGGAGGCGTCCAGGCTCAGCTGGGCGCGGTCGGTGGCGCCGAGGCCGCGCTGGGCCCGGGCCAGGGTCAGGAGGTATTCGGCGAGCGCGTCGGCGTCCTCGTACGTGCCCTCCCAGTGCCGCGCGATGCACCGCTGCATGATCTGCTCGGCCTCGTCGTACTGGGCGTTCTCGATGGCGATCGCGCCGAGCGTGTCCAGTGACGCCGGCTCCATGTCGAAACCATTGCGGGCGGCGTAGGCCACCAGGCGCCGGCCGACCTCGTGGGCGCGGCCCGGGTTCCCGCCGATCAGCTCGGTGTAGGCGAAGTTGTTGAGCATGGCCATCAACAGGTGCGGCTGCTGCAGCGCGATGGCCAGGTCCTCGGTCTGGGCGTAGCGCTGACGGGCCGCGTCCATCGAACCGGCCAGGCCGAGCGCGTCGGCCAGCTTGGCCCGGTGCCAGACCTGCATGAACGGCGTGTCGGTGTCGGCGAGCAGCTCGACCGAGAGCACGGAATGCTCCAGGCACTGCGCGGCGTCGCCCAGGTGGCGGTGCACGCTGGCCCAGACGAGGTGGGTACGGGCCCGCAGCTGCCGGGCGTCGTGCTCGGCCGCCCAGTCGTGGATCTTCCAGACCTCCCGCGCCGCGCCGGCGATGTCACCCGCGCGCATCTGCAGGTTGGCCTGGCACAACTGCGCTCGTACGGCCAGCAGGTCGTCGCCGAGGAGGCGAGCGCGGCCCTCGATCTCCAGGGCGCGGCGGCGCATCGAGACGGGTTCCCAGTTGAACCGGTCCTCGAGACCGAACAGGGCCGCCGAGAGCTGATCCCGCTCATTCAAGAACCCGTCCATCGGCGACTCCTCCTCTCGTCTCTACGCCAACCATCGACCGCCCGCGGCGCGGAGTGAGAACAAAGCCTCAATTTCTCGGCCGTACGGAAGGATCATCACGCCGTATCCAGAGGTTAGCGCTCCGTGATCGTTCGTTCCCAGCGTTGGCCGACGTGATCCCGCTGACGATCCCATGTACGCCGTACAGTGGGGCGATGAGCAAGCGCAGCGCCCCCGTTCGCGGACGGCTGAGCCGGGAAGCCATCGTGAGCTGCGCGATCACCCTCGCCGACGCCGAAGGGCTGGAGGCGGTGACGATCCGCCGGCTGGCCAGCGAGCAGGGCGTCACCCCGATGGCCATGTACTGGCACTTCGCCGACAAGGACAGCCTGCTCGACGGCATCTCCGAGTCGCTGGTGGCATCGGTCGAGCTGCCCGAGGTGTCGGCCGCTCCCTGGGACGAGCAGCTGTACGCCATCCTGGCCGCGTTCGTGGAGGCGATCCGTCCGCACCCCGCCGTGGCCGACCTGGCCATGCGGCGCATCCTCACCTCGGAGCCCGGGCTGGCGCTGGCCGAGCAGGCGCTCGGGCTGCTGTGCGGGGCAGGGCTGTCGCCGGAACGGGCGGCCGAGGTCGGCACCTTCGCGCTCTTCGCGACCATCACCATGGTCACCTCGCAGCCGGGCCGCCCATGGACCGAGCAGGACGACGACGCCCGGGAACAGATGTTCCGCGAGAAGCGCGCGGCGCTCGACGCGTTGCCCCCGGCGCGGTACCCGAACGTCCTCGCGGCCGCCCCCGCGCTGGTGAAGTGCACCGAGCCGAGCGCGTACTACGAGCTCAACCTGCGGGTGCTCGTACAGGGCATCAAGGCTCTTCTCCCCGTCTAGTCGACTTCGTCACACACTCGACCCGTCACTCCGCTTGACTTTCCTGTACGGCGTACATCTACGGTGTACATGTACAACGAACAGGAGAGGTGCGAGTCATGCGACGTAATCCGTGGTCGACCCTGGCGGTGCTGGCCGTCGCCCAGTTCATGGTCGTGCTCGACGTCACGATCGTGAACGTGGCGCTGCCGCACATCCAGGCGGATCTGGGCTTCCGCCCGACCGCCCTGCAGTGGGTGGTGAGCGCCTACACGCTGCTCTTCGGCGGCTTCCTGCTGCTCGGCGGCCGGGCCGCCGACCTGATCGGCCGGCGCCGGATGTTCGCGCTCGGCCTGCTCGTCTTCGGCGCCACGTCGTTGCTGGCCGGCCTGGCCCAGACGCCCGACCAACTGATCGTCCTGCGCGCCATCCAGGGTCTGGGCGGCGCCATGCTGTCGCCGGCCGCCCTGGCCATCCTGACCGTCACCTTCGCGCCCGGCCGCGACCGCAACATCGCCATGGGCGTCTGGGGCGGGCTGGCCGGGCTCGGCGGCACGCTCGGCGTGATCGCCGGCGGACTGCTGGTCGACTCGCTCAGCTGGCGCTGGGTGTTCCTGGTGAACGTGCCGATCGCGATCGCGCTGGCCGCGGTGGCGCCGATGTTCGTGGCCGAGAGCCGGGTGCAGACGGCCGGGCGGCGCACCTTCGACGTGGCCGGCGCGGTGCTGAGCACGAGCGGTCTGCTGGCCATCGTGTTCGGCGTGATCCGGGCCGAACCGCTCGGCTGGTCGTCCCCCGAGGTCGTCGCGTTGCTGGTCGGCGGAGTCGCGCTGCTCGGGGCGTTCATCCGGGTCGAGGCCCGGTCGGCGGCGCCGCTCGTACCGCTGGGCATGTTCCGGTCCCGGGGGCTGAGCACCTCGACCGTGGCCCTGGCGCTGAACGGCGGCACCTTCCTGGCCATGTTCTTCCTCACCGCGATCTTCCTGCAGCAGGTCCGGGGGCTGACCGCGCTGGAGACGGGGGTCCGGTTCCTGCCGATGGGCGTGGCCGCGATCGTCAGTGCCCTGATCGCGTCCCAGCTGGTCACCCGTCTCGGCACCCGGCCGGTGCAGATCGCCGGCGGCGTGCTCAGCCTGGCCGGGCTGGTCTGGCTGGCCCAGTCGGACGCGACCAGTTCGTACGCGACGACGATCCTGCCCGGCACGGTGCTGTTCGGCATGGGCATCATCACGCTCGGCACCCCGGCCCAGATCGCCGCCGTGCTCGAGGTCACGCACGAGGAGGCGGGCGCGGCGTCCGGCGTCGTGAACGCCGGCTACCAGGTCGGCGGCGCGCTCGGCCTGGCCGTGATCACCACGCTGGCCACGTCTCACGTGCAGTCCCTGGTGACCGGCGGCGCCTCGCCGGGGGACGGCCTGGTCGGCGGCTTCCAGCGCGGCCTGCTCGTGGCGGCGGTGTTCGCCCTGGCCAACACGGTGCTGGCGCTGGCCGCCCCGCGCGTACGGCCGACCACGGCCCAGCTCGCCGAAGCCACCGCCGCCGCCTGATCCCGACACCCGGACCGGATGGCCGGAGCGCGGTGAGTGCGCTGGCCATCCGGTCCGTGCGTGGGGGTTCGGTGGACGCACGACTAGCCTTGGCGGCATGACGGTGGGGACGGCCGAGATCGGGTTGCGGGAGCGGAAGAAGGCTGCGACCAGGCAGGCGCTGTACGAGGCGGCCGTCCGGCAGGCGCTCGCGCACGGACTCGAGCGCTCCACCGTCGAGGCCATCGCCGACGAGGCCGGGGTGTCCCGCCGGACCTTCTCCAACTACTTCACCGGCAAGGAAGAGGTGCTGCTGTACGGCGAGCACCAGCGCGTCCGGGCCCTCGTGGAGATGGTCCAGGCCCGGCCGGCGGAGGAGCCCGCCTGAACCCCCTACCCCTTGAAGCCCGCGAAGATCTTGGCGAACTCGAACGCCGTCTGCGGCACGTTGGTGCACTGGAACAGCGCGCCGGTGCAGGCGTTCTTGTCGCGGTTGGCCTCCCAGAAGGACATGAACCCGATGTGGTTGGTGTTGGCGAAGGCCACCAGGTCCTTGGCGTCGCTCTGGCTGAAGGTGCCGCTGTCGTCGTTCTTGCCCAGCATCGGGGTGACGCCGACCATCTTGAACGCGGCCGCGTCGCTGTTGCCGTAGATCGCCTTGATCTGGTCCTTGGTCGACGTCACGGCCTGGATGGCCAGGTCGCCGTAGTCCTGCCCGGCCCGGCCGTAGTCCATCGCCATGATGTTGACCAGGTCCACGTCGACGCCGGCGTTCTTGGCCGCCTTGACCACGTTCACGCCGTCGCCGGTCAGGCCCTCGGGCAGCACCGGCAGCGTCAGCGAGATCTTCAGGGCGGGGTTCGCCTTCTGCAGCGCGGCCAGCGCGGTCGACCGGCGGGCGATGGTGGTCGGGTCGGCCACCGCGGCGCCCTCGATGTCCAGGTCGATGAACTTCAGGTCGTACGCCGAGACCACCGCCTGGTATTCGGCCTGCAGCGCCGTCACGCTCGTGCACGCCTGGGCCAGTTCGATGCCGGTGGCTCCGCCGAACGACACCTTGACGTCGCCGCCGGCGGCCCGGATGGCGCTGATCTGGCCGGCGAACTGCTTGCTGCGCGGGTCGAAAGCGTTGAACCAGCTCGCCCGACAACCCACGCTGGTCACGAAGGCCATGGTCACCGACTTGTTGCCGCCGCCGGCGGCGAGCGACTGCAGCGTTGATCCGAGACCCATGTCCACGTACGGGGCGACCAGAACGCTGCTGCCGTTCGAAGGCGGCGGCGGGGCCGTGGTCGGCGCCACGGTCGGTGAGGTGGTCGGAGCCTTGGTCGGCGCCGTCGTGGGGGCCTTGGTCGGCGGCACCGTGGCCGGCTGCGTGGCCGGGGTGGTCGTCCCGCCGCCGGTGCAGGCCGCGCCGTTGACGGCGCAACTGGTCGGCGCGCCGCTGCCGGCCACGATGAAGCCGAACACCTGGGTGCCGCCGGCCGGCACAGTGGCGTTGTAGCCGCGGTCGGTGGCGGTCGAGGTGGCGCCGGCGGTGGTGATCGTGGCGTCCCAGAAGCTGCCGAGCCCGGCCGACGACGGGAGCCCGAAGGTCAGCTTCCATCCGGTGACGGCGACGCCCCCGGTGTTCTTGATCGTGTAGCGCGCCTGGTAGCCCGTACCCCAGTCGCTGTCCTTGCTGAACGTGGCCACCAGCCCGGCGGCGGCCAAGGTCGACGGCGTGGTGGCCGCGACCGCGGCGACGGCGCCACCCCCGACGGCCAGCGTGGCCGCGGACAGATAGATGGTCAACCGTAGCCGGTTGCGGGGCATGAGGGACTCCTGATCGCGGGGGGACGACGGGAGTCGATCCTTGCTCGGCGATCATGGCCGTGGCGACGGTTAGCGCCTTAAGTTTCGCTCAATGTCCGCAGCGTGGCCGCAACCGTCACTGGCCGTGATCACCGGTCGGTGGCGAGCCCCTCGATCACCAGGACCAGCTGGCGGCGCCAGGCGTACGGGTCGGGCGATCGGCGTACCACTCCGGCGTTGGCCATCAGCAGCAGCGAGATGTCCTGCCGGGTGAAGTCGGGGCGCAGCGCGCCGGCCGCCTGGGCCCGCTTGATCACGTCATCGGCGCCGCGCTGGGCGATGCTCTTGAGCGCGGTCAGCCGTTCGTCGTCGTCGAACGCGGTGGTGGTGATCAGCTCGGAGAGGCCGCGATCGGTGGCCTGCATCTCGCAGATCCGGGTGAGGTAGCCGACGAACGCGGTGTGCGGGTCGGACTCGAGCAGCGCGTGCTCGGCCAGTTCGACGTACTCGTTCATCCGCCCGGCGAAGACCTCGGCGATCAGTTCGCGGCGGCTGGGGAAGCGCCGGTAGAGGGTGGCGTTGCCGACCCGGGCCCGGCGGGCGATCTCGTCCAGCGAGGCGTCCAGACCGTGCTCACCGAAGACCTCCCGGGCAGCGGCGAGCAGGGCGACGCGGTTGCGTTCCGCGTCCGCGCGCAGTCGTACGGCCATGCGAGCCAGCGTACGCCGGAGCGGGGATCCTTCCCCGGTTCAGTGTTAGCGTTTGCGCCGTCAAACAAGCAGCGCTGGAGGGCATCGCATGGAGAAGACGCACGTGGACCTGCCCACCGATGACGGCGTCGCCGACTCGTACCTGGTCGTACCGGACACGGACCATCCGCATCCCGGAGTTCTGCTGTTCATGGACGCGTTCGGGATCCGCCCGCGGATCGAGGAAATGGCGGACCGGATCGCCGAGCGGGGTTATGCCGTCCTGGCGCCGAACATCCTCTACCGCGGCGGCCGGTCGCCGCTGATCGATCCGGCCGATATGCAGGACCCGGAGCGCCGCGGCAACGCGTTCGGCAAGCTCATGCCCTTCATCCAGGGCCTGACCACCGAGCTCGTGACCAAGGACGCGAAGGCCTACCTGGACTTCTTCGCGAGCCGGCCGGGCGTCGACCCCGGGCCCGTGGTGATCGTCGGGTACTGCATGGGCGGTACCAACGCGTTCAAGGTGATCGAGGCCTACCCGGACCGGGTCAAGGCGCTGGCCAGCTTCCACGGCGGCCGCCTGGCCACGGATCAGCCGGACAGCCCGCACCTGTGGGTCGCGGGCATCACCGGCGAGCTCTACTTCGGACACGCCGACAACGACGGGTCGATGAACGCGGAGCAGATCGAGACGCTGGAGAACGCGCTCGACGCGGCCGGCGTCACCTACACCTCGGAGGTCTACGAGGGCGCCCCGCACGGCTACACCATGTCCGACACGGCGGTGTACCACGAGGGTGCCGAGCAGCGGCACTGGGTCAATCTGTTCGCGCTGCTGGACCGCGTCCAGCCGGTTCCGGCCTGACCCGTTGATTTGATCTTGGGGTCGCGGCGTTCCGCTCAGGTTTTCCGGACACCTGCCGAATGGCGAGGTCGGACACCATCGGACACCGTGGCCCCAGGAGGCCGAATGCCCGCCTTCCCCCGGCGCCGCCGCACGACGCGACGCGACGACCGCGGCTCGATGCCGCTCGCCATGCTGGTCACGCTGGTCGGCGTGACGCTGAGCGCGAGCCTGTCGGGGATGGTGATCGGCCAGATCAGGACCAGCGCGCTGGCCGCCAATCGGGCGTCGGCGCTGGCCAACGCGCAGGCCGGCCTGGACTTCGCGCTGAACAAGATCCGGCTGGCGGTCAACCTCACCGGTGTCGGCGACATCAGCAAACTGCCCTGCAACTGGAGTGCGGCCGGGGTCGCGCCGGCGGCGGACGCGGGCTACGCGGTTTCGGTCGGATACTTCGTCAACGACCCGACGACCCTGGCCAAGGTGCTCGGCACCACCGACCCCAACTACATCAACTCGGGTAACGCCACCGACGCGCTGAACGCGGTCAACGGTCTGATCAATGCGGCCGGGACCGCCGCCGGGTCGCTGACCACGGTGGCCAACGGCGCGATCAAGTGTGCCGGCGGAGTTCTGCAGGACACCCCGCTGTTCGGCCTGGTCAAGGCGACCGGGGCGGCCGGCCCGGGCGGGCAGACCGTGCGAACGCTGTTCGCCACGTACGTCTTCCACAACTCCGACGACCAGATCGACGGCGGCCAGATCGTGATCGCCGGCACCAACGGGCAGTTCTGCCTGGGGGACGCCGAAGCCACGCCGTCGGCCGGCGACAACGTCGTCGCCGTGCCGTGCGCCGACACCACGATGGCGTCCAAGTTCATCTACCCGAAGAACTTGAACCTGGTGCTGAAGAACACCCGGACCTCGAGCTCCAACCCGACCACGAGCAGTTCCTATCCGTACGGGCTGTGCATCACCGCCACCCCGCCGGTGAACAACACCCCGGCGAAGTTCCAGTCCTGCGCCAGCAGCCTCACCCGGATCCCGTCGCAGCAGTGGGACTACGGCGTCAACCAGCAGACGTACTACGGTGCGAACGCCACCGGCACGGCGCGCAGCGGATACTGCCTGAACGTCAGCGGCACCGTGGTGAGCTCCAGGGCGCCCGTGGTGCTGGGCAGCGGCGGCAGTTGCGGAACGGCCGGCGCGACGGGCAAGGCCTTCGTGCCGGACGCGCTGGTCGGCGCGGGCGGCGCCGGCTCGACCTCGGGCCAGTACGTCAACTTCGGCGAGGAGGGCCGCTGCCTCGACCTCACCAACGAGGACCCGGCCGGGACCGCGCTCCGGAACGCCGGCAAGCCGGTGGCGCTGATCGCGTACCCCTGCAAGCAGACCTTCACCGGCGACGTCTACTGGAACCACAAGTGGACCGGTCCGCTCACGTCGGCCCTGATCGCGGTCGGCATCACCTCGGCCACCGGCATCGTGTACACCACCAAACCGTCGCCCCTCGGCAACTGGTGCATGCAGAGTCCGGGCGCCAACGGCGGGTTCGTCTGGGTCGCCACGTGCAACACCACGGACACGACGCTGCAGTGGACGGTCAACGGCGCCACCGGGTCGAACGCCACCGCGTACCAGGTCACCGACCGCTGGGGGCTGTGCTTGACGTCCGCGGTGGGCCGCGGCTCGAACTACCTCTTCTCCTCCAGCGGCACCCTGACCATCGCGTACGTGATCACCGCACCCTGCTCGACCGACCCGGTGACGAGCTCGTATCAGAAGTGGAACGCGCCGAAGACCTGGGACGCCGGGCCGCTCAAGAACATCCAGGAGAAATAGCGGGTCAGTTGTCGTACAGGCCGGGGAAGAAGCGGTCGATCGCGACGACGTCGTACACCTGCCGTACGTCGGTGATCCGGCCCTGATCCACGGACAGGAATTCGGCCATCCGCGCCGTTCCGAACGGCCCGGCGAGGTCGTAGACGAGTGCGGCGCCGTCGTCCGACGCCACCCGGGACACCACCGTGACCGAGTCGGCGAAGGCGGCGATCCGGTGCAGCACGGCGACCAGTTCCTCGTCGTCGACGGGGGCGTCCAGGTTCCACTCGATGCCGGCGTCGGCGGTGATCACGCGGCGTACGGCAGCCGGGTCGTCACCGGTCCACGACTCGACGTAGAAGTCGACCACGTTCATGGAGTCCTCCGATACGAAAGCCGGCCGCCGCCCGCACGATACGGGCGGCGGCCGGTGTGTGACGTCGGTCAGTTGGCGACGACGGAGTCCGCGGTGACGAAGCCGTAGCCCTGCGCCTTGACGCCGGTGACCACCTGCTTCAGGTAATCCGTGCCGAGGTACGGGTGGTAGAAGAAGCTGGCCATGCCGTCCCGGACGACCAGGTTGCGGTCGGACGAGGCGAGCAGGTCGGCCGGCAGGCGGGCCGGGTGGTTGTTGAACGGCTCCGGCTCGATGTTGCCCAGGTTTTCCGGGATGACCACGGTGCCGTAGACGTCGCGGACCGAGTACGGGAAGAACTGGCCGAACATGTGGGTGTAGTCCGGTTTGGCCCCGGTCAGTGCGCCCGGGAAGTACAGGCCCCGGTCGTACCGCTTGGCGAACAGCGCGTTGGCCGCGGCGTAGTCGGCGGCGCTGCCCGCGTAGTGCGGGAACTCGAAGATGGTGGGCACGCTCAGGCCGGCCGCGGCGAAGGTCAGTTGGGCCGACAGCATCCGGCCGGCCGCCCAGGAGGACGAGTCGCCGGCCACCGGACCGTCGTAGATCACGGTGTTCGACGCGTCGATGTGCGCGGTGTAGAACTCGAAGTCGTTCGCGCTCACCCCGTCGTACGGGTTGGCCACGTTGCCGTACTGGTGGGTGTAGCCGTGCACGATCAGGGTGCCGCCCTTGGCCTGCATGTACTTCAGCGCGGCGACCACCTTCGGGCGCTGGGCCAGCGTGTAGTCCTGGGCCTTGCCGTTGTTGTTGACGCCCTTGGGGTCACGGTAACGGGGGTAGACGGCCACGCTGAACGGCACGCTCTGCGTGGACAGGTAGTCGGCGATCGCGGTCAGCTGCGCCGGGTCGGCGTCCGGGCCGACGTCCTCGATCCGGACCAGAGCCCGATGCCGGGCGGTGGTGGCCGGCGCGAGCGAGTCGAACAGCAGGTCGGCGAAGGCCAGATAGCGGTCGTCGCTGCTGACGTACGCGAACGGGATCTCGCTCACGTAGGTGAAGTTGCCCGACTCGACCGCCCACGGGAACGCCGAGCCGTCCGGCCGGACCGCGGTCGCGACCGTGGTGAACTTGCCGGCGTCGGTGACCGAGAGGTTCATGATGCCGGACCTGTCGGTGGTGTCGCGGGTCAGCTTCTTGCCCTTGTAGTCCACCTCGGCCACGTCCGAGAAGTCGAGCAGGCCGCTGGTGAAGCCGTGCTTGGCGGCGAAGGTGGTGTCCCGGGCGGTCAGCTGCCAGATGTTGTCGTACACCCAGGTGACCGGCTTGGTGGTGGCCGTGACGTCGTCCAGGAACGTGGTCGGGATCGGCTCGTCGTAGGTCGAGCCGAGGTAGATCACCGCGGTGTAGCCGTTCAGCTCGCCGGCCTTGTAACCGGCCACCGGCTCGGCCGTCCAGGAGCCGAAGTGTGAGCTCAGGTTGGCCGTCTGGGTCGCGTAGACCTCACCCAGCCAGCCGTACGCGCCGGTGGTGTCGTACAGCACCAGGGTCTTGGCCGTGCCGCCTCCGGGTGCGGCCTTGCCCGACTTCGCGGCGACCGTGGACGTGGTGGTCGCAGCGTCGGCGTTGACCGTGTTGACAACGAGCGTGCCGGTCGCCGACAGGGCCACGGCGGCGGCCGTGGCGAGGAACTTCCGTCGAGTGAACATCAGGCGTTGGCTCCGAACGTGACGGTGGTGGCAGCGGTCAGGGAGGGCATGGGCTCGGGGTGCCCGGTCAGGCCGAGCAGGGCGGCGGTGGCCTGCGCGGTGCGCCGGGCGGCGAGGCCGTCTCCGTACGGGTTGCCGCCGGCGGTCATCGCGTCCCGCCGCACCGGGCTGTCCAGCAGCCGGACGGCCTCCCGCACGATCACGTCGGTGTCTGCGCCGACCAACTTGGCGCAGCCGGCGTCGAGCGACTCGACCCGTTCGGTGACCTCGCGGAGCACCAGCGCGGGCACGCCGAACGACGGCGCCTCCTCCTGGATGCCGCCCGAGTCGGTCAGTACCAGGTAGGCCTCACTCAGCAGCCGGGACAGGTCGGGGTAGGGCAGCGGGTCGGTCACGGTGACCCGCTCGATGCCGGCCAGCGCCGCGTCCACCTGGGCCCGTACGGCCGGGTTGGGGTGGCTGGGCAGGATCACGTCGATGTCGGCGTACGCCGCGACGAGCGTCTTGACCGCCTCCAGGATCCGATCCAGCGGCGCGCCCCACGACTCGCGGCGGTGCGCGGTGACCAGGATCAGGCGCCGGTCACCGGCGGCGGCGCGGGCCCGGGCCACGTCCGGGTTCTCGAACGGCAGCTTGCGGCCGGCCACGGCCAGCGCCGCGTCGACCACGGTGTTGCCGGTGATCAGCACGTCACCGGTGGCGATGTTCTCGTCCAGCAGGTTCATCGCGGCCAGCGGCGTCGGGGCCAGGTGCAGCGACGCGACCTGCGCGACCAGGCGGCGGTTGGCCTCCTCCGGGAACGGCGAGTCGAGGTCGCCGGAGCGCAGGCCCGCCTCCAGGTGCACCACCGGGATGCGGCGCCAGAACGCGGCCAGCGCGCCGGCCAGGCTGGTGGTGGTGTCGCCCTGCACGACGACCGCGGCCGGCGTACGGACGGTCCACAGCTCGTCGAGCTGCCGGATCATCTCGGTGAGCAACTCGGCCTGGGTGCCGGTGCTGCGCTCGACGGTCAGCGTGACGTCCGGCGCCAGGTCGAAGGCGGCCAGCGCCTGGTCGACCATGGCCGGGTGCTGACCGCTGGCCAGCATCACCGGCGTGACCAGGCCGGCCTCGCGCATGGCGAGCACGACCGGGGCGAGCTTGACGGCTTCGGGGCGGGTGCCGCCGATCAGGTGAACTTCGGGGAGCGACATGGGGGACCTTTCGGGGGGACTTTTCAGGCAGCCAGGGCGACTTCGAGGGGGGACTGCAGGGGCTCCTCCATGAGCCGTTCCGTCTTGGCCCAGGTCTGCTGCCCGCGGGCCTGACGGACGATTGCGCGGTACGTGGCGACCAGCCCCAGGAGCAGGAAGGCCGGGTACGCCGCCGCCGCGGTGAGCAGGCGGGCCAGCGTCTCGTCGCCGATCCGGTGCCGGTGCACCAGCGCCCAGATGAAGCCGGGGAAGAACGTGACGCCGATCCACACCTCGCCGCTGCCGGCCAGGTCGTGCCATGAGTGCAGGTACGGGACCGGGTGCCCGATGACCAGCCCGGCGGCGGCGACCAGAACCATGCCGGCGAGGAACACCGTGACCAGCGCGTTCAGCCACGGTGAGATCAGGTAGTGCAGCACCTCGAGGAACGCCGTCTTGGAGATCCGGCGGGAGGTGACGAGCTGGCGCAGGTAGCGGGCGCACTGCAGGTTGCCCTGGGCCCAGCGGGTGCGCTGGCGGGTGAGCCGGCGGATGTCGACAACCGCCTGCTGGGTGACGCTGGCCCGCGAGGTGTACCGGATGCCGGTGCCGGACAGGTGCATCCGCAGGCCGAGCTCGAGGTCCTCGACCAGGCAGCCCGACCAGGGGCTGTCGCCGAGCTCGGTCAGCGCCGAGAGCCGGGTGAACTGCCCGTTGCCGCCGAGGCCGACCGTGTCGATGACGTCGCGCAGGCTCTGGCAGGCGTTGACGATGGCGCCGAACTCGAGGTCCTGCACCGCGCCCAGGACCTTGTTGCGGTTGCGGATCCGGACCTGTACCTGGACCGCGCCGATCCGCGGGTCGCGCATCATCCGGGAGACCTCGAGCAGGATGTTGCGGCTGCCCTGGCCGTCGCCGTCGACGATGCCGACGACGACCTTGTCCAGGCTCACGCCCTCGGCCCGGCTCTGCTCGACGATGGCCCGGTACGCGGCGTTCAGCGCCTCGCCCTTGCCCTGGCGGGCCTCCGGCAGCTCGCGGCGCAGGACGTGCAGGCGCGGGTGGTCGATCGCGGCCAGCACCTCGGGCGTGCGGTCGTCCGAGCCGTCGTCGACGACCAGGACCCGGGCCAGCGTGCCGCCGGGGCCGCCGAGGGACAGCGCGGCGGCGACGGTGTTGCCGACCACGACCTCCTCGTTCAGCGCCGGCACGATGACCCAGAAGTGCTCCGGGGTGCCGTCGCCGCGGGCCGAGGTCTTGGTGACCAGATCGTGGCGGTGCGAGGCCACGTACCGGACGGCGAAGTTGACCAGCGCGAGCGTCGAGACCGGCCAGGCCAGCATGATCGCGTAGCCCGTCACCAGCAGGAACCAAGCGTCCGCTGCCGACATCGTGTGCCTCCCGTCGTTACGCTTGGTGTTGTCGACCATTCGCTTATGCCGCGGTCGTGGACGTAATAGGACATTAAGGTTCTACGCAGCGTGATGCAAGGGGTGCGTCTGGAGATAGAGCCGGGTCCGACCATTCGGCCCATGTCAGACACCGCGTGCCGTACAAATCGGGCGATAAACGGGCACTGCTCCTCCGGCTTCGGCGCCGACCCGATGTGTCCCCACGGCAAGGCGACCACTACGATGCGTGATGTCGATCGTGAGTTCGGGGATTGGTTGGTCAGCTACGGTGAGTGACGTAGTCCGTACGCAGGAGGTGTTGCGGCGGCAGGTCGACCTGACGCCGGCGTTCGCCGGGCTGCCCGCCACCGCCGTCGGGCTCGACGTGTCCTACGCCAAGGACTCGGACCGGATGACCGCCGCGGCCGTGGTCGTCGACGTCGCCACCGGCGCCACGGTGGAGGAGGCGGTCGTGCACGGGACGGTGGACTTCCCGTACGTGCCGGGGCTTCTGGGGTTCCGGGAGGTGCCGATCCTGATGCGGGCGCTGGACCGGCTCCGCGTTCCGGGCGACGTGCTGGTGTGCGACGGGTACGGGATCGCGCACCCGCGGCGGGTCGGACTGGCCAGCCATCTCGGCGTGGTGACCGGGCGGCCGGCGTTCGGGGTGGCCAAGACGCCGTTCACCGGTGACTGGGTTCCACTGGGGGCGGCGCGGGGGGAGTGGTCGGCGCTGACCGTCGACGGGGAGGTGCTGGGCCGGGTGCTGCGGACGCAGCCGGGGATCAAGCCGGTGTTCGTCTCGGTCGGCCACCGGGTCGGGCTGGATCAGGCGGCGGCGCTGACGCTGGCGCTGGCCGTGCGCTACCGCCTACCTGAGACGACTCGCCGGGCCGACCACCTGTCCCGCCGGGCGCTGGCCCTTCCTCAGCCTTTGGCTGGCTGAGCCTTCACCCCTCGCTGAGCCTTCACCCCTCGCTGAGCCTTCACCCCTCGCTGAGCCTTTGGCTCTCGTAGAGCTGGCGGCCCTCGCTGAGCTTTTGCCTCTCGCTCAGCGGGCGGTCCATGCTCAGCCGGTGATCTTTGCTCAGCCAGCGCCTATGCGGGCGGCCGCTTCGTAGACGCGGTGATCGGAGAGCGTGGTGGCCTCGCTGCCGGCGGACGGCCGCGCGAAGTCGCCGGCGGAGAAGAAGACGTAGTCGATCTTGCGGTTGGCGACGTCGAAGGTGGGAGCGCCGCCGATCACCGCGCGGCGACCGCGGAACTCGTCGGCCTCGAGGAAGTGACCGCTCCCGCCGGCTGCGGCCGAGTAGAACCGGCGCAGTCCGGGCTTGACCGGAAGCGAGTTGAAGTCGCCACCGATGATCGCCGGGTCGCCGGCGTGCGCGTCCAGGTAAAGGGCGACGGTGGCGAGTTGGTCATCCAGGCCGCCGGCGGGGGACGGCGACAGATGAACCGTGGCGACGAACGTCCGGCGTCCGCGGAGAACGGTGGTGACGCCGAGCAGGGTCCGGTGCTCGTACCCGGGCCGGGTCGGCAACGGCAGCACCGCCGACCCGAGCACCGGCGCGCGGACGAAGACGGCCACCCCGAACGCCGTGCCGCAGTCGCGGCTGACGGTGGCGGCGGCGTACCGGCCCCGGAACCCCTCCGGCGCGAGCAGCGTACGGACCCGGTCGAACTGGGATCGGCAGAGCTCCTGGAGCAGGACCACGTCGGCCACGCGGGCCGCGGTCGCGATGTGCTGCGCGGTCACCCGGACCTCGCCCCGCCGGCAGACGCCGCCGCAGGTGTTGAAGCTGACCACGGTGACGTCGCGCGGGAGTTCGGACGCCCGGGCCACGGGGGTGTACGGCCCGACCCGGGCGGCGGCGTGCGCGGCCGGCATCGTGACGGTGACCAGGCCGAGGGACACGGCGCCGACCACGACCCGAGCTCGGAGCTTCATGGTGACCCTTCGTGATCAACGAACCCTGGTCCGCGCGTGCCATCGACCATAAGCGGACTACCGAAGGTGATGTATCCCCCGAAAGTGGGACATGCCGCCAACTGGAGTGAACGACTTCAAAACCGTGGCGTGGGCCGCGGCCGGGATGTGCCTGGTGATCTTCGCGCTGATCACGCTGCACGCCTGATCAGTCGTGGGACGACGGCCGCAGCAGGGTGGGGTTGTCGCGGAGGAGAGCGGCCAGGCGGCGGGCGGCCTGCTCGGTCTCCTCGGTGTCGATGTTCAGCGGGATCGGCTCGGGCAGCGGCGTCGGCATGCTGCGCGCGGGCTCCGCGGGCCGGCCCCGGTCGGGCTCCGGCCGATCAAGGTTCGGGCGGTCTTGGTTCGACCGGTCTTGGTTCGGGTGGTCGGGATTGGAGCGGCCGTCGCGGGTGCGGTGTTGCTCGGCGTGCGACGGCCGTGAGGTCTGCGGCGGTACGGGCGGGGGCGGCGCCGCGGCGAACGGATGCGGCGCCGCGGCGAACGGATGCGGCGCCGCGGCAAACGGGTGCGGCGGGTACGGCAGGTCGCGGGTGACGCCGTCGGAGCCGCCGGTCGTGTACAAGCCCCGGGGGTCCGTGTCGGGTCCGCCGGTGGAGTAGCGGGCGCGGGACTCGGCCGGGAACGGGCCGGCCGGCTCGGGGGCGAAGAAGTCGGGCGAGTCGAGCTCGTCGTCGTAGCGGCGGTGGCCCTCGTACCGCCGGTCGCCGCCCAGCGGGTCGCCGTACGCCCGGGCCGCCGGTTCCGGCGCCGCGTCGGCGGAGTAGCCGTACCGCTCCCGGTCGTCGTAGCTGATCCGGCGGGTCTCCTGGCCGGCCTCGGAGGCGTACACCGGCGACTCGAACTCGTCCGGCGGATAGGCGGCCGGGTCGTCCTCCGGGTCCAGGTCGAAGTCGGCGTGCCGGGGCGAGGACGGTGCGGCCTCGGCCACCCGGGAGGCGACGGAGTTGTCGACGCTGACCTGCACGGTGCCGTCCTCGACGGCGAAGTGCAGCAGCACCGGGTCGCCGACGCCCTCGACGCCGACGGTCACCGCCAGCTTCGAGTTGCGGCCGACGACGGCGACGATGGCCTCGACGAGTTCCTGCACGGCCGGGGCCGTGCCGGTGGCCTCGCCCGCGGTACGGCGGCGCAGCTCGTCACGGCGCGCGAGCTTGTCCAGCGCGTCGTCCAATCCGCCTCGCACGTTGCCCGTCCCTCTCGTCCGACCGTTGCCCGCGTACCACTGTGCCCGGTCGACGGCCCGTTTGGGAACCAGGGATCGACAGCGGCTATCGCGACTTCATTTTTATCGCTCGATCCAATGCCTGGTCGAGGACAACCAGCAGGGCATCCCGAACGGAGCCGCGGAATCGGGCATCAAAGGACAGAACCGGCACGTCCTCGCGGATCGCGAGGGCCCAGCGCACCTCGTCGAGGCTGTACCCGAGCTGGCCGTTGAAGGTGTTGATGCCGACCACGAACGGTAGTCCGGCCCGCTCGAAGTAGTCGACGGCCGGATAGCAGTCGTCGATGCGACCGGTATCCACCACCACCAATGCGCCCAGCGCGCCGCGGATGAGGTCGTCCCACATGAACGCGAACCGTGACTGTCCCGGCGTGCCGAACAGGTACAGCTTCAGCGTGTGGTCGATGGTCACGCAGCCGAAGTCCATGGCGATGGTTGTCGTCGTCTTGCCGGAGCCCGAGCCCGGATTGTCCACTCCGACGGATTCACTGGTCATTTCGGCTTCGGTCGTCAACGGAGAGATCTCTGAGATCGCGCCGACTGTTGTCGTCTTTCCGACACCGAATCCGCCGGCGACGATGATCTTCACCGGTACGGGCGGGGCGCTCGGCCGTTGCTCGTTCGGCACCCGGGCTGTGCCGACGATGCGGTCAGGAGATGGCTCGAAGTCCACGGATCACTCGCATGATGGTCTCGGGGTCGGGGAAGTCGTTCGTCAGCACGTGCACCTCGAGGACGCCGGCGGCGGCCAGGTCGCCCACCAGGATCCGGGTCACGCCGAGGTGCATCCGGAGGCGGGCCGAGATCTCGGCCACCGACAGGGGGTCGGTGCAGATGCCGACGATGGCTCGCATCTCCGGTGAGAGCCGCGCCGAGCGGTTACCCGGCCGTACGGTGACCTGGGTCTCCAGGCCGATGGCGGGATCGGCCGAGGCGGTCCGCCCGGCGGTGATGACGAACGGTCGCAGGCTGGTGGTGTGCTCACCGGGCGGCGAGGGGCGGGACACGGCGGTTGAGGAAAGCTCCCGGCCGGGCGGCGCCGGAGCGCCGCCCTGGGAGAGAAACGGCCGGACACCGGGCGCCGCCGGGTGTTCCGGGTCGTCGGGGTCGACCGGATATCTCATTGCTGAACGGCGTTCTTCAATTCCGCGATGAGTCGGGGGCTGAGCGCTCCCCCGGCCCGGGTGGCGAACAGGGTCATCTCGTAGGCCAGGGTGCCCAGGTTGGCCGACCGGTCGGCGATGACGCCGAGAACCGACCCGGCGCTGATCGCGGTGACCAGCAGATATCCGTCCTGCATGTCGATGATGACCCGGTTCAGGCTGCCCAGGGCGTACCAGCTCGCGGCCCCGCCGGCCAGGCTGGTCAGTCCGGACACGACTGCCGCCAGCCGCTCGGCGTTCGGTCGGTCCTTGATCGCCGACATCGCCATCAACAGGCCGTCGGACGAGACGGCGATGGCCTCCACCACGCCCGCGGTGCCGGAGGTGAAGGAGTCCAGGAGCCAGTTGAAGGTCTTGGCCTCGGCGCTCAACTGGGCGTGCGCGTAGTCCCGACCGTTACCGGTGTCCGTGGAGTAAGGGGATGTCATCGCGATTGTCCCTCGTGTTGTGGCTGGGTTTCGTTCAAGGCGAGCGCGACTCCGTACTCGAACTGCTCGACCAGCGCGCGAGCTTCGTCCGGGTCCAGAGGCTGAGCCGGGGTGGCCGGCGGGCGGGGCCGCTCCTCGGCGACCGGGAGCGTGGCGCCGGGCACTCGCCGGGCCAGCGGCGAGTGGCCCGCCGCCGGTGGAGACGCCATGTCAGCCTCGATGACGTCCCATTGAGCGCGGGTCACGCCCGCTTCGAACGCCTCGAACGCATCGCGGGCGGCAACCGCGTCATCGGTGGACGGCGGAGCCGAGGGCAGCTTCGTCCCGGTTTCCACGGGCAACTGGTTACCGGGCACGCGGCGGCGCAGCGGTGGCTGGCCGTTTCCGGTCCGCGGCTGGACACCGCCCTCAGGGGTGCGCTGGCGGGGCAACTGGATGGCGTCCGCCGGCGCCGACATCACGATGGGACCTTCCATGACCACCGGTGGCTCCGGTTCGGCGAAGTCACCGGTGGTCGTCCGGGGTTGGGCGGGGAGCTCGGGCGTGACCGCGGGGAAGCGGCCGGCCACCGGAGTGCCCATGTCGTACGGGTTCTGGTCGAAGGCGTTCTGGTCGTACGGGCGCTGGTCGTACGGCTGGGCCTCGTACGGCTGGGCCTCGTACGGCTGGGCCTCGTACGGCTGGGCCTCGTACGCCGCCGGCGCATCCGACCAGGGCGACGGCCTCTCGGCCCACGGCGCCGGCGGGTCGGACCACGGCGCCGGGTCGTCCGCCCAGGGACGATCCACGTGCGGTGCCGAGTCCAGAGCCGCCGGGCCCGCCTCCAGGGCGGCGGGCAGCCGCACCGGGATGAAGGCGTTCCAGGAACGGGCCGACTGCAGCGTCCGGGTGGCCCGGTTGAGCACGTTGGCGTCGAACGGCAGCGCACTGCCCGGCACCGACCGGGTCGAGGCGCCGGCCAGCAACGGCGAGAAGTCGCCGTGCTGGGGGGCGCCCACGGTCGCCTGGATCGGCGCGCCGGTCATGATCGAGTCCGCCCGCGACACCAGGTGCACCGACTGCAGGTCGACCCAGGCCGTGACGCCGCCCTCGGGGGTGTCGGTCAGGGTGACCTCGATGCCGTGCCGGCGGGCCAGGCGGCCGACCACGAACAGGCCCAGCACCTCACTGGGGGCCAGGTCGAGGCGCTCGCGGCGGGTCAGCCGGGCGTTCTCCTCGGCCAGCCGCTCGGGCGGCAGGCCCAGCCCCTGGTCGACGATGGCCAGCCGGGCGCCCCCGCCGAGCTCGTTCGCGCTGACCAGGACCCGGGTGTGCGGCGGCGAGAACGACGTGGCGTTCTCCATCAGCTCGGCCAGGAGCAGCGTCAGGTCGGCTACGACGGCCGGAACGACGACGATCTCCTCCGGCACGTCGACGTCGACCCGGGTGTAGTCCTCGATCTCACCGAGGCCCAGCCGGACCACATCGGACAGCGGCAGAGGCGCCATGTGCTCGTTCGCGCCGGCGCCACCGGACAGCACCACCAGGCTGGAGGCGTTCCGGCGCAGACGGCTGGACATGTGGTCCAGGCGGTACAGGTCGCGCAGGCGGTCGCTGTCGGCTTCCCGGCGTTCCAGGTTGTCGATCAGGGCCAGCTGGCGGCCGACCAGGTTCTGCGTCCGGCGTCCGACGTGGCCGAACATCTGAGCCACGTTGCGCCGGCCCATGACCTGGCGTTCCACCAGCCGGGCGGCGGTGGTCTGCACGCGGTCGAAGGCGCGGGCGAGGTCGCCGATCTCATCCCGGGCGGCCACGTCGACCGGGTCGAGGCGGATCGGCCGGACCGATTCCTCCTCGTCGTCGGCCACGCGCTGGAGCTCGCCCTCGGCGGCCCGGGCGATGCGGTCGGCCGAGACGGTCAGGCGTTGCAGCGGCCGGGCGACCGCGCGGGCCATGTAGTAACTGAGCAGGAACACCAGCAGCAGCAGGAGCAGCGAGCCGGCCCCGACCAGGAGCGCGTCCCGCAGGGCGTTGCGCTGGTTCGTGTTCGCCCGGGCGGTCACGTCGGTCGCGATCCGCTTCTCGACGAAGCCACCGAGCACGTTCACCGACTGCAGAGCCGGGAACAACGTGCCCGGCTCGAGCCGGGACACGGTGCCCTGCGGGTCGGTGGCGGCACCGGTGATGAAGTCCTTACCGAGCCGTACGGTCAGCGCGACCTGGGCCGACAGGTACAACTGGTACTGCGCCGGGGTGAAGTACGCCTGCCCGGTGATGATGGCCGACTGCAACGGCACCAGGACCGCGAAGAACGCGTTGGTCAGTCCTTCGGCCGCTTTGCGCTGAGCCTCGTTGGTGGCGCCCGCGCGGACCAGGACGGCGCTGGTCAACCAGCCGGACGACTGGCTGATCTGGTCGTCCGAGCGCAGCGCCTGGTCGAGCGCGAACACCTGACGGCCGACGGCCGTGGACAGATCGGCGTATCCGTGCAGGTTCAGGCCGTCGATCAGCGGCGTGATCACCGCGGTGAACTGGTTGATGATCTTGTCCGGCGTGATGGCCCGGCTCAGGATGTTCTGCCGCGTGTTGTCGAGCGCGGCCGCACCGGCCACCGCCTTGGACAGCGCCGCCGGCAGCTTCTGGTCGAGGTGGTTGAGCCCGTTGATCGCGTCGGCCGCCTTGGCGCTCTGCACCACCAGGTCCGGCTGCTGGACGACGGTGAAGTAGTAGCCGACGGAGAGCAGTCGTTCTTCCTCGAGCTCCTGCACCGCGGAACCGACCTTGGCGGCCAGCTGCACCCGGTTGGTGATGTCCCGCGCGTCGCCGGCCGCGCCGATCCGGTTGGCCACGATGGGCACGGTCAGCGCGATGACGCCGAGCAGTGGTACGAGCACCAGCAGGGCGAGCTTGCCCAGGATGCGGAACTTACCGAAGAGCACCGGAACGCTCCCGCCGTGTCGGGTCGCCCGCGCCGTAACCGGGTGGGTCGATGAGGCTGCCGTAGCCGGGCGGCGGCCCGTTGCGACTGGTCGTGGTGCCACGCCCGGTGTCCGAGGAGACCGGGGCCGGCGCCGGCCGCCGGCGCCGGCCGGTGGCCCGGACGATCAAGGCGAGAAGCATCAGCAGGACCACCAGCGCGGCCGCGCCCACGGCTTCGAGCCGCTGGTTGTCGAGGGTGTCCAGCCGCTTGTCGAGCAGGCCGGTCATCTCCCGGGTGAGCACGCCGTCGAGGTTCGCCAGCGACGACTGCAACTGGGTCTGCGCGGTCGCCAGCGCCGCCGTGTTCGGCGGTTTACCGGTCAGGGGGCTGGCCGCCCCGCTCATCGTCTCGATGCCGCGCCGGAACGCGTCCAGGCTGTTCACCAGGTTGCCGCTGAGGGTTTCGCTGTTGGTGTCGTCCACCGCCGCCTGCAGGTCGTCGGTGAGCGCGCCGACCGAGGTCTGCACGGTTGTCAGCGCGCCGGCGAACTGGGCGCCGACGAGTTGGTACCCCAGCTGCGCGGCGGCCTGCACCGTCTTCGACTGCGTGGCGCTGCTTGCGACGGCGGCCTGAGCCGTGGCCAGCTGCGGCGCGAGGTCGCCCATCCGGTTCGCCTGGACCGCCGAGGTCGGCAGGTCGACCGCCACCGCCTGCTGAAGGTGGGAGAGGTCGTTGTCGGGGTCGCGGATCAGCGTCGAGTTGCTGCGAACGGTGTTGTACAGCGCAAGCGCCAGGTCGGCCGCCTCGACGTGCGCCGAGAAGGCCGCCTGCGGGGCGGAGTCCGGCAGCTTGGTGATCCGGTCGCGCAGTGAAGTCCAGCGGGAGTGCGTGTTCAGCGCGTCGCCCAGTCGCTGATCGGCCGCGGCCACCCGGGCCGTGGCCGTGGTCAGCGACGCCGGCGCGGCCGTGTTACCGGCGAGGGCCGCCGACTCCGACTCGGCCAGCGCGCTGAGCAGCGGCGACAAGCTGGCCAGGTACTCGACACCCTGCTTCTCCAACTTGGTGTTGCTGCGGTCGTCATCGTTGTGCTGCCACACCCGGAAGAAGAGATATCCCGTGGGCACCAGAATCAGAACCGTCAACAGGGCCGCCAGCGCCGAGCGCGAACGGGCCGGGCGGTAGTCCACCGACACTGCCATTACTTCGTCCTCCGCCACGCGCGCCCCCGCGCGGGCCAGGTAAGCGGCTACCGTCCGTAGCCGTACGAGCGCACCGATCCGGGTCAATCTATCCGAGAAATAATCAACCGACCCCTCGCCAAGAGTCAGAGTTGAGTCGGCTGATCGGGGGATACGCCGGGCCCCGGCGATGGTTGTAGCAGCGGCGAAGGTGCGTGTGCAAGGCGCGGCAACGACCTCGGCGCTTCCCGGATCAGGGCTTGACAGAACAGCTCGGCGGGAGAGGCGGCGTCCAGAATGGACAGATCTTGGAATCGCCACGGCCGTGGCCATCGGTGATGGAGCGATCGCACAGCGCCAGAAAGATACACGGCGTAGTCGTTCATGCACATGAAATTATGACGCCTCGTCCCATCACGTGAGACGAAGCGCGGGACGTTACAAGCGGTCCAGCGCCTGCCGGAGCGGATCCAACCCGAGCACGCCCAGGTTCAAGGCGTCCCGGTGGAACGTCTTCAGGTCGAATTCGGGGCCCTTGCGGGCTTTGGCGTCGTCCCGGGCCTGCAGCCAGATCCGTTCCCCGATCTTGTACGACGGGGCCTGGCCGGGCCAGCCGAGGTACCGGCGCCACTCGAACCGCAGCACCTCCTCGTTGATCCGGCTGTGCGCCCGCAGGAACTCCCAGCCCAGTTCCGGCGTCCAGCGCTCGCCCGGATGGAAGCCGAACGGGTTGTCCGCCGGGATCTCGAGCTCCAGGTGCATGCCGATGTCGATGATCACCCGGACTGCGCGCAACGCCTGACCGTCCAACATGCCCAGTTTGTCACCGGGGTCCTCGAGGTAGCCGAGGTCGTCCATCAGACGCTCGGCGTACAGCGCCCAGCCCTCGCTGTGCCCGGAGCAGAAGGAAAGCAGCCGCTGCCACCGGTTGAGCGATTCGCTGCGCAGCTGAACGGTGCCGATCTGCAGGTGGTGACCGGGCACGCCCTCGTGGTAGACGGTGGTCACCTCCTGCCAGGTGGCGAAGGAGGTCTGCCCGTCCGGCACGGCCCACCACATCCGCCCGGGGCGGCTGAAGTCCTCGCTCGGCCCGGTGTAGTAGATCGACCCGTCACTGGTCGGGGCGATCATGCACTCGAGGCGGCGCATCTTCTCCGGGATGTCGAAGTGGGTGCCGTCCAGCTCGCCGACCGCCTTGTCGGCCAGCGCCTGCATCCAGTCCCGGAAGGCTTCCTTGCCGAGGATCCGGCGGCGCGGGTCGGCGTCGAGCGCGGCCACCGCGTCGGTGACGGTCGCGCCGGACCCGGCGATCCGCCCCGCGACCGCCCGCATCTCGGTCTCCAGGCGGTACAGCTCGTCGAAGCCCCAGAGGTACGTCTCGTGCTGGTCGACCTTGGCCCCGAGGAAGTACTGCGACTTCAGCGCGTACCGCTCCGGGCCGGCCGCCTCCTTCTCCCGGCCGCGCGGCCCCAGTTCGGTGCGCAGGAACCGGCCGAAGTCCTCGGTGGCGGCGGCCGCGGCGTACGCCCCCGCCTCGATCCGGGCCCGCAGCGCGCCGTCCGCGCCCTGGATGCGCCCCGCCAGCGCCGGGAAGAAGTTGTCCCGCGCCGGGTCGGTCCAGGTGACGCACTGGTCGGCCACCGCCAGCAGCTGGGCCCGCGGGCTGACCAGTCCGGCGTCGGCGGCCTCGCGCAGGGTCTGTTTGTACTGCTCGACCGCGGCCGGGAAGCCGTGCAGCCGGGCGGCGATGTTGGCCGCCGCCTCCTCGCCCTCGGTCGGCATCAGGTCGAAGACCATCCGGAGGCCGTGCAGCCCGCTGGTGATCACACTGACGTCGCCGGCGGCGTAGCCCGCGTCGAACTGGGCCAGTTCGAGCCCCAGCCGTTCCTGCATGCCGTCCTTGGCCACCTGCTCGGACTCGGTGGCGGCGTCGGTCAGGTCCAGCTCGGTCAACGTCCGGCGGACGAGCTCGGCCTGCGCCGCGTACCCCTCCGGCGACAGATCGTCGAGCCGGTCCTCATGCCCGGGCACCCCGATGAAGGTGGCGCCGGTCGGGTTGAGCGCGGCCCACTCGGTCACATAGCGGTCGGCAAGATCGTCAACGTCTCCCACGCCTCGACCCTACGGGAGCGACCAGTCATTGATGTCCCGCGGCCCACTCCAGGAGCCGTTCGGCCGGCCAGGTGTTCACGACCGTCTCCGGGTCCACACCGCACACTGCGGCCCGCTCGCAGCCGTTGCCGAGCCAGTCCATCTGTCCCGGCGCGTGGGCGTCGGTGTCGATGCTGAACACGCACCCGGCTTCGACCGCGACCTGGAGCATCCGTTTCGGCGGGTCGAGCCGGTCCGGACGGCAGTTGATCTCGATCGCCTTGCCGTGCTCGAGCGCCGCCGCGATCACCTTGTCCAGGTCGAAGTCGCTCGGCGGCCGGGTGCGGCCGCCACGATGCCCGCGATCGCCCTCCCCCCCGGCCGACACCTTCCGGCCGGTCATGTGGCCGAGGATGTCCAGGTGCGGGTTGGCGATCGCGTTGAGCATCCGTCTGGTCATCCGCGGCGACTCGTCCCGCAGCTTGCTGTGCACCGAGGCGACCACGACGTCGAGCCGTTCCAGCAGCGCGTCCTCCTGGTCGAGCGAGCCGTCCTCAAGGATGTCGACCTCGATGCCGGTGAGGATGCGGAAGCCGTCCGGCAGTTGGTCGTTGACCTTGGCCACCAGGTCGAGCTGGCGGCGCAGCCGGGCCGGGGTCAGGCCGTTGGCCACGGTCAGCCGGGGGGAGTGGTCCGTCAGCACCATGTACTCGTGGCCCAGCTCGACCGCGGCCAGCGCCATCTCCTCGATTCCGGAGCCGCCGTCGGACCAGTCCGAGTGCACGTGGCAGTCGCCGCGCAACGCGTCGCGCAGATCGGCCGCGGCCCCGTGCAGGTCGGTGCCGGCGGTCGCCTCGACCCGGCGCAGGTACACCGGCTCCTCACCGGCGAGCGACTCGGCGACACACCGGGCGGTGACGTCGCCGACCCCCTTGATCTTCCCCAGGGTGCCGGCCGCGGCCTGCTGCTGCAGCTCGGCCGGATCCATCGCCGCGATCGCGGCGGCCGCGGACCGGAACGCCCGCACACGGTACGTCGCCTCGTTGGCGCGTTCGAGGTGGAAGGCGATCCGCCGCAGGTCGGCCACCGGGTCACGGGCTGTCATGAACGCCAACGCTAGCGTGGCGGGATGCGGACGATCGACTGGATTGACGACCGGATCGAGCTGATCGACCAGACGGCGCTGCCCGGCGAGGTCCACGTGCGGAAGATCGGGACGGTGGCCGAGCTCGTCGCAGCCATCCGATCCCTGGCCGTTCGAGGTGCGCCGGCGCTGGGCGTGGCCGGCGCCTTCGGGGTGGCCCTGGCCGCCCGTGAGTTCGCCGACGACGGCGAAGGTCTGACCCGGGCCGTACGGGACGTGGAGCTGGCCCGGCCCACGGCGGTGAACCTGGCCCGGGGCGCCCGGCGGGCCGCCGCCCGGCTGGCCGACGGCCCCGGCGCGGTGCTGGCCGAGGCGTGCGCGATCCGGGACGAGGAGATCGCGGCCTCGCAGGCGATGGCGGTCCGGGGCGCCGACCTGATGACCGAGCTGTGCGGCGACCGGCCCCGGCTGCTGACCCACTGCAACACCGGTGGCCTGGCCACGGTCACCGTCGGGACCGCCCTCGGCGTGGTCGGCGAGCTGCACCGGCGCGGGGCGCTGACCGCAGTCGTGGCCAGCGAGACCCGGCCGCTGCTGCAGGGCGCCCGGCTGACCGCCTGGGAACTGGCGAGCTGGGGCGTGCCGTTCCGGGTGGCGGTCGACTCAGCCGGCCCGTTCCTGATGGCGCGGGGCGAGGTCGACGGCGTGATCCTGGGCGCCGACCGGATCTGCGCCAACGGCGACGTGGTCAACAAGATCGGCACGTACGCGCACGCCCTCGGCGCCCACCGGGCCGGGCTGCCGTTCGTGGTGGTGGCGCCGGAGTCGACGGTGGACCTCGGCACCCCGACCGGCGCCGCGGTGCCGATCGAGGACCGGGGCGCGGCCGAGGTCACGGCGTACTCGGATGCGGTCAATCCGGCGTTCGACGTGACCCCGGCCGATCTGGTGACCGCGATCGTGACCGACCGGCGGGTGATCCGCCTGGACCGCGGCGAGACGCCCTAGGCCGACGGCTTCCAGGGCTTGAGCCACTCCGTCTCGGGCCAGCCCTCGGCCGCCGCCAGCAGCGCGTACGTGGTGGCACCGTCGACCGACTCGCGGATGATGTCGGCGTGGCCGGCGTGCCGGGACGTCTCCTGGATGAGGTGGTTCAGGACCCAGCGCACGTTCCAGTGGTCGACATCCTTGCGGTTCCACGGCACCGAGTGGTCGACCGGGATCTGAAGCTCGAGGTCGTCGATCTCGGACACGGTCTTCTCGGTCTCGGCGGCCACCCGGTCGTACCGGGCGAGGACGTCCTCGATGGTCTCGTCGTCGTCAAGCTGGAAGCCGCGCGCGTACGCGCCGTAGTCGACCGTCTGGGGCTCGCGCCGGATCGTGGCCAGCCAGCCCTCCTCGGTCGAGGCGACGTGCTTGATCAGGCCGCCGACGGTCAGCGGGCTGACCGTCGGGTGGGCCCGCAACTGCTCCGGCGTGAGGCCGTACGCGGTGAGGCGCAGCCCGTACCGGGCCTGGGCGAGGAAGCCGAGCAGCCCCTCGGTCTCGGTGGCGACGTAACCGACCTGTGCGGCCATGAGAGCTCCTAGCGAAGTCGTGGTGGTACGCCCAGCCTAGGAACCCTTGCGGTCAGGTTCCGGCCGCATGGCGACGATCTTCCGGCGATCCCGATCGACCCCGACCACCCAGCCGCCGACCTGGCCCAGCCGCAACAGCACGTCGGTCCGTACGGGCAGCTCGGCGGCCTCGCCGGGGATCGGCGGCCAGGCGTTGCGGGCGGCGTTGGCCAGTCGCAGTCGCGGCAGTAGGTCCTGCCCCGGATCGCCGGCGGTCAACCCGTTCTCGAACTCGTCGAGGTCGCCCAGCACCCGATGCAGCACCCGATGCACGGCCGTGGCGTTGCCGCCGCACATCGCCGCGATCAGCTCCGGCCGGGTGGCCGCGACCCGGGTGCCGTCCCGGAACGACCCCGCCGCCAGCGTGGCGGCCAGTGGGTTGTCGACCAGCACGAGGGCCAGCGCGGCGGCCAGCAGATGCGGCACGTGGCTGATCGCGGCCACCGTGGCGTCGTGCTCGTCCGCGGTCACCGGCACCACCCGGCCGCCCAGCGACGTGACCAGTTCGGCCAGGACGAGCCAGTCCGGCAGCGCGGTCTCGTCCGGCTCCAGGCACAGCACCCAGGCACAGCCGGCGAACAGCTCCGGGTCGGACGCGGCGAAACCCGACGTCTCCTTGCCCGCCATCGGGTGCCCGCCGACGAAGCTGCCCAGCCGCAACTTCGCGGCGGCCAGTTCCCGGACCGGCCCCTTGACCGAGGTGACGTCGGTGACCAGCCCGTCGTAGTCGGCCAGCTCGTCCAGCACGCCGGACAGCGCCGGCAGCGGTACGGCCAGGATCACCAGCTCGGCGTGGGCGATCGCGTCGCGGACCGTGCCGGCCACCTGCCACCGGTGCCCGTCCAGGACGCGGGCGGCCGCGGTCCGGGCCGTCGCCCGGGTCGCCGGGTCGGCGTCGAAGCCGGTCACCCGGTGGCCTCGATCGGCCAGCGCGCGCAGCGCCGAGCCACCGATCAGCCCGAGTCCGATCACCGCCACGTCCACGTCGGTGACTCTCGCACACCATTGACGATCGTCCGTACGGATAGGCGGTTCTGTCCGTTTCGCGGCCTCGATCACGGTATCGACGCAGCTACGTTACTGGCGTGACCAACGGGTACAAAACTCTCACTGGTGCCGGTATCGCCATGGCAGTCGCGCTGGCCGTCGCCCCGGCGTCCGCCGCGCTCGCCGCCCCGGCCCTCGGCTCGCTCACCATGCCGTCGTTCAACGGCACGGTGCGGACCGTGGCGTATGCCGGCCGTACGGTCTACCTCGGCGGCGACTTCACCGCGGCCATGGTCAAGGGCAGGCGCGTCGTCCGCAGCCACCTGGCAGCGGTCGACGCCGAATCGGGCGCCCTGCTGTCCTGGGCGCCGGTCGCCGACGGTGGGGTCCGGGCGCTGGCCGTCAGCGGCGCCTCGGTCTACGCCGCCGGGGACTTCACCTCGGTCAGCAGCCAGAAGCGGGACAGCCTGGCCCGGCTCGACGCGACCACCGGAGCCGTGTCCAGCACCTTCAAGCACACGATCACCGGCGTGCCGTACGCCGCCGTCGCCGCCAACGGCCGGCTCTACCTGGGCGGCACGATCAGCGCGGTCGACGGGCAGGCGCGGGGCAGGCTGGTCGCGTTCAACCTCACCTCCGGCGCGCTCGACACCGCCTGGAAGCCGACCGCCGACGACTCGGTCACCGCGCTCGCCGCCGGCACCGGGCGGATCTACGCCGGGGGCAGGTTCCACAAGGTCAACAGCACCGGCGGGTACGACCGGCTGGTCGCGCTCGACCCGGTCAAAGCCGCCATCGTGACCGCGTTCAAGCCCAAGCCGCCGGTCATCACCTACGCGATCGCGGTCACCCCGGGCGGCGTCTACTCGGCGCACGGCGGGGCGGGCGGGAAGATCAGCGCCTTCTCGCTCAGCGGCGCGAACCGGTGGACGGCGACGTTCGACGGGGACGCGCAGGCGGTGGCCGTGCTCGGCGACACCGTCTACGCCGGCGGCCACTTCGACAAGGCCTGCCGTACGCCCGTGACCGGTACCCACGGCGCCTGCGAGGACGGCTCGGACGCCCGGGTGAAGCTGGCCGCGCTCGACGCCGGCACCGGCACGCTGCTGCCCTGGACCGCCGACGCCAACGGCGTGGAAGGAGTGTTCTCGCTGGCTTCCAGTCCGGCGCTCGGGGCGGTCGCCGCCGGGGGCGCCTTCACGACCATCAACGGGGTGACGCAGAAGAGGTTCGCGCAGTTCGGCTGACCTCTCACCCGGCAGGGCCGCATTCTCGGGCGAGTTGCTGGATAGGCTGGGCCCCTCAGCCGTACGTACCCCGGAGGCGTTCGTGACCGAGCGGCAGTGGTCGTTGCCGGCACCCGCACGTCTGGGACCGGTGGCCGAGCCGGCACTGCCCTTCCCGGGTCAGCCGCCGCACCCCGTCTACCGCGAACCGCACCGCGTCGGCGCCGGTCCCGTGCTGGCCGGGCTGGGCGCCACCGCACTGTGGTGCGCGCTCTTCGGTGCTCTTGCTCACGACCTGGTCAGCTACGCCTGGTGGACGCTGGTGGCCACGGTCACCGCCTGGGCCGTGGCGCTGGTGCTGACCCGGCTCGGCGACCGGGGCGTGGCCACCGGGATCGCGCTGGTGTCCGGTCTCGCCCTGTCCATCGCCTGCGGAGTGGTCGCCGCACGATGGATCGCAACCGATAACTGGCCGATGTGGTGATTGTACGAAGCGGCACGGCTTGTCGGTGACATCGGGTATCGCGCAGGTGGCGCACCGCACTTGGTCTTGACGAAGCCCGCGCGAGTAGGCAGCCTCGGCTGTATGGCCTCTTCCCCACAGCGGCTCGACCCCGAACGACGCCGCCGCCGGCTGGAGCTTCTGGCGGCTCTCGCCGACGCCAAGTCGGCCCGCGAGTACTCGCAACCCCAGCGACTGCGCGGCGCACGGATCCGGGAGCTCATCGCCAACCGCCGCCGGTTCGGCGGCTGACTTTCTCCCCGATCGGGGCGTGGCGCGGCATACGCGCCACGGATGCCGCTACCGTCAGGCGCTGAGACCAAAGTCGCGTGGGGGGAATTCGTGTCGACTTTCGCTGCCGCCGTCGCCCGGAGCAAGGACGGATGGATGGCGTCGGAGCTGGACCTGACCGGTCTGGCCGACATCGACGAGGTGGTGGACCGGCTACGCGACGAGGAGCCGGACGCCGACCTGTCGCTGCTCTTCGTCGAGGCCGACGATCAGTATCTGGTGATCCTGCGCCTGGACGAGGGTGCGGACCTGCGGGTCTTCGGGTCGGACTCGGCCTTCGCCGACGAGTCCCGCGTGGGCGCGCTGCTGCTGGGCGAGATCGAGCCGCCGGCGCTGGAGATCGACGACCTGGCCGAACCGGAAGATGCCGGCGACGAGGACGCGGACGACTCCGACGAGCCGGCCACCGACCCCGACGCCGACCCGGTGGGCGACGCCGAGCTCCTCGCCGACCTGGGCATCTCCGCCCACCGGCTGCTGCAGCTGTGCGCGCAGGAGGGCACCATGCCGTCCGACGTGACCGGGGTGCTCTGCGAGCGGCTCGGCTGCGGCGAGGAACTGGAAGAGCTGCGCGACGAGTGAGGGCGCGCCCCGAGCACGAGGCGTGGATGCGGCGGGCGCTCGGCGTGGCCTCGGCCGCCGGCGAGGACGTGCCGGTGGGCGCGGTCGTCTACGACGCCGCCGGAACCGAGCTGGCGGCCGCCGGCAACGAGCGCGAGGCCCGGGGCGACCCGACCGCGCACGCCGAGATTCTGGCGCTGCGCCGGGCCGCGGCGGCGACCGGCTCGTGGCGCCTGGACGGCTGCACGCTGGTGGTCACGCTGGAGCCGTGCACGATGTGCGCCGGGGCGCTGGTCCTGGCCCGGGTGGCCACGGTGGTCTTCGGCGCCTGGGAACCGAAGACCGGCGCGGCCGGATCCTTATGGGACGTCGTACGGGACCGGCGGTTGAATCATCGGCCGTCGGTGTACGCCGGCGTGCTCGCCGACGAGTGCGCCGAGCTGATCCGGACGTACTTCCGCGGCTCGTGAGGCCCGGTCAGGCGATCGCCGTGTCGAGGCCGATCTCGACCATGTTGCGGAAGCCGGTCTCGCGCTCGGCCGAGCTCATCTTCTCGTCCCGCTTGAGGTGATCGCTGACGGTGAGGATGGTCAGCGCCCGCGCCTTGTAGCGGGCCGCGATCGTGTAGATCGCTGCCGACTCCATCTCGACCGCCAGTACGCCGTAGTCGGCCAGCGCGTCGTAGAGGTCCGGCCGGTCGGTGTAGAACGCGTCGGCGGCCAGGATCGGACCGACCCGCAGCGGGATGCCGCGGCGCTCGGCCACGTCCACGGCCGTGCGCAGCAGCCCGAAGTCGGCCACCGGCGCGTAGTCGACCAGGCCGTCGAACCGGGTGCGGTTCATGTTCGAGTCGGTGGCCGAGCCGATCGCGGCGATCACGTCCCCGAGGTTCAGGTCGGCGACCATCGCGCCGCACGACCCGATCCGGAGGACGGACTTCACGCCGTACTCGTTGATCAGCTCGTGGGTGTAGATCGAGGCCGACGGCATGCCCATGCCCGAGCCCTGCACCGAGACCGGCACGCCCTGCCAGCGGCCGGTGAAGCCGAGCATGCCGCGCACTTCGGTGTAGCAACGGGGATCGTCGAGGAAGGTCTCCGCGATCCACTTGGCCCGCATGGGGTCACCCGGTAGAAGTACACGCTCGGCGATCTCACCGGGCTGGGCGCCGATGTGCACGCTCATCCTCGTCGTCTCCTCGGTCGTTGGGGTCCTCGGCTGCGATCCTGCCAGGCCGTCGGCTGGGCAACCCGGCGGCAGGCCCGGCCGCGCGTCGGGTAATCTACTGCGCGGTGGTGTGTCCGAGCGGCCTAAGGAGCACGCCTCGAAAGCGTGTGAGGGTGCAAGCCCTCCAAGGGTTCAAATCCCTTCACCACCGCCAACCAACAGGACAAACGCCCGGTGGCTCTGAGTGAGCCGCCGGACGTTTCTCTGTCCGGTCTCAATTTCGGTCTCAGTTGGCCCGATGCCTCAATCGAAGTGCCGCCCAATTTGTGTGACCTGCGTGGCCTGAGGCTCGTTGACTGAGCGACGTCGCGGTTCGTGTCTGCTGCGAGTCCTCTTACGCCTCGATCGACCGCTCGGTCGGCCATGCAGCGGGCACGACCCGGGCCGCCCAGAAGTCGTCTGTTGGGGCTGTCAGCCAGTGGTGGTCTTCATGCCGGTGGCCGAATGGAAGCGCGCTCGCGATTAGCTCCATATGTCAACGGGCAGCCCACATTCGACGCCGGAGTCGCAGTTACCGACGCTCAGCTTGGGTAACCCCGGTCCCGTGAACGCCGCTCTCTTGCGCTATCTGAGCGCCGCGACGCTGGCCCGAGGCGCAGACGCCGGCGCCGGAGTCGGCTTCATCCTGCTCGCGGCCACCACGCCACACCTGTCAAATCCCGCGTTGATCGGCGCGTTGCTGGTGTGCTGCCTGACCGCGCCGCATTTGCTCGGTCCAGTGCTGGCACGACGGCTGGATCAGGCTCGCGACGGGCGCAAGCTCATCGCGGCCACCTGCGTCGCCTACGGTCTACTCATCGCAGCAGCAACACTGATCCTGGGCACGCTGCCAGTCGTCGTGGTTGCCGGGCTCGCCGCCGCAGCCGGCACGTGCGGACCCCTATTAACCGGTGGACTCAGCAGCCGGCTCGCTGCCCTGGTGCCGGAACATGAGAAGGCTCAGCGACGCGCCCAGGGATTTGACGCATTGAGCTACGGCATCGGCGGTACGGCCGGTCCCGCCGCGGTCGCATTAATCGCGGCGCTGGCCGGCGCCCTCACGGCAATGCTGGTACTGGCGGCCGCGGCAGTAATCGCCGGCACATTGATCCTTACCCTGCCACGCGGCGCCGACCCGGTGCCCGAGGATCGGGTCCTTTCTGTCCGGCAGGCCCTTCGCCTGGTCATCACCACCGGGCCGCTGCGCCGCGTCATGTACACCACCCTGGTCGCCGCCGTCCCCGGCGGGGCGATCGCCGTCATCGCCATCGCGTTCGGCCACGACTTGCACGTCAACGCCAGCACAGCGGGACTACTGACCGCCGCGTACGGATTGGGCAATCTGGTCGGCTCGCTCGCTGTAACCGCCAAACCCCTGCTCGGCGAGCCGGAAAGTCTGGTGAGGAACACCATGGTGCTGATCGGCGTCGGCTACGGCTTATGCGCGCTCGCCCCCACCTATCCACTCGCTTTTGTCGCATTCTTCCTCTCCGGCGGTCTGAACGCCCCGTTCTTCACAGCGACGCTCGCCGCCCGCGCGAGATACTCACCGGCGGAGGCACGCGCCCAGGTCTTCGTGACAATGGCAGCCCTCAAGGTCGCCGCCTCCTCCGCAGGCACCGCTGTGGCCGGCGCGGCGTTGTTCCTCGGCCCGCGTGTCTTGCTCCTCATCGGTGTCGCCGCCATCCTCGTCACAGCGATAATCTCCGTGGTCGATCGCAGAGCTGACCCGACATGGCGCCAAGACGACGAGCTGCAGGGCACCGCGTTGACCGGGCAACAAGACGGCTGATGTACCAACGACAGTGCAGGGACCAGCGTTGACAACTCCGGGCCCCATGTCGGACGTTCTTACAGTTGCCGGCTTCGGGCAAGACCACGTCGGCGACACGCTGGCCGCCGACCCCGGAGCCAGCTTGGCCGACCTCATGTCCGATGGATAACGCGCCGCTTGCGCAGCTTTGATTTACCGGCACGTCACCCGGTAACGAGACGCCACGATCGGTGGTGCCCTCGGCGCGAGCATCGACCTCGAAGGTGATCGGGCACGCAACCGGCGCGAGCCCTCCGCTTAGCCGGGGCAGGCAAGCCCAGGTCGGGAGCGGTGATTCTGTGACCTGGGCTTTTGCGGTGGAGTGGGCAAAGAGAATCGAAATCGCGTAATCAGTGTGTAAGGACAGGCGCGGCGGAACCGGCTTCATCGGGGTCATCCGCAGCCTTCGCCGGCACGTCCCAGAGCAAGCCGCCCACCCGGGTCGCGTCGTCTCGGCGGACTTGCGCCGTCAGATACTGGTAGCGCTTGGCCATGCCGGAGTCCGACCAACTCATGATGCCCATCACGGCCCGTTCGACGACATCGAGAACGAGCAGTACGGTCGCGGCGGTGTGCCAGGTTGAGCGGACCACCCGTCGGGGTAGTGAAGATCCACCCGCCCTCGGTCCAGAGCTGGGCCGCCTTTCTCCGCTCGGCATCCTGCTTGACCTTGTGAAGCGAGAGCAGGGAGACCACGGGCGATACCCTCCCGATCTGGACGAAGGCCCGTGGTCGACGGCCGTGTCCGGTTGAGGCTTGCGGTCAAGTCGTCAGTAGAACCGTCAGCCGAGTTGAGTAGCGACCGACGGTAACCGGCGTTTATGAGATAAACACCGGGGGTATTGGACGCGCTGGACGATCCAGGGGACCAGAAGGGCACCATTTCCCACACCTCTATTCAGTCATTAGTGGCGTGTCTGTGCCAGGAGTCCGAACTGACCGTCCGAAGTTGGTGGAGACACGCTTCGTTACCGGAACACCCCCCGGGGAGCTCGGCCCATGACCGGTTCTCCGCGGTCCATGGGGTTTGCCGGTACCCCCATCCCTCGTGTATTGCTTCGAAAGGACCCTCTCGACATGGCACACAGATTCGCTGACGGCGTCGGTGACATGCTGCGTTCGATTCTGCTGTTTCTGCCCAAGGCGCTCGCGTTCATCGTGATCCTGGTCATCGGCTGGCTCATCGCCAAAGCCGTCCGCAAACTCGTCGATAAAATCCTGGAGCGGGTCGGCTTCGACCGCCTCGTAGAACGCGGTGGCGTCAAGACCGCCCTCGCTCACTCCAAGTACGACGCCAGCGACATCGTCGCGAAGCTCGTGTATTACGCCATCCTGTTGTTCACCCTGCAGCTCGCGTTCGGGATCTGGGGTCCCAACCCGATCTCGTCGCTGATCACCTCGGTCGTCGGCTGGCTTCCGCAGGCCTTCGTCGCGATCATCATCATCGTGGTCGCGTCCGCCATCGCTAAGGGCGTCAAAGACCTTATCAGCGGCAGCCTGGCCGGCCTGTCCTACGGCAAACTGTTGGCGAACATCGCCTCGGTGTTCATCCTCGGCCTGGGCATCATCGCCGCCCTCAACCAGATCGGCGTCGCCACCACTGTCACCACCCCGATCCTGATCACCGTCCTGGCGATCATCGGCGGCGTCATCATCGTCGGCGCCGGCGGCGGCCTCATCAAGCCCATGCAGAACCGGTGGGAAGGCTGGCTCAACGCCGCCGCCCAGGAGACCGGCAAACTCACCGGCCGCACCACTCCGGCCGGTGTCGGTCACACCCCTGCGACGCCCGCCGGCAGCGACCCGTACACCAGTCCCACCCAGCCGCTGCGTAACGACCCGAACGAATACTGACGGTACCCACCATCACCAACGGTGGCATTAGCAGAGTGTCACGGATCCACGTGACCAGATGATGGATGGTGGCCTTCGTCCGAAGGCCACAATCCGCACGCCTGAGTCAGAACACCGCCCCTTGCCGCAGAAATCCGCATCCGCCGAGCGCTGAAATCCCTGGAACGTCACCAGTACCGCATTCCTGAAGGAAACACCAGGCTCGGTTCCGTCGAGAATAATGTTCCTCACCACGGTCTTTCCGGACCTTCCGCTTTCCCCGTGAGAGTGAAACGCGCGAAATGGTACGACCGTGAGTTTTGCCTGTATGGGATGGGGAATGTGGAATAACATGTCGAATCCGAACCGTCCCGCATCGCGCCCTGCGGGTGCCACTCCCGCCGGGGGTGAACCTCGTCGCCGTAAATGGGTTTTGCCGCTGATTATCGGTTTGATCGTTCTCATTGCGCTGCTGCTTCTGCTGACGCGCTGCGGGAACGACAACAAGTCGGATTCTCCACCCGGAACGTCCACGAGTACCGCCACGGCGGCTCCGACCGACACCACCTCTACTGCCACCACGACGCCCTCGCCGTCGACATCCAGTTCTGGTCAGCTCGGTGGGGACACGAGTGCTCCGGGGACGGTCACCGCCAACGGTGACGATCTGCTCAGCGCACCGACCAACATCAGCAAGGGCGGACACGACGGCGAGCAGGCCGTCGGTCATGGGGTACTGGTCCAGTCCGTACCCGCCGATGAAGGCTTCTGGGTCGGGACCGGCACCACCAACCGACTATGGGTGCAGCTGTCCGGGACCCACGGCGAGTCCGACTACCAAGTCAAGAAAGGCGACGCCGTCAACTTCACCGGCGTGGTCAAGGCCGCTGGTGACACCTTCGCAGCCGGCGTCGGCCTCACCGGCAGCGAGGGAGCCGACCAACTCACACAGCAAGGCCACTACATCTCAGTTCCGTCATCCAGCATCAAACTGTTTCACTGAGTCCGTGACGGCTCCTCCCCGGTATGGGTAGGAGCAGTGCGCCTGGCGATCCCTATGGCGGCCGCCGCGGCGATCGTCACCTCGGCGCCGGTCAAGATTCAGCCGGCACCCCACCGTGGTGAACATGGTGGGGTGCCGGGGCCGCGCACGAAGAATCTAGCGGCGGTTCTGGTCGTCGGGGCCGTCGAACTCGATCTGCTCCTTGCGGACCTCACCGCTCACGGTTTCCTCGTCGTGGACAGTCTCCTTACCCAGCCGGACTCGCTCGACCGGCACCGTCTCGGTGTCGACCACGGGACGTTCGGCGTGCAGGGTGACCTCGTGCTCGGCCTCGGTGATCTCCGCACCGTCGTAGGCGTCACCGCGGTTGGCGTCGGTGATCGGCTCACGCTCCAACCGCACTTCCTCGTGCGAGACCGGAACGGTCACCTGCTGCTGCTCGGTGACCACGTACTTGCGCAGCCGCGCTTTACCGGCCTCCTGGGTGCGGGTGCCGGCCACCAGCCGCTCCTCGGAGCGGGTCATCGTCGCGTCGTCTCCGCTCGGCGTGTACCCGGTGTCGCCGCGGTCGCGGACGCCGGCGTCGCCGCTCTGGTGGGTGTCGGCGGCCTGGTAGTCGTCGGCCTGGTAGGTGCCGTCATTGGTGGTGAGGTTGCCGTCGGTGGAGGAGAACCCGTAATAGGTGTAGAGCTGGTCCTCGTCGGCGGGGCTGAGCTGACCGTCGGCGTCGATCTGCGGAGCGCCCTTGACCTGCTCCTTGCCGAACGCAACCGTGATCCGGTCGTCGGACACGCTGGCCTGCTGCAGGGGGACGAACGTTTCCTTCATGCCGAACAGGCCGGTGCGTACCGACACCCACTCCGGGTCACCGGTGTTGTTGTCCAGGTAGATCTGGCCCACGGACCCGATCTTGTCACCGTCTGTGTCGTATACGTCGGCGTCGGACAGTCGGGCAATGTCGTTCTGGGTGATCACAACGGATCCTCTCCTCCGGGGGCGGCGCGACCCGAATGAACCGCGCCAAAAACGGAAACGAGGGACATCACCAGCCAGCGATCACCATTACGACCTGCCAACTACGACGCCACAACGTATCCCGCCCCACCTATGCCCGGCCGTTTATGACATAAACAGAGACGATGGCGAATAGGATCTCTTGCCGGTGAGCCGGCCGACATCCGCAGCTGCGCGCTGACCGCCGAAACGGGTCCGGCAACCACCGGTGTGCGGCGTACCGCTGGCCGAACCAGGTGATGGGTGTGGCCCAGCCGGAAGATGACCGCCTGGCCGTCGCCAGTAGCCCTCGACCACGGTGCCGGTGCCGGAGACCGCCGTGTGCAGCAGGGGGAGGTCGGTGTTGTTGATTAGCCCGTTGACGTCGGCGCGTTGCTGTCAGCGAGCCTCGTCGTAGTCGGCGCCGTTGTGGCCGCCTGCGAACTGTCAGTCAGAAATTCCTGCCTTGGTGCAGTTCCGTCGGGTTTTGGGTCGCCGAAGCGCCGCGCCTGCTAGGTACAGAAACGCGTCGAGTGCTTCGAGAACACGTTGCCGTCGCTTGCTTCGATTGTCTTGTCAGGCCCGATCGCGCCTTTGGTCCACAGTTGCTCACCGTTTGGGGGGGTATGTGGGAGTTGAGGATGTCGTCGGTGCTAGCCGTCGAGGTGCGAGCGGCGGGAGGGTCGTGCCGCTCACGAACGGTGCCGCTTAGTGCCGAACGGTAGGTCGCCGGCCTCGAAAGCGTGTGAGTTTGCAAGCCCTCCAAGGGTTCAAATCCCTTCACCACCGCCAATCGGCAAGCGAGGCGCCCGGTAGCTCTCCGTTGAGCGACCGGGCGCTTCCGCGTCTCCGGCGGGCTGGGAGGATGGCGGCATGGAACGTGTGCTGGGAATTGGTGGGTACTTCATCCGGGCGGCCGACCCGAAGGCTCTGGGTGCCTGGTATCGCGACTGTCTGGGCCTGGACGCCGACGAGAACGGGCTCTGGAATCCGGACGCCGGGCCGACGGTGTTCGCGACGTTCGAGTCCGGGACCGATTACTTCGGCTCCCGCACGCAGCAGGTCATGCTCAACTTCCGGGTCCGCGACCTGGACGCGATGCTCGCCCAGTTGCGCGCCAAGGGCGTGGAGGTCGCCGACGAGCCGCAGGAGATGGAGGGCGTCGGCCGATTCGGCTGGGTGACCGATCCGGAGGGCCACCGGATCGAGCTGTGGCAGCCGGCCTGAGGCCCCGTCGTATCCGCCCGCGCCCTTCTTCGTTGACTTCCACAGGTCGCGGTCGGAGCTGCACGAGCGCGTCTCACCTTACGGAATGTGCAAAAATTCCGTGCGTCGATTCGGCTCTCGGGAGGAACCGTAGGCCGCCGGCAACAAGATCAAAAGACCTGTTCAAGTCACACAGACGTAACGGTGCCGTTTCGTCGCGACGGAGCCAGTTCGACGCAGGGCCGCTACCTGCGGAAACTACCCACGGTCACACTTAACAAACTGCCCTAATACACACCCGGGAGCGCAAGGTTTGTGGCCGAAAAACAACGGATCGGTCAAGGTCGCTACGCCGGATAGTGAGAAAGATTCACAGATTGCCTCAGCCGCAATCGTCGATGGCTGCCCTAAGGTTGACCAGGTGAGAGTTGAGCATCACTGGTGGAATGGTGACTCCCGATTTGCACGTCGGGACGTCTACGTACGTACCGATGGACAGGCCTGGGAGGTCGAAGCCCAGATGGGTGGCCCCGAGGGCAAATCCAAGGTGCAGCAGTGTCCAGGCCAGGCATCAGCCATGATCCTGGCCGACGCGTGGCGAGGGCCGCGCTGGCGGTGGCGCAAGATCTGAGCGCCAGGAGCCGGGCTGTGCCGACTTACTGAAACCAATCTCAACGGCTCAGCCGAACACCATCGGGTCGGATCTCCGCTTCGGGATCCGGCCCGATGTTTCTGCCCGTCGTCTCGTCCTGAGTCGTTTCGTCAGGAGTCGTCTCCTCAGGAGGAGCAACTGCGACCCGCGGCCGGAGGGGTCCTGCACTTTTCCGAGGATCCGACGATCACGCGCTTCCGGCCACACGTGGCGCCGATCAGCGCCGAGGCCGAGCCGTACGTCTGGGCCGTCGACGCCGCGCAGGCGCCCGCCTACTGGTTCCCGCGCGACTGCCCGCGGGCCATGGCGTGGACCGGGTACTGCCGGCTGGCCGCGGCGTTCCGGCCGATCGGGGAGCCCCGCCCGTACGCGATGGTGGCCCGAACCGAGGTGGTTCCGCTCGGGCCGCCGGAACCGGTCGGTGATCTGCTCGGACGGCACGCGGCGGCCGGCATCCAGTTGCGCGTACTGCCGGATATCTGGGGTTTCGTCGACGCCGCGGCGGCCGGCTCGCTGGAGTTCAGCGGCATCCGGCTGCGGTACGCGCAACCACGACGGACCGGAGGTCCGCCGTCCGGGGGCCACGCCGATCTACCATACTTTGCGCGTAAACCGGACGAAAGTGACTCCATGCAGGCCACCGTGACCGATCATCGTTCTGACGTCGCCGTGCTCCACCTCACCGGCGAACTCGACGCCGACGCCGCCGCGCAGCTGCACACGGCGCTGGCCGACCTGCTGGAGCGGACGGTGCCGCGGATCGTGGTGGACGTGGCGCAGCTCAAGTTCTGCGATTCGGTCGGGCTGAGCGCGTTCATCACCAGCAAACAGGTGATCACCGCCCGGGGCGGCTGGATGAGCTTCGCGGGCGCCAACCCGTTCCTGGTCCAGCTGCTGGAGACCGTGGGGCTGACCCGCTACTTCGCGGTGTTCCCGGAGGTCGAGGACGCCATCGCGGCGGCGCAGATCTGATCCGGGCCGACGATCGTCAGCACGACCGTGAACAGCGTCGCGATCACCAAGGCCAGGCCGGTCAGGCCGAGGGCCAGATGTAGCGGTGGGCTGAGTGCGGCCGGTTCCCGTGGAGGAGCGGGCGGCAGAGCAACCCATTCCTGGCCGGTCCACAGCCACTTCCCGTCACGGCTGTACGGGTTGCGCATGTCAGCCCATTCGGCCGTACGGCCAACGGGTTGAGCGTTACCAGCCGGCTGTGCCCGGGGCGCCCTTGAAGGGGCCGGTGATCGCGTCGGTGATCCAGCCGCCGTAGAAGTCGCCTTCCTGCGACCGCACCAGCTCGCCGTCCACCCGGCATTCGTCCACCCGGCCGGGGTAGAACGCGAGGGCGCCGGTGAGCACGGCGTACGGCTCCGAAGGCTTTTCGTACGACCAGGCCGCGTTGGGCACCCGGCGTTCGCCGGCGACCAGGTCCCAGTAGCTCGCGGCGCCCTTGAACTCGCAGTACGAGCGGCCGGGCGACGGTTCGAGAGTGGCTCGGACATCATCCCGGGGCACGTAGTAGATCGGCGGGTGCGACGTCTCGAGGACGCGATGGCAGCGGTCGCTGTCGACCACGGTCACGTCCCCGAGCCGGATGGTGATGCGGGCGGTGGTGCGCTCGACGCGCGGCGGGCGCGGGTAGTCCCACACCGATTCGACAGTCATGGTGTGGAAGCTACCCGCGCCCGTACGGCATCAGCGGTGCAGGAAGGACCAGGGCCACCAGACGTTGCTGGAGAAGCCGGTGGACCACTGGTGCTCGGTGCAGTCGGTCCGGGTGGCGAACCGCTGCTCGTCCAGGATCGAGATGACGCCGGTGTTGTAGGTGCCGAGGTTGTAGCCGATGCCGGTCACGGTCATCTTCGGGTTGTCCGCGACGACCTGGGCGAAGGTCTTGGTCGGCGGTCCACCAGCGGTGGGGGCCATCTGGTTGATCGTGGACGACGACGTCCACAGCTTGCCGTCCAGGACGTTCCACTCGGTGCGCAGCTTGCGCGGCGGGTTCCCGATGCCGAGGTCGCCCGTGTAGTAGTACGGCTCGTAGACCAGGTTGCCGTCACCGGCCGGGGTGTGAACGTAGAACACGTACCCCGGAAGAGCGGCGTCGTTGACTCCGTCGCCGGCCGTGTCGAGCTTCTGCGTCTCGTAGCTGACCTCGGTGACGGTGCTGGCCGGCACCGGGCGCGAGAACATCGACTTCCAGCTGACCTGGTCGTCGTTCTGCGAGGGGGCGGTGGTCAGCTTGATGCCGTCGACGACGACGGTCGCGGTCGCATGGCCGGCCTTGGTCACTCCGCTGGTGTTGGAGTGCTTGACGATCGTGCAGGACCGGTGGGACGAGGCCATGGCCGGCTGGGGGGCGACCACCAGCGCGGTCGTTGCGCTCAGAGCAAATGCGGCTGCTACCAGCCGCGCGGGGGAATGTGACTTAACGGTCATGGCGGTACATCATGCCCCGATTTGCCCGTTTTCAAGCTTGCGAAACGCGGCGTCGCCACGCCCGGACGACGAAGGCCGGACCCACCGCAGGTCCGGCCTTGACGTTCGTTGAGTTGGCGGAGGATACGAGATTCGAACTCGTGAGGGTGTTAACCCAACACGCTTTCCAAGCGTGCGCCCTAGGCCCCTAGGCGAATCCTCCGTCGATCAGGATACAGAACCGGCGGCCCGGACGTATCAGCGGGAGGGCGCGGCGAGGGCCGGACTCCGCCAGGTACGCTGATGCCAGCCCCTCGTGCGGCGTGCATCTCGTGAACCTCCCCAGGGCCGGAAGGCAGCAAGGATAAGCGGGCTCTGACGGGTGCACGGGGGGTCTTCACGTTTGTTCTTGTCATACCCCCGACGGACAATGGCGCGGTCGTTGAGGGAGGACAGGCGTGACACTCGCGCTCTACCGCAAGTATCGTCCGCGGACGTTTGCCGAGGTCATCGGGCAGGAACACGTCACCGAGCCGCTGTCGCAGGCGTTGCGCAGCGGCCGGCTGCACCACGCGTATCTGTTCAGTGGCCCGCGCGGCTGCGGCAAAACCTCCAGCGCCCGTATCCTGGCCCGCTCGCTGAACTGCGAGCGCGGGCCGACCCCCGAGCCGTGCGGCGTCTGCGGGTCCTGCAAGTCACTGGCCAACGACGGCGCCGGGTCGATCGACGTGATCGAGATCGACGCGGCCAGCCACGGCGGTGTGGACGACGCCCGCGACCTGCGGGAGAAGGCGTTCTTCGCGCCCGCCAGCAGTCGCTTCAAGATCTATGTCATCGACGAGGCCCACATGGTCTCGTCGGCCGGCTTCAACGCGCTGCTCAAGCTGGTCGAGGAACCGCCGGAGTACGTCAAGTTCATCTTCGCCACCACCGAGCCGGAAAAAGTGCTCGCCACGATCAAGTCGCGGACGCACCACTACCCGTTCCGCCTCATCCCGCCGGCCGTGCTCCGGCCGTACCTCCAGCAGCTCACCGAGGCCGAGGGCATCCACGTCGAGCCGGCCGTGTTCCCGCTGGTGGTCAAGGCCGGCGGCGGCAGCGCGCGGGACACGCTGTCGGTGCTCGACCAGCTGATCTCCGGCGCCGGACCGGAGGGTGTGACCTACCCGCGGGCGGTCTCCCTGCTCGGTGTCACCGACGTGGCGCTGATCGACGAGATGTGCGACGCCCTCGCCGCCGGCGACGGCGCCACCGCGTACTCGACCATCGACCGCGTCGCCGAGGCCGGCCACGACGCGCGGCGGTTCGCGTCCGACCTGCTGGAACGCTTCCGGGACCTGATCGTGCTGCAGCAGGTGCCGGACGCGGTGGCCAAGGGCCTGATCGACGGCCCGGCGGATCAGCTCGACGCGATGTCGGCGCAGGCCACCCGGCTGGGCCCGGCCACGCTGTCGAGGTGCGCCGACATCGTGCACAACGGCCTGGTCGAGATGCGCGGCACGACCGCGCCCCGCTTGCTGCTGGAACTGATCACGGCGCGCATGCTGCTGCCCGGCGCCGACGATTCGGCGGGGGCGCTGCTCCAGCGTCTGGAGCGGATGGAGCGCCGGCTCACGCTTTCCGATTCCTCCGGCGGCAGCAGCAGTACGGTCGCCGCCCGGCCGATCGATTCCGGCGGAGACCCCGGTGGCGGCTCGCCGGCGGCGACGAGTGGTCCGGATGGTGGCGGGTTGTCGGCGGCACGGGCCGCGGCCGCGGCGGCTGCCCGGCGGGGTCCGGTGCCGGGTCCGGTCGCCGAGTCCACCGTGTCCGCTGTCCCGCCAACTGAGTCCGGTGAAGCGGCGGCCGACGCCCCGGACTGGTCGGACGTTGCCGGAACCGACGATCTACCGCCCGAGCCTGACTACGACGAGGACGAGCACCCGGCGATCGAACCCCCGTCGGCGATGCCGGAGGCGGGACCGGCCGGGTTGCGGGCGGAGCCGCTTCCAGCTCGACCAGAGCCGGAGCGAGAGCCGGCGCGGCCTGCGTCGCTGTCGTTAGAGCCGGCAGTGGCCGAGCCGGTGGGGCCCGAGCTGGTCGCGGTGCCGGAGCCGGCTGCGGTGTCGGTCGCGGTGCCGGAGTCGGCTGCTGTGCCGGTGCGGGCCGAGCCGGCCGGGGTGCTGCCGGACGCGCCCGAGGAGCCGGACGAGGTCGAGGCGGCCGCGGCCGCGCCCGGGCAGTTGTCCGCGGCTTCCATCCGGGAGGTGTGGCCGGAGATCGTCACGGCGGTCGGGCGGCAGAGCAAGAAGATCGCCGCGCTCGCGTCCGGGGCCACCGTGCGGGATCTCGACGGCCAGACCGTCCTGCTGACGTTCCGGTTCCCGGCCCACGCCCGGATGGTCTCGGCCGAGCCCGAGATGCTGTCCAATGCTCTGTACGAGGCGCTCGGTGGCCGCTGGCAGATCCGCTGCGACGTGGCCGGCGACGGCGCCGCCGAGCCCGCTCCGGTCCGCCGGGCGGCTCCGGCTCAGGGCGGTCCGGCTCAGGGCGGTCCGGCCCAGGGCGGTCCGGCCCAGGGCGGTCCGGCCCAGGGCGGTCCGGCTCAGGGCGGTGGGTCGGTCCCGGACCAGGGGGGCAGCGGTCAGCGGGGTCCGGCTGCCGGCGGCCACCGGACTCCGGCGCAGAACGCTCCGGCGACCCGTCAGCGAGAGGCGGCGAGCCCGGCCCGGGCCTCGGCGGGCGTACCGGCCGCCGATGACGACGACTGGCCAGAACCGGCCAAACCTGGCGGCCGCGCCTCCACGGCGGCATCTCCGTCGCCCGTGGACTCCGGTCGCGACGACGCCGACCGGGCCGCAGGTACCGGCGGCGCAACCGCGGCAGCCACGCGGCCCGACCCGGCAACCACGCCGGTCCCGCACGTCTCAGCGATGAACGCGCCGGTGGCCGACGCGCCGGTCACGAACGTCCCGGCGAACGTTCCCGCCGTGAACGCGCCGGTCGCGACCGTCCCGGCGGTGAACGCGCCGGTCGTGAACGCCCCGGCCGCGGGTGTCCCGGTCAGCGCGCCGGTCGCCGGCGTTCCGGCCCTTCGGGCTCCGGCCGCGAACGCTCCGGTGGTCAGCGCGCCGGTCGACTCTCCGGCGCGAGCGAACCCGGCTCCGAGCCGGCCCGCGGACCCGGCCCCGGCCGGCGCGCCTTCCGTGCCGGTCCGCCCCGTCAGCGCCGCGGTGGCCGCGGCCCGAGCGGCGGCCGCGAACGCCGGGCGAGGCGGTTCGGGCGCGGCCGGGACCACCGCCGCGCCGGACAGTTCGGCCGCGGCGGGAACCGGCGGAGCCGCCGTGGCACAGCCCTCGACGACGGCGGGTGCCCGGGGCGGTGCGTCGTCGGGCACCGGCTCGGACGGCTGGGCGGACGGGTCAGGGGCCGAGGAGCCGCCTTACGACCCGGACTACGACGGTCCGGCGCCCGGAATCGAAGGGTTCGACCCGGGCGACGAGCCGCTCGACGACGTGATCGACGAGAAGACCGCCCGGCAGAGCAGTGAGCAGCAGGCCATGCAGCTGCTGAAGGAGGCGTTCGGGGCGGAGAAGATCGGCGAGGTCTGAGCCGGGCCCGCGGCCGATCCGGCGGGACGCGCGTGGCGCGGGGGGTTGCGGGGAACTGTGCAAAGCAGCACTACCCTTGCAGGCGAAACGTCCCGTACCCGGGAACCATCCCTCACCGCGAACAAGGAGCCGGCCGTGCGTCCTGGTGGACAGCCGAACATGCAGCAGATCATGAAGCAGGCCCAGAAGATGCAGCAGCAGGTCGCCGAAGCGCAGGCCGAACTGGCCGCGGCCGAGGTGACCGGCACGTCCGGTGGCGGTCTCGTGACCGTGACGGCGACCGGACTGGGCGAGTACAAGTCGGTCAAGATCGACCCGAAGGCCGTCGACGCGGACGACGTCGAGACGCTCGAGGACCTGGTGCTGGCCGCCTTGCACAACGCGGCCGAGGCGGTCCGCGAGCTGACCGAGAACAAGATGGGCCCGGTCACCGGTGGCCTGGGTGGCCTGGGCGGCGGACTCGGCGGCCTTCCCGGGTTCTGACCCGGCGGCTCGGACGGAAGCGGAGAGGTAACGCGTGTACGAAGGCGCCATCCAGGACCTGATCGACGAGCTGGGGCGGCTCCCGGGCGTCGGCCCGAAGAGCGCCCAGCGGATCGCCTTCCACGTCCTGTCCGCCGACCCGGTCGATGTCAACCGGCTGGCCACCGCGCTGCGCAGGGTCAAGGAGCTGGTCCGGTTCTGCACGATCTGTTTCAACGTGGCCGAGTCGGAGCAGTGCCGCATCTGCCGGGACACCCGCCGTACGAACGAGGTGCTGTGCGTGGTTGAGGAGCCCAAGGACGTGGTGGCGGTCGAGCGGACCGGTGAGTTCCGCGGCCGCTACCACGTTCTGGGCGGCGCGATCAATCCGCTCGAGGGCATCGGACCGGACAACCTGCGGATCCGGGAGCTGATGATCCGGCTCGGCACCGGCGAGGTGAACGAACTCATCCTGGCCACCGACCCGAACACCGAGGGCGAGGCCACCGCGACGTACCTGGCTCTGCTGGTCAAACCCATGGGCCTAACCGTCACCCGGCTGGCCAGTGGCCTGCCGGTCGGCGGCGACCTCGAGTACGCCGACGAGATCACGCTGGGACGGGCCTTCGAAGGGCGCCGGGCAGTCTGAGAGCCGGGCCGTGTGAGGAAGCTGTGCGCTGTGACGGAAACGCCCGGCCACTTCCGACCGATGTCACACAGGTTTGTGACCACGTGATCGCCTGACAGCACGAAAGCCGCAAAGCATCACCGTGCCGATTACCATCAGTAACAGCTTCGTCACGCTCTAGCGTCGGTTTGCGACCTTTTCGCTGCTTGCAAGGCATCTAGCCGGTAGCTTCCGTTTGGTGAGGCGGCAGGTCACGGCAGCATCACGCTCTAGACACGGAACCGTCCGAGAGTGTCCGCGAGCTTGACCGGCGAACCACGTTAGGTGAATGTTCCTAACGATGGCGGCACAACCCGCCGTTGAGTGCCTTCGTGGCTCCGGCTGGACCTGGCCGGCGCGACGGGGGTCGGCACTCGAGGCATGCGATGACCGATCGGTTGCCGGACGCTGCGGGAGCCATCGCTTCCGGTCGGCGGGCGTCCTGCCCGGCGTGCCGAGGGCCATGGTCGCCCCGTTGCGCCGGTTGCTGGGAGAGGACCGGCGCTAGATGTCGCTTGGCCCGGAGGCGTCAATCTCCGATGAGACCACGACGCCCACTGCCGACGCGGCCGATGAGCGAGCCCCCAGCGAGCAGGCGATTGCGGGCCGGTCGCTGCGGCAGATCGCCTGGCGGCGTCTGAAGAAGGACAAGATCGCCATCGCCGGCGGCATCGTGGTCATCGTGCTGATCGTCGTCGCGCTCCTCGCCCCGGTGCTGACCGCCCTGTTCGGTCACCCGATCGACGAGTACCACATCGACAAGATCGACCCGACCATCGGCGTGCCGATCGGCAAGCTCGGCGGCATCAGCCGGCAGTTCCTGCTCGGCGTCGAACCCACGTCCGGCCGCGACGTGTTCAGCCGGATCGTCTACGGCGCGCAGACCTCGCTCTCGGTGGCCTTCCTCTCGGCCTTCCTCTCCACCATCATCGGCGTCGTCTTCGGACTTGCGGCCGGTTACCTCGGTGGCTGGGTGGATGCGGCGATCAGCCGCGTCATGGATTTCCTGCTCGCGTTCCCGCAACTGCTCTTCGCCATCGCCCTGGTCTCGGTCCTGCCGCCCACGCTGTTCGGCTTCGGCGGCCGCTGGTCGCGCGTACTGGTGCTGGTCGTGGTCATCGGGTTCTTCGGCTGGCCGTACATCGGCCGCATCGTCCGCGGCCAGACGCTGTCGCTGCGCGAACGGGAGTTCATCGAGGCGTCGAAGAGCCTCGGGGCACGGTCGACGCGGATCCTGTTCCGCGAGCTGCTGCCCAACCTGGCCGCGCCGATCCTGGTCTACACGACGCTCATCATCCCGACCAACATCCTGACCGAGGCGGCACTCAGCTTCCTCGGCGTCGGCATCCCGCCGCCGAACCCGTCCTGGGGCGGGATGTTGTCCGACGCGGTGAGCTACTACACGTCCGACCCGATGTACATGATCGTTCCCGGCGCGATGATCTTCATCACGGTGCTCGCCTTCAACCTCTTCGGTGACGGCTTGCGCGACGCGCTCGATCCCAAGGCCCGCTGACCCAGGGGCCGGGTTTTCACATCGCATGTTCCGCGGGGCAGTTCACTCCGCTGTATGAGGAGGTAGGAGAACAGGTGGCAGGCAAGACAAGAGTGATGGTGGCCGCCACGGTCGCCGTCGCATTGGGGCTGACCACCGCTGCGTGCGGTGGTGGGTCCAAGAGCACAAGCACAGGTGGCTCGTCGAGCGGCAGCGGCGGATACAACGCCGCGCTGACCGGCGTGCTCAACGCCAGCACGAAGAAGGGCGGGACGCTCAATCTGTGGACCGCGCAGGACGCCGACTCGTGGGACCCGGCTCGTGGGTACTACGCGTTCGTCTGGAACCTCAACCGCCTTTACACCCGCAAGCTGGTGGACTACGCCGCCGCTCCGGGCAAGGACGGACTCAAGCTGGTTCCCGACCTGGCCACGGCCGAGCCGACGATCAGCGCGGACAAGCTGACGTACACGTTCAAGCTCAAGAGCGGCATCAAGTGGGATGACGGCTCGGCCATCACCTCCAAGGACATCAAGTACGGCGTCGAGCGCATCTTCGCCAGCGATGTCATCCAGGGTGGTCCGGTGTACCTGCCGGCCGTCCTCGACCAGGGTCAGAAGTACCCCGGCCCGTACAAGGACACCGACCCGAACAAGCTGGGCCTGAAGTCGGTCACCACGCCGGACGACTCGACGATCACCTTCAAGCTGGCCAAGCCGTACTCGGACTTCATGTACCTGCTGGCCATGCCGGGCTCCGGTCCGGTGCCGCAGAAGCGGGACACCGGTGCGCAGTACGGTTCGGCGCCGGCTTCCTCCGGCCCGTACATGTTCAAGCAGGGCGGCATCGTCCCGGGCAAGAGTGCCTCGTTCGTCCGGAACCCGAACTGGGACCAGTCGACCGACACGATCCGTAAGGCGCTGCCGGACGCGATCAACCTGACGGTGACCACCAACGCCGACGACTTGGACGCCCGGCTCATCGCGGGCACCGCGGACCTCGACGTCGGCCAGTCCGGTGTGCAGACCGCCGCGCGGGCCAAGATCCTCCAGGACCCGAAGCTGAAGGCCAACTCGGACACCCCGACCACCGGCTTCCTCCGGTACGCGGGTCTCACCACCACGGTGGCGCCGCTCAACAACATCGATTGCCGTAAGGCCGTCATCTACGCGGCCGACCCGACGTCGATCCAGGCCGCTCGCGGCGGTCCGATCGCCGGTGGCGACATCGGCACCAGCATGCTGCCGCCGAACATCCTGGGCTCGGACGCCAAGTACGACCCGTACAACCGCCTCCCGGGCAAGTCGCAGCCGGACAAGGCCAAGCAGGCGCTCGCCGCCTGTGGTCAGCCGAACGGCTTCGCCACCAAGATCGCGGTTCGGAACAACAAGCCGGCCGAGATCAAGACCGCCGAGGCGCTGCAGGCCGCGCTCAAGACGGTCAACATCACCGCCAGCATCGAGCAGTACGACGGTTCCCAGCTCGCCTCCATCACCGGCTCGCCGAACAACGTGCTGAAGAAGGGCTACGGAATCATCATCTACGGCTGGGGTGCCGACTACCCGACCGGCGCGGGCTACATGCAGCCGCTGGCCGACAGCCGGTTCATCCCGGAGGGTGGCAACTCGAACGTCGCCGAGATCCGGGACCCGGCCATCGACGGGCTCTTCGACCAGGCGGCCGCCGAGACCGACCCGACCAAGGCCGGCGACATCTACAGCCAGATCAACCACAAGATCATGGAGGGCGCTTACTACCTGCCGTTCGTGGTCGACAAGGCGCTCAACTACCGCAACCCGCGGCTGACGAACATCTACGAGCAGCAGGCGCTGAGCATGATCGACTTCCAGGCGCTCGGCGTCAGCGACGGCAAGTAGTACCGCACCTCCCGTAACACTCGGCACCACCGCCCGCTGGGTTCGGGCAGAAGATCGAAGGGCAGGTGAAGGCCGCCCCCGGGTGGGCGGGTGCCGGTTCCTCCAAGGAGCCGGTGCCCGCCCTCCTCCGGCCGAACGTCGTGCTGGCTTATCTCATCCGGCGGCTCATCAACGTCGTCATCACGCTGCTCGTGGTCACCCTGGTGACCTTCGGAGTCTTCTTCGCGGTCCCGAAACTCACCGGGAGCGATCCCGCTCTGATGTACATCGGCAAGACGTCGGACCCGGCGTCGGTCGAGGGCATCCGGATCAAGCTGGGTCTCAACGACCCGGTGATCGTCCAGTACGGCAAGTTCCTCAAAGGACTGGTGGCCGGTCGCGACTACGCGAACGGCAGCGACGTCCAGCACTGCGGCGCGCCCTGCCTCGGCTACTCCTTCAAGACCGACCAGGCGGTCACCCCGTTGCTGCTCGGCGACATCCCGGTGACGTTGTCACTGGCCCTGGGCGCCGCCGTCCTCTGGGTACTGCTCGGCGTCGCCGCCGGCGTGATATCGGCGTTACGAAGAGGCACTATCTGGGACCGAGGCGCGATGACCGGCGCCCTCGCGGGAGTGTCCCTACCCATCTACTTCACCGGTCTGCTCACCTCAGCCATCTTCATCTACTGGCTGGGCTGGCTACCGTCCTCCAACTACGTGCCGATAACCCAGAATCCGGGGCAATGGTTCGTGGGCCTCATCCTGCCCTGGATCACCCTGGCGTTCCTGTTCGCGGCGACGTACGCCCGGCTCACCCGGGCCAACATGCTGGAGACGCTGGGCGAGGACTACATCCGTACGGCCCGGGCCAAAGGCCTGCCCGAACGTACGGTGATCGGCAAGCACGCCCTCCGCTCCGGCCTGACCCCGCTGGTCACCATCTTCGGCCTCGACCTGGGCGCGCTGCTGGGCGGCGCGATCCTCACCGAAGCCGTCTTCAATCTCCGCGGTCTCGGGTACCAGGCGCTGACCGCGATCCGGCAGAACGACCTGCCGATCATCCTCGGCGTCACCATGATCGCCGCGTTCTTCATCGTCATGGCGAACCTCATCGTCGACCTGGTGTACGGCATCATCGACCCGCGCGTGCGGCTCGGCTGAGAAGGGAATCGCATGTCGACCGACCCGCTTGCCGGCCTGGCCACGCCCCGCGATCCGAACGCGCGCCCGTTCCTCGACGTCAAGGACCTCACGGTCCGGTTCGAGACGGACGACGGCATCGTGCAGGCCGTGACCGAGTCCAGCTTCGCCGTCGACCGGAACCGGACGCTCGGCATCGTCGGTGAGTCCGGCTCGGGCAAGAGCGTCACCTCACTGGCCGTGCTCGGACTGCACCGGACCCGGAGCAACGCCAAGGTCACCGGTGAGATCTGGCTGGATGACGACGAGCTCATCCGGGCCGGCGACGAGCAGGTGCGCCATCTGCGGGGCGGCAAGATGGCGATGATCTTCCAGGACCCCCTGAGCGCCATGCACCCGTACTTCACGGTCGGGTCGCAGATCGTCGAGGCGTACCGGATCCACAACCCCGGGGTGAACAAGAAGGCGGCCCGGGAACGGGCCATCGAGATGCTGAACCGGGTCGGCATCCCGCAGCCGGAGCGCCGGTTCAACGACTACGCCCACCAGTTCTCCGGCGGGATGCGGCAACGCGCGATGATCGCGATGGCGCTGGTCAACAACCCGCAGCTGCTGATCGCGGACGAGCCCACCACGGCGCTCGACGTGACCGTGCAGGCGCAGATCCTGGATCTGATCCGGGACCTGCAGGCGGAGTTCCACTCGGCCGTCATCATGATCACCCATGACCTCGGCGTGGTGGCCGAACTGGCTGACGACGTGCTCGTCATGTACGGCGGCAAGGTCATCGAGCGAGGGCCGGCCGCCGACGTGTTCCGCAACCCGCAGCACCCGTACACCTGGGGTCTGCTGGGGTCGATGCCGCGTCTCGACCGTGAGGTCCGCGACCGGCTCAACCCGGTCAAGGGCAGCCCGCCGAGCCTGATCAACCTGCCGTCCGGCTGCGCCTTCCACCCGCGCTGCCCGTACGCCGGCCAGAACGGCGACCGGTCCTTCACCGAGGTGCCGTTGCTGCACGGCGGTGAGCACGCGGTGGCCTGCCACCTGCCCGACGACGAGCGGCGGCGGATCTTCCAGCATGACGTGGCCCCCAACCTGTGAGCGAATGGACTGGGCGATGAGCGCCGAGCCGCGTAGCGGAGGTAAGCGATGAGCGAGACCACGAGCGCCGCGGCGGGCACGGCCACGGAACCCGGCGAGACGCTGCTCGAGGTGAGCGGGCTGGAGAAGCACTTCCCGATCACCAAGGGCCTGCTCAAGCGCCAGATCGGTGCGGTCCGCGCGGTCGACGGCATCGACCTGACAGTGCGGTCCGGCGAGACGCTGGGACTGGTCGGTGAGTCCGGCTGCGGCAAGTCGACCGCGGGCCGGCTGTTCACCCGGATCCTGGAGCCGAGCAGCGGGAAGATCGTCTTTGACGGCAAGGACATCTCGCACCTCAATGTCGGCCAGTTGCGGCCGCTGCGGCGCGACGTCCAGATGATCTTCCAGGACCCGTACTCGTCGCTGAACCCGCGGCACACGGTCGGCTCGATCATCTCGGCGCCGCTCCAGGTGCAGAACATCCCGACCCCGCAGGGCCTCCGGAAGGCCGTACAGGACCTGCTGGCCCTGGTCGGTCTGAACCCCGAGCACTACAACCGGTACCCGCACGAGTTCTCCGGCGGTCAGCGGCAGCGCATCGGGATCGCCCGCGCACTGGCGCTGCGGCCCAAGCTGATCGTCGCGGACGAGCCGGTGTCCGCGCTCGACGTGTCGATCCAGGCCCAGGTGGTCAACCTCCTCGACGACCTGCAGCGCGAGTTCGACCTGACGTACGTGTTCATCGCGCACGACCTGTCGGTCGTCCGCCACATCTCCAACCGGGTCGCGGTCATGTACCTGGGCAAGATCGTGGAGATCGCCGACCGCGACGACCTGTACGCGAGCCCGCGGCACCCGTACACGGTGGCCCTGATGTCGGCCGTACCGGTGCCCGACCCGGAACGCCGGGACGTCGCCCAGCGCAACCGGGTCCTGCTCACCGGCGATGTGCCCAGCCCGATCAACCCGCCGTCCGGCTGCCGTTTCCGCACCCGGTGCTGGAAGGCGCAGGACATCTGCGCCACCCAGGAACCGCCGCTGGTGAAGAAGGACGGCGACCCGGCGTCGCACCTGACCGCGTGCCACTTCCCCATCTCGGACGACGAGGTGGTGGCCGGCCGCACGCCGAGCGCCGTGGCCTAACTCCAGTCGATCTGGGGCGATGGATAGAAATTCACGCCCTGCGCGGTCCACCGCGGCCCGTACGCCCCCAGCCGGGAGCGGAAGGACGTCCAGTCGTGACTGGCCGCGGGGGACCAGCCGAGCTCGGCGATCGCGGCCAGTCGCGGGAACGCCATGTATTCGATGTCGTTGAGGGACCGCAGCGTCTCCGACCACAGTGGTGCCTCGACGCCGAGCACCGCGCTCTCCGGAACCCCGCGGACCCAGGTTCCCGGATCCCAGTCGTACGCCGTCCGCACCTCGATGAGACCGGCCCAGTCCTGGCCGAGCGGAGTGTTCTCGTCGTACTTCATGTCGAGGTACGCCCGGTTGGCCGGCGACATCACGACCTTGGTGCCGTTCGCGGCCGCGGCGGCCACGCTCGCGTTGATGCGCGAGGTGTCCCAGTACTGGGCGACGGCGGTGGCGGCGGTCGGTGCCTTCGCGATCTCGTTCCAGCCGTACGCGGTCTTGCCGTACTTCGCCACGATCGGCAGCACCTTCTGCTCGAAGGTCAGGTAGTCGGCGGCACTGGTCGCCTGGGCCTCGTCACCGCCGATGTGGATGTACGGCCCGGGCGTCATCGCGGCCAGCTCGCGCACCACGTCGTCGACGAACCGGTACGTGACGTCCTTGCCGATGCACAGTGAGCTGTAGCCGACCTCGGTGTCGGTCCGCGGCCGCGGCGCCACCCCGTCGCAGGTCAGCTCGGGGTAGGCGACCTGCGCCGCGTTCACGTGCCCGGGCATGTCGATCTCGGGCACGATGGTCACGAAGCGGGCCGCCGCGTACCGGACCAGGTCGCGGTACTGCGCCTTGGTCAGGTAGCCGCCGCCGACCCCGTCCACGCCCGTTCCGGCCGCGCCACCGATCTCGGTCAGCTTCGGCCAGCTGTCGATCTGGATCCGCCAGCCCTGGTCATCGGCCAGGTGCAGGTGCAGATAGTTGATCTTGAAGCGGCTGATCTCGTCGATGTACGCCTTGATGTCGTCCGGCGAGTGGAAGTGCCGGGCCTCGTCCAGCATCGCGCCGCGGTAGGCGAACCGCGGCCGGTCCAGGATGCGGCCCCCGGGCACGATCCAGGTCCGGTGCTGGACGGTCGTCGCGTCGATCGCCGCCGGCAGAAGTTGCCGCAGCGTCTGGACTCCGGCGAACAGTCCGGCGGCCCGGTTGGCCCGGATCACCACCGACCGGGTGTCCACCGTGAGCCGGTAGCCCTGGTCCCCGAGCCGCGCATCGGCCGGCCCGAGGAGCAGGGCCACGGTCGGCCCGGCCGTCCGTGCGAATGGGAGTACGGGCAGGGGAAAGCCGGTGGCCGGGCGCAGCGCGCGGGCGAGCTGGGCGCCGACCTGGAAGGCGGTGGCTGACCCGGGCTGAGTGCGGATCACGGTCCGTGGGCCGAGCCGGAAGTCGGCGCCCGCCTGCGGGTGCGTCTCCAGCGGCGCCGGAATGACGCCGGCCAGCGACGTCTCCGCCGCGACCGGCGCCGCGGCCGCGGCCGGGAGGGATCCGACCGGCAGAGCGGAGGCGGCGAGCACGGCGAAGCGGAACAGCGGGGATCGGCGCATGCCCCCGACGCTACATTCAGCACGGTCGATCGGTAAACGCGGTTGCCGATCGGCCCTAGAGGTGGTTCCGTCAGCTTGCGCGGTGGCCCCGTCAGCTTGCGCGGTGGCCCCGTCAGCTTGCGCGGTGGCCCCGTCAGCTTTCGCGGTGGCCCCGTCAGCCTTCGGGGCGGTTCAGGATGCCGGCCACGATCGAGTGGACGGCGTCCAGGTCGGCCACGTCGGCCAGCTTGGCCTTGCTGCCGGTCACCACGTACCACTCGTCGGCGTCCTTGTACTGGACGTGGACGGTGACCTTGCCCGCGGCGTACTCGGTGCGCAGGGTGAGATCGCCGGTGATGACGCCGACCTCGTTGGTCATCACGCCGCCCGGCCCGGCGGTGATGTCAGTGGTCCGGATGGCCGTGCCGTCGGCCTCGGCGGGTGGGGTCGTCGGCTTGTCCGCCGGTTCGGGTGTCATCATCAGCAGGTCTCCAGCATGTCCGCGAGCGCGGACTTCTCCGCGGTCGTCACCGTCAGCTTCCAGTGCGCCTTCACCGCGATCCAATCACTCGCGTAGTCGCACCAGTCGGCAGTCTGCTTCGGCTTCCAGGTCGAGGGGTCCTGATCGCCCTTGGACCGGTTCGAACTGGCCGAGACCGCGACCAGCTGCGGATCATCGAGATCGTTGGCGAAGTCCTCGCGCTTGTCGGTGGTCCAGGCCGCCGCCCCGGATCGCCACGCGTTGGCCAGCGGCACCATGTGGTCGATGTCCACCTTGGTCGGCGAGTTCAGCACCTGGCCGTCGTAGATGCTCTTCCACGTGCCGGCGACCACGTTGCAGCCGGAGAACTTGACCTTCGTCCCGTCCCGCTTGAGCACCGAGTCGCGGGTGTCGCAGTTCTCGCCGGTCTTGCGCCAGGTCGGGAACTTCTCCCGGCTGTACCCCTTCATCGATCCGGGCTTGGCCGCCTGGAGCGTTGCGAGGACGTTGGCCGGGTGGCCGGTGCCGCCGGTGTCCGGCGCGGCCGAGGCGCCGCCGCCGGCGCCGGAGGTGTCCAGGTTGAGGCCGTCACACCCGGCCGCGGTGACGAGAACGAGCAGAGCAATGGTCAAAGGACGTACAAAGGGGGGCACGCCCCTCAGCGTATGCGTCCTACGCCCGCTTCGCGAAGATCATCCCCGGTGGGTGAATCGTCCCGCCGGTTGAGCTGACCGAGCTGACTGCGCTCGGTCGAGCGTATGCCGCTGGTGGCGGATGAGTGCGCACCGCGACCGGTGACGACTGCGTCGGCAGCGGCCACAGTGCGCACTCATCCGCGCGGCAACGCGCACTGAGCTGACTGCGCTCGATCCCGCGTGCGCCGCCGGTGGCGGATGAGTGCGCACCGCGACCGGTGACGACTGCGTCGGCAGCGGCCACA
>CAXSDA010000011.1:76458-107497 GCA_964236515.1 uncultured Actinoplanes sp.
GTGCGCACTCATCCGCGCGGCAACGCGCTCCTCGCTGGCGTGGCTTTACCGGGCGCGGTTGATGGCGCTGGTCACGGCCTTGATGGAGGCGCTGACGATGTTCGGGTCGATGCCGACGCCCCAGACCGTACGGTCGCCGACCTCGCACTCGACGTAGGCCGCCGCCTGCGAGTCGCCGCCGGTGGTGAGCGCGTGCTCCACGTAGTCCAGGACGCGTACCTGGATGTCGAGCGGCTTGACGGCCTGGACGTACGCGTCGATCGGGCCGTTGCCGACACCGGCCAGCGGCCGCCGGACGCCCCGGTGGAAGATCTCCACGTCGATCTCGACCTTGCCGTCCACTGTGGCCGTGCTGTAGCGCTCCACCTTGAACGCGCTGAAGATCTGGTGGTCGACGAGGTACTCGCCGGCGAAGATGTCCCACATCTGCTGCGGGCCGACCTCGCCCCCCTCGGCGTCGGTCACCGCCTGCACCACGCCGGAGAACTCGATCTGCAGCCGCCGCGGCAGGTCGAGCTTGTGCTCCTCCTTCATGATGTACGCGACGCCGCCCTTGCCCGACTGCGAGTTGACCCGGATCACGGCCTCGTACGTACGGCCCAGGTCCTTCGGGTCGATCGGCAGGTAGGGCACGCCCCAGTCGAACCGGTCGACCTCGACCCCGGCCTTGTCGGCGTCGGCCTGCAGGGCGGCCAGGCCCTTCTTGATCGCGTCCTGGTGCGAGCCGGAGAACGCGGTGTAGACCAGGTCGCCGACGTACGGGTGGCGTTCGTGCACCGGCAGCTGGTTGCAGTACTCGACGGTCCGCTTGATCTCGTCGATCTGCGAGAAGTCGATCATCGGGTCGACGCCCTGGGAGAACAGGTTCAGCCCCAGCGTGACCAGGTCGACGTTGCCGGTCCGCTCACCGTTGCCGAACAGGCACCCCTCGACCCGGTCGGCGCCGGCCAGTACGCCCAGTTCGGCCGCCGCCACCGCGGTTCCGCGGTCGTTGTGCGGGTGCAGGCTCAGCACCACCGAGTCGCGGCGGGGCAGGTGGCGGTGCATCCACTCGATGGAGTCGGCGTACACGTTGGGGGTGGCCATCTCGACCGTGGACGGCAGGTTGATGATCAGCGGGCGGTCCGGAGTCGGGTCGATCACCTCGATGACGGCCGCGCAGACTTCGAGCGCGTAGTCCAGCTCGGTGCCGGTGTACGACTCGGGCGAATACTCGTAGAAGACCTGGGTGTCCGGAGTGTAGATCTCCTGGTACTTCTTGCACAGCCGGGCGCCGGACGTGGCGATGTCGGTGATGCCGTTCTTGTCCAGCCCGAACACGACCCGGCGCTGCAGTACCGACGTCGAGTTGTAGAAGTGCACGATGGCCTGTCTGGCACCCCGGATCGATTCGAAGGTCCGGTCGATCAGGTGTTCGCGGCACTGGGTCAGCACCTGGATGGTGACGTCGTCCGGGATCAGGTCCTGCTCGATCAGCTGGCGGACGAAGTCGAAGTCGGTCTGGCTGGCCGACGGGAAGCCCACCTCGATCTCCTTGTAGCCCATCTGGACCAGCAGCATGAACATGCGCCGCTTGCGCTCGGGCGACATCGGGTCGATCAGGGCCTGGTTGCCGTCCCGCAGGTCGACCGCGCACCAGCGCGGGGCCTGATCGATGTGCCGGGCGGGCCACTGCCGATCGGGCAGGTCGATTGCGAACTGCTGCCGGTAGGGCTGGTAGCGCTCGTAGGGCATCGCTGACGGGCGCTGATTATCTACGGAGAAGTCGGTGGACATGGAAAAACTCCTGACGAGGCGAAACCGGGAAGGCGGCGCGCGTCAACTCCGCGACGAGGTGCCGGCCTGGGATGGGGCCTCGTCGCGGCAGCGAAGGAGAAGGAGCGACTGCCACATGTCGATGGTGATGTTACACCGATCGACTCAGGGTGCGGGCGGGCCCGATGCCACGTCGCTCGGCGGGGGCGGCGCGTCCAGGCCCAGCAGCGGACCGCTGGTGACCGGGCCGGGCAGGTTGACCTTGGCCGGGGCGGCCACCGGGGTGCTGGCCAGGGTGATCGTGCCGAAGTCGACGCGGGCCGCCGTGAGCAGGCCGTCCGCGTTGTAGCAGTAGATGCCGACGTCGACCGGGGCGGCCAGCGACGCCTGGATCGAGTCGACCGACCAGCAGTCCCCGGTGGCCCCGGAGAGGCGCTGGGCCGGGTTCACCGACAACGCCGACTGGCGGTCGGTGAAGACGGTCAGCCATTGCCGGAACACACGTTCCACCTGCGGGTCGCTGTCCTTCGGCAGTCCCCGGCCCGCCTTGGCCGCCAGCACGCAGGTGGACTGGATCGGATTGGTCGGCGAGGACAGCCCGCACTGGAAGACCCCGCTCGGCAGCGACACCACGGACACGTCGGTGGCGCCGCCGAGGGCGCCGGCGGCGATGTCCACCCGCCAGCTGCCGTCGGCGGCCACGGTCGCCACCACGTTGCGGGCCGGCCCGTCGTCCGGGACGAACTTGTACAGCGCGGCGAACGTGTGGTCCTGCGCCAGCGCGGCCCGCGCGGCGAGTGCGGATCGGGCGGCGTCGCTGGGATCGGGCGCGTCCGAGGCGGTCGGGGCGGGCGGGACCGGGGGCGGACTGCCGGCGCAGCCCGCGACGGTTCCGCCGGCCACGAGGAGGGCGGCAAACACGGACAATCCGCGCACGGCGGAACACAAGCGCACCGAATCATTCTCGCCTCCGGTGCCGGGTATGCCCGGAGGTGCGCACCGAAACGTCCCGGCGTGTCGCGGTCGAAGGCCGGATTCTGGGATCGCGTGGCGGGGCTCGGGACGGGCGCGGCTAGGCTGATTGCCGATCGATCCAGACGTGAGGAGTTGCCGGCCGTGGCCCTGGTGGTGCAGAAGTACGGCGGTTCGTCGGTCGCCACGGCCGAGCGCATCAAACGTGTGGCCGAGCGCATCGTCGACGCCCGCAAGGGTGGCGACGACGTGGTGGTCGTGGTGTCCGCGATGGGTGACACCACGGACGAGCTGATGGAGCTGGCCAACCAGGTCAGTCCGCTGCCGCCCGGCCGCGAGCTGGACATGCTGCTGACCGCGGGCGAGCGCATCTCGATGGCGTTGCTGGCGATGGCCATCCACAACCTCGGGTACGAGGCCCGGTCGTACACCGGCTCGCAAGCGGGAGTGCTCACCACCAGCGTGCACGGCAAGGCCCGGATCATCGACGTGACGCCCGGGCGGCTGCGGACCGCACTGGACGAGGGCGCGATCGCCATCGTGGCGGGCTTCCAGGGCGTCAGCCAGGACACCAAGGACATCACTACGCTGGGCCGGGGCGGCTCGGACACCACCGCGGTCGCGCTGGCGGCGGCGCTGCACGCCGACGTCTGCGAGATCTACACCGACGTCGACGGCGTCTTCACCGCCGATCCCCGGATCGTGCCCAACGCCCGGCACATCAAGAACATCACCTACGAGGAGATGCTCGAGCTGGCCGCGGGCGGGGCGAAGGTGCTGATGTTGCGATGCGTGGAGTACGCGCGGCGCTTCAGCGTGCCGATCCACGTACGCTCGTCGTACTCGAACAAGCCCGGCACCTTGGTCACCGGATCGATGGAGGACCCGAACGTGGAACAAGCGCTGATCACCGGCGTCGCCCACGACCGCAGCGAGGCCAAGATCACGATCGTCGGGGTGCCCGACGAACCGGGTGCGGCCGGCCGGATCTTCGAGACCGTGGCCCAGGCCGAGATCAACATCGACATGATCGTGCAGAACGTGTCGACCGAGGGCACCGGGCGTACGGACATCTCGTTCACGCTGCCGAAGGCGGACGGCCCGACCGCGATGAACGCGCTGAACCGCATCGGCGACCAGATCAAGTTCAAGCAGCTGCTGTTCGACGACCACGTCGGCAAGGTGTCGCTGATCGGGGCGGGCATGCGGTCGCACCCGGGGGTCGCCGCCGCGTTCTTCGCGTGCATCGGCGCGGCCGGGGTCAACATCGAGATGATCTCCACGTCCGAGATCCGCGTGTCGGTGGTCTGCCGGGACAGCGACCTCGACACCGCCGTCCGCGCGGTGCACGACCAGTTCGAGTTGGGCGGGACCGAGCAGGCGGTGGTCTACGCCGGCACCGGCCGGTAAGCCAGGTGGTCGCGCTTCCCACGCTCGCCGTCATCGGAGCCACCGGCTCCGTCGGTACCGTCATGCTCGAACTGCTCAGTTCACGGGCCAACGTGTGGGGCGAGATCCGGCTGATCGCGTCCGCCCGGTCGGCCGGCCGGACGGTCTCCTGCCGAGGCGAGGAGCTGACCGTACGGGAACTGGCGCCCGAGGTCTTCGACGGCGTAGACGTGGCCATGTTCGACGTGCCCGACGACGTGTCGCGGCACTGGATCCCAGTGGCGACGGCCCGAGGCGTGACCGTGGTGGACAACTCCGCGGCGTTCCGGATGGACCCGGACGTACCGCTGGTGGTGCCCGAGGTCAATCGCGAAGCGCTGGCCCGGCGCCCGCGCCGGATCGTTTCCAACGCCAACTGCACCACGATGGCGATGATCATGGCGGTGGCGCCGCTGCACCGCGAGTACGGGCTGCGGGAGCTGGTGCTGGCGTCGTACCAGGCGGTGTCCGGGGCCGGCCAGATCGGCGTGGACACGCTGCACGACCAGCTCAGCAAGGTGGCCGGCGACCGGATGCTGGGTTCGCGTCCGGGCAACGTACGGCAGGCGGTCGGCGACGAGCTCGGCCCGTTCCCGGCGCCGCTGGCGCTCAACGTGGTGCCGTGGTCGGGCGCCCACGAGCCGCTGGGCTGGTCGTCCGAGGAGATGAAGATGCGCAACGAGTCGCGCAAGATCCTCGGAATGCCCGACCTCAAGGTGTCCGCGACCTGCGTCCGGGTGCCGGTGGTGACCGGGCACTCGGTCGCCGTGCACGCGGTGTTCGCCTCCGAGGTGGATGCCGAGGGGGCGCGGCAGGTGCTGCGCAACGCCCCCGGCGTGATCGTGGTCGACGACCCCGAGGCGGGCGAGTTCCCGATGCCGATCGACGCGGTCGGGACCGACCCGAGTTGGGTCGGCCGCATCCGCCGGACGATGGACGACCCGCGGGCGCTGGCGTTCTTCGTCACCGGCGACAACCGGCGAAAGGGCGCGGCCCTCAACACCATCCAGATCGCCGAACTGCTCAGCGCCGAGTACATGAAGACCGGCAAGCTGTGCTGACTGTGCTGACTGTGCTGACTGTGCTGACTGTGCTGACTGTGCTGACTGCGCTCGATCGCGCGTGCGCCGCTGGGAGCTGATGAGTTCGGCCTCCGCCCGGTGACGGCTGCGCCGGCAGCGTTCGAAGGCCGAACTCATCAGCGCGGCAACGCGCTCCTCGCTGTGAAAGGCGCGCCGCAACGCGCTCCTCGCTGTGAAAGGCGCGCGGCGACGCGCTCCTCGCTGTCAGAGGCTTGCTGCGGCTTCGGCCGCGCTGTTCGCCACCTCGTTGGCGGCGGACGTGACCAGGCTGCGGGTCTCGGCCGCGAGGTTGGCCTGCTCGACCATGACCGAGGCGGCCAGGCGCTGGGTGTCGGCGACCGCGCCCAGCCGGCTCGTCATGCCGGACACCGCGTCGCCCAGCGCGGCCGCGCCGGCGGTCACCTCGGCGACCGTGCTCTCGATCCGGGCGGTGGCCTGGGCGGTCTGCCCGGCCAGCTGCTTGACCTCGCCCGCGACCACGGCGAAGCCCTTGCCCACCTCGCCCGCCCGGGCGGCTTCGATGGTCGCGTTCAGGGCCAGCAGGTTGGTCTGGTCGGCGACGGCCTGGATCAGGTTGGCGATGGCCGCGATGTCAGCCACCGACGTGCGCAGCTCGGCCAGCGAGTGCAGCGCCGAGCCGGCGTCGGACAACGTCGTCGCGACCTGGTCGCTGGCGTGGGTCACGGTCCGGGTCACGTCCGACAGCGCCGCTTCGAAACCGCTCAGGGCCTCGTCAGCGTCGGTCCGGAGACGGGCGCCGGTCGCGCTGGTGCGCTGCAGGACATCCTCCAGCCGTACGGCCATCTGCTCGGCCCGGGCCAATTGGGCGTCGGCCTCGGCGCGGGCGGCCTCACGCTCACGCTGGGCCTCCTCGGCCGCCGCACGCAGCTGGACCGCGCCTTCCTCGGCCAGCTCGGCCTGCTGCCGCTCGTTCTCCCGGCGGACCGCCGCGTCGAAGTGCCAGTACGTGACCTGAGCCGCGGCCATGGCCAGCACGAAGGTGGCGTGCAGCACTGCCCGGCCGAACATCTGCTTGGTCGAGTCGTGCATCGCGTGCTCGCCGAAGACCAGCTCCGGGGCGAGCAGGCCGACGCCGAAGTGCTGGACCGCGACCAGCCCGATGGCCAGCGCGAACGGCACCCAGTCCTGGTACAGGCCGATCAGCGCGATTACCACGAAGAAGTGGAAGTGCAGGTCGATCAGGCCGTCGCCGGCCTGCACAAGCGCGTCCGCGGCCAGCAGGAAGCCGACGCTGGTGGCGACGGCCCGGCTGCGCCGTCCGGTGGCCGTGCCGGAGATCACGCCGCACACCATCACGCCGCCGAGCACGCCCAGCAGCACCGGCCCGTGGTGGGCCGGGCTGAGCTGCCCGGTGAAGAAGCCGATCACGAGGATCACCGGGACGTGTACCCAGAGCAGCAGGCGCAGCACTCGGTGCCGGGCGACGAACGCCTCTTCCGAGAGCGTGACCTCGGGGATGAAGTTCATGGAGCGGCACCTCTCCGGGCGTACGGGGACCAGCATCCCTAGTTCGGCAGGAACGTCCGGAAGGTGAGACTTCGACCAAACCTTGAAGTTTCTTTACAGATGTAGCCGCTAACGGTATGCATCTAGTGGAGTCGATGCCTATGCGCGGCTCACAAGTGCGCTCCCCCCATCGCGCGAGAGGTGATCCATGCCCAGAAAACGGCTCCTGGCCATCGTGGTGACAATCGGTACCGTCCTGGCCGGCGCGGCCGCCGCCATCATCCCGATGACGGCGTCGAACGCCGCCGCGGCGTGTGCGGCCTCGTACAACAACAGCACCGTCTACACCGGCGGTATCACCGTGTCCTACAACAGCCACAATTGGCTGGCCAAGTGGTGGACGCAGTACGAGACCCCGAGCACCGGCGGCTCCGGCGTGTGGCAGGACAACGGAACGTGCGGCGACGGCGGCGGCAGCACCGGTGGCGGCGGCGGGAACGCCGGTTCCTGCAACTACCCGAACTGGGTGGCCGGCCAGCACTACGCCGTCGGTGCGATCGTGAAGTACACCAACGGGCAGTACTACCAGGCCGTGCACGAGAACCCCGGTTACGACCCGGTGATCAGTTCCTGGTTCTGGGCGCCGTACAGCTGCTCCGGTGGCGGCACCGGTGGCGGCGGCGGCAACGCGAGTGGATTCGTGGTCAGCGAGGCCCAGTTCAACCAAATGTTCCCGGGCCGCAACGGCTTCTACACGTACGCCGGTCTGACCGATGCGATGAAAAAGTACCCCGCGTTCGCCACCACCGGCAGTGACACGGTGAAGAAGCAGGAGGCGGCGGCCTTCCTGGCCAACGTCAGCCACGAGACCGGCGGCCTGGTCTACATCGACGAGATCAACCAGGCCAACTGGCCCACCTATTGCGACACCAGCCAGCCGTACGGCTGCCCGGCCGGCCAGTCGGCGTACCACGGTCGCGGCCCGATCCAGCTGAGCTGGAACTTCAACTACTACGCGGCCGGCAACGCCCTGGGCGTCGACCTGCTGAACAACCCGAACCTGGTGGCCACGAACGCGTCGATCTCCTGGCAGACCGGCCTGTGGTACTGGATGACCGGCACCGGCAACGCGGGCACCACGTCGCACAACGCGATGGTCAACGGCCAGGGATTCGGGACGACGATCCGGGCCATCAACGGCATCGAGTGCAACGGCGGCAACACGGCCGAGATGCAGAGCCGGGTCAACGCGTACAACAGCTTCACCGGCATCCTGGGCGTCTCGCCTGGCGGAAACCTGACCTGCTGATTTCTGGTGCCGTTCGGGGTGCGGCCGAACTCGGCCGCATCCCGACGAACTGCCGTCAGCTGACGGTCCAGATCGCTGACCCGTGGGCCGACGTGCAAGGTACGCATGGGCATCAGCCTGCCGCCGTGCCCGAAGCCACCCGGTAGCGCACGTGTGTGACGCCGGGCGCGTCGATCACGCGCGTCACGTCGAGCTCGACGCGATCGGCGCCGAACAGCCGCCGCCCATCGCCGAGCAGGACCGGGATCAGGTGGATCTGCAACTCGTCGAGCAGGCCCTCGCGGAGCAACGACTGTGCCAGGTCGGCGCCGTGCACCATCACGTCCTTGCCGCCGGCGGCCGCCTTGGCCTCGCGCATCGCGGTCGCAGCGTCCGGCACATAGTGGACCCAGCTGCTCGGTGGCTCCGGGAGGGTGCCGCGGGTGGGCACGAAGATCGGCACGTCGTGGTGGTTTCCGCTCCACTGACCGGCGTAGTCGAACGTCTTGCGGCCGACGACAACCGCACCGGTCGCCATCTGCTCGGCGAACACCTGCCCGCTCACCCCCGGCGGGTCGAAGTGCGGGTAGTCGTTGACGGGTTCGCCGAACCACTCGTGCAGCCGGAGGCCGCCGTTGCCGAGCCCGTTGCTCCGGCCGTCGTCCGGGCCGGTGATGAACCCGTCGAGCGACATCGACATGTACAGGACGGACTTCGACATGGGGATCTCCATTTCGCGAGGTGCGCGGGCATCCGGGTAGACCGGCGCAGCCTGCGGAACTCATCGGTGATCCCCACCACCGACGCAATTCGATCCGCGCCGTCCGTCGAGTCCCGGATCGTCTCCGGCCGGCTCGACCCCACCAGCGGGACGATGTGCTCTCCCTGGGACAGCAGCCAGGCGAACCAGATCTGCGGTACGGAGACCCGGTGGCGCCGGCGATCTCGGCGGCGGCCGGTACGGCGGGACCCGTCAGCGGCATGTAGGCCTGGCCGATCATCCGGCGGCCGGGGGACCGGCGTCGACCACCGTGCGCATGGCGGCCGGCCAGTCCGGCCCGGGTTCCACCGGACCGGTGACCAGCCAGGTGGCCCCGGCGGCGGCGTACTCGGCCACGGCCGCCGCGGCGACACCGGGCACGATCACTTCCGCGGCCGGCCCGACGGCGGCCCGTACGGCCCGGACCTGATCCGGCGTCAGCGCACCGGCATCGCCACCGATGGCGAAGGCCGGCGCCGCGCCACCGGCGTGACCATCGCGCCGAGCCGGATCCGCCCGGTGCCGGCGGCGATCGCGCCCAGCACCACCCACGGGTCGTACAGCGGGAGACCATCGGCGATGTACACGTGGTCCCAGAGGAAGAACCCGTCCCAGCCGGCGCGCTCGCCCGCCTGCGCCAGCTCCACCAGCCCGGTGGCGTCGCCGCCGGGCGGCACCGAGATCCCGAATCGCATCGGTCAGCCGGTGACGGAGAGCCACGCCAGGCTGGCCGCGCCGGCGATCGCGCAGTAGATGGCGAACGGGGTCAGGGTGCGCGTCTCGAAGTAGCGGGTGAGGAACCGCAGCGACAGGTAGGCGGCCACGCCGGCGACGACGCTGCCGGCCACGACCTGCCCGATGATGCCGTGGCCCTCGGGGCCGGCCAGCTCGGGCAGCTTGAAGACGCCGGCGGCGAGGATGACCGGAGTGGCCAGCAGGAAGGCGAACCGGGCCGCGTCTTCGTGCGACAGTCCACGGAGCAGGCCGGCAGCCATGGTCGCTCCCGAGCGGCTGATGCCGGGGAGCAGCGCGAGGATCTGGGCGGCGCCGATCGCGATCGTCTCGCCCCAGCTCAGGCGGGCCAGGCGGCGGTCGGAGGCGATCGGGTCGTCGGCCGGGACGCTGTCGCCGGCATACCCACCGGCCATGTAGACCTGCCCGGACTGGCCGCTCGGGCCCACCGGGGTCGGCCCGACCGCCGCGTCCGCGGTGGCCGCGGCCGGTGTGCGCCCGCGCAGCTTCTCCACGGTGAACAGCACGATGCCGTTGAGCAGCAGGAACAGGGCGGCGGGGAGGGGCTTCCCGAGGGCCGTACGGATGGCGTGCTCCAGGACCACACCGGCGATGCCGACCGGGATCGTGGCCACGATGAGCAGCCAGGCCAGCCGTTCGTCGGTGGTGCTGATCCGGCGGTGGCGGATCGAGGTGAAGAACCCGCCGATGATGCGCACCCAGTCCCGGCGGAAGAAGACCACCAGCGCGATCGCGGTGGCCACGTGCACGGCGACGAGGAACGCCAGGTACGGCGAGTCGGCCGCGGTCAGGCTGAGGTTGCGCGCCCAGGAGCCGCCGATCAGCGCCGGCAGCAGGACGCTGTGCCCGAGGCTGGACACCGGGAACAGTTCGCTGATGCCCTGGAGCGCCCCGATGATGATCGCCTGCAGGTAGGTCATTCGGTGCCGCCTCCAGCGGGAAAAGGGTCGTGGCCCGGCCGCGAGTCTAGATGGCGGCAGCGACGCCTATCATGTCGGCGCTGGATGCCTGTATCTGGAAGCGGGAACGATGAACTGGTCAGAGGTGGACTGGCTGGAGGTTGCCGGGTGCCTCGTGATCGGCGTGCCCGCCCTGGTCATCGGTTTCCGGCACCGACGGGCCGGAGCGGACGCGCAGGGGCGGCGAGCGCTTTACTGGGGCCTGGGCATGGTGTCGTTGGCGGTCGCGGCGGTGCTCGAGTCGCTGGTCGACGGGCCCGCCGCCATCGCCGGCATCGCCGTGGCCGTCGTCTTCTTCGTGTTCGCCGTGATGGCGGACCGCGACAACCGGCGGGAGAAGACCCCTTAGAGCGCCAACTGGGGGCGCGGGGCCACGCCGACCACGGCCGGACTGGTCGCCCGGGGCGGCAGCTGCTGCTGCGGCACCGAGTACGGCATCAGCATCGACTCGACCGCGGGCGCGATGGCCGGCCGGTTGTTCAGCTGGATCAGCCGGGCGGCGCGGGCCAGCGACCCGGTCTCGCCGTCCCGGAAACCCTGGCGGTAACCCTTCTCGTAGCGCTCACCCCGGCCCAGGGCGCGGCCGATGGCGAAGCTCGACGAGCCGGCGAGCGCGATGAAGAACAACAGTGCGAAGGGTGTCACGTCAATCCTCCCGAGGGTGAAAGCTCTCGTGGAGTCGTAAAGTACGTGAAACCGGACAGATAAGACACGGCTTGCGCGGGCAATTACCTCTTCGGGTGACAGGAAAACGGTCTCAGGCCGCCTCGAGCAGCGACGGACGTCTGAGAATCGGCGGTAGATCCTCGGTGAGACTCTGCATGTCCTGTTGATCGGCCAACTGCCCGGCACCTGAGCAGCCCGGTTTCCGCAACCGCGGGCGTACCTGCCAGGCTGTTCGACTGTGACTGACTCCGACCTCGCGCGCCAGGTGAACACCGTGAGCCGACTGACCGGCGAGTTCGTTCTCCGGTCGGGCCGCACCGCGACCGAATACTTCGACAAGTACCAGTTCGAGGCCGACCCGGCGCTGCTCGACGCGCTGGCCGAGCAGCTGGCCGTGCTCATTCCGGAGAACATCGAGGTGCTGGCCGGGCTGGAGATGGGCGGCATCGCCGTGGTGACCGCGCTGGCCCGCCACGCGAAGCTGCCCACCGCCTTCGTCCGCAAGCAGGCCAAGAAGTACGGCACCGCCCGCCTGTCGGAGGGCGCCGAGGTGGCCGGCCGGCGGGTGCTGGTGGTCGAGGACGTCGTGACTTCGGGCGGTCAGGTGGTGATCTCCACCGGGGAGCTGCGGGCACTCGGCGCACACGTCGACCACGCGCTGTGCGTGATCGACCGCCAGGAGGGCGGCGCCGAGGCCCTGGCGGCCGAGGGCATCACCCTGCGGGCCCTGCTGACCCGGGCCGACCTCGACGCCGTCAACTGACGCCGCCCGCTGATCACCCCAGTTGGCGCCGGACCTCGGCGGCGACCCGGCCGCCGTCGGCGCGCCCGGCCACCGCGGCCACCGCGGCCTTCATCGCCGGGCCCATCTGGGCCTTGCCGCTGAAGCCGCCGCCGGTCAGCGCCGTGCCGACGATCTCGGCGATCTCCGCGTCGGTGAGCTGCGCCGGCAGGTAGCCCTCGAGGATCTCGCCCTCCGAGTTCTCCTTGGCCGCCTGCTCCGCACGCCCGGCGTCGGCGAAGGCGGTCGCGGCCTCCCGGCGCTTCTTCGCCTCCTTGGCCAGCACCGACAACACCTCGTCGTCGGACAGCTCCTTGGCCGACTTCCCGGCGACCTCGGCGTTCTGCACCGCGGCCAGCGCCAGGCGCAGCGTCGACGTGGTCAGCTCGTTGCGACCCTTCATGGCCGAGTGCAGGTCATCATTCAGGCGGTCCTTCAGCGTTCCCATGGACGGTCAAACTACCCTTGCCGTCATGCGGAAGCGTTCCTATATCTCCCTGGCCGCCGGCGCCTCCGCGCTGGGCGGCGCCGCCCTCGCGTACGCGTCCCTGGTCGAGCGGAACCTGTTCACGGTCCGGCGCTTCGACGTGCCGGTGCTCGAGCCGGACGCGGAACCGCTGCGCATCCTGCACCTGTCGGACCTGCACATGATGCCCGACCAGCGGCGCAAGCAGGCGTGGGTGGCCGCGCTGATCGGCACCGACCCGGATCTGGTCGTGGTCACCGGCGACAACCTGAGCTCCCCGTCGTCGATCCCGGGCGTGCTGCGGGCCCTCGAGGGGTTCCTGGGACTGCCCGGCGCCTTCGTCTTCGGGTCCAACGACTACCGCGGTCCGGTATGGAAGAACCCGCTGCTCTATCTGGTTCCCGACCGCGAGTACGTGCAAGGCGTGGAGCTGCCGTCCGAGGCGCTGCGCAGCGCCTTCACCGGGGCGGGCTGGGCCGACCTGAACAACGCCCGTACGGTCCTCAAGGCCGGCGGCCGGTCGATCGAGCTGGTCGGCGTCGACGACCCGCACGTCGACCGCGACGACTACCCCGCGGTGGCCGGTCCCGCCTCGACCGGCGTCGATCTGCACATCGGCGTCACCCACACGCCGGCCTCGCGGGTTCTCGACCCGATGGCCGCGGACGGGTTCACGCTGCTGCTGGCCGGCCACACCCACGGCGGCCAGGTCCGGGTGCCGGGATACGGCGCTCTGACCACCAACAGCGACCTCCCGCACGCGATGGCGCGCGGCTTGCACCGGTGGCCCGGCTCCGATTCCTGGTTGCACGTCTCGGCCGGTCTGGGCACCCACCCGACCGCCCCGGTCCGCTTCGCCTGCCGCCCGGAAGCGTCAGTGCTGACCTTGATACCGCGCTGACCTGCGAGTTCGCCGGTCCGGGGGATACCCGATTTGCCTGCGCGGAACGGTCGGATAGTATTACTCAGCACGCTTCGGGGTGTGGCGCAGTTTGGTAGCGCGCTGCGTTCGGGACGCAGAGGCCGTCGGTTCAAATCCGGCCACCCCGACCATGTAAGTGCAGATCAGGGCCAGTCGCCGTTACCGGGGACCGGCCCTGAATTCTTTCACGCCGAGGTGATCAGAAGGGCCGACCAGGCTTCCTCGGCGGCGGTGAACGCCGGCATCGGCCTCTAGGTCTTCCACGTCCTCCGGCCGGCACGCGCCAGGCGTGGACGGTGCTGTCCGGCATCGTGATCGCCGGGATCGGTGGCGGCATGATCGCCGCGGTGCGATAGCGCGATAACCCCACCCCGGGAGGCCAGAGATGCCTATGCTTCTCGTGAGCATTCAGGTGTTTTGTGAGGTATGGGGGATTCGTGGATCGAGCAATAGATGAACGCGGTCTCCGGGAGCTGATGGTGCAGTCCGACGACCTGCACGCCGACGCGATGCGTCAAGGGCGACAGGATCTTCGTGACTACGCCGAGGCGGCCCGGGAGGCGCGCGCCGGACGGCTACGCCGGATGGTCACAGCCGGTGTCACCATCGTAGGGGCAGCGGGCGCGGCCGTGTTCGGCTCGGCCGCCACGGCCCACGCCGACGACAAGGACGTTCAGGTCCTGCAGACCGCCGCGTCGCTGGAGAATCTGGCCGTCGGCACTTACAAGACCGCGCTGACGCTGCCGTACATCGGCGGTTCCTCGGCCAACGGGGTGGTCAAGGCGTTCTCGACCAAGACCATGGCCCAGCACGCCGAGCACGCCAAGTCGTTCAACGCCTCGGTCACCGCGCTCGGCGGCAAGGCGCAGAACGACCCGGACCCGAAGTACGCCGCGGTGGTCAAGGCGGCGGTCCCGACGATCAAGAGCGCCGCCGACGTGGTCAAGCTCGCGATCAGCCTCGAGGACGTCGCGGCCCAGACGTACGTCAGCAATGTCTCCGCGGTGAGCACCGCCGAGCTGCGTCAGCTGTTCGCCAGCGTCGCCGGGGTCGAGGCCCAGCACAAGGCGATCCTGCTGGCGGTGCAGGCCCTGCTCGCGGGCGGCGCGGCCGACCTGATCGCGCTTCCGCCGGACGGCGCGAAGCTGCCCGCGGCGGCCGGCAGCGTCGGCTTCCCGGACGCGTTCTACCCCGTCACCAGCGCGTCACCGGCCACGGAAGGAGCGGTCAAATGACAGCCGATGCCGAACCGATGCACATCAGCGAGCAGCAGCTGCGGTCGATGACCCGCGAGCTCGACGACATGCACAACGAGACGTTCCCGACGGTCCGCAAGAACCTCGACGAGTTCACCGCGAACCTGGTGTCCCGCCGGCGGATGCTGATCGGGGCCGCCGGTGTGGTGGCCGTCGGCGCGCTGGCCGCGTGCGGCAAGAGCGACGACACCTCGTCGGCACCGGCGCCGGCGATGTCGTCGTCGGCCGGCGCGTACTCCGGCGATCTGAAGGTCGTGGCGCTGGCCGCGGCCCTGGAGAACCTGGCCGTGACCGCCTACGACGGCGCGCTCAAGAAGGCCACCGCGGGCGACCTGGGCACGGTTCCGCCGGCCATCGCCACGTTCGTGACCACCGCGCGCAAGCAGCACGCGCAGCACTCGGCCGCGTGGAACAACGTGCTGTCCAAGGCCGGCTTGCCGACCATCACGGACGCGCCGCTGACGATCACCGCGAAGGCGGTCTCCGACCTGGCCGCCACCAAGTCCGTACCGGACGTGGTCAAGCTGGCGCTGAGTCTGGAGGACGCGGCCGCGCAGACCTATACCTTCGCGACCGCGAACGTCACCGATGCCGGCGGCATCATGACCGCGGCCACGATCCAGCCGGTCGAGGCGATGCATGCGGCGATCCTGAACTTCGTGCTCGGTCAGTACCCGGTGCCGTTGTCGTTCATCGACACCAAGGGCGCGGTCAAGCCGGACGCGCTCACCAAGTAGCGGCGACACGGGAAGGCGCCCGGCCGGGCGCCTTCCCGTGTCATGCGACGAGTGCGGCCATGTCCGTGAGGCACCGCGGCCAGGTCGGGCAGAAAGTCGATCGCGACGGCGAAGTCGGTCCACCGGACATCAGGCATGATGGCCTCCGAGTTGACAACAGTCGGAGCACGCCTGGGTCTGGGGCCGCTTTCTCGGGTTATACGCGGGTCAGGAACGTCACCAAAGACTCATTGAACTCGGCCGCGTGGCTGACGTTGCAGCCGTGCGGCGCGCCTTTGATCATGACCAGATCGGACTGGGCGACCGCCTCGTGGGTGCGCTTTCCGGAACCCTCGAACGGCACGACTCCGTCCGCGCTGCCGTGCAGCACCAGGGTGGGGACGGTGACCTTCATCAGGTCGGGCCGGAAATCGGTCGTCCCGAACGCCTCCATGCAGGCCAGCGCCGCCTTCTGGTCGGACTGCCGGCACTGGGCGACCGCCTCCTGCCGCTGCGCCTCGGTCACCTTCAGAACGCCGCCGGCCGAGAAGAACTCGGTCATGAACTGGTCGAAGAACCCGTCGCGGTCCTTGGTCAGGCCTTCGGTCATCCCGGCGGCCTGCTCCTTGGTCAGCGGGCCTTCGGGGTTGTCGTCGGACTGCATCAGGTACGGCGGGACGGCGGCTGCAAACACCACGCTGCGCAGCCGGTCCTCGCCGTGCCGGGTGATGTAGCGGGCGACCTCGCCGCCGCCCATCGAGAAGCCGACCAGGGACACGTCACGCAGGTCGAGTTCGGTGAGCACGCCGTCCAGGTCGTCGGCCAAGGTGTCGTAGTCGTACCCCCGGGACGACTTGTCGCTCTGCCCGAAGCCCCGCCGGTCGTACCGGATCACCCGCAGGCCGGCGGCGGCCAGCGCCGGCACCTGGGCCTCCCAGGAAGCGCCGGACAACGGCCAGCCGTGGATGAGCACGACCGGGCGCCCGGAACCCCCGGTGTCCTCGACGTGCACCTTGACGTTCTTCAACAGTCCCGAATGAGCCGTCACGTCTGTCATCGTCATCCCTGTCTCAGTCGTAGTACCGCTCTGTACTGGGCGTTTACATGCCCGTCAGCGGGGCGCCAAACCCGCCGGGCCCAGACCGACCCATTCGGTGGGTGTCCGACCGGTGCCGTTGTGGAGATAATTGCCCTGTGTCAATCGACCCGTCCCAGCGGTCTTCGTGACCGGCGGCGAGTGGCAGGTCGAAACTCGTCGGTCCCGGATCCCCGAAGCACGCTCAGGCACGCACGACGACGGTGACCGGGCCTCTCCGGTGCCGGACCGGCTGGCGGAGCCGGGCCGGCTGACGGCCTTGGCCCGTACCGGGCTGGACGCGGTGGCGGACGAGACGTTCGACCGGTTCGCGTCGATGGTACGAGCTGTGCTGCACGTGCCCGTGGCGCTGGTGTCGCTGGTCGGCGACGACCGGCAGTTCTTCCCCGGAGCGTGCGGACTCGGTGACCCGTGGGAGCAGCAGCGGCAGACGCCGTTGTCGCACTCGTTCTGCCGGCACGTGGTGGCCACCGCCGAACCGCTGGTGGTGGTGGACGCCCGGACCGACGAACGGGTGCGCGGCAACCTCGCCATCGACGACCTGCAGGTGGTGGGCTACGCCGGGATGCCGCTGACCGACGCCGACGGACACGTCCTGGGATCCTTGTGCGCGATCGACCACCACCCCCGGGACTGGACCGACGCCGACCTGGTGCTGCTCGCCGACCTCGCCGCGGCCTGCTCGGACAGCTTACGGCTGCGCATCGCCGCCGACCGCGCCCAGCGGGAACAGGACCGGGCCCGGTCCGCGTACGACCGCAGCCAGGTGCTGTTGCGGGCGGCCACCGCGCTGGCCGAGGTGGACAGTATCGACACGATCGCCGGCACCGTCCAGGACATGGCCACCGGCACGCTCGACCCGGCGTACATCGGGGTGTCCCTGCTGGACGCCTCGATGCAGGTGAATCTGTCGTCGATGCCCGTGCTGCCGCCGCAGATCGCCGGCCGGTGGGCGCACTACCCGATGGAAGCGTCGACACCCTCGGCGATCGCCGTGCGCACCGGCCGGCCGGTGCTGCTGCCGGACCTCGCGACGGTCGCCACCGTGACCCCGGACGCGTTGTCGACCTTCGAGGAACTGGGCTGGCAGTCCGCCGCGAGTGTGCCGCTCCGGGGTCCGGCGGACCCGCTGGGGTCCCTGACCTTCGCCTGGAAGCAGCCGTACGCGCTCGACGAGGCCGACCAGGCCGTGCTCGCGGCGCTGGCCGGCTTCGTCGTTCAGGCGCTGACCCGGATCATGATTCTCGACGACCGCCGCACCGCTGCCGCCATCATGCAGAAAGCGTTGCTCACCCCGCTGCCGGCGCACGACCGTCTGCGGATGGCGGCCCGGTACGTGCCGGCGCACCACGAGGACCACGTCGGCGGCGACTGGTACGACGCGATCACGCTCGACGACAACCGCCTCGCGCTGGTCATCGGGGATGTCACCGGACACAGCATCGCGGCCGCGGCGGCGATGAGCCAGTACCGGAGCATGCTGCGGACTCTGCTGATCGACCGCCACGAACCGCCGTCGGCACTGCTGCGCCGGCTCGAACACACCAGTTACGCCCTCGGCCATACCGGCCTGACCACGGTGCTGTTGGCCTACCTGGACCCGGATCCGGCCGGCGGCTACACCCTGACCTGGGCCAATGCCGGGCACATGGCCCCCATCGCGGTGCTTCCGGACGGGACGGTGGCGGCGCTCGGGAGCCACGATCCGCTCATCGGGGCGGTACGGCGGGTGTCGCGGAGTAGCCAGACCTACCACCTGCCGCCGGGCACGTTGCTGCTGCTGCACACCGACGGCCTGGTGGAGACGCGTACGGCCACGGTGGACGACGGACTGGAACGGGTGCACGAGGTCCTACGCCGGTACCGTTCCCGCGGCCCTCAGGAACTCGCCGACCTGCTGCTCGAGCAAGTCGGCGCGACCGCCTGGGAGGACGACATCGCGTTGCTCATCATCGCCACGCCGCCGCACCCTTAGTGGCCGAGGGCCTTCCGGCTGCTCTTGGCGTTGGCCTTCTGGATGGCGCTGACGAGCTCGGACTTCTTCATCTTGGTACGGCCGCCGATGTCCAGCTTCTTGGCTACGCCCAGCAGATGATCCTTGCTCGCGTTGGCGTCGACGCCGCCCGCGGTTTTCGCCTTGGTGTCCCGGCCGCCGGCCGCCTTGGCGTCGCTGGGGCCCTTCTTCGCCTTCGGCTCCCAGTGGTCGCCGACCTTCTCGAACGAATGCTTGACCGCGGACAGCGCGGTGCGGTGGGCCCGCTCGCCTTCGCCGTACTCCTTGACCGCGGAGTCGTGGGCCTTGACGTACGTGTCCTGCGCCTTCTTGGGCGAGCGCCGCAGGGTACTCGGCATGTCCTTGCGACCGGGCATGATCACATTTCCCTTCGCTGGTAGGTCACTTGAGGCCCTCGTGTGCGCGGGCCTCCGTCGCGCCCAGGCTGGAGCTGAGCGTACGGGCGGTGTCGATCAGCGGGACGTGACTGAACGCCTGGGGGAAGTTGCCGACCAGCCGGCCGGCGTCGGTGTCGTACTCCTCGGACAGCAGGCCGACGTCGTTGCGCAGGGCGAGGATCCGCTCGAACGTCTGCCGGGCGTCGTCGTGGCGGCCCATCAGCGCGTAGTTCTGGGCCAGCCAGAACGTGCAGGCGAGGAAAGCGCCCTCACCCGGCGGAAGGCCGTCGACGTCGCTGTCGTGGTGCTGCGTGTACCGCTGTACGAACCCGTCGCTCATCAGGTGTTCCTCGATGGCGGCGACCGTGCCCGCGACCCGTTCGTCATCGGCCGGCAGGAAGCCGACCAGCGGCACCATGAGCAGCGACGCGTCCAGTTCCTCGGAGCCGTAGAACTGGGTGAAGGTCGCACGTTTCTTGTCGTAGCCGTTCTTGAGGATGTCGTCGCGGATCCGGTCGCGCAGCTTGACCCACCGCTCGACCGGGCCGCCCAGGTTGAACTCCTCGCAGCCCTTGACCGCTCGGTCGGCCGCCACCCACGCCATCAGTTTGGAGTGGGTGAACTGCTTGGAGCCGCCCCGGACCTCCCAGATGCCCTCGTCCGGATCCGTCCAGTGCGCCTCGACGAACTCCATCAGCTTGACCTGCAGGCCCCAGGCCGGGTCGTCGGACTTCAGCCCGGCGCGCCGGCCCTGGTGCAGCGCGTCCATCACCTCGCCGTAGACGTCGAGCTGGAACTGTTCGGCGGCGGCGTTCCCGATGCGTACGGGATTGCCGTCGTAACCGGTCAGCCAGGTCGCCTGATACTCGTCGAGGCGGCGCTCGCCGGCCACGCCGTACATGATCTGCAGCTCGGCCGGGTTGCCGGCGATCGCCCGAAGCAGCCATTTGCGCCAGGCGATGGCCTCACTCTGGAAGCCCGAGTACAGCAGCGACTGCAGCGTGATGGTGGCGTCGCGCAGCCAGCAGAACCGGTAGTCCCAGTTCCGTACGCCGCCCAGCTTCTCCGGCAGCGACGTGGTCGCGGCGGCGATGATGCCACCGGTCGGGGCGTAGGTCAGTGCCTTCAGCGTGAGCAGGGACCGGACGACGGCGTCGCGCCACTCACCCTCGTACGTGCAGGCCGACACCCAGCCCCGCCAGTACCCCTCGGTCGCGCCCAGCGCCTCGACCGGGTCGAACGGCTCCGGCGGCGGCTGGTGCGAGGCGCGCCAGGTCAGCACGAACGGCGTACGGTCGCCGGGGCTCACCGTGAAGTCGGCACGGGTGGCCAGGTTCTCGCCACGGGTCTCGACCGGCGTCCGCAGCCAGACGGCGTCCGGACCGGCCACCGCGACCAGCGCGCCCTGCTCCCGGTAGACCCAGGGCACCACCTGCCCGTAGTCGAACCGCAGCCGCAACGTCATGGCCATCGGCACGTCGCCGTGCACGCCCTCGACGATGCGCACCACGTCCGGCGCGTCACCCCGCGGCGGCATGAAATCGATCAGCCGGACGACGCCGTCGGCGGTCTCGAACTCCGTCTCCAGGACCAGCGTGTCCGGCCGGTACCGCCGCTTGACCGAGCGCACCTCGCCCACCGGCGCGATGGTCCAGTGGCCGTTGTCCGTGGTGCCGAGCAGCGCGGCGAAGATCGCACCCGAATCCGGCCGTGGGGCACACAGCCAGTCGATCGACCCGTCCCGGCCGACCAGCGCCGACGTCTGGGTATCCGCGATGATCGCGTAGTCCTCGATGGGCAGCACCATGTGACGGTTCTTACCCGCCGGGGATGCGGGCGGAACGTCAAACACCTCGTCAAACGACCGGGCCGTGTGATGGGACCGCAGCCGGGAACCGCCCGGCCCGCACACCGCGTCAGGAGTGACCGATGCCGTTGTTCATGGACATCCACCACATCGAGGGAGGCGTCCCGGGCGCTGACGTCGCCGCCGCCCACGAGGCCGATCTGGCCACCCAGGGCGAGTTCGGGGTGAAGTACCTCAAGTACTGGGTCGACGAGGACGCCGGGAAGATCTTCTGCCTGGTCGACGCGCCCGATGCCGAGGCGGCCAACACCGTGCACCGCAAGGCGCACGGTCTGGTCGCCGACGAGCTCTACCCGATCAGCGCCCAGGGCTGACAATGGCGGGCGTGGGTCTGACGGTGCACCTGATCGGATCGCCGCGTGTCGAACGGGGCGACGGCGTCCCGTACCAGGTCCGCAGCCGGAAGACCTGGGCCCTGCTGGTCTGCCTGATCCTCAGCGAACGACCGATGTCCCGCAGCCGGCTCGCCGGTCTCCTCTATCCGGAGGCCGACGATCCGCTGCGGGCGTTGCGCTGGGGCCTGGCCGAGGTCCGCCGCTCGTTGGGCGTGGCGGTGGACGGCGATCCGGTCGAGCTACGGCTTCCGGCCGGTGCGGTGGTGGACGTCCGTGTGCTCAGCCACGGTTCCTGGTCGTCGGCGGTGGAACTGCCCGGCCTGGGCGCCGAGCTGCTCGACGGGATCGCGGTCCGCGGTGCCCCGGCGTTCGACGCGTGGCTGCTCTCCGAGCGGCGTCGGGTCGGCGCCGCCTCGGAGGCGATCCTGCACGAGGCCGCGCTGGGCCGGCTGGCCGAGGGCGACCTGGAGGCCGCCCGGGGCCTGGCCGTACGGGCGGCGGCGATGAACCCGCTCGACGAGAACCATCAGGCCCTGGTGATCCGCCTGTACCGGCTGGCCGGCGCCGATCGGGCCGCGGAACGGCAGTTCGCCGCGGTGACCGAGCTGTTCGCGCGGGAACTGGGCGTGGCGCCCGGCATCGCGGTCGAGCAGGCGATGCGCGAAGGCCCCCGGGAACGGGACGTCACCACCGACGACGCGTCCATCGAGGCGATCATCGAGTCCGGGGCGGCGGCGGTGGCGGCCGGCGCGGTGGAGAGCGGCATCCGGTCGCTGCGCACCTCGGTCCGGCTGGCCGACCAGGCGAAGACCGGCCGGTTGCGGCTCGCGGCCCGGCTCCGGCTGGCCGAGGCCCTGATCCATTCGCTGCGCGGCATGGACGAGGAAGGACTGGCCGCACTGCACGAGGCCGTACGGATCGCGCTCGACGCCGGCGACCCGGCCGCGGCGGCGCAGGCGCGTGCCGAAATCGGGTACGTCGACTTCCTGCGCGCCCGCTACGACCGGGCCGAACGGTGGCTGACCGAGGCCCTCGCCGGGGGTGATGCCGGGCCGATCACCGCGCGGGTGACCGCCTACCTCGGTTCGGTGGAGAGCGACCGCGCCCGCTATCCCGAGGCGGCGGAACTGCTGGAACGGGCGACCGGCGGCGATCTGCGGACCGAGGCGTACGCCCGGGCCATGCTCGGCCGGCTGCACCTGCTGACCGGCCACCTCGAACTCGCAGCCGGGGAACTCGACCGCACCATCGAGATCGCCGAACGCGACCACTGGCTGGCCTTCCTGCCCTGGCCGCAGGCGTTGCGCGGCGAGGTGTACCTGGCGGCGGGCGAGCCGGCGGCCGCAGCCGGACTGCTCCGCCAGGCCTTCGCCCGCGCCTGCCAGCTCGGTGATCCCTGCTGGGAGGGGATGGCGGCGCGGTCGCTGGCGCTGGTGGCCGAGGCGGAGGGGGACAGCGAGCGGGCGTTCGCGCTGCTGGCCGACGCCCGGACCCGGTCGAATCGGCTGGCCGATCCGTACGTCTGGCTGGACGCCCACATCATCGACACCCAGTGCGAACTCGGCCGCCGGCACGGCCACCCGGACCTCGTGGTCTGGATCGACGCCCTGCGGCGGCTGGGTTCGCGGACCGGCATGCGGGAGATGACGGTAAGAGCGATGCGGCACGGCGCCGCGCTCGGTAACGACGGAGACTCCGACGCCGCGGCTCTGTTGGCCGCGGACATCCGGAATCCGCTGCTCGACTGAGTTACGCCGGTGAGTTACGCCGGCCAGGTGCCGGTCAGCTTCTGCATCCCGGCCGCGCCGCCGCGATCGATGGCCGCCTTCACCAGCGCGAAGATCACGCCCTGCAGCGCGGCGGCGGTGAGGATCTCGGCCCAGCCGCGATCCTCGTCGGTGGCGTTGGGGGTGTCGTCATCCCCGGACGTCCGCTTCCACACCTGCTTGAACACGGCGCCGGCGACCACGCCGGCCCCGACGCTCAGCAGCAGACCTACCGGCTTGTACGCGAGCTTGGCCGCATTCACTGTGTCGACTCCCGTTCCCTCGGACATCACGTCGACTGCCAGATACCCCGTCACGGTCCGGCGAACCGGCATGTGATCCGGATGCAACGGGTAAGAGCGGCGGCGTGAACGCAGAGGGGCAGGACTGGCAGAGTACGGCTGAGACGATGCATGACACCGCCGAGTCGCTTGAACGCAGCGAGGGCATCCTGCACGACAGCGCCGAACGGTCGCACGACGAGCTGACGCGGCAACGGCTGCACCGGCTCGGCGACGAGGTCACCCGTCAGGCCAAGGACATCGACCGCCGCGCCGACGCCATCGCCATCGCCGCGGAGCCCTCCGACTGAGCTTCGCTCTTGTCCGGCCCCCACATTCACGGCAGCCTGTACCCCATGCTGGCCCCCGCGTCACTGGCCGACCTCGCCGGCCGGTACATGCCGCCCTCGACCGACGCGTGCCCGGTGTTCCTCGAAAGCTCCGCCTTCGAGCCCGTCATCGACGGCGTGACCTACTTCAACGAGCTCGCCCAGCTGATGGCCGAGCTCGCCGCCGGGGACGCGGTCTACATCGCCAGCTTCCAGGCCGACCCACTGCTCGACCTGACCGGCCGTACGCCCGACGACGCCGGCCACCGGCCGTTCACCGACGTGCTCGCCGAGAAGGCGGCCGACGGCATCGACGTCCGGATGGTGCTCAGCGACGCGCAGTTCTCCGGCGGGGTGCCGTGGCTGCCGTTCGGGCCGTTCCGGGCGAACGTGCTGGCCACCCGGAAGATGCGGGCCTGGGTGCCGTCCACGCGCAGCGCCGTGGCGCCGCCGCTGGCCAACCGGGTCCTGCTCGACTGGTCCGGGCCGCCGCTGGGCACCAACCACCAGAAGCTGGTGGTGTTCCGGCTGGCCGGGAAGCTCATCGCGTACGTCGGGGGCCTCGACCTGACGCCGACCCGGTACGACACCGCCCCGCACCATCACCTGAAGCTGGGGATCCACCGCTGGGGCTGGCACGACGCCGCCACCCGCGTGCACGGTCCGGCGGCGCACCGGGTCTGGGAAGTGTTCCGGGCGCGCTGGGAGACGGCCGCGTCGCTGCCCGCCCGGTACATCGCCAAGAACCTGCCCGCGGAATACCTCCGCCTGCCGCGGGGCGGGCTCACCACGATCAACCCGATCGACGCGCCGCGTGTCCTGCCGCCGGTTCCGGACCAGGCGCACCAGCCGGTGGCCGGGACCGCGGTCCAGGTGGTGCGGTCGTTCAGCTCGTGGGCGGTGTACCGCCGCCGGGGACTGCGCCGGATCCGGCCGGCGAGTGTCTCCCGGGCGGCGTACCACGAGGTGTACGTCGCCCTGACCACCGCCATCAACGCCGCCGAGCGCTACCTCTACCTGGAGGACCAGTACTTCCACGAGGCGCTGGGCGGCAACCGGAAGTTCGAGCTGTACTCCGAGCTGCGGGACGCCGCCTTCCGGGGTGTCAAGATCATTCTGGTCGGGTCGGGGCGGCGGGACCCGGCGGACGGCGGCGACAGCACGGTCGCCCCGGTCGTCACCCGGGACCTGCGCCGGCACGTCCTCGACCGCCTTCCGGTGGCCGAGCGCCGCAACGTGGTCATGTACCGCCTGCGCGACCTGACCGTCCACACCAAACTGATGCTGGTCGACGACGTGTTCGCCAGCATCGGCTCGGCCAACTTCTTCAGCCGCTCGATGGTCGGCACCGACAGCGAGCTCAGTTGCACGCTGGTCACCACCGAGACCGCCGTCCGGGACCTGCGCGTACGGCTGTGGGCCGAGCATCTGCGGGCGCCGCTCAACGACCAGGTCCGGCCGTTGCTGCAAAACCTGGACACCGCCCTCGGCATCTGGCGCGCCGAGTGGCTGCCGCCGGACCGGCCCCCCGACACCTGGCGGCGCGCCGGCTCACCCGAGGGTTTCGCGCCGGCTGAGCGGGTGCTGACGCCGGCGCGCTACTACCGCCGCCCGGTCTAGCGGGCGGCTCAGCGTCTGGGGCCGGTGGGTTTCGTCGGGAAGCCGGGGAAGCCCTGCGTCGTGTTGCCCGGCTTGGTCGGGTCCGGGTTTCCGCCGCCCTTGCCGTTGCTGGGCTGGATCAGCACGAAGCCGCCCTTGATGGTCTGGCCGTCCGGGCTGGTTCCGGCCGCGGTCCCGGCCGGGCAGGGGGAGTCGACCGGGCCGCCGACCGACGGGGCGAAGCCGGCGTTTCGCAGACGGGACTTGGCGTCGTCGATCGACTTGCAGGTCACGTCCGGGATGGTGCGCTGGTCGCCCTGACCGATCTTGGTGTCGTCCGGCTTGGGGAACTGCACGCTCGGTTTGCCCCGCATGAAGTCGGCCACCGTGTTCCAGACCGCCGGGTTGACGGTCTGGTGCTTCTCTTTGTCGTTGTGGTCGGCCCAGTCCGGGTTGACCAGGTAGCCGGCGACCACGATCGACGTGGTGCCGACGATCAGCGCGGCGGTCTTGTCCTTGTCGGTGGTGCCGGTCTTGCCGAACACCGGGTGCCCGACGATGCCGTGCACCCCCGGCGCGGTCGCGCCGACGCAGTTGCCGAGCTGGGCCCGGTCGCCGACCGGGCACCGGGCCGCGTCGAGCGCCGCCCGGGCGACGTCCTTGCTGGTCGCCTGCACGCAGTGCGGCTTGCCGACGTCGATGTTCTGACCGTCCTGGGTGGAGATCTGGGTGATCGGCGTCGGGTCGCAGTATTTGCCGTCGCCGGCCAGCGTGGCGTACGCGTTGGCCATGTCCAGCGGCGTGGATGCGGAAACGCCCAAGGTGAACGCGCCCCACTGGTGGGCGGAGTTCTTGTTGTTGGCGGTGATAGCGTCGTTCTGGGCCCGGAACTTCACGCCGAACCGCTTGGCCACGTCCACCACGTTCTCAGCGCCGACCCGTTCCTCCAGCGGCACGAAGAAGGTGTTCACCGACTTACCGAACCCGCCCCACATGTTGTAGACGCCGGCTTCGTGGCCCGCGTTCTGCGGGCAGTAGAAGTGCGTGCCGGGACAGGCGGCCGGGCTGCCCTGCTCGATGATGTAGCCGGATTTGTAGGTGTCCAGGGCGTTGATCGAGGTGGCCAGCGGATAGCCCTTTTCCAGCGCCGCGACCATGGTGAACATCTTGAACACCGAGCCGGCCTGATAGCCGGTGATGTCCCCGCCGCCACTGAGCAGCGGGTTGGTGGTGTTCGGATACGTGCCGCGGACCTTTTTCGCCGCTTTCTTCGGGTCCGAGTTGATCTTGTTTTGCGGGTGAGTCGCGTCGTCCAGCTTGAACTTGCGGTTGGCCGCCAGTTCGCGGACCCGGCCGGTGCCGGGCTCGACCCCGGCCAACAGCAGCGCGTTCTGGTCGGTGTCGGAGATCTGCGCGCTGATCCGGCTGCGCGCGGCTGCCTGCGCGTTGACGTCCATCGCGGTGACGACGCGGTAGCCACCGCTCTTCAGTCGGCGCTCCCGGTCGTACGAGGTGGCGCCGAACGCCTCCTGGCTCAGCCACCAGCGGTAGAAGTAGTCGCAGTAGAAGCCCCAGTAGTTCTTGGCCACGTTGACGCAGCCGGGGGAGACCGGGTGCACCGTCTTCGGCACCTTGACCTTGACCGCCTCGACCGACTGGGCCTGGGTGATCGCCCCGGTGGTGACCATGCTGTCGAGCACGTACTGCCGGCGTTGGACGGCCTGCGGGTAACCGGACGCGGTCGTCGGGTTGTAGCTGGTCGGAGCCTTGACCATGCCGGCCAGCAGTGCGGCCTCGGGGATCGTCAGGTCCTTCGGCTTCTTGTTGAAGTAGACCTGGCTGGCCGCGTAGACGCCGTACGCCTGGTTGCCGAAGGGCGCGATGTTCAGGTAGCGCTCGAGGATCTGCTGCTTGGTCAGTTCCTTCTCGACCTGCAGCGCGTACTTCATCTCGTTGATCTTGCGCTGCGGGGTGTCTTTGGTCGCGTCCACGACCTCCTGCGGGTTGGTCGCCGAGTAGGCCAGCGACATCCGCACGTACTGCATGGTCAGGGTGGATGCGCCCTGCTTGCTGCCGCCCTGGTTGTTGTTCACGAACGCGCGGGCGACGCCCTTGAGGTCGACGCCGTTGTGGTGGAAGAACTCGCGGTCCTCAGACGCGACGATCGCCTGCTGCATGTACGGCGAGATCTCCTTCAGCGGCACGTCGCTGCGGAACTCGTCGTACATGACGGCGATCTGCGTCTTGTTGTCGGATGCGAAGATGCGGGTGATCTGCGGGGAGCTGAAGTCCTTGAGCTCACTGGGCAGTTTCGCGAACCCTTCGCCGCCGGCCTTCGCGGCCAGCCCGGACATCGCGGCGGCGGGGAAGGCGGCCGCGGCGACAACCACGCCGGCCAGCAGACCGCACACAAGAAGAGAGGTCGCGTTGGCGAAGATGTTGTGATCGCGTCTGCGCATCCAGGAGGTCACCGGGGCAGCGTACGCGACGGACGCACGCCATCGTCGGCTCCGCAGGTCACGGTTACCCGAGAGTGATTCTGCCCTGTCACCCCCTTGCGCGGGGCGTTTTCCCGAAAAGGGACGCGCAACTAGTCCGAGATGCCGGTAATGATGGGCCTATACATATTTGCGGGACAACGTTGCGTAATCGACTGACTACGGAGCATGATGGTTCGGCGAGACATCGCACGACGTCTGCGCGGCCTGGGGGACTACAGCGGCCGCCCGTGACGTCAGGGGGTTGACGCAAGGGGGGACGTGTACTGATGGGGATGATCAGCGATTGGCCCAGCATGGCGGCGTGTCAGAGTGGCGACCCGGACGCGCTGTTCGTGCAGGGCGCCGAGCAGAACGTGGCCAAGAGAGTCTGCCGCAGCTGCCCGGTTCGTTACGAGTGCCTCGCGGACGCGCTGGACAACCGGATCGAGTTCGGTGTCTGGGGCGGGATGACCGAGCGCGAACGCCGTGCGCTGCTGCGCCGGCACCCGCACGTGGCCAGCTGGCGGAAGATGTTCGAGTCCGCACTCAAGGAGAAGAACGCCGACAAGGTGCTGATCACCGCGCAGTAGCTCGTTCCGCGCACGGCGCAGCGGCTCGCCGCGCGGCCGCTCGTTACGCGAGCGCCTCACCGATTGTCCGGAGACCGTCGACGTCGTGCACGTCGGCGGCCTGGGCGGCGACCGGCACCACCGGTACGGCCGGGAAGGCGTCGGTGAACGTGGCCGCCACGGCCACCTCCCGCTCGGCCTGCCGCAGCAACCCGGCGTGGATGCGCAGCGCGTCCACGGTCACCGGCTGATCGCCGGCAGCGTCGAGGACCGCCGCCGCCGCCTCGGCCTTGTCGGCCGGGATCTCGGTCAGAGCCGAGTGGTGGGTGCGGTTGAGGACCAGTCCGGCCAGCGGCATGTGCTCGGCCACCAGGCGTTCGGCGAAGTACGCCGCCTCCCGTACGGCATCCCGCTCCGGTGCCGCGACCAGCAGGAACGAGGTCTGCGGGTCCTGCAGGATGCGGTACGTCTCGTCGGCGCGCTGCCGGAACCCGCCGAACATCGAGTCCAGCGCCGCCACGAACCCGGACAGGTCGGTCAGCAGCTGCGCGCCCAGAATCTTCTGCACGGCCTTCGAGAACAGCCCGAACGATGCCGTGACCAGGCTGAACACGCTGCGGCCACTGCGTGCCGGGGCGAGCAGCATCCGCAACATCCGGCCGTCCAGGAACCTCGACAGCCGGGCCGGCGCGTCCAGGAAGTCCAGCGCCGACCGGGACGGCGGCGTGTCGACCACGATCAGCTCCCACGCGCCGCCGGCCTTGAGCTGACCGAGCTTCTCCATCGCCATGTACTCCTGCGTCCCGGAGAACGTGGAACTCATCGCCTGGTAAAAGGGGTTGGCGAAGATCTCGGCGGCCCGCTGCGGAGTGGTGTGCGCCTGCACGACCTCGTCGAACGTGCGCTTCATGTCCAGCATCATGGCGTGCAGCTCGCCACCGGTGGCTTCGGTGTCGATGCCCTTGACCTGCCGCGGCGTGTTGTCGAGCTCGGTCAGGCCCATGGACTGGGCCAGCCGGCGGGCCGGGTCGATGGTCAGCACCACGGTGCGGCGGCCGTGCACCTCGGCGGCTCGCAGGCCGAGCGCGGCGGCGGTGGTGGTCTTGCCGACGCCGCCGGCACCGCAGCACACGATGATCCGGGTGGCCGGGTCGGCCAACAGGGCGTCAACGTCGAGGCGCGCGGCGGTCACCGCTCGAGCGTAACCGGTCACGCGGCGAGCAGCCGGGCCGCGAGAATCTCCAAGCCGGAACGGTCCACGCCGTGCTCCAGCAACGGCAGTTCCACCACCGGGCGGCCCTGCTCGGCCAGGTCGCCGCGCAGCGACTCCTCCAGCGCCCGCCGGGTCAGGTACGCCTTGGCCTCGTCCTGCAGCACCGCCACCGCGCCCGCGTCGGCCGGCAGACCGGCCGCGACCAGGCCCCGCTTGAGGTCGGTCTTGGTCACCCGGCCGGCCGGCAGCAGCGGCGGCCGGGCGGCGTTGACGATGATCCGGCCCACCGGGATGTGCAGCGCGGTCAGCTCACCGATCGCGTCCAGGCTCTCCTGGACGGGCATCTCCTCGAGCAGCGTCACCACGTGCACCGAGGTGATCGGCGAGCGCAGCAGCGACGCCACCCCTTCGCTCTGGTTCTTGATCGGCCCCATCTTGGCCAGCCGGGCGGTCTCCGCGGTGACGTTGAGGAAGCGCCCGATCCGGCCGGTCGGCGGCGCGTCCACCACGACGGCGTCGTACACCCGGCGCCCGTCGGCGGACCGGGTGGTCGCCTCCTTCACCTTGCCGGTGAGCAGGACGTCCCGCAGGCCCGGGGCGATGGTGGTGGCGAAGTCGATGGCGCCGATCTTGCGCAGCGCCCGACCGGCCGCGCCCAGCTTGTAGAACATGTCGAGGTACTCGAGCAGCGCCTCTTCGGGGTCGACGGCCAGCGCGCGGACGTCCCCGCCGCCCGGTACCTCGGCGATCCGCAGCTCCTTGTACGGCAGCGGCTGCTTGCCGAACAGCTGGGCGATGCCCTGCCGCCCCTCGACCTCGACCAGCAGCGTGCGCCGCCCCGACGAGGCCAGGGCCAGGGCGAGCGCGGCGGCGACACTGGTCTTGCCGGTACCGCCCTTGCCCGTCACCACATGCAGCCGCGCCGGCCAGTTGCTGAAACGCTCACCCACTCCTCAAGACTGCCACGGCGGGTCGCCCCGCTCAGCCCGAGATGTCGCAGACCAGCCAGCCGGTCTTGTGAACGGTGGTGAAGGTCAGCGTCTGGGCCGATGACTTCTCGTCGTCGGTGGAGAGCGTGAGACCGACCGTGACGGTGGCGTGGTCGTCGGTCTGGTCGCTCACCGCGGGGTCGTCCCAGCGGAACGTCGGGTTGTCGTACTGGCTGTTCATGTCCTTGATCTGGGCGACCCGGGCGGTCAGCTTGGCCGGGTCGCGGGAGCCGCGGCAGACCATGGTCCCGGCGTCGGTCGCGTCCTGCTGGGCGTAGACCGCCGTCATGAACTGGTTGACCGCGGTCGCCGGGTCGGGCGCGCCCTTGCCGGTGTCGGCGTTGGAGATCAGGAAGTACGCCGAGATGGCGCCGCCCCCGCAGAGCAGCAGGACCACGGTGAGCGCGAGCGACACCCACAGCCCGGACCGGCCCTTGCGCGCCGGCTCGGCCGGGGTCTGGAGCTGCACCTGCCACGGCGGGGCGGGCAGACCGAGTGAGGAGGGCGGCTCCTCGAAGATCGGCGGCGGCGAATGTTCCCAGGCCAGGTGCTCGGGCGGATGGGTCTGCCACTCGCCGGTGCGCTCGTGCTGGGCGTGCCAGGGTTCCGGCCAGTGCGCCGGCTCGCCCGCGGCGGCGTCGTGAACGCGCAGGAGCGCTTGCTCTTCGACGTGTTGACAAATGCGATCCTTGCAAGCGCAGCCCGATTCGACGCACTCTCCGCACTGGCCGAAAGTGAATTCATAAAGCTCACGGTAAAGGCGTACTTTTCGCTTCGCGAGATGCCCGTACGTCACGTGGGGTGAGGAAACCATCGTTTGTTCCATTGGCCTTTGGTATAGGCGAAGCGCCTG
>CAXSDA010000011.1:107507-126572 GCA_964236515.1 uncultured Actinoplanes sp.
GTGCACCGGCGCGATGAGCTGGGTGTCGGGCTCGGGTGGCTGGCCGGCGGCCGCGATCAGCTGGGTGACCGGCTCGGGGACCGGTTCGAAGGCTGGTTCGAAGGCGGGCGCCGCGGGCGGGATGAGCTGGGTGACCGGCTCGGATTCGGGGTGGCCGGGTTCGGGGTGGCCGGGTTCGGGGTGGCCGGGTTCGGGGTGGCCGGGCTCGCCCGGGTACGCGCCGACCGGCGGGAACTCGACCGGAGCGGTCGCGGGCTCGCCGTCGATGAAGTCGGCCGCGGCCGGCCGGGCACCGGCGGCGACCTCGACGGTCGGCCGGGCGTCGGCGTCGGCGTCGGCCTCCGCCACCACCGGCGCCGCGGGCGCGGTCCAGTCAGCGGAGGAGTCGGCGTGCGGCGGTCCGGGGGCCGGCGCCGGATCGGGCGGCGGGATCGGCTGCGGCGGACCCGGTTCCCCAGGCGGAAGCGGCTCAGGCTCGGGATGGCCCCCCGGATGGGTCATCGGTCGTTTCCCCCGTCTCGACACGATCCGCGACGACCGCGGAAGCACAGACTATCGACAACCGGGCGTACGGAATGGCCAGATCTTCGCTTGGCTAGGCTGACGCCATGCAGAAGTGGGAGTACGTGACCGTGCCGCTGCTGGTCCATGCGACCAAGCAGATCCTCGACAACTGGGGCGAGGACGGGTGGGAGTTGGTGCAGGTCGTGCCGGGTCCGAACCCGGACAGCCTGGTGGCGTACATGAAGCGGCCGAAGCCGTGACCGAGCCGACCCCGATCGCCGGCGAGGGGGCCGCCGACGCGTACGCGCGTCTGGCCGAACTCGGTCTCACCTTGCCCACCATGGTCCCACCGCTGGCCGCGTACGTCCCGGCCGTGCAGTCCGGCTCCTACGTGTACGTGTCGGGTCAGCTGCCGATGGTCGACGGGAAGCTGCCGTACACCGGCAAGGTCGGCGCCGAGGTCACCCCGGAGCAGGGCACCGAGCTGGCCCGCATCTGCGCGCTGAACGCTCTGGCCGCGATCGACGCCCTGGTCGGCCTGGGTCGGATCGGGAAGATCGTCAAGGTGACCGGGTTCGTCGCCTCCGCGCCCGGTTTCACCGGTCAGCCGGGCGTCGTCAACGGGGCCTCCAACCTGTTCGGCGAGGTGCTGGGTGAGCTCGGCCGGCACGCCCGCAGCGCGGTCGGCGTGGCCGAGCTGCCGCTCGGGGCCCCGGTCGAGGTGGAGGTCATTGCCGAGATTCTTGGGTAATTCCCACACCCGCCGTGCGAATGCGTGTGGTTTTGCGCGGTTGTCCGGGTGCCGGTGGACCGGATCGCACAACCGGTCCTCCGGGGTCGTCGGCACGGCGACGTAACATCGTGACGTGGGGGGAATCACGCCGCTCGACCAGCTGCCGGGCTGGATCACGCTGCTCCGTGCTCCCAATCCGGGCCCGATGACGCTGGACGGGACCAACACCTGGGTGCTCCGTGCGCCGGGTGAAGAGTTCGGCGTGGTCATCGATCCGGGTCCACTGGACGACGGGCATCTGGCCCGGATCGCCGAACTCGGCCCGTACGACTTCATTCTGATCACGCACGGTCACCACGACCACGTGGAAGGCGCGGCCCGGCTCTCCGGGATGCTCGGCGGCACCCCCGTGCTGGCCGCCGATCCGCAGCACGGGGTCGGCGCTGGGCCGCTGGACCGGGACGGGGCGCTGGCCGGCGGCGGCGTGCTGATCCAGGTGCTGGACACGCCCGGGCACACGGCCGACTCGGTGTGCTTCCTGGTCGAGCTGGGCGACCAACGGGTGATCTTCACCGGCGACACCGTTCTCGGGCGGGGCACCACCGTGGTCGCCTGGCCGGACGGGGACCTGGGGAAGTACCTGGGCAGTCTGTCGCGGCTCCGGACGTACGGCGGCGTGGCCATGCTGCCGGGGCACGGCCCGGCGCTCAACGACGTGGCCGCGGTCGCCACCGATTACCTCGACCACCGCCGGCAGCGCCTGGATCAGGTCCGGGCCGCACTCGCGGCCGGCGCCGACACCCCGGACGCCGTCGTCGACGTGGTCTATCCCGGCATCGACCCGGCCATCCGGTTTGCGGCGGAAGCGTCGGCCGGGGCTCAACTCGATTACCTGAGACGGGAATCACCCGCCCATCCGGAACAGTTGGACCCGCTGTGACCTGCCCTGTGTGTGGAACCGTGGCCGTACCCGGCGCGCGCTTCTGCCACAACTGCGGCGCCGCCCTGCCCGCCGCGGCCTCGCTGCCGGCGGCCGAACGGCGGATCGTCACCGTGCTGTTCGGCGACCTCTCCGACTTCACCTCCTGGTCGGAGGACCTGGACCCGGAACGGGTGGGTGCGGTCACCGACCGGGTGCTGGCCGCGCTCGCGGGCGCGGTCAAGACGTTCGGCGGGCACGTCGACAAGCTCACCGGCGACGGGATCATGGCTGTCTTCGGCGCCCCGGTGACTCACGAGGACGACGCCGAGCGGGCGGTCCGGGCCGCCCTGTCGATGCAGCGGGCGGTCCGCCGGGTGCTGGACGACGAGCGTGGCGGGGGCGCCCCCTCGGGTCTTCGGGTCGGGCTGAACACCGGCGAGGTGGTGGCCGGCATCCAGGCGTCGATCGAGTACACGGTCATCGGCGACACCGTCAACACCGCCGCCCGGCTGGCCGACGCGGCCGCGGTCGGCACCGTCTACGCCGGTACCCGGACCAGCGCCGGCACCCGGCACGTGGCCGCCTGGCGGCAACTGCGCCCGCTTCGGCTCAAGGGTAAGCGGGAGCCGGTCCCGGCGTACGAGCTGCTCGGTCTGCACGACGCCCCGGGCACCCGGTCCGGGCTGGGCGACGAGGCGCCGTTCGTGGGCCGCGAGGCGGAACTCGGGCGGGTGGCCGGCCGGCTGGCCGAGGCGATCGAATCGGGCACGCCGCGGGTGCTGGTCATGACGGCCGAGGCCGGGATCGGCAAGACCCGGTTCGCGGCCGAGATCAAGCGGTTCGCCGCCGGGTACGACGCCGGCGCGGGCCGGTTCGCGCACACCGGCGCCCGTACGCTGCGGGCCCGCTGCCGGGCGTTCGGCGAGCGGCGGCGGTTCGCGCCCCTGGCCGACCTGGTCCGCAAGTCGGTCGGGCTGCCCCGGGACGTGGTCGCTTCGATGACCCGCCCGGTGGTCGAGGAACGGCTGCGCAAGCTGGTCGCCCGGCTCGGCAAGGACGGCGAGACCCCGGACATCGAGATCGACCGGCTAATCGGCCTGCTCGGGTACGGCGAGGCGCCGGCCAACCCGGTGGGCCCGGCCGCGGTCGTCGAGTGGCAGTCCCCGGCCCGGCCGGACAGCGACGCCATGCCGATCGCGGTCGCCGGGCTGCTCCGCGCGCTGGCCCAGGAAGCGCCGCTGATGGTCATCGTGGACGACCTGCACGACGCCACCGCCGAGACCATAGACGCGCTCGGCGGGGTGCTCGCCCACCTGGAGGGTGCGGTGGTCGTCCTGCTGCTGGGCCGGCCCGAGCTGGTTCGCACCGCGGGGGCGCTGACCCGGCTGGCCGACGCCGAGGTGCACACGCTGCCGCCGCTGCGCGGGGCCGACGCCGCCCGGCTGCTCACTTCCTACCTGGGTGGGGGCAAGCTGCCGCCGGCCGACTCGGACCGGCTGCTGGCCACCGCCCAGGGCAACCCGTTCTACCTCGCCGAGCTGGTCACGCTGCTACTGGAACGGGGCGCGCTGACCCCGGCCGTGGGGGCGCACGCGGCCGGCCGGTGGCAGCTCGTGGCCGGCTCGCTCGGCGCCAGCCAGCTGCTGTCGCGGGACCTGGCGGCGGTGCTCGCGGCGCGTATCGACGCGCTGCCGGCCGAGCCGCGCTCGGTACTGCGCGACGCGGCTGTGGTGGGGGACACCGTACCGACCGGGGTGATCGAAGCCCTTCGGGAACGCCGGGCCCAGACCGACGCCCGGCCCGGAGCCGTGGCCGCGGTCGAGCTGGAACGGGCCGTCGACGAGCTCCTGCAGCGCCGCATGCTGCACCGGAGCCGGGGCGGGTTCGCGTTCAGCACCCCGCTGATGCGCGAGGCCGCGTACTCCGGCCTGGGCAAGGCCGACCTCGCCGACCGGCACGCCTACCTGGCCAACTGGGCCGCGCCGGAGACGGTGTCCCGGCTCGGCTACGACGGCGCGAGCCGGTTGAGCCTGAACGAGAACGAACGGGACGCGTTCGTCGCCACCCACGCCGAGTGCGCCCTCGAACTGGCCGACGCGGTCCGGATCCGGCCCGACGCGGCCGTCCGGGACGTGTCGACGCTGGGTGTGGCCGCGCTCGGCCGGTTGGCCCGCCGGGCGTTGGCCAACATCGAACCGGCGGCCTCGATCGGGTACGCGGAACGGGCCACGGCCATCGCCCGGGACGGCCTGCCGCTGCCCGACCAGCTCGTGCACGCCCGCGCGTTGTTACGGCTGGGCCGGGCCGACGAGGCGCTGGCGCACGGTGGGAAGATCGCCGATAACGCCGACCACGAGCCGGTCAGCCGGGCCGAGGCGCTGCTGGTGGTGGGCCGGGCGCACGAGGCCCTGGGCGACCAGCCGGGTGCGGTGGCGGCCTGGCAGCAGGCCCTGAACGTGGCCACCGAGTCGTCCCTGATGCCGGAGCGGGCCAACGCGATGCGCCGGCTGGGCATGGCCGACTTCCTGTCCGGCCGGCTGAGCCAGGCCAGCAGCCGGTTCGCCGCGGCCTACCAGGTGACGCTGGCCGCCGGGGACCGCCACGGCCAGGCGTGGGCGTTGCAGAACCTGGCCTGGGTGACGACCACCCGCGGCGACTTCGCCGGTACGGACGCAGTGCTGGGCCGGGCCGCACGCCTGTTCGCCGAGCTCGGAGACCCGGTCGGGCGGTCCTGGCTGCGCGGCACCACGGCCTTCGCCCGGCTGCTGTCCGGCCGGTTGACCGAGGCCCGGCGGCTGGCCCGGATCTTCCTGCCGTTCGGCGAGCGGGTCGGCGAAGGCTGGGCGGTGGGCACGCTGCGTGCGGTCGAGGCGTACGCGTCGACCGAGCTCGGCGACCTGGGCGAGGCCGACCGGGAGGCGCGCCGGGCGTACCGGGAGTTCGCCGAGGTTTCCGACGACTGGGGTCAGGGACTGGCCATGGTGGTGCGCGGAGCCGCCGCCCGCGGGCTGGCCGAGTACGACCACGCGCTCGACCTGCTCTCCGATGCTCTCGAGCACGCCGACCGGACCGGGCACCCGCTGCTGCTGGGCATGGCCGGCACCCTCCGCGGCTTCACCCACCTGGCCCGGGGCGACCTGGCCGCGGCCGAGGCCGACGCCCGCCGGGTGATGACCGCCGTGGAGCCGCACAACCCGCTGGCGCCGGCCCAGATCGCGCCCCGGGTGCTGCTGGCCGAGGCGCGGCTGCGGTCCGGTGACGCCGCCACCGCGGTCGGGCTGCTGGCCCCGATCGCCAGTGACACCAGCACGTCGCTGCTGTTCTCGCGGCGGCAGTCGCTGGCGTCGTACGCGTCCGCGCTGCTGGCCGAGGGCCGGGTGGCCGAGGCTCGGATCTGGGTTCACCGGGCGCGGGAGACGCCGTCCGAGGACGTTCGTAGCGGCGTGATCACGGCCATGGTCCGGGCGCGTGTGCTGGCCGCGGCCGGTGAATGCGAGGCGGCGTGTGCCGCGGCCGAGGAGGCGGTGCTGCTCGCCTACTCGACCGAGCAGGTCAGCGAGCGGGCCGCGGCCGAGGAGCTGCGGGACACGCTGGCACTGTCCATCGTGGAGCCGGAGATGCCCGAGCTGGCCGGCTGAGGCTCGGTCAGGCCCGGGCGGTGGTGATCCGGACCCCGAACGCGCGGAACCAGATGTCGGCCTTGATCGCGTCGCCCTGGTCGGTGGTGACCGCGACGGGGCCGGCCCGACCGGCCTGCTCGCCCGAGCTGGACCGCTGTCCGCAGCGCCTCGAAACAGGCCCGGCCGAGTAGTACGGCCGGCAGTCACCGGAATCGTGCCGGCCGTGGCGTACTTTCTAATCCGTGGCGGACACCTCCCCGGGCAAGTTGCCGACGCCGTACGTGCCGGGCATGACCGGATTGTCGGCAATGGCGCGAGGTGGGTACGCGACCGTCTTCCGGGCCACGCAGGTGTCGGTCGGCCGCGAGGTCGCCATCAAGATGGAGAACCGGACCCTGGACAGCCCGCGCGACCAGGCGCGGTTTCTGCGGGAGGCGCGGGCCGCCGGGCGGATGTCGTCGCATCCGCACGTGGTCGACCTGTTCGACGTGGGCGTGACCGTCGACCAGCACCCGTACCTGATCATGGAGTTGTGCGACGGGTCGTATCTCGACCGGATGCGGGTCTCGCCGCTGACCGCGCTGGAGACCCGCGACCTGGGCGTCAAGATCGCCGACGCGCTGGTCCACTCGCACGCCAACGGGGTGCTGCACCGGGACGTCAAGCCGGCCAACATCCTGTACTCGCACTTCAACCCGGCCGTACTCGCCGACTTCGGGCTGGCCGTGCTGGGCGAGATGCGCGACTCGTCGGTGACGCTCGAGGTGCTGACCCCGGCGTACGCGCCCCCGGAGATGTTCAGCCACGACGCACCCTCGGGGGCCTGCGACGTCTACTCGCTGTGCGCGACGCTGTACGCGGTCATGCGCGGCCGGCCGCCGCGCTGGGACGGTGACCGCAGCCCCAGTCTGATCACCCTGATGGATCTCTTCCACCAGCCGATCCCCGATCTGCCCGGGGTGCCGCGGGCGCTGACCGAGGTGCTGCGGTACGGGATGGCCAACGAGCCCGCCGCCCGGCCCACCGCCGAGCAGATGCGCGAGATGCTCACCACGCTCTACCTGCCGAACACCAACCCGACGCCACCGCCGACCATCTACCGGTCGTCCACCTTCGTCCCGCCGTCTCGGCCGTCGCCGCCGTCCCCGCCCCGCCTAGTCCCCCCGGCCACGCCGACGCACGGGGACGAGACGCCGACCGTGGCCACCGAACGCAGCACCGAGGTGTCGAAGCGGGCCAGGAAGAAGTGGATGTTCGGCGGCTGAGGACCCGGGCTATTCCGGGTCCAGGACGGCCAGCAGCTCGCCGGTGTCCACTTCGGCCCCCGGGTGTACGGGCAGCGACGCCACCACACCCGCCGACGGGGCGTGCACCGGGTGCTCGAGCTTCATCGCCTCCAGGGTCAACAGCAGTTCCCCGGCCCGTACGCGCTGGCCCGGCACCACCAGCACCCGCCGGACCGCCCCCGGCAGTGGCGCGATCAGCGACCCCTCGGCCGCTTCCGGCGCGGGCAACGGGAACCGGGACAGCTCGCGCAGCGCCACCGAACCCTCCGGGCTGTCCACGTAGGAGATGTCGCCGACCCGATGCACCCCGAAGGTGAGCCGGATGCCGTTGACGTCGAGCGCCACCCGGTCGGCCCGGGCGTGCACGACCACGGCCGGCGGATGGTCGTCGAGCACCGGCGCCTGACCCAGCCCGGCCAGGTCCAGTTCGTCGGGGTCGATCGAGCGGACCCACCAGCCGGCGAGTTCGCCGTGCCGGTTCATCCGGTAGCCGACCTCGACCGGTCCGGCCGGCCCGTCGTAGACCGCGGTCTGCGAACCGGACGGGACGTTGCGCCAGCCCGACGGCAGCCCGGCCAGCACCGGGGCCGACGCCCGGCGGGCGGCCGCCCCGGCCAGGGCCGCGGCCAGACAGGAGATCCGGACCGCGTCCACCGAGGACAGCAGCGGCGCGAACACCTCGGGGTGCCGGTCGAGGAAGTTGGTGTCGACCTCGCCGATGGTGAACGACGGATGCCGCAGGACGCGGACCAGCAGGTCGCGGTTGGTGACGACACCGTGCAGCCGGGTCCGGGTGAGCGCCGAGGCCAGCATTCGGGCCGCCTCGGGCCGGGTCGGCGCCCAGGCGACCAGCTTGGCCATCATCGGGTCGGGGTGCACACCGACGACCGAGCCGTCGACGACCCCGGAGTCCAGCCGCAGGCCCGGTTGCGGCAACGGGCGGAAGGCGCCGGCCACGTCCGGTACGGCGAAGCGGTGCAGCGTGCCGGCCACCGGGAGCCAGGCGTACGCCGGGTCCTCGGCCGAGACGCGCACCTCGATGGCGTGCCCGCGGATCGGCGGCGGGCCCGGCATGGGCAGGCTGCCGCCCTCGGCCACCAGCAGCTGGAGCCGGACCAGGTCGTACCCGGACACGCACTCGGTGATCGCGTGCTGCAGGGTCAGGGTCGGGGTGAGCTCGAGGAAGTAGAAGTCGCCCTCGGCGTCGAGCAGGAACTCGACCGCGCCGATGCCGATGAAACCGAGCGAGCGGATCGTGACGATGGCCGCCCGGCACAGCTCCTCGCGCAGTGCCGGGTCGACCGCGGGCGACGGCGTCTCCTCGACGATCGCCTGGTAGCGGCGCTGCACCGAGCACTCCCGCTCGCCGAACGGCACCACCGCGCCGTGCGCGTCGGCGATGATCGGCACCTCTACGTGCCGCACGTTCTCCACGAACGGCTCGCAGAACACGTCGCCGCCGACCTCGCGCCGGGTCGAGGCGATCGCCTCGGCCAGCGTGACCCGGTCCCGGACCACCCGTATGCCGTTGCCGCCCAACCCGGCCGCCGGCTTGATCAGCACCGGGAACCGGTCGACCTTCCCGGGGTCGGCGAACGTCGCCAGCGTGGGCACTCCGGCCTCGGCCACCAGCGCCTTGGTGTCGCTCTTGCTCTGCAGCGTGGCCAGCATCTTGGCCGCCGGGCCGACCCAGATCATCCCGGCGTCGGCTACCGCGGCGGCGAAGTCGGGATCCTCGGCCAACTCCCCGTCACCGGGGTGGACGGCGTTCGCGCCGGACCGCTTGGCCGCCGCGAGCAGCAGGTGGCCGCGCAGGTAGGGGGATGGGATGGGGCTGCCGCCCAGGTGGACGGCGTAGTCGGCCTCCTCGACATGCGGCGCGTCCGCGTCGGCGTCGGTGTAGACGGCGACGGTTTCGATGCCGACCAGGCGGCAGGTGGCGAACACCCGGCGGGCGATCTCGCCACGATTGGCCACCAGAAGGCGTCTGATCACTGAACGACCTTTCCGTACTTCAGGGTCGGAACACGCCGACGTGCTCGGCGCCCTCGACCGCGGCACTGTGCACCGCGGACAGGCACAGGCCGAGGACGGTACGGGTGTCCCGCGGATCGATGACGCCGTCGTCGGGCAGCTTGCCGCGGGCGGACCCGTCGGCCGCGCGCTCGGCGGGCCAGCTGAACAGGAAGCGGGGTTCGTACGCCCGCCCGTAGATGCCGCCGGCCTCCGCTGGCGGGTTGGCGCCGATCATCAGGGTCAGGTGCGGCACTGTGGACTGCGCGACGGCGTGCACCAGCGGCGTGCCGTGCCGGACGTCCGCGGCCTCGTTGGGCTCGGTCGCGGCCGCGCCTGTGTACTGCAGGAACAGCAGCGTGGTGTCGGTGGTGTTGGCCAGCTGGATGAAGTGGACGGCCTTCTGCGTCTCGGCCGGCGAGAAGGCGCCGCCGAGGTTGGCGACCACACCCACCGGGTAACCGTGCAGCTCGCCCCAGCCGCACACCAGCGCGGTGCCCTGGGTCGGCTTGAACTCGTCGAAGTCGCTGTCGTCGAGGATCCGGCCGAGGACCTCGCGCGGCTCGAACGCGGTGTTGCCGGCCAGCGTGAGGAGATCCTCGGCGTTGTACCGGGGGGCCCGCGGCGGCCAGGTCCGCGGGGACGGGCCGCGTTTGCGCCAGTGGAACCGGCGGACGCACTGGCGGGCCAGGCGCAGGCCGTCCCGCTCGTCCTCGGCCAGCTGGTCGGCCGGTCCGGTGACTCCGGCGAGGACCGTCGGGGTGGTCCGGACGTCGGGTCCGGAACGGCCGTTGGCTCCGGCGAGTACGGGCTGGGGGTGGATGGTGAGCTCCTTGGCGTGCCCGCGCACCATGATCGTGTAGTCGGACAGGGCCGGCAGGTACGCCGCGTCGCCGGTGGTCGCGCCGAACACCACACACACAGTCGGCACGCGGTCGGCGGTCAGCTGGCTCAGGTCCCGGGCGATGGCACCGCCGGGGGGTGGGCCGGTGGGCGCGGCGGCTCCGGTCGACTCGACCAGGTTCACCAGCGGCAGGCGGTTGTTCGAGGCGATGCGGGCGGCCCGGCGGATCTTCTCCACCGTGTACGGATTGACCGCGCCCCCGTCCACCGTCGGGTCGTTGGCGATGACCACGCACTCGGTGCCCTCGACGACGCCGATGCCGGTGACCACGCTGGCACCCACCGGATAGTCCGAGCCCCAGGCCGCCACGGGGGACAGCTCCAGGAACGGGCTGTCCTGGTCCAGCAGCATCTCCACCCGCTCGCGGGGCAGCAGCTTGCCGCGCGCGTGATGCCGGGTCACCGCCTTCTCGCCGCCGCCGGCCCGGGCGTCGTCCAGCGCGGCCTCGAGTTCGGCCAGCCGCTCGAGCATCACGCTGCGGCATTGCCGATAGGCCGGGGTACGAGGGTCGATCGCGGTGTCGAGCACCGTCATGTCGTCACCCAAACGCCGTTCGCCAACGCCCCGCGCCCTTTCGCTTGAGTTCCGATGCTCTCGACCACCTCCGTAACGAGCGTGCGACCGGGTGCGACACGGATCTTCGCTCGGGGGAGTTGTCGCTTCGTCACGCGGGCGCGCACGCGACGAAGGGACCGGCCGGTAGGCCGATCCCTTCGTTGTAACTGCAGGTCAGACGCGCGCGCGGCGGGCCAGTCGCTCCGGGTCGAGGATGATCACACTCTTGCCGTCGAGGCGCAGCCAGGCGCGCGAGGCGAAGTCGGCCAGCGCCTTGTTCACCGTTTCCCGGGACGCGCCGACCAGCTGGGCCAGCTCTTCCTGGGTGAGGTCGTGGGTGACCCGGAGGACGCCGCCGTCCCGGGTGCCGAACCGGCTGGCCATCTGCAGCAGGTTCTTCGCCACCCGGCCGGGCACGTCGGTGAAGATCAGGTCGGCCAGGGCGTCGTTGGTCCGCCGCAGCCGCCGGGCCAGGACGCGCAGCAGTTGCTCGGCGATCTCGGGCCGGTTGTTCAGCCACGGGCGGAGCGAGGTCTTCTTCAGCCGGGCCAGCCGCGAGTCGGTGACCGCGGTGGCGGTGGCCGTCCGCGGACCCGGGTCGAACAGGGACAGCTCGCCCACCATGTCCGACGGCCCCATGATCGACACCAGGTTCTGCCGGCCGTCGGCGGCGCGGCGCCCGAGCTTGATCTTCCCCGAGAGCACGATGTACAGGCTGTCGCCGGCCTCGCCCTCGTTGAAGAGCACGTCGCCCTTGCGGACCTCGATCGTGTCCATCTCCTTGGCGAGGGCCTCGGCGGCCTCCGGGTCCACGCCCTGGAAGATCCCGCTTCGCGCCAGTACCTCGTCCATCGCCGCACCTCCGATTGCGCGCGCGTCGCTCACGCCTGATCAGTCTATGCGCACGGGAGCGGGTAGCGGGCGGCACCCCTTGATCCTGACCCCGCTCCGTAACCGCCCGACCGTGACCGCCCGTAGTTCGCTGTCGCTCTGCGTGAGCACATTGCGGCCGAACGACCAGCGTTCACGGTTGCTCCCTCAAGGTATCGTCGCCATCGATGAATGCCCACCCCCCGCCGTCATCCCCCCGCCGCGGTCTGTTCGGCCGGCCCGTACTGACCGTCACCATCGCCCTCGCCGCCCTCGCCGGCATGGGCCTGGGCGGGGTGGCGCTGGCCAACCGAAACTCCGGGTCCGGTGCGACCTGGCAGCAGCCGCAGGCCGCGATGCAGTCGCCGGCCGGGCGAGCGACCTCGCGCGTCCCGCAGCCGGAATCGACCGCGCAGAAGACCGCGACGACCATCACGCTGTCCGCGACCGGTGACGTGATCATGGGCAGCGCGCCCAACCGGCTGCCCGCGAACAACGGCGACGGCTTCTTCGACTCAGTCTCCGCCGACCTCCGGTCGGACCTGGTGATGGGCAACCTGGAGCAGCCGATCACCAACGACACCGGCGCCTCCAAGTGCGGCTCGCCGCCGCGGGCCAACTGCTTCGCCTTCCGGTCCCCGCCGGCCTACGCACAGCACCTCAAGGAGGCCGGGTTCATGCTGATGAACACGGCCAACAACCACTCCAAGGACTTCGGCACGACCGGCTTCCAGAACACTGTGAGCGCGCTCGGCGGCGTCGGGATCAAGCACACCGGGGTCGAGGACGAGATCACGATCGTGCCGGTGAAGGGCCTGAAGGTGGCGGTGCTGGGCTTCAGTCCGTACGCCGGGGCGAACAACCTGAACGACCTCGACCACACCCGGACGATCATCCGCAAGGCCAAGCAGGAGGCCGACCTGGTCGTGGTCCAGGCACACATGGGCGCCGAGGGCTCGGACAAGCAGCACGTCAAGCCGGGCAGCGAGATCTTCTTCGGCGAGAACCGGGGCGACCCGATCGCGTTCACCCACGCCGCCATCGACGCCGGAGCCGACGTGGTGATCGGGCACGGGCCGCACGTGCTGCGCGGCATGGAGTTCTACAAGGGCCACCTGATCGTCTACAGCCTGGGCAACTTCGCCGGCGGCGGGAAGACGCTGTCCAGCAACGGGGTGCTCAAGTACGCCGGGATCGTGCACGTGTCGCTGAACTCGGACGGGTCGTTCGCCGGCGGCGACTTCCGGTCCACCTACCTCAGTGCGACCGGAGTGCCGACCCGCGACAAGGCGAACGAGAAGGGCCGGTCGCTGGTCCGCGGGCTGTCGGCGGACGACTTCGGCGCGACGGCGGCGAAGATCAGCGCCGACGGGGAGATATCGGCCCCCTGACCGCCGACGTACGCTGTGGGGCGTGACGCTCCCGATCACTGCGCGTGCAGCCAAGCGGTTCGCCAACGAGACGCCGATCGGGCGCAAGCGTCGGGCCCGCAAGATGGCCAAGGAGCTGGCCGAGACGCATCCGGACGCGCACTGCGAACTCGACTTCACGACACCGCTGGAACTGGCCGTAGCCACCATCCTGTCGGCCCAGTCGACCGACAAGAAGATCAACGAGGTCACCCCCACGGTCTTCGCCCGCTACCGGACCGCAACCGAGTACGCCTCGGCCGACCGGGCGCAGATGGAGGAGATCCTGCGGCCGACCGGGTTCTTCCGGAACAAGACCGATTCGCTGCTCAAGCTGGGTCAGGCCCTGGTCGAGCGGTACGACGGGGCGCTGCCGGACAAGCTCGACGAGCTGGTGTCGCTGCCCGGAATCGGGCGCAAGACGGCGAACGTGATCCTCGGCAATGCGTTCGGCGTACCCGGGATCACCGTCGACACCCACTTCCGGCGGCTGACCAACCGGTTCGGGTGGGTGCACGAGGACGATCCGGTCAAGATCGAGTACCTGGTCGACGACCTGATCGAGAAGCGCGACTGGACCATGCTCTCGCACCGGGTGATCTTCCACGGGCGGCGGGTCTGCCACGCCAAGAAGCCGGCCTGCGGCGCCTGCAGCATCGCGTTGATGTGCCCGTCGTACGGGACCGGGCCGACCGAGGCGGCGGCCGCGGCCCGGCTGCTCAAGGGGCCGCGGGCGCGCGAGCTGGCGGTTAAGGTGGGCATCGACCCCGAGCTGGTGCCGGCCGCGTCGGCCACCGCCCCGGACGCCATATGAGTCGTCCGCCGTGTCTGGGGCTGGTCGTGGCCGCGGTGGCGGTCGTGATGACGGCCGGGTGCACGACCGGGACCGCCGCGTCGTCGACGGCGAACACGGCGTCGCCGTTCGCGGACTGTGCCGCGCTGACCACCGGTCCGTCACCCGCCGCCGCCGACCTGCCGGCGGTCGAGCTGCCCTGTTTCACCGGCGGGGCCGCGGTGCGGTTGAGCGAGTTGCGTGGTCCGGCCGTACTGAACGTGTGGGGTTCCTGGTGTGCGCCCTGCCGGGCCGAGCTGCCGCTGGTGCAGCACCTGGCCGAGCGGTCGGAGGGGCGGCTCACCGTACTGGGCGTGGACACCCGGGACTCGCGGAGCACGGCCGCGTCGTTCGGCGTCGACCAGAAGATCAGCTTCCCGATGCTGTTCGACCCGGACCAGGCATTTCTCGGCAAGCTGGGACGGGCCAACGTGCCGCTGACCGTCTTCGTCAATGCCGCCGGGCAGAAGTACGTCCAGGTCCAGCCGCTCGACCCGGACACGCTGACCGAGACCGTCCGGCAGCACACCGGCGTGACGGTGACGCCGTGATCGCGCGACCGCCCGGGCTGCCCGGCTGGTGGGAACCGCTGCTGACCCGGGTCGGGGAGGCGACGACCGAGGACTTCACCCGCATCCCGCTGCCGTCCCGAGGCGGCCGGCCGAGCGCGGTGCTGATCCTGTTCGGCGAGCAGACGCCGGGCGAGCCCGACCTGCTGATTTTGCAGCGGGCCGCGGACATGCGCAGCCACGCCGGCCAGCCCGCGTTCCCGGGCGGCGCGACCGACCCGGCGGATCAGGGCGACCCGGTCACCACGGCGCTGCGCGAGGCCGCCGAGGAGGTCGGCCTGGACCCGGGGACGGCCAGTGTGCTGACCCTGCTGCCGCCGCTGTACCTGCCGGTCAGCTCGTTCGTGGTCACCCCGGTGCTGGCCTGGTGGCACGCGCCGCACAAGGTCTACCCGCGGGAGCCGGCCGAGGTCGAGTCGGTCACCCGGGTGCCGGTGGCCGACCTGGTCGATCCGGCCAACCGGGTGCGGGTACGTCATCCGAGTGGATACGTCGGCGACGCCTTCCAGGTCGGCGGCATGCTGGTCTGGGGCTTCACCGCGGGCATCGTCTCGGCGCTGCTGGACCTGGCGGGGTGGGACCGGCCGTGGGACCGGGGGCGCCTGGTCGACCTCCCGGGCGAATCCGCGTCCGTACCGGCGACCCCGGACGGCGCGGGCGACGAGGTGGTCTCATGACCTGGACCGTCACCCCTACGCTGAGGCAGTGCACGTGGCCGATGTAGTCCTGATCCTGCTGATGCTGGTCTTCGCGATCAGCGGGTACCGGCAGGGGTTCGTCATCGGCGCGTTGTCGATCGGCGGCTTCTTCAGCGGCGTGCTGATCGGCCTTCAGCTCGGGCCGCTGATCGCGAACCAGTTCACCGGCGGGGTGGTCCGCCTGGTGGTGTCGCTGGTGGTGATCTTCGCGCTGGCTGTGCTCGGGCAGACGCTGGCCGGCTGGTTCGGCACCCGGATCCGCCGGACCATCACCAGCCGGCCGTTCCAGCACGTCGACGACGCCGGCGGGGCGCTGGTGTCGGTGGGCGCACTGCTGCTGGTGATGTGGTTGCTGGCCATCCCGCTCGGGTCGTCGCCGTTCGCCAAACTCAACAGCCAGGTCCGCGGCAGCGTCATCCTCGGCGGGGTCAACGACCTGATGCCGGAGGACGTGCAGGCGCTCTCCAAGAGCCTGCGGGACACGCTCAACACCGACGGGTTCCCGGACGTCTTCGGTGGCCTGGCGCCGACCCGGGCACGGGAGGTGGCCGCGCCCGACCCGGCGCTGGCCGGCTCGCAGGTCGTGGTCAACACGCACAAGTCGATCCTCAAGGTGCTGGGCACGGCGCCGAGCTGCTCCCGCCGGATCGAGGGTTCCGGTTTCGTGTACGCCGATCAGCGGGTGCTGACCAACGCCCACGTGGTCGCCGGCACCCGGGACGTCCAGGTGGAGACCGGGGACGGGCGGCGGCTCGAGGGGACCGTGGTGGTCTACGACCCGGAACGCGACCTGGCCGTCATCTACGTGCCCGGCCTGCACGAGCCGGCGCTGAAGTTCGTGTCCAAGCCGGCCGGCACCTCCTCGAGCGCGATCGTGCTGGGGTACCCGCTGGACGGCCCGTACAACGCCCAGTCGGCCCGGGTCCGGGACGTCGGCAAGATCACCGGGCCGGACATCTACAACCAGAACGACGTGACCCGTGAGATCTACACGATCCGAGCGCTGGTCCGCAGCGGCAACTCCGGCGGCCCGCTGGTCAGCCCGACCGGACAGGTGCTGGGCGTGATCTTCGCGGCGGCGGCGGACAACCGGAACGTGGGCTTCGCGCTGACCGCCGCCGAGGCGGCTCCGGTGGTCACGGCCGGCGCGGAGAAGACGCGCGGAGTCCGTACCGGCGACTGCGCCTGACCGCTCAGGCGAGGCGGGCGAAACGCCGTACGGTCAGCAGACCGACCACGCCGGACAGCAGCAGCAGGATCGCCGCCACCCACCAGCCGGGCCCGCCCTTCCCGGCCGGTTCGGCCATCGGCACGGCCTGACCGGCGTACGTGCCCGGGACGCGCGCGCCCACCGTACCGGGGCCGAACTCGTCCGGCGCCGACTGGGCCGACCCGGACGCCGGGGCGCTGCCGAAACCGATGATGCCCGGGGACGGCGTGGTGTCCAGGGGGTTGGCGATCACCGGCGGGATCTCCAAGGTCAGCGCGCGGACCGGTTCGACCAGCCCGTACCCGTACGTGTTGTCGCGTCCGGGCGCACCCAGATCCTTCGCCGACCTCATGATCCGGTTGATCACCTCGCCGGCGGACATGGTCGGCCAGCGCGACCGGATCAGTGCGGCCGTGGCCGACACCATGGGCGCGGCGAAGCTCGTGCCCTGCACCTTCCAGTAGCCGCCGGGCCGGGCCCCGACCAGTTGGGTGGACGGCGCGGTGACCACCGTCTCGGGTCCGGTGATCGACCCGCTCCAGATCTTGTCGCCGTCGCGGTCCATGCCGGCCACCGCGATCACGCCGGGCTCGCGGGCCGGGTACCAGACCCCGGTCGACGGGGCCGCGCTGAGGTTGCCGGTGCAGGCGACCACGACCACGTCCTTGGCGAAGGCGTAGTCGAGGGCAGCGCCGAGCGCGGCGCTGCTGCCGCTGCCGCCGAGCGACAGATTGATCACCTGCGCGCCGTGGTCGACCGCCCAGCGCACGCCCTTGGCCACGATGATCGCGTCGTCGTAGCGGTTCTCCTGGTCGAGCACGCGGACCGGCAGAATCTTGGCCTGCGGCGCGATACCGATCACGCCCGCGCCGTCGTCCTTGCCGGCGATGATCGCCGAGACGGTGGTGCCGTGGCCGACCGGGTCGGTGTCGCCGTTGCCTTTCGCGTCGACCAGGTCGAGGCCGGGCAGCACCTGACCGTCCAGATCGACGTGGTGAGCGTCCACCCCGGAGTCGATGACCGCGACGGTGACTCCGGCGCCGGTGGCGATCGGCCAGGCGGCGGACACGTCCAGTTCCTTGAGCTGGTACTGGTCGGCGCGGACGGCGTCCTCGAGCGTGAGCGGCGCGGCCAGAGCCGGGGCGGCGTTCACACCCGCCCCGATCAGCCCGGCGGCTGCGGCTGCGGCGAAGCGCATGGTGGCGCGGCGCAGAGCTTTCGGGGCAGCGGTCACGGACAGCGACGCCTTCTTGTATTAGACGGTGATGGAGGGAGGTTACTCCGAATCCCGAGAATGTGGCTCGGGTCAATCGGGATCGATCGCACGGGTGGTGCGGGCACCTCAGTACGGTGGAAGGTGGGCGAGCTGGATGAGCCGCACCCCCTCACGGCGAGTAGTCAAACGGCCACGGCCGGGTGGCATCGGGGTCGGGCGTACGGTGCCGATCAGCGCCCCCTCGTCCGCCGGCCCGGACATCACCAGACCGGGCGACGACAGCTCGCGCAACCGTTGGATCACCGGCTCGAAGAGCGCCCGGCCGGCGCCACCGGCCCGCCGGGTGACCACCAGATGCAGCCCCACGTCGCGGGCCTGGGGCAGGTACTCGAGCAGCGGCGTCAGCGGGTTGGTCGGACCGGAGACGACCAGGTCGTAGTCGTCCACCAGCACGAACAGCTCCGGACCGGTCCACCAGGACCGGTCCCGCAGCTGCTGGGCGGTGACGTCCGGCCCGGGCAGCCGCCGTTCCATGTAGCCGGCCACCGTTTCCATCAGTTCGAGCGTCGGCGCCGCCTGCATGCCGTAGCCGATCCGGTGCTCCGACTCGGGCAGGTCCATCAGGCTGCGCCGGTAGTCGACCAGGATGATCCGGGCCTCCTCGGGGGCGAACCGCCGCATCACCGAGGTGGCCAGCGCCCGCAGGAACGACGACTTGCCGCACTCGGCGTCGCCGAACAGCAGGAGGTGCGGATCGCCGGCGAAGTCGATCTCCACCGGCTGGAGGTCGGCCTCGGAGATACCGATGGGCAGGCGCAACCCGGTCGTGCGGTCCAGGTCCAGGCCGGTGTAGGGCAGGGACGCGGGCAGCAGCCGTACGCGCGGCGCCAGCGGCCCGCTCCACTCGGCCGCGATCGCCTTGACCAGGTCGGTGGTGTCGGTCAGGGTGGTCAACTCCGGCCGTACGGTCAGCAGGTGAAGGCTCTTGTTCTTGTCCGTCGGGTGCTCGACCAGGCCCCGGCCCGGCTTCTCGGGCACGTTGAGAGCGGCCCGCCGGTTGATCATCGAGTCGGTCGGATCGCCCAGCCGCAGTTCGAGACGGGAGCCGAAGAGGTCGCGGATCGCCGGGCGGTAGTCCATCCACCGGGTCGCCGTGGTCACCACGTGAATGCCGTACGACAGGCCCCGGGTGGCGATGTCGGTGATCACCGGTTCCAGTTCCTCGTACTCCTTGCGGAGCGTCAGCCAGCCGTCCACGACCAGGAAGACGTCGCCGAACGGGTCGTCGCCACCGACTCCCGCGGTGTTCGCCCGGCGACGCCGGTAGGACGCCATCGAGTCGATGCCGAGCCGGCTGAACCGCTCCTCCCGCTCGGTCAGCAGCGTCGCGATCTCGCCCACGGTCCGCCGGACGCCAACCGTGTCCATCCGGCCGGTGACGCCGCCGACGTGCGGCAGATCCCTCAGCGTGCCGAGCGAGCCGCCGCCGAAGTCCAGGCAGTACACCTGCACCTCGGCCGGCGTGTGGGTCAGCGCCAGGCCGCAGATCAGGCTGCGCAGCGCGGTCGACTTACCGGACAGCGTGCTGCCGACCACGGCCACGTGCCCGGCCGCGCCCGCCAGCTGCAGCCACATCACGTCGCGGAGCTGCTCGCGGGGTTTGTCGATGAGCGCGATCGGCACCTGCAGCGCGCCGTGCAGTTCGGGGTTGGCGAACTCCAGGC
>CAXSDA010000011.1:126582-160757 GCA_964236515.1 uncultured Actinoplanes sp.
AGCGCCGCCGACTGGTTCAGCGGCGGCAGCCAGACCTGGTGGGCGGGCGGACCCTGGCCGTTGAGCCGGTCCACCATCACGTCGAGCACGCTGTCGCCGTCCGGCACCTCCTGAAGTTCCGGCTTCGCGGCCTTCACCGGCGCCGGGGCCGGGACGTAGTGCGTGGTGTACGACAGGACCTGCGGCTCGTCACCCTCGCCGGCCGCGCCCGCCTTGCGGTTCCCGGCCCGCCGCAACACCCCGGAGACGTACGCGCCCTTGAAGCGCACCAGCGGCTCGGTGCCGAACTTGAGGTAACCGTGGCCGGGGGAGCGGGGCAGCTCGTACGCGTCGGGCACGCCCAGCACCGCCCGCGACTCCAGCGCCGAGAAGGTCCGCAGCCCGATCCGGTACGACAGGTGCGTGTCCAGTCCGCGCAGCCGTCCCTCCTCGAGCCGCTGGCTGGCCAGCAGCAGGTGCACGCCGAGTGACCGGCCGAGCCGTCCGATCTGGACGAACAGGTCGATGAAGTCGGGCTTGGCCGACAGCAGCTCGGAGAACTCGTCGCAGACGACCAGCAGCGACGGCAGCGGGGGCAGCGCCGCCCCGCCCAGCCGGGCCTTCTCGTAGTCGCGCAGGCTGGCGTAGTTGCCGGCCCTCCGCAGCAGTTCCTGCCGGCGGATCAGCTCGCCGTCGATCGCGTCCACCATGCGGTCGACCAGCGGAAGCTCGTCGGCCAGGTTGGTGATCACCGCGGCAGTGTGCGGCAGCCGGTCCAGCGACGAGAACGTGGCGCCGCCCTTGAAGTCGATCAGGACGAAGTTCAGCGTCTCGGACGAGTGCGTGGTGGCCAGCGCCAGCACCAGCGTGCGCAGCAGTTCCGACTTGCCCGACCCGGTGGCGCCGATGAGCAGCCCGTGCGGTCCCATGCCATCCTGGGCCGACTCCTTGAGGTCGAGCTCGATCGGCGCCCCGTCCGCGCCCACCCCGATCGGCACCCGCAGCTTGTCCCGGTTGGGCCGGGGCAGCCAGCTCCGGGCGACCGAGAAGTTCTCCGGGTCGCCGATGCCGAGCAGCTCGGCCAGGCCCATCTCACCCAGCAGGGGCGAGTCCGCGGACTTGCTCATCGCGGCCAGCCGCAGCGGGGCCAGTCGCCGGGCCACCGCCTCGGCCTCGGCGTCGCTCAGCCGGTCCGGCGTGCCGACCTCGGCCTCGTGCTCCATCGCGTACGTCTGGAGGGTTTGACCGGCGATCTGCAGGACCAGCAGCGACCGGTCCAGCAGCCGCGGCGGCGCCTCGTCCAGGTCGAGCACGGTCACCCCGTCGATGCCGTCGTCGAGCTGGGTGGCGCCCTTGAGATCGGCGCCGTCGAGCACGATCACCACGTGCGGGCCGTTGGTGCTCACGCCGGCCGGGTTGAACCGGTGCCGGTTGCCGATCACGTCCTCGAGCAGCTTCTCCAGCTCGTACCCGGAGCTCGCGACCAGCCGGACCGGACCCAGCGCGTCGGTCCGGGACGGGTGCAGGTTGTGCGGCAGCCACTTGACCCACTCCCACAGCGCCCGGCGGCCGGAGCCGGCGCAGACCGCGATGATCAGGTCGTCGGGCGCGTGGAACACCGCCATCTGGGCGAGCATGGCCCGGGTCAGGGCCTGCGTGTCGGCGGCGTCGCCGCGGACGAAGACCCGGGCGAAACCGCGCACGCTCACCGCCACCGGCAGCTCCGGCACCACCGAGTACGCGTCCAGGAAGCGCCGCAGCGCCCCGGCCGTCATCGGTTCCAGGTCCTCCAGCGGGCGGGTCACCGGCGGAACCAGCGGCGTGGCCAGCGTCTGCGGGCCGACCGCGAGCCGCACCACGCCGAAATCGGGATCGGCCGGCCGCCGCTCCCACACCCGGTGACTGCCGGCGGTGGACCACAGCTGGGCCGGATCGGGATGCCGGTAGAACAATCCGACGCGCTGCGCCCGCGCCGTTTCCCGGACCCGTCTGCGCAGGCCGGACAGGTGCCGCAGGTACTCCCGGCGGGCGGCCATCATCTCCGACTTCTTCGGCGAGCCGCTGCTGCCGAACGAGGTCGCCAGCATGGCCAGTGAGGACACCCCGAACAGGCCGCCGACCACATAGGAGAACGGGCCGCCGCCCCGGCCCATCATCATCGCCATGGCCACCGAGCCGCCCAGCATCGGCAGCGCCATCATCGCCTGCTGCCAGCGGCCGCCGGTGGACTGCGGGATCTCCGGTGGCGGCTCGACCGCGAGCTCCCCGGCCGGAATTTCCGGAGCCGGGCGACGCGCGGACCGCTTGATCACCACCGTGCTCATGAATTCCCTCTCGTCCTCCGGGGCACCCGACCGGGCCCATGGTAGGTAAAGTGCGGTCGATTCCGCAGCCTCGTCACCATCGATGGGATGCCATCCATGAGCGTCGGTCTCGCTCGCGTCACGATCAGCGCGCCCCAGCGGCGCGTCGATGTCGCGTTGCCCGAGCATGTCCCGCTGGCCGAGCTGCTGCCCGAGGTGCTGCGTCACGCCGGCGAGGGTCTCGCCGACGACGGCGAGAAACACGGTGGGTGGTTGCTACGGCGGACCGACGGGGTCGCGCTGACCACGGCGCAGGGTCTCTTCCCCCAGGGCGTACGGGACGGGGAGGTGCTGCATCTGGTCCCGGCCCACGAGCAGTGGCCGGAACTGGAGTACGACGACGTGGTCGAGGCGATCGCGGAGGGCGCCCGGCGCCGGGGGACGGTGTGGACACCGGGCGCGACCCGGGCGGCCACCCTGATCGGGGCGGGCGCGCTGCTGGCGCTAGGGCTGGTGGCCGTGCTCGGCGCCGGCCCGGGGCGCTCCGGTTCGGCGTACCTCGGGCTGGCCGTGGGCGTGCTGCTCGCACTGGCCGGGGTGACCGCGTCCCGGGCGTACGGGGACCGGCGGGCCGGCGTGGTGCTGAGCGCGGCCGCGATGCCGTACGCGTTCGCCGGTGGCGCCCTGGTCCTGTCCCCGGCCGCGGGCGACCGGAACGGCGTGTTCGCCGCCCTGCCCTGGCTCGGCGGACCCGAACTGCTCGCCGGCACGATGGCGCTGCTGCTGGCCGCGGTGCTCGGCGGGGTCGGCGTCGCCGGGACTCAGCGGATCTTCACCGCGGGCGGGGTGACCGGGCTCCTCGGTGCGGTGGCGGCACTGGTCAGCATGCTGACCTCGGCCACCGGCGCGGCCGCGGTGCTGCTGTCGATCCTGGTCTGCGGCATCCGCGCGCTGCCGCTGCTGGCCCTGCGGTTCGGCAAGGTGCCGACGCCGCCGGTCACGCTGCCCACCGGCTCGGACGCGGCCGAGGGCTTCACCGCCGGGCGCACTTCGGACGCGGGGCGCTCATCGGACGCCGCGCGCTCATCGGACGCGGCGCGCTCGCTGGACGCCGCGCGGGAACGGCCGGATCGGGTGACCGTGTTCGCCGCTGTGGCCCGGACCGAGGAACTGCTCACCGGCATGCTGATCGGCCACGCGGTGCTGGCCACCGGGGCGTTCGTGGTGCTGGCGACGTCGTCGGCGTGGTCCGCCTGGATCCTGATGGCGGTGTCGGCGGCGGCGATGCTGCTGCGGTCCCGGTTGTTCGTGACCGTGCGTCAGCGGGTGCCGCTGATCGCGGGCGGGCTGATCGGCGTGTGCGCCCTGGGCATGAGCCTGCTGCGCCACGCCGGGCCGGTAACCCTGCCGGCACTGGTCCTGGTCGGACTGCTGCTGGCCCTGGTCACCATCGGGGCCGGGACCACGTGGTCGCACCGGCCGCCGTCGCCCTACCTCGGGCGGGCCGCCGACCTGCTGGACACCCTGGTCGTGGTGTCGGTGATCCCGGTGGCGTGCGCCGTGGTCGGGCTCTACGCCGCGGTCGGCGGGATCCACTCGTTCTGACCGGTGCGCGCCGGCCTCAGCGCTCGTTCTCGGTGCTCGTCCTCAGTGCTCGTCCTCGTGGTGCTCGGCGGCCTCGGCCCGCTTGAACGAGGACTTGATTTCCTCCTCGGCCTCGACCCGGCCGGCCCACGTGGCGCCCTCGACCGACTTGCCCGGCTCGAGGTCCTTGTAGACGGTGAAGAAGTGCTGGATCTCCAGCCGGTCGAACTCGCCCAGGTGGTAGATGTCGCGCAGGTGCTCCTGCCGCGGGTCGCCGTAGGGCACGCAGACGACCTTGTCGTCCGGCCCCTTCTCGTCGGTCATCCGGTACATGCCGATCGCGCGGGCCCGCACCAGGCAGCCCGGGAAGGTCGGTTCCGGAATGAGGACGAGAGCGTCGAGCGGATCACCGTCGCGGCCCAGCGTGCCCTCGATGAAGCCGTAGTCGGCGGGGTACTGCGTGGCCGTGAAGAGCGTGCGGTCCAGCCGGATACGCCCGGTCTTGTGGTCGACCTCGTATTTGTTGCGCTGGCCTTTGGGGATCTCAACCAGAACGTCGAAATCCATATTTCGCTCCCTCGGGTCGCGTCGCCACGCCGTATCGGTGCGCAGTGACGTGCTTCTTGTCAGTAGTCTCCCCTAAGTCTGACGGTACGAGCGAGGAGGTACGCGTGGGGAGGCAAGATTCACAAACCGGTCCTGCTGACCAGGGCGCAACCTCCGGTTCGTACGGTCGCGCCTCCGTCCCGCGGCGCGACGTCCCGCCTGCCAGAACGGACTCCGCGGATACACCCGAGGCAGACGCTCAGCCGTCCCGGGATCCCCAGCCGTCCCGGGATCCCCAGGCGTCCCGGGATCCCCAGGCGCACCGCGAGCCCCAGTCTTTCGGCGAACCTCAGTCTTTCCGCGAACCTCAGCCCCGCGCGGCCGAGTCGTCCCGGCCGCCGCAGGCCTCTCCGCCGCCGCTGCCAGCTCCGCGGGCGGAGGCGCCCTCCCCGCCCCGGATCAGGCCACCGTCCCCGTGGGCAACGCCGCCCGACAAGCCCGCCGGCGCGGCCGGCGCGGCTGGAGCGGCTGGAGCGGCTGGAGCGCCGCCGTCTTCGAGCCGGCCGCCGGCCGCTGCGCCGCCGCCGTCCGCTCGTCAGCCGGCCGCCGCCGGGTCGCCGGGCGATCAGACCATGGCAATTCCGCCCGGTAGCCGGTCGGGGTCGCTCCCGACCGCGGCCGGCAGCGGTGTCGCGACTGGTTCGGCCAGGGCGCCCCGGGCCGCGAGCGGCCGCGCCGGCGTGACACCCGCGGGCGGAGAGCAATCGCCGGGCGGAGGGCAATCGCCGGGCGGAGGGCAATCTCCGGGCGGAGGGCAATCTCCGGGCGGAGGGCAATTGCCGGGCGGAGAGCAGCCGCCGGGCGCACCTCCGGCTGGTGGGCCACCGCTGGGTGGTCCTTCCGGTACGCGCGTGCGTCCAGCCCCGCGGTCCGACGCTCAGACCGAGATCACGTCCGTTGCCGGCGGGCGCGCTCCCACATCTCCTGCAGCCGATGGCCGGGCGTCCGCGTCGTCGCCGGCTCCCGGCCGGGCGTCGGTGTCCCCGGCCGCACCGGGCCGGGCCTTCGTGTCCCCGACTGCGCCGGGTCGGGCTTCGGTGCCCGGGGCTCCTGGGCGGACTTCGGTTCCGGTGGGGGCTCCCGCCGGTGGGATGGCGGCGGCAGTTCCGGTGGGGGCGGTTGAAGCGGCTGCCGGCACGGGCCGGGCTGCCGTGGGCGGGGCTGCCCTGGGCGGCGGGGGGTGGAAGTCGGGTGAAGGTCTCCCGGCAGGTCCGCCCGGCGGCGGCGCGACCGGCGGGACCGGCCACCCAGCGGGGCCGCCCGACGACGGTCACTCTTCGAGGCGCCGTATCTGGCTGGGCTCGGTCGTCGTGATCTTGATCCTGATCGTGGCGGTCGGCGGCGTCGGCCTGATCGTCAAGCCGGGGCCGGTCAAGGGCTGGCTCGGGGCGGACGCCACGTCGACGCCGGTGGCCGCGCTGACCCCGGACCCGACCCCGTCGGCGGTGTTGTCGGCCGCGGGTGCCGCCGGGACGCCGCCGAGCGCGGCCGGCGTCAAGGCCCTGATGGACAAGCTGATGGTGAACAAGGCGCTGGGCGGCAAGGTCTACGCCTCGGTGCTCGATCCGCTGACCGGGACCACCCTGTACGACCGCAGCGCCGACTCGATGACCACGCCCGCGTCCACGACCAAGCTGCTCACGGCGACGGCCGTGCTGGCCGCGCGCGGGCCGGCCTACCGGTTGACCACGCGGGCGGTGGCCGGCTCGAAACCGGGCGAGGTGGTGCTGGTCGGCGGCGGCGATCCGACGTTGTCGATCAATGCGAAGGGGCAGTTCCCGGGCGCGGCCCGGCTGGATGTGCTGGCCGGGCAGGTGAAGAAGGCGCTGGGCGGCACCCCGCCGACCCGGGTGCTGATCGACACCTCGCTGTACAGCGGGCCGGGTACGGCGATCGGCTGGGACTCCGACGACGTCTCGCCCGGCGGCCAGGTCGCCCAGATCCAGTCGCTGATGACCAACGCCGGCCGGATCACCCCGGTGCACCACGAGGTCGGGGCCGATCCGCGGTACTCCGATCCGGCGATGGCGGCCGGCAAGGCGTTCGCCAAGCAGCTCGGGGTGACCGCGGCCGTGGCCACGGGCAAGGCGCCGGACGCGGCGGCCGCCGACGCGGGAGCCAGCGCGGCGCCCGGGGTCCAGCCGGGGCAGGAGCTGGGCGCGGTGCAGTCGCCGCCGCTGGTGCAGATCACCGACTGGATGCTGACCCAGAGCGACAACGTGATCGCCGAGGCGATGGCCCGGCAGGTGGCGCTGGCCGCGGGTCAGCCGGCCAGTTTCGACGGCGCCGCCGACGCCGTCGAGGCCAAGCTGAACGACCTGGGCCTGCCGCGCGACGAGGCCGACCTGTACGACGGGAGCGGGCTGTCCCGGCACAACGGCATCAGCCCGGTCATGCTGACCGCGGTGCTGGCGCTGGCCGCGTCGGGCAAGGATCCGGCGGTGACCGCGCTGTTCGGCGGGCTGCCGGTGGCGGGCTGGTCGGGCACGTTGCGGACCCGGTTCGTCACCCCCGCCCCCAACCAGGTCGGCCGGGGCGTGGTCCGGGCCAAGACCGGCTCGCTGGCCGGGGTGAACACCATGGCCGGCGAGCTGATCACCACCGACGGCCGGTTACTGGTGTTCGCGGTGATGGCGATGGGTTCGTCGGACGCCACGACGGCCCGGGCGGCCCTGGACAAGATTCCGGCGGCGCTGGTCGGCTGCGGCTGCTGATCTCCGGGTTTTCCCCCGGGGGCGAGCTGGAAAGCCCCGAGTACGGTGGGTTCATGGCGCAGTTCGTTGACTGGGATCTAGCCGCCGCCACCGCGGGCGCGCTCTCAAAATCCGGCCCCGCGGTGTCCTACGAGGAAGCCATGCAGGTGGTGGCGGAGCTCCGCCTGCTGGCCGACGAGGCCGCCGGGCACGTGGCCGCCTACACCGGCCTGACACCTCAGGTCGAGGTCCCGCCGGTGCGGGTGGTCGACCGCAAGGACTGGGCCGCGGTGAACATCGCCGGACTCAAGACGGTCATCGGGCCGCTGGTCGAGCGCCTTTCCGGCGACCGGGCACCGGGCGCGATGGCCGAGGCGATCGGCTCCCGGGTCACCGGCGTGCAGGCCGGTACGGTCCTGGCCTACCTGTCCGGCCGCGTGCTGGGGCAGTACGAGGTGTTCTCCGCCGAACCCGGCCAGCTGCTGCTGAACGCGCCCAACATCGTCGAGGTCGAGCGCAAGATCGGCGCCGACCCGCGCGACTTCCGCCTCTGGGTCTGCCTGCACGAGGTCACTCACCTGACGCAGTTCACCGCGGTGCCGTGGATGCGCGGCTACTTCCTGGGCGAGGTTCAGGCGTTCGCCGACGCGTCGCAGGCCGGCGGCGAGCACATCCTCGAGCGGCTGCGCCGGGGCGTGGCCTCGCTGTCCGACGCGTTGCGCGACCCGGACAGCCGCTCCTCGGTGCTCGACCTGGTGCAGACCCCGGCCCAGAAGGCGGTGCTGGACCGGCTGACCGCGCTGATGACGCTGCTCGAGGGCCACGCCGAGTTCGTCATGGACGGCGTCGGCCCCGAGGTCATCCCGTCGGTGGAGGACATCCGGGCCAAGTTCAACCGGCGCCGGGAGACCGGGAACCCGCTGGAGAAGGCGATCCGCCGGTTGCTCGGCATCGAGGTCAAGATGCGGCAGTACGCCGAGGGTCACAAGTTCGTGCACGGTGTCGTCGAGCGGGTCGGCATGGAGGGCTTCAACAAGGTGTTCAGCTCGCCGCTGACGCTGCCCCGCCTGGAGGAGCTCAGCGACCCGGACGCGTGGGTGTCCCGGGTGCACGGACCCCAGCCGGCCATCGGGGGCTGAGTGGCGCAGGTCCCCCCGCCGGTCGCCGCCGTCCGGCGGGCGGTCCGCTCGTCCCTGGCCGATCGGCCAGAGGGCGGCACGGTGCTGGTGGCCTGCTCGGGCGGGGCCGACTCGGTGGCCCTGGCCTCCGCGGTGGCCTTCGTCGCGCCGCGGATGGGTGTGCGGGCCGGTCTGGTCACCGTCGACCACGGACTTCAGGAAGGTTCGGCCGTACGGGCCACCGAGGTCGCCGCCTGGGGGGCTTCGGCCGGCCTTGACCCGTCGATCGTCGAGACCGTACGGGTCGACGGGTTCGCCGGCGGCCCGGAGGCGGCCGCGCGAGCCGCCCGGTACGAGGCGCTGGGCACCGCCGCGACCCGTTCGGGGGCGGACGCCGTGCTGCTCGGGCACACGCGGGACGACCAGGCCGAGACCGTGCTGCTGGCGCTGGCCCGGGGGTCGGGGCCGCGGGGCCTGTCCGGGATGCCGTACCGCCGGGGGATCTTCCTGCGACCGCTGCTGGACGTCGGCCGGGCCGACACCCGCAAGGCCTGCGCGGCCCTGGGGCTGGCGGTGTGGTCGGACCCGCACAACACCGATCCCGCGTACGCCCGGTCCCGGGTGCGGGCCGACGCCCTGCCGGCACTGATCGCCGCGCTCGGCCCGGCCGTGGTGGACAACCTGGCCCGGTCCGCCCGGCTGATCGCCGCCGACAACGCCGCCCTGGACGACCTCGCCGCCGAGGCGCGGACGAACGGCGGCCTCGACGTGACCGGATTGGCCGCGCTCCCGGCCGCGGTCCGCACCCGGGTGCTGCACGGCTGGGCCCGTGAGCTGGGCGTTCCCGGCGGCGCGCTGTCGCACCGGCACGTCGCCGCGCTGGACGCCCTGGTGACCGGCTGGCACGGGCAAGGGCCGGCCATGCTGCCCGGCGGGGTCGTGGTCGCCCGGCGCGACGGAGTGCTCGTCCGACTGTGATGGTTGTCACGGGCCGCCCGAATCGCACCGACCCGCCCCGCCGGTCCCCTGTGGGATGCGGCAGGCTTAGGCCATGGCTGACGGCTCCTGGTACGACGCCGACATCGAGCGCGTGATCATCACTGAGGAGCAGATTCTCCAGAAGACGGTCGAGCTGGCCAAACAGGTCTCAGCCGACCACGACGGGGTGGACGGCGGCGTGCTGCTGGTCTGCGTGCTGAAGGGCGCGGTCATGTTCATGGCCGACTTCGCCCGGGCGCTGGGCCGGTTCGGCTCATCCTGCGAGATGGAGTTCATGGCCGTCTCGTCGTACGGCTCGGGCACCGCCTCGTCCGGCGTGGTCCGCATCCTCAAGGACCTAGACCGCGACATCACCGGGCGGCACGTGGTGATCGTGGAGGACATCGTCGACTCCGGGTTGACCCTGTCCTGGCTGATGAAGTACCTGCGGTCGCGTCAGCCGGCCGGCGTCGAGGTGGTCGCCCTGCTGCGCAAGCCGGACGCGGTTAAGGTGAACGTGCCGGTGAAGTATGTCGGCTTCGACATCCCGAACGAGTTCGTGGTCGGATACGGACTGGACTTCGCCGAGCGCTACCGCGAGTTGCCGTACGTCGGTGTGCTCCGGCCCGAGGTCTACGCGCGTAGCTGAACGAACCTGAGTGTTCTCTCAGTGTTCGAGAAGTTTGTCCGTGTTTGATCCGACTGGCGCGTGAACGGTACGCGGAGCGGGTCTGCCGCGCTGCCGGGCTCACGGGTTCGCGCCGGGCACCTACGGTGTACCGTCGAGTGACCGATGGCGCAGCGTCACCCGCGCCGGAGGGGCCGGGCTCACCCGACCCGGCGCTTCAATCCAGGTTGACCAGGACGCCGATCAGGAGGGTCCGGGCGCTCTTGCGCCCGACAACAGTATGGAACGTACGCGTTTCTTCCGCCGCCCGGTGGTCTGGATCATTCTGGTGATCATCGGCGCGATTGCGCTGAGCTCATTCTTCACCAGTGGTCCGAGCTACCAGCGAGTAGATACTTCGGTCGCGCTCGAGCGCCTCAACCAGCCTGGCATTCAGAAGGCTCTGATCAAGGACAAGGAGCAGACGCTCCAGATTCAGCTGGCCAGTCCGGAACGGTTCAGCGGCAAGGAAACCGACCGGATCGAGACCCAGTACCCGTACGAGGTCACCACCCAGGTGTGGACCGCGGTGCAGCAGGCCAAGTCGGCCGGGCGCATCAGCGGGAACATCAACTCGACGGTGTCCGGCGACAGCATCTTCCTGAGCCTGCTCGTCAACCTGCTGCCGATCGCCATCCTGGTGATCCTGCTGCTGTTGTTCATGTCGCAGATGCAGGGCGGCGGGTCGCGAGTGCTCAACTTCGGCAAGTCCAAGGCGAAGTTGATCACCAAGGACACGCCCAAGACGACGTTCGCCGACGTGGCCGGCGCCGACGAGGCCGTCGAGGAACTGCACGAGATCAAGGATTTCCTGCAGAACCCGGCGAAGTACCAGGCACTCGGCGCGAAGATCCCGAAGGGCGTGCTGCTGTTCGGCCAGCCCGGTACGGGTAAGACGCTGCTCGCCCGGGCCGTCGCCGGCGAGGCTGGAGTGCCGTTCTACTCGATCTCCGGCTCCGACTTCGTGGAGATGTTCGTCGGTGTCGGCGCGAGCCGGGTCCGTGACCTCTTCGAGCAGGCCAAGTCCAACGCCCCGGCGATCGTGTTCGTGGACGAGATCGACGCCGTCGGCCGGCACCGTGGCGCCGGCATGGGTGGCGGTCACGACGAGCGCGAGCAGACGCTGAACCAGCTGCTGGTCGAGATGGACGGCTTCGACACCAAGGGTGGCGTGATCCTGATCGCGGCCACCAACCGGCCGGACATCCTCGACCCGGCGCTGCTGCGTCCGGGCCGGTTCGACCGGCAGATTCCGGTGGACACCCCGGACATGGAGGGCCGCAAGGCGATCCTGCGGGTGCACGCCAAGGGCAAGCCGTTCACGCCGGACGTCGACCTCGACTCGGTGGCCCGCCGGACGCCCGGGTTCTCCGGCGCCGACCTGGCCAACGTGGTCAACGAGGCCGCACTTCTGACCGCGCGTAACGAGAAGCGGGCGATCTCCAACTACTTCCTCGAGGAAGCCATCGACCGGGTCATCGCGGGCCCCGAGCGCCGCACCCGGGCGATGAGCGACAACGAGAAGAAGATCACCGCGTACCACGAGGGTGGCCACGCTCTGGTCGCCTACGCGCTGCCGCACTCGGCGCCGGTGCACAAGGTGACGATCCTGCCGCGCGGCCGTTCGCTCGGTCACACGCTGGTGCTGCCGACCGAGGACAAGTACACCCAGACCCGGGCCGAGATGATCGACACCCTGGCGTACGCGCTGGGTGGCCGGGCGGCTGAGGAACTCGTCTTCCACGAGCCCACCACCGGTGCCGGCAACGACATCGAGAAGGCGTCCGGTCTGGCCCGGGCCATGGTCACCCAGTACGGCATGAGTTCGAAGCTGGGCGCGGTCAAGTACGGCACCAGCAACGACGAGCCGTTCCTGGGCCGCAACATGGGCCATGAGCGGGACTACTCCGACTCGGTCGCCGCGGACATCGACTCCGAGGTGCGGGCGTTGATCGAGCTGGCGCACGACGAGGCCTGGGAGATCCTGGTCGAGTACCGCGACGTCCTGGACAACATGGTGCTCGAGCTGATCGAGAAGGAGACGATCACGCGCGAGGACATGGACCGGATCTGCGCTCGCGTGCAGAAGCGTGCTCCGATGGCGCCGTTCAACGGGTTCGGCAAGCGGCTTCCCTCCTCGGCGCCGCCGGTGGTCACCCCGGGCGAGCGGGAGAAGCTCAAGGCCCAGGCGGAGGCCGACGGGCAGGTCGCGGTCGGCGGTGGGAGCAACGGCAACTCCACCCCGTCGGACCTGAACCCGAACGGCTTGTCCGAAGGATAGGCCCGCCCTGGTCACCGACGGCAGCATGACGGAGCCGGACGAGCTGGACTACCTGGCTGCCCGACTGGTCGACGGCAAGCTCACCGGGTCACCGGTCGAGCAGGCCGTCGACCTCGGCCGTATCGAGAAGGCGGTCCGGGAAATCCTCATCGCGATCGGTGAGGACCCGGACCGGGACGGTCTGCAGCGAACCCCGTCCCGCGTCGCCCGGGCGTACGCCGAGCTCTTCGCCGGCCTGCGGGTCGAGCCGGCCCAGGTACTCACCACCACCTTCGAGGCCAACCACGAAGAGCTCGTACTGGTCCGCGACATCGAGGTGTCGAGCATGTGCGAACACCACCTGCTCCCGTTCACCGGAGTCGCGCACATCGGCTACATCCCCGGCCCGCACGGCCGCATCACCGGCCTGTCGAAGCTCGGCCGCCTGGTCGAGGTGTACGCCCGCCGCCCCCAGGTTCAGGAACGGCTCACCTCGCAGATCGCCGACCTGCTCACCGAGAAGCTCGAGGCCCGGGGCGTCATCGCAGTTCTCGAGTGCCGCCACCTGTGCATGGAGATGCGCGGCATCCGTAAGGCGGGGGCGAAGACGATCACCTCCGCCGTGCGCGGCGCCTTCCAGACCGACGGCAAGGTGCGGGCCGAGGTGATGGCCCTCATCAACGCGCGCTGACCTCGACCAGGCGGTTGGCGAAGGTCGACATCGTGTACGTGCCGATGCCCAGCACGACCTCGAGCGCGTTGCGGTGGGTGTACCCGGCGTCGAGGAAGGCCGCGAGCTCGTCGTCCGCCACGTCGCCGGTGCTTCGCAGCAGGGCGAGCGTGAACCGCTGGACGGCCGCGAGTGTCGGATCGTGCGGTGGCTCGTCCGCGATCAGCGCGGCCGCCACCTCCGCCGGGAGGCGGGGCGAGTGCATGGCGACGCAGATCCGGCAGCCGTTGCGGACCGCGATGGTCATCACCACCACCTCCTGCGCTACCGGGTCGAGCGTGCTCGCCTCGAACGTGCCGCTGGCCTTCAGGAACGTGGACAGCATCTCGGGCGACTCGGCCAGCCGGGCCATCGTCGGCGGGACGTGTCCGAGGTGCTTGGCCGTCGCCTCCATCAGGCGGCGGGACGCGGGTGGTGCGGTGTCGAGCGTGTGCGTGGGGAACATTCCGATGCCTCCGGTATGGTCGTCAACGTGGTTGACCAAACCGTAAACCAGGTTGACGGGTCTTCGCCACCCGGTTTCGAGCTGCCGCTGCTGTTACTGGGCGGATTCCGGGTGCTGATCGACCGGTTGCACGCCGAACTGGGCCGCCGTGGGTATCCGGACATGCGGCCCGCACACGGGTTCGTCATGCAGGCGATCGGACCGGCGGGCGCCACCGGGACCGAACTCGGCCAGCGGCTCGGCGTCTCCAAGCAGGCGGCCGGCAAGACCGTGGACCGGCTGGTGGCCCTGGGCTACGCCGAACGCGGTGACGACGCCGGAGACGGCCGCCGCAAACTGATCCGGCTCACTCCCCGCGGCATCGACTCGCTGATCGAGTCCGCGCGCGTCTTCGACGATCTGCGCGCCGAGTGGGTAGTCACCCTCGGGGCGGAACGGGTCGCCGAGCTCGAGTCGGCGCTGCGGACAATGGTGCCGGGACCACGGTTCCGGGTCGACGTGCCCGGCTGGTTCAGTTAGAAGGCAACCAGCCCCGATAGGTCATCGGAGTCATCACTCACTGCGGTACTCAGACGATCATGCGGTACGTCTCGGCACTGTCCATCGCGCCCCGTGCCAGCGTGGCGGCCTCGTCCAGCCGCATCCGGGCCTGTTCGAGCTGGGCGATGGCCGACGCGACCTGCGGGTGGAACGAGCCGATGGCGGTCATCCGGAGCAGAACCAGGGCGTCGTCGAGCTGATCCGAAACGGACTGGATGCCGGTCACCGCGCGGCCGGTGCCGTCGACCGACGCCGCCACATTGGCCTTGACCTCTTCCACGCTCGCCACGCGACTTCTCCTTATCGGAAGAACGCCAGCAGTCCGACGCCCATACAGGTCAGCAGAACCGGAGTGAGGCAGGCGATGACCCCGACGAGCGGCGTCCGGTCCACCTTGGCCCCGTCACCGCCGTAGACGAACCCGATCGTCACCCAGCCCAGCCCGAATGCCAGCACCGGCAGGCTCAGCCCACAGACCAGCGCGTACGTGGGCACCGAGCCGGAGGGCGCGACCAGGTAGAGGACGATCTGCACGATCAGCACGGCGGCCGAGAACGGACCGTAGATCAGCAGGTTGCGGGCGATCGGGGGCATCGCCCCGCGCCGGAGCCGGGGCGCCGAGCGCAGCAACGCCGCGTCGGCCGCGTCGGCGGTGCCCCGGGCGTACTGCAGGGCGGCCAGCACCGCCGCCGAACCGCCGGCCACCGTCTGCGAGGCCACCTCCCGCTCGGCCGGCTGCGGAATCAGATCCACCTCCGGTACGCCCAGCTCCTGGATCAGCCGCGCCCGTTGCGGGGCCAGCCGGGCCCGGACCGCGCCCACTTCGGCCTGGGCGGCCAGCAACGCCGCACCCTGCCGGCTCTGCTCCGAACTCGCCGCGCGGCGCACCGCGTCGAGCCGGCGGGCGGCGGTCTGATACTCGGTCCACGGATCCGGATCGGTCACGGCTGGTCCGATCCCGGGTCGACGAACGGTACGAGCTTCACCGAACGGTCGGACTGCCGGTCGTACAGCAACGCCCGGTTCTCCCGGGGCTGCCAGTCCACCGGCCGGCCCACCATCAGCATCACGTCCTGCTGCGGCACGTTCAGGAACATCAGGCCGGCCACGTCCTCGCGACCGGCCGTTCCGCCGGTCTCCTCGATGAACCGCCGTAGCCCCCGCCACCAGGACACCAGGTGCACGCCGCGGCCCGGGCCCTCGCGCAACAGGCGGCGCAGGCCGGGCAGCGTCCCCGGGCCGGCCGCGTCCATGCCGAACACCACCCGGTAGCCCGGCCCCTCCAGTTCCGTCAGCTCGTCCAGTTCGGACGCGGTCACCACGACCACCTCCTGCCGGTGCCCGACCTCCACGGCCAGCCGCTTCGCCGGTTCGTCCCCCTCCGCCACCAGGGACGCGATGACGAACCGCGTGGACCGGGGCGGATGGAACGCGGCTGCCCCGCGCGCCGCCGCCTCCAGCACCTCGGCGCCGATCGCCTGCGAGCCGAAGATGGCCAGGTGGCGGCCGGGCGACGCGTCCAGTGTGAACGCGGCCGTCGACAGGTTCACGTCGATCACCCGGCCGACCAGAGCGGCCGGGCGGGCGGCCCGGCCGGCCAGCGCCGACCGGAACGTGGGGTCGTCGGCCAAGTGTTGGTGGGCGTATCCGGCAAAGATCCGGGGCGGCGCCGCCTCCGGATCGCGCGCTCCCCACAGCTTGTGCCGCAGGTCGCTGAGCACCTCCCGGTCCGCGTCCGGATCGGGGAAGCGGACCAGCCGCTCGTGTCCCCGGGTGGCCCCACGCGGACCGCCCAGCCCGCCGGCGGTGTTGATCACCGCCGTGCCGATCGGCAGGCCGGCCGCCGAGTCGTTGGTCGGTTCCAGCACGTCGCCGCCGCCGGGCAGCGCGATCCGGACCGGGAACTGGCCGAAGATCGAGTCGCGCTTGGCGTACAGCGCCTCCACCCCGAGCACGGTCTGGCTGGCCAGGATCAGATGAATGCCGTACGACCGGCCTTTACGCGCCAGCGACTCCAGCAGCGCCACCGCCTCCGTGGCGGTCTGGTCGTTGCCGGCCAGCAGCACCTGGAACTCGTCGATCACGCACAGCACCCGCGGCATCGGCCGCCGGTCGTCCTCCTCGGCCGCGACCGCCCGCAGGTCGGCGAACCGGGTGACGCCGGCCTGCTTGTAGGCCACCGACCGGCGTGTCATCTCGGCGTCGAGCTCGCGCAGTACGGCCAGGCCGTACTCCCGATCGGACTCGACGCCGACAGCCCGCGCGTGCGGCAGCCAGGTCCGGTCGCGCTGGGTCGGCACGAACTCGGCGAACGACACGCCTTCCTTGAAGTCGAGCAGGTACAACGCCAGCTGCTCGGGGCTGTACCGGGCGGCCAGGCCGTACAGCACGTTGATCAGGAAGGCGGTCTTGCCGGCGCCGGACCGCCCGCCGATCATCCAGTGCGGCGCCTGGTCGTTGAACCGCAGCGGTAACGGGTCGTCGCCGTCGTGTCCGACGATGGTGCTCAGGCCGTCGGCCGCGTCGCCGGTCCACAGCGGCTCGTCCGGCCCCGGCAGCAGGTCGGCCAGCCTCACCTGGGAGGCGCCGACCGCCTGGGTGGCCAGCTCCTGACACACCCCGTCGATCAGATGGGCCGGCGGATTGTCGTCCAGATAGACCGGTACGTCGAGCCAACTCGAGGCCGGGTCGGAACTGAACGAGTCGCCGCCGGGCGGGTCGCCGACGATCACCCACTCGTCGAGCACCGTCACGGGCGTGGCGAACGCGAGGGCGGCCTGCGCCGGCCGGCCGTTCAGCGGGGTCGGCGGCCAGCCGGTGACGACCAGATGGATGCCCGACGCCGGGCCCTGCTGAGCGATCGCGGCCAGCTGGTTCAACGTCTCGTCGTCGGTGTTCGCCGGGAGGCTGGCGATCACCAGCAGTTGCAGGCGATCACGACGCCCGCGCCGCGGGGTGCCGGTCCGCGACGGGCGTAGCGCCTTCCACGTCTCGGACAACAACGCGCGCAGACCGTCGCGATCGGTCACCGGCGGAGCCATCAGGCCGGCGTCGATGAGCGCGTCGAAGGGACCGAAGACCGCCGTCCCGGTGCCGTCCACCGGCCGGATCAGCAGTGAACCGGGAGGCGAGGCGGCCAGCAGCCGCAGCAGCAGGCAGCGCACCAGGCCGGCCACGCGCGCGTCCCGGGCGTCGGTGTTGACGGTCAGATGCCCGGATCCCAGCAGCGGCACGATCATCGGGAAGCCGGCGTCGTCCAGGGGCACGGCGTTGCCGATCCGGACGTACGCCGGCGGGAACTCGCCGCCGAGCGGCGTGCCCGGCGCCTGTGCGTCGAGCGTGGCCCCGAGCCAGCCGGGAGCGAGTTGACGCGCGGCGATGCGCAGTTCCTCGGCCAGGCGATGCTGCTCGAGCGGATCGGCCGGAGCCGCGACCTGATTGTCGAGCGCGACCGCCGCTGCCTCCAGAGTCGCCTCGGCCTGGCGATGCAGGGCAGCGGCCTGACCGATCCGGGTTGTCGAATCCGCCAAAGCCTCACCTCCCTGTGCGGTCAAACCGTACCTTGCGCGCGGCCGGGGATCGCGTTGCGTAGCCGGTGCAGGTTTTCGTGCCTTTCACTTCCGTGGTTGCCGATGTGTCACGACGGCGGCGGCGACAACCGGACGAAAGGCACTACTGTCGTATGTGTGCAGCCGCAGGAGCCACTCACCGGAGCGCCGCCACCGCCGCCTGTGGTGCCCCCGCCGTCAGGGCGGCTGGCTGATCGGCGGCTGCGGTTGTGGCTGGCCATGGGGCTGGGCGTCCTGCTGCTGCTCTGCCTGGGCGGGGCCGGGGTCTTCTTCTCGCTCTACGACAACGCCACCAAGATCCAGCGTGCCGAGCCCGACGCCGTCGTCGACAACTTCCTGCGGGCCTACCTGGTGAACCGGGACGACAAGGAGGCGTCGCTGTACCAGTGCAAGTCCGGGGGCGACTTCGCCCAGATCGCCGCGTTCCGAAGCCAGATCCAGACCACCGAGCGCAAGTTCTCAGTCGGTGTCCGTGTCGACTGGACCAGTCTTGTTGTGTCCAAGCAGGGCGCACAGGGCACAGTCAGCACTGACGTCAAGCGAGCGTTGAGTGACGGCAGCGAAAAGACCTCGGACCACTGGCAGTTCCGGGTGGTCGACCAGAGTGGTTGGCGCGTCTGTGGCGCCACGGAACAGCCCTGACCCGCTATTCCGTCCACAGGCGATCTGCGGGCACCGCCAGCGTACTCGGCACCTCACCGGTCCAGCCCCAGCGGTACCAGTCGAGTTCGGTGGTGATCCGGGCGCAGATCTCGCCGTCGTCTCCGGTGTGCAGCTCGGTCACGGCACGGAGGTCGCGGATCTCTCGGCCGGTGTCATCGATCTGAACCACCCGGCGGCCGGTGAGAGCGTCGGCGCCGGTCGCGACGACCGGATTCCGCCGCGGCGGCTCGTCCAGCGAGACCAGCTTCGGCTCGTGGTTGCCGGTCGGAGCGAATCCCGCCAGGCCGAGTTCTTCGACCCAGACCCGTTCCACCGGCACGAGCGGCGCGAACACCTCGGTCTGCTCGGATTCGGCGCGGTACCACTCGCCCTCCGACATGACCGGTACGTAGGTCCGGCTGCCCTGCACGACCTTCTCGTCCGCCCGAAGGTCCCCGCGCCAGCCGTGCCCGGGCAACCCGACCAGCACCCGGCGGCCACGCAGTCGGCCGCTCATGTTGGCCGGAGTCGGAGCGATCGGCCGGGGCGGTTCAGGCGTCCGGTCCGACCGGCCGGCGAACGGGTCTGGCTGTGATCCTCGGTTCATGCACTCCCACCAAGTGGCACCCCAACCTTCGCCATGAAGGGCACCGGGTCGATCGCACCGACGCTACGGCGATCGTCGTTCAAATGCACCTCGAAGTGCAGGTGCGGGCCGGACGAGTTTCCGCTGGTTCCGACGCGCCCGATCTGCTGACCGGCCGTCACGTGCTGGCCCACGGTCACGGCGGGGTGCTGGACCATGTGGCAATACCGGGTCATGACGTTCCCGGCATGCACGATCTCGACCATCCAGCCGCAGCCGCCCTTGCCCGGCCAGCCGTCTATGTCGCAGGTGTGGTTTCCGCTGTGGTCGACGTCGCACTTGACCACCGACACGATCCCGCTGGACGCGGCGTGGATGGCCGTGAACCGCCCGACGATCAGGTCGACACCCTGGTGGGTCGGGCGGTCCGGGGTCCGGAAGCCGGAACCGATCTTCGCGCCCAGCACCGGCAGCGTCCAGCCGGAGGCGGCGATCTGGCCACCGGCGGACAGGCAGACGATGGCGACCGAGTTGCCGACCGCGCTGCCGGCGCCGTGCGCGAGCGCGTTGACGATCTGGGTCGCGATCGACTCATGCTTCGCGTACGCGTCCGGATAGGCGCTGCCCTGCACCCGCTGCGCCGCGTCGGTGAGCGGCATCCTCTCCCAGCCGGCGATCGACTTGAGCTTCGTGTAAAACTTCGTGGCCGCATAAGCCGGGTTCAGGATCTGCGCCGGCATGCCCCAGCCGGTGCTGGGCCGCTGCTGGAACAGCCCGAGCGAGTCGTGGTCGACCGCGGTGTCGAGGTTGCGCAGACCCGATTCCTGCATGGCGGTGGCGATCGCGATGACCCAGGCCCGGGGGGGCAGCTTGAGATCGGACCCGGTCTTGATGATGATGGCCGCGTTCTTGATCTGCGTCGCGCCGTACCCGCCGATGCCCGGTAGCTTGCCGCCCGGGTCGACCGGCCCTCCGGTGCCGCAGGCGCCGGTCGAGGTCAGCGCGTTGTTCTGGTCGTTGAACGCGCCCAGGAACAACGCGGCGACCGAGCCGCCGCAGCACAGCAGGGCGAGCGAAGCGACCAGCGCCACCAGGAGAACCACCCGGCGCGGCCGCGGGACACTCATGACCGGTCCCAGTCGACGCCGTCCACCAGCCAGTGTCCGTCCGGGGACACCAGCCGCAACGTGACCTTGCCGGAGTCCACATTCACCACGGCATTGACGATCGTGTTGCTGACCGGCACCAGTCCCGGCCGGCCGAGCACGCGGGTCGCGGGCACCTTGGCCGGGTCGACGCCGTTCAGCTCGTCGGACAGACGCTGGGTGGCGTTCGGCACCAGCCGGTCGTGCCAGATCTTGGCCGAGACGCCCTGGTGGTCCACCCAGGCCGAGGCGAAGGCGTACGCAACCTCCTCCGGCTCGGCCCGTCCCTTGCTGGTGATCGGCGACGGGGGCGCCTCGGTGGCGGCCTCGCCGTCGTCGTCACTGGGATTTACGGTGACCGCGGGTCCTGGCGACGGCGCGGTCACGACCGGGGAGTTGTTGTTGCCGTTCTCCCCGGCGAAGACGCGCCCGATGCTGATCACGGCCAGCACGACAACCAGAATCACCAGGCCGACGCCCCACCGCGAGCGGAAGAGGCGGTTGAGCGTCTTCTCCAGCATCCGTGGCATGACCGGTCACCGCGCTTCGGAGCGCACCCGGGGCTCGGTCGTCTCGCGGGTGGTGTCCCCGGTCGCCGGCCGATAAATGGCATAGGACGCCGGAGTCTCGGCCACGTCGGGCTCGGTCCAGGTCGATCCCGACGGGCGCCGCGGACGGGCCGGACCGGCCGGCGATTGAGGCCGGCCGCCGCCGGTCGACTCGTTGCCTTCCGGCCGGCCCTGGACCGGTGCCGCCTCGAGCTGCCCGGGCGCGGGCGCGGAGACCAGTTCGGGGCGGCTGGTCGCGCTCTGCGACGGGTCCTCCAGGCGAGCTTCCGGGCGGAGATTGGTCTGGTCCGCGTAGACGGTCCGGCGGGTGCGGTCGAACGTCGGCTCGCGGGTACCGCCGCCTTCGACCACCTCGAGCGCGGCGGCCGTGCGCATGTCCCGGAAGAAGCGGCGGTGCCAGGAACCGGCCGACGCGATCGCGGCCGTGCCGTCCTTACCGCCGAGCTGGGTGATCCGGCGGTACGGGCGCAGCAGCAGCCATCCGACCACGCCGCACAACCAGACCAGGACCACCTGCAGCCAGCCCGGTAGACTGGCAGTGTTCATGATCAAGTCGACGGCGAACAGATAGACCGCCGCGCCGGTCCCGAAGATGGCGATGTTGAAGATCGCGGCGACCACCGCGTTGCCCAGCCGCCGGATGCCGGAACTGGCCGGGCGCAGCAGGCCGACGGTACCCAGGATCGGCGCGGCGATCACCGCCCACCGGAAGATCAGGAACCCGCGCAGGACCAGCACCGATGCGGTGAGGTCGAACATGGCGAACATGAACGCGGCGAGCATGGCGATGAATCCGGAGCCGATCCGATCCATGCCGTTGACGCCCTGGAGGTACTCGTACGCTTCGGGGTCCTCGGTCTTGATCTGTTCGGAAACTTTCTCCCACTGGGTCTTTTTGCCGTTCAGCACGCTCGTCCGGGTGTCGGGATTGTCGCGCATGCGTTGGGCTTCGTCCCAGGTCAGCGACCGGGCGTCGTACAGGGCGCGGCCATATTTCTGCGCTGTCGTGCTGTCCGACGAGCCGAGCAGGCCGCGCAGCCAGTTGCGGTAGAGCATGGTGTCGGTCGCAATGTCACTGGCCCGGACCGCGGGCGGGCGATTGTCCTGGCAAGCGTCGGCCTTGCCGAGCTTGCAGCCGTCGACCCCGTCGCCGTTCTGCGCGCGCGGACCGACCGCATCATGCACCACGCCCAGGGATGTGATCAGACTCTGGTCGGCGAGGTTGGCCGAGCGCACGGGCCACGCTGCGATCGCCGTGACGATGACCATGATCAGGATGGCCCAGCCGGCGGTGGTGGTCGCCGCGCCCATGTCTGCCTGTCGCGACCGCCAGAGCAGGTACAGGCCGACCACCGCCAGCGTGATCACACCGAAGACACTGAACACCTTCTCGTACACGGCACGGGTGGCCTGCTCCACCAGCGGGTCGGCCCAGCCCCACAGGGACTGCGGATCCCAGGCGCGTTCCCGCAGGGCGTTCGAAGCCCCGATCACAGCAGTGGCGATCATGAACTCGCCGTTGGACACCGTGGTTTCGAACTTGTAATCCGGATCGGTCAGGGTCGAGGCACAACCACCGTCCAGGTCGTACGTCGTGTAGCTGTAGCCGGCGTAGCCGTACTCGCTGTAGATGCCCTGCGGGCCGGACTTGGTCGACGAAGCCGGCCGCTCGGCGAACCACCCGGCGAGACCAGAGTCGGGCGTGCTCGGCGTCGGCGGATTGAGACACGTGGCCCGGTCGGCGCTGACGCTGGCCAGACGGCTCACGCAACCCTTGAAGTCTTGTTTCCACTCCTCGACGCTGCAGGCGCCGCCCGGGGCACGCAGCGGTGAGGCCGAGGCGGGCGACGGCGCGACGACCGCCCAGGCGATGGACGCAACCACCATCACCAGCAGGGTCAGCACGAACGCGCACACCCGCCGCATCATCTCAGTGCTCCATATCGGACAGCTGCGGAAGCGCCGTCTGAGTCTGAGTCTGCGCCGTAGCCGGAGTGGTGTCCAGGTACTGCAGCAGCCCGTCGACGTACGAGACGTCGACCCGGACCTTCTGCACCCGCCCGTCCACGTCGCGCATCACGAACTCGCGGAACCCCAGCCGGCTCGTCGACGACGCATCCACCTGCGACAGCGAGGCCAGCGTCGCCTCGTACCCGTCGTGCACCGGTACCCGCAGCAGCCGCAATGCCTCGGACGCGATCTCCTGGTCCTCGGCGATCCGCCCGACGAACACCGTGGAGACCAGGTTCTGCACATCCAGGCCGAGGATGTCCTTCGGGTTCTGCGACGCGACCATGGCGGCCAGGTTCCACTTCCGCGAGTCCCGGGCCAGCCGGACCAGAAACGACCGCCCGGACCGCCAGCCCTCCATGAAGTGCGCCTCGTCCAGGCCGACCATCTTGCGGGACGTCATCGACCCGCCGTAGCAGCGCCGGACGGCCAGCCGGTGCGCGGTGTGCAGCATCGGCAGGGCCAGCGACTCCTCGGCCGACCAGTACTCCCGCTCGATCTTCATGTCGGGCAGCCGCAGCCCGGCCATGGTGATCACGGTCAGCGTGGAGTCGGCGCTGAGCAGGTGCGCCGGCGGCCGCCCGAAGAACAGCAGCGCCAGCGGCATCTCGGCCGTGTCCAGCAGCAGGTTGGCCAGTTCCTGGCCGTTCTCGTCGAGCCCCTGGAGGGTACGGACGACGTCGTCCAGGGTGGAGGTCTCCTCGGCCGGCACCTGACGGACCGCGTGCCGCAGCAGCGTCGCGGTCGACGCCTCCTTGGCCACCTGCGGCGGCACCAGCATCGAGCAGATGTCCTGGACCAGCATGCGGCGCTCGGCCCGGGCGTTGGAGACCGCGATCTCGAACTCGCGGTCGCCGCTCGGCCCGGTCGCGAACTCGGTGCGGATCGGCGTCGGGATCAGCGCGTACGGCGCCAGCGTGCCCTGCTCCGAGCCGGTCAGATTCAACACCCGGGAGTACGGGCGGAGTTCTGGCATCGAGCACAGGCGGGCCAGCGGACCGGACGGGTCGAGAAGCGTCACCTGCACACCGCGGCGGGCGTTGAGATAGCCGAGCGCGCCCATCAGCGTCGACTTGCCACCGCCGGGCTCGGCCACGAACACGCCCAGCCCGGACCGCTCCCGGACCTCCATCGGGAAGTGCAGGTCGAGGAAGACCGGCCGGCGGCAGGTGCCGGCGGTCCGGCCGATCAGGTCACCCCGCCGGTCGCCGACCGTGGACGCGGCCTGGGGCAGCGCCGCCGCCAGCAGCTTGACCGGCATCCGGCGGACGTACCCGGTGTTGGCGATGGGCTCGCCGGGAATGAACTCGCGGGCCAGCTGGTCCTGGTTCTTCGGATGCTGAAGCGAGATCCGCAGCTCGCGGGAGTACAGCTGGATCAGCCGCCGGGCGCGCTCGAGGCACTCCTCGCGGGTCCGGCCGCCGACCGCGATCCGGTGCCAGCCGTGGGCGCGGGCCGACTCCACCGGCAGGCCAGTGGTCATCTCGTCGCCGATCACCAGCGCCCGCTTGGCCAGGCGTTCCAGTTCCGGCGGGGCGTCGATGCCGTGCTCGGCGTAGTCCAGCTGCTGCGAGCGGATCATCCGTAGCCGGTGCTCGAGGTTCTTGAACGAACTGCCCGATCCCAGAATGTCGATCCGCGACGACAGCTCCATCGGCCACGGCAGCCGCTCGTGGAAGTGCAGCCAGGGCTCGTGCTTCTCGGGGATCTCCAGCGGTTCCATCCGGCCGACCGACAGCACGGCGACGTGGCGTTCCTCACCGGTCATCCGGTTGACCAGCTTCACCGTCGAGCCGTACGGCGTGCGGTAGCGCTCCACGTTCTCGGTCAGCGCGAGCAGGTCGCCGGTGTCCCACTGCCCGCTGGTCACCGGCGACATCGCGCCGGGCGGGGCCATGCACAGCGCCACCGACCGGTACAGCAGCCACTCCAGCTCCTGCGGGGTGACCCGGCGGCCGCGCATACCGAACGCGTTGAGCACCTCGTCGAACTGCTCCACCGTCCGGCCGAGCTTGCGCCGCTCGCCGTCCGACGTGCCCTTGCCGAAGATCCGCAGGATCCGCTCGGCGAACGTGTCGCCCAGTGACCGCCGGGCGAACGTCACGCCGAGGTACGTCTGGCCCTCGGCGTGGTTCACCGACAGCAGGTGCCGCTGGGCCGCGACCAGGTGGTCCGACCAGGACGTCGCGCCGGCCACGTCGGGCAACGGCTTGGCGGTGAAGGAATCGACCGTACGGGCCCACTCGTCGGCCGGGAACGGGCGGTTCGTCCGGCGCAGGTGGAGGCGGAAACCGGCCAGGCCGGCGTACTGCTCGCTGATCGCGGACAGCAGCGCCTCGCGCTCGGCGTCCGGCCGGAAGGCCCACCGCACCTCGGGCAGCGAGTACCACGCCGTGACGGTGCTCTGGGTGAACGTCAAATGCCCGGCGATCTCGCTGATGGCCAGTTCCATGGCCGGGTCGCGGTCGCTGAACTTGATCTTGTGCGGCTTCAGCGCGGCCGGCTTGACCTCTCGGCGCGGCCGGACGATCTCCGACTTCGGCCGCACGGCCGGGAGATTGTCGAGCTCCTTCGTTCGCTTGCGCTTGTCCTTCTTGATCTCCCGCGCGACCGGTCGCGCAAGTTCCGGCCGTACGGGCGGCGGCATGTCGGCCGCGGGCTCCGGGTCGGCCTCGGGCGGCGCCGACTGCTCCTGAGCAGCCTGCTGAGCGCGCGACGGCAGCCCGGGGGCGGCGACAGTCTGCCACAGCGGCGGGGTGGACACCGGCGTCGCCGAGATCGGCTCCATCGACGGCGACGGCGGCGGCACGGCGGCATCGTCCGGAACGGCAGCGCCGGGCCGGACCTCGCTCGGCCAGTCGGCGAAGTCGAGGTCGGGCGCGCTCTGCCCGTCGTAGAAGTCGGCCTGCGGCCCGATCGGCGCCCGGGTGAACGGCCCGCCCGACACCGGCCGGCCGGCCGCGCGCGGAGGCGGCGCGGCGTCCGGCCATCCGGTCCCGCCCGGTCCCGCCGGCGCGCCCGCTCCGGCCACTGGCGAGTCGAGCCCGGCCACCGGCGAGTCAAAGGCGGCCGGCGAGTCAGAGTTGGCCGGCGAGTCAGAGGCGGCCGGCGAGTCAGAGGCTGCGCGCGAGTCAAGGGCTGCCCGCGAGTCGGAGCCGGCCGCCGGTGAGTCAAGGCCGGCCGCCGGTGAGCCGAATGCGTTGAAGTCGCTCGCCGGCACGTCGAAGCTGCGCGGTGGGTCGAAGCCGGCCGGCGCATCGAAGCTTGACTGCGCATCGGTTCCGATCGGCCCGTCGAAGTCGGTCTGAGCGTCCAACGAGATCGGCCGGTCGAGGTCGGTCTGAAGGTCCGACGAGGTCGGCCGGTCGAGGTCGGTCTGAGCGTCCAACGAGATCGGCCGGTCGAAGTCGGTCTGAGTGTCCGACGAGGTCGGCCGGCCGAAGTCGGTGGAGGCGCCGAAGTCGCGCGGCGACGCCGGTTGCCCCGTGGACGCCGGGAACCACGGCGCGGGCGTCGCCTCCCGGGAACGGCCGGAGAAGTCGGCGGCGGGCGGCCGCCCGGACGGCGCCCGGAAGACGTCAGGCTCGACCGCGGCCGGGGGACGGCCGTTGACCGGTTCGGGCGCGACGGGTGGGTCGGTGACCGGTTCGGGCGCGAACGGCAGCGGGACCGTCGGCCGGGCGGCGATCGGCGGCTGCCCGGTCGGCACCGGCTCGGACGAGGCCGGCCCGAACGGCGCCGGCTCGAACCGCGGCGGCTCGAACCGCGGCGGTTCGAACCGTGGCGGCTCGGATCGGGGCGGCTCGGATCGGGGCGGCTCGGATCGCGGCGGCTCGAACTGCGCCGGGGCGCCGGGGCCGGGCTGCGTAGCCGGGCCGAAGGGCGACTCCTCGTCGAACTCGAAGCCGAAGTTGAAGTCGTCGTCGGGAGTGGAGGACGGGTCGGCCGGGGGTGCGGCCTGCGCCGGAGCGGGGGTCGGGGCGGGGGTCGGGGCGGGGGCCGCGCCGAACAGGTCCAGGAACGGTGTGGCGTTGTCCAGCGTGGAGTCGACCGCGGCCGGGCCGCCGCGCGGGCGTACCGGGGACGGCGCCTGGAACACGCCGATGCCACCGTGGCCGGGGCTCGTCACCAGTTCCGGGTCGTACGCGTTGAGGTCGTCGGAGGATTCGGAGCCACGGGACGAGGAGTGACCGTTCGAACGCACACCGTTACTTTGCCTGCCGCCCGGTTGGGAGCCCGCGCGGGGATGCCCCGGCGGAGGGGTTTCGCTCATGCGAAGGCCCCGCTCGGGCATGCCGTAGGACTGGTGCGACCGGTCATATCAGCTCCTCCCGAACTCGGATGCGCGTGGCGACGAGCCGCGGATCACGTTGTTCCTCGGCCGGCTCGCGGGTCCGCCGCCAGTCCGTCAGTGCGGTGTGGATGACCTTGCGCGCGGGGCGGTCGGGGTCGACGTGCCGCCACACGAATGACGTGGTGACCATCGCCAGGGAGATCTCCCAGGCCGGGAACGGATCGAAGTTGAACGTGAGCAAATAATGGATGAACATGAATAACGGGACAAGGAGAACAAACATCCCATACTGCGCGTAGGGCAGATGTAGCGGCAGCGTGTAACCCGGCGGACCGAGATAGACCAGCCTCGCCCGGTAGATGTCGTCGTCGGTGCGCAAGCGCATGGGTCGGCTACCTCAGCTGAAGATGAGGTTGATGAGGTAGTCGCCGACGAAGAACAGCGTTGCTGCGCCGGCGATGAAGGCCAGGCCGACGATCGCGATGGCCGAACTGGTCAGGACCTTCGAGATCTCGCCGCGCCCGGCGCGACCGATGAAGATCACACCCAGGATGGCCAGCAGGATCGGGGCGATCTTGCTGGCGAAGAAGGTGACGACCCCTTCGGTGTTAATGCTTTTGGGTGCGGGGGCGGCCAACGGCAGGGAGCCGTGCTGGAGCGCGGTCGCGACCTGCGAGGCGAGCTCAATGGCGATCATCGGTAAACCTCCCGGGTGCCCGGCTAGGGGTGCCACGCACACTGCAGTCGTGAAGCCTGACGGCAACGCCCATATGCTGCTACTTCCAGCTCACCACGTCGAGTGAGCTGTTAGGACGTCCCTGTCCCAACCAAGCCCATCTGCTTCCTTCGGCCATTTCAAATGATGCCTGTCCGAAGCGTACGGGCCGTCCTTCTTACCTACAAGCTGCCTGATTCGTTACCCAAGGTAAAGACGTGACTGAAGATGAGTCACGAGGTATCGTACACATGTTCGAACGAGCGCGGACCGCTAGGGTTTACCCGTGACAAGCGGCGGCTTCGGGCTCGTTCAAGATCACCCGGTCGTGATCGGGGTTCTCAACGTCACGCCCGACTCGTTCAGCGACGGCGGCCGGTACTCCTCGGGCGCAGCAGCCGTCGCCCACGGCCTCGAGCTGCGGGCCGAGGGCGCCGACATGATCGACGTCGGCGGTGAGTCCACCCGGCCGGGAGCGGACCGGGTCGACGCGGCGACCGAGATCGACCGCGTCCTGCCGGTGATCACCGAGCTGGCCGCGGCCGGCGTACCGCTCAGTATCGACACCACCCGCGCGGCGGTGGCCGCCGCCGCTCTGGACGCCGGGGCGGTTCTGGTGAACGACGTCTCCGGCGGCCTGGCCGATGAGGACATGGCCCGCGTGGTCGCCTCGGCCGGCTGCCCCTGGGTGCTGATGCACTGGCGGGGCCACTCCCGCGAGATGGTCCAGCTGGCCACCTACGACGACGTGGTCGCCGAGGTCCGGGCCGAGCTGCTGGAGCGGGTCGACGCCGCGGTCGCCGCCGGAGTGGCGCCGGAGCAGCTGATCCTCGACCCGGGCATCGGCTTCGCCAAGAGCGCCCGGCACAACTGGGCGCTGACCCGCCACCTCGACGAGTTGCTCACCCTCGGCTTCCCGGTGCTGTTCGCGGCCAGCCGCAAGTCGTACCTGGGCCGGCTGCTGGCCGGGCCGGACGGCGAGCCCCGCCCGGTCGGTGAGCGCGAGGCTGCGACCATTGCCACCAGCGTGCTCGCGGTCGCGGCGGGCGTCTGGGGCGTCCGGGTGCACGAGGTCCGGGCCACCGTGGACGCGCTGGCCGTCTGGCGGGCATCGGGGTCGCCACGGCTGGCCGAGGGCCCGGCACCAGTCCGGGGCCCGGCATCAGACGGGGGCCCGGCATCAGACGGGGGCCCGGCATCAGACGGGGGCCCGGCATGAGCGGCGTCATCGAGCTGCGGGGCCTGCGGGTCCGGGGCCGTCACGGGGTCTACGACTTCGAGCGCGCGCAGGGGCAGGACTTTCTGATCGACGTACGGCTGGAAATGGATCTTGATCCGGCGGCCGCCAGCGATGACGTGGCCGACACGGTGCACTACGGGGAGCTGGCCGAGCGGCTCGTCGCGGTCGTCGCCGGGGAGCCCGTCAACCTGATCGAGACGCTGGCCGCCCGGTTGGTCGACGTGTGCCTGGCCGACGACCGGGTGGACGCGGCCACGGTGACCGTGCACAAGCCGCAGGCGCCGATCCCGCACGAGTTCGCCGACGTCGCCGTCACCCTGCGCGGAACCCGCCGATGAGCCGGGCGGTGCTGTCGCTGGGCAGCAACCAGGGCGACCGGTACGCGTACCTCAAGCTGGCCGTGGCGACGCTGGGCGACCGGGTCGTCCTGACGTCGGGGGTCTACGAGACGCCGCCGTGGGGGGACGCCGACCAGCCGGCCTACCTGAACGCGGCGGTCCTGGCGGTCGACCCGGCGGCGCGGCCGGCGGACTGGCTGACGCTTGCCCACGCGGCCGAGACGGCGGCCGGCCGGGTGCGTGATCCCGAGCGGCGGTTCGGGCCGCGGACGCTGGACGTGGACGTGATCGCGGTGTGGGGCGACGACGACGTGCCGGTGGTCTCGGACGACCCCGAGCTGACGCTGCCGCATCCCCGGGCGTACCTGCGGGCCTTCGTCCTCAAGCCCTGGCTGGACATTCAGCCGTACGCCCGGCTGGCCGGTGCCGGGTGGATCACGGACCGGCTCAACGCGCCCGAGCTGGCCGCGGACGTGGCCGCGATGACCCCGCGACCGGACCTGAAGTTAGAGTTGATCCCGTGAGCAGCAATCCGGACCGGCGCAACGTCGATCCGTCGATCCGCCCGACCAGCGCGTCCGCCCTGGTGGTGGCGGGCCTGGCCGCCGCCGCGGTGGCGTGGCTGCTGTTGAGCGGCTTCTACGAGAGTTTCCCGGCGCTGCCCTGGCTGCCCATCATCGTCATCGCGGCACTCGCCGTGGGCGAGTCCGGGCTGGCCCAGAACACGGCCGCCCGGGTGCAGCGCAAGCCCGGGGCGGGCCGCGTCGACCCGCTCGCGGTGGCCCGGTACGCCGTCCTGGCCAAGGCCTCCTCGCTGGCCGGCGCGCTCTACTCCGGATTCTCCGCCGGTGTGCTCGCCTGGCTGACCGTGGAACCGACCAAGGCGGCCCGCGACGACGTGCCCGCCGCCGTCGCCGGATTGATCGCCTCCCTGGCCCTGGTCGGCGCCGCACTCTGGCTGGAACGCTCCTGCCGGGTCCCTGACCAGCCAGATCGCGACGACGCGGACGACGCCGGCCGAGTCTGAAAAGCCTTCGGTTCCGTACTGCGCCGACCACCCCCGGACTCCGTAGGATGCCAGGGGTGGACGCCCGCGGTTGCGGTCGGCCGCCTCGCCACACAAGGAGGCGTGGGAGATGGCGTACGACGAGACCACCTATCGCCGGACCGACGACCAGGGTGACCCGGCCGCCTACCGGGCGAACGGCCTGACCGGCGACTACCGCGGCCGGCGGCGCGATGCCGACCCCGAGGACGACTCGGGTTCCCGCTACGCCGACCCGGCGCCCGCGCGCTACGACGGCCGCGACCGGCTCGGTTTCCACATCGGCTGGGAGATCGTCCTGCTGCTGGCCGTGGCCGCGCTGGCATACCTGCTCTACCGCCTCGACCACGCCGCCCTGCAGCGCCCGGCACTGGACGGGCTGCTCATCTCGGGCGCGGTGATCGGCCTGCTGACCATGGGCGCCGGGCTGAGCCTGCGGGCCGGCGTGCCCAATCTCGCGATCGGGCCGATCGCGCTCCTCGGCGCGCTCCAGTACGCCGAGCAGGGCGACAAGGGACTGCTGCATGCGGCGTTGCCGGCCGTGATCATCGCCGCGGCCGGCGGTCTGGCTGTCGCCCTGTTCGTCCTCGGCCTGCACGTGCCCGGCTGGGCGACGTCGCTGGCCGCGGCCATGGGCGTCGTGGTGTTCGTCCAGCAGCGCACCCACGCCGAGGTCGTCCAGGGCAACTTCGACCCCGCCAACTACGCGTTCTGGCTGTTCGGCGGCTTCGCCGTGCTGGCCGTTCTGGGCGGCGCGTTCGGTACGGTCACCCCGATCCGCAACTTCGTCGGCCGGATGCGGCCGGTCTCTGATCCGGCCGACCGGCGCGGCGGTGGCGCGGCCCTCCCGGTGGTCGTCGCGCTGGTGCTGTCGTCGGTGTTCGCGGTGGTCGCGGGCATGCTGATGTCCGCCCAGTCGACCCAGCCGATCGTGCCGGACACCGGACTGCAGTGGACCGGCATCGCCTTCGGCACCGCACTGCTCGCCGGGACCAGCGCGTTCGGGCGGCGCGGCGGGGTCTTCGGCACGCTGCTCGCGGTGGCCGGCATGGCGTTGTTCCTGGACTACCAGGGACGGCGGAACCTCGACATCGCGCTGTTCGCGATCGGCGCCTGCGCGATCGGCGCCGGCCTGGTGATCACCCGCCTGGTCGAGACGTACGGGCGACCGCTGGGCGGCGAGGGCGTGGCGGACGACGAGGACTGGAACGCGGCCGCCACCACGCCCGCGCCCGCCAACAACTGGTCCCCGGAGATGCCCGAGACGTCGTGGTCGCCGGGCACCCCGGCGCCGAGCCGGTGGGACGAGGGTCCATGGGGTACCGGCCGCTGATCACTCCTATGCTCGACGCATGACCGATTCGACTTTCGCCGAGCTGGACGCGCTGCCCACCGAGGAACTGCGCGAGCGCGCGTTCGCCCAGGCCCGGGAGCGCCACGACGTCGGCTTCTTCTGGTCGGTGTTCAAGCACCTGCCGGACTCGGACGAGGCCGGCGACCTGGACGGCGCGCCGAACAGCATCGGGCCGACGATCGACGAGTACTTCGCGCTCTTCCGCGAGCTGACCGGCCACGGCTTCGGCGAGCAGGAGCCCCTTCTGCGGGCCAAATTCATCGACTACCTGCAGAAGATTTAGGTATCCACGAACGTCGTTTGAAGTAGGTGACCCGCTGGGAAATAGGCGGGCCATGGCTCTCGGTAATCGATACAAGTCTGCGCCTGGTGCCGGCACGTTCGCCGCCCTCATACTGGTCCTCGTCTTCGGCAGCCCCTGGTTCAACGACTGGGTGGCCAAGAACACCGACCCGAACTCCGCCGGCGGCTGGTGGCTGCGCGTGCTGTCCTGGCCGCGCTGGTCGTTGAACTCGAACGATGCCCTGCGCACGATCATCGTCAACGACCTCAAGGCGATCCTGGTGGTCGTGCTCACCCTGGTGTTCCTCTACCTGCTGCCGGGCTCGCAACTGGCCCGGGCCCGGGGCACGATCAGCCAGTTCTTCGCCGGCTGGGCCGCGTCCGTCTTCGGGGCCGGGTTCGCCGCCCTCATCGCCACGTTGTTCCTGCGCAACCCGTCGATGGTCAACGCGCTGACCCAGGGCGGCGCCGGTGCGGCGTACGGGCTCTACGTCGGCTGGATCGTCGGCCTGGCCACACTCGGCGGCCGGCGGGGCACCCGATAACGCCGGGCCGAGGGTAGTACCCGCGGCGCGGCCGGATCCGCCATCCGGTCGCGCCGCGGCCCGTCTCCCGTCACTTCGCCCCCTACTCGGCGGCGGCTGCGCGCTCCGCCGCCTCGGCGTTCGGAACCTCGAAGATCGCCGACCGGGAGACCGTGCCGACCGGCCGGTCGTCCTCGGTCACCACCACGTTGAGGGAGTCGACGGTGAGCATGGCGGCCAGCGCGTCGTAGAGCGTGCCGGTGATCGGCACCGACGGCAGCCGCTCGACGTCCTCGATCTGGCCGAGCGGGCGCATGGCGTCCTTGACCGACGTCACGGACAGCCGGCGGATGCCCCGGTCCGATCCGACGAATCGGCTGACCTGCTCCGACACCGGGTGGCTGAGCAACTCGGCGGGCGTCGCGAACTGCAGCAGCCGGCCGCCTTCACCGAGCACGGCGATGCGGTCGCCCAGGCGTACGGCCTCGTCGATGTCGTGGGTGACCAGCACAATGGTCTTGCGGACGGTGGCCTGCAGGCGCAGAAACTCCTCCTGCAGCCGGCCCCGGGCGATCGGGTCGACCGCGGAGAACGGCTCGTCCATCAGCAGGACCAGCGGATCGGCGGCCAGCGCCCGGGCCACCCCGACGCGCTGCCGCTGCCCCCCGGAGAGCTCGTGCGGATAGCGCTTGGCGTACCGGGCCGGGTCCAGTCCGACCAGGTCCAGCAGCTCGTCCGAGCGCTCGGCGACGCGCTTTTTGTCCCACCCCAGCAGGCGCGGCACCGTACCGACGTTGGTCCGGATGTTCTGGTGCGGGAACAGTCCCACATTCTGGATGACGTAGCCGATGGTCCGGCGCAGCTCGACCGGATCGCGGTCGCCGACGTTCTTGCCGTCGATCAGGATCGCTCCCTTGGACGGTTCGATCAGCCGGTTGATCATCCGCATCACGGTCGACTTGCCGCAGCCGGACGGACCGATGAGCACGGCCAGCTCGCCGGCCTGGATGTCGAGGCTGAAGTCGCCGACGGCCACGGTGCCGTCCTCGTAGACCTTGCCCACGTTCTCGAGAGTGATCGATGCCGCGCTCTGGGCAGCGCCCGAGTCGGTGATCGCGGTAGCGTCCACGTATGTCCTTCCTGTCGTGGGCCCCCGGGGCTCTACCGATGGCCGCACCGGCCGATGACGGGCCGGGAAATCCGTGGTTCTCCTGGACCTATGTCCACGACAACGCCGGTGATCTGCTCACCCACCTGGAGAAGCACATCGAGCTGACCGGGCAGTCGGTGGTGCTCGCGCTCATCGTCGCCCTGCCTCTCGCGGTGCTCGCCTACTGGATCAGACCGCTGACCGGCCCGATTCTCGCACTCTCCGGCATCCTCTACACGATTCCGTCGCTGGCTCTGCTGGCCATCGTCGCGCCGTTGGTCGGCACGACCACAGATACCTCAATTCTGATCGCTTTGGTGTTGTATGCCTTGCTGGTGCTGGTCCGCAACTCACTCGCCGGGCTGACGCAGGTTCCGGCTGAGGTCAAGGATGCCGCGGCCGGCATGGGATACGGCAAGTTCGGGCGGTTGTGGCGCATCGAACTGCCCCTGGCGCTGCCCGGCATCATCACCGGCGTACGGCTGGCCACGGTCTCCACGGTGGCGCTGGTCACCATCGGCGGGATCATCGGGCGGGGTGGGCTCGGCGACCTGATCCTCGGCGGGTTCCGGAACAACTTCTACAAGGCCGAGATCCTCACCGCGTCGATCCTCACGGTGGCGCTGGCGCTGGTGTTCGACCTGATCCTCTCCAGCATCGGTCGGCTGCTCACCCCCTGGACGAAGGTACGGTCCGCATGAGCTTCCTGAACGACGGGATCGTCTGGCTCAACGATCCGCTGAACTGGACGAACCCCGACGGCCTCTTCGCCCGTCTGCAGGAGCACCTGATCATCAGCGTCTGGGCGG
>CAXSDA010000011.1:160767-164166 GCA_964236515.1 uncultured Actinoplanes sp.
GTCTCCGGGGGCACCCAGGCCGGCAAGACCACGCTGCTGGGCTGCCTGATCGGCTGGCCGATCGGGATCTGGCTCGGTCACCGCGGCCGGGGCGGCAACTGGATCATCACGGCGTCCAACCTCACGCTGGCCATCCCGACCGTGGCGTTGCTCACCATTCTGCCGCTCACCCCGCTCGGCTTCGGCAAGCCGCCGGTCATCGTCGCGCTGGCCGTCTTCGCCGTGCCGCCGCTGCTGGCCAACGCGTACACCGGTCTGCGGCAGATCGATCCGGAGACCCGGGACGCGGCCAAGGGCATGGGTCTGTCCGGCGGTCAGCTGCTCCGGCAGGTCGAGCTGCCGCTGTCCGTGCCGTACCTGGCGGCCGGTCTGCGGACCGCTGCGGTGCAGGTGGTGGCCACTGCGGCACTGGCCGCCCTGGTCAACGGCGGCGGGCTGGGCGAGATCATCAGCGCCGGCTTCGGGATCGGGATCAGCAACGGCGGCGGCGGTCAGATCGTCGGCGGCGGCATCGTCGTGGCCGTCCTGGCGCTGCTGGTCGAGGGGCTGCTGGCCATCCTCCAGCGAGTGGTCACCCCGAAGCCGCTGCGTGCCACCCGCAGACGCCGGGCGACCGTCGCGGCGGTACCGGCTGGATAACGGAGTGGCATCGTTCCGCAAAGTTGTCACACCCTGCGGGTAGGACTAGCAGGGAACAACACACGGGCATCGAGTTCCGACTGCCCGTCGGACACGCGGCAGGCCGGGTTCGGCCTGCCGGGACACAGAAGGCGGCGGTATGCGTCGACACCTGCTCATGACGGCCAGTGCCCTGACCGCGGCCGTCCTCGTCCTCTCCGGTTGCGGCAAGTCCGGATCCTCCGGGACGTCCGCGCCGCCGAGTTCGGCCTCGGGCGCGGGTTGTGCCCCGGTGGCGGGCCAGAAACTCGTCGTCCTGGACGACGACAAGCACCTGCAGAAGACCGACAACATCGTGCCCGCGATCAACAAGAAGGCGTCGTCGCCGCCGCTCATCGCGGCGCTCGACAAGGTCTCGGCGGCGCTCGACACGACCAAGCTGATCGCGCTGAACAAGGCGGTCGACATCGACCGCAAGTCGTCGGACCAGGCGGCCAAGGACTTCGACACGGCGAACAACATCACGTCCTCCATCACCCCGGGCGCCAAGGGCAACATCACCGTCGGGGCGGCCAACTTCAGCGAGAACGCGACGCTCGGTGCGCTGTACGGGCTGGCACTGACCAAGGCCGGCTACACGGTCAAGGTGCAGCAGATCGGAAACCGCGAGTTGTACGAGCCCTCGCTGGTCAAGGGCGACATCCAGGTCGTTCCCGAGTACGCGGCCACCCTGGCCACGTTCCTGGCCGGCAAGGCCGACAAGAGCGCCCCGGACCCGGCCTCGACCGACCTGAACACCACGATGACCGCCCTCAAGACCCTCGGCGACAAGGTCGGTCTCGCCTTCGGCACCCCGTCGCAGGCGGCGGACGAGAACGCGTTCGCGGTCACGGACACCTTCCAGAGCAAGTACGGCGTGAAGACGCTGTCCGATCTGGCGACCAAGTGCTCGGGCGCGGCGACCGTCCTCGGTGGCCCGCCGGAGTGCCCGCAGCGCCCGCTCTGCCAGCAGGGTCTGGTGTCGGTCTACAACTTCCAGACCGGCAAGTTCAGCTCCCTCGACGCGGCCGGGCCGCTCAGCAAGACCGCGCTCAAGCAGGGCACGGTGAGCGTGGCTCTGGTGCTCAGCTCGGACGGCGCACTGGCCGCCGGCTGAACCAGGGACGAGGTTTGATCGGAAACGCCGGGTGTCGACATCGACACCCGGCGTTTCCCATTTCGGTTCGGTGGGCCCTTGTCGGAACCGGAGGAGTCGGTAACATACGCGGCCATGTCGGACGACCGGAAGCCCTCGACGGGTCAGAACGCGCGGCTGCTGCGTGCGCTGATCTGGGCCGGACTCGGACTCGCACCGGTCGCGGCCGTGGTCGTCATGCTGGGCGGCGAAGATGCGGCCCGGTTCGCCGTGGTGCTGACCGCGGTGAGTGTCGTGCTGGTCGGTGCGGCGATGCTCGTCCGGACCGATCCGGTGCTGGGACGCATGGACGTCGAGGACCGGGTGGCCGACGGGGTCGAGGCGCTGCGGTCGCAGATCCGAGCCGAGAACGCGGCGGCCTCCCGGGCCATGCTGCAGCAGGTGCAGTCGCTGGCCGAGGAGGTCGGGCGGTTGCGGGGCGGGGCGGCACCCGTCGGCGGTCCACGCGAGCCGGGGTCGGGAACCGGTGGGCGCGTGGTTGCGGTGCCATCGGCGGCGGCGCGCACGGCTGGACAGTCCGAATCGGTCGTCGGGGCGGCGGGGCTGTCGAAGACGGCGGGTACGACGTCGCGGCCGATGGCCGGGGCGCCGGGGACGATCTCGCGGGCGGTGCCGGTGGCATCGGGTGCGGCGGCGGCGCCCAGGCCGGTCGGTGAGGGCACCGGCGGGCGCGCTTCGGCGGCGGTCGCGGCCGGGCGGATCCCGGTCGGGGGCCGCGCCAGCGCGCCCGGGTGGCCCGAGGGCAACGAACCGCGCTGGGGACGACCGGACGCCACCCCGGGCTGGGAGGACGACGACCATCTGCCGTTGCCCGGCGAGAGCAGTGGTACGCGCGGCTCGATCCCGCTGCAGCGCACGGGTTCCCTGCCGTCCGGCGGTCAGCGTGCGGGTGCACCGCCGCCGCCGATCGGTCCGGGTCAGCGCTCGGGCCCGGTGCTGCCGGCCGGTCCGGGTCAGCGCTCCGGTCCGTTGCCGCTGGCTGGAACGGGTCAGCGCGTACCGCCCAGTTCCCGGCCGCCCGTTCCGGCGACCGGCCGGGGTGGCGAATACGGCGCGCCGCGAAGCGCCGAGGGCTCGGCCAGGGTCTACGGGTCAAGTCGGCCGGCCGGTCACGACGAGGCGTCCGGCGGCGGCTCGTGGTCCGATCCGGGGCCGTCGGCAGAGTCCGAGGCGCGAGCGGCCTCGGGCGCCTGGGCGGATTCCGGGGCGTGGGGCGATGCGGAAGCGTGGGGCGAATCTGGGGCGCTGGGTGGTTCGGGGGCGCCGGGCGACGGATCCCGGTGGGGCGGCGACGAGCCGGACTCCGGTGGCTGGGTCGCGGACGATCCCGGGTACGCCGAGCGGCGCTGGACCGACGAGGAGAGCGGCTCGTACCGGCGCGATGACGGGCCTGAGCCGCGGCGCCCGGCGGTCTACGGGACGCCGGCGGGGCCCGAGCCGGCCCAGCCGCACAAGCGCCGCGCCGACGTGACCGCGATCGACCTCGGCTACACCGGCCGCCGGACCAGATCGAACCACGCCGGGCCGGACTACGCCGGGCCGGACTACGCCGGGCCGGACTACGCCGGGCCGGACTACGCCGGGCC
>CAXSDA010000011.1:164266-167673 GCA_964236515.1 uncultured Actinoplanes sp.
GAACTACGCCGGATCGGACTACGCCGGATCGGACTACGCCGGATCTGACCACGCCGGGCTGGACTACACCGGACCCGACGCCGCCGGCTCCGATTACACCGAGCTGAGTTACCCCGAGCCGGGCTACCCCGAGCCGGATCACACCGGGCCGGACCAAGTCGCGCCGGACCGCGCCGAGCTGGACCAGGCCGGGCTGAACCGCGGCGGACCGAACCGCGGCGGGCCGAACCACGTCGAGGCCAAGCGCGCCGAAGCGAAGCGCGCCGGGCCGGATCGCGACCGGACGAATCGCGCCCGGCCGAATCGGGCCGGGGCGAAACGCGCCGAGCTGGACGCCGCCGAGCCCGAGGATGACGACGGCGCCTACTGGCGTCGCCTCGCCGCCGAGCCCGACGACTGGTGAGCCGTCATTTGTCGATGTCGCCGACGACGAAGAACATCGAGCCCAGGATCGCGATCAGGTCCGGCACGAGACAACCGGGAAGCAATGTGGACAGCGCCTGGACGTTCGCGTACGACGCGGTCCGCAGTTTGAGCCGCCACGGCGTCTTCTCGCCCCGCGACACCAGGTAGTACCCGTTGATGCCGAGCGGGTTCTCGGTCCACGCGTACGTGTGGCCCTCCGGCGCCTTGACCACTTTGGGCAGTCGTACGTTCACCGGCCCGCTGATCTGATCGACCCGCTGCAGACATTGGTCGGCCAGGTCGAGCGACACGTGCACCTGATCGAGCAGTACCTCGAACCGGGCGTGGCAGTCGCCGGCGGTCTTGGTCACCACGGGCACCGTCAGCTGGTCGTACGCCAGGTAGGGCTCGTCCCGCCGCAGGTCCATGTCAAGTCCGCTGGCTCGCGCCACCGGCCCCGAGGCACCGTACGCCGCCGCCTGTTCCGCGCTCAGGACGCCCACCCCGACCGTACGGGCCAGGAAGATGTCGTTCTTGCGGATCAGCTGTTCCAGATCGGGGAGCCGGCGCCGCACCTCGCCGATGGCCTCGCGGGCCCGGCGCGTCCACCCGGCCGGAACCTCCTCCTTCAGGCCGCCGACCCGGTTGAACATGTAGTGCATGCGGCCGCCCGAAGCCTCCTCCATCACCGCCTGCAGCGTCTCGCGCTCGCGGAAGGCGTAGAACATCGGCGTGATCGCGCCGATCTCCAGCGGGTACGAGCCGAGGAACATCAGGTGGTTGAGCACCCGGTTGAGCTCGGCCAGCGCCATCCGCAGCCAGACCGCGCGTTCCGGAACCTCCATGCCCATCAGGCGTTCGACCGCGAGCACCACGCCCAACTCGCTGCTGAACGCGGACAGCCAGTCGTGCCGGTTGGCCAGCACGATGATCTGCCGGTAGTCGCGCACCTCGAACAGCTTCTCGGCGCCCCGGTGCATGTAGCCGACGATCGGCTCGCAGTCGACCACCCGCTCGCCGTCCAACCTCAGCTTGAGCCGGAGCACGCCGTGGGTCGACGGATGCTGCGGGCCGATGTTGAGCACCATGTCGGCCGTGTCGAGCCCGGCGCCGGTGCCGATCGTCATCTCCCGCAGATCGCTCACGATTCGATGATCCCACGGGCGTCGATCCCCACTCCCTGCGCCAGCCACCAGTGCCCGCCCAGCCCGGCCGGGTCGGTCAGCTCGGCCGCCGCGCCCGCCCCGGCCAACCGGCGCAGATAGGCCGCCGGATCGGATGAGGCGAGCTCCAGCGGTGGGCGCCGGCCGTCGACCCCGAGCGCTCGGAGTGCCTCCCGCTGCGAGATCAGGCCGTACGGCGTCCCGGCCGCGCAGGCGACGGCGTCCATGGCGACGTGCGCCGTGACGTCGCAGCGGCCGTCCGGTACGGGCGGGACCTGACGGCCGCCGGAGTATCCGGACAGCGTCCCGAACGGCGGCCGTCCGTCCTTGCGGTGCCCGTAGTCGACGGCCAGCGCCAGTCCCCGCTCCAGGACCCCGACGGCGTTCGCCCAGGCGGCATCGCGGGGCCACCCGATCTCGGCCCGTTCCCCGGGTGACTGCAGCGGCCACCACCGCGCCAGCCAGAAGCGGTCGGCCGCGTCGACCTCGGGCCCGGGCGTCTCGTCCCCGGTCGCCCGGTCGACCAGCAGCCGCCGGATCCGCCCGTCGTCGTCGACCTCGGCCACGTCGACCGGCACGTTGTCCAGCCACTCGGTCGCCAGCACCACCCCGGTCACGCCGTCGTCCGGCAGTTCGGTCCGCCACCGGATCCGCGGGTCGAGTCCGTCCGGCCGTGGCGCCATCTCGACCCCGGTGTAGTCCAGCTCCGGCATCCGCTCCCGCAGCGCGCTCAGCAGTTCCCCGCGTCCCGCCCCGACGTCCACCACCTGGAAACCGGCCGGCCGGTCGAGGCGCTCGAAGACCGTCTCGACCACACCGGCGAGCGCCCCGGCGAACAGGGGCGACGCGTGCACGCTGGTCCGGAAATGGTCGGCCGGGCCACCCGCCGACCGCACGAAGAAGCCATCGCTTCCGTACAACGCAGCCTGCGTCGCGACCCGCCACCCGACCACCACGCGCCCCACTTTAGAGGCGTGCGCTCCGATCAAGATCACTGAAAACGCCCGCCCACGGACCGCCCCCACCCCTTGTTGGGTGGGGCCCAGGATCCCCGGGGGGTACGACAACTTCGGGACGTTGTCCACAGGGCGGGTGAAGGTATTCACAGGCACTGCGTCCGGGGTGGCAAAGCGGCGCATAATTGCCTCGACCGGTACCCCGTCACGAGGACTGGATCTACGAATGAGCGCTAACCCGCTGGTGGTGGGCATCATCGGCGCGGGCCGGGTCGGGGCCGTGCTCGGCGCCGCCCTGGACGCAGCCGGTCACCGGGTGGTGGCCGCGGCGGCGGTCTCGGCCGCCTCGAAGGAGCGGGCGGCGACGCTCCTGCCGCACGCCGAGATCCAGCAGGCCGACGAGGTCGCCCGCGCAGCCGACGATCTTCTGATCCTGGCCGTGCCCGACGACGCGCTGGCGTCCGTCGTCCGGGGCCTGGCGAGCACCGGCGCCCTCAAGGACGGGCAGGTCGTCGCGCACACCAGCGGCGCGCACGGTCTCGATGTGCTCGGTGACGTCGAGGGGATCGCGCTGCACCCGGCCATGACGTTCACCGGCGAGGTCACCGACCTGGACCGGCTGCCGGGCATCGCCTGGGGCGTCACCGCGCGGGACAGGGCCTTCGCCACCCGGCTGGTCGCCGACCTCGGCGGAGTTCCGGAATGGGTGGCCGAGGACGCCCGCCCGCTCTACCACGCCGCTCTCGCCCACGGCGCCAACCACCTGGTCACCCTGGTCAACGAGGCCGCCGACCTGCTCGCCGCGGCCGGGGTCGCCGATCCCCGCCGGGTTCTTGAGCCGCTGCTCCGGGCCGCCCTCGACAACGCCCTCGACCGGGGCGAC
>CAXSDA010000011.1:167683-176351 GCA_964236515.1 uncultured Actinoplanes sp.
CCACCTCGACGACCGTCTCCAGCGCCCGCTCGGCGCTCGGCCGCTCGATGAAGAAGAAGTCGCGGTCCTGGTCGGCGCCGGGCTCGAGGTGGGGCGGGCGGCCCTGGTTGATCTCGTGGGCGGCGGTGGTGATCATCGACCGCGCCGCCTGGCGGAAGATCTGGCTGAGCCGGACGACCGGGGCGGCGCCGCGCTCACCGGCCCGGTGTCCCGGGGCGATGCCGGGACGGTGGCCAAGCACCTGACCCGGTTGCCGCCCGAGTCCGTACCGGCGTACCTCGCCCTCGCCCGCCGCACCGCCGACCGCGCCATCGCCGCCGGTCGGCTGCGCCCGCAGGACGCCACCGCTCTGCTCGACGTGCTCGCCCGGATGCGGGAGGTGGTCTCGTGACCAGGCTGGTGCACACCCGGTCAGAGGACTTCACCCGGTACCGGCGCACCCTCGACGCCGACCTGGAGATCGGCCGGGCCGAGGGCGCCGACCTGGTCTTCGCGCCCGACCGGGACGAGATGTACCCGGGCGGCGAGCCGCAGGTCCGGGTCCAGGCCGGCCCGCTCGGCGAGATCCTCGAGGGTGCCAGCCGGCCCGGTCACTTCGACGGCGTGCTGACCGTGGTGGCCAAGCTGCTGCTGCTCACCGGCGCCGACCGGGCGTACTTCGGGGAGAAGGACTACCAGCAGCTGACGCTGGTCCGGCGGATGGTCACTGATCTGGAGATTCCGTCGGAGATCGTCGGCGTGCCGACCGTACGCGAGCCGGACGGCCTGGCGCTGTCCAGCCGCAACCGCTACCTGACGGCGGAGCAGCGGGAGTCCGCGGTGACGCTGTCCCGGGCGCTGCGCGAGGGCGCGACCCGGACCGACGCTGCCGGCGCGCGCTCGGTCGCCCTCAAGATCCTCCAGGACGGTACGGGCATCGACCTCGACTACCTGGCGGTGACCGACCCGGAGCTGGGTCCGGCGCCGGTCGCCGGGCCCGCGCGGATGCTCGTCGCCGCCCGGGTCGGGGCCACTCGCCTGATCGACAACGTGCCACTGCAGCTGGGTTGACCGGATTACCGCTGACGACCGGCTTGGTTCGCATATGCTGACCAAACCGGACATAGGCGGCACGCGGGAGGCACGGGTTCATGCACTTGCGTTCCCGTCTGGGCATCACTGCGGTTCTGGGTGCGCTCCTGGTGGTGGTGGCCGGCTGCGGCGACTCGGGTGGAGCGGACGGCGACCTGACCAACCAATGGGCGGTGATCGGCGCGCCCACCGGGTTCGAGCCCAGGACCGCGACCTGTCATCTGGCCGGGTTCGCCGAGGCCGGTGCGCGCGCGACGTACGAAGAGGTCGACTGCGCACAGAACCACCGGACCGAGACCTCGTACGTCGGCACGTACGCCTCGCCCGCGGCGGACGCCGACGCCCCGCCGGCGGCCGGCTCGAACGGGGCCCGGGACGCGTACAAGATCTGTGACCAGAAGACCACGACCTACGTCGGCGGCCCCTGGCGTACGGCCCGGTTGTGGATCGGGGTGACCCATCCGAGCGCCGCAGCGTGGTCCGGTGGCGCCCGCTGGTTCCGCTGCGAGGTCGTCGAGATCAGCTCGGTCGAGGACGACGGTGGCCTGCAGGAACGCATCGGCAGCCTGAAGGACGCGCTGGCCGAGAGCGCCTCGCCGCTGCTGCTCACCTGCTACGCGATCAAGCTGGACGCCTCCGGCGCGATCGACACGATGCCCGCCACCGCCTGTACGACCACGCACAACGCCGAGTTCGTCGGGGCCTGGACGGCCGGCGGCATCGCCTACCCGGAGAAAGACGCCCAGTGGGTGCCGTTCCACGACGCCTGCCGCAAGCTGATCGCCACCTACGCCAAGGTCCCGGACGACACCGATCTGCAGTACCGCACCGGCGTGGTCTCGCTGCCCGGCGGCGACGACGTGTGGGCCCAGGGCGATCACGGCGTCCGCTGCTACCTGTGGCTGGACGGCGCGTCGCTGATCACGTCGCTCAAGGGCGCGGGCGTGACCAAGATGCCGATCCAGTACAAGTAAGGCCCTGCTGAACGGGCCTTCATGTCCGGCATGTTGACTGAGCGGATGGACCTCCCCGAGCTACCTCGCCGGCTCGCCGCGACCGAGCCCGGCTGGACCGAGACCACCGACGTGCTGGTGGTCGGCTCCGGTGTGGCCGGCCTGACCGTCGCGCTGCATCTGCGTGAGCAGGGCCTGCACGTCACCGTGGTCACGAAGGTCAACATCGACGACGGGTCGACCCGCTGGGCCCAGGGTGGCATCGCTGCGGTGCTCGATCCGCTGGACACCCCCGAGGCGCACGCCTTCGACACCGAGCTTGCCGGGGTCGGACTGTGCGACCCGGCCGCCGTCCGGGTGCTGGTCGAGGAGGGGCCGGCCCGGCTGAAAGAGCTGATCCGGCTGGGGGCGGAGTTCGACCGCCACCCGGACGGCTCGCTGATGCTGACCCGGGAGGGCGGCCACCGCGCCGACCGGATCGTGCACGCCGGCGGGGACGCCACCGGCGCGGAGGTCCAGCGGGCGCTGCACGCGGCGGTGCACCGCGACCCGTGGATCCGGCTGGTCGAGCACGCGCTGGTGCTGGATCTGCTGCGCGCCACCGACGGGCGAGCCTGCGGGATCACCCTGCACGTGCTGGGCGAGGGCGCCGAGGACGGCGTGGGCGCGATCCTGGCCCGGGCGGTGGTGCTGGCCACCGGCGGGATGGGCCAGGTGTACGCGTCGACCACCAATCCCGCGGTCTCCACCGGCGACGGGGTGGCGCTCGCCCTGCGGGCCGGGGCGGTGGTCACCGACGTGGAGTTCGTCCAGTTCCATCCGACATCGTTCATGACCGCCGGGCTCAACTCGGTGCAGCGGCCGCTGATCTCGGAGGCGCTGCGCGGCGAGGGCGCCCACCTGGTCGACGAGTCCGGCCACCGGTTCATGGTCGGGCAGCACGAGCTGGCCGAGCTCGCCCCGCGTGACGTGGTGGCCAAGGCGATCCACCGGCTGCTGGCGCAGAACGGCGCCGACCACGTCTACCTGGACGCCCGGCACCTGGGCGGGGAGTTCCTGGAGCAGCGGTTCCCGACCATCGTGGCGTCCACCCGGGCCGCCGGGATCGACCCGGTCACCGAGCTGATCCCGGTCGCGCCGGCCGCGCATTACGCCTCCGGGGGCGTACGGACGGATCTGCACGGCCGGACCACCATCCCCGGCCTGTACGCGTGCGGCGAGGTGGCCTGCACCGGCGTCCACGGCGCGAACCGCCTGGCCAGCAACTCCCTGCTCGAGGGCCTGGTCTTCGCCCGCCGGATCGCCGACGACATCGCCCGCGACCTGCCGCCCCAGCCGGACCCGGAACCGCCCACCGGCGATGCCTGGGCGGCCGACCCGGAGATCCGTGGCGAGCTGCAGCGGGCCATGACCCGCGGCGCCGGGGTGCTGCGGTCGGCCGACTCGCTGGCCACCACGGCCAAGGAGCTGTCCCGGCTGGGACAGCTGCGCACCGCGCCCCGGAACGCTGCCTGGGAGGCGAGCAACCTGCTGACCGTGGCGAGCGCGCTGGTCGCGGCCGCGTACGCCCGGCGCGAGACCCGCGGCTGTCACTGGCGGGAGGACCACCCGGACGCGGCCGGCGAGTGGCGCGGCCACCTTCTGACGACGATGCCCGCCGGCGGCCACCTGACCCAGATCTTCGAGGAGATGGCGTGACCGAGGACGGGCTGGATCCGGTCGCCGTCGAGCGGATCGTCCACTCGGCGCTGGCCGAGGACCTGGGCGACCCGCCGCGCGACGTGACCAGCGAGGCGACCATCCCGGCGGCGCAGGTGGACACGGCCGAGCTGGTCGCCCGGGCGCCGGGCGTGGTGGCCGGTCTGCCGGTGGCGGCCCAGGTGTTCGCGGCCACCTCGGGCGGCACGGCGACCTTCGACCAGCGCGTCGCCGAGGGCGCCCGGGTGGTCCGCGGCGATGTCCTGGCCATGGTCACCGGTCCGACGCGGTCGTTGCTGACGGCCGAGCGTACGGCCCTGAATCTGCTCTGCCGGATGTCCGGGGTGGCTACCCACACCCGCCGCTGGGCCGACCTGCTGGAGGGTACGAAGGCCACCGTGCTGGACACCCGCAAGACCACCCCCGGGCTGCGCGTGCTGGAGAAGTACGCGGTCCGGGTCGGCGGCGGCACCAACAAACGCATGGGCCTGTACGACGTCGCCATGATCAAGGACAACCACAAGCTCGCGGCCGGCGGCATCACCGCCGCCTACCGGCTGGTGCGGAAGCGTTTTCCGGACGTCGGCGTACAGGTGGAGGTGACCACGGTGGCCGAGGCGCGGGAGGCGGTCGAGGCCGGGGCGGCCTTCCTGCTCTGCGACAACATGACGCCGGAGCGGCTCCGCGAGGTGGTGGCGGCGGTCGGTGACCGGGCCGAGCTGGAGGCGACCGGCAACCTGACGCTGGAGACCGCGGCGGCGTACGCGGCCACCGGTGTGGACTACCTGTCGGTCGGCGGCCTGACGCATTCGTCACCGATCCTGGACATCGCGATGGACCTGACCGCAGCGGTGAAAAGATAGATCTGTGCTGCTGTGCATTGACATCGGAAACACCAACACCGTGCTGGCCACCTTCGACGGCGACAAACTGGTCCACAACTGGCGGATCAAGACCGACGCCCGGTCCACCGCGGACGAGCTCGGGTTGCTCTTCCGTGGCCTGCTGGCCGGCGACAACGTCGAGATCACCGGGGTCGCCGCGTGCTCCACCGTGCCGGCCGCGCTGCGGTCGCTGCGGACCATGCTGGCCCGCTACTACGGCGACGTCCCGCACGTCATCGTCGAGCCGGGCGTCAAGACCGGCGTCCAGCTGGCTATCGACAACCCCAAGGAGGTGGGCGCCGACCGGGTGGTCAACACCTTGGCGGCGCACGCTCTCTACGGCGGACCGTCGATCGTGGTCGACTTCGGTACGACCACCAACTTCGACGTGATCAGTGCCAAGGGCGAGTTCCTCGGCGGGGCCTTCGCCCCCGGCATCGAGATCTCCTTCGACGCGCTGGCCGCCCGCGCCGCCCAGTTGCGCAAGGTGGAACCGGCCCAGCCCCGGTCGGTGATCGGCAAGAACACCGTGGAGTGCCTGCAGTCGGGCATGTACTTCGGCTTCGCCGGCCAGGTCGACCGGATCGTCGAGCGGATGATCGAGGAGCTGGGTCCGGTACGGGCGGTGATCGCCACCGGCGGGCTGGCCTGGCTGGTGAAGGACGAGTGCCGCACGCTGACCGCGCACGAGCCGATGATCACGCTGATCGGGTTGCGGATGGTATATGAGCGGAACGCCTGACGAACGCTGAGTAGGCTCTTCTCTCGCCCGTATCAGGAACACGTGACAGGAAGTCGTGCCGTGACCGAGCCGAACACCGAACCCGTCGAGGATCTTCCGGAGCAGATGCGGGTGCGCCGGTCCAAGCGCGACCGCTTCCTCGAGGCGGGGGTCTCGCCCTACCCGGTGTCGGTGCCCAAGACCACCGATCTGGCCACGCTGCGTGAGCAGTACGCCGAGCTGCCGACCGACACCGCCACCGGCGACATGGTGTCGATCACCGGACGGGTCATCTTCGTCCGCAACGGCGGCAAGCTCTGCTTCGTCACTTTGCGCGACGGCGACGGGACCGAACTGCAGGCCATGCTGTCGCTCGACCGGGTCGGCGTGGAGTCGCTGGACGTGTGGAAGCAACTGGTCGACATAGGCGACCTGGTGTCGGTCACCGGCGAGGTGATCACCAGCCGCCGGGGGGAGCTGTCGGTGCTGGCCGGCGAGTGGGCGATGAGCGCCAAGGCGCTGCGCCCGATGCCGGTGGCCCACCGGCCGCTGAGCGAGGAGAACCGCGTCCGGCAGCGGTACGTCGACCTGATCGTGCGCCCGCAGGCCCGGGACACCGTACGGACCCGGGCGCAGGTGAACCGCAGCCTCCGCGAGTCGCTGTTCCGCCGCAATTTCCTCGAGGTGGAAACACCAATGCTGCAGTTGCTGCACGGCGGGGCGACCGCGCGGCCATTTGTGACGCACAGCAACGCGTTGGACATGGATCTGTATCTGCGTATCGCGCCCGAGCTGTTTTTGAAGCGGGCCGTCGTCGGTGGCATCGAGCGGGTGTTCGAGATCAACCGGAACTTCCGTAATGAGGGCATGGACTCGTCGCACTCGCCGGAGTTCGCGATGCTCGAGGCCTACCAGGCGTATGCGGACTACAACGTCATGCAGGAGCAGGTCCGCGAGTGGATTCAGGAAGCCGCGTTCGCGGTGTCCGGTTCGCACGTGGTGACCCACCAGGACGGAAGCGAGCTGGATCTGTCCGGCGGGTGGGCGTCGATCACGCTGTTCGGTTCCCTGTCCGCCGCGCTCGGCGAGGAGGTGACTGTCGGTACCGATCTCGCGCAGTTGCAGCGGTACGCGGAAAAGGTCGACCTCGGCGTCGACCCGAAGTGGAGTGCGGGCAAACTCGCCGAGGAGCTTTTCGAGCACCTCGTGCAGCCGACTCTGCAGGCACCGACCTTCGTCCGCGACTACCCGGAGGAGACGACGCCGCTGACCCGGGCCCATCGTGACATCCCCGGACTGACCGAGAAGTGGGATCTCTACGTGATGGGCGTGGAACTGGCCACCGCCTATTCCGAACTGGTCGACCCGGTGATCCAGCGCGAGCGGCTGGTCGCCCAGTCGCTGCTGGCCGCCGGCGGCGATCCCGAGGCGATGCAGTTGGACGAGGATTTCCTGCGCGCCATGGAGTACGGAATGCCGCCGAGCGGCGGGATGGGAATGGGAATCGACCGGCTGCTGATGGTGCTCACCGGGCTGGGAATTCGCGAAACCATCCTGTTCCCGTTGGTCCGCCCCGAGTAATCGGCCACAATTTCTCCGATGCCATTGACGCCGTCTGTGCCTCAGGCGTTATTGTTCTTGTCATTGTGGCAACTGAGTCTGAGCATTCGGGAGGATAGCGGCGCGTGGCCAAGCAGATCATTCACAGGCTGGTAGATGACCTGGACGGCGGCGACGCCCAGGAGACCGTCAAGTTTGCGCTGGACGGCATTCAGTACGAGGTCGACCTCTCCGGTAAGAACGCGCAGAAATTGCGGGACGCCTTCGCGCCCTACGTCGGCGCCGGGGCCAAGATTGCCCGCGGTGGTGTCGTGGTGGGCGGCCGGGCGGCCCGGGGTCGTGGTGGCGCGACCGCCGACCGGGAGCAGAACAAAGCGATCCGGGACTGGGCCAAGAAGGCCGGCAAGGACATCTCCGATCGGGGCCGGATCCCGCAGGAGATCGTCGAGGAGTTCCATGCCAAGGGACCGGGGCGGTAGAATCGAATCGGCCAGCGAAGGCCCGCAGCGCTCCTCGGCGCTGCGGGCCTTCGGTTTTTCCGGCCGCCCCGAGGTCCCGGTGAGTAAGTTATCCACAGGAGTGGACGACGTTGTCCACAGGCTGTGGACCACCCCGATTTCGCTGTCCGCGTACTCGATCGGGTGGGGGAACAGCCCGGGAACGTGCGAAGTTGGCTAAATCAACGCGGATGGACGTCCGGTGAGGGTCCGAGGCCCCCAGCAGACTCCGCCGACGGCGATAGAGTTGCAGCACGGGCATCACCGATGCCCGGTGCGCTGGCCCCGCCAGTCATTGGCGCACGGCAAGTGAGGAGCACGAGGGCATGTTCGAGCGGTTCACCGACCGAGCGCGACGGGTTGTCGTCCTGGCCCAAGAAGAGGCCCGGATGCTCAACCACAATTACATCGGGACAGAGCACATCCTGCTCGGCCTGATCCACGAGGGCGAAGGCGTTGCCGCGAAGGCTCTGGAAAGCCTCGGCATCTCTCTCGAAGGGGTCCGGCAGCAGGTCGAAGAGATCATCGGCCAGGGACAGCAGGCGCCGAGCGGGCACATCCCGTTCACGCCGCGGGCCAAGAAGGTCCTGGAGCTCTCGCTGCGCGAGGCTCTCCAGCTGGGCCACAACTACATCGGTACGGAGCACATCCTGCTCGGGCTGATCCGCGAGGGCGAGGGCGTGGCCGCCCAGGTCCTGGTGAAGCTCGGCGCCGACCTCAACCGGGTCCGCCAGCAGGTCATCCAGTTGCTCTCCGGTTACCAGGGCAAGGAGCCGGCCGCGACCGGCACGGCCACCGGTGAGGCGGCGCCCTCGACGAGCCTGGTGCTCGACCAGTTCGGGCGCAACCTGACCCAGGCCGCCCGCGAGGGCAAGCTCGACCCGGTCATCGGCCGGGAGAAGGAAATCGAGCGGGTCATGCAGGTGCTCTCCCGCCGCACCAAGAACAACCCGGTGCTGATCGGCGAGCCCGGTGTCGGCAAGACCGCTGTGGTCGAGGGCCTGTCCCAGTCCATCGTCAAGGGCGAGGTGCCCGAGACGCTGAAGGACAAGCAGCTCTACACGCTCGACCTCGGTGCGCTGGTCGCCGGCTCCCGCTACCGCGGTGACTTCGAGGAGCGCCTCAAGAAGGTGCTCAAGGAGATCCGCACCCGCGGCGACATCATCCTGTTCATCGACGAGATCCACACCCTGGTGGGTGCGGGTGCCGCCGAGGGCGCGATCGACGCGGCCTCGATCCTCAAGCCGATGCTGGCCCGGGGCGAGCTGCAGACCATCGGCGCGA
>CAXSDA010000012.1:0-72703 GCA_964236515.1 uncultured Actinoplanes sp.
TGGCTCTGCTCACCGGCCTCAACCTGCTGCTCCTCGGGCAACAACTCCGTTGACCCGCCGCTGAGGCCGTATCTCGTGTTCCCGAACTCCGGTTGCGGGGAGATTGCCGTTTCAGGATTCGGGCCAGCGGGCCTTCAGCAGGCGGTCGATCGGGCCGGTGAGGAAGAACAGCAGGAAGGCCCAGTAGCTGACGGTCTGGGCGAACAGGCAGCCGACCACCGTGGCGATGATCTGGGCGACGACCACGCTGAGGTTGCCGAAGACCTCGGACAGGCTGGCGTGCGGCCGGTCGCCGGCCAGCTCCGGGTGGCGCCGGACGTACTCGGCGATCGCCGTCATCGAACCGCTGGCCAGGATCAGCGTGCCGCCGTAGAGGCCCACCGTGGCGGCGCTGGACGGGAACGCGGCGATGATCGCGGTCGGGATCGGCAGCAGCACCATCGCGAACGTCCACACCACGCTCCAGACGACCAGGCCGGTGCTGATCGTCTCGACGTGCCGGAACATCCGGTGATGCGCCCACCAGAACCGGAAGATCACCGTGAAGCTGAGCGCGAACGCGCCGAACTGGCCCCAGTGCTCGCGGATCATCAGGCCGAGCGCCTGGTGGTCGTCCGATGCCGCATTCACCGTTTCCAGCAGCGGCAGGATGAGCAGCGTGAGCGCGATGGCGGCGACCGCGTCGGTGAAGAAGACGAGGCGTTCCGCGGTCGGCCGGTTCACCGGGCCAGTATGCCCGTCATGATCAGGCGAGCGGCAGCCACACCCGCATCGCACCCGGACCGCGGTTGGCCCAGGCTTGGTATGGGATCGCGGTGAACGTCACCGGCCTGTCCACCGGCGGCGCCGGGTCGTAAAGGCCGTACAGGGCGGGAGCGGTGTCCCGGGCCACGCCGGACAGCCGCAGCCGTACGGGCGAGACCTCGTCGCCGGCCTCGTCGGCGATCGGCGCCGCCGGGTCCAGTCGCAGCTGCTCGACCAGTACCCCGTCCGGCAGGTCGGCCTGTTCGACGCAGAACACCAGCGGCCCGCGCACCACGGCCACGCAGCCGCGGACCGCGTCCACCCGCTCGTCCGCCCGGACCAGCCGCGGCGTCATCGGCAGCGTCAGCCGCACCTCGTCGCCGTCCGCGACCTGCACCCGGTGATAGGTGCCGGGCTCGAATCCGGCGCCGGCGGCCCACGAGGGGATCCGGACCGCGAGCTCCCCGGAGCCACGCACGGTGATCCGCACGTCGCCGTCGTAGGGGTATCCCGTCCGTACGACCGCGGTCAGCCCCGGTCCCTCGAACGTCCCCGCGGTCAGCAGGTGCAGCTGTAGCCCGGCGTCGTCGGACGTGGCCGCGTAGCCGTGCACGGACGCGAGCAGCCGGGCCAGGTTCGGCGGGCAGCAGGCGCACGCGTACCAGGACAGCCGCTCACTCGGCGCGTCCTCGCCCGATCCGTCGTGGCCGGTCCGCAGCTGCAGCGGGTTGGAGTAGAAGAACTCGGTCCCGGTGTGGGCCGTCGACGCGGCGATCGCGTTGACCAGCGCCCGTTCCATCTCTTCGGCGTACCGGGCGTCGCCGGTGGCCAGCAGCATCCGCCAGCCCCACTGCAGAGCCGCGATCGAGGCGCAGGTCTCCGCGTACGCCCGGTCCGGGGGCAGCTCGAACGGGTCGCCGTAGGCCTCGTCGCGGTGCCGCGAGCCGTGCCCCCCGGTGACGTACAGCTTGGTGCCGAAGGCGCTGTCCCACAGCGCGGTCATGGCCGTCAGCAGCGACTCGTCGCCGTTCTCGAGGTACACGTCGGTCACCCCGGCGGCCAGGTACAGCTGCCGGACCGAGTGTCCGATGGCCTCGGTCGCCTCTCGTACGGGCAGATGGTCCTGGAAGTACGCGGAATCGAAGCGTCCCGCGTCCAGGGTGCGGTGCCCGCGCCGCGCCAGCTGCAGCTCGGCCGCCCGCAGGTAGTCCTGGTCGCCGGTCTCCCGGTAGAGCTCGACCAGCGCCGTCTCCACCTCGGGGTGCCCGTCGAAGAACGGCAGCCCGTCGTCGCCCAGGTCGCGGACGATCAGGTCGGCCACCTTGCGGGCCACGGCCAGGATCCGCTCGTCGCCGGCACCCCGGTGCAGCGCGACCGCGGCCTGGATGAGGTGCCCGGCGCAGTACAACTCGTGCGCGTACTCGGGGTGGGCGAAGCGTTCCGCGCCCGGCGTGCCCTGGATGTAGGTGTCCAGGTAGCCGTCCGGCGCCTGCACCGCCTCGAGCAGCGCGGCCGCGTCCGCCCGGAACGCCTCCCACCGCGCGCCGTCGCCGCGGCTCGCGTCCCAGCCGATCGCCTCGAGCGTCTTGTACAGGTCGGAGTCCTGGAACCAGAAGCCGCGGAAGGGCTCGTCCGAGGCGGCGGTCAGCCGCCGGTAGTTGCTGAGCACGCCGCTGGTCTCGAGGTTGTCCACGCAGTGCGGGATGGTCGCGGCGCCGTTGAGCTGCTGCCACGCGCCGAGGAAGCCGCCCGGATCGAGGGCGGACCGGCTCAGCGGAAGTGGGGTGAGGCGGGCGGCGCGGCGGGGCGCCGCCGGGCCCAGGACGTCGGTCATGCGGACCTCCGGCACGGAAAGGCTGCGGAAACTCACGCTATTCGGCAGGCCGCAGGCGGGTCAATGCTGGCCGGAAAACCTTTTCCTGATTTAGCCTGTCGCGATGACTGGCCGCACTGTTCCGTCGCGATGACCGGCCGCGCTGTTCCGCCGATGACCGGCCGCCGGATCGGGATCGCGGACGTCGCCGCCCGCGCCGGCGTATCGCCCGGGACCGCGTCCAAGGCGCTCAACGGCCGCGGCTCGCTGCGCGACGAGACCCGGGCCCGGGTGCGGGCCGCCGCCGACGAGCTCGGCTTCGCCCCCAGCGCCGCCGCCCGCAGCCTGCTGTCCGGGCGGACGTTCACGGTCGGCATCATCACCACCGACAGCTACGGCCGGTTCGGCATCCCGGTGATGCGCGGCGTCGAGGACTCACTGGGCGTGGGCGAGATGCTGGCGTTCCTCTGCGACAGCCGCGACGACCCCATCCGCGAACGGCATCACGTCCGCCAGCTGCTGGAACGTCAGGTCGACGGGATCATCGTGGCCGGCCGGCGCACCGACGCCCGGGCGCCGGTCGCGAGCGGTCTGCCCGTGCCGGTGGTCTACGCGTTCGCCCGCAGCTCCGACCCGGCCGACTGCAGTGTGGTCAGCGACGAGCGCGGCGCCGCCCGGCTGGCCGTCGAGCACCTCCTGGCCACCGGCCGCCGGCACCTCGCGCACATCACCGGCCCGCCGACCCACGCCTCGGCCACCGAACGGGCCGCGGGGGTCGCCGAGGCCCTGTCCGCGTACGGCCGGGAACTGGTCGCCGAGCCGATGTTCGGCGGCTGGACCGAGGCCTGGGGCCGGTTCGCGGTCGCCTCGCTGCGCCGCGACCATCCCGAGGTGGACGGCGTGTTCGGCGGCAGCGACACGGTCGCCCGGGGGGTGCTCGACGGGCTGCGCGAGGCGGGCGTACCGCTGCCGGACGCGGCCGGCGTGGTCGGCGTGGACAACTGGGCCGTGGTCGCCGGGGCCACCCGGCCGCCGCTGACCACGGTCGACCTGGGTCTCGAGGAGATCGGCCGCCGGGCCGGTGAGCTGCTGCGGGCCGCCATCGACGGGCATCCGTCCCCGGGTACGCACGTCGTCCCCGCGCATCTCGTCGTGCGGGAGTCCTGACGGGCCCACTGGTGCTCAATGCGAAAACTTGCTCTCCCGGCACGTTTCGATAGATGGGCGTGCCGGTGAGCGTGGTCAGCCGCCTCGGGCACCCGCCGTCCCGCCTGCCGGAGATCGCCGACGAGATCCAGGCCGACATCGTGGTCGTGGGCGCGTCGAGCGCCCTGCGCCGCCGTTTCGGCGGCTGCCTCTCGACCCACCTGATCCGGACGGGTCGCTGGCCGGTCACCGTCGTGCCGTGAGTCCCGGGTCGGCCAGCACCTTCGGGCCCGGCCCGGCGCCTTCCGGCCGATGCCCGGCCAGCAGCTCGACGATCTCCTCCAACGTGACCGTGGCCGCGACCAGCGGCGCCGGGTCGACGGAACCGTCGGCGTAGGCCGCGATCGCGCCGTCCAGGCCGGCCGACGCCCCCAGGATGCCGACCGCGGTCACGTCCTTGAGCACGAGCGTCCGGCTGTCCACCGTGCTCGGCAGCGTCGACAGTCCGATGTAGACCACGCGACCGGCCGGCTCGACCAGGTCCAGCGCCAGCGCCGGCATCTCCCGGCCGGTGGACGCGTCGATCACCCCGTCCCAGGCCAGATCCGGCAGCGTCGCGCGGGTCCAGGCGTCGCCGAAGCCGAGCTCGGCGGCCAGCGTCAACGTCGGCGCCTGCTGGCCCAGCAGGTGCACCTCGGCGCCGCGGGCCCGGCCGAACATGGCCGCCAGCAGACCGATCGTGCCGGTGCCCAGGACCAGCAACCGATCCCCGGCCCGTACGCCCGACGCCTCGACGCTGCGCAGCGCGTTCCCGCCCGGCTCGACCAGCGCCCCGCGCACCGGGTCGACCGTCGCCGGCAACGCGTGCAGCGACGTCGCCGGCAGCGCCACCTGCTCGGCCAGCGCGCCCGGCGCGCCGTCGGTGATGCCCAGCTCGTGCCGGTCGGCGCAGACGTGGTGGCGGCCGGAGAGGCAGCGGCGGCAGTGCCCGCACCCGATCATCGTGTCGCCGGTGACCCGCCGGCCGGCCCACGCCGGGTCCACGCCCGCCCCTAGCGCCGTGACCACGCCGCTCCACTCGTGCCCGGGTCGCAGCGGGTAGGACGAGGCGCCGGTGTCCAGGTAGCTCATCTCGCCCGTGAAGATCTCCACGTCGGTGCCGCAGACGCCGACGCGGTCGACGTCCACCACGACCTGCCCGGCAGCCGCGACCGGAGCCGGGACGTCCTGGACCTCGGCCCGGCGGGGACCGGTGAAGACGAGCGCGCGCACCCGGTCATGGTAGCGATAGGGTCCGGTGAGATTTCAGGATCCCGATCACCGTTCCAACTGCCGAAATGTGGAGGTGTGTCGTGGCCGACTCGCGAACCGCGGTGGTCACCGGAGGCATGAGTGGGCTGGGCGCGGCCACCGCCGCCCGCCTGGAGTCCGACGGCGTACGGGTCCTCCGGCTGGACAGGACCGAGGGCGCCGACCTGCGGGTGGACGTGACCGACGCGGCCGCCGTGGAGGCGGCGGCGGCCCAGGCCGGACCGGTCGACATCCTGGTCAACTCGGCCGGGGTGGTCGGGCCCAACGTGCCGTTGTGGGAGGTGCCGGTGGAGGGCTGGGAGCGGGTGTTCGCGGTCAACGTCGGCGGCATCTTCCACACCTGCCGGGCGTTCGTGCCGGGCATGCGCGAGCGCGGCTGGGGCCGGATCGTGAACATCGCCAGCATGGCCGGGAAGGACGGCAACCCGAACATGTCGCCGTACTCGGCGTCCAAGGCGGCGGTGATCGGCCTGACCAAGTCGCTGGGCAAGGAACTCGCCACCAGCGGCGTGCTGGTCAACGCGATCGCGCCGGCGGTCTTCGAGACGCCGATGAACGCCGACACCGGGCCGGAAGCGCTCGCCCACATCACCAGCCTCATCCCGATGCGGCGGGTCGGGCAGCCGCCCGAGGTGGCCGAGCTGATCGCCTGGCTGGCGTCCGACCGCGTGAGCTTCTCGACCGGCGCGGTCTACGACATCAGCGGAGGCCGGGCGACCTACTGAGCCGGTGGCCTATCGTCGGGGCGTGACCTCCTACCTTCGGGCCGTCGGTTCCGCCGCGCTGCAGGGGCTGGCGACCGGGCTGTTCGTGGCCGCCGCCGCGCTGCCGATGGCACAGCGGCGGACGGCGCGAGGGATCACGGTGGTCGGGCTGTCGGCCGCGGCTTCGCTCGGCGACTGGGCGATCGACCGGCGGGCGGGCGACCGCACTCGGTCTGCGCCACCAGGGCGTCTGCCGGAGCCGGAGGAGCTGCGACGGCCGAGCCGGCGTCAACTGGCCGCGCTGGGTGCCGGGCTCGGCGTCACCGCCGCGTCCATCCTCGTCCGGCGGCGGCTGGAACGGCGGTGGCTGGCCGCCCTCCACGCTCAGGGCCACCCCCACCCGTACCGCGTCCTGGGCGTCCGGATGGGGCTGCTCTCCTTCGCCGGAGCGCTACCCGCTCGCCTCACCCAGGCCAACATCCGCCGCTGACCGGCTCGTACTCCAGGAGGACCCGATGGGTAGAAGACTTCGCCGCGGACTCGGTCTGACCGTGGCCGCGCTGGCCGCCGGGGCCGCGGCCCGGGCGGTGCTGCGCCGCCGGACCGCGATGGCGGGGGTGGCGCCCGATCTGCGCACGCCCCTGCTGTACGTGCCGATGAGCGTGCGCTCGGACCGGGCGCTGCGGCTGATGCGCCGGATCCCGGCCCGCCCGGCTCAGGTCGCCGACGGGGTCGAGGTCGCCGAGCGGACCGCGCCCGCCCGCGGTGAGTACCCGGCGGCCCGGATCTACGTCTACGAGCCGCCGGTCCGCCCCGGCCCGTCGGGTGCGCTGCTGTGGATCCACGGCGGCGGGTTCGTGATGGGCGATCCGGTGAGCTACCACGACATCGCCAGCCGGATCGCCGCCGAGCTCGACATCCTGGTGGTCAGCGTGGATTACCGGCTGGCCCCCGACCACGCCTTCCCGGCCGGGCTGGAGGACTGCTACACCGCGCTCGAGTGGATCCACCGCAACGCCACCGACCTCGGCGTCGACCCGGCCCGGGTGGCGATCGGCGGGGACAGCGCCGGCGGCGGTCTCGCGGCCTGCCTGGCGCAGCTCGCGCACGACCGGGGCGAGCTGCCGGTCAGCTTCCAGTTGCTGGTCTATCCGATGCTCGACGACCGGACGGTGGTCCGCGCCGATCACGGAGGCACTGGCGGTTTCGTCTGGACCCCGGCGTCCAACCGGTACGGCTGGACGGCCTACCTCGGTCACGAGCCCGGCGGCGCCGAGTCCCGCCCGTACGCCGCCGCGGCCCGCCGGGCGGACCTGAGCGGCCTGCCGCCGGCCTGGATCGGCGTCGGCGACCTCGACCTCTTCCACGACGAGGACGTCACCTACGCCGACCGGCTGGCGGCGGCCGGCGTGGCCTGCGACCTGGTCGAGGTGCCGGGCATGTACCACGGCGCCGACGGCTTCTTCGACGGCCGCGCGGAGGTCATGACGGTGTTCCGCCAGGGCATGATCGCGGCCCTGCGCCACGGCGTCTCCGGATGAGGGCGCCGCGGCGTCTCGAGCTGAGACGCCGCGGCGGCCGGTTTGTCAGGACAGGATGCCGCGGGCGACGAACGCCGCCTTCACCGTGGCCGCCGCCTGCTTGCCGTAGAGGGCGCGGGCGGTGGTGACGGTGGTCTGCGCGGCGGCCGGCATGGTGACGTCCGGCGTGAAGTAGAACTGCGATTCCAGGATCACCCGGTTGGCCGTGGTGCGGCCGAGGGACCGGTTGACGTCCCACAACGCGTGCGACCAGATCTCACCGTCGTCGTGGACCTCGCCGTCCAGGTCGCCCGGGTAGACCTTGGGCCCGTCCGTACGGCGCAGGCAGTGCGGGGTGTCGTCGGTGTAGGCGGTCGAGTCCCAGTCCATCACGCAGGCCCACGGGGTGGTGGCCGTGTCCGGGCTGGTGGCCTGGGACATGGTGACGGCCCAGTAGTCGCCGAAGCCCTCGCCGATCGCGCCGGCCTCCTCGGACTCGCCGAAACCGGGCACCTGGTCGTCCTGGATGGAGTGCCCGTACTCGTGCCAGATCACCTCGTTGTCCTCGGCGTCGTCGACGCCGCCGGTGCCGAACGTGATCGAGTCGGTGGTCGAGTCGTAGTACGAGTTGTCGTCGGTGAAGCCGGTGGTGATGAAGTCCTGCGGCTCGTCGTTGACGTCTCGGAACCCGAGCCGGTGGATGTACTCCTCGGCCGAGGTGATGCTGTAGTACGCCATCACCTGCTCGAAGCCGTCCTGCGAGCGGTTGTACCGGTAGACCCGGTGCGGCGAGGTCACCGCGGGGTCACTGATGTTGTTCGCGTACGCGCCCTGCAGGGTCGTCTTCCCGCGGTCCAGCTTGGTCAGCAGGACGGTCCGGTACGCGCGGTGGAAGATCGGCGCGTCCGCGTTGTCCATGTCGGTCAGGCCCTCGTTCTGCAGCCGTACGACCGGATTGGGGTCGAAGACCTGGCCCAGCCCGTCGACCGAGTGAACCGTCTTCGCCTCCTTGAGCACCGCCCCGCTCGACGCGTCGATCAGCGACTGCGTGGTGCCGCCGCGGCCCGGGGTGAGCGTCTGCCAGGCCAGCGTGGCCGTGGCGCCGGGCATGATGACCAGGGTCGCGCCGGTGGGCTGCTTGCCCAGGCGCTGGGCCACCGAGGCGCGGACCCGGGTGGCCGAGACGCCCGCGGCGGTCGCCTTGAGGCCGGTGACCGCCTTGCGGCCGTCGCTGACCGACACCGTGCCGTCGGCCGCGGTGTGCGTGACGTAGTAGCCGCCGAGCACCGGGATGCCCTGGTACGTCTGCTGGTAGAAGACATGCTTCCCGAGCAGGGACGACCGGGTCTGCACCTGCGACAGGTCACCCGGCGGCGATTTCGGTGCGGCGTGTGCCGGTGTCCCGGACCAGACCGCCAGACCCATGACGACCATCGGCGCGAGGACGCGCAGAGTCATCTTCTTCATCGAAGCCCCCCACTTGAACCCGTGAGGGGCTGATCCTAGTCACATGAAGTGACATGTGCGAATGTGTTGATCCATCACCGGGTGCTCAGCGCGTGCACCAGCCGTGGAATCCGGACCACACCCACATACCGGCCGGCGTTGTCGGTGCAGAGCAGCGGTTGCGCCCACGAATCCCGGGTGATCGCCCGCAGCGCGGCGTCGCTGACCGGGGTGTCGACGTTGATCTTCATACCCGCCGTCACCAGCGGGACCGGAGACGTGCGGTCGTCGAGCACCGCCACCGGCCGCTGGTCGGCGTCGCACAGCACGACCAGGTCCACCAGCGGATCGGCGAACGCTTGCTGGGCCCGTACGGCGTCGGCATACACCGGCGGGTGCTCGAGGTGCCGGCGCAGGGTGTCGCCGGGCGCGACGCTGCGGTGGTCGAGCAGGACCTGCTCGGCGTCGCCGGTCACCGACGTCCACGGGAGCGCCGGACGGCCCAGGTGGAAGCCCTGCGCCAGCGGCACCTGCAGTTCGGCCAGCGCGGTCAGCTCACCCGGCCGCTCGATGCCCTCGGCCAGCAGCCAGGCGTCGATCCGGCCGGCGAACGTGCCGACCATCTCGACCAGGGCCCGCTTGGCCTCGTCGTGGTCGATGTCGCGGACCAGCTCGCGATCGAGCTTGATCATGGCCGGCCGCAACGCCAGCAGGTGGGTGAGCCCGGCGTAACCGGACCCCGCGTCGTCGACGGCGATCAGCGCGCCCGCCGCCCGCAGCCGGTCCAGGTCCGGCTCGAGCGCGGCGTAGTCGTCGACCCGGACGTTCTCGGTCAGCTCGACGATGACCCCGCGCAGGTCGCCCTGGTCGGCGAAGACGTCCCGGATGACCGGTTCGTGCAACACCTCGGGGCCGACGTTGACGGTGAGGAAGCAGTTGCGGGGCATGTCGCCCCGGGCGGCGAAGCAGGCTCGCAGCGCGACCGCCTGCAGGTGCGCGCCGAGCCCGTGGGCGTGCGCTGCGGCGAACCACACCTCCGGGTTCTGCTCCGGATATCCGGCGAACCGGACCAGCGCCTCGTACCCGACCGCGACACCGCGGGAGACGTCCACGATCGGCTGGTAGAGCGCGTGCACACCCCGGCCGCCGACAGCCGACCGGAGCATGTCCGGCCAGCTGCCGGGGCCGGCCACCATCAGACCCGTACGGACTGGATGGCGCCGCGGACCGCGTTCACCAGCTCGGCGCTGACCGAGGTCAGGCCGTGGTCGAGCCGGGCGTGTGAGGCCACGGCGGCGAGGATCTCGTCCTCGGTGTCACAGACGAAACGGGCGTCGCATCCAGGCACGACGTCACCACAGGCGAATGACTTCATGCCCTTCACATTCGTCCGGCCGCCGGACCACCTGAGAGTTTTCTGCCGGTCGAAATTGTCTCGACGCATGTAAATGAATTGCTACGCTCAGCGACCATGAATGCTCGCTTCCGATTCGTCGCGTGGGGTACGGCCGCCGTCCTCGGCCTGACCGGCGCCTTCGCCGCATCCGGACCGGCGCTCGCCGCCGGCCACGCCACACCAGGCGCCCCCGGCCTCTCCGACCGGTTGTATCCGCTGCTCGGCAACGGCGGGTACGACGTGCAGAACTACGACCTGAGCCTCACGTACCCGAAGAAGGACCCGGCCCAGCAGGTCACCGGGGATGTCACGATCAGCGCGGTGGCCACCCAGAACCTGTCGCGGTTCGACCTCGACTTCGGCGGTGACGCCGTCGGCCGGGTCGAGGTGAACGGGCGGACGGCCGCCTTCACCCGGTCCGGCGACGAACTGGTGATCACGCCGAGGCGCTGGCTGCCCGAGCACCGGCGGTTCACCGTGCGGATCACCGGGTTCAAGGCCACCCCGATCGCGCCGGACGCCGACGCGCCGGTCGGATTCGTCAAGACCCCGGACGGTACCGTCCTGGCCGGCCAGCCGAACTCGTCCCACCTGCTCTTCCCGAGCAACGACCACCCCCGGGACAAGGCCACCTACACGATCACGCTGACCGCCCCCGAGGGCTGGAGCGGCACGGCCAACGGTGTGCTGGTGCGCACCCGCCACCACGGCGGCTTCGTCTCGTCGACCTACCGCGAGCGCAATCCGATGGCCAGTGAACTGGTCCAGGCCGCGGTCGGCGACTTCGTCACCTATCAGCGCCCGGCGGTCGGTGGGGTGCCGATCCGCGACGTGGTGCCGCGGCGGCTCGCGGACAAGCTGCTGCCGCTGGCGGCGGACGAGTCCAACGAGATCGCCTGGATGGAGAGCAAGGTCGGGCGGTACCCGTTCGAGAACTACGGGTCGCTGGTGATCGACGCGACGCTCGGCTTCGCGCTCGAGACCCAGACCCTGTCGCTGTACGACACGTACTTCTTCAGCCTGCCGCAGGTGGATCTCAACCCGGTTCTCGCGCACGAGTTGTCGCACCAGTGGTTCGGCGACAGCGTGGCGCCGTGGTCGTGGAGCGACGTGTGGCAGAACGAGGGCCACGCCACCTGGTACGAGTACAACTACGCCAGCGAGACCGGCACGATGCAGCAGTACTCGGGCTTCCCGACGCTCGAGGCGTTCTTCAAGTACGTCTACTCGCGCGGCGACATCTACCGTGCGACGTGGGGCCCGGTCGCCCACCCGAACAGCTCGGCCACGATCTGGGACGTGTTCAACTCCAACGTGTACTACGGCGGCGCCCTCGTGCTTTACGCGTTGCAGCAGAAAGTCGGCGCGGCCACCTTCGACCGGATCGAGCGCACCTGGGTCTCGGTCTACCAGGGTCGCTCCGCGTCCACGCAGGACTTCATCCGGGTGGCGTCGCTGGTGTCGCACCAGGACCTGCGGACCTTCTTGAACACCTGGCTGTACGGCACGACCACGCCGGCCATGCCCGGGCACGCCGACTGGACGGTCACCCCGGTGCCGGCCACCCCGGCCCCGGCGGCTGCACTGTCGCCGCTGCTCGCCCGTCACTGAGGAACTCGAAAGGGTAATCGAAAGCCCCGTTGCCGGTTGCGTTCCGGCGGCGGGGCTTTCTACCATCCGGCAGCTGGACCTTCACCGCCGGACCGCCCGGTTGTGCCGGACACCTGCGCTCCGGCACAACCGGCCCCCGGTTGATTGGCGCTCGGCCACTACCGCCGCAGGCATCGACCTGCTTCGCTGTCCGGTCATGGAGCAGTCACCGAACAGTGGAATCAGCCGCCGGCGCGCCCTGACCGTCGCCGGCGGGGCGGTCGCCGCGACGGCGATCGGGCAGGCGGCGGTACCGGCGGCGTTCGGCGCCGCGGCGGCCGGCGACGCGGACGCGATCGTCGTCGGCCACGGTCTGGCCGGTCTGGTCGCCACGTCCGAGCTGATCGCCGCCGGGCGCAAGGTGCTGCTGGTGGACCAGGAGCCGGACACCAACCTGGGCGGGCAGGCGTTCTGGTCGTTCGGCGGGCTGTTCTTCGTCGACTCGCCGGAACAGCGGCTGATGGGCATCAAGGACTCGCACGATCTGGCCTGGCAGGACTGGCAGGGCGCGGCCGGTTTCGACCGCGGCGTCGCCGACCCGGCCGGCGGAGACTACTGGGGCTACCGCTGGGCCCAGGCCTACGTCGACTTCGCCGCCGGGGAGAAGCACTCCTGGCTGGCCGGGCTGGGCGTGCAGTGGTTCCCGGTGGTGGGCTGGGCCGAGCGCGGCGGCGGCCTGGCCGACGGGCACGGCAACTCGGTGCCCCGGTTCCACGTCACCTGGGGGACCGGCCCGGCGGTGGTCGAGCCGTTCGCGAAGCTGGTTCAGGCGGGCATCGCGGCCGGCAAGGTGACATACCGGCCGCGGTACCGGGTCGACGAGGTGGTGAAGACCGGCGGCGCGGTCACCGGCGTGCGGGGGGCGGTGCTCGAGCCGAGTTCGGCCGCCCGCGGCACCCCCAGTTCGCGTACGGCCGTGGGGTCCTTCGAACTGCACGCCCCGGTGGTCGTGGTGACCTCGGGCGGCATCGGCGGCAACCAGGATCTGGTCCGGCAGAACTGGCCGGCCCGCCTCGGCACGCCGCCGAAGTTCATGGTCACCGGTGTGCCCGCGCACGTGGACGGCCGGATGCTCGGCATCACCCAGGCCGCCGGCGGCCGGATCGTCAACGCCGACCGGATGTGGCACTACACCGAGGGGCTGCGCAACTACGCGCCGATCTGGCCCAACCACGGCGTCCGCATCCTGCCCGGCCCGTCGTCGATGTGGCTCGACGCGACCGGCAAGCGGTTCACGGCCCCCGACATGCCCGGGTACGACACGCTGCACACCCTCGGCACGATCACCGCGTCGGGTCACGACTACACCTGGTTCGTCGCCACGCAGAAGATCGTGGACAAGGAGTTCGCGCTGTCCGGCTCCGAGCAGAACCCGGACCTGACCAACAAGAACATCCTGCAGCTGCTGTCCCGGATCTGGCAGACGCCGGGCCCGATCCAGAAGTTCGAGAAGTACGGGCCGGACTTCGTCGTCGCGAACACGCTGCCCGAACTGGTCACCGGGATGAACCGGCTGACCGGCGAGAACCTGATCAACTACGACGACCTCAAGCGGCAGATCGACGCCCGCGACCGCGAGACCGCCAACTCGTACAGCAAGGACGCCCAGGTGCAGGGCATCCGCAACGCGCTGTCGTACATCGGCGACCAGCTCAGCCGGACGGCCGGCCTCCACCAGCTGCTCGACGCCTCGGCCGGCCCGCTGGTCGCCGTGCGGCTGAACGTCCTGACCCGCAAGACGCTGGGCGGTCTCCAGACCAACCTGTCGGGCCAGGTGCTGGACGCCTCCGGCAATCCCGTTCCCGGGCTGTACGCGGCGGGCGAGGTGGCCGGCTTCGGCGGCGGCGGCGTGCACGGCTACCGCTCGCTCGAAGGCACGTTCCTCGGCGGCTGCCTGTTCTCCGGCCGGGTGGCCGGCCGAGCCGCGGCGGCGGCCACCGGTTCCTGAGACCGGCCGTGACGGGAGCTGATGTAATCGGCGGCATGGCCGGGTCTGACCCGGTCCACGAAGGGTCGAAAGTGCCGGGTCGGTGGCGTCCCCGGGACCGCGGCGGAGGAAAAGACCGATGACCACACCGGCCGCGGCTCGCGACGGCGAGACGATGCCGACCGTGTCGGGAGGTCAGCACGGGCGGACCTCATGGCATCCGGCCGACGCGGTGCCGCAGGGCCGGAATCACGGTGCTGCCGGAATCTGCGTCGGCGCCGATGGCCGCGACCTGGTGCTCATCAGCCCGGACGGCGTGTACTGGGGTTTCCCCGCCGGCCGGCCGGAGGGCGCTGAGACGCTGGAGGAAACCCTGGTCACCCGCATCTCGATGCGGGCGCTCGCCCAGGCCGGTATCGGCAGACACCGGTGATCTGCAGTCGCGTCACTCCTGGTTCGAGACCGCGCCGTCCGGGGTGGTGGCGTCGTCGTCGAGGCCGCTGGTGTCCGCGTCCGGGTCGGGGGAGTCGGCGCCGAGGGCCGGGTCGTTCCGGATCAGCTCGGCGGCCTCTTCGCTGGTTCGGGGGGCGGGGTTGTCGTCAGTCATACGGTTCCTCTTACCCACTTCCCGGCCGGTCAGTTGTCGGATCCGGAGCGACCCGTTCGTGGAACGGTGAAGAGCTCGGCCGACGGGGCCGGGCCGGAGGAAGGTTGGTCACCATGACCGCTGCGTCGACACGACGGGTTCGGCCGTTGCGGTTCGGGGTCGTTGCTCCGATCACCACCGACGTGCCGGCGTGGCGCGACCAGCTGCGCGGGCTGGCCGACAGCGGCTACTCGACGATCCTGATGCCCGACGTGCCGCAGTGGCAACCGGCGCCGGGTCCGGCGCTGGCCGTCGCGGCCACGATCACCGGTCTCCGGGTAGGTACCTGGGTGTACGCGTCGCCGGTGCGCCCGGCATGGATCACCGCGTGGGAAGCGCACTCGCTGACCGTGCTCACGGACGGTCGTTTCGACATGGGCATCGGCACCGGCCGGCCCGGGATCGCGGACCAGCTCCGCGAGCTCGGCCTGCCCGCGGCGCCCGGGGGCCGGCGATCGGAGCAGGTGCGTGAGGTCGTCACGGCCCTGCGCGAACTGGACGGCCCGGACCGGCACACCCCGGTGGCGATGGCCGTGGGCGGTCCGAAAGCGCAGGCGCTGGCGGCCGAGCTCGCCGACACGGTGACCCTCATGATGCCGCACACCGAGACGCGGGCCGAGACGGCGCAACGGGTACGCGACTTCGACAACCGCCGCGACGTGGAACTCGCGATGCACGTGCCGGTGATCGGCGACTTGGTCGCTCCGTTCATGGCCGGCCCGGACACGGACCCCGCCGCGATCCGGGCCGCGGACTCGGTGTCCTTCCTTCCGGCCGATCCCACCGCGGCCGCCGAGGAGATTCAGCGGCGCCGCGAGGAGATGGGCTTCTCCTACTTCGTGTTCGGAGCCGACGTCGCCGGTGCCCTCGCGCCGGTCGTGGCCGAGCTGGCCGGACGGTAGGTCAATCCGTACGCCCGCGGTGCCGGAGCCGGGCGGCGCTCACCGGGAGCGGGCGGCCGTGCCGCTGGCCGCGGCGAAGGCGGCGGCGATGGCCGCGTCGATGGTGGCCGCCCGGCGCCAGCGGGGGGAGACGCCGGCCGCGACGAGGTTGCCGCTCGCGTGCAGGGCGTCGGTGACCGCACCGAGAGCGGCCACTGCCGGGGTCGGCGCGAGCGCCGTCACGGCGGCCTGGGCGAGATGCCGGGCGCCGAGCACCCGGGCGATCGCGATCGAGTGCGGCGGCGCGAATCCGGGGCCGCCGATCCGCCGGGCCACCACCGGGGCGAAGAGCAGCACGCCGCCCCAGCCGGCTCGTACCGCCGAGAGCAGCCGTAACCGGCCCGCAGTCGTCATGGGAGTCAGGTGCCCCGCGCCGGCGGCTTGAAACGATCAGGGGCGGGTGACCCGGAGGTAGTCGAAGCGGGCGGTGACCGGGGGAGTGGCGCCGCCGTGCGCGACCAGGCCGATGCGCGGGGACGGCCCGGCCGGGAAGGTCCAGACGCCGCTCAGCGTCCAGGTCCGCCCGTCGGTGCTGGACTCACCACGGATCCGGTGCACGCCGGTGACCGGGTCGGTCCGTTGCACCAGCCGCAGCCAGGTGGTCGCGGCCGGGGTGCCGATGGTGATGCCGCCGTAGTCGAGCTGGCCCGCGTACGGCAGTTCCCGCCCGAACTCGATCTGCCGGGTGTTCCAGATCGCCACCGAGTCCAGCCGGGCGAAGTCGTCGTCGCCGTTGTAGGCGACCAGACCGGCCTGCTGATAGTTGCGGATGTCGTTCTCGCCCAGGTCCAGCGTCAGCTTCGTCTCGGCGGTCCAGTCGCCCGGCGGCGGGGTCCGCAGCAACACGCCCGCGGTGTTCGCCGGGCCGCTCAGGTCGCCGGCCTCGACCGGCCAGTTCAGCCCCCCGCCGGACACGGTCACCGCCGGGTCCGGCCGCACCCACGTCCAGCCCGGCCCGAGCGCGGTCCCGGAGAACTCGTCCCGGTCGACGACGCGACCGACCGCCGGCGGCGGGACCAGGTGCGTGACCGGCCGGTAGAGCGGCACCGCACTGAGGTTGGCGGCCGCACCGAACGTGCCCGCCCGGCCGGAGAACCCGTGCGCCAGCCGTAGCCGGACCGAGACGATCGATCCGCTCTGCCGCGCCTCACTGACGTAGGCCGTCAGCCGGCGCCCGCGGATCTCCACGGCCAGGTTGTGCCACGTGCCGAAGTCGACGCCCGCCGGCAGATCCGCCACCGACCGGCGCCCGCGGGAGGACGCGACCAGCTTCCCGGCCGCCGGGTCGATGGACACGCGAACGTCCCCGGCGATCACGCCGGCCGGACCGCGGACATCGGCCTCCACCCGCACGTCGCCGCGGAGCGGGCCGGGCCGGGCGGCGGTGACCGGGGCGGTCTGCGGCGTGTCGGACGGGCCGGCGCCGGCCCGGACCACCGGCCACCCGGCGATCCAGTCCAGCCGGTCGAGCAGCATCGGGCGGCGGTTCACGCCGTACGGCTGGTCCAGGTACGGCTGCGCCGGGTCGATCGCGTGGTAGACGAGATAGTCCTGACCGGACAGGTCGGTGACCATCCCGTTGTGCCCGGTGCCGATCCAGCGGTTGCCGTTCTGGCTGACCACCGGGGTGCCACCGACCCGGGAGGCGGTCAGCGCGACACCGTGCGCGTCGGTGAACGGCCCGAGCGGGTTCGCCGACCGGCCGACCGACACCGAGTAGCCGGTGGCCGGTCCGGCGCAGCAGTTGGCCGACGACACGAACAGGTAGTAGAAGCCGTCGTGGCGGACCACGTACGACCCCTCGTACTTGTTGTCGACCGCCACCATCGTCGCGGCGCCGGTGCTGTGCAGCCCGTCGGCGGTCAGCCGGACGGCCGAGACTCCGCCGTAGTAGCTGCCGAAATAGAGGTAGCGGGACCCGTCGGGGGTGGTCAGCTCGGCCGGGTCGATGGTGCTGAGCCAGCCGCCGCCCGCACCCGGCCGGGGCGCGACCACGGGCGCGGGCTGCTGCGTCCACGGACCCAGCGGGGAGTCGGCGGTGGCCGCGCCGATGGCGAAGTCGGAACCGTCGGGGGACACGGTGGTGTCGGTGACGGCGTAGTACATCACGTACCGGCCGTCGAGGTAACGCACGTCCGGCGCCCAGTACGAGGCGCCGGCCGCGACGTACGGCGCCGGGTCGCCGGTCAGCGCGTCCCCGGCGTACGCCCAGTGGACCAGGTCCGACGAGCGGGCCATCGGGATCCGATGCGGTGTGCCCTCGCCCGACCTCAGCGGGTCGGACGTGGCGTACGCGTACCACTGGCCGTCCTGGCCCCGGATCACCGTCGGGTCGGCGAACGTGTCGGCGAAGTTCGCCGAGACGGGGTTGCTGTAGGCCGGAACCGGTCCGGCCCCCAGCAACGCCGCGAGCAGCGGGGCAACCAGACGGATCATCAGCGCAACACCACCACGAGGGTGTGCCGTCCCGCACCGGTCGGCCCGGCCAGCAGCGTGTCACCGCGGTCGGTGGACGTCACCCGGGTGCCGATCCGGTGACCGTCCAGTGTGGCCGATGCGACCGCCGAACCGGCCGGCAGCACCACACCCGTGGACAACCGGGCCCGGACGGACGCGTCCACGGTCACCGTGAGCGTCTTCCCGCGCTGATCCGCCCGTACGTCCAGACGGCCGTGGCCCACCGCGATGTCGGTGCCGGCGATGTGGGTCTGCCCGGCCGGCAGCTGCGGCACCACCGAGACCAGGCCGTGGCCGAGGTCGGGGGCGACGCCGAGCTGCTGCGCGACGACCGGCCAGAGGACGCCGTACGCCCCCCAGGTCTGCAGCACGCTCGAGCGCGACAGGAAGTCCTTGCTGATGTTCGTGCCGAAGTCGGGCGACGGCAGGATCTCCGGCATCGCGCCCGGCATCTCCCACACGCCCGGATCGAGCTGGCTGCGCGCGTTGGCGGTGGTGTACGTCGCCTGCTGGGCCAGCCGCCCGAAGTTGCCCTCGGCCACCGCCATGATGGAGTTGCCGAGCGAGAAGATGTCCCGTTCGGACTGCACCGCGGACACCACGCTGTCGCACGACGGGCCCTTGTTGCCGGCCGGGTCGCTGGTCGGCCCGGTGCCGGTGTGGAAGAAGCCGAACTCGCCGGTGAAGCAGTCCCGCTCCCGCTGGGCCAGCGCGGTCAGCGCATGCGCCTCGTCGGCCACCGAGCCGCCGCCGGGCAGTTCGGCCTCCATCGGCACCGCACCGATCCAATAGCGCTGGTACAGCTTGACGTTGCCCGGGTCGGACAGCGAGTCGGCGTAGGAATTCGAGTCGCCGCCGTACCACCACGCCGCCTCGAACTTCTGCTCCCGCGTCCGGGCCTGCGCGGTGGCCCACGCCGCCGTCGCGCGGTCGCCCTTGGCGGCGGCCATGTCGGCCAGGTCGAGCAGGCCGCGGATGGTGTAGACGGCGACGTCCAGCTTCTCCGCGCCCATCCCGGCCCGCTCGACGTTGCCGCTGCCCTCGGGCCAGCCGTCCCCGTCGGCGTCCAGCGCCACCGCGTACTTCATGTTGCGGACGGCGAAGTCGTACAGGTCGTCGCGGAACCGGTTGTCGCCGGTCCAGCGCCAGACCAGGGCGACCGCGCTCGGGAACTTGACCGTCTCGTCGGTGTTGCCGGCGTCGGCGTTGGCGCCGAAGTAGACCTGCCCGTCCGGGGTGATCTCGTGGACCACCTTGCCGGAGTGCTGGTTGGCGATCTCGCTGACGTCGCGCAGCGCCTTCAGGTGATTCTCGATCGACGTGAACTGGCCGGACGCGACCGCCGCGTACGCGCTGTACTCGCCGTCGGTGGCGAAGATCCACGGGTAGTCCGGCCAGCCGGCGCCCATCCAGCGGACCTGGGCGACCGTGCCCGACGGTGCCGGGAACTGGGTGCCCTGGTTGCTGGTGAACACGTGCAGGTTCTGCGACTCCTGAACGGAGTCGGCGAGGTTCTGCTTGGACCACTCCACGCTCTGCTGCAGCAGCCGGTCGCCGGGCAGGTCCACGGTGGTCCGCCGGGCCACGGCGGCCCGCGCCGCCTTCTTCGCGGCCAGCGCGCCGGCCGGGTTGCGCAGCGCCTTGGCCAGTTCGGTGCGGGCCGGGGCGAGACCCTGGTCGGATCCGGCCACCGCGAACCACACCGTACGGCCGCCGCTGACGTCGTAGGTCAGCTGCCCGCCGGTGCCCTTGCCGTACGCCGTGTCGTCGCACACCACCGGCGCCGGGTCACCGCAGAGCACGTCGCCCTGCGGCCCGCGCATGGCCGGCCCGAGCGCGTGCGCCGACGGGGTCAGGCTGCTGCCGACCAGGGCGGCGTAGTCGTGCGCGGGCGCCCCGGCCACCGGTGGCGTGCCCTGGTCGCGGAAGACGAGGTCGCGCCCGTCGAAGGAGCCGGTGTCGGGCAGGTTGTAGTCGGTCTGGCTGGGGACGGTGGTGCCCCAGGGGTACGTCGACATCAGCTCGGAGTGCGCGTCCACGGTCAGCGCCACGTGCCCGGCGCCCGCCGGCACGGCCAGCCCGATCAGCGCGGCCCGCCCGCCGTCGGGGATCACGTCGGTGCGCTTGATGGTCAGCCCGCCCGGCCCGGCCAGGTCCATCTGGGCGTAACCCTGACCGGAGGTGTACCGGCTCGCCTTCAGCCAGGTCCCGTTGGCGCCGAACCAGACCCCGTCCAGCACCTTGATCGGCTCGGTCCAGAAGCCGCCCATCTCGCCCCGGATGTGGAAGCCCATACCCGGGTAGGTGGCGTCCTCGGCCCCGACCTCGAACATCCGGTCGCCGGTGACGACGAACCGGCGATCGCCGAGCCGGCCGGTCTCGGACAACGTCGGCGCGCCGGCCGGGTGAGCGGCCGCGGGCGGCCCGAAGCCGAGGACGGTGACCGCTGCCGTCACGGCCGCGAGCAGGCGATGCCGACGGGAAAATCGCACCATGACACGCTCCGGATCGATCGTCGCTGATCTACCTCGGCTCACCCTCGTCCGGTCGGCGGCGCGGCGCAACCCGGGTGGCCGGGCCGCCCGGAAAGTCGGATCACCCAGCCCGAACGAATCGAAACCGGTGGTCACCGCCTCCGCCGCGGTGCGGCCCGTGTGGCCCGTGCGGACCGGCGCCGGAGGACGGCCCCGTCCGCTCCTCGGCGGTCGGCGTGACGACCGGGATCCAGGCCACCGCCGCCCGCAGCTCGTCGGCGCGGCCGTCCCGGGCCCGCACCGCGGCGATCATCGGCCGCGGGCCCGGAGGCAGGTCGCCGGGGATCGACGGTTCGTAGGGCGACGTCACGGGATCCGCACCGGCAGACCGGGCAGGACGAGCCGCACGTCGACGTCCGGCGCCAGCTCGGCCACCGCGTCCAAAAGCTCGCGCACGTCGGTGAAGCCGGCCGCGCGGGCCCGGCCGGTGACCGTGCCCGGCGCGATCACCGGCACGCCCAGGTCGCGGTACCGGGCCAGCGCGTCCAGGTCGCAGTGGTCGTAGTGCTCGTGCGTGATCAGCACGCCGTCCAGGTCGGGCAGCCGGTCGACGGTCAGGGCCACGTGCTCGCCCGGGTCGTACGTCGAGGTGACGGTGAACCAGGGGTCGGTGAGCAGGCGCCGGCCACCGATCTCGAGGAGGTGGCAGCTGTGGCCGACACGAGTGACGACCAGGTCGCTCATCGGGTCTCTCCGATCACCTGCAGGAGCTGTTCCGGCGTTTCGAGCTGCGGCATGTGACCGGCGCCGGAGATCACCGTGAAGACAGCGCCCGGGATCGCCTCGGCCAGGGCGCGCCCGTACTCGACGCCGGCGATGCCGTCCGACTCGCCCCAGACCACGCGCACCGGCAGCTCCAGCTCACCCAGGCGGCCGAGCAGCGTGGGGTCGGCCATCGCCATGCCGGTGTAGGCGCGCAGCGCGGCCAGGTCCGGGCCGGGCGCGGCCGGGTTCGGTGGGAACCGGCTCGCGTCGTGGAACGACAACGCCCGCAGCTCGTCCGGTTTCAGCCCGGACACGTCGGTGACCGGGTGACCGGGCACGTCGACGCCGACCGCGTCGACCAGAACCGCGCCGCTGAGCCGCGGGCTGCCGAGCAGCGCCAGCTCGGCCGCGATCCAGCCGCCGATCGAATTGCCGATCACGGTCACGTCCCAGAGGTCCATCGTGTCCAGCAGGTCGGCGTAAACGCGGGCCAGCGCGCCGACGTTCGACAGGCTCTCCGGCCGTGGGGTGCCGGCGAAGCCGGGGTGCGTGGGCGTGATCACCCGGGTGTTCCAGCGGGAGGCCAGCAGGTCGCCGAAGCCGGCGACCGAGAACGGCCCGGCGCCGCCGTGGAGAAGCAGGAACGGCCGGGTGCGGTCGCGGTCGAGCACGGTCACGGGGGAGTCGCCGAGGTCGTACGTGCGGGGGCGGGGCGCCCACCGGGCCTCGGTCGGGATCGTCGTCATGGCCCGATCATGGCGCGGTTCCGGGCGGGCAGGAGATGATGGTTCATCGTGGGACTGGAACCACCACCTTCGGGACTACCGCCTTCGGCGGCGCGGCGGGCGGAGCTCGCCGACTTCCTGCGTACCCGGCGGGCGGCGCTGAGCCCGGCCGACGTCGGGCTGCCGGCCTCGAACGGCAGGCGCCGGACGCCCGGCCTGCGCCGCGAGGAGGTGGCGCAGCGGTCCGGGGTGGGCCTGTCCTGGTACACGTGGCTGGAACAGGGCCGCGAGATCACCCCGTCGGAGCAGGTGCTGCGGGCGCTGAGCCGGGCCCTGGAACTGACCCCGTCCGAGCAGGACCATCTGTTCCACCTGGCCGGGACGGCGGCCCCCGAGCCGCTGGACGGGCCGGTCAGCGAGGACACGGTCGCGCTGGTGCACGGGCTGCTGCCGCACCTCGCGTTCGTGCTCGGCCCGCGGTTCGACGTGGTCGCGCACAACCGGGCGGCCGAGATCATCATGAGTGACCTGATCGCGGTTCCGCGGGAACGGCGCAACCTGCTGCTGTGGATGTTCACCGGCGACTGGGACACCACCAGCGACGCCTGGGCGGCGACCGCGCGGGCCAATCTGAAGGACTTCCGGTACGAGTACGCCCGGCATCCCGGCGATCCGGCGTACGTGGCGCTGGTGGACGAACTCACCGCGAGCAGCGCGGCCTTCCGGGACTGGTGGGCGGACCACGACGTGCAGGCTCTGGAGCCGGTCCGGAAGCGGATCGGGCACGCCACCCTCGGGCCGCTGCACCTGCTTTTGTCGCAGAGCCGGCCGGTCCACGAGCCGTGGCTGCGCCTGCGGATTCTGGTGCCCGCCGACGACGTGACGGCCAAGATCATCGCCGCGGCGCTCTAGCCCAGGCGCCAGCTGCCCAGGCGGTCGTACGACGGTTTCGGGCCGAGTTGGCTGCGGACCAGGTCCACGGTCGGCACCGGCCAGGCCGGCCCGTGGTAGGCGGCCAGGGTGTCGCGGTCGGCGTCGACCTCGGCCCGGTCCACGGTGTCACCCGGCCGGGCGATGGTCAGGTGCGGCTTGAACGGCTTCGGGTCGTACCGCAACCGGGCGTTCTGCAGCTCACGGCGTACGGCCTCGGACAACGCCGTGAGCGCCTCGCTCTCGACGCCCACCCAGAGAACGGTGAACCGGCCCCGCCCGAACCGCCCGCCCCCGGCCAGGCGGACCTCGAACGCCGGTTCGGTGGACCGCCAGCCGGTCGCCGCCGCGTCGAGGGCGTCGAGCGCGTCCGGCAATCGGTCGTCGGGCACCTCGCCCAGGAAGGCCAGCGTGATGTGCCAGGTGTCGCGCCACGCCACCCGGGCGCCGGCCCGGACCACGTGCAGATCGGCGAGCCGGTCGGCCAGGTCGTCACACGCGTCGGCCGGGGGATAGACGGCGGCGAACAGCCGCATATCAGGTGGTCGCGCTGCCGCAGCCGGTGCAGAACATCGCCGATGAACCTACCTTGGTGCCGCACTGGCCGCAGAACTTGCTGGCCTCGGGCGCCGCCGCGAGCGGGGTGCCGCAGTGCTGGCAGTACTTCCCGCCGCCGGCGTCGTTGGAGCAGGACGGGCACCGGGCCGTGACCTCGTGGCTGTACTGCACGCCGGAGGTCCAGTCCTGCTGACCGATCCGATCGCGCAACTGGTCGCGCTGGGCCGACGCCTGCAGCCCGGCGACCTCCTGGTCCAGCTTGGGCGCGCAGTTGGTGCAGACGCCGCGTTCGGTGTTCCAGCAGACCTGGCCGCACACCCACTCGCCGCACCGATGGCACTGGGCGAAGTACGGCTTCATCTCCTCGACGGCCGCCTGCAGGTGCTTGTCCCAGGTGTTGCCGCGGACGCCGTCGCGCATCCACTGCGAATCCCAGCCGACCTCGGACGCGCGCCGGCCCCACTCGCCGCCGACCAGGTCGCCACCCATCCGCAGCAACTTGCCACCGAACCCGGTGACCGAGTGCTTGAAGCTCGAGGTGTAGCCGTTGCCGCACCGCTCGCAGAGGAACTCGAACTGGTAACCGTCTCGATTGGAGTGGTCCCGGTAGTTGTCCGTGAACCCGATCATGCCCGCCACGAGACAGGACGGTACCTGCAACCGGCAACCACGTACGGGTGAGGGTCGTGATGCCGACCACTGTTCTGACCGATCGGTCAGGCTCTGACCGATCGGTCAGGCAAGATGGCGTCCATGGTTCGGATGAGCACCCGCGACGAGATCCTCCGCGTGGCCGCGGAACATTTCCCCCGGTACGGGTACCGGGGCACGTCGCTGCAGGAGATCGCGGCGGCGGTCGGCTGTTCCAAGGCCACGCTTCTGTACCACTTCGCGGGCAAGGACGCGATCCTGTACGCGCTGATCGGCCCGGCCGCCCAGGCGCTCGACGATCTGGTCACCGGGCTCGAGAAGGAGCCCGCCGACACGGTGCGCGACGCCGCCATCGAGGGCTTCGTCGACCTGGTCCTGCTCTACCGGCGCGAGGTCGCGCTGGTGTACGGCGCCATCCCGGAGTACCACGGCGCGCCCTTCGACCCGATCCGGCCGCTGACCGAGCGGCTCTGCCACGAGTTCGCCGGCCGGTCCGCCGATCCGGCCGACCTGGTGGCGGCGAAGGTGCTGCTGGCCGGGATCACCACCGTCGCGCTCGACGACGACCTGCAACCGGCGCGTCTGCGCGCCGCCCTGATCCGAGTCGCCCGGCGCGGCTCCACCTCTGAGGACTGACATGGCCACCCTGCTCTACCGGCTCGGCCGGGCGTCGTTCCGTCGCCGGCGTCTCGTCGTCATCGTGTGGCTGGTGCTGCTGGCCGCCCTGGGCGCGTCCGCGGTGTTGTTCAAGGGACCGACGTCCAACGGCTTCACCCTGCCGGGTACCGAGTCGCAGCGCGCGCTGGACGCCCTGCAGCGGGAGTTCCCGCAGGCCGGCGGGGCCACGGGCACGATCGTGGTGGCCGCCGGAGCCGGGCACACGCTGGCCGAACCCGCGCTGACGGCGGCGGTGCAGAGCGTGGTCCGGCAGGCGTCGGCGCTGCCCGGCGCGGCCGGTGCCGTCGACCCCTTCACCGCCCGGGCGGTGTCCCGCGACGGCCGCTACGGCCTGGTCAACGTGCAGTTCACCGCGCCGCTCGACGAGATCACCAGCGTCCAGCGGACCGCGTACGAGAAGATCACCGCCCCCGGGCTGCGCGTCGAACACGGCGGCGAGGTCGTCGCCGGCGCCCCGCCCAAGGTCGGTGGCACCGAGAGCATCGGTGTCGCCGTCGCCCTGGTCGTCCTGCTGGTCACCTTCTCCTCGCTGGTCGCCGCCGGGATGACCATGCTGAACGCGCTCATCGGGGTCGGCGCCGGCATCGCCGGGCTGTACGCGCTGAGCAACGTCGTGGCCTTGACCAGCGCCACCCCCGTCCTGGCGCTGATGCTCGGCCTGGCCGTAGGCATCGACTACTCGCTGTTCATCACCTCCCGGCACCGCAGCCACCTGGTCGACGGGATGGCACCGGAGGAGGCGATCGGGCGCGCGGCCGGGACCGCCGGCTCGGCCGTGCTGTTCGCCGGGCTCACCGTGATCATCGCGCTGGCCGGCCTGTCCGTGGTCGGCATCCCGTTCTTGTCCGTGATGGGCCTGGCCGCGGCCGGCACCGTGGCGGTGGCCGTGCTGGTCGCCCTCACCCTGCTGCCGGCACTGATCGGGTTCGCCGGTCCCCGGGTGCTGCCCCGCAAGCTGCGCGCCGGCGCCCGCCACCAGGTGCCGGCCGAGGGGTTCGGCTTCCGGTGGGCGCGGATCGTCCGGCGTTTCCGCATCCCGGTGATCGTGGTCGGCGTGCTCGGCCTGGGCGTGCTGGCCCTGCCGGCCGCCGACCTGCGGCTGGCGCTGCCCGATCCGTCGGCGGCGGCCGAAGGCACCCCCGCCCGGGCGGCCGCCGACCTGATCACCGAGGGCTTCGGCCCCGGCTTCAACGGCCGGCTGGTGATGGTGGTCAGCAGCGACTCGGCCGCGCGGACCGCGGGTGCCGTCCAGCTGGCCGGCACGGTGCTGGCCGGCACGCCACACCTGCTCGCGGTCGCGCCGGCCACCTTCAGCCAGGACAAGCGGACCGCGCTGCTCGGCATCATCCCGCAGGACGGCCCGACCGCCGCCTCGACCGACACGCTGGTCCGGGACGTACGGGCCAGGGCCCACGACCTCAACGGCGCCGACGTGGCCCTCACCGGGCAGACCGCGCTCGGCATCGACGTGTCCCAGCACCTCGCCGACGCCCTGCCGATCTATCTGATCCTGGTCGTCGGCCTGTCGGTGCTGCTGCTGATGCTGGTGTTCCGGTCGATCCTGGTGCCGCTGAAGGCCGCGGCCGGTTTCCTGCTCACCGTCGGGGCCACGTTCGGCATCACCGTGTTCGTGTTCCAGCAGGGGCACCTGGCCTCGTGGGTCGGCGTGGACACGGCGGCGCCGCTGGTCAGCTTCCTGCCCGTACTGCTGGTGGGGATCCTCTTCGGGCTGGCCATGGACTACGAGGTGTTCCTGGTGTCGCGGATGCGCGAGGACTTCGTGCACGGCGAGACGGCTCAGGAGGCGATGGTCAGCGGGATGGGACACGGCGCCCGGGTGGTCACCGCGGCCGCCCTGATCATGATCAGTGTGTTCGCCGGGTTCGTGCTGATCGACGACCCGATCATCAAGTCGGTCGGGTTCGCGCTGGCCGTCGGCGTGGCCGTGGACGCGTTCGTGGTCCGGATGACGATCGTGCCCGCGGTGATCTCGCTGCTCGGCCGCAGCGCCTGGTGGCTGCCGCGGTGGCTGAACCGGGTCCTGCCGGACGTCGACGTGGAGGGCGAGAAGCTGCGCCGCCGCTTGGGCGAGCAGCAGCCGTCGCCGGAACCGGTCGCCCTACCGGCCGGGTAGCCCCCGCCCGCCACTGGTCGAGCGGGCCGGCCGGCATCGGGCGGCCCCGCCCGGCGACGGGGGTCCGCAGCTAAGCGGGCTCGATCTTGATCCAGCCGGGGTACTTGGCGGCGCGGTCGTCGCCCGACGACCGGCCGCGCAGCCGGCGCTGGATCCAGGGCAGGACGTGCTCGCGGTAGTACCGGGCCTCGGCCCCGGCGCGGCGGGCCTCGGCCGGGCTCGGGTCGATCAGGTGGGCCGTGGTGGGGTGGCCCAGCGCGGTCAGGACCAGGCCGGCGACCCGGCGGTGGCCGTTGGCGTTCAGGTGCAGGCGGTCGGCCGACCAGTAGCCGGCCTGGCGGATCTCGGTGTCGTGGAAGACGTCGACGAACGTCACGCCGTACGTGTCGGTGAAGCCGGCCACGGCCGCGGTCAGCGCCTCGCCGCGGCGGCGGATCATCGAGCCGAACGGCAGCCGTTCGGACGGGTCGGCGCCGCTGAGCAGCAGCACGTGGACGCCCGCGGCGGCGCACTGGCGGATCGCCCGCTCGGTCAGCGCGACCAGCCGGCTCATGTCGGAGCCGGGGCGCATCATGTCGTTGCCGCCGCCGTTGAGCGACAGCAGCGTCGGCTTCGGCGACAGGGCCAGCGCGGCGTCGAGCTGTGTACTGACGATCGGGTCCATCAGCCGGCCGCGGACGGCCAGGTTGGCGTACTCGATCGGCTGCCCCTCGCCGGTGGCCAATCCGGCCGCGACCAGATCGGCCCAGCCGCGTTCGGTGCCGTCCGGCCGGGTGTCCCCGAGCCCTTCGGTGAAGCTGTCCCCGATGGCCACGTATCGCGTCACCGGCACGAGGCTAGCGCAGCGGTTGATCGAGGTGCTCGCGGACCGGTGATCACTCCGCCGGGTTGGTGACCCGGCTCAGGGCGTGCTCGGTCAAGGCCCGGCACTCGGCCTGGATGTCGTCGGCCCTCTCGCCGTTCAGGATGCGGCCGGTGATGGCCAGGAAGCTGACCCGGGCGGCGGCGACGAACAGCGCCGCGGTCAGCCGGGCGTCCGGGTCACCGGCCTCGTCCAGCAGTCCGGCGATCAGCGATTCCAGGTAGTCGACGGCCTCGCGCGCCGTGATCTGCAGCGCCGGCGAGGCCAGAACCATGTTCCACAGCGGCGGCAGGCCGTCGACCAGGCCCATGAACGGGTGCCGCTCGTCGACCAGCCGCAGCGCCAGCGCGGTCAGCGCGGCCACCGGGGTCACGCCGGGTCCCCGGTCGTGGACGGCGGCGGTGACCATCTCGGTCAGCTCCGGCCCGCGGTCGAAGAGCAGGTCCTCTTTGCGCGGGAAGTAGTTGAAGACCGTCATCTTCGACACACCCGCCGCCTCGGCCACCTCGGCCACGCTGACCTGGTCGAACCCGCGCTCGGCGAAGAGGGCGGTGGCCACGTCGGACAGCCGCTGGCGGGTGTCCCGCTTCTTGCGCGCCCGCAGCCCCTCGGTCATGGTGACATCTTATACACGGTCAAAACATTGACTCGGTCAAAATACCGAGCCACGGTGGAAGCATGCGATACGACGTGATGGTGGCCGGCGCCGGGCCGGTGGGACTGATGGTGGCGGGCGAGCTGGCTCTGCGGGGCATATCCGTCCTGGTGGTGGAACGGCTGACCGAGCCCGACACGACGATCAAGGCCGGATCGGTCAACGTGCTCACGGCACAGGCCTTCGAGCGACGGGGCCTGCGGGACGCGATGGTGGCGGCACGCGAGGGCACGCTCGCGCGGACGCGGGAGTTCATGAGGGCCCAGGGTGCGCCCGCGGACACCCCGATACCGCGGCTGACCGGCCATTTCGCCGGCATCTTCATCGCCGCCGACCGGCTCGATCCGTCGGTGTTCGCCGGAACCGGCGACGCGCCGGCGCTCACCGTGGTCGGCCAGGCGCAGGTGGAGGAGATGCTGGCCGCCCGGGCGGCGGCGCTGGGCGTGCAGATCCGCCGCGGGGTCACGCTGAGCGGTCTTGTCCAGGACCACGATTCCGTACGCGCGGAGCTGGGCGACGACTCGGTCGACGCGCGCTGGCTGATCGGCGCGGACGGCGGCCGCAGTGTCGTCCGCAAGCTCGCCGGCATCGACTTCCCGGGAACCGGGCCGCAGATCACCGGCCGGCAGGCGATCGTCGAACTGGCCGGCGCCGGGCAGCTCCGGCCCGGCTGGAACTTCACACCGACCGGCATGTACGTGCACGGGCCGATGCCGGGCCGGATCGTCACCGTCGAGTTCGACGGGCCGCCCGCCGACCGGGACGCGCCGGTCACGCCGGGCGAGCTGCAGGCCGCTCTGCGCCGCACCAGCGGAGTCGACGTGACGATCACCCGCGTGCTCAGCGCCACCCGGTGGACGGACAACACGCGGCAGGCGGCCACGTACCGCCGGGGCCGGGTGTTCCTGGCCGGCGACGCCGCGCACGTGCACTCCCCGTTCAGCGGCCAGGGCCTCAACCTCGGCGTCGGGGACGCGATGAACCTGGGCTGGAAGCTGGCGGCCGAGATCCAGGGGTGGGCGCCGCCGGGGCTGCTCGACACGTACACCGCCGAGCGCCACCCGATCGGCGCCTGGGTGCTCGACTGGACCCGGGCGCAGATCGCGATCATGCGGCCCGACCCGTACGCCCGGGCCCTGCGCCGCGTGGTCGAGGACCTGCTGCAGACCCGGGACGGCGCCGGATACGCCGCCGGCGGCGTGGCCGGCCTGCGGCAGCGGTACGACCTGGGCAGCGACGACCCGCTGGTCGGCGGGAGCGCCCCCGACCTGACCCTGGACGACGACAGCCACCTCGACGACCACCTGCACGGCGGCGCGGGCGTGCTCATCGATCCGGACGGCACGTTCGACCCCACCGGCCGTACGGGCCGCCTGCGCGTGCTGGGTTCCGGATACGCCAAGGGGCTGCTGGTCCGCCCGGACGGCATCGTGGCCTGGGCGGGTGAGGACGGAGCGGCCGGCCGGGACGCGGCGGTGGAACGCTGGTTCGGCTGAGGCCGTTCGCGGGCAGGATGACGTCATGACCACATGGCTCATCACCGGCTGTTCCACCGGCCTCGGCCGCGCCTTCGCCGAGGCCGCCCTGGCCCGCGGCGACCAGGCGGTCGTCACCGCCCGCGACGCCTCGTCGGTCCAGGACCTCGCGGACAAGTACCCGGACCGGGCCCTCGCCGTGGCCCTCGACGTCACCGACCCGGCTCAGGTCACGGCGGCCGTGGCCGCCGCCACCGACCGCTTCGGCGGCGTCGACGTGCTGGTCAACAACGCCGGGTACGGCTACCGGGCGGCCGTCGAGGAGGGCGGCGACGCTGACGTCGAGCGGCTGTTCGCGACCAACTTCTTCGGCACCGTGGCGATGATCAAAGCGGTGCTGCCGGGGATGCGGGCGCGGCGGTCGGGCACCATCGTCAACCTGTCCTCGATCGGCGCCCGGATCGCTGCCGCCGGCTCGGGCTACTACGCCGCGGTCAAGGCGGCGGTCGAGGGGATGACCTGCGCGCTGCGCACAGAGGTGGCGCCGTTGGGGATCACCGCGTTCGCGGTCGAACCGGGCGGGTTCCGGACCGACTTCGCCGGGCGCTCGCTGGACCAGTCGGCGTCGGCGATCGGGGACTACGCCGAGACGGCGGGCAAGCGGCGCAAGGAGAACGACCCCACCCACGGCACCCAGCCCGGCGACCCGGCCAAGGCGGCGCAGGCGCTGATCACCGCGATCGAGTCACCCGACCCGCCGGCGCTGCTGGTGCTGGGGGCGGACGCCTACCAGGCGTACGGGCGGATCCTGGATGCACAGAGGACCGAGTTCGAAGCCTGGCGCGAGGTCAGCCTGAGCACCGACCTCGACCAGAAGTGACGTAGGGGCGGTCAGGCGGCCTTCCTGCGGGCGGCGGTCTTCTTGGCCGCCGCCTTCTTCGCCGGTGCGGCCTTCGTGGTCTTCTTGGCCGTTGCGGCCTTCTTGCTGGGCGCAGCCTTCTCCGGAGAAGCAGCCTTCTTCGTGGACCCGGTCTTCTTCGACGCCGGAGCCTTCTTGGCCGGGCTTCCGGAACGACCCTTGCGGGCCGCCTCCACGCTGCGCTGCAACGCCTCCATCAGGTCGGTCACATTGGTCGCCTTCGGAGCGTCCTCGGCCGTGGTGACCTGCTTGCCGGCCTTCTTCTCCTTGATCAGCGCGTTCACCCGATCGGTGTAGGTGTCCCGGTAGTCACCCGGGTCCCAGTCGCCGGACATCGACTCGACCAGCTGCACCGCCATCTGCATCTCGGCCGGCTTGGCCTTGGCCGGCCCGGGCAGCGACCCGATCTCCTCCTCCGGATCGCGCACCTCGTCGGCGAAGTACATCGTCTGGAGCATCAGCAGTTTGCCGTCGGCCCGGATCGCGGTCAGATATTCCTTGCCCCGCATCACCAGCGTGCCGATCGCCGCCCGGTTCACCTTGGCCATGGCGTCGCGCAGCAGCGCGTACGTCCGGGCGCTCTCCTCGCTGCCCGGCCCGAGCCAGTAGCTCTTCTGGTAGTAGAGCGGGTCGATCTCGTCCAGGTCGACGAACCGGTGCAGGTCGAGGCTGCGGGACCGGCCGGGCGCCACCGAGTCGAGCTCGTCGGCGTCGAGCAGCACCCGCTGGCCGCCGCCGACGTCGGTGCCCTTGACGATGTCGCCGAAGTCGACCTCCTTGCCGGTGCGCTCGTTGACCCGCTGGTAGCGGATCCGGTCGCTGGTGCCCTGCTCGTACTGGTGGAAGGACACCTCGTGCTCGTGGGTGGCCGAATACATGGCCACGGGCACCGAGACGAGCCCGAAGTTGATCGTCCCGGTCCAGATCGGTCGCGCCATAGCCGGGTGGGTACCCCGGATCAGGCCGTCGTCAACCTCCGGCGGTCGTCGGGCCCTCGTTCGGTGACGCCCGTACGGTCGAGCAGCTCCAGCATCGGCACGGCGACCCGGCGGCTGGTCCCCAGGGCGAGCCGCGCTTCGCTCAGCGTGAACGGCTGCGGGATCGCGGCCAGCACCGCCACCGCCCGGGCGGCGGCGTCCGGCGGCAGCACCACGCCCGGCGCCAGCTGCACCACCAGTCCCGCCCGGACGGCCGCGCCCAGCTGCCGCCCGCCCAACCCCAGTTCGGTCAGCCGGTTCGCCTCGGGGGCGACGAACGGCCCGGCAAGCTCGCCGAATGCCTTGTCCACGGCCGCGGTCAGCTCGGCCGGCACCGATGGCCCGCCGTCGCTCACCCGCCCGGCCCGCACGACCAGCGGCGGCGCGACCAGCGCCTCGGCCAGCGCCCGGTCGGGCAGGCCGAGCCGTTGCCGCAGCGCCTCCACCGGCATCCCCGGCTCGAGCGGGTTCTCCCGGGCGAAGGCGGCCACCTCGTCGACCAGCCGCGCACCCAGCGCCGCCCAGTGCGACGGGTCGGCCAGCCAGCGCCCGGCCACCGGCGTGCCCCCGGCCGGCACGCCCATCCGGTCCAGCTCGTCCCGGCCGATCAGGAGGCGCCGCCGCAGTTCCCCGGCCAGATCGACCCGGCCGTCCATGGTGGACAGCTCGGCGGCGCGTCGGGTCGCGGCGCCGCGCCGGGACAACCCCGGCGGGGCCACGTCGAGGACGGTCACCCCGCCGGCCACGTGGTGCCGCCCCGGGTCGCGCAGCAGCGCCCGGTCGCCGATCCGCAACGGCAGCGGCCGGTCCAGCCGCAGCCGCGCGGTGTCGGCACCGAGCGGCCGGACGCGTACGGTCACCGCGGCCGAACCCACGTGCAGCGTGATCGTGGCGGGGAGATCGGCCACCGGATCGCCGTGCACCCGGACGTCGATCAGGTCGGCCGGCCGGAACCGTCCCGGCGTGAGCAGCGCCGCCCCGCGGCCCAGGGCGTCCTTCTCCACGCCGCGCAGGTTGACCGCGACCCGGGCGACCGCTCCGGCCGCCGCCACCGGCGCGCCCAGGCTCTGCAGACCGCGGACCCGCACCGGCCGCGGCCGCCCGGTCAGTTCCAGCTCGTCGCCGGCCCGCAGCGATCCCGCGCCCAGTGTCCCGGTGACCACCGTGCCGGCGCCCTTGACGGTGAAGGACCGGTCGATCCAGAACCGGACCGGCGCCGCCGCGTCGGGGGCGGGGAGCCCGGCCAGCAGCCCGTCCAGCGCCGTCCGCAGCGCCGGGAGTCCGGCCCCGGTCAGCCCGCTGACCGCGACCGCCGGCACCGTCCCGATCGAGGAGTTCGCGATCTCGGCGAGGGCCTGCGCGGTCGCCGGGCCCGGGTCGGCCCGGTCGGAGGCGGTGACCACGAGCAGCCCGTGCCGGACGTCGAGCGCGGTCAGGGCGGCCAGGTGCTCGGCCGACTGCGGCATCCAGCCCTCGTCGGCGGCGACCACGATCATCGCCGCCGGCACCGGGCCGATCCCGGCGAGCATGTTCGGCACGAACCGCTCGTGCCCGGGCACGTCCACGAACGCGACCGCGGCGCCGGAGTCCAGTGTGGTCCAGGCGAAACCGAGGTCGATGGTCATGCCGCGCCGGCGTTCCTCGGCCCACCGGTCCGGTTCCATCCCGGTGAGCGCCCGGACCAGTGTGGACTTTCCGTGGTCGACGTGCCCGGCGGTGGCGACTACGTGCACCGGTCGGCCACGGTCGTGACGGCGGCGATCAGGGCGTCGTCGGCGTCGTCGGGGACGCACCGCAGGTCGAGCAGCAACCGGCCGTGCTCGACCCGCCCGACCACCGGGACCGCCCCCGTCCGCAGCGGCTCGGCCCACTCCGGCGGAAGCGAGACCGCCCACGACGGCAGCTCCAGCTCGGGCGCGCCGCCCCCGCCGACCACCGCCGCCGACGGCACCACCTCCGCACCGTCGACGGCGGCGGCGACCGCATCACACCGCCGGCGCAGAAGGGAGGGATCGGCCCGCAGCGCCTGCCAGGTGGGGGTGGCCGGTCCGGACAGGGTGGCCTGCAACGCCGCCAGGGTCAGCTTGTCCACCCGCATCGCCCGGGCCAGCGGATGCCGCCGCAGCCGGTCGACCAGCCCGGCGTCGCCGAGCAGCAGCCCGGCCTGCGGGCCGCCGAGCAGTTTGTCGCCGCTGGCGATGACCAGGTCGGCGCCGGCGGCGAGGGTGGTCGCCGCGTCCGGCTCGTCCGGCAGCAGCGGGTCGGGGGCGAGCAGCCCGGAACCGATGTCGGCGACGACGGGGACACCCCGGCCGGCCAGTTCGGCCACGCCGACCGCGCTGGTGAAGCCGCGGACCACGAAGTTCGACGGGTGCACCTTGATGACGAAGCCGGTGGCCGGCCCGATGGCGGTGGTGTAGTCGGCGAGCGCGGTGCGGTTGGTGGTGCCGACCTCGCGCAGCCGGGCGCCGGTGGACTCGAGCAGGTCGGGCAGCCGGAACCCGTCGCCGATCTCGATCAGCTCGCCCCGGCTGACGATGATCTCCTTACCGGCGGCCAATGCGATGGCCGCCAGCACCAGGGCCGCCGCGCCGTTGTTGACCACGTGCACACCGCCGGCGCCGGGGACGGCCGCGGCCAGCGCGGCCAGGGCGGTCCGCCCCCGCCGGGCCCGCCGGCCGGTGGTCAGGTCGAGTTCGACGTCGGTGTGCCCGGCGGCGGCGGCGATGGCGTCGACCGCGGCCGCCGACAGCGCCGCCCGGCCGAGGTTGGTGTGCAGGACCACGCCGGTCGCGTTGAGCACCGGGCGCAGGCCGCCGGCGGTCGGCGGCAGGGCGGCCACGGCGGCGTCGGGCACGCCGTCCGGGTCGAGCTCGCCGGCCCGTACGCGCTCCTGAGCGGCGGCCACCGCGGCCTTGACCGGCGCGCGGCCCAGCCGACCGGTGGCGGCGACCAGGCGGGGGTCGGCCAGGATCTGATCGGTGCGCGGCACACGCCGCCGCGGGTCCACCGGTCCACGGTAGCGGGCCCGCCACGACGTACTGTCGGGACCATGGATCTTCCCGAGGACGTCGTCGAGCTGCTCCGCCAACCCAGCATCTGTTTCGTCACCACGCTGATGCCGGACGGCTCGCCGCAGATCACCGAGACGTGGGTGGACACCGACGGCAAGCACGTGGTGATCAACACCGTGCAGGGTCACCAGAAGGTCCGCAACCTCGCCCGCGACGCCCGGGTGGCGGTCGCCGTGGCCGACAAGGACAACCCGAGCCGGTACGTCGAGATCCGCGGCCGGGTCACCGACATGACCGAGCGCGGCGGCGCCGACCACATCGACCAGCTGTCGCACAAGTACCTGGGCCGGCCGTACCCGTCGTTCGGCGGCGCCGGCCAGGTCCGCGTGATCGTCACGATCGAGGCCGACAAGGTCCAGGCGCCGCGCCGCTAGTCCGAGGTCCCGAGAGCGATCGTGGCCGCGTGGGCACGGTCGCGCGCGCCCAGCTTGACGAAGATCGAGTTGAGGTGACTCTTCACGGTGGCCACGCCGAGATACCGGTCGGCGGCGATCCGGTCGTTGTTGTGCCCGGGCGTGATCGCCTCCAGCACGTCGGCCTCCCGGGCGCGGACCCGGCTCTGTCTGGCGCAGAGGGAGCGGAGGCGGACGGGAATCGAACCCGCCTGACCCGGATACCGGGTCACACCGGTGTTGAAGACCGGGAGGGGCACCAGCCACCTGAACGCCTCCACCGACCACCCTAGCGGTTGCTTAGCGGAACGACGTTCCGTATGGTTGGCGGAACAACGTTCCGTTTAGGGGGCAGGCATGCAGTACCGCAGTTTGGGGCGCACCGGGGTGCAGGTCAGCACGCTCGCGCTGGGTGCGATGAACTTCGGCCGGATCGGCCGCACCACGCCGGACGAGGCCACCGCAGTCATCGACGCCGCCCTCGAGGCCGGCGTCAACCTGATCGACACCGCCGACGCGTACAGCAACGGCGAGTCGGAGGAGATCGTCGGCCGGGCCATCGCCGGCCGACGGGCCGACCTCGTGCTCGCGACCAAGGCGTTCCTGCCGATGGGCGACGACCGCAACCACCGCGGCTCCTCACGCCGCTGGCTGGTCACCGCGCTCGACGACAGCCTTCGCCGGCTGAATGTCGACCACGTCGACCTCTACCAGGTCCACCGGTGGGACCCGGCGACCAGCGACGAGGAGACGCTGTCGGCGCTGACCGATCTGCAGCGGGCCGGCAAGATCCGCTACTTCGGCTCCTCGACGTTCCCCGCGTACCGCATCGTGCAGGCCCAGTGGGCCGCCCGGGAACACCACCTCGGCCGGTACGTCACCGAGCAGCCCAGCTACTCCATCCTGCAGCGGGGGATCGAGGCCCACGTCCTCCCGTCGACAGCTGAGTACGGGATGGGCGTGCTGGCCTGGAGCCCGCTCGCGTCCGGCTGGCTGAGCGGCGCGGTCCGCGCGGGCCGGGAGATCACCACGAACCGCTCGACGTTGATGCCGCAGCGCTTCGATCCGTCGGTCCCGGCCAACCAGGCCCGGATGGACGCCGTCGAGAAGCTGGCCAAGGTGGCCGAGGCCGCCGGCCTGACGATGATCCAGCTCGCCCTCGGGTTCGTCACCGCGCACCCCGGCGTGACCAGCGCGCTGATCGGCCCGCGCACCATCGACCACCTGACCTCGCAGCTGGCCGCGGCCGACACGGTGCTGCCGGCCGATGTGCTGGACGAGATCGACGCCATCGTCGCGCCCGGCCTCGACCTGGCCCCGGACGAGAAGATCGACACCCCGCCGGCCCTGCTCGACGCCTCCCTGCGGCGGCGCTGATGAGCCTCAGCATCGGCATCGCCACCGCGCCGCAGAACGTGGGCTACGACGACATCCGGCGGGTCTGGGTGGAGGCCGACACGATTCCGGAAATCGCGCACGCCTGGCTGTTCGACCACCTGATGCCGATCGGCGGCGACCCGGACGGCCCGATCCTCGAGGGCTGGACGCTGCTGGCGGCGATGGCCGCGCAGACCGCCCGGCTGCGGCTGGGTCTCCTGGTGACCAGCAACCGGTTCCGGCCGCCGGCGATGCTGGCCAAGATCGCCACCACGGTCGACGTCGTCTCCGCCGGCCGGCTCGACTTCGGCATCGGCGTCGGGTCGCGCCCCGATCATCCGCTGGCCCGGCGCGAGTACGCCGCCCACGGGCTGCCGTTCATCCCGGCGGCCGACGCCACCGGGAGTCTGGACGAGGCGCTCACCGTGATCAAGCGCCTGTGGACCGAGACCTCACCGTTCGACTACGACGGCACGTACCTCCGGCTCACCGGGGCGTACGGCAATCCCAAGCCGGTCCAGCGGCCGCATCCGCCGATCCTGATCGGCGGCCGCGCCAAGGCGACGCTGCGCCTGGTGGCGAGGCACGCCGACCTCTGGAACATCCCCGGCGGCGACCTCGCCGACGTGATCGACCGCAGTGCCATGCTCGACGGCTTCTGCGCCGACATCGGCCGCGACCCGGCCGAGATCACCCGGTCGATCTACCTCGGCGTCTCCTACGACGACCCGGGCCGCACCCGCGACGCCATCGCTCAGGCCGCCGACGCCGGCTTCTCCCACGTCGTGCTCGGCCTGCCCGCTCCGTTCCCGGACGGGGTCGCCTCCTGGGTGGCCGAGCAGATCGTGGGTACGTTGCCGGTGTGACTTCGACGACGGCCGTACGGCTGACTCAATACGCGCACGGCGGCGGGTGCGCCTGCAAGATCCCGCCCGGGGAACTCGAGTCGGTGGTGGCCGGTCTGGTCGGCGGGGACCAGCCCGCCGGCCCGGGGGAGCTGCTGGTCGGGCTGGTCGACGGGGACGACGCGGCCGTCGTCCGGATCGCCGCGGGCGTGGCGATCGTGGCCACAGCCGACTTCTTCACCCCGGTGGTCGACGACGCGTACGACTGGGGCCGGATCGCCGCCGCCAACGCGCTGTCCGACGTGTACGCGATGGGGGGCACCCCGGTCGTCGCCGTGAACCTGCTCGGCTGGCCCCGCGACGTGCTGCCGATGGAACTGGTGGCCGAGGTGCTGCGCGGTGGGCTCGACGTCGCCCGGGTCGCCGCCTGCCACGTGGCCGGCGGGCACAGCGTCGACGACCCGGAACCCAAGTACGGGATGGCCGTCACCGGCGTCGCCGACCCGGCACGGCTGATGCGCAACGACGCCGGGGTGGCCGGTGTCCCGCTGACGCTGACCAAGCCGCTCGGCATCGGCGTGCTCAACAGCCGCCACAAGCAGACCGGCGAGGTGTTCGCCCAGGCCGTCGACGCGATGACCACGCTGAACCGGGCGGCGTCGGAGGCGGCGCTGGCCGCGGGTGCGGTCTGCGCCACCGACGTGACCGGCTTCGGGCTGCTCGGCCACCTGCACAAGCTGGCCCGCGCGTCCGGCGTGACGGCCCGGGTGGACGCGGCCGCGGTGCCTTACCTGGACGGCGCCCGCGGCGCCCTCGCCGCCGGGTACGTCAGCGGCGGCACCCGCCGCAACCTCGACTGGGTCCGCCCGCACCTCGACCCCGGGGCCGTCACCGAGGACGAACTGCTGTTGCTGGCCGACGCGCAGACCTCCGGCGGGCTGCTGGTGGCGGGCGAGGTGCCGGGCTACCCGGTGATCGGCGAGCTCATCCCGGCGGTCGAAGGTGTCACTCTGCAGATTCGCTAGCCTGCTGATTCGTTGGCCTGCAGGCGTTCCCGCTGCGGGATCACCGTGTACTTCGGGTCCTTGGCCGACTCCAGGCCGGCCTCGAAGATGCCGAACCGGGTGGCCAGCGACCCCGCCAGCAGCGACAACCCGGCCAGCGCGGACACGGTCCGGCTGCGCCGGCCGGCGAGCGCCCCGATGGCTCCGGCCGCGGTCAGCATGCGTGCCGCCCGGAGCAACCGTGCCGGGCGGCCGGTCCGGTACGGCTCGCTGAGCAGGCCGTGCCCGTGCTCGACCTGGTGGGTGGCGGCCAGTTCGAGGGCCGCGCCGGCCACCGCCATCCGCCGGGCCGGCCCCGTCTCGGCCACCGGCGCGCCGATCAGCCCGGCGGCGGCCCCGCTGGCCAGGGCGCTGCCGGCGAAGACGAACGGCAGCTCCGGGTGGACGGCGTGCCAGCTCGGATGCGCGGTGTCGGACAGCAGCACCGCGGTGTAGGTGGCCAGCGCCGGCGCCAGTCCGGCGGCCGCGATCCCACCGGCCGCGCCGGCCGGCGGCAACCCCCTGCGGGCCAGCCCGAGCAGGCCCCGGTCGGGCAGCAGAACAGCGGCCTCGGCAACCGCGGCCACGCCCGCCGCCCCGGCGAAGGCGCTGAACACCCAGGTGCCCACCGACATCGGCGAGGTCGGCTTGACGACCCGCAACATGTGCAGGAACCGGTCCGGCCGGCCCAGGTCCTTGACCAGCAGGACGCCGCTGACTGCGACCGCGCCCAGCGCCGTCACCCGGCCGGCCCGGCGCAGCCCGGTCCGGTGGGTCAGCTGACCGCCCGCGGCGAGGATGGCCGAACCCGCGGCCAGGCCACCGGTGAACAGGTACTCGGCGATGTCGTGGGTCCACGGCACCGGCCGCACGACCGCCCGCCCGTAGTACGACCGGAACTCGGCCGGCGGCACCATCGACGGGTCGCCGCCCCCGCCCCCGCCCTTGCGCCGCCGCCGCCGCCCGCCGTCGACGTCCCGGCGGGGATCCCGGTCGCTGCGGCCGTTCGGCTGCGAGCTCACGGGCGGCCTCCGAGGAACGACGCCACGGCCACCGCGGCCATCGCCAGACCGGCCATTCCCGCCCGCTTCCACATCGTCGTCAGGTACTTCGTCGGCACCACCGGATCCGGCGGCAGCCCGTACACCTCGGGTTCGTCCAGCAGCAGGAAGAACGCGCCGTCGCCGCCGACCCCGTCGTCATCGCTCTCGCCGTACAGCCGGGCCTCGGTCACGCCCTCGGAGTGCAGCGTCTCGACCCGGGCCTGGGCCCGCGTCCGGAGCTCGTCGAGGTCGCCGTACTGGATGGACTCGGTCGGGCAGGCCTGGGCGCAGGCCGGCGTCAGCCCGTCACCGAGCCGGTCGTAGCACATCGTGCACTTCCAGGCCCGGCCGTCGTCCTGCCGCCGGTCGATCACGCCGTACGGGCAACCGGCGATGCAGTAACCGCAGCCGTTGCAGATGTCGTCCTGCACCACCACCGTGCCGAACTCGGTGCGGAACAGCGCCCCGGTCGGGCACACGTCGAGGCAGCCGGCGTGGGTGCAGTGCTTGCACACGTTGGACATCATCAGCCAGCGGAAGTCGGTGCGGGGCGCGTCGGCCGTACGGCCGGGAAGGTCCTTGCCCGGCATGCCGAGGAACTGGGCGGCCTGCGGGTTCACCGCGGCGCCGGGCCCCGGTTCCGTCCCCGTCGGCGGCACCGTGGAGGCCGCGATGACCGCCGACTGCGCGCTCCCGGACGGCCCGGTCGGATTGCCGGCGAACGCGCCCAGCACGTCCTGGCCGTGCGAGCTGTGGGCCACCGGCTGCTCGATGAACGCGACCGCCCGCCACGAGTTGGCGCTCAGCCCGCCGGTGTTGTCGTAGGACATGCCGAGCAGGTTGAAGCCGTCGTCGGGGACACCGTTCCACTCCTTGCAGGCGACCTCGCACGCCTTGCACCCGATGCAGACGGACGTGTCGGTGAAGAAGCCCTTCCGCGGCGGCGCGTCGACCCACCCGGCGTCGGCCGCCGGGTCGATCGGCCCGAACAGACTGTCAGCGCCCATCGGCCTCGTCCTTGGTCATGATTGTGATGTGGTGGTGCTCCGGGGTCAGCCCGGCCCGCTCACGGTAACCCCGGACGTACGCCAGCAGGTCCGGCCCGACCGGCCGCCGCCCGGGCTGGATGTCGCAGGTGCCGACCTTGCTCTCCTGGATCAGTACGTTCGGGTCGAGCGTGATGCCCATCAGGTCGTTGGCCGAGTCGCCGGTGACCAGCCCGTTGCCGCCCCAGTGGTAGGGCAACCAGATCTGGTGCAGGGTCCGCCCGTCGACGCGCAGCGGCGCCAGCCGGTCGGTGACCAGCACCTTGGCCTCGATCGCGGACCGGGCGCTGACGATGTGGGCCCAGCCCAGATGGGTCAGGCCCCGCTCGGCGGCCAGCTCGGGGGAGACCTCGACGAACATCTCCGGCTGCAGCTCGGACAGGTACGCCAGTTGCCGGCTCATCCCGCCCGCGGTGTGGTGCTCGGTGAGGCGGCTGGTGGTGAAGACGTACGGGTAGACCTCGCTGTGCTTCTCCGGCGGGCTCGGGTTGGTCAGGTTGTCGGACCGGTCGTACACCTTGCGGGTCGGGTTGGCCTGCTGGGTGTAGAGCGGGTTGCGGACGGGCGACTCGGCCGGCTCGTAGTGCGTCGGCATCGGACCGTCGATCAGCCCGCCCGGCGCGTACAGCCAGCCCTTCCCGTCGCCCTGCATGATGAACGCGTCGTCACCGGAGATCGCCTCGACGCCGGTGGCGCCGTCCGGCGGCCGGTACGACGGCGGCTTGGTCTTCTCGAAGTCGGGCACGTCGTACCCGGTCCACTCGCCGGCCTCGCCCGCGTCGGCGTCCCACCAGACGTACTTCTTGCGCTCCGACCAGGGTTTGCCGTCGGGGTCGGCGGACGCCCGGTTGTAGAGCGTGCGGCGGTCCAGCGGCCAGGCCCAGCCCCACTCGGCCGCCACCCAGTCCTGCTCCTGGCCGGGGCGGCGGCGGGCGGCCTGGTTGACCCCGTCCTTAAAGACGCCCGAGTAGATCCAGCAGCCCGACGACGTCGAGCCGTCGGCTTTCAGCTCGGTGTAACCCGACAACAGCCGGTCGCCGGCGCGGCCGTTGATCTCCTGCAGGACCAGCTCCCCGGACGGCTCCGCGCGGTCCTCGGGCGTCGTGTAGTCCCAGGTCAGCGCCTGGATGCCGCGGTCGCGGGGCAGGGCCGAGCCGGCCAGCCGCTCCTTCACCATCCGGCCCAGGTGGTAGAAGAACCACAGCTCGGACCGGGCGTCGCCGGGCGGGTTGACCGCCTTCTCCCGCCACTGCAGCATCCGCTGGGTCTGGGTGAAGGTGCCCTCCTTCTCCACGTGTGACGCGGCGGGCATGAAGAACACCTCGGTGCGGCACTGCCCGGGCACGATCTCGCCGGTGGCGACCTCCGGGCTGTCCTTCCAGAACGTGGCGCTCTCGATCATGTAAAGATCCCGCACCACCAGCCAGTCCAGATTGGCCATGCCCAGCCGCTGGGCCTTGCCGTGGGCCGACCCGACCGCCGGGTTCTGCCCGAGCAGGAAGTACCCCTTGATCTTCCCGTCGATCATGTTCAGGACCTGCTGGTACGTGCCGTGGTCGCCGGTCAGCCGGGGCAGCCAGTCGTACCCCCAATCGCCGTCTTCAGTCGCGGCGTCCCCGAAGTACGCCTTGAGCAGACTGACCGCGTACGCCTCGGCGTTGGCCCAGAAGCCCTTCTGCCCGGGATGCCGGATCGCGTCGATCCACTCGGAGAACGTGTCGTGCTGGCCCCGGACCGGCATCGGCAGGTACCCGGGCAGCAGGTTGAACAGCGTCGGGATGTCGGTCGAGCCCTGGATGCTGGCGTGCCCGCGCAGCGCCATCACCCCGCCGCCGGGCCGGCCCATGTTGCCCAGCAGCAGCTGGATGATGGCCCCGGTCCGGATGTACTGCACGCCCACGCTGTGCTGGGTCCAGCCGACCGAATAGACCAGCGCGGTGGTGCGCTCGCGCCCCGAGTTGGACGTCCACGCCTCGCACACCGCCCGGAAGTCGTCCGGGGACACGCCGCAGACCTGCTCCACCACCTCCGGGGTGTAGCGGGCGTAGTGGCGCTTCAGCACCTGGTACACGCACCGCGGGTCCTGCAGCGTCGGATCCCGGGGCACGTCGGCCGGCAGCGGCGGGCCGTGCGACTCCTGCTGCAGGCCGGATGCCGTCTCCCGGTCGGACTGCGACTCGCCCTGGGTCTGACCTTCGTCCTCCTGGCCGGCGTACTGCCAGCTGCCCTGGTGGTACGTGTTGGTCTCGGGGTCGTAGCCGGAGAACAGGCCGCCCAGGTCCTCGGTGTCCTCGAACTCCTCGCTGACCAGCATGGACGCGTTGGTGTAGGCGACCACGTACTCCCGGAAGTCCTTCTCGTTGGACAGGATGTAGTTGACGATCCCGCCCAGGAAGGCGATGTCAGCGCCGGCGCGCACCGCCACGTACTGGTGCGCCAGCGCGCTGGTCCGGGTGAACCGCGGGTCGATGTGAATCACCCGGGCGCCGCGCTTCTTCGCCTCGACCACCCATTGGAACCCGACCGGGTGGGCCTCCGCCATGTTGGAGCCCTGGATGACGATGCAGTCCGCGTTGACCAGATCCTGCAGGAAGCTGGTGGCCCCGCCACGGCCGAAGCTGGTTCCCAGACCGGGAACGGTGGCGGAGTGTCAAATACGCGCCTGGTTCTCGATCTGGATCGCGCCCATGGCGGTGAACAGCTTCTTGATCAGGTAGTTCTCTTCGTTGTCGAGCGTCGCCCCGCCGAGGCTGGAGATGCCGAGTGTGCGATTGAGCCGATGGCCGTCGTCGTCGGTGTCCTCCCAGGTCTGCTCCCGGGCGGCGAGCAGCCGGTCCGCGATCATCTCCATCGCGGTGTCCAGATCAAGTTCTTCCCAGTCCGTGCCGTACGGCCGGCGGTAGAGCACCTTCTGCTGCCGGCGGGGACTGGTCACGAGACTGAGGCTGGCCGAGCCCTTGGGGCAGAGGCGGCCGCGCGAGATCGGGCTGTCCGGGTCGCCCTCGATCTGGATGACCTTCTGGTCCTTGACGTACACCCGCTGGCCACAGCCGACCGCGCAGTACGGGCAGATCGACTTCGCCACCGAGTCGGCGGTCTCCACGCGGGCGGACAGGTTCCGGTGCGCCGGCGACTGGGCGGCGGTTCCGCGCCCCAGCGGGTCGGTGCCCGTGAGCTGCCGGTACACCGGCCAGCTCTCGATCCACGTACGGACGCCCATGGGACCCGACAGTAGTCCTTAGGTCCATGCCGGCGCGTGCCTGGCGAGGACAGTGATCGGTTCTCACCGAGCAGACTTGCGCGTTGGGCAACATCGGGGGCTCGATATTCAGTAACTAACTGCGCTGGAAGGGCTCGAGTGCCTGCTCGTGCAGATCGATGGTGGCGGCGGGTGCCACGCCCAGGAATTGGCGCTGCACGCCGGCCGCGTCTCCAGCCAGGTCACCTCCGGCCTGGCCGCGGCCGGGATCCCGACCACGGGCAACTCGGGCGGCAGCAGCGACCTCCACCTGGCCGCCCTGCCGGCCGCGATCCAGCACATCGTGCGGGCCGCGTACGGCGACGCCACCGGGCACATACATGATCTCGGCCGGCACCGCGGTGGTCGGCGTGATCGCAGCGGTGTTCCGCAAGCCGGTCACGCTGCGCATCAGCCTCGACCTCCCGGACACGGCCACCCCGGTCGCGATCGGCGCCGAACGCGATCGACGGCGCCCCGCCGTTCGACGAGGTCGACCTCGAGGACGGCGAGACCATCGACCCCCCGGCCCGCAACACCCGCTGACGGTCCCTGCTTCACCGGATCGGCCGGCCGTTCCCCGTACCTGGTCAGTGGGGGAGCGGTGGGCGGCAGCGGCGTAGTTCCGGCGCGGGCCGGCCGCTGACCAGCTCTTCGGCGACCAGGCGGCCCACGGTCGGAGCCAGCGTCACCGCCGAGTGCATGACCGCCATCCAGACCCGGCCGTCCGGGGTGATCGGGCCGATCAGTGGCCCGTCCGGCGGCATCGGCCGTACGCCCACCGCCCAGCCCCGCAGCCGCACGTCCGCCCGGAACGCCGCCCCGACCCGTTCGGCGGCCACGCCCGGCGGCAGCGAAGAGGTCATCAGCAGGTGGCCCGGGCGCGCCTCGCGCACCTCGAACTCGTCCGTCGCCACGATCGTGCGCACCAGCCCCGGCGGCGCGGTCGCCCGGATCAGCACAGCCGGACTGCGGCCCACCGCCACCCGGACGCCATAGGCCGCGGCCACGGCAGGCACGCCCGTCCCGTTGGCCAGGACGACCACGTCCGCCCCGGCCCCGATCTTCGCCTTGCCGTGCTCCAGCTCGTCGTGCTCCAGCCCGTCGTGCTCCAGCCCGTCGTGTTTCAGCCCGTCGTGTTTCAGCCCGTCGTGTTTCAGCCCGTCGTGTTTCAGCCCGTCGTGCTTCAGACCGTCGTGGCCGGAACGGCCCGTGACGGCGGCCCGGACGACCCGCACGCCCAGCCGGCGCGCGTCCGCAACGAGGGCCGTGGTCAACGCGACCGGATCGACCGCGCCGTCGGTGGGTGTCCACAGGGCCCACTGGGGCCCATCCCGCAGCCTCGGTTCGAGCGCAGCGATCTCCTCGCTCCCGACGACGTCCTGCCCCGGCCCGGGCGTCCTGGCCGGCCAGCTGAGCGAGCCCGTCCACGAGAGCCGGACGCCGGGAACCTCGGCCGCCAGGCGCTGGTGGTCGCCCCGGACATACGGCCGTAGATCGGCGGCGCCTCCCGGCCAGTCGCCGCCACGGTCGCCAACCCAGGCGAACGACGCGGCCGTCACGCCGGTCGCGGGGAAGGCCGCTCGCTCGACCAACGTCACCGCCGCACCGGCGCGAGCCAGGTGGTACGCCACCGACGACCCGACCACCCCGGCACCGACCACTACGACGCGCATCCGGCGGACGCTATCACGGGACGCCACCGCCGCTCAGGACGATTTCTGCGTGAGAGTCGCTCGTTATCTTGGATTCACGAGTTTGGTCACCGTTCTGACAGCCCGTTTGCGACGGCAGCGACGTCTTCCAGGGTCGGGAACTCCATTACCACGGATGTGATCGGTTTAGGTTTACCGTGGCAAGACTCATCATTCCGACGAGACCGCACCAGCCACTTCTCCTTCCGACTGTGCAGGCGCCTGACCTACGGGTCGTTGGATGACGATTAGTTATTCGAACGGTCGATCAACGACGCGTCACACCGGTCCAGGCCGGTCTGGATCTGTTGACAGCGTTGGGTTTCGGTGTGTACCCACGACCGCCGGCCGACCGCGGGTACCTACTGGCGTCCGCCAGATGCTTCCCGCTGGTCCGCGCGACTTCAGCAATCCGTCAGACCGCCAGAATCGTTTCCGACGGTGAATCTCGGTGAATGTCAAACGGGATCTCGGATATCGGTTCCGTCGAAAGTCTTGTAGTTTGGCATGATCAACTACTGACATGAGCGTTGACATTAGCGAGACAATTGATCCATGGGGCAGATGCAGCTTTTCACGACCAAGGAATTGGCCGCGATGCGTGACCGGACCAGGTCCCGCAGCTATTCTGCGGCGGGTGACCAATTCCGCCGCGAGCACGAACGGCACCGCGAATGGGGTCTCGTACAGCGTCACGCCCGCAAGCTGCGACGCCTGCACGCCCTCTCCAGCGGTTCTCCGGTGCAGGTCCCCGCTCCTCGCCCGTCCCAGCCCACGGATCCGTCCGTCCCGTCTTCGGCGCGCGGGCCGTCGGAGCCGTCCGGGCCGTCGGGGCCGTTCGGGTCGTCTGAGCCGTCTGAGCCGTCTGAGCCGTCCGAGAGGCGTGAATCGGCGGAGAGCCAGGTGGCATCATCACGACCTCGGCAAGGTGTGAAGTCCGCATCATGCTTGCAAGATCGGAACGCCCGATCGGCACCGGCAGTACCTCAAGTACCCGTGCCAGAAGGCCAGGCGTGGTCGAGCGTGGTGTGTGGAGCTGACCGGGACCGTTCGAGCGACCCGCAGAGCAAGATGCTGCCTGCCGAGCAGCGGCCCGAGCCGGAAGGCGAGCCGGAAAGGCGAGCCGGGTGTCGGCGCAACGCCGACTAGAGCCGGACGACGCGGCCGTCGCGCCGGACCGGGCGGTCACGCCCGACGGGATCGTCTTGGCCCGACGCGGCCGTCACGCCCGATGCGGGAGTGGAGACCACCGGCACGGGAGTGGAGACCACCGGCACGGGAGTGGAGGCCACCGGCACGGGAGTGGAGTCCACCGGCACGGGAGTGGAGGCCACCGGCACGGGAGTGGAGGCCACCGGCGTGGACCGGGTCGTGGGGCCGGCGACGAACCCATCACGACCTTGCTCGTCAATGGCCCCAGATGCCCGGCGCCGGTTTCAAGCCCGGGTGACGTCGCGACCCGGCATCGGCTCGGCGAGGGCGATCTGCCAGGCCGGCGCGCCGAACGGGTCGGCGAACTACGGCGAAGTACTGGGTCTCGTGCGTCACCTCGCCGCCGCTGAACTCCATGATGCTGACGGAACAGGTGGGCACGTCGTCGTACGTGATGACGCACTCGCTCACCCACAGGTCGCCGCCGCCGGTGATGCGCTGGACGGTGGAGTGCCGGCCGGCCGGATGGCCGCCGCGCTGGGCCGCGATCGCGGCACGACCCCGGAACCGTTCGCCGGACCGAGGGTAGTCGAGGATCGCGTCCGCGGCGTAGAGGGCGTGCTCGGTCGCGGATCTCCGCATTCCGGCGCCCGCCAGTGCTCGTCGACGGCGCCCGGTGTGGCGGCCATCGTCCATGCCGATCGTTCCCTTCTCGGGTCGGCCCCGGGCGCGGCAGGTCGACCAGCGCCTACGGTCGCATGCCCGGGCGTACCGGCGCGCCCGTCGAGGTCCCTGGTGACAGACTGGGCGGATGGGTCTGTTCACTGTGTCCGAGGCACGCGCGGAGCTGGCGCGGCTGCGGCCTGTCCTCGACGAGCTCGTGGTCGTCCGCGCCGACGTGGTGGAGCTGTCCGCATCCCTCGCCGCGGGAGGCGCGCGGAGCCCGCTGGGCGGCCGGCCCGAGCAGAAAGCCGCCGAGGCCCGCCTCGACGAGCTGATGACCGAGGTGCAGCAGACCGGCGCCGACCTCAAAGGCGCGGCCCCGCTGCTGGTCGACTTCCCAGCCGACCTTGACGGGGTGCCGGTGCTGCTCTGCTGGCTCGAGGGGGAGTCGGAGCTGGGCTGGTACCACCGGCTCGACCTCGGGTTCGCGGGCCGGCGCCGCCTGCCGTGAGGGCGGCGTTTGTGGAGAACTGATTCTGCAGACGGTCTCCCAGGACGGCCGGTCCGTTCTCGCGATCGTTGACGCATGAACGAGACCGGCGTCGTGGTGGTCGGAACCCGTTGCGCCGGAGTCGAGACCGCCATGCATCTGGCGCATCCGGCGCATCGGCGCATCCGGCGCATCCGGCGCCTTCCGGACGTGTCGGCCGAGGTCTCACCCACGCTGGCCGCCGGGTCCGGAGCGGGCGCATCGCCTCCCGGGTGCGTGGCGCGACCTGAGCCGGGTAGGTCTGCGCACCTCGCCGACGAACCGGTAGCCCCGGCCGCACACCGTGCGGTTCAGCCGCTGGACCTGGCGGTTGTCGTCGACCCCGGGCCGGGCCAGCTTGATCCGGCTGGTGACGGCGGACTCGCTGCCGAACCGCTCGTCCCAGATTTTGTCCATCAACTCTTGGCCACCACCCGGTCCCCGTGTGCGAGCAGGTGGCTGAGCACGTCGAAGAGCTGCGGTTCCATCGCGCCGCCGGCGACCGTCCCGCCGGGAACCGGCCGAAAGCCCTGCTTGTCGGGTCGGGACGAAATCGTCAACGGGAGCAGTTTGCCATTATGGACACTCATTCGTAGACGGTCCTACAGTCACAGTGGATTGTGGAAGTCGGCACCGGACATGGTGGAATTCAGGAGCGGAGCGCCATTCCTCCGTACATTCCGATCTGCCGGGTGTCCACACCGGCCTCGCGATCGTCCGGGTGCCATTCGTTGACCGGAACCACGCCGGGCTCCTGCAGCACCAGATCGCCGAACAGGCCCTCGATCTGGGCCCGGGTCCGCGAGTGCACCGGCACCCCCCGGGTGTTGGCGGCCCGCTGCACAGCGACCACTCCCTCCGGGTCGCTCTCCACCGCGGCCGCCGAGATGGCCAGCGCGCTGCCCGGCGCCAGCCGCCCCATCACGTCGGCGACGATCGCGCGTACCTGATCATCGTCGTTGAACAACTGCAGGACGGCGATCATCGTCACCGCCACCGGACGGCTGAGATCGAACGCGCTGACCTCGGGCGTCGCGAAGATGGCGGCCGGGTCGCGCAGGTCGGCGTCGAGGTAGGCCAGCGGGCCGGTACTGCCCGGCGCGGGCGTCAGCAGCGCCCGCGCGTGGACCAGCACCAGCGGGTCGTTGTCGACGTAGACGATCGCCGCGGCGGGGGCGGCTCCCTGCACCACCTCGTGCAGGTTGGGCGAGGTCGGCAGCCCCGTCCCGATGTCCAGGAACTGCCGGAAACCCTGGTCCGCCAGCCGCCGGACGACCCGGGTCATGAACCGGCGGTTGGCCCGCATCGAGACGGCCAGCAGCGGGCTGGCCGCCATCATGGACTCGGCCGCGGCCCGGTCCACCTCGAAGTTGTCCTTGCCGCCGAGCACGTAGTCGTAGATGCGGGCGGCATGGGGAATGTCGGTCCGTAGATTCTCCGCGGTGGACATCGTGTCAGTGTCGCGCCCGGGTGCGGCGGGGACAACCCCGGGTCCGCCGACGACGCGCGGGCGACGACGACGGGAGTCAGCGGCCGGCGACCGGGCGTGACGCGTACGGGGCGCGGCGGCGGCGGGCCTGGCGGGGCGGCGCGGTCGACTCGCCGATGACGAGCTCGCCCGTCCGCAGCCGCGGCTCGGGGTCGGGCAACCCGTTGAGCTGGGCCAGCAACGCCTCGATGCCGAGCCGGCCCAGCTCCTGCCCGGGCGCGGTGACGGTGGTCAGGGGCGGGTTGCACAGCAGCGACGCCTCCATCGAGCTGAGCATCGAGACGACCGAGACGTCCGCCGGCACCGACTTCCCGCGCCGGCTCAGCTCGGTCACGACTCCGGGCGCGGACGATTCGTCCATGACGATGACGGCGGTGGTGTCCGGCGCGACCTCGGACATCTCGATGACCGCGTCGCGCCCGGCCGGCCGCCGGTCGTTGCAGCGCAGGATCACCGGCTCGAGTCCGTGCGCCGCGCTCAGCTCCCGGTAGGCCTGCTCCGACCGCACGTACGGCCCGAAGCCGTCCCAGTCCTCGTGGTCCTGGCTGCCGTTGATGAACGTGATCCGGGTGTGGCCGAGCCCGATCAGATGATCCATCGCGATCCGCATCGACGCGTCCAGGTCGATGTCGATCCAGTGCAGGCCGGTGACGTCGCGGGTGCGGCCGATCAGCGCGAACGGCATGTCGGCCGCTCGCAGCTGATCGACCCGGGGGTCGTCCAGCTGGACCGCCATCAGCACCACGCCGTCGACCAGCTTCTGGCTCATCAGCTCGGCCAGCTCGGTGCCGTGGTTGCTGACCGGCCAGATCACCAGGTGGTGGTCGGCGTCGTTGGCGGCCCGGGCGGAGCCGACGATGAAGTCGCGGGTGGTCAGGGCCAGGCGGTCCTCGAAGAACGGGCAGACCAGCGCCAGCAGCCGGGTGCGGCGGCTGGCCAGTGCCCGGGCGAGCAGGTTGCGGCGGAACCCGAGATCGACCATGGCCTGCTCGATCCGCCGGCGGGTCTCCGGGGTCACCGGCTTGGTGTTGTTCACGACGTACGAGACGGTCGCGATGGACACCCCGGCCGCCTCGGCCACTTCTCGCATGGTGGTCGCCATCGCCGCCTCCGATCACAACTTCGAAATCTGGATTTCATATTGACGTGATCCAGCGATCGGGTTCAGACTCTAGCGCAACCGAGTTATGCGCTTAACCAAACATCGTCAGTCATCTCGACAGACCCGCTTCCAGAGTCTCTGGTTAAGCGCTATACCAATTTGCCCTCGAATCGGTAGAGGAGCCCATTCATCATGTCTAAAAAACGTTGGGCGGCGGTCGCGGTCGCGGCCACGCTTGCCCCGTTATCCCTGGCCGCGTGCGGTGACAACGGATCCGGTAGCAGCAGCGGAAGCTCCGGCAAGGTCGACAGCCTCAGCATTCTCGACTACTACACCGACGATCCCGGCAAAACGCAGGTCGACACCATGCTCAAGGCCTGCGCCACGGCCGCCGGCGTACCCACCATCAGCCATACGGACGTACCCGGGCCGACGCTCATCCAGAAAGTGCTCCAGCAGGCGTCCTCGAAGACCCTGCCGGACGTGCTGATGCTCGACAACCCGGACATCCAGCAGATCGCCGCCACCGGCGCGCTGGCTCCGCTCAAGGACTTCGGGCTGAACGCCGACGGCTTCGCTCCCGGCCCGGTCTCCGCGGCCACGTACAAGGGTGACCTCTACGCCCTGCAGCCCGGCGCCAACACGATCGCGATCTTCTACAACGAGGACATGCTCACCAAGGCCGGCGTCAAGCCGCCGACCACCTGGGCCGAGCTCAAGGCCGCGGCCAAGAAGCTGACCGCGGACGGCCACTACGGGTTCGCCTTCAACGCCACCGCCGACTACGAGGGCGCCTGGCAGTTCCTGCCCCCGATGTGGTCGAACGGCGGCGACGAGACCAACTTGACCAGTCCGCAAGTGGCCGGTGCGCTGCAGCTCTGGAAGGACCTGGTCGACAACGGCTCGGCCTCCAAGAGCGTGGTCACCTGGTCGCAGGCCAACGTCAACGACCAGTTCATCGCCAAGAAGACGGCGATGATGCTGAACGGCCCGTGGCAGATCCCGACGCTGGACAAGTCCGGGATCAAGTACGGCGTCGTGCCGTTCCCGGTCAACATGGCCGGCCAGACCTCGGTGGCGCCGCTCGGTGGCGAGGCATGGACCGTGCCGCAGACCGGCAACAAGGACAAGATGACCAAGGCGGCCGCGGTCGTCAAGTGCATGAACTCCGACGCCAACCAGTTGCAGCGGGCCAAGGACGGCGGTCTTGTGCCGACCAAGACGGCGCTGGCGGCGCAGTTCAAGCAGGAGGTCCCGAAGATGGCCGGCTTCACCGACGCGGTCGCGACCGCCCGGGCCCGTACCGGCAAGCTCGGTGACAAGTGGCCGGACACCGCCAAGATCATTTACACCGGCATGCAGCTTGTGCTGACCGGGCAGGCCGCCCCGGCCGATGCGATGGCCAAGGCCGGCGCCAAGGCCGGCGGCTGACCGCTCGACCCGGACGGATAAGGAGTCGACGTATGTCGGACGCGAAGACCCTCGCCGCCGCGACGCAGGCCGATGTCCCGTCCACCTCTCCCGCGCCGGACCGCTTTCGTGGCGGCCGGCGTGGGGAGGCGGTCGCGAAGATCCTGTTCGTGGTGCCGGCCGCGGTGGCGATCATCGTGCTGTTCGGTTACCCGGTGGTCAAGAACGTGCTGATGGGCTTCCAGGACTACGGTCTGCGGACGTTCTTCACCGGTGACGCACCCTGGATCGGCTGGCAGAACTACACCGACGTGTTCCAGGATCACGTCTTCACCAAGGCGGTCGCCAACACCGCACTGTTCACCGTCGGGTCGATCGTCGGCCAGTTCATCATCGGCATGCTGCTGGCGCTGTTCTTCCACAAGAACTTCCCGCTGAACGGTGTGCTGCGCGCGCTGTTCCTGCTGCCCTGGCTGATCCCCCTGATCGTGGGCAGCGCCGCCTGGCGGGCGCTGCTCGAGCAGGACAGCGGCATCATCAACCGCACCCTGGAGCAGCTGCATCTGATCAACGCGCCGATCGAGTGGCTGACGTCCCCGGACGTGGCCCTCATCGCGGTCATCCTGGTGAACATCTGGCTGGGCATCCCGTTCAACCTGACCCTGCTCTACAGCGGCCTGCAGGAGATCCCGCAGGACCTGTACGAGGCCGGCGAGATGGACGGCGCCACCGGCTGGAAGGCCTTCTGGTACATCACCTGGCCCAACCTGCGGGCGGTCACCGGGATCACGTTGATGCTGGGCGTCATCTACACGCTGAAGGTCATCGACATCATCCTCGGCCTGACCCAGGGCGGCCCGGCGAACGCGACCCAGACCATCGCCACGCGGTCGTACCAGAGCTCGTTCGTGGAGTTCCACTTCGGTCAGGGCGCGGCGCTGGCCAACATCCTGATCGTCATCTCGCTGGTGTTCGCGATGGTCTACCTGCGCGCCACCCGGCGCCGGGTGGACGAGTAGGAGGGAGTTGGAGATGACTGCCATTGCCCCTGCGGCCCGCACCGCTCCCCGCAAGCGGCGGGGTGGCTTCCGGACCGTGATCGCGATCATCCTGCTGGCGATCATGCTGTTCCCGGTCTATTGGATGTTCAACACGTCGCTGCAGCCGAGCGGCAACACCCTGTCCGGTTCGTGGTTCCCGGCCCATCCGAGTCTGGCCGGCTACTCGTCGGCGATCCACGACCAGGGCCGGAATCTGGTCACCAGCCTGCTCATCGCGGCCGGCACGGTGGTCCTGACTCTGATCATCGCCGCCCCCGCTGCGTACGCGCTGGCGCAGTTCCGGTTCCGGTGGATCAACTGGGCGCTTCTGGCCATCCTGATCTCCCAGATGATCCCCGGCATCGTCATCGCCAACGCGCTCTACACGCTGTACGAGCGGCTCAGCCTGCTCAACTCGATCCCCGGGCTGATCGTGGCGAACTCGGCCAGCGCGATACCGTTCGGCATCCTGATCATGCGATCGTTCATGCTCAGCGTGCCGTCCGAGATCGTCGAGGCGGCCCGGGTCGACGGCGCCGGCCTGGTCCGGGCGTTCCTCTCGATCGTCATCCCGATCGCCCGCAACTCGGTGATCACGGTCGGCCTGTTCTCGTTCCTGTTCGCCTGGAGCGACTTCCTGTTCGCCCTCACGCTGACCACCAAGGGCAACGTCACGCCGATCACGCTGGGCATCTACACCTATCTCGGCGCGCACATCGCCAACTGGAGCGCGGTCATGGCCACCGCCATGCTCGCCTCCATCCCGGCGATCATCCTGCTGGTCATCGCCCAGAAGTACATCGCCGCCGGCGCCACCGGCGGGGCGGTCAAATAGCACTCTCGAAGGGAACCACATGTCCGACCAGGTCCGTGTTCTCGTGTGGGGCGAGAACCGCCACGAGCAGATCGAACCGCACGTGGCGGCCATCTACCCCGACGGCATGCACAACACCATCGCCGCCGGCATCACCGAGAATCTGGGCGACCGCGCCCGGGTGACCACCACAACCCTCGATGAACCGGAGCACGGCCTCACCGACGAGGTGCTCGACGACCTCGACGTACTCGTCTGGTGGGGGCACGCCGCGCACGGCGAGGTGTCCGACGAGGTGGTCGAGCGCGTCCACCGGCACGTACTGTCCGGGCTCGGCCTGATCGTGCTGCACTCCGGCCACTGGTCCAAGATCTTCGGCAAGCTGATGGGTACCAGTTGCACCCTGCGCTGGCGCAGCGAGCACGACCGCGAACTGGTGTGGACGGTCAGCCCGACCCACCCGATCGCCGAGGGTGTGCCCAGCCCGATCGTCATCGACCAGCAGGAGATGTACGGGGAGTTCTTCGACATCCCGGCCCCGGACGAGCTGATCTTCATCTCGTCGTTCACCGGCGGCGAGGTGTTCCGCAGCGGCTGCACCTTCCGCCGCGGCTTCGGCAAGATCTTCTACTTCTCGCCCGGCGACCAGGACTTCCCGGTCTACCACCACAAAGACGTCCGCCGGGTGATCGCCAACGGTGTGCAGTGGGTGAAGAGCGACCGGCCGCGGGCACTGCCGACGCTGCTGCGCTACGAGACCGGCGACTTCTTCAACGGCAAGGGATACACCGGCCCGATCGAGAGCCACGAGGAGACGGCCGATGCCGTCAGCGAATGAGCCGGTACGCCTGATCCAGGCCGGCGCCGGGTCGATGGGCCAGGCGTGGTTGCGGGTCATCCGGGCCAACCCGGACGTACGGCTGGTCGGGCTGGCCGATCTGAACCTGGACGCCGCCCGGCGCTCGGCCGAGGGGTTCCAGGAGGTGGCCGTGGCCCCTACGGTGAACGAACTGATCGACACCGTCGAGGCCGACGCGGTGGTCAACGTGACCGTGCCCGCGGCGCATGCCGAGGTCAGCACGGTCGCCCTGCTCGCCGGGCTGGCCGTGCTGTGCGAGAAGCCGGTGGCCGAGTCGACCGCCGGGGCGCTGTCCATGGCCGCGGCGGCCGAGGTCGCCGACCGGCTGCTGATGGTGTCGCAGTCCCGGCGCTACTTCCGGCACCTGGACGCCCTGCGCGGCCAGGTGGCGCGGCTGGGCCGGCTGGGCATCGTGGAGTGCCACTTCTTCAAGGGCCCGCACTTCGGCGGGTTCCGCGACGAGATGGAGTTCCCGCTGCTCAACGACATGGCCATCCACCAGTTCGACCTGTCCCGCGACCTGATCGGGGCCGAGCCGGAGTGGATCAGCTGCGAGTCGGTCAACCCGGCCTGGAGCTGGTACGCCGGGGACGCGGCGGCGCAGGTGGCGGCCGGGTTCACCGACGGCACCCGGTTCTGGTTCTCCGGCAGCTGGTGTGCCCCGGGCATGGAGACGTCGTGGAACGGGCGGTGGCGGATCAGTGGCTCGGACGGCACCGCGCTGTGGGACGGCGACGGCGAGCCGGTGGCCCAGGACGTCGACGGGGCGTCCATCCCGGCCGTACCGGGAACCGGCCTGGAGGAGATCGGCGGGTCGCTGACCGAATTCGTCGCGGCGCTGCGCGGCGGGCCGGCTCCGGCCACCGAGATCCACGGCAACGTGATGAGCCTGCTGATGGTCGAGGGGGCGATCCGGTCCGCCCGTACGGGACGCCGGGTGGTCCTGGCCGATCTGCTGGACGAGGCGTACCGCGCGGCGATCGAGGCCGAGACCCGGCCCGCGTTGCGCGCCGCCCTCGAGTCGTGGCCGTCGGTGCACGAGGTGATCGGGGCCGCGGTGGCTCGCGAACGCGCATGACCGCTCGGATCGAGTGGGCGCCCGGCCGCCTGAAGATGGTGTTCGACATCGTCCGGGACCGGCCGGTCGTGCTGTGCGGCCTGGGATTCCGAGACGCCCCGGTCACCACCGCGACCCAGCCGCTGGTCGAGCTGATCCTGGCCGGCGAGGGCCGCTCGCTGACCTCCACCCGGTTCACCGGCAGCGGCGCCGGTTCCCGCCTGCACCACATCGGCCACTCGGCCACCCCCGGGCACTTCCGGATCGAGCAGGCGGATCGCCGGACCGGGCTGCGCGTGACCACCACGTTCACCGCGGCCGAGGACGTCGCCGCCGCCCGGGTGCACACCACGGTCGTCAACGACGGGCCGGACACGGTGATCCTGGAGGCGGTGTCGTCGTTCGCCACCGGCGCCGTGGTCGCGCCGGGCGGCTCGGCGTTCGATCTCATGCTGTACTCCGGTGCCGGCGAGTGGCTGGCCGAGAACCGGTGGACCGGCCGCCCGCTGTGGAGCCAGGGCCGGTTGTCCTATGTGGGCCGACAGGGGCGCGGCGGGGTGACCCGGATCGGCACCTCGACCTGGACCACCGGCCGCGACCTGCCCACCGGCGCGCTGGTGGACGCCGACTCGGGCCGGGCGATCGCCTGGCAGATCGAGCACAACGGCGGCTGGCGCTGGGAGGTCGACGACGTCCGTAACGGCGAGGACGCGGTGGCGCTGGTGCTGCTCGGCCCGGAGGACCTGGACCACCACTGGTCGCAGGAACTGCCGCCGGGCGCCGAGTTCAGTACCGTGCCCGTATCGGTCGCGGTGTCCGGCGACGGGTTCGCCGGCGTGACCGCCGAGCTGACCCGGCACCGCCGCTGGCTGCGCCGCGACCGGACCGCCGACGTCGGCTCGCTGCTGGTCTTCAACGACTACATGAACACGCTCAACGGCGACCCCACCACCGAGCGGCTGCTGCCGCTGATCGAGGCGGCCGCGCGGGCCGGCGCCGAAGCGTTCTGCATCGACGCCGGCTGGTACGACGACACGTCAGCCGGCCACTGGTGGCCGAGTGTGGGGGAGTGGGTCCCGTCCGTCCGCCGGTTCCCCGACGGGGGGCTGGGCCGGGTGGTCGGCGCGATCACCGGCGCCGGGATGCGCCCCGGGCTGTGGCTGGAGCCCGAGGTCGTCGGCGTGGACAGCCCGGTCGCGCTCACCCTGCCGGACGAAGCCTTCCTGCAACGGCACGGCCGCCGGGTCCGCGAGCACGACCGGTACTTCCTCGACCTGCGGCACCCGGCCGCCACCGGCCACCTCGACGCGGTGTTCGACCGGCTGATCGCCGAATTCGGCATCGGGTTCTTCAAGCTGGACTACAACGTCACGCCCGGGCCGGGCACCGACCACGCCGCATTCTCGGCCGGCGCCGGGCTGCTCGGCCACAACCGGGCCCACCTCGCCTGGTTCGCCGCGCTGCGCGCCCGGCATCCGGGCGTCGTCTTCGAGAACTGTTCCTCGGGTGCGATGCGGGCCGACTTCGCCATGCTGGAGCTCTTCGACCTCCAGTCCACGTCGGACCAGGAGGATTTCCGTCTCTACCCGGCGATCGCGGCCGGGGCGCCGGTGCAGATGCTGCCGGAGCAGGCCGGGAACTGGGCGTACCCGCAGGCCTCGATGAGCGCCGAGGAGATCGCGTACACCATGGTCACCGGCCTGGCCGGGCGGTTGTATCTCTCCGGCTTCCTGGACCGCCTGTCGGCCGGGCAGCTCGCGCTGGTGCACGACGCGACCGCGGTGTTCCGCGAGCTCCGGTCGGACATCGCCCGGTCGGTGCCGGGCTGGCCGCTGGGCCTGCCCGACTGGTACGCGGACACCTTCGCGCTCACCCTGACCGCGCCCGCCCGCACCCTGCTGTACATCTGGCACCGCGGCGCCGCGACCACCGAGATCTGCCTGCCGTACGCGCCCGGTGACCTGATCGAGCTCTACCCCCGGCGGCTGGAACCGTGGGCGGCGGAGGGCGGACCGGCCGGCACCGCGCTGCTGCGCCCGTCCGTCACCGGCCCCAGCGCCCGCGTCTACCGCGTCGGCTGACCTCAGGGCCGCACGGTCGTCAGGATCGCCGGGCATGGACCCGAGCCAAGGTGCCGCCCGGTGCCCGGAACCTCGTAAAGCCCTCAGACCTCGATGTGCGAGCCCATGATGACCGTACGGTCGCGGGGGAGGCTGAAGTGCTCGGCCGCGTCGGCGGTGATGAACGAGGTGGCGATGAACAGCCGTTTGCGCCAGCCCGCCATGGTGTGCCGGGGGCCGCGGATCAGCTCGATCTTGGACAGGAAGTACGAGGCCTGCTCCAGGTCGATCCGTCCCTCGGTGATCGCCGGGTCCAGCTTCCGGAGCACGTCGAGCAGCTTCGGCGACTCGATGTAGCCGAACCGGATGGTGACGTGCGTGATGCCGTCGTCGGCGTATCCCAGGTCGTCGACCGTGATCCGGTCGTCCGGCGCGACCCGCGGCACCGGGTCGGTCTTGATGGCCAGGATCAGCACGTGGTCGTGCCGGACGTGGTTGTGCTCGACGTTGGCCCGCATGGCCAGCGGCGCGGTCTCCTTGCCGCGGTTCAGGAACACCGCCGTGCCGGGGACGCGCGTGGTCAGCGACGGGTCGTCGCGCAGCTGGTCGATGAACTCGCGCAGCGACCCCTCGGCCTGGTTCCGTTCCGCCGTGACGATCTGCCGGCCCCGCTGCCAGGTGGTCATGATGGTGAACGCGATCAGCGCGATCAGCAGCGGCAGCCAGGCTCCGTGCACGATCTTCGTCAAATTGGCCGCGACGAACAGCAGGTCCACCGTCAGCAGGACGGCCGCGATGGAGTAGAGCAGCCAGTGCGGCAGCTTGAGGCGCTCGCGGGCCAGGTAGAAGAAGAGCAGGGTGCAGATCGTGATCGTCCCGGTGACGGCCATCCCGTACGCGTAGGCCAGCGCGGCCGAACTGCGGAAGGCGAAGATCAGCGTGAGTACCGAGACGAGCAGGACCCAGTTGATCGTCGGCACGTAGATCTGCCCGATCGTCGACTCCGACGTGTGCTGGACCCGCAGGCGCGGCAGGTAGCCGAGCTGGGCCGCCTGGGAGGCCACCGAGTACGCCCCGGTGATCACCGCCTGGGCCGCGATGACCGTGGCCGCGGTGGCCAGCAGGACCAGCGGGAGCCGGCCGTAACCCGGCACCTGCAGGAAGAACGGGCTGCTCAGCGTCGACGGGTCCTTCAGGATCAGCGCGCCCTGGCCGAAGAAACTGATCACGCAGGCCGGCATGACCAGGACCAGCCAGCCGCGGGAGATCGCCTTGCGGCCGAAGTGGCCCATGTCCGCGTACAGCGCTTCGGCGCCGGTGACCGCGAGCACCACCGCGGCCAGCGCGAAGAACGCGATCCCGAAGTGCCCGAACAGGAAACCCAGCGCGTACGTCGGGGAGAGGGCCAGCAGGATCGCCGGGTGGCGGGCGATGCCGCCGATCCCGCAGGCCGCGATCGTCACGAACCAGAGGATCATCACCGGCCCGAACAGCCGCCCGACGGCGGCCGTGCCCCGCCGCTGTTGCAGGAACAGGATCACGATGATGACCGCGGTGATCGGCACCACGAAGTCGGTGAGCGACGGCTCGACCACCTTCAGGCCCTCGATCGCGGACAGCACCGAGATGGCCGGGGTGATCATGCTGTCGCCGAAGAACAGCGACGCGCCGAAGATGCCCACCGCAGCGAGGAACAGCGCCGCTCGCCGGCCCCGCCCGGCGGCGGTGCGGCGCAGCAGCGTGATGAGGGCCATGATGCCGCCCTCGCCGTCGTTGTCGATGCGCATGGCCAGCAGGACGTAGGTGACGGTCACGATGAGCGTGACGGACCAGAAGATGAGCGACACCACGCCGTAGACGTTGGCCTGGCTGACCGGCACCGGGTGCGGGTCGTCGGGGTTGAACACGGTCTGCAGCGTGTAGATCGGGCTGGTGCCGATGTCCCCGAAGACAATGCCGAGCGCACCGATCACGAGTGCCATCCGGGCCGCGCTGGGGGCGTGCGGGCCATGAGCGGTCACGGGGGTCCTCCGGGGTGGTGGCGTCACCCCGGGACAGTACCGGCGTCGGCTGACGGGCCGCTGGCAATCCCCCCGGCTCGCCGGAAGAACCCCCAGATCACCGCGGCCGCCGATCTGGGCCAGGCGTGGCCGCCGAAGTTGCACCGGACGCCCTGGACCAGCGTGCCGCCGAGACAGCCGGTCCAGACCGTGGTGGTGGCCTCGGCCGTGCCCCCGGTCCGGGCGGCGGACGCGCACCCGTCGGCCTCGCGGTACACCGCCAGCTGGGCGGCCACCGGCCCGGCGGGCGACTCCGGATCGGCCGTCGTCCACAGCAGCAGCAGCGACACCGGGGCGGTCCGGGCGCACGTGGCCGACGCCACCGCGCCGTAGACGGCGTACGCGGTGGACAGCCCCGGCTCGTCGCAGGCCATCCGGTAGACCATCTTGGCGCCGTTGCTGAACCCGACCAGGTACATCGCGGCCGCATCGGCGCCGGGCTCGCCGGCCAGCACCTGGCGGGTCACCGCGGTCAGGAAGGCCACGTCGTCCACGTGCTCCTGGGCGGCCAGGTGACAGCAGATGCCGTCGTTCCAGGACTGCCCGTACCCGGCCGGGTAGACCAGGATGGCCGGCTCGGCCGCCGACACGAACCCGCTGCGGGCGGCCTCCAGTTCCGGCGTGGCCAGTGCGCCGTGCAACTCCATCAGCACCGGGAGCGGCCCGGTGACCCCGGCCGGCCGCAGCACCAGGTAGCTGCGGACCTGACCGTCCACGGTCAGCTGCACGGTGCGCCGGGTCCAGGTGATCGTGGTGGCCCGCGCGGCGAACCCGCCCAGCGCCAGAACGGCCAGCACCGCCAGCAGACCGGCGAGCAGACGGACGCGGGCGGGCATCGCGGTCAGTACTGCAGTCGCGGGTCTTCGTACTGCTTGAACTCGAGGATGTTGTTCGACGGGTCGACCAGGAAGATCGTCCGGTGCTCCTCGGCCGTGCCCTCGAACCGGCGCTCCGGCCCGGACAGGATCTGCAGCTTGCGGTGCTCGACCACCCGGATCAGCCGGTCGAAGTCCTCGGCCCGGGCGAACGTCACGCCGAAGTGCCGCGGGTACGGGATCGGCGCGGGGGCGCATGCCTCGGGCTCGAGGTGGCAGACCAGCTGGTCGCCGAAGAAGTCGAAGGTGACCCGGTCGGCGTACCGGCGGGCCAGCTTGGCGCCGAGCCCGAAGACGTAGAACTGGACGGCCTCGTCCAGGTCGTGGGTGGGCACGGCGACGTGGAACGAGTCGCGGGGGTCACGCATGACGGTTCTCTTTCCTACCAGGATCAGGCGGCGACCGGGAGGACGCCGGTGGTCAGGGCGAGCAGGGTGTCGCCGCGCAGGCCGCGGCGCAGCGTCTCCAGACCGATCAGGTCGGACGGAGCGATGTTGCCGAGGTTGACCGCCGGGCCGAGCCCGTGGATCAGCTCGACCTGCAGGTCCTTGGTCGGCGCCTCGAACAGCACCTGGGAGGGGTCGAACCGGGCCCGGACGGCATCGAACACGTCGCTGCGGAGCTTCCCGTCGGAGGTGGCGATGCCACTGCGGCCACTCTCCCGGGACTCGGTGATCACCATGGTGGCGCCGGCCGCGAGGTCCTCGGCCAGGGCCTCGGTCCAGTCGTCGGGGGTGAGCGCGGCCGACCGGCCGGCGTCCTTGTACCCGACCTCGGACAGCACCGGCCGGTACTGCGCCATCCGCTGCACGTACTCGGCCTTGCTGCGCTGGTCGAGCGGGATGGTCCCGTTGGACACCTCGATGTGGGTGGCGCCGGTCCGCTCGACCAGCCGCAGGTAGTCGTCGAGCAGACCGGTCCACACGTGGTGCTCGAAGAGCGTGCCGCCGAAGTAGTAGCCGATCCCGGCCTCGTTCAGCAGGCGGGTCTTGCGGTCCAGATCCCGGGTCACCAGCGCGGTGCCCCACCCGAACTTGACCAGGTCGACGTACTCGCCGTGGCTGGTGATGACGTCGGTGAAGGCGCCGGTCGGGAGACCGTTGTCGATCATCATGGTCAGGCCGCTGGTTCGCATTGCACTCCTCCAACATTGGTGGCGGGCAGGGGCTGGACCGGCGCCGGTCGGCGCCGGGCGTGTCCGGTCAGGGGAAGGCTCAGGGGCGTCCGGCGGATCGCCGCGACCGCGCCCGTGCCGGCGAGCTGGACGAACGGGACGACGACCACCAGTGCGGCCGCCGTGATGAGGGCCTGGGGCCAACCTGTCACCAGCGTGCCCAGGCCGGCTGTGAGCAGGCCCTGCAACAACAGTGGATGGGCCAGGTACACGCCGAACGACGCGTCCGACGCGGTCCGCATCCAGCGCCGGCCGGGCCGTCCGCGGGCGGCCCAGACCGTCCCGGCGGCCAGGAAGGCCCAGGAGATGGCCAGGCTCTCGACCACGACGACGGGCTGGAACACGGTGGCGGCGGCGCCCGGATCTCGGCCCAGCAGAGCCACCTGAACCGCGAACCAGGCCAGTCCGGCGGCGGCCGACCCGGCGGCCAGCGCGAACACCCGCCGGCGATGGGCTTCGGTCCAGGCCAGCAGCTCCGGCGCGTGCGCCGCGGCGACCCCGCCGACGACCACGAAACCCAGGTACGAGACCAGGTACGGGCTGGGATAGCCGAGCCAGGCGGCCGCCACCGCGTACGCGCCGATCTGGTAGACCAGCGCCCCGCCGAGCAGTCATCGGTGCGGCACCGCCGCGATCAGCCGGCGCAGCAGCGGGAAGATCAGGTACAGCTGCATCGAGACGAGCAGGAAGTACAGGTGGAAGCGGGCGCCGCCGGTCAGCACCATCCCGGTCAGCCGCAGCGGCGTCCACGGCGGCCCGTCGGCGGCGAAGTAGATCACCGTCCACACCAGGTAGGGCACGCCGACCAGCAGGTAGCGCCGCCGCCAGAACGCGCCCCAGCGCCGCGGCGCCCGGTCGCGGTAGCTCCAGCACAGCACGAACGCGGTCAGCAGCACGAACACCTCGCGGCTGATGTGCATCACCATCAGCAACGCGCTGTTGCTCACCCCGAATCCGCCCGGCTGCAGCGACAGGGTGTGCACGGCGATGACCACGGCCGCCGTGAGCACCCGGACGACGTCGATCGCGTCGAGCTGCCGGTTCATCGGGCCGTCAGCGCGCGCCGCAGCACCTTACCGGTGGGGCCGGTGGGCAGCGCGTCGGCGAGCTCGATCCGGACCGGCCGCTTGTACCGGGCCAGCCGCTGCTCGCACATCCTCCTCAGCGCGCCCAGCAGCTCGTCGTCGTCGCCATACGGGCCGGCCGTCACGAACGCCACCGGCACCTGCCCGAGCCGGTCGTGCGGCGCACCGACCACAGCCGCCGACCGGACCGCCGGGTGACCGAGCAGGACGGCCTCGACCTCCAGCGGGTGGATCTTCTCGCCGCCGCGGTTGATGACGTCGTCGGCCCGCCCGTCGAGGTGCACGAACCCGGCGGCGTCGATCCGGCCGAGGTCGCCGGTGGGCAGCCAGCCGTTCGCGTCGCGGGCCGGGCGGCGGCGTTCCTCCGTGTCCGCGTCCAGGTCCAGGTAGGTCGAGGCGACGGCCCGGCCGCGGAGGGCGACCATGCCGTTCTCCAGCACCGTCAGGCCGACGCCGACCGGAGGGCCCACCGAACCGGGACGGCGCAGCGCCGGGTCCAAGGGGTTGGCGGTGATCTGCCCGGCCGCCTCGGTCATCCCGTAGGTGTCCAGGACGCCGATGCCGGTGTGCGCGGTGAACGCGTCCAGCGTGGCCATCGGCAGCGGGGCCGAGGCCGAGCGGGCGAACCGGATCCCGTCGGCCAGGCGCGCCGGCGGCGGCGCCTGCCGGGTCAGCGCGGACAGGACGGCCGGTACGGCGTTGAGCCAGGTCGGCCGCCACCGCTCGACCACGTCCCAGTAGTGGGCCGCCGCGAACCGGTGGTCCAGCACCAGCGAGGCGCCGCTGACCAGCGCGGCCAGCAGTCCCATGACCTGGGCGTTGACGTGGAACAGGGGCAGCGGGCTGTAGCCGCGCTCGCCCGGGGCGAACCGGTGGTGGGCGGCGACCCGGCGGGCGGCGTGCAGCAGTTGCCATTCGCTGAGCGGCACGCCCTTGGGGGTGCCCGTGGTGCCCGAGCTGAGCAGCAGCACGGCCGGGCGGGCGGCGTACCCGCCGGGCCGGTTCCGGGCGGTGAACACCGGGACGGGCGCGACCGCGCCGGTCCGCCATCGCTCCACCCCGTCGACGTCGGAGGTCTCGGCGCTCAGCAGCACTCCGGCGCGCAGCCGGGCAACGATCGCGGACAGCTCGGGGCCGGTCAGCCGCGGGTCGATCGGCGCGACCGTCAGGCCCGCGGAGAGCAGGCCGAGGTACCCGCGGGCGAAGTCGAGGGGGTCGGCGGCCAGCAGCGCCACCCGGGTGCGCGGCGGCAGCGCCCGGTCCCGGGCCAGCGCCCGGACCCGCTCGGCGTAGGCGGCCAGATCGCGCCAGGTGAGCATGCGCCCGTCGGTACCGCCGATGAACGCGGCGTCCTCCGGCCGGCTTCGTGCCCGCTCGGTCAGCAACCGGGTCACCTGGGTCATCCGACGCGCCTCCCGCCATCTCGTGGACAGGAGCAAACGTGCCAGCGGGACGTGTCAGAAACCCATGTGTTCCTTGTGAGGCGGCTGCAAGATCGGTCAGGAAACCCTCGGAGTCACATGACGCTTCGATGACGACGGGCGGGGGCCGCGGTTCCACCACATCGACAGACCGACCCCGGTGAACACGAGCAGGGTGCCCGCGAGCAGGAACCAGACGCTGATCTCGACGTTCTGCCGGTGCAGCCCGATCTCCCGCGGAAGATCGCCGAGGGCGTCGTTGAGCTGACCGGCGTCCTGCGCCCGGAAGTAGCGGCCGCCGGTGACCTTGGCCACCTGGCTGAGTGCGTCCTCGTCGATCTCCAGGGCCGCCCGGCCACCGCCCCGACCGCCGAACCCGCCGCCGCCGGGAAATCCGCCGGGACTCCGGCCGCCGAAGGCCGAGCCGTCGCCGAGCTGGTCGGCGGTGCACATCATCTGCGACGGCGTGGTCGTGCCGAAGCCGATGGTGAAGACCCGGACGTGCCGGGCGGCGGCCTGCCCGGCCGCCGTCACCGGGTCGACGCCGGTGGTGTTCGAGCCGTCGGTCAACACGACGATGGTGTCCGGCTGGTAGCCCGGCTGCGCGCTCGCCGGAGCGGGCTCGTCCAGGTTGACGCCGGTCTTGGCCACGTTCGGGTTCATCTCCGCGATCGCGTCCAGCGACGTCAGGATGGCCTGGCCGATGGCCGTGCCGCGGACCGTCTTGAGGTTGTCGATCGCGTCCAGGAGCTTGTTCTTGTCGGTGGTCGGCGGCACCAGCAGGCCGGCGATGCCGGAGAACGCGACCAGCCCGATCTTCGTGCCGCCCTTCTGCTTCTTGATGAAGTCCTCGGCCGCCTCGCTCGCTGCGGCCAGCCGGTTGGGCGCGACGTCGGTGCTGCACATCGACGACGACACGTCGATGGCCAGCAGGATCGAGGTGTTGTCGGACGGCACGGCGATGCTGGCCTGCGGGCGGGCCAGGCCGCCGGCCAGGGCCACCAGGCCGGCCAGGAACAGGTAGACCGGGATCCGTCGGCGCCAGGCCGTACGCCCGGGAATCGCCGCCCGGATCAGCGCGACGCTGGACACGGTGATCGCGGACCGCTTGCGCCGCCGGTTCAGCCACCACCGCAACGCCAGGAGCAGCGGCACGGCCAGCAGCGCGAGCAGCGCCCACGGCCAGCTGAACGACATCAGACGATCCTTCCGTGCCAGCGGGTGGACAGCACCGCGCCCACCAACAGCAGCAGCAGGGCGGCGCCGGCGAACGGCGCGGTCAGCTCGACCGGCTCCTTCTTCGTGGTCAGCCGCAGGTCGATGGACTTGGTCGTGGCGGCCAGCGAGTCCGCGTCCCCGGCCCGGTGGTACGCCCCGCCCGAGGTCTGCGCGACGGTGGTCAGCAGCGACTCGTCGAGCTGGGTGCCGAGCTGGTAGCCGTCCACGTCGACGGTCGCACCCCGGGCCGTGCCGATGCCGACGGTCTGGATGCGCACCCCGGCGGCCGCGGCCACCTCGGCGGCGGCCTCGGCGTCCGGCCCACCGGTCTGCTGCCCGTCGGAGAACAGGACGATCGTCGCCGACGGCCAGTAGCCCAGGGCTTTGGTGTCCGGCGTCCGGCCCTGCGCCGGCAGGCTCACCGGCTTCCCGGTGATCGTGCCCAGCGCGACGATGATGGCCTGCCCCAGCGAGGTGCCGCCGCCGGCCGTGATCCGCTTCACCGCGGCGACCGCGGCCGGATGGTCGGCGGTCGGGGCCTGGGTCAGCAGCGCCGCGTCGCCGAAGACCAGTACGCCGACGTCGACCGTGCGCGGCTGGTCGGTGATGAATCCGGCCGCGGCCGCCTGGGCCGCCGCCAGCCGACTGGGAGCCACGTCGGTCGCCTTCATGCTGTTGGACGCGTCGAAGGCCAGGATCACCGTGCCCGACACGTGCGGCACGGAGAGCTCGGCCGCGGGCCGGGACAGCCCGGTGAGCAGGATCGGCAGGGCCAGCAGGATCAGCCCGTACGGCAGGTGCCGGCGGATCGCGGCCCGCCGGGTCCGGCCGCCGGTGACCAGCCCGAAGCCGGCCGCGGTCAGCGCCGCGGTCCGGCGGCGTTGCAGCGCCACGTACGCGAGGACCGCGGCGATCGTGACCACCACGGCCACCGCCAGCACCATCGGGTAGTCGACGGTCATCGGCGGATCCGTCCCGACCGGTGGGTCATGTCGACCAGCGCCGCCAGCAGGTCCTGGTCGGTGGTGATCCGGTGCGGGTCGACGCCGGCCGAGCGCATCGCCCCGGCCAGCTCGCTCTCGCGGGCGCCGACCTGGGCCGCCAGCCGGTCCCGCAGCAGCGGATCGCTGGTGTCGACCAGCAGCTGCTCACCGGTCTCGGCGTCCTCGACGAGGATCAGGCCGACGTCGGGCAGATCCAGCTCGGCCGGGTCGACCACCCGGATCACCACGACCTCGTGCCGGTGGGTGAGCATGGCCAGAGCGCGGTCCCAGCCGGGATCGCCGATGAAGTCCGACATGACGAAGATCAGGCTGCGCCGCCGCGAGGTGGTCGTCGCCGCCAGCTTCAGCATCGCCGCCAGGTCGGTGGTGGTCGCCTTCTTCCGGCGCGTACGGACGGGTGGGGTCAGAAGTTCCTTGGTGATGCGCAGGATCTGGTCCCGGCCGGGGCGGGGCGGGATCACCTTGACGGTGTCGTTGTCGTAGAGGATCGCGCCGACCCGGTTGCCGTTCTGGGACACGAGCCGCCCGAGGCTGACGGCGAGTTCGGTGGCGACCGACTCCTTGCCCGCGTCGCCGTTCCCGCGGGGCCGGCCGAACCGCATGGACGCCGACCGGTCCACCACCAGCCACGCGGTGAGCTCGCGATCCTCCGCGTACTGCCGGACGAACGGCTCGTCCAGCCGGGCGGTGACGTTCCAGTCGATGTGCCGGACGTCGTCCTCGAGCGTGTACGTGCGCAGGTCGGCGAAGTCGATGCCGGTGCCGTGCCACACCGTCCGGTAGGCGCCCTGCAGCCGGCCGTCCAGCCGGCGGCCCAGGCGCCACTCCAGCCGGCGCAACAGACGGTCCGGGGCGCTGCGGTCCGGGGCGCTGGGCATCAGCGGGCCCGGCCGGCCGGCTCCGGCACGGGCGCACTGGCCAGGATCTTGACCAGGATGTCGTCCGGGGTGACCTCGTCGGAGAGCGCCTCGTAGGTCAGGACGAGGCGGTGCCGCAGCACGTCCAGGGCCAGGTCGAGCAGATCCTCGGGGACCACGTACTCGCGGCCGCGCATGAAGGCGAGGGCACGGCCCGCCAGCACCAGGCTGATCGACGAGCGCGGGCTGGCGCCGTACTGCACGTACCGGCCGAGATCGCCCAGCCCGACCCGCGCCGGGTTCCGGCTGGCGTGCGCGAGATTCACCGCGAACTCGATCAGCGACGGGTCCACGTACACCTGGTCGGCCTGGTGCTGCAGCGCCACCAGCGAGACCGGATCGATGATCTTCTGGATGACCGCGGCCGGCGCCAGGGCCCGCTCCACGACCACGAACTCCTCGGTCATCGACGGGTAGCCGACCAACACCTTCATCATGAACCGGTCGACCTGCGCCTCCGGGAGCGGATAGGTGCCCTCGGTCTCGATCGGGTTCTGGGTGGCCATCACCAGGAACGGGTTCGGCACCTTGTGCGTCTCCCGGCCGATGGTGACCTGGCGCTCCTGCATGACTTCGAGCAGCGCGCTCTGCACCTTGGCCGGCGCTCGGTTGATCTCGTCGGCCAGCAGCAGGTTGGTGAACACCGGGCCCAGCGACACCTGGAACTCGCCGGTCGGCTGATGGTAGATCCGGGTACCGAGGATGTCGGCCGGCACCAGGTCCGGGGTGAACTGCACCCGGTGGAAGTCGCCGCCGACCGCCTCGGCGAGTGACTTCACGGCGAGCGTCTTGGCCAGTCCGGGCACGCCCTCGACCAGGATGTGCCCGCGGGACAGCAGTGCCACCAGCAGCCGTTCCAGCAGTACGTCCTGGCCCACGATGGTCTTCTTGACCTCGTAGAGCACCTTCTCGATCGGGCCCATGCGTACGTCCTCGGTTTCTCTCACAGTGGCGGTGCGCGGCCGTCGCCGGTGCCGCCGCCGAGCGCGGACCCGATCGGAACCGCGAAGCCGATGCCGATGAACGTCCCGGCGCTGGTCGGATTGGCCAGCGACACGACGATGCCGATCACCTGGCCGTGGTCGTTGATCAGCGGGCCGCCGGAGCTGCCGGGGTTGACCGCGGCGTCGAACTGGATCAGCCCGGTCATCGCGCCGGTCTCACCCCGGACGTTCCGGTTCAGCCCCGAGACGACCCCGCTGGTCGTGCTGAACGTCAGCCCGAGCGGGTTGCCGATGGCGACGACGTCGTCGCCGATCCCGGCGCCACCGCCGAGCGCGGCCGGCACCAGCGTCTCCGGCAGCTTGGCCGGCGTCAGGGTGGCGATGTCCTGCTTCTCGTCCTCGCCGGCGATCTTCGCGGTCGAGGAGGTGCCGTCGGCGTACGTCAGGGTGATGCCGGTGGCGCCGTGCACGACGTGCCGGGCGGTCAGCACGGTCCCGTCGGCGTTGACGATGACCCCGGTCCCGATGGCTTCCTCGGTGTGGTCGCGCCCCCCACCGGCCGACTCGATCCGGACCACCGACGGCGCGAGCGTCTGGAACACGGCGGCCACACTGAGCGGCCCGTCCGACGCCGACGCCGACGGTCTCGGCTGCGCGGCGACGGGCGCCTTCGGGTCGCCGCCCTCGCGGCTGAGCACGATCGCGGTGATCGCCACCGCCCAGACCAGCGCCGCGACGAGCAGCGCGGTCCGCCGGTTGCGCGGGGTGTTCCACTCCCGCCGGCGCGGCTCCCCGTCCTCGCCCTGGTCGGGCGCAGGCGCAGGCGGGCCCGCGCCGGTCACGCCGACGTCGGTGATCACGGCCGTACCGTGACGCTCGCCATCCATCGACTCTAGGAGCCATTCCTCGAAACTGCCTAGGTGAAGCCCTGTGCGCAGCTCAGTACCCGCCCTCGGGGACCGGCAGGTCGATGGTGATGAGCGTGCCGTGCGGGAGGTTCGGGCCGGCCGCGACCGTGCCGCCGTGGTGGGTGGCGGTCTGGGCGACGATGGCCAGGCCCAGGCCCGAGCCGGGGAGAGCGCGCGCGGCGGCGGCGCGGTAGAAGCGGTCGAAGACGTACGGGCGGTCGGCCTCGTCGATGCCGGGGCCCTCGTCGGCGACCGTGAGGACCGTACGGCCGGGGGCGCCGGGGTGCAGGCGGATCGTCACCGCGCCGCCGGGCGGGCTCCACTTGGCCGCGTTGTCCAGCACGTTGACCACCATGCGTTCCAGCTCGCCGGGCCGCCCGAGCACGGTGACCGGCGACAGGCCGGTGGTGAACCGCAGGCCGGGGGCGCGGATCCGGACCCGGGCGGCCGCGGCCTCGACCACCTCGGCCAGCTCCACCGGCTCCGGCGTCCCGCGGGTGGTCTCCTCGCGGGCCAGCTCGACCAGCTCGGTGGTCAGCGTCGCCAGCTCGGCCACCTGGGATTCGAGGTCGCGGAGCAGCTGCACGCGCTCCTCCGGGGGCAGGCGGTGGGCCAGGTCGGGGCGGCGGTCCACCTCGATCAGGAGTTCGATGTTGGTGCGGATACTGGTCATCGGGGTGCGCAGTTCGTGGCCGGCGTCCTCGACCAAAGTGCGCTGCGCCTGCCGGGCGGTGTCGATGGCGGCCAGCAGGGTGTTGACCGAGGTCCCGAGCCGGGCGATCTCATCGGTGCCGCCGGCCGGGATGGGACGGCTCAGATCCATCGTGGCGGCGCGATTCTCGACGGCGTCGCTGAGGCGCTGCACCGGCCGCAGCCCGGCTCGGGACACCGCCCGGCCGAGCAGCGCCGCGCCACCGATCCCGGCCAAGCACACCGCGATCAGCAGCAACCCGAACAGTGTCAGCACGGTGTGGTCGGATTGCGGGTCCACGGCCATCTGCACAGCGCCGCCGCCGACGGCCGGGACGGTGACCATCACGTAGTGCTCGCCGTTGACCGTCACCGGTTCCTGCATCTCGCGGGCCTGGCCGGCGGCGACCAGGCGGGCGGCGCCGGTCACCGGGAGCTCTGCCCCGGAGCGGCCTACGACCGTGCCCGCGGCGTCGATGACCTGCCACTCCGGGGCGGCGATCCGGTGCCCACCGAGCCCTCCGGGGCGTGGTCCTTCCTCGGGGGACCACGGCGGCCCCGACCCGCCCCGCCACTGGCCGGGCTGGGCGGCGATGGCGGAGGCGTCCGAGTTCAGCTGGTCGTACAGCTGGTGCCGCTGAATCCCGGCGACCGCGACGAAGGAGATGACCGCGAGGGTGACCACGGCCGCCGCGACCGCGCCGGCGACCAGCAGCGACAATCGGGCGTGGAGCGTGCGGCGGCGCCACCACCGGCGCACCCGGCCGGTCACCGCGGGTCCTCGCGCAGCACGAACCCGACGCCCCGCACGGTGTGCAGCACGCGTGGCTCGCCGTCGGCCTCCAGCTTGCGGCGCAGGTACCCGAGATAGACGTGGATGCTGTTCGAGCTCTCCCCGAAGTCGTACCCCCACACCTGGTCGAACAGCGCAGCCCGGGACAACACGTGGCGTGGGTGCCGCAGGAACGCCTCGAGGATGGCGAATTCCGTACGGGTCAGGTGCAGCGGCCGGGCACCGCGCCAAACCTCGTGCGTCCGCGTGTCCATCCGGATCCCGGCAAAGGCGAGCAGACCGTCCGCCGCCGGGGCGGTGATCAGCGACCGGCGCAGCAACGCCCGCAGCCGGGCCAGCAGTTCCTGCAGCGCGAACGGCTTCACCAGATAGTCGTCGGCGCCCGCGTCCAAGCCGGCCACCCGGTCACCGACGCTGTCCCGCGCGGTCAGCATGAGCACCGGCACGAGCACGCCGTCGGCCCGCAGTCGCCGGCACGCCTCCAGGCCGTCCAGCACCGGCATGCTGACGTCGAGAATCACCGCGTCCGGCTCGCGGTCGCGGATCACCGTCAGGGCCGCCCGGCCGTCCCCGGCGGTCTCCACGTCGTGGCCCTCGAATTTGAGCGTACGGGCGAGCGAGCTCCGGACCGCGGTGTCGTCGTCCACCACCAGCACCCGCATGTGTCACCTCCCGCCGGCAAGCATCCCTCAGGACGTCGGCGTCGGGGCCGGGGCGGCCGGGGTGGTGGTCGGCGCCGGGCCCGGCCCGCGCGCGCCGGGCGGGAAGCCGTTGCCGCGTCCGTATCCGGGGCCGCCGCGGCCCGGGAAGCGCCCGTGGCCCGGCCGTGGGCCGTAGACCCGGCTGTGACTGCCGTGCCCGCCGGCGTCGCTGAGCGCCCAGCCGACGGAGGCCAGCCCGGCGCCGATCAGGCAGCCGAGCAGCAGCGCCGCGCCCGCGATGAGCAGGGGGACCCGGCGGCCGCGCCAGGAGCGCCGGGGCGGCCCGTACGACGAATACGTCGCGTACGACCCGGGCGGCGGTCCGTAGGAACCGGGCGGCGGTCCATACGAACCGGGCGGCGGAGGCGGCGCGGCCGCTTCGTGCTCGGCGGCCGGCGGCGCCGCGGCCGGGGTCTCGGTCGTCGGCTGCCCGGTCGTCGGCTGCTCGGTGGCCGGCGACGGCTCGGCGGCCCTTCGCTCGCCGGGCTCCGGCGTCGGTAAGGTCATGGTCTGCTCCAGACGGGTCGATCGCGGTGCGGACGACCACCAGGTTGGACTCCCGGACTTTACGCTCCGGCCGCCTCCATCTAAGAGAATCGTAAGAACCGCACCGCCCGGCCGCCGGGACACCCACGTACATTCGGCCCATGCGGGATCTGATCCGGCCGGTGATCGTGGCGCCGATGGCCGGCGGCCCGACCACGCCGGAACTGGTCGAGGCGGCGACCGCCGCGGGGGCGACGGCGTTCCTGGCCGCGGGCTACAAGACGCCGGCGGCGGTCGAGGCGGAGGTGCGCCGGCTTCAGGCCACGACCCGGCCGTACGGGCTGAACATCTTCGTCCCGATGCCGCCGCCGCCCGACCTGTCGGCGATCGACCGCTACTGCCGGCTGCTGCAACCGGAGGCGGAGCGGTACGGCGTCGACCTGCCCCCGGTCCGGGTGCACGACGACGACCGTTTCGCGGCCAAGGTGGCGCTGGCCGAGGCCTACGCCGTGCCCCTGGTCAGCTTCACCTTCGGGGTGCCCGCACGGCCGGTCGTCGACGCGTTGCGGGCCCGCGGATCGGCCGTCCTGATCACCGTGACCTCGGCCGCCGAGGCCGTCCGGGCGATCGCGGCCGGTCCGGACGCCCTGATCGCGCAGGCCGGCACGGCCGGTGGGCACGCCGCGACCACCGATCCGGCCGGCTACCGCGGTGACACGACCGCACCGGAGATCCTGGCCGCGGTCCGCGCGGTCACCGACCTGCCGGTCGTCGCCGCCGGTGGGATCAGCACCGCCGCCGGGGTCGCCGCCCTGCTGGCGGCAGGCGCGATCAGCGTCCAATGTGGAACCGCATTCCTGCTCGCCGACGAGGCCGGCACCCGGCCGGCGCACCGGACGGCGTTGCTGTCGGGCGAGTTCACCGGCACGGTGGTGACCCGGGCGTTCAGCGGCCAGCCGGCCCGCGGCCTGCGGAACCGGTTCATCGACGCGTACG